>DIUE01000055.1 GCA_002435795.1 Bacteriovoracaceae bacterium UBA6166 | reverse complement strand
CAAGGTGAACTCAAACCATACGCTAGAGATCCGCTTTTTAGCATCAACCACACCCTCGCCATGTTTAGAGCAAATATCAATCGGCTCTTTCGACGGACTTGGAACACGACCAAGGATCCTGCTGCCCTGATGAATCACTTTTGGATCTATGCGGAGTTTCATAATAGTAGATTGCTAAAGGCATAAAAGGGTTTATGGCGTTTAGCTTAACCAATTGAGTGCTCAGAAAAATACATCATATTAAAATTTGGAATCTTAAAGGACGAAAAGTTCTTCGATTGATTAAGAGATTGCAACAAACAAGTAAGCCAGTTATAGCCAACCCTGCTCAACACGAAAAACATACTCACTCATCCCAATCTCATCAATCAACTGCTCAGTTTCGATCAAGCGGTGTATAATACTCTCTCCATCAGAGCGAAACCCACCGTCTTGAAATACATGCCCTTTTGAGCGCACAGTGATACGGTTGCCTTTAGGCTTAGAGCTTAAATTGCGATTCCACTCCGAGAATGTTTGAACATTTGAGGCCACACCTAAATCAAAAACCATCGGTTCTATTTTATTGCCATTCCTTACCATGACGAACGGAACAGCATGATATTTCCATCCTCCAAAATAGGATGAAAAGGGGCTGGGTTTTACATTTTTTAGAGAATCAGGGTAAAGCAGTGGACCGTTTTCATTTTTTGGGCTCAAAAAAGCTTTGCCCATTTGGATTCCATTTTTTTCGGCAATCAAGGCCATTTCATGGGCCCTGGCATAAC
This sequence comes from Bacteriovoracaceae bacterium UBA6166, assembly GCA_002435795.1. Lineage (GTDB taxonomy): Bacteria > Bdellovibrionota > Bacteriovoracia > Bacteriovoracales > Bacteriovoracaceae > UBA6166. Next base: position 112,231 of record DIUE01000055.1, on the reverse strand, counting down.
AGCCATCTTCTAAGTATTTTTTTGGCATATATTCGAGTTCTTGGAAAAAGCGAAATAATTCTTCTGCCTCAGCTTTTGTCATCACAGAGATATCGAGTCCATCGTATTTGACTGTTGGCTTTGACCTAACAGGTAGCCTAACAGACTTATGAAAATCTCTAGGGTCCTGCTTTTTGAGGAAGTTAACTTCCTCAATCTTTTCAAGACAGCATTCCGGTGGATTCCCCAAGGTTTTCAAACTCGCCAGACCCGCGGCAACTTGGTTTGTTATGACCTGAGCATGGGCCGGTATCCATGATACGGTGATAAGAAAAAAGAAAATGAGTCTTTTAAGCATCATCATCACTTATCGTCAGAAATCAAAAGCTTCTAAACTGTCAAAAGTTTAGACGAACTATGTTCTCCTTTCAAACTTCAGTCTTATCTTCACCTATAAAAAGAAAGATTGGTAAAATGACTCCATGACGAGATTTCTTCTAATATTGACCCTTTTCTTAAGCGTACAACCTAAAGTTTGGGCAAGTCCTGCAGTCCAAGGTTGCGGCGAGATCCTCAATCTTCTCGTTCACCGTCAAGGTCCTACATCATCGACCTCATTGATAGAAAAATTCCCCGAACTGAAAGATGGGATCGAAAGCATAAAACCTGAACAATTGGATTTATTGGGTTTTATTGAAGCATTCACGGAATTGAATAAACGTTCACCATCAATTCGAGAAACTCTCGACTACGCCTACGAAAATCGAAGAAATATTCATAAGGCCTACGACGACTTATCAAGTTTGTTAAAAACTTATGAGGACGAAGCAGCTATCAGATTCAGTAAAGAAGTCGAGGCGTCTAGATTAAAACTTTCCCATTTTTATGACTTAGATAAATTAGGCTCTGAAGTTAAAGCTGATTTTGAAAAAGGAAAAACAAAAATCTCATCACTTGATGAACCAATTCCAACAGAAGTTCGAGGACAGAGAGTTTTTTTTGATGAAGATTACTATCAGTTTCTTCTATCAAGAACGAGTTTAGGTCTTTACAGCGGTGAGTATGGAGAATTGAAAGCTTTTCTTTCAACACCAGAGTGGAACTTAAAAAGAGGATTGCGGTTTGATCAAAAGACGCTCGAAATTACTGATGAATACCAAAGCGCCATAATGGACCGAGTGAATGACTTTGAAAGAGCGCTCAATCAGAAATCACTAGTCGATTTAAAATCATTATTAGATCTGTATAACCCTGAATCAGGAAGTGGTTTACTCAGACAGGCCCGTGAATATCTCGAGAAAACAGATCCAAATCATTTTCAGGTTGAATCACTTAGAGAAAAAATCCTTCAAGCCGTCAGAAGTAAAGAAATTGATCTCGTAGGGCTCTCTACTGATAACAAAGTAATATGGTCGGAGGTTAAAGCTTTTCACAAGTCGATCACACTTGAGTCCCTGCATAAGAGAACTGGGAACAAAAGTTTATATGAACAACTTGTGGAGCACAAAGTTGTCCGAGATCTGCTTGGGCTCTCTGAATTAGTTGACCTAAGGTTACTGAGTACGATGTCAGAGGTGGAAGAAGAGGCCATAACTGAACTCGCAAAGATTGGTTATACGGTGAATATGATTTGATCATTATCCGATCTCGACCTAAAATTAAGCTATGATTAAATGGCTTTTAGTTCTCTCATTGCTTCCCCAAACTCTTTTGGCCAACTCCTTTCGCTTAAGTTGTCTCACTCCTACAACAACCATCCAAATATGGACTGAAGGAGATTATTTAATCAGTCAAGTGCGCCATCCCTACGGAGCTCAGTTCACTCCCTTTTATAAAGGTTCTGTTTCAGTGTTTCAAATTCCGGAACTCACAAAAAAAGCCGATAGACAACGTAAGCTCACTGACCTTCAAGAGATTCAATGGAATCTTGAAAATTGTAATATTCAAGCTCCACATAAAATTAGCTGTCATTCCGGCAAGGTGATTCATCCTAGCAATGGAGCAATGAGAGCAGTCTCGCTAGAGACTTATATTATTAGCACAGAGATGGTAAGCGGCCTATATCGCGGCTTGCATTTTAGCCTAGGTCTGACAGACCATGGTGAGTCTCATCAAGTAACAAGTGATTTTTCTCTCGAACGCCATTGTTACTGAAATAAAAGGTTACGATCATGAATAGAATTACAGACTCCCTTATTCGAGCTTGGCAAAGTAGTAGTACGCCATTTTTAGAAATCAGTGGTGCCTCCTTAAGCTTAAGCTCGTTACTTCTTGTTGTGTTGCTTCTCGTACTCTCTTATTATGCTTCAAAAATGACCACTCGAACGATTGGGAAAGTGCTCGATAACAAGCCGATTGATAGAGGACTTAAAGGTGCTATTGAACGACTGTCTGGGTATATCGTTTTTCTTTTCGGTATTCTACTCGCACTTGATCTTATCGGTATTAGTCTTAAATCAATTGCTGCCTTCTCGGCTCTCCTTATTATTGGTTTAGGTTTTGCTTTTCAAAGCATCATTCAAAACTTTATAGCAGGGATCATTCTTCTTATTGAAAGACCCGTGAAAAAGGGAGATATGATTCAGATGAATGGCACCTATGGCAGAGTGCTTGATATTGGCTTCAGATCAACTGCTGTTCAAACACGAGATGATGTTGTGATTGTCGTTCCAAACTCTGAGTTGGTGACATTACAAGTGGTCAACGAAAGTTTTAATGGTGATCAGATCAGATTGCATGTCTTAGTAAGAACACACCTCAATGAATCTGCACAAAATATCAGAAAATTGCTTTTAGAAATTGCCGTTAATCACCCAAATGTTTTAAAAAATCCACCGCCTACAATTTTACTCAATCAATTTGCAGAGTACGGACTGGAATTTAAAGTCATTGTTTGGACGGAAGAATTATGGCTTCGAGAAGTTTTACTCTCCGATTTACGCTACCAGATTCATGCAAAGTTTCAAGAACATGGTATTGTCATCCCTGTGCCTCAACGAGAAATCAAAATCACAGAAGGCCAGCTTTGAGAAAGCCGGAAGAAAATGAATTCTTCCGGCGAAATGAATTTAACGACGGCCTAGAGCTTGAAAATGAAGACCGATTGTTGTGCTTCCAGCGCCACAAGCTTCTTCGGCATTTTCAAATGGGATATAAAGAGCAGCACGACCGTGCAGATAAGCATAGTTGTTAAATTCAAGAATTGAATCTAAATAAGCTTTACCAACTTCACAGCTTTCACCTGTCTCAGAAAAAGCACGAGACTCAACAAGTTCAACAGTCCATGCAGCGTTATCAGCAAGCATAAGAGCGCTGAAACGACATGTTGTACCGTTTTCCTCAAAAGTCCCTTTTAGGATAATATTATCAAGAGAGTAATCAGTCGCAATATGGCCAAAAACCATATTCATTTGAGCAAGTGTACTTGGCTCAACAGACGCTCTAGTGTTGCCACCGTCACATACGTAAGCGTTAAAATTTCCATACCAACGCTCGCCTGGCAATACAAGGTCTTCGTTTGCTTGAGCTAGAGAAAAATTTGCTGTTAAAAGAGCAATCAAAACGAGTAATTTCATGTGAACCTCCAAAGTTCTTTGTGTGTTTAATTCTTCTAGAAGCGGTAACTCAATTCCATGGTAGTGAGTCTTGGCAATCCAGGAGAGGATACTTCTTTGTCTAAACTGGTATAATAATAAGCTTGCGAGTCGTAGGTTTTATCGAAAATATTGTCGACAATGAAAGCGATGCCGAAAGAATCTCCTTCAAGGGCAATTCTGGTTTTCCAAAGACCGTAAGATGGAAGTTTTGTGAGATTTGTATTTTCTCCAAAACGCTCTCCAGTATAGGAGTAAGCCACTCGAGAAGTGAGGTAGCTTGAGACAAGCGGTATATACATAGAATGTTGGAGAAAACTCCCGCCATTCCAATAAGGGATATTGGCCAGTCTATGATTCTCTTGTAACACAGTAGACGTTCCCGAGCGCAGTGATTCATGAAAACGTGCGTTCGTATAGCCCAAGCTAAGTCCCCAACGCCAACTCTCACCGATTTTTAAGCTCGGTTCAATTTCGCCGCCGAAAATTTCTGAATCAATATTTTGATAAAGACTTAGGTTTGTCTGCGGATCTCTCACTCGAACTTGCTTATCTTTAATCTGATTATAATAGAGACCCGAGTTCAATTGTAAAAGTCCATCAAAGTACAAACCTTTGTGACCAACTTCATATGCCCACGAAGATGATTTATTAAAAGAATCTTGGTCTGCTGCAATTGACGAATAATTATTGAATTGAAATGAAGGATAACCACCAGGCTGATAGCCTCGTGCAAGACTCAAAAAGCTCATCGAACGAGTATTCCAATCGTATTTCAGTGCTAACTTTCCTGTTAAGTCAGAGAATGTTTTCTCTGATTCCTGTGCATAGAAGGCCAGGCCAGTTGAGCGATGTTCCGAAATGAATTCTTTTTTGTCGTAGTTCCCACGCAAGCCAAAACTCAGACTCCACTTAGTTCCTAATCTTTGGACAGCATCGGCAAATAACGAAAGGTTTGAACCAATAAGCTGGATGTTTTGACCTATTGTAGTAGGGCCTGGGCTGTAGGTATTCACAAAATTAATAAGACGGTAGTTTGTTTTGGAAAAATTAAGACCCGTTGTCAGAGTGAGTCTGTCATTGACTCTACCTTGGAAACGAACTTCATTGAAAAACTGACGATCGTACTCATCAACCTGACGATAAAGAACGGCAGGATCATTAATCAACATGTCAGCAAAAACTGTCCCCACACGATTAACTAATGAGTCTCTTGCGATATAATAATCTGCTTCGTCGTATTTTACGGTGAAGTCATAATAATTAAAAGCACTGATAAAAGTCAGTAAGTGCTCACCAAAAGACTCTTCCCATTTTACAGAGTTCATCGAGAGGTTTCGACGATAGTCTGGACTTAAATCCTGACCGCTCACAGGAAAATTTGGTTCATTTCTTGAAATAAAAAAAGGATCTGATCCATCTTCACGTTGCAAACCGAGTTTAATTGAAACTTTTCTCTTCTCGCTTGGTGAATAAACGAAGCTCTGATGAATGGCCTGTGTCGTTACATCCCCTAAGTCTTTTCCAAGAACCGTATCTTTAATCCAACCATCCCGCTCTTTAAGTTTAAAAGAAGTTCGGGCCAAGAAATCCTCAGAGAAAATCTGGTAATTTGCTGTTCCCCCTACTTCTTTAAGACCCAAATTACCGACCTTGAGATTTAGTTTTTGTCTATCGTCTAAAGAAGGTTCATTTGATGTGAGTAGAACCGCTCCTGCTAAGGTATTTTTTCCAAACAAAGTTCCCTGTGGTCCTCTTAAAACCTCAATTTTCTCTAAATCAACTAATTCCGTTTCAAAAGCAAAACGAGGTAATGGAACTTCATCGAGGTAGAAATTCACTGAAATATCATCAGGCAAATTGAGATCTTGATTTCCAAGGCCACGTACATAAGGGGTGATATATCGGCTTGAGCTTGAGCCGATGATTTGAATATTGGCAGCGAGATCAGCAACGTCTCTAATCGTTTGAACTCCGGCAGCGGCTAGCTCTTCTTCACTTAGTCGCAACAGTCCAGCAAGAATCTTTAGTTGATCGTCGTCGATCTTTTTACCAAGGACTAAGATCTCTTCAATCTTAATTTTCTCTTGCGGAGTTTGAGCTTTTAGAAAGGAGTTAAAAAAACACGAAACGATAATGAGTAAAACAAAATTCACATTCACAATTCATCCTTTTCTAGGTCTTGTCTTATAAATAAAACGATCTGTTTGGTAAGTCAAACTTTTATTCTGACAATCAATCAACAAGATTCAATTGATGGTTTTAAAGATAGAAGAGTAAACCTAAGCGCAAGCTGTCTTGCTTCTTTTTGTATTCAAGCAAGTTCTCACCATAGCCACTATAGAACTGAAGCAAAAGATCAGGATTGAATGATTGTGAAGGAAAGCGGTATTTCAAATTAATTTCATAAGCACCGTTTTTAAAATCTACCAATTTTTTTCCTGCGAATGCCGCTACAGAAAAATCAAAATGCCTCAAACCCAATGGGTTTTTAAGTAAAAAAGTCAGCTTATAAAAGCCGTAAGTATCTACAATATCCCCATTCGTCTCTTCCTGATTAAATAGATAGTAAGTTTCAAGCGAAGCGAGAATCCCTGTTTTTTCAGGGTTAAAGTAAAAGGATGAACGCAGGTAAATTTGATCGACTGAGCGGCTATCTAGGCCATCCTTGCCATTCGAGGAGTGCAGATAACCCAAATCAACCGATTTTAAATAACGATCTTTAATCACCTGCCGATAAAAAAGACCCGGATGATAATTAATATCCTTGAAGGGTAATGATTTTCGGTAAACTTCCCAAAACATTACTTGCGAATAGTCAAAAAAGAGCGGTGCCTTTTTAAAGAGACGGTATTTTCCGCTAACCTGTAATTTAAAGTCGTCTTTGCCGCCGAGGATATAAGTCGGAAGATGAAGGGAGAATTTATCTTTACCGTTATCTTGGAGAATCCCTTTTATTAAGACCTGATGATCATCTTGAATCGTCGTCAATTCAGAGCTGTGAAGAGTCTTAATGCTAATCGCAAATAAAATAAAAAGTATAGATCTCGTCATGGTTCAATAATACACGAATTGATCTCAACTTATCAAAGAATTACTCAAACTGGCGAAGCCAAATTTGAGCTTCGCTTATGTCCGTCGTGACGATATAAGGAAAAGGCATTGCGAGTGCAAGCGCTTTTGAACTTAACCTTTGAGACAGAGTCTGAGACGAAACGACTCGACAAAACCCCTTGCATTTGGCCTTTAACTCTTTTTTATGTTCCTTAAACCAACGGCCTAAATCCTTTTTATCATCGGCAGAGAATTTAGAACTCCCATCACTCAGCATCAAGCATAGAAAATCATCTTTTGTGAGCAAATGATTTAGGCCTTGCATAAATTCAGAGAAATCGCTCTCGTGTGCCGGGGCAATCAATTCAATCATGATAACTTGGTTTTCTTCAATGAAACTAACCATGGCGTTTTTCTCCAAAATCAACGAGTAAAGGTCGATATGAGCGCAGTGGATAGAGGTCTTCTCCACAAAACTCATTCAGTATGACTGCCGCCCTCCATGCCATCAGGCTTAGTTGTGGCTCCGCTATCCCGTGACCTTGACGACTGAAATTTAAAGCGAAAATTTTATGAGACTGGTCATGTTCCCAGTTGAGAGAAAAATCTGGATTCAACTTGAAGGCACCATCTTCAATCAATTCTATTTGTCCAAGCATTGGTTCGAGGTAACGTGGAACCTTCGTTTCAAATCCTGTTGCTAAAATAACGATATCGGCTTGATGAAGCTCTGTTTGCAAATGAAAAGAATTCCAAAACTGAAGCTCTAGACCTACCGGTTTTTTATCAATCTCTTGTAAAAGATGACAGGGATGAATCGCGACCAATCGTGAATCTTGCTGAATGAATTTGAACTGATAGAGATCATTATATAACAAATCTAGATACTCCGGAGTGTTACCATCACTCGCCATTTTTTGTTCATTCAATAATGATTTTTTCACACTCGCATCTGCGTGATAAAAAAGATCTACATACTGAGGAGTAAAATATTCATTAATAAAGGGTGAGTTTTCTAAAGGCTCTAGATTATTTCTGGCAGTCATGAGTTTTAGAGATTTGAATTCGCCGAACTGTCCATTAAGTGTATTGCGAAAAATCTCAATCCCTGTTTGTCCCCCACCAACAATCACAATATTTTTCTCTTTAAAGTTCGCCTTACTCAGATGAACCGATTTTGCGTGAAAAACATCTTTGCCTAAAAATCGTTCTGTACACTCTGGAACCTTCGGCACTGGGCCTGAGGCCAAACAAAGGTTTGATGCCTGATACTTCCCACGATTTGTTTTAATCAAGAAGTTCTGATCCTTAAAAGAAATTTCATGGATCTCTGTAGAAAACTGACAACGGTCTTCCATTTTTTCTGCGGCCCATCGGCAATACAGTTCAAACTCTCGCCGCTTAAGTCCTGTACGAGAAGTATTCATAAAACTATGAAATAATCCTTCCGTCACAAGGTAGTTGAGAAAGCTGTACGGATTTGTTGGATCAACACTCGTAACCAGATCCTTTAAGAAGGAAGTCTGCATTGTGGCATCGTCAAAAAGTATTTCTGAATGCCAAGAATAGAATTCTTTAGCATCACAAAACAATGCCTTTTTATCTTTTATTTTTTCAAACAGTGCAGCAACGCTCAAATTGAATGGGCCGATGCCAACGCCGAATAGATCATATTTATTCATAATATTCCTTTTAGTGGATTCACAAGCGGTGTCCCTAGGACCGGAGCGAAGCGCTCTCTTTGCTCGGCATAACCCTTTTCGAATCTCACTCGATTAACCAAAACTTTTGCAACAGGTGATTGCAAAAGATTGAGGGGATGATTTGTTTCTCCAACACAATGCTTAGAATGATAGCAAGTAATCTGCTCGGACAAAATTTGATAGAACTGTTCTTCGGGAAGTAATTCGTGGCGATGAAGAAGACTAGAAAGAAAGCGCATGACGGTCACAAGATGACCGGTGAAGAGATCGTGAAAAAGGTAGTTCTCAGGTAGAAAGACAGGGCTTGACGTATTTTTGAATAAAGAATCATGATGTCTATCACTCAAACGTATATCGCCTCCAAAATCCTTAATCACTAATCCTGAGGGAATATGATTCTTCAAAATAACTTGGATATTCTGTCCATGGGCGACAACTCCAATGCCATGAACACGAAGAAGATGATAGAGAGGGAGCAAGACAGAATTGCAGTAGGCCCGAACCCAATCCTTTGCACTAAGTCCTGATTCCTCAATCAAAAAATGAATAAGAGAGTCATTGTTTTGTTCAAACAATAAACCTCCAGTCATCAGAACTCGTGTGTCCTTATGACTATAATCATAGAAATAAGAAGTCGGCTCTCTCCAGACGGCCCCTAAATGCTCCTGATAATGATAAGGACTAGAAGCCAGCTCCGTAAAAATGCCTGACTGAACATAGACGCCGCGAACTTCTTGTTGGACAAAGGTCGGGTGCTCATCAAAAAAACGATCACTCTCAATGCTCTTCTTTACCCATTGAGACAATTCTGGAGCTGTCTGCAGATGACGTTTTGTCAAACCTCGTATCGCCGAGGTGTTTAGGATGCTTAAGGGAAGCTTTATATCGAGCTGATTCCTGCGCGATAGATTCGTTAAGGAGCGGAGAGAGATTTGTGGTTGATAAAAATCTCCTCTTACTCCAAGAGAGACAATCTTCCCATTATTGATCTCATTTGCATAAAAATATTCAATTTTGTTTTCCCATTGCCAAGGATGAACTGGCAGGAGCACTTGGTCTTTCACAGAGTGTTTTTTCAGCTCATCTAAGAGTTCGTCTTTGGCGCGACCACAAAAAGAGTTTTCGATGACCTGATCAATATCTATAAATGATTCAATTGAGCAAAGATTTTTATCCACTAATAACCAAATCAATTGAAAACCAGTTGAGAGTTCTGGAGAATATTTTCTTTGATCTTCAATTGACCAGCCAACTCTCCCTTTATGCGCCAAGATCTTTGGGTGACCTGGGAAGTAGGCTTGCATTTCTTCGTCAGTAAGGGCGAAAATATCTTTTATAGAACGTTTGGGGAGGTTTAAACGAAGTCCTTCAGCGTAAAGAGAGCTTGAGACTTCAGCTAAGAAAGGCGCCAAGAAAAAATCATCCACCTTGAGAGTTTCTTTGAGTTCGATATAAAAAAGGTCCACTCTGAGTTCTGACTGATCTTTATTTAGCCATTTGACTAGCGAGTCAGGATTTATAGCAGGCCATCCCCAAACTCCAAGATAAAAATCAAACTCATAACGAGCATGGCCGAACTCAACGAAACCACGGTTGTTTTCGTCAGTGTTTAGAACCAAGAGCTCTTCGTAGACAAGCTCCCCAATCGCTTTCGCTATATGTTCACGATTGATAGATATCATGATTTTAACTCATTCAGGTTTTCTAGCCTAAAAAAGCCCTCTCTTTCACAGCTCAAAAGTGCCGCATGCTTATGAGGGAAATTAAACTCTTTGATTTTTTTCCACGAAGGAAAACGCTCAAGATAACGAAGGAGTAATTTATTATCCGAACGTGGTTCGGCCATAATTCTCTGGGTGCGATGGTCCTCAAGAAAAAGAAAATGACAAGCACTCTGCAAGAGCGCGTCTGTATAAGCAAAACCTAGGCCTTGTTTTTCACCAACTAAAAAATGAAAGCCACGATCAAAATCTGAACAATCATAATAGGGGGCTAAACGGTCTTCTTTCACCCAATAACTTTCAATATAACCTACCGGAGTGTCATCAAACTCTACAATCAATGGCAGCTGTGTTTCTGAATCCAAAAGCTTTTGCAAATATTCCCCGTGCTGTTCTTTCGTCACCTCAAGTTCCCAAAATTTAGAAACTCGTTTTTGGTGATGCCACGAGTGAAAACGTTCTAGATCATTCTCAAGACTCGCTACACGAAATTTAATAGTCCTGTGCAAATGGGGAAGATAGCGCTGATAGACGATTTGATTTGCAGCTTGTGTAGAGTTTCTCTCTGTCTTAAAAAGATTGGGCATTTTTGTATAAAGGGCAAATGGATTGGCCTCTGTGTTTTCATTGAGATTTTTTAGAGAGCATAAAAAATTCCCCTTTTGCCAAAGAAAATGAGACGAAAGAAGATAATTTAAACAGGTTCTATCGGTTTTTTGCGGCAAATCACTCTCCAAGAACTCTACTAAAAACTTCTGTGTTTCAATAATAAGCTTCTCTTCCGAAAGTCCTGTATTAAAACTTAGGGCAGAGATGCAATTAAGAACAGAATTGATAAAGAGATAATAGGAAAAAAGAGAATTACCCATCTCCCCGCTTAGGATATTTCCATTTTCATAATTAAGACCCGTTTGATGACTAACAAAATAATCGTAAGACCATTTTGCATAGCCTGTCCCTTGGCAATCACGAAAGAAGACCTTTTCAATCTCTCCTTCACCACTTAATTTCAAAATGAGGTTCTGTTGATGGGCCCCGAGCCACACACCAAGAGATGATTGTATCGCAAGGAATGGCTCAATCCCTTTCTTCAAAAACTGTCGATACCAATTAAGAGCTACGATCTTAAGTTCTACCTGACTCGCCTCCGCCTGCGTCTTTAAAACCTTACCGAGTACTGTCTGTTTCGCGTCTGGAGTTTTTTGTGCAAGTACAGCTAAGGAATAAACACCCCGATCAGATTGCTCGATAAAGGCATTGTCTCTCGAAACCACTATACACTCTGGGATTAAATCTCCACTAGAATCAATTAATGCTCTGACCGCTGGCTCATAGAGGATCTTAAAATCAGGATACTTTTCTAAAAGTGATACTGCTCTTTCGGTTGAAAAGACTCTTTTGACCTGTAAACCTCGGAGGGCCTCCCGTTTTGTTAAGACTCTCACTGAATTTGTCAGACGCAAAGACAAAGAAAACTTTAACATCAGCGCAGACTGATTATTATAGATTGACCTCATTGAGGTCGTCGCCTTCCATTTAAGCGGTTTTGAAGTCAGTAGTCGGACGCGGTTTGTTTCAAGATAGTTCTGAAAAAGAGTATGATTTGACTTTAGGTACTCAAATTGAAATGGGTGAAAACACAGAAGCGATTTACTGGGTTTCAAATCGTGTTGAGATTGCAATAGAGAATAATGATTCTTTTCATTTTCATCTACGCTGTCACTGTAGAGAATCTCAGGATCCACTTCACACCAAACCAGTGCAAATGTCCCTCTTCCCTCGGGGGCATAAGTTTTAAAATCGTCTAGAGTCATCCCCTCTCTTGACTTAGGATGGGGGTGAAAATTATGACCGTAAAAGAGTCCTTGCTCTGTTTCTTGAAACACATCTACAGATGGATCACCAAGAGATTCCAAGAAATCAGCAGAGTGATTTAAATGAAACTCAATTGTCTTTAGGCTTTCATTGAGGCGATAAAGAAGCGGATCAAAATCAATCGTGTTGACCTCTAAAAATCTATCCCCATAAAACTTTAAAATTTCTTTAAAATATGAGAGCAGGCTTGCATGGGACTGAAAAACTTCACTGATTTTTTTCTCATCATAATGAAGACGGCCAAAAACTGACCATTGCTTCACCGGAATCAAAAACTTACCTTCATCAGTGAAGATCTTTATAATTTCCTCAATTGCATACAAATGAGGTTCACATTCACGAAGCATAGAGTTCATAAAACATTCGTAGCTATGAAAGCGTGCCTGTTCAGCGGGTGTCATTTTATCCATGGGCCCCCGCAAGTTCACCGCTTTTAAATTTAAAAAGCAAATTGAACATAATAAAAACGATTGCGATGGAAATTCCCACCACTAAGCTAATCTGATTAAAAAGATTGAACTTTAGACTTAGGGCAATTAATCCAGCGCCGACAGAGTAACCCAATGAATGGGCAATACTTGTAGAGCCAAGCTTTCGACCGTAGTCTTCTTTAACTCCACCACTTGAAGCAAGAGTAAGGTAAACTGGCGGAATATAGGCAATAGCAAAGGCGAGAAAAGCAATCGCCCACCAAATACCTGCGACGGTGGTTGATGTTTGCAGAAGCAATGAGCCCGCGACAATCCCAAGAGTTCCAATGACAAGTCTTGGCCGCCACTTCTTTTTAAAAGTCCAAATCCCCACTTGCTGAATGAGGACGCAAGCAAGACTTAAAACTAAAACAATTTTGGCCATTAAAACAGTGGCCTCATCACCTCTGATATTTAAAGTCAGCTTGAGATGCTGTCCTAAAAAAGTATGGAGGATTCCGATGAAGCTGGTAAAAACCATGGCAAGCCATAAAGGTCCAGGGTTTTTAATTAAGACCTGCTTCCATTTAAACCACTGCTCTTTGACAGCGTCTTTTAATCTAACGGTAGTTCTCTCTCTGATAACTCCTGGGTCTGCGACTAATAAGCAAAACAAGGCGAGCAATAAAACCCATAAACTGGCGCCGTAAATCAAGAGCTCAAAACTAAACCCTTTATAAAGGATCAGCAGTGGGCCCAAGATTCTCCCCAAGTTTAGACACATAGAATTTCTCGTGAGCACTTTCATTCTTTCGCTGGCAGGACTCATATCAATTTGCCATGCTTGAGAAACCGGAACAACTGCCGATGCGAGCAGACCATACAAGATTCTGCTGGTAAAAATCATCGCGGTTTTTGCCAGCAACGAAAGCTCATGATGAAAATAAAAAAGTCCCGACAACAAAACGAAGGACAAAGTCATGCCGACCATTCCAATTCCGAGAACAAATTTTCGTCCGCGCTCGTCACTGCGTGCTGCCCAGTAAGGCCCCATGAAAGCGAAAATAAAAGAGCCCACGCTGATGGCGCCAATGATAGAAGCGACAGGAACACCAGTGGTTTCCGAAAGATAAGGGATAATTATATAAAGAAGCATCTGAACAGAGCTGAAAGTGAGCGTATTTAGATAGGCAATAGCAAATTGGGAGCGATTATTCATGATGTTAAACCCTTCACTTATTTGTTTGGTATAGCAAACTTTTTTATGACTAGCAATACCCTGTGTCGGCCACCCAATAGCGCGTCGCACAACAGGTAACCGCTAAAGTCATGGGGGATGCTTTCAAAATTTTTGTTTCAAAAGAAAAAACTGAGACCCAGTTCGACGGCGCTTTTTATCTCTTCTCTAATTGGGATTGGGATTGGGATTGGGATTGGGGGAATTTAAATTTGAATATTAATGTTTATCGAAAAAAATAATTTAAAATAGTGAACTTGATGAACAATGAATCATCATCAATGATGCTGATGCAAAATGGTTTGAAAGAAAATTGAATAGACAATACTAAATGCTGTTAGGTTTATAACAAGAAAGCTTAACAAAAATCACATCAATAGTTTCATTTAAAGCTTCTGTTAGATTTGTGTTGAACACTTTACAAGTTTTTCAACTCAAGAGAGAAGTGCTCACACTTTCTCACTAACAGGAGTCTTAAATGAAACTACTCAGCACACTGGCCGCTTTGGCTTTCGTCGGAAGTACAACTGTACTTGCAGCTTGTCCAAATGGCACAACACAACTTGGAACAATTTTTGGTAAAGAAGCTTGCGGTCTAAAAGGTCGCTACACGACGAATCTAGTTCTTACTGCAGATAAAACTTGGGTTCTCCAAGGCGGTGTTTTTATCGGAAACGATAATAAAAATAACGCAAACATCACGATTCAAGCAGGAACGAAAATTATCGGTCAAAGTGGTGCTGACTTTCTTGTCATCACGAGAGGATCAAAAATCATCGCCAATGGTCGCGCTGATGCTCCGATCATTTTCACTGCTGCAAAAGAATCAGGACGTAAGCGTGGTGAATGGGGCGGGCTTATCTTAAATGGTAATGCACCAATCAATAGCTGTGGCGACAGTGCTCAGGTTTGTGAAGCTGAAGGCGAAGGCAGTACTGGTCTTTATGGTGGAAGCAACCCAGAAGATAATTCAGGTGTTTTACGTTTTGTTCGCGTTGAATTTGCGGGTTACGAAATCACTCCTTCAAACGAACTGAACGGTATCGCCTTTCAAGGTGTCGGTTCTGGAACGACTCTTGAGTACATCCAATCACATATGGGAGCTGATGATGGGATCGAGTTTTTTGGTGGTACGGCCAATATGAAGTATGTAGTGATTACTGGAGCAAAAGACGATTCACTAGATTGGACTTCTGGTTGGAGAGGAAAGGCACAGTTTATTGTTATTAATCAGTATGACGATGCTGCTAATAATGGGATCGAAGCTGATAACCTCAGTTCACCGATGAATGCAAACCCAAGATCAAATCCAACACTTTCAAACATGACTATTATCGGTGCTAACACTGGTGCTGCCAAAGGTGGCGAAGGCATTCTTCTAAGAGTTGGTACTGGTGCTGCTATCTACAACTCAATCATCACTGGATTCAAAAGCTCATGTATCGATCTTGACGACAAAGAAACTTTTGAGAACGCTCTTCGTTACAACTCAGTCTTAGAACGCAACGAGATTGTTTTTGAAAATAATCTCATTTCTTGTAACAAAAACATTAATGAAGAAGCAGGCGATATCTACTCACTTGTTAACTTCATAATGAATCAACCAGAAAACCATTTAGTAGACGCTCAACTAAATGGTTGGACACCGAATTCTGGCTCTCCAGCACTTCAAGGCGGAGTGACTCCCTTTGATTTCTTCTTTGATTTTGTTGATTATATCGGCGCTATAAAAGATGAAAGCTCAGACTGGACCAAAGGTTGGACAACTGACGCTAGAAACTAATTGCTCATTCCAAGGCCTAAGCAATTGCTTAGGCCTTTTTCTTTATGGGTCCTTATGAAAAAATACACTCTTCTGCTCTTAATTCTTTGTCTTTCATTTCTGACTGTTTCCGCTGAGAGTGAAACAGAACAAGAAATGGAAAAACTCATTACAACCCTTTTAAAAACCCGCCAAGAAGTTGAACTTGCAAACACAATGCTCGTAAGTAAAAAAGAAGAGATCGACCAAAAACTAAAAAATCAAGGAATGACCATCGCGGACCTTGAAAATCAGATTAAAAGAGAGCAAAAAATCATTGCTCAAAATGAAGAGAATAAGCAGGCAATCCTAAAGACCCTCAATCTCTCACAAGAAAATCAAAAGCAATATGCCCCATTCATTGCAGAGCTTATTGGGGGCCTAAGATCCTATATTAAAAACTCTCTCCCCTACGCCAGAGACAAAAGGCTAGAAGCGCTTCAAGAACTTGAAAAAAAATATCAGAACAGTCGTTATACCGATGTACAAATGCTTGGACAATTATGGCAGTTTATAGAAGATGAGACACGACTCACCAAAGAAAACTCACTACAACAACAAATAGTAAATAAAGACAATGAGCTTCAACAGCTTGAACTTGCCAAAATTGGTATGTGGCAAATGTATTATAAAACAGCAAATGGCGATCTTGGCATCGTCAAAACACAAGCAGGAATTGATCAATTCATTCCTCTAAAAAATGCCAAAGAGCAGACACTCGTCTTAAATTTTATGGATTCCATGAGAAAAAATATCCGAACAGGTCAATTTCACTTGCCTCTTATTATTGATGAGGTTCTCTAATGAAAACACTAATCATTTTTTGTGCGATTATGGCCTCACTCCAGCTTAACGCTCAGTCTGCTCCACTAAGTCTTGATGCCGCTTACAAAAGAGAAATTCTTTTTTTAAATGGTCAAAAGAGAGAGCTCGAATCAAGACAACAAGAGTATGCTCGTGCAACATTAAAACAAACAAAGAGCAATCAGTTGGTGATTGAAAAGCTTGAGGCCCAACTAGGTGAACTTAAAAACACGTCACAAAAGAGTCAGCTTGAGCTTTCAGACTTAGAAAAAGACCTAAAGAGGATTGAACAAGACAAAGAAGGAATTGAAAATCTTATTTCTAGGGCCGAAGGCGAAATATTTGAGACCACAAATACTGATGAGGAAATTGACAGGATTTTTAAATCCAAAATTGAGAAACTGAAAAAATCAAACACTAGCTATTTAAAAGAGATGGAAATCCTCAATCATGAAGGCCAACTTATCACTTATAAAACTCTCTCTCTTGGTGACTCCGCCCATTATGCCTTTGATGATCAGTCTAAAAAAACTTATCTTTTAGTACCCGCCGGGCAAGGGCTCTTAAAGATTCACCAAGAAACGCCTTACAAAGACTTCACTCAAAGACGTGAATCAACAGTCGAAATACAACCAATTTTTCTCCATGAATCCTCACGTAATGCTTATGAGGCACGAAAAGAAAAGTCGCTGACGGATATCATGCAAGCAGCAGGCCCTATTGGATGGGTCATTGTTCTTTTAGGCTTTGTCACACTTATGATGGTTCTTTGCAGAGCCTACCTGCTCTATCAAAATAAATCGTTAACTCCTGCTGAAATTAAAAACTTCCTAAAGGCCACAACACCTTTAGAAATAAAAAAAGAGAGTGCATTTACTCGCATCCTCTCAAGACTTATTCAATCGAATAAAAAAACAAAAGAAGACTTGGAAGGAATTGCCTCAGAACAATTAGTAAGAGAGTGGACGCTTATAGATCGTTTTGGCACATTAATTATTGTCGCCGCATCAGCGGCCCCCCTTTTAGGGTTACTTGGGACTGTCACCGGTATGATTTCAACCTTTGATATCATTACAGAGTTTGGAACGGGTGATCCCAAACTTCTCTCAAGCGGAATTTCTGAGGCCTTAATCACCACTATGCTCGGCTTAATTGTCGCAATACCGGCGTTAATTATCGGAAGTCTCTTAAGTGCTGAGAGCGAAAAGAGAAAAAGTCAGATGGAAGAAATGGTGCTTTTCTTTCTTAATCAATTTCAAACATCAGTGCAAATGAGCGATCAAAAAACAGAGGCCGAATGCTAAACGAACTAAACGAGTTAGTGCAATTGTATCAAGAAGGGGGTCTTTTAATGATCCCATTGATCCTTATGTGCTTACTACTATGGTGGGCCATTTTTCAAAGGACCACTCTTCTCTATCAGTTTAGTCAAAATCCAGAATCTCTAAAAAAGACTCCTGAGTATTCCCTCAATAAGTATCAGCCGCTTGTTTTTATCCTTACAGCCGCAGCACCTTTGGTTGGACTTCTTGGAACAGTGATTGGGATGATAGAAACCTTTGACTCCCTAGCTGACTCGGCCCTTTATACTCAAAACGGTGGCATCGCCGCAGGGATATCACAGGCCCTCCTCACCACACAAATGGGCTTAGTCATCGCAATTCCGGGCCTACTTGCAGGGAAATTTTTGAAACGATGGGAAAACAAACTTCAAGTTCATACTGAGGTCATATCATGAAGATTCGTCAAAGAAAGCTAGAGGCGCAAGGAATCGATATTTCTCCTCTGATTGATATGGTTTTTATTTTACTGATTTTCTTTATGGTCAGCACAACTTTTGTCAAAGACAACAAGATTGATATTGACCGCCCTGGGGCCAGTACTTCGGAGATGGCGGCAGATAAAGCGATAAGAATTGGAATCGATAAACAGGGCAAAGTTTATATTGATAATGAAGAAGTCAGGCCTTGGGTTATCCAAAGTATCATTCGAGAAAAAATTTCTTCGGACAAAGATACACCTATTCTTGTTGTGACTGATAAGTCCGTGCATAGTGGTCTGTTGATTGAGGTTATTGATTCTTGTCGCCTAGCCGGCGCGACAGATATTGGAGTGGCCACTGAGGGAGAGGGATCTTAATGAAATCAACTCTCCTTGCCGTTTTTGTCACTTCTCTCACTCTCTATGGAGTTTTTGAACTCAATAAGCTTGGAATGTCTAAAGATCAAAAGACCGCGACACAAACTAATTTTGCACAAATTCAGACTCAACCAGTTCGTGAAATTTCTAAGCCTGCCCAACAGGAGCCTCCTCCACAGACAAAAAAAACGGATCTCGCTCCCGATTTAAGTCAACTAATCGCCGGACAGAATTTTGGATTGGAAGCTTTCAAAGTAGACCTTTCACAAATTTCAGATGGACTACTCGGTAATGCTAAAAATGTCAGTATGACAGAAGACACTGTGGATGTGGCACCCGTTCCTCGCCAACGCCCTCCGCTTCCTTTTCCTGAGCAAGCGAGAAAACTTGGGGTCAATGGGGCCGTTGTCTTGAGTTTATTTATCAATAGAGATGGCAGAGTCGAAAAATCGAAAGTTTTGAGTGCCACTCCGACAGGGGTTTTTGAAGAGACCGCATTACAAGCGGTAAAAACATGGATTTTTACACCGGCCCAATATCAAGGTTCATCTGTCAGTGTATGGGTGACTCAAAAAATAAGCTTTAATTTAAAATGAAGATATTTATTCTTATAGCCACTCTTTTTTTTCAAATCAGTCTTCTCAAAGCAGAAGAAGAGCTTGAAAAGCTACCACTCATTGCTTTATTGATAAAAAATGGCCATCTCGACCGAGCACAAAAAGTATTCGACGAACTAACTGAAAAAGAAAAAAAGCAAGACCTCGCCAGAACCTACACGCTCGAAGGCCTCTTGGCACTTTCAGGCGAAAACTATGATCTCGCCATCAACGCATTTAAACAAGCAAGAATCGCTGGTCAAAAAGACCCCGAGCTTTCAATCTATTTGGCACAAGCCTATTATGCGAAAAAAGATTATCCCTCTGTGCTTGAGGAACTGGCAGGCCAAACACAACTTTTTCAGGCCAGAGTTAGGCTGTATGTCCTCTATTGTGATTCTATCTGGCAATTGAATGAAAAACAAAAAGCATTTGACTGTCTTTATCAAGCCAATCAAATGCATCCTGAGGCCACAATCGTTGACCTCAATCTTATTCACTATTTCAATTCACTAAAGCTCTATCAACATTCACTTGAACACGCCTTGAGTGAGAGGAATATCAAGCGCTGGTCCGGGCAAGATCTCATTACAATTGCCTCACTTTTTAAAGAACAAGAACAGTATAATTCGGCTTTGCAAGTTCTAGAACTAGCTCACCTTCTATATGAAAATAAACCTGAAGCAAAAGAAATCAAATTACAATTAGCGCGAATTTATTTGAATCAACAAAAGCCCATGGCGGCAGCAACGGTACTGGATAAAACAAACTCTAACGGCACACCAATCTTCCCACTAGAGTTAGCAGAAATATATCGGCAGACAGGTCATTATGTCAGGGCCGATTATCTCTTGCACTTCGTTCCCAAAAGAGAAGATCAGTTGAAACAAAAACTCACTCTCTATCTAACACAGCAGGATTATGAAAAGGCATCTGCCCTTGATGCTTCATTATCGGACGTTTCTGCGCAACTACCAGATCCCCTGAGATATGCTCTGGCCTACGCTCTTTATAAAACCCGAAAGTTCGAAGAGGCCTCTTTCCACCTTTCTAGAGTTAATGACCAATCCATTTACGATAAGGCCATCAAGCTTAGGGCCCATTTGCGTAATTGTCAGGAGAATATTTGGTTATGCGAATGATCAACTTAATCATTATTCTTCTCTGTTGGTGTAGTGGACTCAATGCCCAGGGGTTATCACAGGGACAAATTCATCAAAAGACTCTTGAGACCCATGGAAGTTTTGAACTTCATCTTTATGAAGGTCTCAAAAAACTCAATAAACAAAAAATTGTCATTAATAGCAAAACTCAGTACGAAACAAATGAGGAAGGACAACTGTTTCTCTATTTACCTGAGGGTGATCACCATATTGAGGTTCGAGGTAAGGGAAGAGGAAAGGATCAAGAGACGGAAATTGTTTTAGCGAGTTTTCCCATCGCAATTTCTCGCCAAGCACCAACTCAAGCCATTATCACCTTAAGACCGGAACAAATCGCAGAAGTTGACTACTACGCCCCTCCGCAATCAGCGAAAGCTAATCTCACTGCAAGTCTCGTAAAAAACAATTTGGTGACTTGGAAAGGTCAAGTGAAAGACTTAGCAACCAATAAACCAATTGAGGGAGTCAGGATTTTCTTGAGAGGATCTCCCACTGAAGTCGTCACAAATGAGAAAGGCGAATACAATTTGCAGGTTCCATCGGACATGAGTTTTGAGCTTACATTTTTGCATAAAAACTATAGCTCTCTAGGTGAACAATTTAAAATAGGAAATATGAACACCACAACTCAAATGGCCCCGGCTTCGCTCGAGCTCGCAGAGCTGATTGTTGCTGCACCCTATGTAGAGGGCTCACTTGGCGCTTTGATTGAAATTAGAAAAAACGCTTCAAATGTTTCTGATGTCTTAGGATCGGATCAAATTTCAAAAGCTGGAGATTCAGATGCCGCTTCATCACTCAAGCGTGTCACAGGATTAACTCTTGTTGATGGAAAATATATCTATATTCGAGGGCTCGGAGAGCGGTATTCACAAACACTTCTTAATCACTCGACTCTCCCCTCCCCTGATCCCACTCGAAGGGTCGTCCCTCTTGATATGTTTCCAAGCAGTATTATTCAAAATCTCGTGATTCAAAAGTCCTATACGCCGGATATGCCCGGTGAATTTGCAGGCGGAGTAATCCTACTCGAAACAAAAAGTATCCCTGATAAATTCTTCCTTACAATTTCTACCGGCCATAAGTATTCAAACGGTGATAATGGCAAAGAGAAACTCAGTTATAACGGTGGAAAAAATGATTGGGTTGGAAAAGACGACGGAACTAGAAGCCTGTCAGGCCCCTTAGCAGCAGCGATTCAAGGTAACCAACGTCTGTCTGAGTGCAATTTAGTGGTTACCACAGGCTGCTTTAGTATTGAGGAACTAACGACCATTTCAAAATCTGTCAAAAGAAATGCCAATATCGTCAATGTATCTAAAGACGCGCCACCCAGTCTTTCCGTTGCCACAGGAAACAGATGGTCGAGCGGTCAGATGCAGCTGGGCTTTCTCACTAGTTTGCGTTATTCGCAGGATTGGTCCAATGAAGAAAGATTAAAAAACTCCTATAATCTCGGAAATACCGAGACTGGAGAGCTGGTTATCGACAAGTCGCAAGTGAAAAAAAGAAGTGAGCGAGAAATAGATTTAGGTGGAACATTTGATATCGGTGCCAAACTTGGTCAATACCACTCAGTCAATATCGGGTTGATGCTCATGCGAAAAACCACAGATGAAGTAGAGGTCGCAACGGGAACAGATTCAGATCAAACCAACTTAATTTTTCAAGACACAAAACTTAGATGGAGTGAGCGGGAGCTTCAAAACAATCATATCAGCGGAACTCATATCATCTCACCTCTGAATAAAACGGAGATTAACTGGCGCTATACTCAATCAACCGCCACTCTGGATGAACCAGATCAGAGAGAATATCGCTATTATGACGATGGTACTGGTTATCAATTTGAAACCCGAGGTGATGGCAATAGAAGAATTTATTCTGATCTTGAAGATCGAAATAAGGATATGGGACTAGATATAAAAGTTCCCTATAAGCTATTCAAGAAAGACGGGCTCGTTAAAGTCGGCATCAACCAAGTGAATAAAAATCGCCAGAGTCAAATTAGAAGATTTAAATTTGAAGAACAAATCGCTGGTGGTCTTACTCAAGATGAACTTAGAAAGCCAATTGATGAAGTTTTAGGTGATGGGAATATCGGACAAAATGGTTTTTTGCTCAAAGAAGATACCCAGCCAACAGATAATTACAAAGCCTCTCAAGATATTCTTGCAAGTTATGCGATGGTTGAAATTCCCGTGACTAAATGGTTTCGTTATATTGCGGGGGCACGGTATGAAAGATCACAACAAGATGTTACCACATTTAAACTCTTCGACCCTGATAATTCCCCTGACCGAGCAGAGCTAGAAACCATCAATATTCTGCCTGTCCATTCAGCAACTCTTTTCCTCACCGATAAACTTCAGTTGAGGGCCGCCTATACGGAAACGCTTTCAAGACCGGATTTTAAGGAGCTATCCACCGCTCCATATCATGATGTGGAGAATGATCAAATTGTCGTTGGTAATAATAATCTCGTAGGATCTGTGATTAAAAACTTTGACCTACGATTAGAATGGTATTTCAAAAAATCTGAGAATCTCTCTTTGGGATTTTTCTATAAAGAATTTGAAACACCTATTGAAGCTGTGGCCAGGAACTCGACAGAAGGAGGCATTACCTTTCAAAATGCACAAGACGCCCAGAACTTAGGAGCAGAGTTTGAGTTCAGAAAGAAAATGGACTTTATCCATGAATCAATGGACCGCTTATCAATTGCTGGCAATTATTCTTATATCAATTCGGAAGTAACTATCGCACCAGAGAATGCAGGACTTCTAACCTCACAGAGTAGAGCTTTGCAAGGTCAATCACCTTATGTCATCAATGCTCAGCTCATCTTTGAAAATCCTGATTCAGGAACGGATGTTTCTCTACTGTATAATGTGTTCGGCAAAAGAATTACAGAAGTTGGCGTTCTAGGCTTACCTGATGTTTATGAGGATCCCTTTGATCAGCTAGATTTTGTCCTACGACAAAAGCTTTCTCAACAATTCTCCATAGGACTTAAGATGGCAAACCTGATCGACCCTGAAGCGCTACAGCGACAAGGGAGTGAGATAGTTCAGGCCTATAAAAAAGGGAGAAGTTTTTCTCTCTCCCTTAGCGGGAGTTTTTAGATGAGAGCGTTAATAGTAATGATCCTCTTAACTCTGACCAGTTGTGGTAAGCACGAAACCCGTCGGCCACCGTTAAATAATAATCTCATTCAAGAGCAAGCAGAAATCTTAACAACTGAAGAGCAGGCTTTGCGCTTTATTCAAACTGCTGCCGTTGCTAATTTTATAGACCTGATTGAAAAAGAACAAACTGATCTCAATTACCAATTCAACAATGGGCGAACATTTCTAATTGAAGCTGTATTGTGGTCACAAGTTGAGATCATTAAATGGTTATTGCAAAGAGATGATTGCGACCGCGAAATCATTGATCAGCAAGGGCTTACGGCCGAGCAACATGCTAAGGCGATTGGCATTCAGGAAATCATCTCCCTTTTTCAGGGCGATGGCCTAACCCAAGAGGAGCTTAATCAACAATTATTCAGAACGATTCAAGAAAAAGATTATTCTCTTATGCAGGAGACTATTAAACTTAGAGCTGAAATCAATATCTTTGATGTTAAGGGAATGACTCCACTCATTACGGCAATCTTTCTTAAAGATGAGCAAGCGGTTCGAATCCTTCTTCAAAGCCGTCAGGCGGATATTAATCTTCCTGATAAAAGGAGAAGGTGGACACCACTTGCTTGGGCCAATAGTCAGGGGCTATCAAGAGTGGCGACTCAACTTCAAAGAATGGGCGCCATTTAATTCTTAGTAGGCCTTCGGATCAAACCAACAAGTTGGCCTTGCCCCATCTGAGGGTGATTTATAGAGATCAGTACAAGGAATGACACCAGCGTCTCGATCATCAAAAAGGACGCCTTCATCTAATTTACAATGAGTCCCCGAAAGAAATGTATCCAAACGACACTGAGGGTTTGGATGCTTATACTCAGTCTGAGTCACAACGGTGCTATCCCGACGCAGAAGTTCCGGAGCACGACCAGTTGGTTTCACGTCGTGGAAAACTAAAGCTAATTTATGGGCCGACGTCGCCACTTGACGACAGAGATCGGTTTTGCAAACTAAATCCACTTCACTTGAATCACTTATCTTCTGCTGATCTCCCTCTCTTTGGCGCAAACGTTCGTAGAGGTAAGGCATACATTTGGCAGTAGCATAATAATCAGCTTGCCCCTCAGCAGATGACCAACTTCTAAGGAGTGTGTTTCCACGAAGTTGTTTCGGGGCCCCTCCAAACTGATGACCAAGTTCATGACAAAGGATTAAGTAAAGAGCGTCGCGGTCCATACGCGGATGGCGGGCCAGACCACCAGAAACGGTAATCACAGGGTTCTCTGCCACATCTCTGGAAGCGGTCGCATTCACCCGATCATCTTCCCAAACACCTTCTAGTTTAAGTTCCTTATTATAGTAATGAAGAACTTTCGGGGCCATGATCTCCTCAAAAATCTTTAAATTCTTATCAAACTCAAAACGAGTCATCTTCAAATTTTTTGCTTTATGTGAATAGCGCAAATTGTTTTCAGGAAAGCCGTGACAGCTTGAAGTATTGTCTTCGGCGACGAGCAGCTTGATTGAGAACAGCACTATTAGAAGAAGACTCTGTTTTTTGTACATCTTAATTACCTTGCTACCTTTGGACATATTTAATGTGAAGATTCGTATCCGTTTTAAATGATTATCTCAAACTGCCCTTAAAGTTGATGATCTTAATCATGTTTGGGAGAAAGACACGTCAGAAACAAATCAAAATAAGCGTTTTAGAGTTTCAGCATACAACAACCCTCAAAGGACAGTTTAATGAAAACCCTAACTTTGTTTTCGGCCTTCTTCATGAGTGCACAAATTCTAGCCTCTACCCCAGCTTCAATTAAACTTGCGGTAGACCATATCTATTCACCAAAAGGTTTCCACGATCATGAGGAAACAGAAGTGATCCTCTCAGGACATCTCCCAAACCTTTGCCATAAATCACCAAAAACTGAAGTGAGTGTTAAAGGTCGAGAGATTCATATTGAAGTCAGCGCACTTCACTACGAACCGACCAATCCCTTTTGCGCCAGCGTACTCGTTCCTTTCGTTGAAACTGTTCAAGTTGGCGTCTTAGATAAAGGTCGTTATGAAATTATCGTGAACCCGAAATCTCGCTTAATGAAAAAATCTGAAATCTTTATTGAAGAGCAATCTTCAGATGCAATGGCCGAAACTGTTTATGCCAAT
This sequence comes from Bacteriovoracaceae bacterium UBA6166, assembly GCA_002435795.1. Classification (GTDB taxonomy): domain Bacteria; phylum Bdellovibrionota; class Bacteriovoracia; order Bacteriovoracales; family Bacteriovoracaceae; genus UBA6166. Next base: position 86,865 of record DIUE01000055.1, on the reverse strand, counting down.
ATTTATCATATTGAAAAAAACAATACTGGCGAGAGCGTCGTGCTCAAAGGTTATAACCCGAGTGATTGTTTTGTATTAGACAGTATTGATTATCAGCATAACGGAAAAGATACTTATAGCATCTACCCTAAAATGAAGCAGATCTCTAACTTCTGTCCGCGGAAAATGATTCCATTTTCTTATGAGTATAAAGTGCCGAAGGAGCTAGATTTCCCAAGAGTACTTCTACATGTAAAAGCAATGGATGGCCGCTCAATCAATACTCTCTATACAAATGAAATTAAATAAGACGCTCAACACATAAGGAAATTAAAATGAAATCACTATTACTAATTCTCTCTGTACTTTTAAGTTCACCAATCATGGCGCTTGAAAAAAATATTTGGCAAGCGGAAGTCCCCTCAAAAGGAATCTATATTCCAAAGGGATATGATACAAACGATGATATTGAATTAATCGCCGAAGGTTATCTTCCAAACCTTTGTTATAAAAATCCCCATACACTCGTCACTGTCGAGCAAAATAAAGTTCACGTTACTCTTCAAGCGTGGACAAATGATAATGGCGAAGTTCCTTGTGCTGAGATGATTGTCCCTTTCATCCACACATTTTCCGTGGGAGTGCTTGATCGCGGTAACTACGAAGTCCTACTCAACGGCAAAAAAACAGGGGAACTCTTTGTCGAAGAATCTTCAAGTTCAGCGATTGACGATCTAATTTACGCCAACGTCGAAGTGATTGAGAGAGTCCCTGGAGAGAATAAAGTAATTATCCATGGCCATCATCCAAGCTTTTGCCTTGAGTTCAACGAATTTCAGATTTTCCATAATGACAAAGACGTTTTTTCAGTGCTGCCAGTAATGAAGCAAGTGAGTGATTTTTGTCCACTTAAAATGACTCCTTTCAGCCTCGAGTTAGAAGTCCCTTCAAGTCTTGAGAATAATCCGGTTCTTCTGCATGTGCGTTCAATGAATGGAAAATCAGTCAATTCACTTTTTATGAGACAATAAAGTAAAAAGGCCTGCAAAATCTAAGCTTGGCAGGCCTTTTTTAAATAACTCAATGCATCCGGTCGTCTGATTAAGTCTTTTTAAACTCCCCTCTTAGCTAGTAGAATAAATCTATCGTTTTCGTTGCTCAGCGAGGGGGCCTGCTTTGAAAAAACTCTTACCGAAGATCGTTTTTGTTCTTCTGGCCATTCTCTTAGTTATTTTTATCCGCTCTTATGGACTCACCGACTACCTCACGATTAGTTTTGTAAAAGAAAATCAAGCTCTGTTGAACACTTATTACCTACAACAACCAATTCTAACGACCCTAAGTTTTTTTCTCGTTTATATAGTGGTCACGGCCCTCTCTCTCCCGGGAGCGGTGGTGATGACTCTCGCAGCTGGGGCGCTCTTCGGCTTGGTCAAAGGTACAATAATTGTGAGCTTCGCCAGTACCATAGGCGCTACCCTGGCCTTTTTAAGCAGTCGCTATCTTTTCAGAGAAAGCATCAGTCAGAAATTTAAAAACTCTCTTGATTCCATCAACCAAGGAATTAAAAAAGATGGAGCTTTTTATCTTTTCACTCTTCGTCTGATTCCGGCCTTTCCTTTCTTTATCATCAACCTTGTTATGGGCATCACACAAATCAGTCTCGTGAAATACTATCTCGTCAGCCAAATTGGAATGCTTGCAGGAACGATTGTGTATGTGAATGCTGGTTTGCAATTGAGTCAGATTAACTCCGCCAAAGAAATACTCTCCTTTAATCTTCTCTCTGCCTTCATTCTCTTGGGGTTCTTTCCCTTAGTGATGAAAAAGGCCATCGACTTTATTCTCGCTCGAAGAGTCTTTAGCAAATTTAAAAGACCGAAAACGATTGATTATAATATGGTGGTCATTGGAGCGGGCTCTGCAGGACTCGTAACAGCTTATATAAGTGCGGCCGTGAAAGCGCGAGTGGCGCTGATTGAAAAACATAAAATGGGAGGCGACTGCCTTAATACAGGCTGTGTTCCCTCAAAAGCGATTATTAAATCGGCCAAGCTCGCCCATCAAATGAAAAATGCCGAAAAATATGGACTAAACTCCGTCGCGCCGGAGATTGATTTCACTAAGGTGATGGAGAGAGTCCATAAAATCATCAAACAAATCGAACCTCACGACTCAGTTGAGCGTTATACAAATCTTGGAGTCGAGTGCATTCAGGGGGCGGCGAAAATTCTGAGTCCTTGGGAAGTTGAAGTGAATGGTCGTATTCTGACAACAAAATCCATCACAATTGCGACGGGAGCAAGTCCGCTCATTCCAAATCTCCCAGGTCTTGATAAAATCACTCCCCTCACCTCGGAAAACCTCTGGCAGCTTAAAGCGCTTCCTAAAAAGATGATCATTCTAGGGGGCGGCCCGATTGGCTGTGAGATGGCACAAAGTTTTAAGCGGCTGGGTAGTCAGGTCACACAAATTGAAATGAACGACCGATTAATGGCAAATGAAGACCGTGAGGTCAGTCAATTTATTGAAGAGAGATTCAGAAGTGAGGGAATAAATCTCTTAGTCAATCACCGAGCGATTGAAATTCAACTCATTGATGGTGTAAAAATTCTTATCACTGAGCATATGGGACAAAAATACCAGAATGAGTTCGATGAGATTTTAATAGCGGTTGGAAGACAAGCTAATATCAGAGGCTTTGGAGCAGAAGATCTTGGCATCCGCCTAAGAGAAAACAAAACCATCGAGGCGAACGAATACCTGCAAACAAACTACCCCAATATCTATGTTTGCGGCGACGTCACTGGTCCCTATCAACTTACCCATACAGCATCTCATCAAGCTTGGTTTTGTAGCGTGAATGCTTTGTTTGGAAAAATAAAAAAATTCAAGGTCGACTACTCGGTCATTCCTTGGGCGACCTACACAGATCCAGAGATCGCAAGCGTCGGGCTAAATGAACAACGGGCCCGTCTAGCCGGCATTGAGTATGAACTCACAACTTATGGCATCGACGATCTTGACCGGGCGATTGCGGATAGTGAAGATCACGGGATGGTTCGCGTCCTGACGAAACCCGGAACAGATCAAATTCTTGGAGCAACGATTGTGGGTCAGCATGCTTCTGATCTCTTGCTAGAATTTATCACAGCGATGAAGCACGGAATTGGCTTAAATAAGATTCTTGGCACAATTCATATCTATCCTACGATGGGAGAAGCGAATAAATTCTTAGCGGGAAACTGGAAGAGAAAGCAGACCAGTGAGACGGTTTTTAAATTATTGAAGAGATTCCATGAATGGGGACGTTCTTAAGTACTTTAAGGAACCTTGACCGTCTTTCTGAAAATACTCAAATTGCATTCATGAGATAGGTCCTTAAACACTTCAAGACCTCTGACTGAGTGACCTTTTTCATCAATCGGTGGCGAATAAACGGCAATGCCAAATTCACCAGGCACGACACCAAAAATGGCACCACTCACACCACTCTTCGCTGGCACGCCCACCGAATAGGCCCACTCCCCTGAAGAGTCATACATGCCACAGGTAAACATTAAACTCAGCACGTCCCCAACATAGCGACTTGGAATCGCCGCCATCTTTGTCATAGGGTTCACGCCGTAGTTTGCAAGAGTTGCCGCCATCATGGAGAGGTCTTTCGTATTGACCAAAACTGAGCATTGAGTGAAATACAAATCTAAAGTCTCATCAATCCCATCATCGATGACTTCAAAGTGTCGCAGTAAATGAGCAATGGAACGATTGCGGTGAGCGGTCTTTTTCTCGGACTCAAAAACCTCTTTCCCGACATTCAGTCTATGCCCCACATATCTTTCAAACATAGTGTGCATACTGCTTAAGCGGGCTTCAAAATTCTCTCCCTTGATCAGAGAGCTGATAGCGATCGCGCCGGAATTGATCATAGGATTATAAGGTCTGTGAGTTCTTTTTTCTAATTCGACAATGGAGTTAAAGGCCTCACCAGTTGGTTCAACTCCTACTTTTTCAAGGACGATCTCTCGTCCATGCTCTTCAAGGGCCATTCCGTAGATAAAAGGCTTAGATGTGGATTGCAATGAGAAGATCCGGTCCACATCACCGGCGCAAAACTGTTCACCCTTGGTTGTCGTCACAACGATGGCGAAGTCATTTGGATTGGCCTTTGCTAGCTCAGGAATATAGGTCGCAGGATGGCCAGCATTAAGGGAGGCGTATTTTTTATAAAGGGTGTCGATAAGTGTTTGCATAGGCGGATTAACTTACACAAATAACCTCAATTAAGTAAGCTTAAAAAGTGAGCCCGCCGAAGTTTTTGAGGGTTTCCTAATACTGGCCTTTTAAGAAGCGTTCAGGCCATTTATTTTGAATCAGATATTTATAAATCAACGACGAAATCAAAACTGTCATCGAGCTTATAAAGACGAACTTCAGTGACCAGTGAAAATTCGTCTTATGAAGCAGTAATTGAAAAATGACAATGATAGGCAAATGAATAAGATAGATGGAATAAGAGGCCTTGACAAAAAAGCTGATGATCAGGTTTTCCCGAGAGATCAAGTTTTTCACCGCCCCAATTAAGCCGATGATAATCAGCCAAGTAGACAAAGTGGAGAGAACATAGAGAGCAGCATTCGGAAAAACAAAATGCCCAATCCCAAGTTCTGAATCAACTTCCAAAAAGGCGCGAAGGCTTCCAAGTAAAACACCAGTCCCCAGCATAAAATAACTTACGAATGGCTTCACCACTTTTTCAATCTGATTAAGCCCCTGCCAACCATAATAATAAAAAATCCCGTAATAAACGAGCAATGAAGGCTTCGGCAGTATCCCCAACGGAAGATCAACCCACGAGTTTGTCATGAGGTAAAAGCTTAAAAAAGTCAGACCCATCAGTGAGATTAAATTGAGTTTGATGAGATGAATTTTTCTTAGCCAAAAGCCCGCGACAGAAAATAAATAGAGATAAAGTAAAAACCATAAATGCCCCCAGCTGGCAGGGATTGCATAGCGACTGGTTGTGGGAGCAAAAAAGTTTTGAGTCAAGAAATGAAGGAAATTTCTAAAATCAAAAATCTCAGGCGCGCTCATCATTTCACCGAATAACCATAAAGCTCGCAGAGGGCAGACGATCACAATAAACAAAACGATCAAGGGGATGAGCAAGCGCTTCAGGCGGTCTAGATGAAAGCTTTCGGGGTTTCTACGTATTAAATAGTGGGAGAAGAAACCACTGATGACAAAAAACAGCGGCATTCTGAATAGTCTCAAAAAATAGAGACCCCAATCGACCAGATAGGAATTTTGTCCGTCTTTAACCAGCCACTGGTATTCAATCGCCGTGTAGGCGAAAGCGACGTGCAAAGGGATGCCTAAAAGCATGGCGAAGGCCCTTAGAAAATCAAAATAGTGATAACGCTGCTTTTCCATCTTATTGAAAACATTAAGTCAAAATGACTAAAACGAAAAATTCATCTGTATTAATTACACCCAAAACAAACCTCAAACTCAATTGATTTATAGTACCCCTACTCTAAAAGAAAAGGCAGAAATCGTGAGATTTTACTGGATTCAAAACAAGAAAAACAAGTTCTTCTTAACGGGCTATTTTTTCGCCCAAACGCTGTTTTTCGCCATGCTTTGCCTTACACTCGCAAGGTTCGAGCTCTCACTTGATCTTAAATTCGATCACTTTCCCCTCTATCTTATCATTCCGGCTTTCTTTATAGGAATCAAACTCCCAACCATGATGCATAACTGCTTTCATGAAAACTACAGCAAGTTCAATTATCTGATTGGTGAGTTCACTTCTTTTTTTGTTTTAATGGGCTTTGGTATTATGTGTATCAACCACACTCTTCACCACGGTTTCGCTGATACGGAGTCCGATCCACATAGCCCACACGATAAAAGTTTTTTGACTTTTTTCTTCACGGCGATTTTCAGCGGCTCTCATATTATTGAAAATCGCTATCTCGATATTCACGGCAGAACCTATCTTACAAGATCCCTTTTTAAACTGAACATTCTGCTTCACTATATTGGAATCCCACTCAGATTACTGGCATGGTTTTATCTCCTAGGCCCCGAACTCTTTGTTTATCTCTATATTCCGGCCTTCTTCATTTATCTCTTTGCCTTCTCTCATGTGAATTATATCACTCACGCTAAGAATGATGAGGGTGAGACCGTCATTTTGAATAAAGATTCAAACCCTTGGTATAAATTGATCAATGCACTTGGGGACGGCGTTTATTATCATAAAAACCATCATCAATATCCGAAACTTTTTAACCCTAAATTTGTAAAGGGCCAATATGCAGAACCACTGGCGCAAGTTCAAGAAAGACAAGTACTACTTACTTAAGTACTTCTCTCTCTCATTCATCATCTTTTCTGCGATCTTGTTGATCCAGTTGAACTTCATTAATATTGAGGCCTATAAAAACATTCAACTCACTTGGCATGGACTTTTGTTTCTGCCATTTGGCTTGATTTTAGGTGTTCAAATACCAGTTCTTATCCACAACTGTGTTCATGGAAATCTTAGACCTCCTTTTTTAAATATGATTGCAGGTGAGATCGCTGGGGTTTACGTCCTACTTGGAATGGCGGCTTTTGAAATTAACCATCGTATGCACCATGTGCATTCTGACAGTAAGCTAGATCCCCATAATCCTCACAAGCGCAGCTTCATCCCTTTTTTCTTTGCCAATAATTTCGGTGGCACCAAGCCCGTTCTGAGTAAATTTCTTGAGTATCACGGCGACAGTCAAATGAACCGTGCGCTTTTTCATCTTATTATCTTTATGCATTTCATTGGAGTCCCAATGCGATTGGCCTTTTGGATTATGCTCCTAGGTCCAAATCTTTTTATTACCGCTTTTATCCCTTCTTATTTGTTTCATATGTTTGTCTTCGCTCATATCAATTATGTGACACATGAAACGATGGAAAATGGAGAGGTGAAAATCTATAATTTAGATTCTAATCTCTATTATAAATTTGTGAATTTCTTTGGGAGTGGAGTTTATTTTCATAAAAACCACCATATCAACCCAAATCACTATAACCCAAGAATGGGCGCTTCAAAGAGCTGGTTGGTCAGGTAGGCGGTTTTAACTTTCGTCAGATCGCACTTGGTTTTTATCATCAATCATCCCCTCCATTCGAGCGAGTGTGACGATGGTATTTGAAAGGATATGTTCCATATTGATGCTGGTGGTTTCAAGCCAACGATGGATCATTTCATCTTGCGGTTTTTGATTCACACATTGTCTCTGGTACTCGGTGAAGGCCTGGACCGCTCGATAAATCTCAATCAAATGACCAGGACATTCGCAGCTCACATCACTTGCAACTTTTTGCAATTTTTCGAGCGCCTCTTTTGTAATGAGACCTGAAGAAGTTGTTAGTTCAAAATTGCTCATAAAAAGTCTCCAAAGGTTTTGTTTATTTTGTCACTTTCTCAAGTTTTACACCAGCGCTCTTATCCTCGATATTTCCTAGTATTTGCAATTGAGAGAAATGACACCGCAGTGCCTTATTTGGGGGAAGAATTTTATTCATGGGAAAGCGGACCATTGCCTCTGTTTCACTCTCAATGCTAATCACAACCCCTTTGCCAAACATAGGAGTCGTTTTTGAACGCACGATACTTCCAACCTTAATAGGAGATAAAACTGGTGTTCGTACGGGCTTTGCAACGTTTTCAATAGATCGCAGCCACTCATGAACAATCAGTGGGCGCTTAAGGACATCACCAGAACCATCTAGTTTTTTAATGCCGATATTAAAGATCGGTTTGCTCAGGCTTTTAAGTAGTGAGATGTTTTCAAGAAAGGTTTCATCATCGGCCACAACCAAATCAAAATTCGCGAGATTGCCAACTTTTTCGATGTCCCTACTATAAAAAACAGAATAGCGCCCAAAAGCAATTTCAATATTTGTTTTTTCTTCGACGGTGAGGCCAATGAACAAAAGCCGAAGGCGATAGGATTTTACAGGTAAACTCATCTGCTTATTTTCGGTCTAAACGGCGGGAACGTGAATTGAATTATCCTAGACAGTGAGACTTAAGCCAAAACTTAATATCATCGAGTTTTCAGCCCCTTAGAAAGTACTTCTCGACTTGGCAAATATCAAGATTTCATTAAGCCAGAATTTAGGTTTGCGTTTCCCCTTGGGACTGGCTATGAGTGCCCCATTAATAAACAAAAAGGAGATAATGATGAAAGTTCTATTCACATTTTTAATGGCGTTTGTTCTAACTCACAATGTTTTTGCTTCAGGCTACGGCGGATATGACCAAGAACCAGTCGAAGTCACTCCTGTAGAAGTCACTGTCACTGGTGTGGCTATGCCAACTTGTGATGAGTCTAAGAAAACAGTGAAATTTTCGTTTGGTAATACTTGTGCAAACGAGTACGAACTCAATAAATCGTGTCCGTGTATCGAAGTGAATGATAGAAAATACTGTCAGTATACGACTACAGTCGTTTGTTACCCACACTACGAAGTGTTCTACTAGTCGGTTTTCCTTTGGATCGACGATTTTTTTTAAAATTCAGTCTTTCAACTCTTGGATACGGCTTGTTGCTTTCAAAACAAGCCGTGTCCAATACGATCGACTATGCTCTCTCGAAGTTTAAAAATCTTTATTTTCCTGATCATGCCTATTTTTCGATTCTCCAGAAGACATTTAATCAACTTATTAAAAGACCCACGCCAATCGCAATTGCGGAAATTCAAAATTCGAATGAAGTCTCTGACATACTTTTGGAATCTGCCTTCGATGACGTCCCCATTTTCATGCGAAGTGGGGGCCACTCTTACGCCGGTTTTTCAACTGGGAAAGGTCTAGTCTTAGACTCTCGCCAGTTAAAAGAAGTAAAGTATAATTCAAATAGCATTACTCTCGGGGCAGGGCTTACTCTTAAAGAAGCCCAAGACCAACTCGCCACAAATGGCTTCACTTTCCCTTCAGGCGAGTTCCCCGATGTTGGAGTTGCGGGATATTTTCTAGGCGGAGGCCATAGCAGAAGATCTCGGTATCTGGGAATGGGAGCAGACTCTGTAAAGTCGATGTCTGTCCACTTGGCCTCTGGCGAAAGGCTCCAAAGTGTTTCACCCACTCACCACTCCGATCTTTACTGGGCGCTTCTTGGAGGGGGCGGTGGAAATTTCGCTTATGTCGACTCATTTGAAATTGAAAAAATTCCGTCGTTCAAAGAGTATTTCTTTAAATACACTTTCCCGGCGTCCGTTATCAATGAAAGCAATGATGTCTTTGCCTTCTGGGAAGATGCCACCAAGAAATCCCCTGATCATATTGCCGTCAATATCACTGTCTATATTCATAATGGCTATATCAGTAAGCTCATTGTTTCGGGGCTTATCATGAATATACAAGGTGATCTGGCAGAAGCGGAGGCCCAATTCAAGAAAACTATTTGGTCCGAGCTTGCAAATTTTGATCCCTCCGAATTTGAGGGGCAGATGTCAAATCCCAATTTCATTAGAAGCAATCGTATGAAAGAAATGACCTTCAAGGGCGCTTCTCATTACGCGGAAGATGAGATTGGAATCAACGGTTTTGAGCAAATTAAAGAAGCAATCAGGCGCTATTCAAAACAATCCAATATGTATATGGGACTCTACTCAATGGGTGGAAAAATTCATCGGCCGCCAAGAGAGATTAGTTTTCCTCACAGAAATTCGCTTTATATGATTGACCTGTTTTCAAATTTTCGAGAAGACACCAGCAAGCATGACCTTTTTAGAAATAACTTCAACTCCCTTTATCGAAGCTTAGAAAATCTTTTCTCAGGCAGAAGTTATGTCAACTATCCCGATCCTGATTTTGGTACTGACTGGCCTCAAAGATATTATGGCGATTCATTAGAGCGACTGATTGAGGTTAAAAGAAAGTATGATCCACGCAATCGATTTGATTATGGGGTCCACTCTTTGAGTCGTTTGGTTTAAGAGAAATCTAATGCCCGTATTGTGTTCCCAAACTCTCATTCACAGAATCGGTGGCTTTAGCGACTGCAAGTTGAATTTGTCGGCTTAATTCATCAGTCATCACAAGCTTGGGATCAGTTGCAGTGATCACTTCGACTTTTCCAAGTCCCGTTTTCGATGGCATCCGAATGGCAAAAGTAACTTGCGACATTATTTCTGGTGACACCTGACCTGGTAAATATCCTGAGAGCACTGATCTCATTTGTTTTTCAATAAGCTCCCCATGAACACTCAGTACAGTTCTATCTTGCAAACGAATGCCGGGGGGAATAAATGACAAACGGTATGCATCAGCTTTACCATTTCTCGCAATCGCTTCAACGATTTGGCGCTCCTGCTCGAACGTCAATGCCGTCGCAGGTAAACTGACACAATCATCTCCACTGCATCGGTTCGTCACTCTCACGCCCATTCTATTGAGTTCACGTTTAATGAGTTCATCATAGCCGGATTTTGCCGTGTCAAAACTCTCTGTCACAAGTCCCTCACCAGCACGTAGCCTATCGACATTTTCCGCCAGCGTGTCTCCAGAATGTGAAAGATCGGCCGCTACTTGATAAAGATTACGAGCCCCCATTCCTTTAAAGTCTGCCGAGAAACCACCAAACTCCGCTTCATCAAGATTGGCCAGGACTCGCTCTTCAATCCAAAGTCCTGGGGAAAACTGATCCACTTCTTGAGCGTACTCACGAAGGAGTAGAGTTTCTTCAACTGGAAGATCAAGATTAAACCGAGCTTTTAAAACTTGCTGTAACTCTTCAATTGATTTTGAGCCCGTCTTTCTTAAAACTTCAAAGACATCAATTGATGGCACACGCTGGCCAGAAGGAGCCGTCACTAGAAGCTGATTTAAGGGAGGTGCCTTTAGCCGCTCTTCTAAAACCTTTCTCGTTGCTTCAATGCTTGATCTCCGTAGAGAAAGAAGTGGCGCAATCTCTTCAAATGTCTTCAAGCTATTTTGACTTCGATCAAGTGTTCTAGCTTGCCTGGCGGCCAGCCCCGCTTGATCTGCTGATTCTCCAAGTCCTGCAGCGAACCAGCTACTCGGCAACTCGCCAGCAAGTTCTAAGCCTGAAAATGCCCTAGCACGATTATCAAATTCTTTGCCGACAGAGGCCACCAATTCATTAAGTTGAGATTGAAAACCCGATGGAATATTTCCATCTGTAAAACTAAAAGCGAAACGAGACGACTTAAAGTCGGAATAGCGCTCAATATTCATCCCTGGATAAATTTCTTTCAATTTTTCAATTTCTTTAAAGAGCAAATCTTTATGCAGATTCGTTAAAGCCGTCACTAAATTTTTATCGCCAAGAGAATCATTTAGTCGTTTGAGCGCAGCATTCTCGACATCCAAATAGACTTGAGCTTTTCCTCCACGCGCAGCCGTTATCCATAAACGGTTTTGCAAAGGTGTTGTCGCATTATAGTTTAACCAATGTTGCGTCTCTTTAAGGGATGAACGACTCAAATGGCGACGAGCAAATCCCCGCGCGACACCCTTACCTGCTTCAAGGCCTACAAATGATAAGGGGGCAAGAGCTAGTGAAAAATTTCGATCTCTCTCTAGGCCCGCAAGATGATCCGAGTCAATCATCCCTGCTCGGTAAAGAGTCAGGCCATCATCGAGATGACCTTGATCACGACTAAGAAAAAGCGTTTCGGCACCAATCGCAACGACGGCGGCACAAGCGAGACCACTCGTCAGGACACAGGCTCCACCGCCAATAATGGCCCCGGCCGCTAAGCCTAAGTCCGAGACTAAATCGTACCAACCACCAGCTCCATGATAATCGTGGAGGTTTTGAAATGCATCACAAAGTAATTGAGATTGACCTTTCTCTTGTAAAAACGCTTCAATGAATTGTGGATAGCGATAGAGGAATTGGAACCGATCTGTGCGACGAGCTTCTAATTGCTTCAGCTGATCTTGCGATTGTTTAAGAAGTTCTTCAAAAGACTTGGCCAGGATTTTATTTAAGTCTTCATCTCCATTCGGAAGTGGATACTCGCTGATAAAAGTCAGGTGAGGCGAAGTGGTAACTAAATGTTGATAGATTTGTTCATGCTGAATTTTATTCTGCTCACGTTTCATCCTGATGGAATCGTTCATAAAAATTCGAAGTGTCTGCTCACAACTAGGATTTTTATAGTGATAGAGTCCTTCTGAATCTTTTCGAGCACAATCATTTGCTTCACTAATTGAGGCAAACCATTCCTGTTGATAAGTTTGAGTTTCTTCATCGAATTGCAACTTGAGATTTGGAACTTCGGCCTCAGTTATCGGTGGTATTTGGTTTGAACTTCTCGAATGACGAAGTCGCGGTTGATACTCAAACTCAATCTTTGTATAAGTTGCGCGCTTATCAAAGGAATCTGTCGGCGTCATCATAGAGAGATGGCGTCTCATCAACGGCAATTGATGTCTTGTCTCTTCGCGAATGACTTGGGCCTTATTTTGACACCAACTTGAAATAGGTGCGCGGCCATTTTTTAGATCAGTGAAGCAGTTTTTTAGTCTCTCCTGTTCTTCTATTCTCGCTTCGATTTTTTTGAGTATAAAGGCCCGAAAATCTTCGGTCAGGGCCTGCTCGATGACCTTTTGAGAAATCTCTTGTTGATTTTTAATAATATCGTTGTCGAGCAAACTAGAGAGCTCATGTAAATCGCACCGAAGAGTATCAACAGAGCGAGTTTCTGTGGCGTAAGGCGCACAAGCGGCAAAATCGTATTCTTCATGAACTGGAAAAATATTTTCGTTGGTTGAAGAAAATAAACTCACGAAGTCGAAAGCTTGAGTGTTAAAACTCAGTGAAAGGAGTAAAAAGGTAGTGATAAGAGACGACAATTTTTTGATCCACGGAAAGGCTAAAACACTGTTTTCAAAGAACTTATCGGGAAATGGCCAAAGAGCTTGAAAGGGAGAGATTTCATTAAAAATAGGCTCACGGGTCATTTTCATCCTATAAAAATCAACTACTTAACTTCAAAAAAGCCATGAATAATTTTCATTTTAGTTGTTTCTTATTTTGTGACTGATAGAGTCATTTATCTATTTTGTAAGTAAGAAGGTTTCTAATGTCTCAGACAGGCTTAATGTTTAGTGTTTTACTTTTAGTTCTCGTCAGCTGTGGGGACAATCACAACACTCATATCGTGCAAACGACTGACATCCAGAAAGAAACAGACGGAGAAGAACTTTCCGAAGTTTCAACTTCCCTTTTTTCTGCACTTCGAACAAATTTCATTCCGACCGCGACCCTTCCCCCTATTATTGCGCCGACACTCCGAGGTCTCCCAGTGGCGGGACCAGAGATCTCTCAAGACGACCCCTCTTATGTCATCGCTAGAACGGAATACCTAAAACTCAAAGAGCAAAATCATTTAGTTTTTGAAAAAGGTTTAAGAAGAGTTGTTATTCAAGGATTAGTTGTGAACCTAGATGGCAATCCTCGAAATCCTCTGCACAAAGCTCTATCAGAAAATCGAGACATTAAAGAATTAGAGATTCACGCGCAACATATCATCCTGAGCGGCCGTTATAAATTGCCTTCAACTCAAATTACTATCAATACTAAAACGCTTACCCTTGAAGGTAATGGGATGCTCGATATTACTCCTGAAGGATACTTAAGTGATGCCGAACAATTTCAAGATGGAAGGCCAGGCCTCGATGCCCCCGATTTTGTTATCTATACAGATAAACTTGAGGTCTCAAATCCCTTGAAGGTCTACTTCCGTTCCAAAGGTGGGGCCGGACAAAATGCTGGGCGAGGACGAGACGGTCTTAAAGGACAAAGCCTTCCAAACGCGCAAGAAAATGAAATTCTTTTTACCTGTGTACTTGCAGATATACCGGTCGGTGGAGATGGTGCAATCCTATCCATCACAAGGACAGAAAATAAAAATATTCGAGGCCTAAGTCTCATGGATACAAATAAATGTACTCAAGTGACGGGACGAAATGAGCGGCCTGGTAATGGTGAAAACGCCACCCCTGGTGGAAAACCAGGTCTTCCTGGCAAATCAGGATCACTTAAAACCTCAAATCCTGAATTATTATCACTTGTTGATCTTTCACTCGGTGAAATCGGAAGAAACGCCCCGACTGCGAAGGGTGGCGAGGCAGGTAAACCAAAGGTTGTTCGCTACAGTATAGTTGAAAATTTCAGAAATCGAACGAGTCGTGAGACTGGGATTTTCAGTCAAAATACTCACATCGTTGAATCAAAAGCGGGAGCAGACGCTGTTGGACCAGTAGTCACAATTCAAACAAATCAATTTACTGGAAGTGCCGGTCTAATTGATGAAGACAAACTAAAGACACAAGCAAATGACTCTTTGCCCATGCTCTTCAGATATATCAGTGATCTCTATCGTAAACACCATTACGGAAAAGTTTATCACTTGAGCCTCGAGATGCTAGGCAATTTAACTCGTCTGAAAGAAGAAGGCTTAGAAAATCAACACACTCTAAAGTACGAGCTCGATTTGAAGGGAATAATTGATAATCTAGAAGCAAATAAAAATATCTATGGTCTCGATGCCTACAGTGTTCCTACAATCTCCGCCGCCAATAGTGCTTTAGTTTTCAATCGACAAGTGAAGCACAGTCTTGAAGCGCTGACTTTAATCAGAATGGTCAAATACTATCAAAATGAAGCACAGGCGCGGCTAATGGCCTTAACAGAAACTAAAAATCATCTTTCAAATACCATTGCACAAGAAAGAGAAAATTATACAAATTCTATTAGCACTATCTCTCAGCTTGAAAATGAAGCTCAGCAAATGCAACAAGATGTCTTAGATTATATGAGCTATGTGAGAAATTTAGAAAACGAAATCGCGGCACAGGCAAAAGCTGAAATTGAGCGGCGTGAAGCGCAACTCGCTCGTGAACAAAAACGAAAGGCCAGATCCTTCAACTCTATTTTAGGGTCCCTTGGTTCAATCGCCATGGTGATTCCTGGTGCTCAGCCTCTTGGAATGGCCATGGGTGCCGCTAGTACACTTATATCCACTTTTGAAGAAGATTCTTGGGAGCAAAGAATTCGAAAAGCGAGTCAGCTTTACCGAGCAACTTCTGATGTCAGCCTCTCTTCTATGGCCAATGAATGGAATGAAAAATATGAACCAATTCGTTCTAGAGACTTCGGTAACTTATCGACAAGAGAAAAAGCTAAGTATATTGAAGATCTCTATAAATTTTCCCGCCCGACGATTGATGCTGTTACGACTGAAATGAAAAAATTTAGAACTCAAACGGTCCCGCAGTCAAATTACGATGAAGTTGTCGCGCAAATTCGTGACTTGCATCCGGAGTTTAATACCGCTATCAGAAAGCTTGAGTCACTAAATGCAAAGCGAGAATTTTTGAATCAAAAACTTGATCAAGCGCTGGAGAAAATTCTTGAGCAGCAAAACTCTATTCTCAATCAAAGCACAATTTTGGCAAATCTCAACGTCAAACCGGAAGTCGCAATGGCCTCACTTACAAGTGCAGAGATGAGCGCACTTGATGATATGGAGCAGATGTCGCAGAATCGTCTAGATCAAGCTTATAATTACTTCACTCGCGCCTATTATTTTAGAACACTCTTTAACCTCAGAAGTAGCTTTGATTTTTTACGTTTTATTGATCGAATCAATGTCTTAATTGCCAATCATCAAGGCCAGTTGGTTGATGTCTATCCCAAGGTTGAAAATCTCTACAGGCAAGAGCTAAATAATGCTCTCGTTCATCTCACCAGTTCAAATCTTGTGAATGAAACAAAGAGTTCTGCACATATTGACCTGCAAGGCCCGATGCTCAAGAAGCTCTCTCAAGGAATGCCCATCTACTTAAATCTTGATAGCTATGGTGTTTTTGGAAGTCATATTAAGAATCCAAGGATTCAAAGTATTACAATCGAAGAAGTAGAGCTTGAAGTGCAATCAAATGAGATTCGCCGCTACGTGGACTTAACGCTTGAACACTCAGGCGTCAGTCTATTTGAACATAGCGGCGAACGGTACGTATTCACTCATATTGATCACGCCCACACTTGGGGCAAGAGATTGGACCTAAGTCCTGCTCGCTATCACTCTCCAATTCAACGATCAGAGGGATTTGAGAACTTGTTCTCTGCCTTATTAGAAGATGTAAGCGTTAGTGAAAACCTTTTATATCCAAGTGCAAAAGGCGACTTGAAACTTAAGCTCCAAGGGCTTGAAGGCTTAGATGATTTATTGGAGATTCAATCAATTCGAATTAAAGTCGATTTCATTCAAGAAAAATAAAGTCTCTACAGATTCCTGCAGAGACTTTACTCGGAAGAACTCAGAATAAAAAGCCTACGTTTAAATTCACAGTCGAAGAGTCATCATCACCTGCAGATCTATAGGCCAGATTTAAATTTAACATCAATCTCGTCTCAGTGCTGATAGGAATTGCGTACCCTCCACCTAAAAGTAAGCCCAATCCCGCACTGGAGCGTTCCGTTGCTTTCAACGTTGTCGTATCAAGATCAACATCAAAATAGGAAACTCCTAAATCACCTCTAATAAAAAAACCATCACCAATATTTCTACCGAAGAAATGCTGGACACTACTGCCAAAAAGATACTGGTTAATTTGAAGACTCCCACCATTGCCAGACCATCTCTCGGCCGCAGCAGAGATCATCCCTCCGATCAGGGTTTTATGATTATTAACCGGAAAGTAAAAGCCAAATAAATCTAAATTTATACCAACCTTTGAAATACCAGAGATCGAATTCAGTTCATCAACAACTGCTTGCGCTTCAGTGCTATATTCAAAAGATGAAACACCAAGTCCAAACTGTAAGTAAAACCTTTCATTTTTAGAAGGTAAATCTGAGTCAAAACGACTATTCCTTTCCGCAAGGTATTTTTCTGTTTGGGAGTCCCCTTCTTCATCTTCGTCATCATCATCTGTGGAAAAAAGAGATGACTCTAAAGAGTCACCGACTTCAATCAAGTTGAAATTCTCATAGCAATCATCTGATCTCAATATAGCTACTGATTTTTTGATTTCATGAATGGAAAAAATACATTGTTGCTTGTTCTTTAATGTAAGGACAAATGAATCCTTCTCCTTTACTTCAGTGTTTTCATCTAGGTTGACTGCGATTTCTTCCTTTGATGTATTAATCTGTCTTACGGTTAATTCACTCGCTATCAAATTACTTGAGATTAAGAGAAAAAAAACTAGCTTTACATAATTCTGCATTCATTCACCTTGTTAGGAATTTAATAAGGCCTATATTCTAGCATTAACTCTTAATGACTTTCCCGAAAAAATTGTATTAAAAGATTTCTTTACCCCGGTTTAACTTCTTAACCCTGGGTAAATATCTTATCTCCTCTATTTATGAGATCGAGCCAGGGATGATTAGCTCCAGAATCTTCAAGAATAAGTTCTCTAAGACGTCGGCGTTCCTGAGTAGAAAAAACCGCAAGGCAGTGCTGAAAATCATGCTCATCTTTTGGACGGGGACTTCGAGATTTAAAAAGGAGCTGAATTATTGGAGAGAGGACTTTCATTCCGTCTTTTGTGGTCCAATCAAATTCTTTGAGCGGTCCACGAATTTCCTGCTTTCTTCGATAAATCCACTCGGTGTCACTGAAATCGCAGATTAAAAGCTGCAAATTCCAAGGGCCTCCCGCCGACTTGCGCCCCCACACATTATAAATGGGATCGAATAAAGTCGCTCCTGTATGCCAAGGCAGCAGGACACCAGGTCTTGCAGGGTCTGCATAGTGTAAGTCCCAATTGTTTAAATAATTCTGAAAATAGAATTGGTCAGACCTAGAGATTGAAATATCTAAATCTTCATGGGCCCTCGTTTGACGGCCGACAAAGAGATCAATGGCCCAACCACCTGAGAGCCAGTAGGGTTTCTCTGATTTTTCAAAAAGGGATTTCAGTTGTTCTAGTGTTAATGGTTGCCAGTTATTTGATTCACTCATCAAAAAAAAGTACACGTTTTATAGGAGTTGGTCAGCAACGAAAAAAGATTTTATGCCTCCTAATATGGACTCCACACCATATCAGAGCATTGCGACTGAAAATGATTATAGCGAAGACTATAAGCGCACCCGTTATTTAGCTTATCATTTTGGAGTCCATCACACAGTGCCTTTCGAACCTCAGTTTTATCTTCGGCACTGAACTCTTTTTTACCTGTATCACAGCCATTATAAGTGAACTGATAAATTTCTTTAACACTAGAGCTAGATGTATGATTCACGGACTCAACTGCTAAAGCTCCGCTCTTCGTTTTATCACTATCCTTGCCACAGGCAAGAAGCCCCAACATCAAAACAAAAACAGGTATAAGCTTTAAATTCATAAATCCTCCAGAATCAATCCTTTAGAGTGTGCTTAATTAAGTTATCCATCACATTAATCTAGATAAACGATATGTCCTGGGATCTTTCGGATTTTTTTATACCAATCAAACATACTAATTTTCGAGATACAAGAACTTTCAATTTTTCTCAAGTGGTAATGTGGAACATTGGGTACAACATGATGCAAAGTATGAAGATCAAAATTTAAAAATACATAGCGCCCTATAACCTCGGGGACATGAATAGTTCTCGTGACAATATCATGATCCTGCAGCTTCAAATCAACAAGAGCTTGATCTTGAATATTTGAAAATAAATTATGCTGTGAAATAATGACCATATCTGAGGTCCAAAGGTAGAGAGCGTATGGCACAAAGAAAATTTTTATATAAGTTAGTTGTAAAAATAAAATTAATACTAAATGGCAAAAAATGACTAAAAAGAAGGAGTAGTCTAACCCAACACTGTCTTTAGATTGGCCACTTTTGAAAAAAATTGTCAAAAAACTAAAAACTGGAATATTAAGCTTCCAGCACAAATCTAAGACTTTCCTAACAGAAGGCGTGATATTTTCCTTTCGAGGCAAACACAGTGAAGGATCAAGCTCTCGATGCCTTGGATAACGATGATGCTTCAAATGGGCATCTTTCCAAGACGAATAAGGAATTAGTGCGAGAATCGAAAAAAATCTTCCCCAGAAGTTATTTAAAGACCTACTTTTGAAAAATGAATTATGGACACACGAATGGAGAATACTAAAACATCTCCAAATACAGGCGAAAAACAAAATTTGTCCAATCCCCCAGAGGATGATCCCCGACTGAATTGAGAGGAAGAATGCTAAAAAAATAAGACCTAAATCAACAAAAGTATGTAACCATGCAAAGCCATTATTTTTAATAAGCTTCTTTGACTGCTGTTGAATCTTAAGAAAATTTTCTTTTGTCATAAGATCATTTCAAATGTTTTTAGTGTGCTGCTTACAGAGGTTCCATTTTTAAAGGCATGATAAACCTTATGGATTTCAATAATTGGTATATCATGTGAAAAAAAGGAATCGTTTATCTTTCTTAAATTCTTTGATTGTCTCTCAAGGATGATAGTATCCTGTTTTAGAATCTTCCAGACGTACAGATTCAACAGTGGCTTAAACAGTTTCAAAAGGAAATTCCCTTGAATATTTACAATCGTCTTAACTTTTGTCTTCATCTCTTCAATTGGAGTCAAAACAGACACGGTAGTTATTTTCAAAAATCTGAGCTGATAAATGACTTTGACAGTATAGGGGGCGAGAAATTCATCAATATGCACTAACTCATTGCCTGATGGATTAAACAACTTCGGTAAGAAAGCGTCTGTGTTTTTCTCTCCTGTAGTCGTAATTTTCACACTTCTGTCACTTGTCTCAACCTTTACCTTCACTTCATTCATTGGTGCTCCTCTAAACAAGCCCCCATGTACAAAGTTAGTATGTGAACAATCAACAAAATTTTCTAGGATAGGGAGAGGTGAAGTTCTTAACTCGTAATTAAAGTGCAGATTATCCCCTTCAATAAAACTGGCTTGAAAATCTTCAATAAAAGGTGCGCTATCATCCTTGTTAAAATTTATCCAAAGAAGACCCAAAGTGTCCTCATGAAGATTAAAGGATTTAAGATTGAGACTAGGCGTTTTTTTACAGGGCTTAATTGCGGGGACATTTTTTAGAGATCCATTAGAGTCAAACTCTGATCCATGATATGGGCACACGAGATGATTATTTTGTATTTTCCCACCTTCAAATGAGCTTAACCGATGAGGACATATATCTATAAAGGCCTTAAAATTACCATCAAGGTAAGCGACGACGATGTCCACACTTTTAATAACGATTTTATTGGGACAAGAACGACTGAAGTCATTCTTATGTCCTAATAAAAGCCATTCCTTACTTAATGTATCGATCTGCATTTTCTTTCCTAATTTAATCTTTTGGTGAACTCAGAAACGACTTTGATGCAAAAAAGACCATTTCCTTACTCACGTTAAAATATGACATCAAAGTAGCTTCCATTTCTTTAAAACCCAGATGGGTCCTATAAAAAGGAAGCGTAAATCCTCTACAAAACTTGGTTTTTTTCCTTCGATTGAATGTCCTATGAATTGAGCAAACCATGCCAAAGCAAAGATTAAAGAATTAAGTATTAGTATGTTTTCGATTTTGAGAACTAAAAAATAGGACGCAATACAAAGTATGATCAAAGGAATGAGCATCGGTAATATAAGTTTTTTGTCTAAGAAACCATAGTAAAAAAGTACAAGAACGCTTACCACTTCCGGCCAAGGGACTCCAAAGAGAGGCAATAGTCTATAATAAACCATTATATTTAAAGTAATTAAAGGAACACAAATATGATGGATAACCAAATTTATCGGATGCTGATGCGACTTTGAGTATTCTTCAAGAAAGTAGTTTAGCTTCGACATGTTTTTCTATTATAGGTTCTAAAACAGACTTCAAGCAAGATTAAGGGCCATGGGCAATTACTTCAGTATATTTAGGTCTATCATTCCCTCTTTAGACTGAATGGATTTTAGCTAGTATACCCGACTAGAGATTTAGCTTATTAAGTTTTCTTTTTTAAATTTAGACCGGGGAATTTTCAGTGTTAAACTTACGAACCTTTTCTTCCACTTCAGCAATAAGTACTTTATATCTACCTATCCCAATTAGAAAAAATATTTTAAATAAAAAAATTGAAGTCATCGGAGAAAACACATCTTTTGACCTAACACCACCCACTTCAAATTTATGTCCGTAAAAACCGATAAATTGTGCAATAGGAATACCCAGAAGTAGCCAGTGGTTCATTGTGAAAATCCAGTAAAAAAAGATGATATACCCCAATGTAAGACTAAAAAAATGGAAGACGAGATTTAAACTACCTCTATGTCTCCAAACGAAATACTCCCATTCTGTTAGACCAAATAGAGTGTCGTTTTTTACGAAGCTTAACCATCTCATTATCGCACTTGCTCAACACAAAGATTTTTTTTATAGCTACTGCAACTTTGATGACTGTTTTGACTGAAGGCAGAGATTGTGACCGAGTCAGTAGGTTTATCTATCTTTAAACAACCTGTGCTAATAAAAAGAATAATTGTCGTTATAAAAATTTTATTAACCATCTTTTTCTCCTTCGCTAATTGTAGAGAGAGGCCGTATTAAAGTGAAGGTAGGTAAATTATGGTTCTTTAAAGAATTTGAGAGCGAAAGAAAAAAGCTGCTAGTTTAGCTCTAAAATCTTCGTTTCAAACACATCTCATAAGAATCATTGAACAGAAACCTAATGTTAATAATAATATATGAATTTAGACAGGTGTACACTTGGAGATGGAACAAGAAATGAGGAGTAGGCGTCTTTCACGGAAGTAAAAAGGAATTTCTCATGAAGCTATTCTTTGAATAACCACTTAACGAGATAATCAGCACCCGAACCAAATATTGGGTGATCTAGATTGAACATATCTCGGATAGCAAGGCCTTCTGAATTGTAAACCGAAGAGGCCATGATAGAGCAATCAGGAGGGAGATTGTCTGTATTGACCTCATGAATGATCGTTGTCGCTGGCACAATCAAATCCCTCATCTTTGCCATTGAAGGATAGAGGTTAATACCTTGATCTGAAATCGGCTGAATATGACGGCTGCCAACCACAAAAATACCATTGCGACAGCTTCCATTTTGAAATTGTTTATTGATATTACTGATCATCATTCTATCGCGCTCGCTCATCCAGCCCATAAAATCAGTCGATCTTAACTCTGAAGAATAATCCTTAAGAAGAATATCCACAAAAAAATATTTTATATGACTTTGTTTAAAAAACTTTAGGAGTGTCCCATACTTTGTAAGTAAATTTTCAGTATCAAACATTCGATTGCTCACTCCGTGAATAGTGAGTTCAACTTCTTCTTCGGTCGTATCCTGCGGTAGTTCGATGAAAAAGCAATCAACAGACTGCCCTGCAGATTGGGCATCTTCGATAATCTGCTTTCGTGAAAATGAAGCATGTGTATCATGTCGCTCACCCAAAATGATCAATTGATTCAACGAGAGCGAATGAGTAATTAAGTCTATCGGACTGAGATCGAGTTTTTCGTCTTGGCCGAATTGTTGAAATTCAACGCAAGAGTTTGTTGCCAATCTTAGTTGCGCGAAAGCCGGTCCATGCAAATAAATAGCAATGAAAAAAACAAATAAACGGTACATATAAGCCTCAAGTCGCATAATAGTGACTATGGGCGCAAGGAGCAAGTTAGATGTAAAATGGTAATAGTTTTTATGGAAGATGCGTGGGAAACTCCATATATCTAGCTAGATATGAAGTTTTTTAGCATTTTCTAGCATAAGAAATAGCCCCCGTTTGGGGGACTTGAAGCAGTAAAATCTTCGAGATCACAATTTGTGATCTCAAAGATCATTCGACCTTTGGTTTTATACCAATCTTTCTGCGATCGCTTGAGTACGACGGCAAGCCATCTTAACTATTTGATGAACTCTTAAATTTGAAAAAACAATCTACTCTACAATCAATCCCATCGCCGTAAGAATGGAAGCCGCTTCGGGTAAGCTGACTTTTGTCTCATTTAACTTAGTATAATTGGGTTCAATAAAGTAATTCATTGCCTCAGTCAGATTGCTGAAAGATAAATCACTTCCGGTAAAAACTGCATTTTGTAGATTTGAATTAGCAAAGTTAGAATTGCGTAAATTTGCATCGGTGAAATCGACTTCTTTCAAACTTGAGTTAGCAAAATGAGTGCCCTTTAAATTTAAGCTTTGAAAAACCGAGTAGTCTAGAAAACTCTCTTTAAAGGAAATCTCACGAAGCATATTTGTCGTTGACCAATTGACTCCTACACATTTACATTCGTCAAAAGTGACATCCATCAAGCTTGCATTTAAAAATATCACATTGCTAAGGTTACATTTTATAAACTTACATTCAATAATTTTACTGTCTTTAAATTCCACTGAAGTCAGATTCAATGAATCAAACGTACAATTATAAAACTCAGCTTGAGAATAATTCTTGAGAGGAGAATTTATCAGGTCTCCATCGTAGTAGTTTTCCATTACATTCATCCTCGGCCCTCTCAAGTAGGCTCAACTTTTCAGTTTTTCAACAAGTGCTTCAAAAGTGGAAGGAGAATGTTCGCCTTCACACCATTTCTTCACTGATTCATAATTAATAGGATGTTTCCTCGCCACCATCACGGCCTGATCAAAACACTCTCGACTCTTGAAATGAATATAGTTGGCCAGACGATCTTTCACACAATCTGTAGGCGAGAGGATCTTTATCTTCACACCTTCCGACTCAATCTCTTCGGGAATAATAGTATAGTCTTCTCCAATACCCAAAGGAGGTCCCCCTGGAAATTCGACAAAGAGATGTTTGCACTCTGGATGAATAAAATGTCTCGTTCCTTTTTTAACAAACCCAATATCTTCCATGGCTTCATCAAGCCCATCTCTCAAAAATGTATTCAAAACAAAATCGAGATCACCTGATCGATAAGCTCCGTCAGAGTAGATCGAAACCACTGCTCCACCTACAAGGATTGTATCAATTCCTTTTTTCTGTAGGTGAGTCGCTACAAAACGCCATAGCTCATCTTCGGTGCATGAAGAAAAAATAATTTTCATTTTTCCTCCTTAATGACGGGCTTACCTTTACGCCGAGGCCTATGTCTTTGCGAAAAAATTTTCTCTCTTTCACTCAGAGGAATCGCCTCGTAAAAAATTTCAATAAGATCTTTGAGGCGTTTAATAGCAGGGTGCTTGGGATTAAATTGATAAATTCTTGTATTGCCCATCATCTTATTAACTAAGATTCCAGCATCATCAAATTTATCGAGTTGCTTTTGAACTTGGCTCAGAGTTACACCCATATCTTTTGAGATGCCACTGGCGTAAGCCTCTCCGTAATGAAAGAGGTAAAGCATGATTTTTTCGGCGGTTTTATTTCCAAAGATAGTGTCTAGCATAAGCTAGATTATATACCTATTTTGTAGTTTGTTCAACCTATTAAATAGGTAATGGAGGACGGGATCGGATTTGAACCGATGACTGTACGGTTTTGCAAACCGTTCCTTTGGACCGCTCAGGCACCCGTCCGGAGAACTTGAATTTTCGGTTACTCAGGGGCAAATGTCAATCGAGAAGCTGGCTTAATTAACTGTTATCGCACTAAAAGAAGCGCTCCTGGGCCTTGGCCTAAAATCTGCGAAGTCATGCTGCCCATCAAAAGATTGCGCAGCCAATGATGGCTAAAAGCTCCCATGACCGTGAGGTCAATCCCTTCGCTTTTACGGTAATTGACGAGCGTCTCTAGGACGTCCCCATCGAGAATCGCTTGGTGCAGTTTGTGGCCTGAGTCGGTCAGCGTTTTGCGCGCTTCTTCAAGGCGAGGGTGCAGGGTCGCCGCGAGAGGGCCCACTGTGATGAGATGTATCTCGGAGCCGGTGACGAGGCCGGTGCTTGCTAAATAGTGAACCGCTTTCATGGAAGCGTCGCTGGCGTCAAAGGCGATCATGATTTTTTTTGGCGCTTGAAAGTTTTCACTGACGACGAGAATGGGTTTTTCAAGCGAGCGAATCACCCCTTCTACCTTGTGGCCAACGCTAGTGGATTTTTGATTTTGGTGAGACTGACCGAAGCGGCCGATCACTAAAAGCGACATCTCGTTTTGTAGCTCAACTAAGTTTTGCTGAAGACGACCGTGCAAGAGTGTTTTTTCCACGTTGAGTGAGCCGTCTTTTTCTACTCGGCGTTTGGATTTTTCGAGAATAATTTTTCCTCGGCGCAGGAGCAGACGGTTTTGTTCGTGCTCAACTTCAACCAGTTCCTCTAACAACTCGTCCCTCTCACCGAGGTTGAGATTTCCAGTAAGGTCTCCCGTCATTTTAGAAGTCGCGGTATCAATAGTTTGATGATCGAGTGTATGAATTAAACGGACGTCGAGACTCAGGCTTCGTGCCGCCCAAGCAGCGTAATCACAGACCGCTTCGCTGGGATCAAAACCGTTTACACAAGCAAAAATTGGATGAGTCATTAATGGCCTCCCATAAGTTTTTCAACGGCCTTTGGATCGTCGGCGATTCCAAAGCGGTCCACAATGGTGCGACTCGCTTCATTTAACCCCAGAACTTCCACAATAGCACCCTCGCGGCGAAACTTAATGACCACCTTATCGAGAGCGGCCACCGCAGAAATATCCCAGAAATGAGCTTGTGAGACGTCGATCGTGACTTTCTCAAGACCCTCTTTAAAATTAAAATGCCCTAAGAAACGCTCTGCTGAATTAAAAAAGACCTGACCCCGAACGGTATAAGTCTTCGTGAATTTTGATTCGCCAAGTTCACTGCTGACAATTAAGAAGCGAGAAATTTTGTTGGCGAAAAAAAGTGCCGCGAGCAATACGCCGACAAAAACTCCGTAGGCTAAGTTGTGAGTAAAGACTACCACCACAACGGTGCTGACCATTACGATATTTGTCGAGAGTGGATGCTTTCGTAAAGACTTCACCGAGCCCCAACTAAAAGTTCCGATGGAGACCATAATCATAATCGCCACAAGAGCCGCCATAGGAATCATCGATAAGTACTGGCTCAAGAAAACAACCATGATCAATAAAAAAATTCCCGCCGATAAAGTTGAAAGACGACCGCGGCCTCCCGATTTAATATTGATGATCGATTGACCAATCATCGCACAACCGGCCATACCACCAAAAAGGCCTGCCATAATATTGGCGATCCCTTGACCTTTACACTCGCGGTTTTTATCACTAGACGTATCTGTCAGGTCGTCCACAATAGTGGCGGTCATCAATGACTCTAAAAGACCGACGATCGTGAGTGCGGCAGCGTAGGGAAAAACAATCATCAGGCTTTCAAGATTGAGCGGAAATTGCGGGAGTCTAAAAAAGGGCAGCGTGTCTGGTAGAGTTCCCATATCGCCGACGGTGCGAATTTCAAGACCTAATGACTGAGAGATTAGTGTCAGCACCAAAATACAAATCAGCGGAGACGGAATCAATTTTCCAAGCTTAGGCACATAAGGGAAAAGATAAATAATCCCAAGGCCCGCAGCTGTCATGATATAGACGGCGTTTGGAACATGAGTCAGTTCAGGGAGCTGCGCGAGAAAAATAAGAATCGCCAGAGCGTTCACGAATCCCGTCACAACAGACTGAGAAACAAAACTCATCAGATTTCCAAGCTTCAAATAGCCCGCAAGAATTTGCAGCAGACCTGTGAGAACGGTAGTCGCGAGCAGGTAATCAAGGCCATGAGTTTTCACGAGGCTCACCATCAAGAGCGCCATCGCTCCAGTGGCGGCGGAAATCATCCCAGGTCTGCCGCCCACAAAAGCAATCACCACCGCAATACAAAAAGAAGCATAGAGACCGACTTTGGGATCGACTCCGGCGATGATGGAAAAAGCAATGGCCTCTGGAATCAAGGCAAGAGCGACGACGAGTCCTGCAATCAGGTCGCGACGAGTGTTACCAAACCAGTCTTGTTTGGTAGAAGAAAAAATCATGAAGACTCCTTAAGTTAAGAGTCTTTTATAGGGGAAGGCCTTGAATTTGTCAGGAAAAAATCAAGAAGAAGGTCTAGATCCTAAACAAAGATCTAGACCATGGAATCGATCTTAAGCTTCGCGAATAACGTATTTATCTTTACCAGCGTCCACCATTTCTTTCAGCTCTTTTCCAACTTTGAAGAAAGGAACTTTTTTCGGTGGAACCTTGACGATTTTTCCGGTCTTTGGATTGCGACCTTCATAGGCCTTATAGTTTCTGTTGGCGAATGAGCCGAAACCTCGGATTTCGATGCGCTCGTCAGCGTAAAGAGATTTGATCATGCTATCAAAAGTAATATTGATGATCGCCTCAGCTTGTTTATGAGTGAGGTTAGCGTTTTTTTCAAGCGCTGCGATCAAATCGGCCTTAGTCATAGAAAATCTCCTTAAAAACTTATCCCTTTGATTTAGTGTCTCTCTATCGGCTCAAGTTCCTAATATCTTTATGGTAACTTTAAAAACCATTATACATTAAATCTGATTTTTCAAAACTCTCCCCGATTGGCCTGTTTTTCTGGCAGCTTAAAGGCGCTCATGGCCGGTGTAAGAAAGTCATTTCAATGACTTAAACTAATAATACTGGAGAGCAGCGCTTTAATCGTAAAATGGGGTCAGATCCATAAAGCTTCCCGCCTGACAGGTCGATACGGGTACTGTCATGGAGAAAAGTAAACTGAAATGAAAGCCTCTACCCTGCACCTATTTTTGCTACTCGTCCTCGGGAGTTTTCTCTCGTCGTGTATTGGTGAAGGTGGACGTGCGGGCAGACCCCTTATTAAAGATTTTGCACAAGGATCAGGCCCAGTCAGAGGTTGCGGTGAGCTTTTCTATAACGGCGTCGACGGAACCTGTACTAGTGAATGCTCCGACGACACTGAAGTTGCAGACGAAGATGCACTTGAAGAAATTCTCGCCGACGCTTCGGATACACTAAAAGACATCATTGATGACTCACGAGGCGTTTGTATCGAGAAAGTCGTCGAAATCCGCCGTCCTGATGAAGAGGTTTTTGTTCGAAAAGATTATTGTTCATGCCTCAATCGCAAGCCGGATATTTTAAATAATTGTGATGCATTTTGCTCTAACCGAAATACGACAGCACCAACTCTTTTTGGTTCAGTCACGCTAGGGCCTCAGATCGCTCTGAATTCTGAGCTTGGAAATTTATCGAATTGGTGTAAAAAAGAAATCAACGATGGATTGACAGGGGTGACTTGTTTTCTTGAGGCCTTTGATGGCTTCGGTACAACTCGTATCTCAATGGAAATTCCTAACAACTCCAACACCTTTACCGCCAATATGCAGGCGCTCGCTCTCAACACAACCTATGTGATGAGAATCGTCGAGCAAAGTTCAGGTGCCCGCTCTAAGCCTTTTCAAGTCATCCGTAAAACGGCCCCAGTGCCAGACAATGGCCCTCAAGGGCCGCTTAAAATTATGGCCATCAGCCAGTACACCTGCGTGAAAAGATCGGCGACCGTGATTGACCCTGACTTCTTTTTTGAAAACGCTATCAGACAGCATTTTTATTTTCCATCGAATAACTCTCCTCCGGCGATGCCACCAGGAAATCCTCTAGTGCTTTGTCATGATCCAAACTCCGGTATCAACGACAACCCGTTAAAGCCAAGACTTGAATTGATTCCGCAAAACTTTGCGGTCTGGGACTTGGCCGACCTTCGTTTTATCGATGTTGACCCACAAGATGGAACACCGGACATCAACACTCAAATTCGAAATCGTCTTAATCTTGAATTTGGAGTGAACGCCAATATCAATCTCTTTGGCCTCTTGACTTGGCCTAATGCTCCGAACTCTGGCGCGCAAAACCTTGGGATTTTTATGCAGCCTTTTGTGAACCCACAAACAGGTAGAGCTTTCTGTCCAGGGCTTACGGAATACAACGGACAAGACCCGATCTTTAAAATCTTAAAAGATGTTGTTGGTGTACCGACAGAAGGTGTGTACCTCGCCGAGAAAGAACAAGAAGCTCTCTTTGATGCCAACGGAAATCTTCTTGAGATTCCTCAGGATATTATTTTGATTCGTGAGAATCTTTTAAAACAAATTTGGTTCTATTCAGAAAACGAATTGATCTATGAACCAGATGAAATTACAGCGAATACGAAGACTATTCACTTCTATTACCCACCTGATACCGAAGATCCTTATACGCGCAAGTCAACTCAGAGAATCTATACTGTGAGAAGCCCAAGCAATTTAGGAACGGAAGGAAATATTGGATTGCCGACCAGCATTCCAGCTCCTGATAAGCGCTTTGGATGTATCCCAGCTCTGAACTAACTTGCAAAGACCTGTTGAAAAACGGCGTTGATCTCTTTGAAGTTCGCCCCGAAAAACCAAAGAAAAACTCCCAGTTTTAGACTGACTAAAACGAAAAAACGTTTCACCCACGCTAAAAACAAAGGGCCCGCTCCCACTAGATTCTTGCGGTTTTTTCGGCGCCAAATAATAGCAACTATAAAGAGCACAATATTGATAATCAGAAACCGAATAAGTTTCTCTCGGTCGGCCAACATCATTGTGACATCTGGCAAGGCGCGCTCTGAGCGAATGGTCTTAGTCATCAGATCAACAACTCTAGGCTCAAAATTTTCAACCTTGCTTAGAACTTTTCCTTTTTTAAATTTCTCTGCCAGCTTGCCTCGAACTTGGGACTCTGGCATTTCTCGAAAGGGCGCAAGAATAGTATAAACGTTTTCAGCGTAATGCCCCTTATACTCCGGTGGAACTTCAAGTTCCGCATGGCCTGGAGTGTTCGAGAGAGACTTGAGCATCTCCAATGCCTCGGCATGAGTCAGAGTGCCTTTCGCGGCTTTTTCTTGTAATGGCTTGAGCGCGTCTTCATAGGCCTTTAAGGAATTCTCTAACTCCTGTTGGTAGACCTGATCATTATCCGCACTCACCACCGTCGTTGATGGATTGAAGAGTTCTTGCCCTTCACCACGGGCGCGAGCGCGGGCCTCAGCGCGGGCAATCTCTTCGTCCATTTGTGCGAGGTAAGCGGCTTTTTGGCGAATTTCTTCCGCCCGTTTCTGTGCTCTGCGATCAGTCTGTGTTGCCCCAACGGGTTTATTGCCCCCAACAAGCCCTCCTGAAAAGAGCTGAAAGGCACCCAAAAGTTCTTGCTCTAGTGCTTTGACAGTCGCAGTGCCATCGACTTCAGTGAGGCCTTCATAAACAAGTCTGCGGCGATGATATTCTTCGTTTGAAAGATCACCGTCTTCAGCAGTTCCTGAATAAGGTCTAATTTCCATGGCGCGGGGTTTGAAGTTTTCTGAAGCTGGATGGTTTCGAAGTGACTGGGCAAAAAGCGGGAGGACAAGAGTCCCCCCGATCATAAAAAGAAGTATTGAGAGTGCTTTACGCTTTAACACTCGCGCTCACCTTGCTCACTTGTTTTGATTTTAAGCGATCAAAGAAAAGCGTGATCGGAGCAGCGACGAAGATTGAAGAGTATGTCCCAATAACAACACCGAGAGTGATGGCGAGGAAGAAATCGCGAATCGCAAGTCCACCATAAAGGAACATTGTAAGAGAGATAAATAAGGTCGTCCCAGAAGTCAGGATTGTTCTTGAGAGCATTTCATTAGCTGACTTATTGATATGTTTCCACAAAGGCAGGGCGGGATTCATCGCCTCATGTTCGCGAACACGGTCGTAAACAACAACCGTATCGTTGACCGAGTAACCAATGATCGCAAGCATCGCGGCAACGGTTTGAAGAGTAAATTCATAATGAGTGAAAGCAAAAATTCCTAGTACCAAGACGACGTCGTGGATCAAAGAAATAATCGCCCCTGGAGAATACTTGAAATCAAAACGTAAACCGATATAGACCATGATCGCAATCAAGGCCCAAAGCATGGCCTGAAAGCCTGAAATCCTCAAAGCGGCACCGGCCTTAGGTCCCACGATATCCACTTTTCGAATTTCAACACCAGAGCTCGCAAATTTCGTATTCAGTGAGCTACTCACCTGTTCAGAAATTTGATTGAGGTTTGTCTCATCACCACTGAGTTTAATTAAAAATTCATAGTCCGTTGTCTCCCCAAGGTTTTGCACACTGGCGGTTGGAAAACCGGCTTCTGATAAATTGGCTCGCAATTGATCAAGGGGGACTTCGCTTTTGAACTTCACTTGAATTTCAGCTCCACCGCGAAAATCCACGCCGTAGTTCATATTATTTAAAATTCCAAAAACCGAGATGATCACCAAAATGATAGAGACCACTGATGTGTATTTAAAGAGGCTAACGAAATCGAAATTAGTGCCATCTGGAATAATTTCAAACATTTTTTTTGCCATCGGACTATCCTTGCTTATTAAAATTGAGTTTCCGTTCTAAAATTCTCACTTACGACCCTGCGAACTAGATGCTTAAGTCAGCACCTTCTGTCTTATCCATATAGAGTTCAAAGAACAGCTTGCCGACAAAATAGGCGGTGTAAACTGTTGCAAAAATTCCAATCAAAAGCGTGACCGCAAAACCACGCACCGGACCTGTTCCAAAGTTCAGGAGCATAAACCCGGCGAGAGCAGTCGTGATGTTAGCATCAACGATTGTCCAGAAAGCTTGATCAAAGCCCCCTTGAACAGCTTTGAAATTACTCACACCCTTGCGGACTTCTTCTCGAATCCGCTCGTAAATAATAATATTGGCATCCACCGCCATCCCGATCGTAAGGGCGATCCCTGCAATTCCAGGAAGGGTAAGTGTCGCCTCAAGACCCACGAGAGCGGCCAATACGAAGAGAACGTTCAAGGCCAAAGTCACAATCGCGATCCCGCCAGAGATGCGGTAGTAAATAAGGATAAAGAGAAACACGATCGCGCAACCAATGAATGAAGCAGTACGCGCACTCGCAATTGAGTCAGCTCCAAGGCTTGGCCCGACAGTTCTTTGCTCAAGAAAGTCCAATTGAACAGGAAGAGCACCAGCTCGTAAAACAAGAGCAAGGTCGCGGGCTTCTCTCATCATTGTGTTGAAGCCACCGCTACCAAGCGTGATTTGAGCACGGCCACCACCAATTCGGCTTTGGATAGTTGGTGCTGAATAAACATTTCCATCGAGGATCACGGCCATGCGGCGACCGATATTTTCCCCTGTGATTTCTTCAAAAAGACGAGCGCCCGCCGTTTTGAAATCCATGCCGACGTAAGGTTCATTTTTCTGCGGATCAATCTGCACTCGCGCGTCTTGTAGGCCTTCACCAGTTAGGCGAGGAACCGCTTCAACGAGGTACGGGATTGAGGCTTGAAGATCCATCCCTACTTGCGCACCTTTAGCACGCTCAAACGCTAAGACGTAGCCCGCAGGTAAATCATTTTTAAGAAAATCATTGAGCTTAATTAAATAATCCGAGAAACGCCCTTCTCCCGTTTTGTAATCGATCCCTGCCGTTTTTGCTTTCTCAACCCATGCATAAAGATTTTGCACAGGAATCTCATCATTCACCATTTTAAATTCTAGGCGGGCGGTTTGACCGATCAGGTCTTTTGCTCTTTCAATATCGCGAACACCTGGAAGAGCAACGACGATGCGGTCAGTTCCCTGAGAGACGATCTCTGGCTCAGAGACCCCGAATTCATCGATACGATTTCGGATAACTTCGATGGATTTAGAAACCGACTGCTCTTCAATTTGAGCTTTTGTGGTTCCAGTCAAAGCGAATTCCAAACTAGTTTCTTGTTCGGCGGTAATTCTGAGCATGCCCGGATAGAATTCTCTCATTAAATCACGAGAGCGGTTCTTATCATCGGCACGGGTGAAATTAAGAGTCAGTTTGGGATCGGCGAGATCAGACATATTGAGATCGCCAAGAGTTGCCGTGACGTCTGCTTGATCTTTAAAAAGCATTTCTAAACGACGGCCGTAGCTTGTGACTTCATCACGGAAAACTTTTTGGAAATCAATCCCGAGAATCATATAAAGCCCACCTTGAAGGTCGAGCCCTAAACTGATTTTGGATTTAACCGGAAATGTGGAATCGCTATCGTGATCCATGACTGTGGGGATAATAGACATAATGGAGATTCCCGCAATCACCACCATTAACATAAACCGAATCCACCAGCTTCTTTTCATTCTCTCACTCCCTGCAGAATCAACGCGAATGGAACACAAAACTCACCTAACTAGTGAGGGTTCCGTTGCCGATATTTACGAACTTCTGAAAAGTATAGTGGAGACTTGGGGGCTAACGCAAGAAAGGAGTTGAAATTAGGATGGTTTTGTTTCTTCTGGCTTTGGGTTTGGGGCAGGATCAGTTTCTGACTCGATCTCTGCGTCAGCTGAGTTGGCAGCAGCAGCGGTCGATTTCAAAGCCGGCTTGTTGAGATCTTTTATTTCTGCTGTTTCATGATCAAGCTCTGACTGGAACTCATTTTTTGCTTTTTGAAATTCCCGCAAACTTTTACCAAGTCCACGGGCGAGTTCTGGGAGCTTTTTAGGTCCGATAAAAAGAAGGGCGAAGACGCCAATGATCAATAGTTCGGCCGGACCTAATCCAAACATAAAAAACCTCTTCCAGTGGGCTTTAAGATTTCGCTGTTTCGTTTTTCTCAAAAAGTTTCTGCGCTAAGCCAGAAATCTGCGAACGAAGAATTTTCATCTTCACTCCCTGAGAAACTTCAAGCGTAACCACTTTTTCAGTTAAACCAACGATTGTTCCGATGATACCAGATTTTGTGTAGATTTCATCGCCTTTATTCAAGCTGTTAAGAAGATTTTGCTCTTCCATCATCTTTTTCTTCTGTGGACGAATCATCAAAAAATAAAAAATGGCGAAGATCGCAATAAAAGGAGCAAATTGCATCAACACGTTTGGTTGAGCAGCAGCTTCTTGGGCGTGAACATCAGAGACTAACCAATTTAACATAAGGACCTCATAATTAAGGGAGAGATTAAGACAACCATTCGTTGGAAGTATAGTCTTTATAGAAGGAATGATAAAACTCGTCAAACTGATCCGCCAGAATCGCCTCTCGTGCGCGTGTCGTCATACGGAGGTAAAAATGCAGATTATGATACGTAATCAACTGTCCCGCTAGGTATTCGCCCACCGTAAATAAATGTCTTAAATAGGCGCGGGAATAGTTTTTACAAACTGAACAAGAGCAATCAGGGTCTGGCGGCAAGAGGTCTTCTTTAAAGCGCTCTTTTTTAATATTAAGCGGGCCCTTATGAGTCAGAAACTGGCCATTTCGAGCGTTTCTCGTCGGCAAAACGCAATCAAACATATCAAGGCCTTGTTTGATGCCATGCAAAACATCAAGCGGCTTTCCCACACCCATTAAATAACGAGGTTTATGGGCCGGCATCACGGGCACAATATTTTCTAAAAGCTCTCGCATCTCATCACTTTTTTCACCGACGGACAGCCCACCCAGAGCGAGCCCCGGAAAATCCATTTCTTCTAAGCGCTCCATGCACTCCACTCGAAGATCCTTTTGCAGACCCCCTTGCACAATTCCAAAAAGCAGCTGGGTGTCTCTGAGTGAATAATCTTTGCAGCGCTGGGCCCAGCGAAGAGTCAGCTCCATACTCTCCCGCAAGCGCTCGCGAGTCGCAGGTAGCGCAGGA
This sequence comes from Bacteriovoracaceae bacterium UBA6166, assembly GCA_002435795.1. Lineage (GTDB taxonomy): Bacteria > Bdellovibrionota > Bacteriovoracia > Bacteriovoracales > Bacteriovoracaceae > UBA6166. The sequence continues at coordinate 52,260 of DIUE01000055.1, read as the reverse complement.
CACTCGTCAAAAACCATCACGATATCAGAGCCGAGGGCACGCTGAATCTCCATGGATTTCTCAGGCGTAATCAAATGTTTTGAGCCGTCGAGATGAGAGCTAAAAACCACGCCTTCTTCCGTCAGTTTATTAATCGATGAGAGAGAGAAAACCTGAAAGCCACCGGAGTCAGTGAGTATGGGATGAGGCCAATTCATAAAGCCGTGCAGACCGCCGCCCACGCGCTCGATCAATTCGTGCCCAGGCCTTAAATACAAATGATAGGTATTGCCTAAAATAATTTTCGCGCCGATTTCGGCCAACGACTCTTGAGTCATGGTCTTCACGCTGGCGCGAGTTCCCACCGGCATAAAAATCGGCGTCGGCACGTCGCCGTGAGCAGTGTGAACAATTCCCGCTCGGGCCTTGCCGGAAGTGGCCTGTAGAGTGAAGCTACTCATTTGATTGATCCTTTCGCAAAATTAACATGGCGTCGCCGTAAGAGAAAAAACGGTATTTTTTCTCAATCGCCTCTTGATAAAGTTCAAGGGTTTTAGCGCGACCAATAAGGCTGCTAACTAACATCAACAAGCTCGATTCTGGCAAATGAAAATTCGTCAGCAAAGCATCGACCGCTCGCACTTGTTTGCCAGGGTAGAGAAAAAGATTTGTTTCATGCCACTTACCAGGAGAGAAATTTTTTGTTTGCAGCGCAGACTCTAGAGCGCGCAAAGCGGTTGTTCCTATCGCAAGTTTTGGGCCTGCGCCGTTTAGTGCTTCCCAAGTCTCAGCATCGATCGAGTAGGTTTCTTCATGCATTTGATGATCCGTGAGAATCTCCGCTTTCACGGGCCTAAATGTTCCAAGCCCCACATGCAAAGTCAGAGGATGAAACCGATGAGAGGACGCTTTCAGCTCTTCCATTAATGGAGGAGTAAAATGCAGGCCCGCCGTAGGTGCGGCGACAGATCCCACAGCACTGGCAAAACTTGTTTGATAATCAGTTAGGTCTTGCTCGTCGCTGACACCTTTTCTTATATAAGGAGGAATGGGCATGCTGCCAAATTTCGCGAGATAAAGATCGAGATCGGGAACCAAGCTCGGTGGAAGATGCAAAAGAAAAAGTCCATCAGGCAGACTGGCCTCAATCACAGCTTCAATGTCCCCAGGTAAAATCAACGCCTCACCTATTCGTTTTTTACCGCTGCTTTTAAGCATGACTTGATAGCTTCCTGGCACAACTGCTACGAGGCTTAAAATAAAAACTTCCACTGCCGCCCCCGAAGGTTTATGAGCGCGCAAGCGACAGGGAAAAACTTTCGTTTCATTGAGAAAAATTTTTGTCTGCGGAGGTAAGAGTTTTGGGAGATCGCCAATCACATGGTGGCCAACTTGATCGCGAGTTTGATCATAAACCAAAAGCCTCGCCTGCGTGCGATCAGGGCACGGGCGCTCGGCGATCAGCTCGGGGGGCAGCTCGTAGAAATACGAAGCAAGCTGTAAATCAGGATTCACATGGACCTCGGGTTTAGCATGTGCCAAACTAGAAGGATGAAAAGATTTAGCCAAGCTTTTTTTCTGTGTTTCCTCTCGACCATAACGTGTTTTTCAACAAGTTTTGCCGACACAAAGACTGCCCCTGTGGCGGAGGAATTGGCAGAAGAATTAGTAGATGAATTACAGCGCTTGCGCCAGATGAGTCAACGCCTCGATCTCGCCCTACCTAACCAACCCAAGCAAATGGCAACCAACGAACCTGCTCCCGAATTTGCGGCAGAATTCGTCGAAGACGAGATCTCTGTCGGCCAGGCCGCTCCCGTCAGAATTGGACGCCGTATTGACGCGCAAGGAGAAGACCTTCGCCCCCTTCAAAAAGACGATCTTCAACTTGAATCGACTTCTCTTGAAACCCTGGAAAACAGGCCTTTTGAGACAGAGACTCGGTATCAAAGACGGCGCGAGCGCAGTCGCTAATAACTGGCCCCCTTGTGTGTTGCAAATATTCCGACCGTTGAAATGTATTTCCCTTGAGTTAGCTCTCGTCCCTATCGAGAACTCGTGATTTGAGCATAAAGTCTTGGTCGCAGCTCAGTTCCCAAAAACAAACACACTCAGATTCATTCAATCCAACTTAAACTATCCTCATCCTTGCAGTAACGGCTTTGAGTAAATGCTGCAGGTAGCAAGTACACATGATCGACCTAAACCCTTAAAAATCAAAATATGAACGCTCTTGTTTGTGTGAGAGATATTGAAAAAATTTGCAACAAACAAAGGGGCCAATTTAAAAACTCTCGTGCTAGAACTTTTACCATCATTCATTGAAGGATTACTCTATGCACCTGCGCTTGCTCGGACTCGCAGTTTTTTTGTTTGTCACTAAACTGCACGCCTCCGCCACCCCCTCTGAACTTCTTCTTAATGCCTTTTCCAATCAATGCCCAAGCGTGGTGAACCGCCAAGTTCAAGGCTCGCTCGTCAATGTTCAAGCTTTGGGTTCTGTGGTCGAACAATTTCGCGCTGAAAGCCAGTGCTTTGGTGCCAGTAGCGTTTCTCCCTTTGTTGGTCAGTACAATCGTCTCTACGAAGACTACGAAGTTTACCGCTCCACTCGTGATGACCGCTTAGCGCTTGAGCGCAAGATGGCGCTGTTTACAACTCTTCTCAATGATCCCGGCATCAGCGCTCAGCAGATTGAATATTTGCAATCTGAGATTCTCTACGCCCAGTCTGATCTTGTGAACTTGCAATCTCGCGAACAGCGCTTCGGTGAACTCTCAAGTCGAACGGCCCGTGGTGCCGATCAAACAGTGCAAGCGGTGAATCAGTTTTTCGGAGGCTGGAGCAATAACAACGCTTGCTTCGTCAATCGTCGAAGCCTAGTGGCCTCACTGCTTTCAAACACACTTTTATCCACTGCCGCTTTTGCCGCGCCGGCCACTGCTCTTGGTTTAGCGACTGGTGGATTAGTGATCGAGTCCCTCAATCGTTTTTTGAATGATTTTCGCTTCAATAAATTAGTTGGCGTCGTCGATGAGGCGCAACTTCCTCTGGCCCTCAGCTGTGTCACTGAGGCGATGACTAGCCAGTTTTGCCAAGCGGTCGAGACACAAAAACTGATCGATGTTTACCGACAGGACCTTCCGAACACCATCAATGAAAGACAGTTCGCGGGCCTTGATCTCCTTTCTCGCCACCTCAGTCGTTTAGGCATTTGGTTACAAGAAATTTACGCGGGCTCGGCGATCACTTCCGAAGGGGATTTGGTGAATCGTGAAAAGCCAATTCTTCAAGCCATCTTACTTGAAAAAATTAAGCGTTATGTGCAAACCTACGGCACCATTCGCACGAATCTCTTTGAAACGATCACCAATCCAAATGAGCGCAGTAGTGCCATCGCCATAGGGATTTCAAGTCTTGTCGCAATCATGCAGACCCCGAGCTTGAATCCGGGGAATGATCCCTACCGCAGTGGAAGCAGTGAAGTTGAAAATCCCATTTTCATCTCAAGAAGCACTTCACTTTTACCCTATCAACTACTCGACCCAAGTATCACAACCGTTCCCGTCTGCGGTTCAAGTGGTTTCGCTTGCGAGAGTTTGAGGGCCTATGTGGCGTTCAAGGGCATAGTCCTGACGACACAAAATTGGCAAACAGCAGTCAATAATGCCCTTGATGTCGTCAACACCACTCTTGAGATCGTCAACCAAGAGCGGGCCCGCACGATTTCTGTGGATGCTTATACCGTCATCGTCGCGGCGAATTTAGACTACCGAGGAGAGACCAATCCTTTACAAGGACTGCTCAAGATCATCGAAAACGGCGAGCGAATTTCTGACTATCTTACGAAGATTGGCTGTGAAGATCGCCCCAGAGACTGCGATGAAAACGCCGAGCCTCGTTTCACTCATCGCTATTATCCGCAGATCATCAACGCTCGAAGAACTGTGGAGCTCACAGAGCAAGTGATTTTTCTGATTGAAGAGGCCTACCATCCTCGCGCCCTTGACCTCAATGCTTGGCCCCTTGAGTGTCGTAGCCCTATCGAGCCTTTAATTGCCGTTCAAGACTCAATTGAAAATAAAAGCTTTCTCGTGACTTCGTGTATTTCAAAAATTCTCAATCTCGCTGAACGGGGAAATGATGTTTATTTCACAAAAGTGCGTGCGATGGTTTCTTATGAAATGGAAGCTCGATTTGGCCGCGGCGAATTAGACCAAGATGTCTCCGAACTTATTTCCGCTACTCGCGGCGATCTTGTTCAATCATTACAAACGGCTTTGAATCCAAGTAACGAAGGGACTCTGGCGGAAGTCTATAGCAGTTTGGAATCATCCAAGTACATCAGCCGCAAAACTTTGCAAGCATTCTATCAACTCTTTGAAAAAGAAATTGAAAAACTTTTCGATAATCCTGCCGCTCCTTATTTGCAAGAAGATCAATTATGTTTGCGTTTGGTTCCTTACTTGCTGGCGATGGGACCAAAAGAAAAACTTGGACGAAAAATTTATGATCGCTGCCGCTTAGTGAACTTGCAATTTTATCAAGGGGGTCCTTCGGTGCGTTTTGCCGATGTCATCACCATGAATCAAGGAAGAGGACCGCTGGGCGGTCAGAGAAATGAGTTTCACACCCGTGCAGGCGTTACTGAGGCGGATGCCTACTGCGCCCTTAGACGTTATCAACGACAGAACTATCTCTTAGAGCAACAACGTCGCAGCGGAAATAAAAACGCCTCTGAAGAGACTTCTCCATCGGCGTTTCAATTTGTGGAGAATTTTTAGGACTAGGCCTTCTTAGAGGCCATCCCTTGAATCTGCATTACAAGATTGATCAATTGCTCGAGCCATTGATCAATCATTTCTTTGACCAGCGAAAACATGGCAAAATTCGTCACGAGTCCCAGCATTTCTTTGATAATGGTTTCAATTAAACCAATCGCCGGGCCTAGATTAAAGCGTTTGATAATAGCATCAAAAAAGCCCGTCGCTTCTTGCACGTCCTGGCCTTTATTGGTGACAACATAAAGAGGATTTTTTTTCGATTTAGTTGCGGGCATCACTCCACTCCTGGATAAGGTCGACCATCTCAGAGAAGTTTGCTTGTAGTGGTGCAAATTCTTTTGATTGATAATCAAACACGGATTTTTTTTGCGCTTGAGATTTCACAAGGCTCGCTTTGTTTTGAAAGGGCGTCGTGAGTTTAGAATGTCCTAATTCACGAGCGAGATGAAGGCGGATTTTCTCTAAATCGTCTTCTTCTTGTTTGCGTCTAAGATCCACGAGGTTTGGAATATAGGCAATCACCTGCGGAGTTTCTGAAACTCCCATCTCTTCAATATTGGCGAGCACGTCACCGAGGTGAACCAGTCCCTTGAGAGAGAATTCATCTGGTCTAAAAGGCACCATCACGCCGTGGGTGGCACAAAGGGCGTTGACGACCAGTAGGCCTAAAGTCGGAGGACAGTCTATGAGAATAAAATCGTAGCGATCAAGCAGGCCCGATTTTTCAAGAAAAAGTTTTAAGATAAGTTGTCTCGCTCCTTGAATCCCTGCGACCGTCAATTCGAAGCCTGACAGTTCTTGACCTGAAGGTAAGAGATCCACTTTACCGCGCACGAGTAGATCGTCGACTAATGCTGGAACATGGAGCGCTTTTAGTTCTCTTACCGAATTAACAAGCAGGTGATGAAGTTGATAAGAAGTCGTCTCAATCCCAAAGAGCAGGCTTAAATTCGCTTGGGGGTCCATATCAAGGCATAAGACCTTGTGTCCGCGACTGGCCAGAGCGTGAGCGGTATTGAAGGCCATCGTCGTTTTGCCAACGCCACCTTTTTGATTGAGAAAAGAGATCACCCGGGCCCTAGAAGAAGTGGCAGCAGGAGACTTAAGTCGATCGAAAAATCCCATAACAACCTCGGCACTAAGAATTCTTAGGGGTATTCTAGCCCAAGAAAATTCATGATGGCAAAATTAGTCGAGGAATTGATTAATAGCCGTTATAAAGGGCATTATGCAGCGGATCTGCCGTGTAGGCGCTGTTTGGGACTGGGGCGACACAACGAAGACCGATATCAGGGCGTTTTTCATGAACAGCATCAAATCCACCAGTCAAATTACCGCCATCTTCAGTGACATCAAATGTACTATTGATCCCGCCGACAGTGACTGTCACGAGATTTCCTGCAACCGGGTGACCTGTGATGGCGTCACGGATTTCATTTCGCGTAGAAACCCCTTCTTCGATAAAGACTGTGATTGAGGAAGCAGATACATTCACTGTTTCTGAGCCCGCTGTGCCCCCAGCGATTAATCGAACAGAAATATTATTTCCTGCAGCGCCTGGGGTGACGGCCGTAAAACTTAAAGAGGCGTCTCCATTATTATTCACAAGAGTTCCACCGGATGCTTGAGTGGCGGTGACAAATAATGAAGGAATCATTTCGAAAGTATAACGACCGGCTTCGTCGCCATCGGTATACCCACCACCTACGGCCATTCCGCCGTTGCGGTTACCACCAGCGCTCGTATTTTTTTCGAGAGCTTCAGCATTCACAATCGCCGCGTCTTTGTGAAGAGCAGAAACTGTAATTCCGGAAGTTGGGCCGATCTCAAGAAGATTGGCCGAAACGAGATTAAGGGCAGGTGGAAAATTCACTTGGAATAAGCGATGAATCGGAAGACCCATTGGGAAGCTGAAAAAACTTGCATCAAAGGTTTTATCTTGAAATCGCCAAGTCGTCAGTGGAGCATCAGAGGCATTACAGAAACCATCAGCGTTCACATCACGGCAAGGGCCTCTCACCCCGTCCATCGCGTAGAACTGAAAGACCGAATCATAAACGGACATATCATCGTTCGAGCCGTCGATGGGAGCAATACGTTCACAGGTATTATCCTGACAGCGCATACGATCACTCACCCATTCAGCGACGTTTCCATAAACATCTTGCAGTCCAAAGCGTGAAATACAAGCTTGCGTCGATGTTGACTGGCCGACGGGAACTGAACCCGTAGACATAGAGCGGATGCCGCTCGCATCAGTTCCAGGCAGTGAAAAGCTGAAGCTGGTCGAGGGAATTTGCGCATTGGTATAACCAAACTCTAAACCATTGGCATTTGAAGAATTACATTTTGATGAAGTGTTGAGAGAAAAACCACGCTCGATTTGTTCAATATTCACATCACTCATTCCCACAGGATGGGCGCTATAGGCCATCTGCTCTTTCCTCGATGGTAGGCGATGACTTAAATTGGCGCTAACACCTTCGATAGACGCGGCGGAGAGGTTCGAGCGACGTTCACAAAAATGCCGCGCCTTCGCTTGAGTTATATTCACAAGTGGCGGCAGGAGCATCGCCTTCGAATTATTGGCGGCAACAGGTAAATCTGCATTCGCGACACTGTCCATTTCTACCCAGACATTCCCGGTAGATGAACGATAACAAGTACCGTTGCTGCGATTATAATAAATCAAGCCCGAGTCAGCTGGAGTTTGTGTGGCAGGATTTGTATTTGGATCTTGCACTCCAATACAACCATTAGGTCCACAATTAGAGACTGCGACAGGATTTGAAGCTGCGGAATAAGCACACCCTGCTTCTGCAATATCAACTAAAAGATCTTGTCCAATATCATAGAACGTATTGCCAGGTGTGACTTCAGTTTCACCTGGTCCAGCATAGGCACAGCGAAAACTATTTTCCGTATCAACCTGACTCCCCTTTTGCAATTTACTGCAGATTTCTTGATTCACCATCCAGCGATGGACGAAGGCCATATTTTTAGGAGGTGAAAGAACTCTGATCTCACTGAAAATTTCTTGCGTGGCGGTTGGAATATTTCGTTTATTATCGATGGGGCGAACGAGATAATAATAAACCGTATTGAAATTAGTTGTGGTGTCCGTATAAGTTCGAGTGCCCGCATTGAGAGGAGTTGTGTTGACAGGTCTGTTGAAATTATAAGCTTCACCCGTTTTTCGGCGATAGATATTCCAACCATTAATCAAAACGCCTGTGTCGGCGCCAGAGCCAGAAAGAATAAAATCTTTCCACGAGAGTGTCACTTTGGTTGGAAAATAATTTTCCCAATCTGTATTAGTAAGGCCAGTGGATCTAAAACATGTTTGATTGCTGGTGCGATAATAATAACGAGGAGTATGTAGTCCACCAGTTCCTGGGGTCGGAGTAATCACTCCGGTAGGTGCCGCAGTCCCAAGACAATTGGCGCCAGTACAAGTTGGAACATCTGATGTGCGGCTAATTGGACAGTATGTGCTTAGTTCTTGCCAAGCATTGTTACCAGTGGCTGCGGCGTAATAACAACGCTGGTTTGCAGAGTCAAAATAGATTGCGTTGACGAGGTCTGCATTTACCACACTATTAGGAGCGACAGTACCGGTACAAGCGAAACCGCCATTACATTGTGTCGGGCTAAAAGAGCAAACTTGATTTGGATTTTGCTGGCCGGTTGCAAACTCTTTTTCACTGACCGCCGAAATATGATTCCATCCACCGTGAACGGCACCAACGGGGTGAACGATCACAGCGAACGTTCTCTCAGTCGTCGAGTTTCCGTCACTAGCGACCACTCGTAAATTTGATGTTCCTGACAGGCCATCAACGGGCTTTACTCTTAAAATTGTTCCACGACTATTTCCAGAAGTTGCGCCGTCGCCAAGCCCCACGAAAGCACCGGCCGTCCCACGAAGTTCACTTGGATCAGGGACTAAATTATTATTCGCGTCGTAGTAGACTTCAATATTTGAGTTAGGGACTAAAACTAAATTATCAGAGATCACCTGAATACTGAGGGCCTGTACATCTTCATTTGGACCGCCACCTTCATCGACAAAGAATGGAGCTGTAATGGCCTCTCCACCTTCATTCATTTGTACATTGGCAATCGCCGAGATTGTCGGCGGATCATCGACCTCAACCACGTCAATTTCAAAGTTCAATGTTTGTTGATTGCTATTTGGTGCGACATTGCTTCCGCTATCTTGAACAAAAAGCGCCACTCTCACAGGAGAGCCCGGCATGGACGACATATCTTGAGCTGGAGTAAACTCTAAACGCAAGACACCTGCTGAAGCATCGGCGACAGTACTTGGAATCGTGACTAAGTTAGTGCCATCAAAATTGAGATTCACATTATTATAAAAAATTTTGATATTGGCAGCATTTTGCGGAATGATTGTTTGATCTGCCGGATTTACAGTCACTCGCAATGAGACGTTCTGAGCGTTCTCAAGTCCGAGCGTATCTCCTTCATCAATTGTTAGACCATTGATGACTAAGACCTGATCTTCCAAAACAGAGTAAGGATTGCCAGGTAGCTGCAGTGGTGTGACTGTCGGCGGGTCATTTACATCTAAAAGAGTCAGCGCCTTTCGTGCGACAGCTGAAGGCAGGCCTCCGTTTGTCACCGTAAGATCAACATAAACACTTCCAAAAAAATCAAGAGTCCCTTGTAAACCAACTGTACAGGCACCAGCGACACAGGCACAAGCCGCCGTCACATTCAGATTGGGTCCCGGAGCTGCAGTACAAGCAGTGGCGAGTAAAGGACTATCTGTATCTGTGTAAGACAAGTTTAGAGTGAAACCAATATCTTCTCTAATTGGAGTTACTGCAGGAACAGTTCCCGTTAAGTCCATCACAGGAAAATCGTTCTGTTCGATAATGCGAATATTATAGGTAGCATTATAAAGAGACTGTCCCTTGCCATCACTCACACGATAAGTGAAAGAGTCCTGAGCGTTGGTCCCGCCTGTTAATTGAGTTTCACCTCTTAGGAGATCTGAACCCACTGGGGCGAGATCAACGGCCGTTATAAATTCGCTGGCGATGCTATGAGCATTGATCGCACTCACAACATCAGATGAAAGACTCACCCCTTCAATTATACTCACTTCAATCACAGGGCCTGTGCTTGTACTTAAAACTTTCACTGAATGAACAGGATCAAATCCAATTCCTTGATGAAGTGCCAAGCGAACAGAGATCGAGTTAGCGGCCGCACCTCTGAAGTTTGAAGTGAAGCGCATGGTTTGATAATCTGTTTGCCCGACTGAGCCAAAGGCATTACTTGTGGGATTTTGATCTGAATAATTGCCGTTATTCGGTCTATAGGTACAATTGCGACCTGACCCGCCAAGACCCAAACAACCGGAAAGAGTCCCTTGAGTGGGACCTGAAATTAAAGTGTAAGTGAAAAACGAACTCGCGGCATCGTCAGCGAGGTCGGAGTCCCGCGCCAATTGAATCGTTGGAAGAACTTCCGTTACAGGAGTGGATGTTTGACTTTCAAAGATCGCCGCTTCTTGATGCACGGGAAGTGGAAGACGATTTTTTGATTGAATTGTCACCGCGACAGTTGTTGGATCACTGGTTCCATTTTGTGAATGAGTGACAGTATAACTGAAACCAGAACTACCGGAGATGCCTTCTTTGGGAACGACAACTGTGCGGCAGGTTCCGCCTTGGCACTGACAGCGATTTGAAATGTCTTGGTAGAACTGCTCAAAACGATTTGCCCCTTCACGTAAAGTCGTCGCAGGTCCTAAGTAAGTGAGTGAACTGGTCAAAACAGCAGCATCAGCAACCGCTCGTAGAAATTGAGTGAAAGAACCGATGGAAACAAGCATCGACTCTGGAGAAGTTGATTGGGCAAGAACACCTGCTTCGAGAAAGGCGGCGTTCGCCGCAGTGATGGCGTTTGCACTTGGAAGTGGATAGAGCAGCGGCGGAATTCCTACCGCTAGCGCCTGAGCTTCCTGCGCGAGTTGAACAGCTTCAGCCGGGGCCAAATAAACTTTTGGCGAATTCACTTGGATGGTGCTGATATTATCGTGAAACACTCGGCAAGCATTTGCGCCTGTTCCGCTATTATCAACGAAGGTGAGGTTTACAAGATTTTTACCTGAGTCTTGAGTCACAGTTAAATTTCTAAGGGTTCCTTGCGGCGTTGTTCGCGTTCCAAAGCACTGTCTGGAAACTTCATTGAAAGCTTGGCCTTCACCACAATTAGCTTTGGTTGTTGGTTTTTTTTCTGCGACACAACCTAAAACAAAAAGCATCACCCCATAAAAAAGGGATAATTTAAAAAACCGAAAATAAGAGATCGAAAACAAATTTAGATTCACTCTTTTGAGACTCCTCGCCTTAGTGAACGTATCGAAATTTAAGGGCTCAAGCTTTAAAGAAGACCTCTCTCTATTTTGCCAGAAAACGACTGAGTCTCGCTGTCCACTACTTAAATCCCATAAAATCGATAAGTTATTCAAAACGTCCATTTTCTCTCTAGGCGAGATTTGCCTCTAATAACTGACAAAAGCCTTTCCCTAGGCAAAAACAGGCCTCGACGTCTGATCAATTCAAGATAAATACACATCGTGATAAACTTTTTTCATGATCAAATTTGCTCTTAGTTTTCTTCTTTTTTGCTTGGCACTCTCTTTCGAAATCGAGGCGCAAGAAGAGCTTATTGTGGTGCAAGCGGTTTCAACTTCCAGACAAACTTTTGTCATCAATCGTGGCCTCAGACATGGGGTCAACACATCGATGGAAGCGCTTTTTTCAACCAAAGATTTGTCATTGATGGCGAGAGTTGTGGAAGCAACAAGAGATTTTTCCATGTGGAGAATCAACGAAAAACGCGCCGTCTTCCCTTTTGAAAAAGAACAAATTGTGACCTATAACCAAGCTGGCACAAATATTTGGAATGAAATTCCAGAAGTCAGAGAAAAATTACAACAGGCCCTCACTGACGCTGAAGTATTTCGCTCAATCTACGGCGCTCAACACTCAATTTCAGCAAGACTAGGACTTACAAGTACTTTCTACGAGTCTGTTTCTGAAACCGATTCAGAAAGAAAACCTAGCCGCGGTGGCTTTCAAGTCGAAGCAATTTATCATTATCGCTGGCGCGAAAAAATGGAACTTGGTGCGGGACTGCGTTTTGATAAAGAAGATGCCGTTATCGATGATCCTCCACTCACGATTCCAAGTCAGCGTTATTTTCTGCTTGCGGAATTCACTTATCATTTTGATCGTTTTGAAAAAACGCAAAATAATCTTTACGCTACTGTTGGTGCGGGCATCGGTCGTTCACAAACAACCGTCAACGACTCTGTTTCCACTGGGCTTGCGACAGTTTTGCCCTACGTGAAGTTTGGCTATCTCGCCCAAAAAAGTCCAAAATTTGCTTGGTTTGTTGAGAGCTCCATCGAAGCGATCTCAACCAATGAAAGTTTTCTTGATACAAAAGAGCAAACCACCAATCTCGTGAACGCCAAGATTGGTGGTGGTTTAAGATTCTAGTAAAGTCCGATTTCTCTCAATCTTTGCATTAAAAAATCTCCCGCCGTGATTGGTGGAAATTTCTCACCTGCTCCCTTACAACTTGGCAAACACTCAAGCATCGCCTTTGAATGGGGGTGAACAAAATAAGGCATTGAATAACGAGCTGAACTATCATTATCAGGATTCACAACTCGGTGAGTAGTTGCTGGAAGAACTTCGTTAGTCAGACGAGACATCATATCCCCTGTATCCACAATGATTTGCCCTGGAGCGCTTTGAACTGGAAGCCAAGTTCCATCGCGGTCGAGAAGCTCAAGGCCTGAATCAGTTGCTCCCACTAATAATGTGATCAAATTGATATCTTCGTGAGCCGCTGCACGAACACTGTTTCGTGTATCTTGATTTTTGACTGGCGGATAATGAATCGTTCTTAAAACGGAATTCCCGTCGTGAACCATCTCATCGAAAAATCCTTTCGGTACATCAAGGGCAATACCGATCGCTTCAAGAAGTAAGCGGGCCGAAACATCCATCGAGCGATAAAGATCAAGAAAGACTTCCTTGAAACCCTTCACTTCTGATGGCCACATATTATCTGGATAAACTCCGAGATACTGAGAGCCGGCCTCGAGTTCCCGGCCCACATGCCAAAATTCTTTTAAGTCAGGATGGGAATGATTTTTCGCGTGCTCTGTTTTAAAAGGTGTATAACCTCTTTGACCACCGTTTGATCCCACGTATTTCATTTTTGTTTCAATCGGCAGAGAGAAAAACTCGTGAATCATCTCATAAGCGCGGTCCACTTTTAATTGATCAACAGTGTGATCAGTTAAAACAATAAAGCCGTAATCTTTGAGGCCTAGGTAAAGCTTGTCGATGAACTTAGTCTTATCAAGGGCAGAGCCGTTGACATAACTCAATAGACTGAGCTCAGGCACTCGACGATCAGATAGAATTGATTGTGTTTCCATAAACCTCTCGAAGTCAGGGTAGTGTTTGGCCGAGTTTTACGCAATTAAGATCAGCGCGTCAACGGGGGGTAGGGAGCTAAGTGGTTTTTACTCAGTCAAAACCATGCCTAAACCCTTGATATGATGAATATTTTTTAGGAATTGAGTGATTGCCATCTCAAATTTATAAGCATCATAACTGGAGGATGACAGATCTCTTTCTCTCTGAAATAAAAGCCTCATGAAATATATTAGCAACTCATTTGGCCTAACGCTTTTAACTTTAGTTCTCTTCAGCTACTCGATTTGGTTTTAAGCGCCTTCAAAAAGATAAGAGCCTACGCGCACAATTGATGTGTCGTACTCCAATGCCCACTTATAATCCCCACTCATTCCCATAGAGAGCTTGAGATTAGGATCGAGTTGATCGCGAAAGTCTTTGAGCTTTTTAAATGAGGCCCTAGCGTCGCGCTCGTAATTCTCTGTTCGAATTTTCGCCATGGTCATTAAGCCAACTAAACGAAGTTTAGAATGAGAGGAGTCGCGACAATATTGAAAGGCCTCATTCAGCTCTTGCAGCGTTTCGAAACCTTGTTTTTCCTCTTCATCACTGGTTTTCACCTGCAAGAAAAAATCCAGCGGCGCAGCTAATTGATCCCCTCGCTGATAAAGTTTCATCAAAAGTTCAAGTCGATCGATGGAGTGAATCGCCACTAAGTTTGGGATAGTGAGCAGTTTGTTCAGTTTATTAGTTTGAATATTACCAATAAAATGCCACTCAATCTTATGGAGCCCTAAATCGCGACAGGCGAGTGCGCGCTCAAGGCATTGCTCAACCCTATTTTCCCCAAAGCTCAAGTGTCCAAGGTCATAGAGCTCAGCGATCTCTTTCACACCACTGTACTTGCTCACGGCCAGTAGCTCTGTCGCCCCAAGCTCTGACTTAAGCTTTGAATAGCGCTGGGCCAGAGTTGTCATTTTTTTTCGGGAAGATTTTGATTTTTTTTCTTAAACTTGAATGTCGCTGTGACTTCGATATCGTAGCGCTCAACTAATTCATCCACGAGTTTTGAAGGATCAATTTTTGTGAATTGTTCTTTCACTTCATCTCGCAATGTTTCGAGAAAATCTTCTTTGGCCTGTTTTGCATTTTGCATAAGGCCTGAAAGAATATCTTTTGGTAGTGGAATATCGCCAAGCACGCTCTTGACGGCTTCTTCGGTCATGAAGGCGCCGCCAATGCCGACAGAGACTATTTTTTTCACGATATCAGCGATGCCTTTATCGGATCTCGGTGTCTCTGAGCTTTCGTCTTTTCCGTCTTTGTCCTTATCTTTGCGGCTCATAAACTCCGTGCCCTTTTGTGATAAGACTGAAGCATTGCCGGTAAACTTTGTGAGGCGAGTTTGTTCACAAGAGCACTTGGAGCAAACATTTTCACGTCGAGAGTCAGATCGTAATTCACTTCTGTGCGACCATCCCCCATATCTCTGAGGGTCCACGAGCCAGAATTCGCTTTAAATAGATCGCCGGATTCAAGTTCCCATGAAATTTTTGTTGGCCTTTCATGACTCATTCGAAGGCGATAAGAAAATGTTTTAATGAAATTCAAAGAGTATTCAACGAGCGCACCGTCTTCTGATTGCTCAATCACCTTCACCCCGTTAACCCCTTCCACGAAGTCTGGGTAAGCGTCGTAGTCGGTGATGGCCTGGTAAACTTTCTCAATCGGGGCATCAAAAATTTCTTTTCTCTCGGCGTGTGCCATAGGGAAGTCTCCTAAAAATTTTTAGTAATGTGGTTTTTTATCAAAATGATGTTCGGCCGTAATATGGCGAATCGTTCCCGACTGTGAACGCATCACAATAGAGTGGGTCAAAGCACCCCATGGCTTAAATTGCACGCCTCTCAAAAAATTTCCTGTTGTCACACCAGTAGCGCAAAACATCACGTTGCCGCGAGCGAGGTCTTCAATATGAAAAACTTTATTGATATCGAGCACGCCCATTTTTCGTGCACGCTCAATTTCTTCTTCATTACGTGGCTTCAAAATTCCTTGAAAATCTCCCCCCATACAACGAAGAGCAGCCGCTGCAATCACACCTTCTGGCGCACCACCAATTCCAAATAGAATATCCACCCCAGAGTTTGGATCACAGCAAGCAATCGCACTTGAAACATCGCCATCTCCGATCAACTGAATACGGGCCCCAGTTTGTCGAATTTTGTAAATCAATTCTGCGTGTCTTGGGCGATCGAGAACCACTGCGGTTAAATCATCCACGCGACATTTTTTCGCTGCCGCTAAACGCTTGAGATTTTCCGCAGGAGATTCGGTGATATCGATTAAGCCTTTACCTTCAGGGCCAACCGCAATTTTATCCATATAGGTATCTGGGGCATTAAGGAAATTGCCTTTTTCAGCAATCGCCATGACCGAAATAGAATTTGTTCCACCATTTGCACAAACTGTCGTTCCTTCTAGGGGATCAAGTGCAATCTCAAGCTCTGCGCCGGCCCCTGAACCCACTTTTTCACCGATATAAAGCATTGGAGCTTCGTCTCGCTCGCCTTCACCGATCACAACGGTTGCGCGGCAATCAATTGAATCGAGCATAGATCTCATGGCATCGACAGCGGCTTGATCGGCGGCTTTTTCATCTCCACGTCCCATCAAACGGGCAGAGGCGATGGCGGCCATCTCAGTTACACGGACAAACTCTAGCGCCAGGTTTCGATTCATGAAAACTCCTTAAGTAAACAATATGTCGTCATGATAGGAAACATTCTACCGAGTGAAAAGGGCCAGGGCCGAATTTTACCGGCAGCTTAGTGACCGAGTTTGAGTTTGAGAAAATCCAGTGCTTCTGCGGGTAAATGGTTGGTGGTGAGGGCCGCAATAACACTATGAGCAAACTCGAGTTTTTCATTGTCGAGGGCATGATCGATGCTGAAGAGAAATTCATCTTCTGAGACCAATGGAGTGTCCATATCTCTTTTGTTGACCACTGTTCCGCTCTTCAGACCTTGTCCGTCTTCCCATTCGACAAAACGATCGAAAAGAATCAGATGAAAACGAGAGATTTCGCCGTCGTTATGGCGCCAAACAAAGATTTCAACCGGCCCGTCTGCTTGAAGCCAGTATTTGAGATTTGAAGGGATCTCTAGCCCTAAACTATTTTGGTGCAAGCAGCGCATACTCTGCACCACATGTTCGATAGAAAGAAAATCCCGAATTGCTTGATCAAATGAGGTCGATTTTTTAAAGGACACACCAAGCCTTTGACCACGTATCCAGCGCACCTTTCCCGTCAAAAGCAGAGTCTTCCCTCGCCAGTGCACTTCGCCCTTAATCGGCTCTTCAGCTTTATACTGATGTCCACCCTCTTTCAGGCTCAGTTGCATGCCAGTTAGTGAAATATCGACAACCTGAAAACTTTTATCTGAGCTTTCAGACTTAAAAATCAAATAACAGAAGGGAAAGCGAGGAAAGACGCGTTTCTCAAGTTCAGATTGCGTATTTTCCACCAAATTCAAATGTCTATCCACGATTGCTCCCTTAAGAAAATTTGCGAGTTTATACCCTGACTCTATTCTAAGCTGAGCTGCCCCATTTTCTAAGTCGGCAAAGCTCTCCCCTCAATCTAAGGGATGACTTCAATTGACTGGTTTGCTAAGATTTTCTCATCTCGAAGCCGTAAGCACAGGACCCGAAACTCATGGATCAGCAAGACACGACACATGGAAAAGCCGATGAGTGGCAGATTGATAATTTACCCAATCGGCTGACTTTTTTTCGCATTTTTTTGATTCCCATTATTATTACTTCTCTATGGCTGACGACTTTCAAAACCGGCTGGTTTTACGGCATGGAAAAGACCCTCAATTATTTAGCTGCTTGGACGTTCGTCTTAGCTTCTATCACTGATTTTTTTGATGGTTATATCGCTCGAAAAAGAAAATTGATCACAGTCTTTGGCTCGTTTCTCGATCCCATTGCAGACAAGTTCTTAGTTGTCTCCTCGCTCATTATTTTACTGGGCCTCGGTCGCCTCTCGCCGCTACTTGTGATTATTCTTGTCACAAGAGAGATGTATATTACGGCCCTCAGATTATTGGCGATTGAAAGAGGGTTTAAAATGCCAGTGGGAAATCTCGGCAAATTTAAAACAACTTTTCAGATGATCGGTATTCCCCTCCTAATGGCGAACGACCGACCTTTCGGCATTCCTATGTATGAAATCGGCATGATCACCATTTCTCTCGCCGCCCTTTTTAGCGTCTACTCGGCGGGAGAATATTCTTTTAAGCTCTTTCAAAAAATGAAAAATTTCAGAGGCCAGGCCAAAAGTAAATCCCTATGAGTAAATCGAAATTGAATTCAAATCTCCTAATCAATGTTGCCGGTCCTGACAAACCAGGAATCACTGAAGGCATGATGAAAATGATTGCGCGCTCCCCCCATCAATTGGTGGATATTGGGCAAGCGGTCACCCACGGACTGCTCTCCCTCAGTATTGTCATTCAATTTGACGAGCAAGAAGACGAGCAAGGAGACGCGCTCTTAAAAGATTTGCTTTTTGCCGCTAATAAATTAGGTCTTTCCTTAAGCTATAAATTAGTCGGCAATGAAACTCTCTCCGAGCGAGTGAACGATCCGCGATTTATCGTCAGCTGCGTTTCCGAAAAAGGTCTGCACGCTAATTTTGTCCGCGATATGGCGACAACCTTGGCGCAAAAAAATATTAATATTTTGCGAATTGATAAGATTTCTCCCAATTCTTTTTCCGGTCTTGAAATCATGACCTCTGTTCCACAGGAAGTTGATTTCTCAGAGCTTAAAGCTGAGCTTATTAAAGTCAGTTCCAACCACGGCATCGACGTCGCTTTTCTTAAAGATAATGTTTTTAGACGCTCAAAAAGACTGATTGTTTTTGATATGGACTCAACTCTGATTCAAGCGGAAGTGATTGATGAGATGGCCGAAATTTGTGGTGTTGGCGCAGAAGTGAAGGCGATTACTCACCGTGCGATGAACGGTGAAATGGATTTTCGCGCTTCACTCACTCAGCGAGTGGCAAAACTAAAAGGTTTATCAGTGACTCAAATGCAAGAGTTGCTCGAACGCTTACCACTCACTGATGGAGTTGAGGATTTTTTGCGCACAATTAAATCTCTCGGTTTTAAAGTCGCTTTGATTTCTGGTGGCTTTAGTTTTTTCACAGACGCTTTCAAAAATAAATTGGGGCTTGATTACGCCTTTGGCAATGAACTTGAAATTGAACGAGGGGAACTCACCGGACGAGTCAAAGGCACGATCGTCGATGCTGAACAAAAGGCCTTCCTACTGAAGTTCATTGCTCAACAAGAAGGCATCCACTTAGAACAAGTTGTCGCAATTGGAGACGGCGCAAACGATCTCCCCATGCTTGCAACGGCCGGTCTTGGGATCGCTTTTCACGCCAAGGAAAATGTCAAGAAAGTCGCTCAAAACCATATGAGCCATGGCCCAATGACATCAATCCTGTATTTTTTAGGGATTCCAGGACCCGGAACGCATTTTTAATTCCGCTCTAGTTTGCCGTTTTTGACCAAAAGGATTATAAAAGGCCTATGAGAGAAGTCCTACAATCTAAAATTCACCAAGCCCGCGTCACTCAGGCCGATTTGGCCTATATTGGCAGCATCACCATCGATCAAGATTTAATGGACAAAGTTGACCTATGGCCAGGCCAGAAAGTCCTACTTGTCTCAAACACCTCAGGGGCCAGACTTGAGACTTATGTCATCCCAGGACAGCGCCAGTCCGGCATGATTTGCATCAATGGTGCGGCGGCTCATCTGATTAAAAAAGGTGAAGAAATCATCATCATTTCTTTTCAATGGAGCGAAAAACCCGTTGAAGGAAAATGTATCTTAGTCGACGAGAACAATCGTTTCGTTAAATACCTCTAAACAATCTCCCGTCTTCTGTTATCATCATGGTCAAACCTATCAACTAGGATTTGGCAGATGCAGATTCGCCTGACGAAAAAACAGACTTCAATTCCGCCAGAGATTTTGCAAAGAACCGATCTTGAACGTCTTGAAATCTTCAGTGAAAGCCTCACACAACTGCCAGATGAACTGCAGCGATTCATCAATCTCAAATCCCTTGAGCTTCATCTATCAGGTCTGCAGAAATTAGAAAGATGGATTTGGGAGTTTCCGAGACTTGAAATTCTTAAAATAAAAAAAACACCGCTCACAAGCTTTCCATCTCTAACCCAACCAAGCCCACTGAAAATTCTCTCCCTTAGTCATAATCGCCTGCAAACATGGCCCGGCTCCATGACTTATCTGCAAAGCCTTGAATCTCTAGAGGCCACTCATAATGAATTACAAGATATTCCAGAAGGCATTGAAAGATTGCCAAAACTTAAAAGACTTAATTTAGATGGGAATCAACTAAAAAACATTCACCCAGCGATTGCTGAATGCGAAAGTCTTTGTCATCTCTCTCTGGATGAGAATCCGCTTAGCGAAGAAACCCAGCAATTTCTCTTTGAGCGCTTTAAAATCTGGCGCTAGAATTTAAACCCGAATTCTTGTGTTTGCCTTTCTTAAGCGATCAAGCAAAGTATTCACTAAGGCCTTATACCAAGCCGGCATTGCGGCCATGGTTTTTTCAAACTTATCACTTGGAATGACGGTTAAAGTGCATTCGGATAATGCTTTTACCGAAGCGGAGCGTGGCTCTTTATCTAAAAAAGACATTTCGCCTACGATTTCGCCTGAGTAAATAGAGCCGATTTGCTGCTCGATATTGCCTTTGATTTTAAAGACACCAACTGTACCCGATTGAAGATAGAACATTTGAGTGCTTTGCTCCCCTTCACGAATAAGGTAATCGTCTTTTTTCAGTTTTAAAGTGTCAGACATAAGCGCTCCAAAATTTTTCTTTGTCACTTAATCATAGCACAAAGAAAAATTTTAGAGGGCCCGGAAATCTCGTCCAGGCCCTACAAGACTTTACAGAGTTTGAAAGACAATTTTCTGGTTATTGAGCTGCGCTCGCCAACGCCCCCCTTCTTTAAGACCCGCAACGATCTTTTCAGAAAGTGGTCTGGTGATGAGTTTTTGAAAAACTGAATTCAATGGCCTTGCTCCATAACGAGGATCATGTCCTTTTACGCTTAGGAACTCATAAACATCATCGGCAAGCTCTATCTTCAAGTTCATCAGTTTCAGTCGTTGATTCAATGTCATCAATTCTTTATTAATCAAAGCTTTCATAATCGATTGATCAAGAGTTTTGTACTCGCAAATCGCATCAAGACGTCCTAAAACTTCTGGCTTAAAATCCATTTCAATATCTTTTGAGTTAGTCGTCAAAAAGATAATCGTATTCTTGAAATTGATCGTTCGCCCTTTATTATCAGTCAGTCTGCCATCATCAAGAATCTGCAATAAAATATCGCTGAAATCTCGATGGGCCTTTTCAACTTCATCAAAAAGCAAAATTGAGTAAGGCTTTCTGCGAACTGCTTCGGTTAAAACACCTCCATCTTCATAGCCCACATAACCTGCTGGGGAGCCAATCAACTTAGAAACTGAATGCTTTTCAGAAAATTCAGAGAGGTCAAAACGAATCAGTTGTTCTTCAGAATTAAAGAGGAACTGACTCAAGGCCTTTGCTGTTTCCGTTTTCCCAACACCTGATGGCCCTTTGAGTAAGAAGGAGCCCAGTGGCTTTGTGGGATCACTTAATCCTGCATGAGAAGTCACAAGAGTTTGAGCGATTTCATGCAGGGCTTCGCGCTGTCCATAAACTCTCTCATTGAGATAATCTTCAAGTTCGAGAATATGCTCTTGCTTAGATTTCAAAATTTTCTCAACAGGAATTCCTGTTTGTCTCGAAATCACTTGCGCAATATGCTGTGGATTTAAAACCCATTCGTGTTGCACACCCGCGAGTTGTTGTTCAATTTCAGGAATCACAGAATACATAAGTTTTGAAGCCGTTTCATAATCCTGCTTACGTTGCGCTTCATCTAATTCAAAACGCAGACGTTCTGCTTGATTCTTTAATTCGGAAATCCGCTTCATATTCAAAACTTCTTTTTCCCAGCGCTCACGTCCCTCATTGAATTCGTGCTCAAGACGAGTAATCTCAGATTTAATATCAGGATTATGAGGTTCAACCTGTGCCTGAATTTTTTTCGAGCGCAAGGCCCCTTCTAATTCGACGAGTTTGCTCGGCATCGCTTCTGCAGAAAGCTTCAGAGCAGATGAGGCCTCATCCACTAGGTCGATCGCCTTATCCGGAAGCTGTTTATCAGTGATATACTGATCACTTAAAAGAACAGCGGAGTAAACCGCTTCATCAGAGATTTTAATGCCGTGATGGATTTCAAGTTTTTCTTTCAGGCCCATCATAATTTCCATGGCATCTTCTTTTGAAGGCTCATTGACTGGAACAGAACGAAATCTGCGATCAAGGGCCGAGTCTCCAAGAATATACTTACGATACTCATCAAGTGTGGTGGCCCCAATGCAATGGAGCTCTCCTCGGGCAAGGGCCGGTTTCAAAAGATTGGCGGCATCCATAGCGCCATCCGTGCGCCCGGCCCCAACAAGTTGATGAAGTTCATCGATAAAAAGAATCGCTTCACCAGCTTTTGATTTAATGAATTTTAAAAGTTTCTGCAGTCGCTCTTCAAACTCTCCTCGGTATTTTGTCCCGGCCATTAATGATCCCATGTCTAGAGAATAAATGATTTTGCCATTCAACACGTCTGGAACTTCGCCGCGAATAATTTTGTCTGCCAGGCCTTCCACAATCGCCGTCTTCCCTACACCGGCAGGACCTACGAGCACGGGATTATTTTTACTGCGCCGACCGAGGATTTCCATCACCGCACGAATCTCACGAGTCCGCCCGATCACAGGATCTAGTTTTCCTGCCGCCGCTAGTTCATTGAGGTTAATTAAAAAATCTGGAACCTCTTCTTGGTCGTCTTTAAGTTGTGAGAGATCGAGAGGAATATCTTTAAAGATTTGCGGTAAAAAACGAAGTAAGTCTTTCTCCGCAACTTCTTGGCGCCCCGCTTGTAGGCCATGGCTTGAAGCTCTAGTTAGCCATTCCGAGAGTCTGGCAGTAGGTCTTAGGCCATCAAGGGTAGGCGCATTCCCAACAGTTGGGAGAGATTTTAATTTCGCTGAAACTTGCTCTTTTTGCGCCTTAAAAGCACGGGAACTATAAGATGCTGGGTTTTGAATAAGTCCCCACAGCAAATGCTCTGCATCTAGCTCTGAGTTCTTTCGATTAAGCGCCTCAGTCTGAGCGATTTCAAGCGCTCCTTGAACAATGCTATCAAATTTATTCATAAATCCTCCCCAAAAACGTTCACATATTTAAGGTGGGAGCAAAAAAAAAGCTGTCAAGAGTAGGATTATTTTTTGAGTCGTGAAGACACAACACTTAAGACTCTGCGGCGGAATTCCTCTTCAAGAAAAGGTTTGGCCAAAATATTCTTAACACCTGCAAAAACGAGGTATTCCAATTCCTTCTTGGTAATAATACCCGACACGACAATCAGATTTTTTATCGTGTTTTCTGTTAATACGATTTCTTGAATCAAAGAGAGGCCGTCTTTTTTTGGCAAATGAAGATCAAGCAGAATTAAACCAAAACGCTGATTGCGCATTTTGACCAAGGCATCTGCACCATCATAGGCTTTAATGATGGATTTAAAAATACCCATCCTATCGCAGTATTGAACCAAGAGATCCATCATCTCTTTTTGGTCTTCAATTAATAAGAGATCGATTACACCTTTTTTAGGTTTTTCAATCGTTAGCTCAACCATCTTATGCTTTATAACCGAAAAGAGATTTTTTCTTCACAAGTGTCGCCACAACCTCTGGTACCATTGGAATCCAGTCCTTCTCGCCTTTTTCAATTTTCTCTAAGACCACTCGGGACCAAATACTCGAAACCTCTGGATCGTAGTCCGTAATCTCTTGCACCAGTTCATTTTCAAGTAAGTAGAGGTAGAGGTGAAGAAGCTTCTCATCAATATTTAAAGTGTCGAGGGTGCGAAGCTTTGACTGATCGTCATCATCAGTTGCGGGATAAACATAGAGTTTTGTTTGATGCCCAATCAATCCACCTAAAGCTCCCAGCAGACCATCCGGTTCTTTCTCATAGCGCTTGAGATCTAGAATTTCTTCTAGATTATAAACACCTAAAACAAAGGCCAACTGTTTTTTTGAGTAAGAGGAAATATAACGATTAAGATCAGAAAATGTCGGGCAATTAGAAATCAGAACCCCTTGCTCTAAACACGCCAGTAGATCAACTCGAGCTAGAAAGTCTTCGTTGTTCACCTCCCCTCTCTCAATCAATTTACTCATGGAGATTTCAGGCAGTACGATAATATCTCTGTGTTCTTCTTTGGGAATTTGTGAGCGGAATTTTTTTAAGCCGCATTTCAACATATCAAGATTAACAAGTGTCGGAGGTCTAAAACTTCCTCTAAGGACCACCACATTTTTCTTATAAAGATTATCTGCCGCACGCAGCGCTTGCCCCTTGGCATCGAACATCACCGCTTGACAGTATTTGCGCTTAACAAGTTCAAGAGAATAAAGTCTTGAGTCCGCTTCAGCGAATGCCGGACCAGAAATAGAAATCATATCAATCTCGAGGCGATCGGTAGAGAGGCCGTCCATCAGTGAACTCACAAAACTCTCTCTCTTATCAGGATGGCGAAAACAGGCGTAGATAAGATTTACGCCGATCATGCCAAGGGCCTCTTGCTGTTGAATATTTTCTTTGTCTTGCATGCGAACATGAATCACGACATTTGAAACACTCGCTCCTGGTTTATGTTGAAATGAATGCCCGAGCCACCCGTGACACTCTGTATTTCCCATATAGCTTTTGGCCTGCACAGTATTAGCGAAGGCAAAAAACTGAGTGTTCTCGGCCCTTTCACTTAAGCGCTTCACCAAAAGTTCGTATTCGTGCTTCAGCATTAATTGAAGCCGTTCTACAGAAACATAGCGCTTGGATTTACCGTAAATGGTGTCACTCATCGTCATATCATAGGCGCAGATCGTTTTCGCGACTGTGCCGGCGGCTCCACCAGCTTGAAAGAAATGCCTGGCCACCTCTTGACCAGCTCCAATCTCCGCGAAGGTCCCATAAATATGGTGGTCGAGGTTGAGATCAAGGGCCTTTTGTTTAGGAGTGAGTATCTGACAAAAGCTCATGGCTAATTCCTAATGAAGTTGATTGCAAAGAATTTCTCTTAAGTGTAATCATAAAAGCCGTAATTGAGAACGAAGGAAGCACTCGTGGAAGAAAATAAATTTTCAACTCATCTTTTTGTCTGTACCGCTTGTACCTATGAGCCTCACACCGATACGGAGCAAGCTGCACGATTTAGAAAAAAAGTTAAAGAACTTTGCCGTGGCGAAAAAGGTCTTAGAATAAACTCGAGTGGTTGCTTAGGTTTTTGTGAGCAGGGAATCAATGCCGTCCTTTACCCAAAGGGAGAATGGTTCCATGATCTTCGCGAGGGCGACGAGGAAAAGCTTGCGGCCTCAATATTGGCGCAACACAAGAGTTCATCCCCGAGCTAAGTGATCAAAAACCCTGACAAATGCTTGCATGGCTCATGCTTCGGTCGATTTTTACCGATTCGTTCTCTGCTTGAGGTATACTTATAGAGTGGACCCCAACAGAAGGAGGCTTCCATGTTCTCAGAAATGACCCTACCAATTGATGTCCTCGTGGGAATTGCCCTAGGCTTAGCGGCACTTCTAGGCTTTAAAAAGACCCAAGAAGAGCAGTCTAAACAAAAAATACCTATCAAAATTGAAGAAAACGACAAAAAACGCTCTTAGTTCTAGTCATTTTTATCAGTTTTAGCCAAACGCCTTGCGGCGAGTTATATCTTGATCTATTTTAGGCACACTTTAGACCCAGTAAAAAGGTGTGCCATGAAACCGACTCTTCTTTGCCTCTCCCTGCTCCTGATCGCCAGTACAACCGCTTATGGCCAGACGGATGCTTTCTTAAAAATTATCTACGGCAATGATGATCGAGTTGAGGCCTCTCAGTATCCAGATGCTAAAATGCGCACTCTTTCAAAATCTGTTGCCGGTATGGTTTTTCGCTCTCGTCTGAGCGCCGATCGCCAAAACCCAGAACTCTTAAACTTTCCAAAAATTACAGCGCAAAATGCTCTTGGTCTTTGTGAAGACGAGCGCTTTGCCGATCAAATTATTCTTCCCGGCTGTACAGGATTTCTTGTGAAACCTGATGTCGTCGTGACTGCTGGTCACTGTATCGAAGAAGAAAATGCCTGTGCTCGCACAGCTTGGGTTTTTGATTATATCGAAGGCACAGAAAAACTTAAAAAATCTAATGTGTATAATTGCAAAAATGTCATCGAATCAAAGCTTGAAACCACTTTCGGAAAAATTTTAGATTACGCCGTCATTCAACTCGATCGTCCAGTCACTGACCGCGCTCCTTTGCGCTATAGAAAGTCTGGGCGCGCTTGGCTTGGAAAAGACTTGATTGTCGCCGGCCACCCTTCTGGTCTTCCTCTTAAGATTGCTGACCAAGCGAATATCACACGCATGAATAAAGACGAGCTGAAAAACCTTATCAGCACACTTCTTCGAAAGCGTTATTATTTTATCGCGAACCTCGACACTTACGGCGGCAACTCAGGTTCCCCAGTATTCGATGCTGAAACATTGCTCGTTGAAGGCCTCTTGATTGAAGGGGCAGAGGATTACGTGTTTGATGAAGAGCGTGGATGTTTGCGATCAAACCGTCGCTCAAACAAGCGCTGGACTACCGAAGAAAAGGTCTTTCGAATTACAAAGATCAAAAGCCTGCAATAACTTCCCAGTCGGAAGTTGAGAGATTCTTAAAAAACCAAGGGGATTGATGTAGATATTTATAATATCTACTCAATTCGGCTTATTTTTTGCCAATATCGTAAAAATAAATCAATTCTCATAAAAAACTCACACTCAGACGATAGATATGTTAGATTTGTCTTAATGGCGGAAGCCTCTTTTCAAAGGATGAATAGATGTGTGGATTTCTCGTTTTCCAAGGACCTAAAAAAGACTTCCCTCAATTTGAAACGGCTTTAGAGAAACTCAAAGCACGAGGTCCTGATGAAACTCGTATCTTCAGCGAACCTTCCATCTCCATGGGCTTTCATCGTCTAGCGATCATGGGTCTCACTCCTGCTGGCGGTCAACCCTTTCACACCCAAAATTGGTCCGTGGTGTGTAACGGCGAAATTTATAATTTCCAAGAAATCAAAAAACAAACTTCATCCTTCGCTTATCAGTCTGAATCTGACTGCGAAGTTTTATTGCCTCTTTTAGAGACGAAATCTATCGCTGAAATCGCCAGTACGCTCGACGGTGAATATGCTTTCGTGGCCTGGCAGCGCTCAACGAAAAAGATCGTTGCCGCTAGAGATCCGATGGGGATTCGCCCGCTTTTCTGGGGCGTCGATCAGCAGGGTCGCTATGGTTTTGCTTCTGAGGCCAAGGCCTTGAGTCAGCACTTTAAAGAAATCACTCCTTTCCCACCAGGACATTATTTTGACGGGGAGAAGCTAGTTAGTTTCTGTGATCTCGCTAGCGTGAAAGATCAAAGTGCATCCCTTAAAGATTATTACCATAACGGCGCTCCGACGCAGAAAATGGCCGAGCTACTTAAGCCCGTGCGAGAGCTCTTAAGTGCTGCTGTGATTAAACGCCTACACTCAGATGCTCCCTTAGGGGCGCTCTTAAGTGGTGGGCTTGATTCATCGTTAGTGTGCTCAATTGCGATGAAGCATCTTAAGCGAGAGGGTCGTGCACCTTTAAAAACTTTTGCGATTGGAATGGACCGCGACCCCATCGATTTACGTTACGCTCGAGAAGTGGCCGATGCTATCGGTAGTGACCACACCGAAATCATCATGACTCAAAAAGATATTTTAAGCATTTTAAGAAAGGTCATCTGGCACCTTGAGACATGGGATATCACAACCATCCGCGCCTCTATCGGCATGTATTTTATCTGCCAAAAAATTCGCGAAACCACTGACCTCAAGGTTCTTCTCACTGGTGAAGTGAGTGATGAACTCTTTGGTTATAAATATACTGACTTTGCTCCAAGTAATGACGAGTTTCAAGCGGAAGCGGCGAAAAGGGTGAAGGAGCTTTATCTTTACGATGTTCTGCGCGCTGATCGTTGTCTCTCAGGCAATTCGCTCGAAGCTCGTGTTCCCTTCAGCGATACAGAGTTTGTGAAAGCCGTCATGGCCTTGCCAGCGGAACTCAAACGCAATCACTATGGACATGGCAAATATTTACTAAGAGAGGCCTTCCGAGAGGGAGATTATCTGCCAACGGCACTTTTAATGCGGGAAAAAGCCGCTTTCTCCGATGCCGTTGGGCACTCTCTGGTCGATACCCTCAAGGCCTATGCCGCCGAAGTCAATTCTGAAGATGATCTGAAAAATGCAAAGAAACTCTACCCTCACGGCACCCCGTTTACTTTGGAATCACTTCTCTATCGCCAAATCTTTGAAGAATTCTATCCCGGCCGAAGTGCATGGATTCCCGACTTCTGGATGCCCAATAAGACGTGGCAAAACTGCAATGTCAATGATCCTTCTGCCCGAGTTTTACCTAACTACGGCCTATCAGGACAATAGCCGCGACGAAGGGAGAGTATCCCTTTTTACACGCCTCGTTGTCTTTGCGCGTCAGCCTAAGCTAAACCTGCCTCATCTAACCATTAACCACGTCAGATGAGGTAATTATGCGCTTATGGCTTATGGGTTTATTTATGCTTGGGAGCTTTGCTGCTCAGGCACAGACTAAATCCCTTTCTTGGACTATCAAACACACTGAATGGACTCGCACTCATCACGAGAATTGGAGAGAATTCGTCGCCAAATTAGGTGAAGGCCGTGAAAAAGGACTTTGTCGCACGACTGATGAGTGTTTGAAGCACCCACAGGCCAACCCGCTCTATTTCCGCAGAAATCCATCTAATCTTCGTTCGGTCTTTGCTGACTGCGCGGATCTTCCCCATATTCTACTCGCCTATTTCTCTTGGATGAATGATCTTCCATTCAGCTACCAGCGTGGAGTGAGCAAAGCGACTTGGAAGTTAGATGATTTGAACGCTGAACTTGCGAGCCTACGTGCCCAAGGTGGCAGACTTCTCAGTTCTCAATTGCGCACACAAATTCGTGCTCTAGAAAAGAAAATCAGCGACGAGCAAAAACGAATTAGCAAAGAAGATATTCGTTATACTGTTGATGGAAACTCTGTGAGAGAGCGCAGAACCATTAAAAATGGCGAGTCGATTAACGAAATTCTCAATGATGTTGTTGGAACCATTTCAACTGCGACTTATAGAATTCATGCCAACAAGTATGACTCAGGAACGCTCTTTAAAGATTTTTATCACGTAGGTTTAAATCGCGAATCAATTCAGCCAGGAACCATTCTTTATGATCCAGCTGGACATATTGCTGTTGTTTATAAAGTGACTGATGATGGCCGCGTTCTTATGATCGACGCCCACCCAGATAATTCACTCACGAGAGTTAGTTTCGGTGAGAAGTTTTCAAGAAGCCCAGACGTTCGTGGTGCTGGTTTTGTAAACTTCCGTCCACAAAGACTTGTTGGTGCAAGCCTTGATCCAAGAACTGGTAATTATGTTGGCGGTCGTATCGAGGGGACACCAAATCGTGGTATTCAAAATTTTTCACTCGAGCAGTTCTATGGAAACGTCAACCCAACGACTCCTGTCTCTCTTAGAGATTCAAGATTCCGTTTTGAAAATAAAAATGTTTCTTATCACGATTATGTTCGTAGAGTTCTCTCAAGAGGAAAACTCATCATCAATCCAGTGAACGAACTTAAAATTGGATTAAACGATCTTTGTCTTGATCTTAATGATAGAAATGATTCAGTAGAAGCAGCGATCAAGGCCCGTATTCATGAAATGAATGCACCAGAGAGACTTCCTGAGAATATCTATGGAACTCACGGAACATGGGAAACCTACTCAACTCCTTCAAGAGATGCTCGTTTCAAATCTTCAGTGAAAGAAATCTATGAGAAGTTGAATGATTCTATTGAAAAATTCCGTCAAGGAAGCAACGAAATCACAACGGATCACACTTCAATCTCAAGTCTTAAAACTGATTTGATGGAAACTTATCTTGATGTTGCTCAAAGCTGTGTGATCGATATGGCAAACTCAAGAGGACGCACCCTTGAACTAAGCCTTGATGACGTGCTGGATGTTCTGTTTAAGATTTCTTTTGACCCATACCACTGTGTTGAACTTCGTTGGGGACAAACTGACGCTCAATCAATCCAAAACTGCGGTCAGAACTCAACTAAGATGAACTGGTATAATGCTCAACAAAGACTACGTCAGACAATTGAGCGAGATTATACACTTCGCATGGATTACACTGTAAGAGAGCTTCCAACGGCACCGATTGGCGACCGCGTAGCTCCAGAGATTGGTATTAAGAAATTGATCCAATCGCTCTAAGATTCAGTCTTAAATGCCCGGGCCCTCATGATTCTTGAATGATGAGGGCCATTTCTTTGGCGAAATAAGTTAAAATAAGATCAGCACCAGCGCGCTTAAAACTCATCAGAGTTTCAATCATCACCTTCTCCCCATCAATCCAACCGCGCTCACTGGCGGCCTTAACCATCGCGTACTCACCGCTTACTTGGTAAGCGGCAATGGGTACATCAAAGGCTTCTTTCAAGCGGTAGATGATATCAAGATAGGAAAGCCCTGGCTTGACCATCAAAATATCAGCGCCTTCTTCCAGATCAAGCCTAGCTTCTTTAAGGGCCTCACGAGCATTGGCAAAGTCCATTTGGTAGGTTTTTTTATCACCTGATTTCGGTGCCGAGGCGAGGGCCTCGCGAAAGGGGCCGTAGAAACTTGAAGCATACTTAGCGGTATAGCTCATGATCGTGCGGTCGTGAAAACCTGCTTGATCAAGAGCGCTTCGAATCGCTCCCACTCGTCCATCCATCATATCAGAGGGGCCTAAGATATCGCTTCCCGCTTGGGCCTGTACAACGGCCATCGCCGCTAAAATCTCTAAAGTCTCATCGTTCAAAATGGTTCCGGTTTTCGGATCAACTAAGCCGTCGTGTCCATCAGAGGAGTAAGGATCAAGAGCTACATCAGTCATGACTAAGATATCTGGGAATTTTTCTTTAATAGCGCGAATAGATCGTTGGTAGAGCCCGTCTGGATTGAGCGCTTCTTTGGCGCGAGGATCTTTTAGTCGGTCTTCCAGTGCCGGAAACAAAGAGACGCACTGAACTCCAAGTTCATCGAGAGTTTTAATCTCTTTCAAAAGGAGATCAAGGCTCATTCTTCCGTGACCTGGCATAGAAAGGATGGGTTCAAAACTATTTGTGCCCTCTTTTAAAAACAAAGGTGCAATCAAATCGGCAGTGGATAGTTTTGTCTCGCTCACTAGGCTTCTAAGCGCTAGTGAGCGGCGAAGACGACGTGGCCTTTGAATTAGATTCATGAGTTCCTCATTAAGCAAGGCCCA
The DNA here is from genome assembly GCA_002435795.1 of Bacteriovoracaceae bacterium UBA6166. Classification (GTDB taxonomy): domain Bacteria; phylum Bdellovibrionota; class Bacteriovoracia; order Bacteriovoracales; family Bacteriovoracaceae; genus UBA6166. The sequence continues at coordinate 21,394 of DIUE01000055.1, read as the reverse complement.
TTTGCATTTTTGTTTTAAAGGCAAAGGCATAAATTGAAATTTGTTTTAACATGGCGGCAAGGCCGTTCGAGCGGTTCATGGAAAGATGCTGCTTGAGTTCGAGCTGATCAATGAATTTCGCTTCAGTTTGCAAAATCTCATCAGGTGTAGCGCCGGAGTAAATCTCTAAAAGTAAGGCAATAATGCCTTTGACGATTGAAGCGTCACTATCGGCGTGGAAAATGACTTTGCCTTCATTGAGTTCAGCAAAAAGCCAAACCTGACTCTGACATCCCTTTACTTTATTCGCTTCGACTCGCGCCTCTTCAGGAAGTGGAGCGAGATTTTTTCCTTTGGCAATAATTCTTCGATAGCGCTCTTCCCAGTCTGAGACTTCTGAGAATTCGTTGAGAAGTGTATCGATTCGTTGCTTAATCATCACTCTAATTTCCTAATAACCGCGATAGCGCTTAAAGGTGCGTTTTTCTTTTTTGTTTTCCACTGGATCGTCATGAAACGCCCAGACTGCAGTTTGCTCTTTAGGAAATGGCCATGGAGTGTATGGCGCCTTAAGAGTGACTTCAAACTTGGGAGTGATCTCCATCGCTTGTTGGGTGCAGACGATTCCTTCCATTTGCCAACGATCCTCTTTGCCATGGGCCCCAATGAATTCGGTAATAATGGTGGGTCTGGAAATTTCTCGCCAAATAGCGGGCATCACTTCCCCGTTTCCACTCGTCATCGTCACTTCCCACTCCATTAAGTCCAGTGCCTGAAAATGTCGAATGACTTCGAGCTGAATTTCAACGCAGAATTTTTGATCTAGGTAATCATTGAATTCTTTTTGCTCTCGCTCTTTCAACGCACTGGCGGACAATCCTCTATACGCACTCAATTCAGAACTACGGGCCTTGAGATAGGGCGCAGTCAGAGGGGTGATTCCAATTTTATAATAGCCACCGGCATTCGTGAGAGTTTTTGTCAGGTTCTCACGAATTTCTTGAGAAGACGCCGTCCCGTTTTCTGCGGTGAAATAATCCAGCCTCTCAGGACTTTTTACCGAAAAAAGCGAGCATGAAGATAGACACAGAGCTAAAAAAATCCAACGAATCATGGAAGCATCCTTCGCCATAGGTAATGAGTTTTGAGATTACGCTCTCAGGCCTTGAGTGGCAAGACGGTGAAGCTTAAAAACAAATAGGCAAGTTCCCATCCCTCTACTATCCTTAATGAAAATGGATTTTTTAAGGAGAACAAACAATGAAGGCCATGATGAATGATGCAAGTCTAATGATTTTGCGAGTCTCTTTTGGATTGATGATGATGATTGGACACGGTTTACCAAAGCTGCAAATGGCTATCGCAGGTGGAAATATCCAGTTTCCTGATCCTATTGGCCTTGGCGCGGCTTTCAGTCTTTACGCCGCTGTCTTTTCGGAATTTGTCTGTGCACTTTTTGTGATTATTGGTTTCAAAACCAGAATTTTTGCTGGCTTCCTCGTCTTCACGATGATTGTAGCAGCGTTTATCGTTCACGCTTCAGACCCATTCTTTATGAAAAAAGAATTTCCATTGATGTACGCTTTTGCCTTCCTAAGCTTAATGGGAACAGGTGCTGGAAAGTACTCAGTCGACGGTAAAATGGGTCACTAATTCTTAGTCACGCCAGTTAATAAATCTCCCTGTCGGTAGAGTTCGGCCATCTGAGCATCTACCGAGGGGAATGATAAAACCGGCAATAGAACCTCTTTATCTCCCGTTTTATCACTACCTTGATAATAACGACTATCAAGCTTCAGCATCAAAACATAATAATAGAAACTCGTGTCACCTTGATTATGCGCCTTAATATAGGTCAGTAACACATCTCCGTCCTGATCCTTAATTCGGTAGATTTCATCGGGATCCATCAGGGTTGTTTCAAAAAAACTATCGTATAAATTGAACTGTTCAAAAGGAATATCGGCCATTGATCTTTTTTCTAACTGCGCGGCTAGCACCTGAGATTTTTTCATCTCAAGCAGTGAGAGGGCTTCAGGATGAATATCAGAGGGCAAGGCCAGTTCTTCGGGGTTTGGTGATTTCACAAAACTTTTTGGGTCAGTGACGGGTTCGCCTATCTGATACTCTTTGAGAATTCTTGTGTCTTTTGTGGCGGTCACGGCAAAAATAAAGGACGGGCGGTGGTCAAAGACCGAGCAGATAATTAAAAGATAAAACGTGTTCTGATATTGAGTTTCTTTTTCTTTGAACTCGCCAATGAAGCAGAAGATTTCTTCTTTAAGTTCATTCTCTAGGCGCCAAATTTGGCCGGGCCTCGCGAGTGTGGACTCCATATAACTTTGTTGCCCCACGTACTTCATACAGGGTTCGTCGTTGATTCCGAGTTTTTTCCGGATTTTCTTTTCTTGCTGCTCATAGTGATCAATCAATGGAGCGAAATATTTTTCAATACAACTCTCGCTGCAGAAGCCGCGCTGGCTGCCCTCTTCCACAAAGAGGAGCTCTTCTAACTCAGGAAGGATTTTTTTGCATTGACTGCAATGGTAGACAGGTTTTTTTAACATAAATTAAATCGCTAAATTCAAGTTGGCAAAAAGGCTATTTCCAAAACCACCTGAGAGATCCCAAAGCCTCGCTCCGACTAAAGAATTTGTATCGTTGGCTTCTTTTGTTTTAAACCGAGCGCCAAGTTCTAATTGCACAAATGAACGCAATCCCAAGCCTAGCTTTGTTGTCACAAAACCCAATGACTGATTTTCAGCTAAGAAATTTACCGCTCCTGAATCAAGAGCATTCATGACTCGAGCGCTGGTGCCTTCCACCAAAAATTGAATATCAGGTGTGGCCATCCAGCCGAGAGTTGCCGAGAGCCGTTGAACGTTTCCAATTGCATATTCTTGTCCATTTTTTGGATTGCCAGAGAAGCGATAATCAAATCCCAGGCCAATTAAAAAATCTCCAAATCGTTTTGTTGTCTCGATTCCGGCCAGGCGATCAGTTCGTGAGCTAGCAAGATCAGAACTTCCTTTTAGGCTGGCCCCGCCGTAAACATCGACCGTTCCAAGCTCGTGAGGGGCGCCAAACTTCAACCAATGAAACCCAAGCAGGGCCATTGGATTTCCCTGTTGTGAGCGCGAGCTCTCAGTCAATTCAGCACTGCTGCTTTGGGCCTGCCAATAAGCAAGTTGCAAGAAGAGATCGTAATTTGTGTGAATGCTGGCGCGAAGTTGAGTGAATTGAATTTTATTTTCCGATTCTTGTCCGTTGAAACTCAAGGCTTCATAACCAGCACTCATATTAAACCACGACTGATGGTTGCCACTGCCTTGTGTGCGAGGAGCTTCTCGTTGAACCATCTGTGCAGCAGGTGGTTGCGCCGGAGGGGCAACTTGTGGAGCGGGATTATTATTGTTCTGCCGAACAGGCGCGGCGCTGGTCATTTCAGAGTAATCGACTAAGGCATAAGTAGATGTGGAAAAAAAGACTAAGCCAAATAACAAACTTCTCATAATACCTCATCCTTGAAGAAAAAATCACAGAGGTCATCCACAACCTCGTCTACTCATTATTGTAGCGAATAAAAGCAAATTAATCCAAGACTCCCTACCTATTCTAGAAAATTTTTAGGGTGACCCTGCATCGACCATTGAAAAAACAGTCACTTAAGTCTGACAAAGCGTGCTGGCAAGACTTACCCTCTGGGCGCTCACCGTGGCCTTCGCTAGCATAGAAAAAGGAAGATTGTTTCTTAGGAAGAGAGGGATCATTGCAAACATTAAGTCGAAAAGAAAAAACCGTGAAAACACTCTTGCAGATGGGGCAAAACGGTCATTATCCCTTATTTGATTCCCGTTGGTTTTATGAATGCTACGATTTTTCAACTCCAGAAACAGTATCGGTGCCGCTCAATCAAAAAGAAAAAATGAAGGCCCGTAAAATACTCCAAAGACTTTTAGTCCACCAAAGTTTTGAGAGACAAAAAACCATCCTTCTCACCTTGAGTCTAGAAGAACGGCATCTCTTTATGCGCGCATTTTGCGGCATGGTTGAAGGGAAAATTCTCGATGATAAGCCGCAGCTCCATTAGAGCTATCTTGATATTCATAGGATCGATGTTTATCGTGCTCTCAAGCGCCAATGCCGAGTACCGCGTTTATCAATACTATGTGAAATCTCGTTATCAAAAGCCCGATGACCAAAAAGGTTATCTCGTCACTTCAACTCTTGATCCCGTTTCCTACCTGGCCTATCACGGAGGCCATGAAAGCTTAAAAGTTGATCTCCTGAGATCATGGAGTTGCAAAGGACATACCGGTGAAGGAAAACCTCTATGTCTCTCTCCGCTTGAAAAAGCGATGGAGGAAGCTCCAGAGTGAAAGTTTCAAACGGCCAAGACCCAAAACAACAGATTGCCAGACTCAATGAAGGTTTGAGAGATCAAGTTGTTGTGAAACAAAAAGAATTAGAGCGCGTCAAAGAGCACTGGGATGCTAAAATTGAGAACGAGAAGGCGGTTGGAACAGAAAAACATCTTCTACAACACGATCTGAATGATCAAAAGATCGCTCAATCAATTAAAGAGCGAGAAGACAGGCTACTCGAAGTCCAAAATCAATTTAAGAAGACTCAAGATCTCTTAGAGAAAGAAAAACAAACTCTATCGCAAGATCATCAACACAAAATGGAAGATCTCACTCTCGTTTATGACGATAAATACAAGTACAATTTTGAAAAAGCTCAAGACCAGATTCAGCAAATCAATGAACATACAAACTCCGTCATACAAAAACAGCGATCTGATGCAGATTGGAAAGTCGTAGAAGCTGGGTTGCAGGCCCAAGATCGAACGACTGCTGCTGTTCAACAAACACAACAAAAAATCAATGACCAAAACTTTGATCAATCAAAGGTGCTTAGAGCTACAACTCAAGCCCACGGTGTCGAGCTTTCGAGACTTAAATTAGAGCAGGCCCAGGCCAAAGAAGATGAGTTAAAACGCCATGATCTCCACTTACAGCATTATCAAAAACAACTACAATCAGAAGTGGCCTTTAATGACCAGAAACATCAGCATCTGCTAGCGCAACAGAAAGAAGTTTTTGAGACTCGCTATAAACAAATGATGGCCGAGCACGAAGCCTTGATGGAAAATACAAAAACGGCGCTCAACTACGAGATTAATAAATTAAAAACTGATCTCACGAGCAGAAAACAGCAGGTTGAAAATAAACAAGACGATCAATTCTATCAATTGGCGCAACTTAATCCGATTGTTGAAGACCTGGGCGACTCGTATATGGTGACTCTCCCACTCCCTGAATATGAAAGAGAAAATTTGACGGTGGTACCCACCGGAAGAAATCTAAAACTCTCCCTTACTCGCAAGTTTAAAGACGAAGTCACCGATCCAGATGGGACGCAAAATAAATCTAGTCGCAGCGAGATTTTGACTAAAACAATGCAAGTAAATGATCTTATGAACCCCAGAACAATGAAGCAAATATTCGAAGAGGGGCTTGTTAAAATTAAGGTCGAAAAGGCCTAACTAATTTCCAACTCAGAAAAATCCACATGATGTAGGCTGACTTTCTCGACCTGAATAATACTATTAATTTCTCGTGAGAGTATATTGGCGCGCCTTGGATGAGCAGAAATATAAATATTAAGAAGGTGTTCCTTGGACTTGCGATTAGTCACCATCTCTTCAATTTTTTGAATCGGCACATGCTCGCTTGCCAGAATATTCGAGACAATTCTTCGAACACTCCCTTGAGACAAAATCTCAATATGATAATCCTGATTGTATTTCTCTCTTTCAAGAAGTTTGTAGACAGGATTTAAAAACCTGAGAACCACGAGGATAGTCAAAGTAAACAATGTCGCGGCCACTGGGTAGCCTGAGCCAATGGTCACACCGATCGCCGCAACCACCCAAATAGTCGCCGCAGTCGTCAGACCGACAATAGTGCCAAGACCACCGCGAATAATCGCTCCCGCACCTAAAAAGCCAATCCCGCTAACGATTTGCGCTGCCACTCGATTTGGGTCGGCCAAGCCTCCTGCAGCTTCTTGATTGAGAATAGAGACTGCCGTGTACAGTGTCGCCCCAATACAAATCAACATATTGGTTTTGATGCCGGCAGACTTCATCTTCTGTTCGCGATCAAATCCCACGATTCCACCCAGTAAAAGGGCGGTGACGATCTGAATCCCCATACCAATATAGAGATGAACCTCTCCAATAAACTCGATTCTTGTCGTCATCATAAGCGGATATCCTTGGGTCCCTCAAAAAATTATGCTAGATTTTGAGAGAGTAATAATTCTTTTATTATAACTATGAGACGACAGCGATGAAAAGACCTCATTTAGTGCATTTTATGGCCGTGAAGACAGATGAGCATATCGCCATTAAAGCTTCTTGCACGCTTAAATCTCCTGCGCTCATTCTTGGAAATCAAAAACTCGAAATCAAGGGGCCGAGTTTTCCTATTCAATCTTTTCGTCTGTTGAATAGCTCGCAGTTTCAACTCAAAATCATAGGCCTTGATCGCCTTCAACATGAAGTCTATAAAAAATCTCTTGAAACTGACGCCTTTGGAAATCTCGAATTCAAGATTCCTTTGATTGACCAACGAGATAAAATAGAGGTTTTACAAGTCTACGAAGTCAGAAAATATCCAGGACTTGAGCTATTGATGGGAAGTTATATTCCTCTCAAAATCAATAATCCTAAAAAAATTGTCATCTGTGATTTTGATAAAACACTCGTTGATACTAAGTACTCAAGCACCAGAGAAGTCTACGAATCGCTGACTCGCCCTTTAGAATATTTTCCTACCGTCTCATCAAGTGTGACTTTGCTCCGAGAAGCAATTGAAAGCGGGCACCACCCTTTCGTGCTTTCGGCTTCTCCCCATTTTTACGAAGAAGCGATGAGGGATTGGCTCTACCAACATAAAATCTACACGGCCGGACTTTTCCTCAAAGACTATCGCAAGGTCTTTTCCCTTTTTGAAGGAGACCTCACTCCCAAAGATCTCAAAATTCAAGGCCTCTACAAACTCAATCACCTGCTTGATATTCTTTTGATGACTGGACTTCCGGACTCTCTCATTTTAATGGGAGATAATTTTGAGTCCGACCCAATTATTTATCTGACCCTCGCCCGTCTACTGCTCGAAGAAACTGAGCCGTGGGCGCTTTGGAATCAATTGAAAGCTCGGGACGCTTTTCAACTCACTCGTAAACAAAATGCTCAGTTCTTAAATAAGATCTACCAAATTTCGAGTCTGATCAATCGCAAGAAATCCATCACTGGTCAGGAAAATAAAATTGAAATCAAAATCTATATTCGGAAAAAACTCGATGAACAAGCACTTGAACTGAGTTCCAGTGAAGAGTCTTTAAGACCTTTGATTAAGCTTTATGATGGCAAGCCGGATATTCCAAGCCTAGCTCAGTAGGTAGCCGGGAGCAAAAAAAAGAATATAGCCCATACTGAAATAAAGCCCCATGCGGTGAAAACGATTGAGTCTCTCCGCTCCATTTGAACGGGCGAGTACTTTAGTGAGGGGCAGATTTTCAAATTTAAAATCAATTATTTCTAGATAAAGCCTAAAAGCCGCCAAACTTAAGAGCACAATACCCATTGTCTGATTGCTTGGATCTAAGAAACTGTTTAAAATAGGATTCATCTTCTCTCCTTTAGCCTAAGAGTTTTCATGGCCTCGGTTCAAGCCCCTCTCTCAATCATTCAACTTGTCGGTGATGAATTAGAAAATATTTATCAACTGGGCCTTAGAGATCGCGAGCGGCACGAACCGCTCTTTCACCAAATCCAGCACTTTCTTTCCACCCCTTATCCCTTGTTTGATCGCATGGGAAAAAAGATGGCGAGTTATCTAGTCAACTATAATTTGGAACACAATTCTTCATTTGAGAAAAAGATTCAAGCTTATGCCGAGGGACTAGCGCAAGACCCGAAAGAAGTCGCTTACGCTATGCTCATCCCTGAACTTGTTTCGTCCATGTCAAAATGGATTCCCGGTCTTCCAAGCGGCTTGCTTGGTTGCTCAAGTTTTTTTCTGCTCGACGAAAAATCGGGAAAACCTGTGCACGGCCGAATTCTTGATTTTCCTCTGCAAGGAAGCTTTGATACCGAGGAGAGAATCCTCTCCACTCACTATAATGGTCAACAGAAAGTCGTCTCCCTCGGAAGTTGTGGTTTTCCGCTGGCCTCCATCACTTGTATGAATGAGGCCGGAGTCACGCTGGCCATGCACCAAAAGTTCACTACTGTCTTTCATACCAAAGGCACATCCATTTTTGAGATTGCCCATCAGTTCATCTCAACCATCGAAACAAAAGCAGACGCCCTAAAATGGCTTAAAGAACAACAAAGTATTACTACTTGGTGTTTCTATTTAAGTTTCGCTAAATCAAATGAAGTTCTCGCGGTCGATTTGATGGGTGAAAAGCTTGTGAGTAAAACTTATGGGTTGAAAGAAAAAGAAGTGCTGTATTTTAATAATGACCTGATTCAAAAAGCGAAATTTCCCACCATTCCTTACGGAGTTGAAGAATACAATCAACTCAGAACTTTAAACGCTAAGAGGAAAATAGCGAAACTCAAACGCTTCGATGAAGTCTCCCTACTTAAACTGATGACCACTCCCCTCGACCTTAAATTTCCACAAGCTGAACAAATCGATCATTACGATACATTGACCTCAAGCTCTGTTTCAGTTTGCACACTTCACCCTGGCGCTCAAAGTATGGCGGTCATCGAAGGTGAAGCGCCAAAATTCTTTCGAGGAGAAATCGCGCAAGTCACAAACTGTTTTGAAAACCCAAAAATGAATAAACGCAAAGAAAAGGGCAAAACCGCTCATCCTGATTATCAAGCGGGTCTGCGCTTTTATGCTAAAGCACAAATCGCCTATGATGCTCATGAAATCCACAAAGCCTATCATTGTATTCAAATGGGTATGGCCCATTTTAAAACGGGATACTACTTTCATTACGGGCGCTTTTTTTTGAATGTTTTTGAATTTATTCATGAGACTCACGAAAAAAATCGGCAATTCAATCTCTCCGAGTTTCGTGAATTAAAAGACCTCATGTCTCCTTACTTAAAAGATCAATGTCAGCTTTTTATCTATCGTTTAGAGCGCCTTTTGGGTGTGCCTTCTGAATTACAAATGAAAGAGATAAAGCATCCTGAACTGAAAAAAGTCTTTCGCTTAGAGCAGAGAATTCCCACCAGTGTTTTACATAAAATGACGACGCTTTTTATGGCCCCGCGAATTGATATTCGGGATGTGATTACGGTGGAGATTAAGCCGAATGATTAGCGGGCTGGACTCGCCTGCAAAGTTTGAATCACCGCCTCCATCGAGCGATCCGTCAGCTTCAACCCCTCAATCTCGTTTTGCATTTTTTCCCATTCTCCGCTCTTCATTTTATCAACAAAGGCCTTCATGGCCACAAGTTCTGCCGAAGTCATACCACCAAAAATTTGATTGATTCTTCTGATCTCTGTCTCCTGATTCGAGATTTTTAATTTGAGATCTTGAATTTCTTTTTCCTGCGCTAGGATTTTTGCCTCAAAGTTTTTCACTTTATCTCCGCCATCCTCCTTCAAACGCTTTTCTAAATCCTGAGTGTACTTTCCAATCTGCGCCAAATAATTTTCAATTTCAATAAAGCGCTCTTGCCTTCCCATGCCTGAATTATCCGTTGATTTATAATCCCCAAGGCCTTTGGCCTCTACCGATAAACAAGTTAACTGGAATAAAAAAAAGAAAAAGAGCTTCATCTAAATATCCTTAAAAAATGGGCAGTTTTAAGCCCGATAAGCGTCTGTGATCCTATTATAACTCACTGAAATTCGCGCAAATGGCTACTGTCTTTAGAATAGCTTATGGCCTTAAATATTAAAAAGCTAGAAACTCCAGATCATCCGGTAACGCAGATCATTCCCCGCTCTGATATCAAACAAGTGACGGCGACAGATGATCGACCAAGTGATTATTCTGAGAGCGCAAAAGAGCATAAGACAAAAGAGCGCGAGTCTATTGTGCTCAATGCTCTTAGACAGCTGTGGTTAATTGGATAGTCTCGTCGACTAAAGATCAAGCTCCATCGCGGGGTCCCCTTGCAGATGGTACCAAACCAAATTCTCGAGTGCCGAAGGAAGATCATCATAGGTTTCAACTAATTTAAGCTGACCTAGAAGTAAGGCTTCACCAATTGTTCTGGCCCTTCTCTGCGCCACGACTTCGTTGATTCTCACCGCCATCACGGCCGGCGGATGCCAGGTAATATCCACTGAACCACCGTAATAAGCGACCGCTCCTGTGGGGCCTTCATCATCAAATTGATTCATTAAACTGACGCCAATTCTTCGATCAAAACGCAAACGACCATTTTGGCAAGCAACATCAATCACGATGGGCTTCACTCCTTCAGAACTAAGCTCATCGAAGCGATCAATTGAGAGCGCCTCTCCAGTGATTGAAGGCCAGCTGTCACCAACACCATGACCTATATAATTGAGCCATTGAGCACCGCTGGTCAAGGCCTGGAGAATGTCTGAGGCCCGGGCCCGAGCTTCACCTTGGAAAAAATACTGCGGTCTAAATCCTAATTGATTCTGTAATGGTGCCACCATCTGTCTAGCATAATCAAAATCCGTTGGGTTGGACCCTTCATTAGAAGCAATGCTTAGAATTTGGTTGAGGCCACTATCATTCCTATAACTCTGATCTTCATAAGCAATAATTTTTTGAATTTGACGACTAAGCTGCTGCGTATTTTCCACCACCATTCGTCCATAGGCGACATCAGGCAGTTGGTCATAGACCCCACCCATAGTGAAGTATTTTAAGTCTGAGGGAGTTGACGGATCAGCAGCGGTGCGAACATATTCAGAGGGAATAGCATTTTCATCGCCAATTATGAGAGCAAAATCAAAAGGAATATTTTGATAAAGTTCAGCGATTTCTGATTTTAGTTCATAAAAATTCTGGCCTCGATACTCTATTGTTAAAATTTCTGTTCCCTGCTCTTGTCTTCTTTCAATCAATGGCCTTAGCGCCTCAAAATAATTTTTTCTCGCAATAATCAAGTGTCGCCCCGTCTGTGAGTTTTCCCAGAGCGCTTGGAAGTCATCGACAATTTTTGCTCCTTTTAAATTTAAACTTAAAGAGCGATGGGCCACTAGACCTTGTGGTGTACTTAAAAATGGTGTCACGATAACACGAGAGAGCTTAATTCCACGAAAGTCACCCAGAGGCTGAATATCATAACCACGCGTGTGTAACAGTGAAGGTTTTTTCGCTTCCCATTTGATTTGATCTCGACTGCATCGACACGGCATAGTGGGTGCCGGAGAGGCTTGAATGCCATTAAAGGCCTCTGCTTCTTCGAGTTTAAAATCCACCTCTTCAATTTCACCGGCCACAATAAAAGAATGAAACGGAACCTGTGGTTGCCCGGCCGCTTTAGTCAGCTCAATGCCTTTTAAATTGATGTCTCGAAAGAGGCTGCCTTGCAAAGGAGAAAGAGGCTGCTTGAAAGAGCGAAACTGAAATTCATTAAGCGACCATTTAAGCTCACCACCAGTATGACTCTGATGCCAATTCTGAGCAAAAACTTGAGTGGAGAAAACAGCGAAGAAGAAAAAGAGAATTTTCAAAGCAGGGCTCCTTGCAGGGAGAAGTCAAAGGTAGTGAACAGCTTCTCGACTGGCAGGAGTTGCTTGCTAATGACACGAGTGGCAAGTAGTCAAAAAAGGCAAAAATTGCCGATCTCGGGTTTTTGATTTCAAGTAGATAAAGCGCCATGTTAAAAAAAACCGCCTTTTTAACTCAAACATGACTGTAAATTTGGTGGAATCGTGATAATGAAAACACTCTCAATTAACCCGTGACGAAGGAACTTAGCATGTTGAATTTATTCACTTGTCTCGTGCTCCCCTTAACTCTTTTGCTAAGCTTTTCTTCATGCAGTAATCAAAGCGAACTAGGATCGAGAGAAAACCCAATCAAGCTCTATTTCACTCCATCCGTCGATGCCGAAACCATTGCCTCAAACTCACAAGAATTCATTAAATTTTTAGAAGCTGAAACTGGTTATTATTTTCAATCGGGAATTCCAACCAGCTATATCGCCGTAGTGGAAGCTTTTGGTTCAGGAAGAGCAGATATTGCAGCAATGAATTCTTTTGGTTATTTGATGGCCAATAATCGCTACGGCGCGATCGCAAAGCTCAGAGTGATTCGCCACGGAGTAGATTATTACCAAGGTCAGATCGTCGCTCACGTCGATTCAGGAATTAAAACAGTGGCCGATCTTGAAGGCAAACGTTTCGCTTTCGCTGATCCCTCTTCTACTTCTGGTTATATGTTCCCACTTAAAATTCTTAAAGAGCAAAACGTGACTCTCTCAAACGAAACGTTTGCCATGAAGCACGACTCAGTCATCACGATGATTTATCAAAAACAAGTTGACGCCGGAGCAACTTATTACTCGGCCCCAGATTCAGCTGGTGTTATTAGAGATGCAAGAGCAAGAGTAAAAACCCAGTTCCCAGACGTTGAAGACAAAATCAAAATCATTGCTATCACAGAGCCTATTGCCAATGACCCATTTGTCTTTCGCAAAGACCTTCCTGAAGAAGTTGCACAAAAATTTATCGCTGCGCTCAGAAAGTTTTTAGCAACAGAAGCCGGAGCAAAAATTTTCCAAGATATTTACAGTGTTGACGGCGTGGTTGATGCCACTGATGCGGATTATAATCCGCTCCGAGAGACGCTTCAGACAATCGGGATTGATGCTGCAAAATTTCTTTAAAAAAGACCTCAACTGAAGGACAGAAAAATGACCTTACTGAAAGTGAAAGATCTTCAAAAAATTTACCCTAACGGGACCCATGCACTAAAAGGGGTTTCCCTTGAGGTAAACAAGGGCGAGTTTCTTGTCATTATCGGTCTCTCAGGTTCTGGGAAATCAACGCTCTTGCGTTGTATTAATCGTCTGCATGACCCCACTTCTGGCAGCATTCAGTTCGATGGAATTGAAACAACATCGCTCACAGGCTCTGGCCTTAGAACACTCAGAAGTCGCATCGGAATGATCTTCCAGCATTTTAATCTCATTCCACGCAGCTCTGTCATGACCAATGTCCTCTCTGGAACTCTAGCGCGCACAGGAATCATTAAATCACTTTTTGGAATTTACTCTGAAGAAGATAAAGAAAAGGCCCGGAAATATATCGATATTGTAGGCTTGACTGGAAAAGAGCGCAGCCGTGCTGATAATCTCTCAGGCGGACAACAACAACGTGTAGCGATTGCTCGCGCTCTTATGCAAAACCCGACAATTCTTTTAGCTGATGAGCCTGTTGCGAGTCTTGATCCGTCAACTTCTCACTCAGTTATGCAATACCTCAAAAAAGTAAACGAAGAGCTTGGTGTGACCGTTATTTGTAATTTGCACTTTCTCTCACTTGTTCGCGAATATGCTTCGAGAGTGATTGCCTTGAAAGATGGAAAGTTAATCTATGAAGGCAGCCCAAGTGAAATTGATCAGCAATGGTTTCAAACGATTTACGGCGAAGATGCTGTTGAAGTTACAATTAACTAGGAAAGAGAAAAGACTATGAATACAAAAAACCCATCCCTTCCTATGAAATCGGCCACAATCAGCACAGAGCATGTCTGGGCGGTCACAAAAGCTTTTTTGATTGACCTCTTTCTTTGGTCTTATACCTTCCTCGTACTCCACAAAGTCATCTACGAAAAATTAATCCTCAATCTTCGTTACCCTGAGTTTACGTGGATGCAGCCAACTTATGCTCTCCTTGCAGGCATCGCGATGGCGCTAGGACTTTTCTTTACAAGACTTTCAATCGGTAAAGCGATGATGGGTCTATTTGTCCTTGATGAAACAAAATCAATCATGCGCGAGCCATTCACCTTATTGGGTCTTTTAAAAATCGCTCTAACTTTTATTGCCGGTATTTATATCTCTCAAGTAAGTATGCGTGAGTTTTTCTCTGAAGCGGGTCTTCAAGGTGCACGCAGGATCTTCACCGCCCTTTTCAATCCGAATTTTGCGATTCTTCAAGAGGCCATCTTTGCGGCCATCGAAACTATTTATATGGCCTTTATCGCAACAGCGATCGCTCTTCCTTTTGCCTTTCTAGCGGGTTTCTTTGCCGCCAGAAACTTAATGATGGGTTCTAACCTAGGCTTCTTTCTTTACACCCTGACTCGATTCGTCCTCAATATGACTCGCTCGATTGAACCTTTAGTCTGGGCCATTATTTTCTCAGTATGGGTTGGTATTGGCCCGTTCTCTGGGATGCTCGCTCTTATGCTTCACTCCATCGCCTCTCTTGCTAAGCTCTACTCTGAGCAGATTGAGAGCATTGATGACGGCCCAATCGAAGCTATCACTGCGACTGGTGCTCACCCTATTCAAGTAATTTGGTATGGAGTGGTTCCACAAATCGTTCTGCCTTACCTCTCTTATACAATCTATCGTTGGGATATTAACGTACGAATGGCGACTGTTATCGGTCTCGTTGGCGGTGGTGGTATTGGAACAATGCTTATGCAGTACCAAGGCTTGGCCCGTTGGAATGAAGTGGGCCTGCTTGTCATCGTGATTGCCTCAATTGTTTGGATCATGGACTACACTTCAGCGAAGATCCGCGCTGCTATTAAATAATGGGTCTTCTTTATATTTTGCCGATCTCCGAAGATGAAGGAGATCGGCTAGCTAAAAATCCCAAAACCGGTGCCCTGATCTTGAAATCCTATGGTCTCCCGCTTATTTTTTGGGGCTACTTGCTTGGAATTCTCACTATCGTTTCTGCGATGGGGCTCGCCATTCGCTCTCCTCTCGTTAAGCTGTATGAAACCGGTGATATTCTCAATCAAACGCTCGCCATCTCTTGCCTTGTCACACTGATCTCAGTACCACTAGGTTTTCTTTTTTTTCTTTTTTATGAGTACCGCTTGGAAAAAAAAGGACCACTTCTTAAAAAATCCCACCATCTCTTTGGCATCAAGTTGTGGCAAACAACGATGACCGTAGAAGAATTTTCAGTTGATCATTTTATGGATTCACCGAATATGGCGAAGCTTTATGGCAATGAAGACCAGCGTGGATTTCAAAACAAGGGTCACTTTCTGCTTAAGGCGAGAGACGGGAAAGGTGTCACCCACTTAATTGATCGCAGTTCAAAAAAAGCAGACCTGACCAAATTAAAGACCTTTCTCGAAAAGGCTTAATCAAGGCCGCCTCAAGAATTGGCCAATCCCCCTTTTGCTCATGATCTTTTACTTCTGCGTTGAGCTCTCTAATTACGATAGCTTAAAGCGCTTATTAAACTAATAGATAAAAAATCCGATAAATAAAACTAACTTAGTTTAAAATCTCCTGAGTTATGACTCTCACCATGGGGCTTATCGTATGAAGCTTAATAAATACAAATTTCTCCCTCTTATGATGGCCATTTTTATAGTAGGCCTGAGGCCAGTATCGGCGAGGATTGTCCAAAAGGTGGAGAGCTCGTTTCATGAAATCTTCGCTGAAGATAGTAAACATGGAAGAGGCCTTCAGATGCAATTCGCCGATGGTCACAAAGAAATGATGTATCCTCCGTTTACCATCTCTGAACCAGTGGTGGGAGCAGATGGTAAAATTAAAATTGTCGTTGAGTTTGAAGGGAGAACTAATAGTGGCGTCGGCATGGTTCAAAGAACAATCATCGAAGATCCAAAAACTGGTGAAACAGTCTATATTGGCGGAAATGGTCAAGGCTATGAGCTTAATCGTGTGTGCCCTCAATTAGATTGTGATCGTCGAGTCACCTATAAAGATCTTGCTCGTAACACTCAAGACAATCGTTTCAATCAAACTTTAAATACTCTTTCTGGATTTGGAAAAAAATCATCACAAACAGTAGTGCCGGCTGCAAAAGAAGAGGAAGGCAAAGGACGCTCAGAGGGACTAGACCTGACTGACACATCAGACTTTAATGCCGTCTTTGAAGTACTAGATATCTGGGATCAACCAACTGGTAAAACAGTGAAAGCTCCCTTTTCAGTTATTAGAGAGCATACAGGCTGTCTTATCACAGACTTTGCCGACGCAGAGAAGGCCCGAGAATGCGTCGATAATATTAAAGGCGATACTCCAGACGAGTTAGTGGATCTTGTTGATGCCATCCAAGGTAGAAACACGAGCGTTAAGTGGAAAACAAATGAGGATATTGCCTCTAAAGCGCCTAAAAAAGAAGAGCCGCAACAACAATCAAATATAAAATGTATGGCCAATTACGAGATTAGTGAAAACGGAGATATCCTCGTTGAAACTGATTCATCTGAGATTAGTGATAATTTTAAGAAAACCGGCTTATTAGATGATGATGGTTATATAACTCAAACACTTCTTTTAAATATTTTTAAAAAGCCTGAGAAAAAAATCAACGGTAAAATCACACTCAATCAAGCAGAGTATAAGCTTTTCCAAGAGGCCGCTGAGAGATCAATTAAGTACGCTAAGGATCATTTAGATCACCCGGATTTTCCAGATAGCAAGCCCGCATTTACAGATCAAATTGAAACAAACACGGCGCTACTTAAGCATTTTGATTCACAAACAAAAAATGGACAACAGCCAAGCCTTAACGACGAACAATTACTGGACTATGCGCGGTTCATTGATCGCAACAAAGATGAACACTTCTATGAAGGAAAAGCGAAGAATTCAAAAGAAGAACATGCAGACTGGTTTAGTGTTTGTGAAAATGCAGCTCCAAGAATGCGATGCTGCCAAGCAGACCAACTCAATGCCAATAATATTGTTGCTCAAAGTCTGTGTTCAAAAGACTTCTTATCTGGGGAAGAGAATTTAAAAGTTTTTCAATCTAAAGAAGCCACTTGTAAAAATTTGAGTGTGAATATTAGTGATAAAACAGTCACGAGACTTGGTGGAACTAGCGAAGTGAGACATGGCGGAAAAAGCGGAAGTGATATTTAATTAACAAAAGTGAGATCTATTTTATGAAAATGATAACCAAATATTCGCTCATCATTCTATTGACGATACTCCAGGGCCAAGCTCAGGCAGCAGCCGCAAAAAAATTTGAGGGAGTATTAAAAAGCTATAACGATTCCTCTGTAGTCATAAGCACAAAGAAAGGTGATATGCGAGTGCCGCTGAACCATGTGCATTATACTCAGAGAAAAGAATTGCATATGTACTTAGGAAAACAAATTACGGCGACAGTACCCGTGCAGAATTTTCAGAAACTCAGTTTTTCAAAAAACTATAAAAAAACTGCTGCTCTACCGAGTCGCTAAGGTTTTCTCTTGGGGCGTCTTCCGCCCCCTAAGCGCTTTGGGACAGGAATGGCATTCGGGTCCTCTTCCTTTTTGTCCCAGTGCTTGTGCCACTGATCAGTCTTTTGATCTTTCTGTGACTCCAAAAAAGCCGCTTCTTTTTCTTTTTTCAATTCTGCGACGGTTTCTTTTTTGCGCACCATCGGTCTTTTCGCAAATTGCTTGTTTTTCTTTTGCATGCGGTTTTGATCCCGCTCTTTATCGTGATCAGAAAGATCAATTGTCACGTCCCCTGTGACACAGGTCTGACAGGCCAGACGTTCACGAGTTAGGTGAAAAATATTTCCAAGCAGTTTCAGCTCGCCGAAAGTCATAGGAGTCAGATGGTCTTCCCCTGAGACGATTTTAATTTTGCAATCAGTGCAAGTGGCGTGACCGCCGCAGCTTGATTTCACGTAAACGTCTTGAGCGCGGCAGGCCTCGAGAAGATTGAGGGATTCGCTCACCTCAATGGTTTGCTGGGTCGGCAGAATAATCACTTTAGGCATACAGCAAATCCTTACAGGTGCTTTGTGAGCTTGCGCTCAATGGTTTCAAGCACAGTTTTTTTCAGTGGCTTGAGCAAGAAAGAAAGATCAAGAAAAACTTGGCATTCTGCTTCTTTAAACTCTAAGCGCAGCTCAAAGCCTTTGCCTTTGGCCTTCATTTTTTTATTGGCCTCATCACAAGTGACATCGGCGTTTAAATTCCACTTGCTGATATATTCAGGAGTGATTTCTTTAAGCGCTTCTTTATAAGCTTCCTCAGCATTTTTCATATTTTCATATTTTACATTGAGATCCATTAACAATTCCTCTGTATTCCGGTTGAACCAAAACCTCCGCCTGCGCGGACAGTTTCACTCAACTCTTTAACCACTTCAAATTCAAGTCTCACGACTTCCGCCACTACCATTTGAGCGACGCGATCACCGTGCTTAATCACCTGTGGAGTTTGCCCCCAATTGCCCATGATGATTTTAATCTCACCACGATAATCACTATCAATTGTTCCCGGAGAATTCACCACGAACAAGGTCGTCTTAAAAGAAAGACCGGAGCGAGGGCGAATCTGCACCTCAAGGCCCGCTGGAATTTCAAAAAACAACCCTGTAGGAATGAGGACTCTCTCACCTGGATTGACGACGATTTCTCCTCGGTCTTCAAAACACGCACAGAGGTCAGCGCCGGCAGCGCCCTCTGTTTGGTAAGCGGGAAGAGAGAGGGATTCATCGAAATGAACCCCTTTAACAATTTTTAAGATTTGGCTTTTCAAGGGCAAGTCCTTTTATGATTTTTTAGGAATTGATTGAACCGCTTTGGCAGAAAGTTTAATTCTTCCCATGCGGTCAATTTCCACAACTTTAACTTTAATCATATCACCTTCAGAAACATACTCTGCAACATCGTTAACTCTGTCGTCAGTAAGTTCTGAAACGTGAACAAGACCAGAAACACCTTGAGCGATATCAACGAAAGCACCGTATTCTTTAATGGTCACAACTTTCGCTTCATAAATCGCACCTACTGCTGGGCCTGTGATTTGAAGAGCGATCAATTTTGCACATTCTTTAAGGGCGTCACGGTCCGTTCCGATAATACGAACAGTTCCGTCTTCATCAACTTCCATATTCACTTTGAAGTCTTCTTGAAGTTTTTTGATATTCTTGCCACCAGGTCCAATCAAGGCACCAATTTTATCTGTATCAATTTTCACTGATTCGATTCTTGGCACACCATCACGGAACTCAAGTCTTGGAGTGGTAATGGTTTTCGCCATCTCACCTAAGATATGCAAACGACCTTCACGGGCCTGAGTCATCGCTTCTTCCATAATTTGGCGAGTGATCCCTGCGATCTTAATATCCATCTGAATTGCTGTCACACCTTCTGCAGTTCCAGCGACTTTAAAGTCCATGTCTCCTAGGTGATCTTCATCCCCTAAAATATCAGAAAGAATTTTATAGCGTTTCCCGTCAGTGATAAGACCCATGGCAATCCCAGCAACTGGGGCCTTGAGTGGAACACCGGCGTCTAAAAGCGCCATTGAGCCAGAACAAACTGAACCCATGGAACTTGAACCGTTACTCTCTAAAGTTTCACAAACAACACGAGTGGTATAAGAGAAATCATCAGCTGATGGCATAACGGCTTTGATCGCACGCTCGGCCAAGTTGCCGTGACCTAGTTCTCGGCGACCAACGCCTCTTACACCGCGAGCTTCACCCACTGAAAATGGAGGGAAGTTATAGTGGAGGTAAAAACGATCATAAGACTGGCCGACAATTCGATCACTCATCTGCTCACCAGATGAACCACCAAGAGTCACAGTTGAAAGAACTTGAGTTTCACCACGAGTGAAAAGTGATGAGCCGTGAGGAGCGACAAGCACGTCAACTTCTGTTTCGATTTTACGAACTTCATTGAGTTTGCGGTTAGCGATTCTTTTCCCTTCCGCAAGAATATCTTCTCTCATCATAAAATACATTAAACCGTCGACGCCTTTATAGGCTTCTTTGCCGGCAGAAACGCCTTCTTCGAAACCAAAATTAGCTGGGTTTTCTTTAATGGCCGCTGCTACTTTTTTCTCAATGGCTTTAACAGCTGCTTGGCGCTCCATTTTATCGTCAATACTTAGGGCCGCGCGAGCGTCACTAGAATAATCCGATTTCATTTTATCCATGAAAACTTTATTGGCCTCTTGAGAAACGAATACGCGCTTCTTTTTGCCTCTTTCTTGCTGAATCGTTTTGATGAAACGGCACATTTCTTTAATTTGGTCGTGACCAAAATTAATGGCTTCAAGCACTTCGGCTTCAGGAACGATTTTCGCTTCCCCTTCCACCATTAAAATCGCGTTTTCTGTTCCGGCAACAGCGATATCAAGATCAGATTTTTCCCATTGATCATAGCTTGGGTTTAAGACGAGCTTGCCGTCGATGCGACCAACTTTACAGGTGGCAATTGGACCGTCAAATGGGATGTCTGACAAACTAAGGGCGGCTGAAGCACCGATCCCTGCGAGAATCTCAGGATCGCCGGCTGGGTTATAAGACATCACCGTACATGAAATCACTGTTTCATTGAGATAGCCTTCTGGAAAAAGTGGGCGAAGTGGACGGTCGATCAAACGGGCATTGAGGTTTTCTTGAGTCGTAGGACGGGCCTCACGCTTCATGAATCCACCGAGAAATTTTCCAGCAGCGTAGAATTTTTCTGTGTACTCAACCATTAACGGAAAGAAATCCATTCCGTCTTTCATCTCTGGGGCAGAACAAGCAGTGACAAGAACCTGGGTTCCTTCACAGCTAATCAATACAGAACCGTCCGCTTGTTTCGCCAAGCGCCCAGTTTCGATGCTGACTTCTTTGCCACCATAGTTGAAGGTATAAACTTTTTTGTTTTCGTTCATTAAGAACTCCTTTGAAAACGTCCCTTCAAATTTTTTTTGGGGGACCTGTATGAATAAAAGGAGTGTTGAGCTTTTTGGAAAAATTTAAAGAATATTTCAAAAATTAAAAACACCTGATGAGGTCCTGGTTGTTCTTAAAAGTTCAAATATCCCCCAAATTTTTCTTCCTAAGCGAAACACTCAGATAAATTAAGTCCTGACTAGTTTAGGAGGAGAGAGACGAAAAAAAAAGGGGAATTCTTTTGAATTCCCCTGAGATTTAAGACGCTTATTTTCTTAAGCCCAATTTCTGGATGAGCTCTTGATATTTCTCTTCATTCTTCTTTTGCATATACTTTAAAAGTGAACGGCGTTGACCAATCATTTTCATTAAGCCAGTGCTTGAATGGTAATCGTGCTTATGACCATCAAAGTGAGTTTTCAAACCATTGATTCGAGCAGTAAGAAGAGCAACCTGCACTCCTGTACACCCAGTATCAACAGCACTTGAGCCAAATTGCTTTCCGTACTCGTTAACGATTGAAGTTCGTTGTTCTTTTGTTAGAGATGCAGACATAGATCCTCCACTTACCAGAAGCCCAGAAAACAATGACATATTGCAT
>DIUE01000054.1 GCA_002435795.1 Bacteriovoracaceae bacterium UBA6166 | reverse complement strand
CCTTTACTTTAGTTGTCTGCGTTCTTATGGGGGAAACCGTAAACAATATGACTCTCGCGGGAATTATTATTGTTTTGGGGATCGTGGTGGATGACGCCATTATTGTGGCCGAGAATATTGAAAGACGAAAAGATCCAGTTGAAGGGACGATGGAGATGATCAGTCCCATTATCGCGAGTATCCTGACGACCATTGTGGCCTTTATCCCATTGCTATTTTTCAGCGGACGATTTGGGCTTTTAATCGCGGTTATTCCAACGATTGTCTCTCTAATGCTTATCGCAAGCTTGATCGAGTCTTTTTTCTTTTTGCCAGCTCATATGGCCCATCCACTTCCGGGCAGCAAGAGGTTCAAGAAATGGTTTCCGGGAGACGGTGTTTCTCGGGCGAGAGAAAAATTTGTTAAAAAATGTGAGGATTTTTATCATCTCGTCCTAAGTATGACTCTTAAAGTAAGACCTGTGATGGCGATGATTTTTTTAGGTATTCTCATCGGTGCTGGTTGGATTTGGCAAAATCATTTGAGCTATGTCATGTTTCCGCGGGAGGAAGGGAATACTTTTAATATAAGAGTCTTGGGTCCTGATGATACGTCTCGAGTTGAGATGGCAAAACTTATTCGCCCCATCGAAGATATTTTTCTGAATGATGATCGCGGGCTTATTACATCGGTCTTTTCAAGAATTGCCCAGAGTCGCCGAGGAGGGGAAGTTCGTGAAAATGAGGCTTCTATTCGTGTTGAAATCCTTCCTCCGTCTGAGCGAAAAGAGTCCTTAGCTGAATTGATTAGAGGATTTGAAGCTCAGACCAAAGGAATGGATCAGTTTCAAGAGATTCGTTTTCTGCGAGATCGATTTGGTTCAGATAGCGGAAGTCCTCTCGTGATTCGCGTTCAAGAAAACAATGAAAAACGCCGTGAAACTGTCTTAAATCAATTGGCCCTTGAGCTTGGAAAAATTGATTTGCTCGCCAATGTGGAACTTGAAAAACCAGTGACAAGGCCTGAGTACCGTTTACATTTAAAGGACCAAACAACGACACAGCTAAGTGTTTCTTTCTCTCAACTTGCAACGACACTGAGGGCGTTTATTGAAGGAACGATTCTTTATGTCTTAAATACTGGGGATGAAGAAATCGATGTTCGGGTATCGAGTGAAGATAGTTCGAAGCGAACGATTGAAGATGTTTTGCAATTGCATGTCGCCAATCAATCTCAGTACCTCGTTCCTGTCTCTCAATTGGTCGAAGTGGTCCCAGGCTTTAAACCTTCAACGATTCAGCGAATTAATTTTAAGCGCGCCACAAATATCTACGCCGACCTTGTGCCAGATTCAGGTTACACTCCTCTTGAAATGGCGGAGCGCTTGGAACGAGAAGTTTTTCCGAAAGTCTTACAAGGAAATCCGAGTACTGTTTTAAGTTTTATTGGAGAGGTGCAAGATTCTCGGGAATCTCAAGATGATTTCTCTTTTGCTTTAATTTTGGTGCTTGCTCTGATTTACGTCTTGCTCGTCTTTCTTTTTGATTCTCTTTCCACTCCGTTCTTAATCGCTGCGATTATTCCCTTTGGAGCCGCGGGAGTGATTCTCGCCCTTGCCGCTCATGGAATGTGGCAGTACGGATTTTTTGCCGTGGTGGGAGCGCTTGGGATGACGGGGGTTGTGATCAACGATTCGATTGTGATGCTCAACAAGCTTGAAAAATCTTTAGAGACGACGGATGAGTCAATGAAGAAAAAAACCTTGCTTGAAAATATTGCAGAATTAGCGAAAACGAGATTTAGAGCGGTCTTAGTCACAACTCTGACTACCGTCGCAGGTTTGATGCCGACCGCCTATGGCGTCGGTGGCTATGATTCCATGCTGGCGGAGATGATGCTTGCCATGGCGTGGGGGCTTTTCTTTGGAATGTTCATCACACTTTTCTTAGTACCGTTGATTTATAGTTATTATGTTCAGGTTCGCCATTTTATTAAGGCCATCGTATGAAAATTGGAATTTTCGTTGTTTGCTTATTTTTTCAAACTGCCACTTATGGAAAAGAATGGAAGAGCGTTCCACTCAATATCTATCTCGATCAAGTGGGACGTTTTGATCCAGAGGCCGAGAGTATTTTGGCCGAAAAACTGCGCTCGAAGTTTTTAGTCGATCTTGGCATGCCTGCTCGAACAACATTACTTTCTGTTCAACAAGAATATGGTTTTAATACTTCCGAGGGAGGGGATCGCACCTCTGTACTTTCAGCAGAAGTCTCTCGTGAGTTTTCAACAACTGGGACCAACTTGTCGGTGAGGCGAACTTTGACGGAAAGACCTGACCGGGAAGAAGACGCCATTGATTTTAGATTGAATCAATCACTGTGGCGCAACTCCTTTGGCTCAAACACTCGCCAAAATGAAACGGCCCTGAATCGTCAAAGAGAGGCCCTCGAACTTCAAGTGGTGGAAGTTTATGAGGACTATCTCTATGAAAAAACCAATGATTATGTCGAACTCCAACTTGCAAAACTTAATTTTCAAAATGCCGAAAGACAGTTGAAGCAAGCGCAAGAATTAGAGCGAAATATTACAAATCGTTTTCGACAAAATATCGCCTCTGAGACTGATCTTGCCAGAGCAAAAGTTCAGACACTTAATCGCCAAGAATCAGCCCTCGTTGCAAAGTCTAATTATGAAGTATTGGCTTTCAAACTTTCTCAAATGATGGGAGATAGAGTAGATTATTTAGTTGAACCGGCCCCTCTGAATTTTGAAGACAAGGTCAGCGCCATTCTGGCAGAAGATTTGAAGACGACGGAGTCAAGATCATCAAGGCAGCTTCGGCTCTTAGAGCTTGAAGAAGAGTCGGCGAAAATTCTTTTTGATGTGCAAAAAGATCAGACCAGACCGGACCTCAATCTCGTCGCGGGTTATAGTGTTGATGATTCTTCAAGATTTTCCTCAAGGGTTAACCGCAAAGAAGCGATTGTGGGCTTTCGTTTTGATATTCCTTTTGGAGATAGCGCCAATCAAGCGCGCTCCGATCTTGCGAGCCTTGAATATACTCAAGCGCGCCTGGCCCGCAGTCGACAGGTTCGAACTTTCGAGCAAGAGGTGAACGAGGCGCGGGAGATGATTCGAAAAAATTTCTCTCAGTTTAAATTGATCGAGGAGCGTGTGAAGCTCACCGAAAGCATTGCGAAAGATGAAGAGCGTCGCTATTTGGTCGGCCGCCTCACTCTTGAGGCCCTACTTGAAGCGCGGGAAGGTTGGTTTAGTGGCCAGTCGGAACTCTTGCAGGCAAAAGCCGAACTCAACCGCTCAGTGCTGAATTGGCTGCGTCTAACTGACCAGTTGATTACCCCTCAGCTGACCTCTAATCTCTAAGGTTTTTGGATGATTTGCTTTTTTCTCACAAGATCATCAATGGCGTAAAAAGAAGCGTCTGACGAATCGGAGAGACTTAATTGCACTAAGCCTTTATCAGAGAGGTCAAGGACCTCAGCTTTGATGATTTCATTATTCAGCTTCAATATTACCGTCTCGTCGATTTTAAAACGATAAAAAAAGCGAGCGTTGAGGTTTTGATAAAAATACTCATTCACCGATTTATAAACGGCCATGGGCTCGCCGTAGAGTTGTCTAGTCATGGTATTGGCATAAAGCTTTAAGCGGCAGATCTCATTGATTTGCGAGTCTTCAAAACTCACAAAATAACGAAAGCCTGACTCACGGTCGTTCAAGTTTGAGCGAATCTCTCCTAGGTGAAAGGTCTCTCCGCATTTCGCGAGCACTTTTGTCTCTGTGGCGATGGGCTTTTGGAAGAAGAAGGCTTGGGCCTGGAAAGCCGTGAGGATAGTGAGGAGGAAAGTTAAACTTTTCATGATGGTTTGGTCCTAAAGGGGTTCAGGATAGTAAAATAGCATAGGGTGGGACTCAGGGAGGGGAGTGAGTAGAAAATTCTGATGGAGGATTTAGGGTGTAAAAAAACTAGACGATTTGGTTAAATTTTTCTTAAACCTAGAGAGCAAATTCTTTGAAAAGCTTGTTTTTATAGCTTAAAACCATTATTGAGCGGACTGATCAAAGGTCATTTTGTTTAGAAATAGCTTCAGAAAAGCGATATGATGTTTAGGATGAGCGTAGACGTATAAATAGGACTCAAAATTTTATCGTTCATAAGCTTTTTCAAAATGGATTTTAATGAAGCCTCAGCTATTTTGTTTATTTCTTTTGCATGCCCTCTTTTCTTGCTCTAAAAAGCCAATCTCGCCCCCAATTGTCCCCGGAGCAAAATTATTGAGCTGTGATAAATCAGGTATCGAGCTCTTGCGAGTAGACGAGGACTCTCAAGGTAAAGATAAGGTCATGGTAAGTACTCTTGACTTCTTATATCCTATTAGACTTTTTAAGAATTTAGATATCGTTCCTTCTTGGAGGATTATTAATACTATTAGTCGTTGGACTGGCGGCGTAGACCTTCGTCATTTTAGTCAAGAAGCAACCAAGCTTGTCCATAATCGTAAGAATTCATTTTGGACTTCTTATATGCAATCGGGAAGACTTGAAACCCTTGATCTTAGAATGTTCTTAGATAAGGGCGATTATGTTTTTACCGTTCGTAAGGGCTGTAATAATGAAACTGGTATCATTTACGATGATAAGTTAACTACGAAGTATATTTATACCTTTGGTGTAGAGCGAATAGCACTTAAGCGTGATATAGAGGGAGATGTTGAGTCGAGTATAGATTTTAGAAATGGAGACGAAGAAGATAAATACCAATATTTTTATATGGATCAAAAAATTGCGTTTAAATATCTTCCATCAGACATGTGGATAGATAAATTTTCAGACTGGAGAGATCTTGATGAAACAAGCATCGCCCCTCCTATCCCAAAATATAAGTTATACCGAGATCAAACTTTAGTTTTTAACCACAAAAATACAAGTTATACATTTTTTCAACTTGTAAATTCACCTTATTATTTTTACCGAAAACAGGCTGTGATTCCTAACTTTAGACCAAATCCAAGACTATTTAATTTAATAGATATTCGTAGAGGCGTCGCCTTTTCATTTCTCGAGAACCAGATTGAACGGGAAGTTGAGGAGGTTGATAAAACTTTGCTGCAATTTGAAGTGATGAGAAATAAATAATCAGGCCACATTTTTATCGGAATTTTAAATGTACTTGCTATATTCAATTGATCTACTAATCATAATTATCCTTTACTATCTCTTTGTTACGAGAAAGGAGAGGAATCTCAGTGCTTGGGCAGAATTAAAGAGAGTTTTTAGTAGCAGATTAAACTTAAGTGCCGTTTTTAAACGGGTAGCCGTATTTAGTACTGTGATGATTATTTTTAAAGGCTTATTTGTACCTTTTATTTACTTGCCATACACAATTAGTGATTTTCGCATTAAATATTTTGAAACTAGGTTTTTAAACGATCAAGAAAGAAAGTTATTTGTTTTTCTAGACCTTGCATTTACATTTATACCCTTTCATATACCATTTCAGTATGCCATCATTCAATATCGAAAAGCTTATGCGCCACATTTTCCTCGACTTACAAAATTGCTGAGTTCAAAGAAAATTTGCCTCAAGTCAGATTTTAGGGATCATCAGCATTGTTCTGAATATATGAGTTCTTTGATTATTCGTGACGATCCCAAGCTAAAAGAGAAATATTATCAAGAATTTTTGAAAATTGCAGACAATTTTTGGGAGAAGACTATTTTATATAACTATGAAAATATGCCTGTAGAGATGTGTGATAAAGCCATTTTTTTCATTAATTTGCATGAAAAGCTAGAAGATATAATGGAAAAAGTTGAATACGGTTGCTATGAACTCAAGTGCGAAAATATTTGTTGGCAACTTGAAACTTACATGGAGCTTCCTGAAATTTCTGAAGAATATAAAAAATACTAAACCACCGTTATAAATTCCCAAATTGATTGTAGGTTTTTAATGTACTGGGGAAATATTGGCTTGATATGTACTTACTATATTCAATAGACCTATTAATTATAATCATTCTTTACTATCTTTTTGTTACGAGAAAAGAGAGGCATCACAACTCTTGGGTCGAAGTAAAGAGAGTATTTAGTAGCAGATTAAATTTGAGTGCCGTTTTTAAGAGAGTCGCCGTATTCAGTACGGTGGTGATAGTTTTTAAAGGTTTGTTTATGCCTTTTGTATTTTTACCGTTCCATTTCTCTGAATTTTACTTTAAACATTTTGATTCGACTTTATTAACGACACAAGAAAAGAAGGTACTTGGATTTCTTAACTTTGCATTTACGTTCACCCCCTTTCACACACCTCTGCATTATGGATTAATTCAGTATCGTAAAGCTTATGTTCCGCATTTTTCACAATATGCACACCTGATAGACTCGAGAAAAGCATGTCGTAATTCTGATTTTAAAGATCCAGTATACTGCTCGCAATATATTCAGAATTTAGTTTTTCATGGATATCCCAATGTAAAAGAAAAGTATTATCAAGAGTTTTTAAATAATTCAGAAATGCTCTGGGAAAACACAATTTTATATAATTATGAAAGCATGCCTGAACAGATGTGTGATGAAGCAGCCTTTTTTATTAATCGATATGAGAAAATTGAAGATGTTATTTCTAAAGCGGAACATGGTTGCTACGAACTTAAATGCAAAATTATCTGCTGGAGAATTGAAAATGAACTGGAACTACCTGAAATTTCTCTAAAATATAAAAAATACTGATCTGCAATTACGCTTCTTAGGCTTGCGAAGATTAGAGATCTCTAAGCAGTGCTCTGCAGAGAATCGTCAGCTTAAGTGTGACGACTAGACAATGAAAAAAGAAAAACCTCAAGACAGACAATAAACGAAACTCAAACGAGCGGAAGTAATCAACCCCACCCTCCGCTCATCCCCATCAAACTCACCACCACCAACCGACAAGCAATCACAAACAAGACAACCTTAAAAATCTTCAAAAACAATTTCTCATTCACTTTATCTAGCAAACGCACACCCAAATATGTCCCCACAAAAGCCGCTACACTCAACGCCGCAATAAATCCCAAATGAGGAATATAATTAAAACCCAAACTTAAAAAGGCCGGGATCTTCAATAAATGAGTCAGCGTCTGCGCCATCGACACACTCGCCACCAGTGATTTTTTATCTAATTCATCTCGAAGAAAAAACGGCGACAGAAAAGGCCCGGTCGCACCCACAAGAGGGGACAGAAATCCTGCACAAAGACCTACGAAAAAAAACAACGGCACTGGCAGCACAATTTTCTGCCAGCTCTTCGGTTTAAATAAAGTGTAAAAAATCAAGCCCGCAATAAAGAGATGAAAAACTTCTTTGTTTTCTACTTGGCGAATCAGATTGATCGCCACCCAAACCCCAAAAGGCAGGCCCGCGGCGTAGGGGAGAATCAGACGCCAAGAAATTTGGCGAAACAGAGTCACCGTGCGCGAGCTATTGCTCACGAGTTGGATCACGCCGTGAAGGGGGACTAATAATTGAAAGGGTAAAAACAGACTCATTAAAGACAAAAGAATTGTTCCACCGGCCATGCTGGTGACGGCGGAGATAATGCTTGTCAGAACGGCGACGAAAAATAAAACGACAGTGGTACTCAGGCTGATCATGATCGCCTCATCATCCTCCCGAGTTTAAAGTCTCGCAATAAGAATTTTGACGGAGACAAAACTTTCTTTCATGATCAATCCATGAAAACAAAGAACATCAAGACAAAAGGCTCAGAAGGTTTTGGGCCTGAGTACTGGGGCACAAATTACGCCGATCCAGACGATATGGATGGAATCGGCAACGCCGTTCATCACGCGGGTTATCTCAAACAGCTCTTCGACCTCGAGCTTGTCGATATCAGCACCGTCGCTGATTTTGGTTTTGGCCTGGGTCATCTTTTTGAAGCTGTCTTAAAAGAATTTGTTCCTTACCGTGCCTTGGGCCTCGAGCCTTCAAAGACAGCTTTCGACTTAGTTTCAAAACGCGGCATCAAGCCCGTCGACTCAACTAAACTCGTGCTGAAGCAAATGGATCTCGCCACTTGGGCCCGAGAACAAACGCCCAAAACTCGCTGGTACGATCTCGGTCTTTGTACTTCCGTTTTTCAATATCTCACAGAAGAAGAACTCAATCTTGTCGTGCCGGTTTTGGCGTCGAAAGTAAAATATCTTTATATGAGTGTTCCCACCGACAAAGAATTGCAGCGTCAGCGCACTGAAATGGAGTTCAACGACCTGTACGCCTACCGCCGCAGCAGAAGTTTTTATCTCAAACTTTTAAAGCCGCATTTTACGATTATCTCTTCGCGACTTTTAGAGAGTCGTGTGTTTTTTGATGAGGACAAGAGCTTTTTTACGGACTATCTTTATCGCTTCTAAGAATTTTACTATCGCCCAACTAGCTAGAGGATAACTCATGTCAATTTGTGTTTGTGGAACTGGTCTTAAAGCGAGTGATTGCTGTCTGCCGATTATTCAAGGTGAGCGCCAAGCGCAAACCGCACTCGAGTTGATGCGCTCGCGCTACACGGCTTACGTCACGCAGGCGATCGACTTTATTGTTGAGAGTCATGACCCGGAGACGCGAGGAGAAACGGACCGTGCGGCGCTTGAAGAGTGGTCAAAAAGCTCAAAATGGATGGGCCTTGAAATTTTATCGACCGAAAAAGGCACAGCGACAGATAAAACAGGTGTTGTTGAGTTTAAAGCGAGCTTTCAGCAAGGGGATACTGTTCAGGTGCATCATGAAAAAGCGCTTTTCACCAAACGAGCGAACCGATGGTTTTTCACTGACGGCCAAATCCCCATCCCGACCATCAAGCGCGAGGGAGAAAAAATTGGTCGCAACGATCCATGTCTTTGCGGCAGCGGAAAGAAATATAAAAAATGTTGTGGCTAGAAAAAGTCGAGATAGGCAGAAGGTTTTAGTTACATTTTAAATTGATCTTGTTATATTCTGGCACAAACTTTCATTTACTTAGTGCATTACGGTGTTCAATATTAACGTTTTAACCGGGTACTCAGAACGTATGATAACTATCAAAAAGGGCTTAGATCTGCCCATCAATGGCGCTCCAAAGCAAGTCATCGACTCAACCAAAACCTCTCGTAAAATCGCCATCAACGGTTGCGATTATATGGGAATGAAGCCCTCTCTTCTTGTGAAAGAAGGTGATGAAGTGAAGATGGGCCAGCCCGTTTTCTCCTGCAAAAAATCTCTGGGCGTGATCTACACCGCCCCAGCTGCAGGAAAAATCGTTGCCATCAATCGCGGCGCTAAGCGTGTCTTCCAAACTTTGGTGATTGAAACATCGACTAATCCTGACGAGCAAGTCAGTTTCCCTTCTTACCGTGGCGGACAGCCTCGAGATTTAAATTTCGAAGCGGTCTCAAAACTTTTACACGAGTCAGGACTTTGGACTTCTTTAAGAACGAGACCGTTTTCAAAAGTTCCATCATTTGACGGCACTAAGCCTCACTCACTTTTCATCAACACCATGGACACTAATCCCCATGCAGTGGATTCAAGCCTTGTGTTGAAAGAAGCGTCAGCTGATTTCATCGCCGGCGTTGAGGCCCTTGCTCACTTAACAGACGGCAAAGTTTTTGTTTGTAAAAAAACTGGAAGCTTCGTGCCTGAAGTTAGCGGTCAGAAAATTTCTGTAAAAGAATTCAAAGGCGTGCACCCAGCAGGTAACGTTGGAACTCATATTCATTTTCTCGATCCAGTCGGACCGAAGAAAACTGTATGGCATATCGGCTACCAAGACGTGATTTCTGTCGGGAAACTTTTCCTTACGGGAAAACTCAATCTTGAACGTGTGATCTCAATCGCAGGCCCAAAAGCTTCCAACCCACGTCTTGTTCGCACAAGAGTCGGTGTTGATTTATTAGAGCTCGTGAAAGGGGAAATGAGTGGACCAAGTGTTCGCGTGATTTCAGGCTCTGTTCTTCACGGACAAAAAGTGGAAGCTCCTTTTCATTACCTCGGGCGTTTTCATCAGCAAGTTTCTCTCATTGAAGAGAATACCGAAAGAGAACTTCTCGGTTGGCATATGCCAGGCTTCGACCGTTTTTCTGTGAAGAGAACATTTCTTTCAAGCTTGCTCCCTGGCAAAAAATTTGATTTTTCAACGACGACGTGGGGCTCTCCTCGCGCCATGGTTCCAGTGGGAAGTTTTGAAGCCGTAATGCCACTTGATATTTTACCAACCCAGCTTCTGCGCGCTCTTGTGACAAAAGACACTGATCTTTCACAAAAGCTCGGCTGCCTTGAGCTAGACGAAGAAGATTTGTCGCTTTTGACTTTCGCAAGCCCAGGTAAAGATGATTTTGGCCCTTACTTAAGAGAAAACCTTATGACGATCGAGAAAGAAGGATAAATCTATGCAGATTTTACGACAGTTTCTAGATGCTCAACACAAGCACTTTGCCCACGGAGGCAAGCTTGAGAAGCTCTATCCGCTCTACGAAGCGATTGACACTTTTATTTATTCCCCAGGCCAAGTGGCGACAGGAAGTGTGCACGTGCGAGATGCTCTCGATCTCAAACGCCTCATGATTACCGTTGCTCTAGCCCTTGCTCCAGCGATTATCATGGCGCTTTTCAATACCGGCTACCAAGCGAACCTCGCTCTTGAAGCGATGGGCGCGACAACGATTGAAGGCTGGCGTGGAGCGATTTTCAGCGGTCTAGGTTTTGGAATCGATTCGTCTGATGTGATTTCCAATTTTGTTCACGGCGCTCTTTATTTCGTGCCGATCTTTCTTGTGACTCAAATCGCCGGTGGTTTTTGGGAAGTGCTTTTCGCTTCTGTCAGAAAGCACGAAGTGAACGAAGGCTTTCTAGTCACAGGCTTGCTTTTTCCTTTAACACTTCCTGCGACCATTCCTCTCTGGCAAGTCGCCGTTGGGATTTCGTTTGGTGTAGTTGTCGGAAAAGAACTTTTTGGCGGCACCGGGAAAAACTTCTTAAACGTCGCTCTTCTTTCTCGCGCGTATTTATACTTCGCTTACCCTGCGCAAATTTCAGGTGACCTCGTCTGGGTAGCGGCTGATGGCTACTCGGGAGCGACAGCTCTAGGTCAAGCGGCTGCCGGTGGGATGGCCCAGCTCGTAGAAAACTTTAATTTCATGGACGCCTTTGTTGGTTTTATTCCAGGCTCCATGGGAGAAACTTCGGCGCTGGCGTGTTTACTCGGCTCCTTTTATTTGATCGCCACCGGAATTGGTTCGTGGCGAATTATGTTGTCTGTCGTCGCCGGAGCAGTTGGTTTTACCTTGCTTCTCAACACTGTCGGCAGTGATACCAACGCTATGTTTAGCGTAACTCCTCTTTGGCATTTAGTGATCGGTGGCTTCGCGTTCGGAACAGTCTTTATGGCTACGGACCCAGTCACGGCTTCCATGACATTGAAAGGGCAGTACTTCTACGGTGCTCTGATTGGTGTGATGACGATTCTAATTCGTGTGATCAACCCGGCTTTCCCTGAAGGAATCATGTTGGCGATTCTTTTCTCCAACCTCTTCGCCCCGTTGATTGATTATTTCGTTGTGAACTCTAATATTAAGAGAAGGGAGCTTAGAAATGTCTAAGGATACAGTTTCGCGCACACTTATTGTGGCCGTTAGTCTTTGTGTTGTTTGCTCACTCCTGGTTTCTGGAGCCGCTGTCTCACTTAGACCAATGCAAATTGAAAATCAAAAACTCGATATTAAAAAAAATCTCCTCCTCGCTTCTGGTTTACTTAAAAATTCAAAAGCCAGCAAAGCTGAGATTGAAAAAATCTTTGAGTCCGTTGAAGCTCAGGTGATCGATTTTAAAACAGGTGAAGTTGTTGACGTCGATCCTGAACAGTATGACGAACTAAAAGAAGCTCGGGATGCTAAAACTCGTTATAATATTCCTTCGAGTGCTGACGTTGGTAAAATCCGTGCTCGCGCTCCTTATGGAAAAGTTTATCGCGTGATGGAAAATGGAGTAGTCTCGATGATCGTGCTTCCCGTTTTTGGCAAAGGACTATGGTCAACAATGTACGGTTTTGTCGCTCTTGCACCTGATACAAAAACCATTAAAGGTCTCGGCTTCTACCAGCACGGCGAAACTCCAGGCCTTGGTGGTGAAATTGAAAACCCTCGCTGGCTCGCTCAGTGGTCAGGCAAACAAGCTTTTGATGAAGAGTACCAGCCAGTGGTTGAAGTGATCAAAGGCTCAGTTGACAGCACGACTCCAGGAAACACTCATAAAGTTGACGGTCTTTCTGGTGCCACCATTACATCAAATGGTGTGACTGGCATGATGCAATACTGGCTAGGTGACGATGCTTACGGTCCGTACTTGGCACAATTTCGCCAAGGATCTGCCGCCACTGAATTCGATACATCTTTTGAAACTGATGAAGAGGTGCTCTAATGAGTATTAAAAAGAATTTAATTGATCCGATCTTTAATAATAACCCCATCGCGCTTCAGATTCTCGGGATTTGCTCTGCTCTTGCAGTGACAACAAAGCTCGAGTCAGTTCTCGTAATGTGTTTGGCGGTGATTGTGGTCACGGCCCTCTCAAATTTTTGTGTGAGTTTGATCAGAAACAATATTCCATCAAGCATCAGAATTATCGTTCAGATGACGATTATCGCCTCCCTTGTGATCCTAACGGACCAAGTGTTGAAAGCCTTTGTTTATGACGTGGCCAAAAGTATGTCCGTTTATATCGGTTTGATTATTACAAACTGTATCGTTATGGGACGAGCTGAAGCTTACGCCATGAAAAACGGTCCAGTGATGAGTTTGATCGACGGGATCGGAAACGGACTTGGTTATAGTATTGTTCTTTTGTTCGTTGGTGTTTTTAGAGAGCTTTTAGGTTCAGGCGCTTTGCTTGGAATCGAAATCTTTAAACTCAAAAATGCTGGTGGATGGTTTCAACCGGATGGGATGTTCTTACTTTCTCCAATGGCCTTCTTCTTGATTGGCTTTTTCATTTGGGGAGTTCGAACGTGGAAACCAGAGCAAGTCGAACACTAAAACAAATTTAAGCCTTAAGAGGATTTATTATGGAACATTATTTAAGCCTATTGATGAAAGCCATCTTTGTAGAAAACCTAGCTTTGGCTTTCTTCTTGGGGATGTGTACTTTCTTAGCCGTTTCTAAAAAAGTTTCGACTTCTATCGGACTTGGTATTGCTGTGATCGTTGTTCAGACAATCACCATTCCTATGAATAACTTGCTCTACACTTACCTGTTAAAAGCTGACGCTCTCGCGTGGGCCGGAGTGACGGGAGTGGATTTATCGTTTCTAGGACTTATTTGTTATATCGGCGTGATCGCGGCGATCGTACAAATTCTAGAGATGACACTCGATAAGTTTTTCCCAGCTCTTTATAGTGCCCTTGGGATTTTCCTTCCGCTCATCACTGTGAACTGCGCCATTCTCGGTGGCTCACTTTTTATGGTGGAGAGAGATTATAACCTCACTGAAAGTGTGGTCTTTGGTTTTGGGTCAGGCCTTGGCTGGGCAATCGCGATTGTCTTACTTGCTGGGATCCGCGAGAAAATGTCTTACAGTGATGTACCTGACGGATTGAAGGGACTTGGGATAACTTTTATTACAGTAGGCTTGATGGCGATTGGTTTCCTTTCGTTCTCAGGTATTCAACTCTAACAAGCTCGAGGAAGAGATTATGAATGAAATTGCCATTGGCGTAGGTATGTTTACCCTGATCATCCTCATCTTGGTGTTGGTGATCCTAACTGCAAAATCAAAACTGGTTGCCTCAGGTGACGTGACAATCAATATTAACGGCCAAAGAGATATCGTTGTGCCAGCTGGTGGAAAGCTCCTCAACGTTCTCGCCGATAATAAACTTTTTGTCTCTTCTGCTTGTGGTGGTGGGGGAACATGTGCTCAGTGTAAGGTGCATGTTTACGAAGGAGGCGGAGAGATTCTGCCGACGGAACTCTCAAGCATCACTAAAAGAGAAGCTCGTGAAGGCTGTCGCTTAAGCTGTCAGGTTGCGGTTAAGCAAAATATGAAAATTCACGTAGAAGAAGAAGTCTTTGGTGTGAAGAAATGGAAAACCAAAGTTCGCTCGAATCACAACGTCGCAACTTTCATTAAAGAACTGGTGCTCGAACTTCCAAAAGGCGAAACAGTTCCTTTCCGCGCTGGTGGTTATATTCAAATTGAAAGACCAGCTGGCCTCTCTATTGATTACAAAGATTTTATCGTGGAAGAAGAATACAGAGAAGATTGGGATAAATTTAATCTTTGGAAGTACAAGTCTTTCGAGCCAGAAGAAACTATCCGTGCTTACTCAATGGCCAACTACCCTGAAGAATCAGACATTATTATGTTGAACGTCCGTATTGCTTCTCCACCTCCTGGAAAAGACCATCTTCCGCCAGGGAAAATGTCTTCGTATATCTTCAACCTCAAGCCAGGTGACGAAGTGACGATCTCTGGACCATTCGGTGAGTTCTTCGCAAAAGATACTCAGAAAGAAATGGTCTTCGTTGGTGGTGGTGCTGGTATGGCTCCAATGCGCTCGCATATCTTCGATCTTTTCAGAAGACTTAAAACAAAACGCAAAGTGACTTTCTGGTATGGGGCTCGCTCGAAGAGAGAGATGTTCTACGTCGAAGATTTCGATGCGATCCAAGCTGAAAATGAAAACTTCAAATGGCATGTCGCCCTTTCTGATCCAATACCAGGTGAGCCGTGGGATGGACATAAAGGCTTTATCCATAATGTTCTTTTTGAACAGTATTTAAAGAATCACCCAGCACCGGAAGATTGCGAGTACTACCTCTGCGGGCCGCCGATCATGAACACTTCTGTGATCAATATGCTGCTTAATATTGGTGTGGAAAGAGAAGATATCGCACTTGATGATTTCGGGGGCTGATTTGAAGTTAGCGTTCTTAAAGCTTAAGTTTATCACTCGAGGCCTAGGGATTTCCCTGGGCCTTGGTTTTTTCGCACTCTCTTGCACTCAAAAGCCGAAGCTTCTTGAGTTTCAGGGCCAGACGATGGGAACCACTTATGTGGTGAAGTACTACCCAACCGCCAAGACTCCAAGCAAGCCAGAACTGGCCGCCAAGATTGACCGCGCTTTAATTGATCTTAATCAAAAAATTTCCAATTATATTCCCGATTCGGAAATCAGTCAGTTTAACAAGAGCTCAAGTCTTGAATGGCAAACGCCGAGCCTTGATCTGATGGCAGGTCTCCTGCAGGCCCTCGATGTCGGAAAAAAAACCAACGGAATTTACGACCCAACCGTAGGCCCACTGGTGGCCCTCTGGGGTTTTGGCCCACGGGGACCTAGAACCAATAAGCCCGAACCATCAGAAATTCAGGCGCTGAAAGCTTTTGTCGGTTTGCAACACCTTGAGGTTTCTGCAGATAAAAGCCAACTTAGAAAACTTCATCCCCAAGTAACACTCGATTATTCTTCAATCGGTCAGGGGATGGGTCTAAATTTGATGGCGAAGATCATGGACGAAGCAGGAGTTGAAAACTCCATGCTGATTGTGGGCGGAGAAATTATCACTCGCGGAGAGAAGCACGACGGTCCTTGGCGAGTGGCGATTGAGGCCCCACATAAAGAGCGCGGAATAGCTCAGCGTCAATTAATTCTTGGCGACCGCGCGATCTGCACCTCGGGAAATTATCGTCAGTTCTTCGAAGCGGAAGGTAAGCGTTACGCCCATACCATTGATCCTGAAACGGGGATTCCCGTGCAACATAATCTGATCAGCGCCACCATTATTTCTCCCGATTCTAACGCTCTCTTTTCCGATGCCTGGGCAACGGCGATGTTAGTTGTAGGACCAGACAAGGGGCCGGAGATAGCTGAGCGAGAAGGGCTGATTGCGTACTTTATTATTGAGCAAGAACCAGGCGTTTATTTAGAAAAATTCTCGTCGAAATGGCTTGAACTTTACCCTGATTCGGAGATACATATTCCGTAACGGAGTCTCTCATGATCGAAACCTTTTTAATCACCTTTACCGTGCTCGGATTATTCATCTGTATGATGGCCGTTGGAGCAATGATGGGTCGAAAACCGCTGCAAGGTTCGTGCGGTGGTCTTGGTAAAGTCATGGGCGAGGAGTGTGATTTCTGCGATAAAAAAGATCAGTGCACAGAAGAAGAAAAATCCGTTTGTGATGGTTCTGGAAAAGTTGTTTTAAGGATTGAGGCAGGATGCCCAGTCGAAGTGAAAGTTGTTCAGTCTTAAAAAAATCGGCGGAGCTCACCCCACAAATCCCACCCAAAACACGAGCGCCTCGAATTAATTGAGACTTGCAGTCGGTCGATTTATGTAAAGTAAACTCGACATATTGGAGAATTAATTTCCCTTTTATCTTTCGACTATCGGATGTTATTTTAGTGTTATCTCTTTCACTTATCTTTAGTAGGGACACAAGAAAACAGTTTCTTGTGATGAATTGGGGAATTATGAAAAAGCCAGTAGATTTTACCCACCTTTCAGCGTCGGATATTTCTTTCGTTGATGGTCTTTATGAACAATACAAAAATTCGCCAACAGAATTAGAAGATTCTTGGAGAGCTTTCTTTCAAGGTTTCGAATTCAATCAACCTAGCTTCGCAAGCTCAGGTGCCGGCGGAGAGGTGAGTGATTTAAAACTCAGAAAAGAATTTAATGTCTTTCGTTTGATTCAATCTTTTCGCGCTCGCGGACATCTTCTCTCTGATACAAACCCCATTCGCCCGCGAAAAAATCGCGACGCTCGCATCTCTCTTGAATTCTATGACCTCACTGATGCAGACCTCGATGAAGTGTTCACTTGTGGAGAGTTCGTAGGTCTTGGTCCCGCTCGCCTCGGCGATATCATCAAACACCTCAAGGCCATCTACTGTGGAAAAATCGGCATTGAGTATATGCACTCAAGCAGCACTGACGTGCGCCGCTGGGTGAGAGAGAGATTTGAATCAACCGCCAAAACAATTAATTTCCCAGTCGAGAAGAAAAAAAGAATTTTAGAGAAACTCAATGAAGCCACGGTCTTTGAAAACTTTCTTCAGACAAAATACGTGGGGCAAAAACGTTTTTCTCTCGAAGGGGGAGAAACCACAATCCCAGCACTCGACGCTATTATCAATCACGGTGCCGAGCTGGGTGCAAAAGAATTCGTGATTGGTATGGCCCATCGTGGACGATTGAACGTGCTCGCGAATATCGTGGGGAAAACTTACGAATATATTTTTAATGAATTCGAAGGTAGCAGCATCGAACAATACGGCGACGGAGATGTGAAATACCATTTAGGTTTTACTTCCATTCGCCCCACTTCAACGGGCAAAGAAGTTTATGTAAAACTGCTTCCAAACCCATCCCATCTCGAAGCGGTCGGGCCTGTTGTTCTCGGTTATAACCGCGCTCAAGGTGACTTGGTTTACGAAGGGGATTTCAATAAAATTATTCCTATTGTGATTCATGGCGACGCCGCTGTGGCGG
This sequence comes from Bacteriovoracaceae bacterium UBA6166, assembly GCA_002435795.1. GTDB lineage: Bacteria > Bdellovibrionota > Bacteriovoracia > Bacteriovoracales > Bacteriovoracaceae > UBA6166. Next base: position 40,866 of record DIUE01000054.1, on the reverse strand, counting down.
GACAGGGCATTGTTTATGAAATGCTTCAAATGTCAAAACTCCCGGCTTACAACACTGGGGGAACGATTCATTTTGTGATCAACAACCAAATCGGTTTCACCACTGATTTTGAAGACGCCAGGTCGTCTCACTACTGCGTCTCTGTGGCGAAGACAATTGACGTGCCAATTATTCACGTCAATGGTGATGATCCAGAAGCCGTGGTCTACGCAGTAGAGTTGGCGGTGGAGTATCGTCAACGTTTTAGAGAAGATGTTTTTATCGATATGGTTTGTTATCGAAAGCATGGTCATAATGAAGGTGACGAGCCGAAGTACACCCAGCCTCATCTTTACGGTTTGATTGCCAAACAAAAAAATCCACGAGAAATCTATTTGGAAAAACTTCTCAATGGAAATGAAATTCACACCGATCTTGCAACGAGCATGCAGGAGCAGTTCAAAGAACTTCTAGCCGCTCGTTTTAATAATGTTCGTCAAAAAGAAATTCCCCTCAAAAAACAAGGCCCCCATAAACAATGGGAAGGCCTGAATTGGTCGACACCGGAGGATTTTGAAAAATCTCCCAAGACTGCAGTTCAAAAAGAAATCCTCGATGAAATTCTTACGGCACTCACCTCAGTTCCTGAGGGCTTCAAGACTTTAAAGAAAGCTCAGAAAATTCTCGAAGACCGCAAAAATAATTATGATAATAACCAACTGGATTGGGCACTGGCGGAACTTCTCGCTTACGGAACCCTTCTTCTCGAAGGCAATCATGTGCGCTTCTCAGGGCAAGACGTGATCAGAGGAACATTCTCTCACCGTCACGCTAAAGTGTTTGATGAGTATACTAATCAAGCCTATTGCGGTCTCGATAATATTCGCCCTGACGGCAAACAAGGAAAGATGAGAATCTATAACTCTCTTCTCTCTGAGTACGCAGTCCTAGGTTATGAATACGGCTACTCTCAAGGCACGCCAAAAAGTTTAGTCATTTGGGAAGCGCAGTTTGGTGATTTCGCTAACGGCGCGCAAATCATGATCGATCAGTTCATCTCTTCAAGCGAGAGCAAGTGGCGCCGTATGAGCGGCCTTGTGATGCTTCTCCCTCACGGCTATGAAGGTGCGGGCCCTGAACACTCCAACGCCCGCCCAGAGCGTTTCTTGCAACTCGCGGCTGAGTACAATATGGTGGTGGCGAACTGTACCACTCCCGCGAACTTCTATCATATTTTGCGTCGACAATTGGCGTGGAATTTCCGCAAGCCATTGATCGTCTTCACTCCGAAATCACTGCTTCGAGACCCACGTTGCACTTCAAGTGTTGCTGATCTCACCACGGGGAATTTCCAGGAGATCATCGATGATCATTGGTGTGAGGCTAAGAAAGTAAAACGTGTTCTCTTGTGTACTGGCAAAATTTATTACGATCTTCTAGAAAAACAACAAGCCGACGGCCGCAAAGATATTGCCATTGTTCGCCTAGAGCAGATTTATCCTTTGGTGGAATCACAAGTGAAAGCTGTGCTTGAGAAGTACAAAGGTGCTGAGCATGTATGGGTTCAAGAAGAGCCGATGAACATGGGGGCGTGGACTTATCTGTTACGCTGGCGCGATATTTTTGGAGAGATGAGATGTCTCTCTCGTAAATCAAGTGCTTCTCCAGCGACTGGCTACGCCGCCGTTCACGCTAGAGAGCAACTTGCAATTATAACAAAAGCATTTGAGTAATTAAAAAAAGGTTAGGTTTTATGTCTATTGAAATTAAAATTCCAAGCATTGGAGAATCGATTACAGAGGTCACTCTGGCCTCATGGCTCAAAGGAGACGGGGAGCAAGTTAATGAAGGCGATATCCTCTGTGAGATCGAATCTGATAAGGCGACTGTTGAGTTGCCGGCCGAGAGTTCAGGCGTCCTCACCATCAAAGCCAAAGAAGGGGATGAACTCGCGATTGGTGCCATCATTGGAACCCTGACTCCAGGTGCTGGAAACGCTAAGGCCGCTGCTAAGTCTGCTCCTGCAAAAGAGGCGACACCTGCAAAAGCAGAAGCTGTTGCCACTGGTGGAGCACACCCTTCACCAGCAGCTCGTAAGATTTTAGCCGAAAAAGGAATCCCAGCTGACGAAGTGAAGGGAAGTGGAAAAGACGGACGTATCACAAAAGCCGACGCCTTAAGCGTTGATCATAAAGCTGCTGCTGCCCCAGCGTCTAAAGCAGAAAGCTCTGCTCCTCCAGCAGTTCCTCAAAAAGCGACTGGAGAGCGTGTACAGACTCGCGAGAAAATGTCTCGTCTTCGAAAAACTATTGCCGCTCGTTTAACAGAAGCGAAAAATTCAACAGCGATGCTCACTACTTTTAACGAAGTTGATATGCATGAGTTGATGCAACTAAGAAAAAAATACAAAGACAGCTTCTTTGAAAAACATCAAGTCGGTTTGGGCTTTATGTCTTTCTTCACCAAAGCCTGTACACAAGCCCTCAAAGAATTTCCAAACGTGAATGCCATGATCGACGGCGAAGAGATTATTTCTCATAATTACGCCGATATTGGCATTGCCGTTTCAACACCGAAGGGACTTGTGGTTCCAGTGGTGAGAAATGCAGAGGCTTTAAGCCTTGCCGATATTGAAAGAGAAATTAAACGTCTGGCGCTTAAAGGCCGCGATGGGAAACTCACCATCGATGAAATGCAAGGCGGGACTTTCACTATTACTAATGGTGGTGTGTTCGGCTCTATGCTTTCAACTCCGATTATCAATATTCCTCAATCGGCGATTCTTGGCATGCATAATATTGTCGAGCGCCCAGTGGCGATCAACGGACAAGTGGTGATTCATCCAGTGATGTATGTCGCACTTTCGTACGATCATAGAATTATTGATGGACGGGAATCAGTGGGCTTTTTGAAAAAAGTCAAAGACCTGCTCGAAGATCCTGCCAGATTATTATTAGATATTTAAGTTTAACGAAGGACTGAGTGATGAAGCAATATGATGTAGTGGTGATTGGATCGGGACCTGGTGGTTATGTGACAGCGATTCGCTGTGCTCAACTAGGTTTCAAAACGGCCATTATTGAAAAATACAATACTCTCGGAGGAACATGTCTAAATGTGGGCTGTATTCCCTCGAAAGCGTGGTTGGATTCCTCAGAGCGCTATCATGAAACAGTCCACTCTCATAAAGATCATGGGATTGACGTTGGAACAGTTAAGCTCGATATCAAAAAAATGAAAGAGCGAGTTCAAAAAGTTGTAAGTGATACTTGTGGTGGCGTCGCTTTTTTAATGAAGAAAAATAAAATTGATGTCTTCCATGGCATGGGCTCATTCGTTGATGCTCATACCATTAAAATTCAAAGCAAAGATAAAGCTGAAGAAATTAAAGCGGAACGCGTGATTATCGCTACCGGCTCTAAACCTTCTCAGATTCCTGGCATTGAAGTCGACAAAAAACGCATCATCACTTCAACGGAAGCTCTGGTTTTAGAAGAAGTTCCAAAACACCTCATCGTTATTGGTGGCGGTGTGATTGGCCTTGAACTTGGTTCTGTTTATCGCCGCCTTGGCTCTAAAGTCAGTGTTGTGGAGTACGCCGATAGTGTGATCGCAACCATGGATCATGAGATGGGTAAACAACTTCACCGCGTGCTGAAAAAAGATGGAATTGAATTCTATCTTTCAACTGCGGTTTTGAAAGCCGAAGCTAAAGGCAATGAAGTCATCGTTTCAGCTAAAGATCGTGTGAAAGACGAATTGATCGAACTTAAAGGCGATTATGTTTTAGTCGCTGTTGGACGCAAGCCCTATACAGACGGACTTAATCTCAAAGCCGCGGGCCTCACCACAGATGAGCGCGGAAGAATCCCAACGGACGAACATCTTCGAACATCAGTACCTCATATCTACGCCATTGGTGATGTTGTGAAAGGGGCGATGCTCGCTCATAAAGCGGAAGAAGAAGGCGTTTTTGTTGCTGAGGTCATGGCCGGACAAAAACCTCATTTGAACCATTTACTCATTCCAGGCGTGGTTTACACTTGGCCTGAAGTGGCGTCAGTGGGTTACACAGAAGCGCAAGTCAAAGAGATCGGTATTCCTTTCAAGCTTGGAAGTTTTCCTTTCAAAGCTCTTGGGCGCGCTCGCGCGAGCAATGAAAGTGATGGCTTGATTAAAGTCATCGCTCATAAAGAGACTGATGAAATTTTAGGTGTCCATATGATCGGCCCTCGTTGTGCCGATCTGATTATGGAAGCTGCTGTGGCGATGGAATTTAAAGCTTCTGCAGAGGATATTGCAAGAACTTGTCACGCCCACCCAACATACTCAGAAGCTTTTAAGGAAGCGTGTTTGGCGGCGACTGATAATAGACCTTTGCATTTATAGTAAAACATAGGGCCTGAACTCATTCAGGCCCGCATTTCTTAAAACTGATCAAAGCTTATGTACTGTTCAGTCAACTCATCTAAACAAGCCTGATTTTGTCCTTCAAGTTCACTTGTCATAAGTGATTCATACTTTTTCGTTTTGGTATTCCAACGAGATAAATCGATAGCTCCAGCTAAATAGGCAGCGTAAGACTCATTTTTTGCGTCAATATAAGCTGCACAAGCGACCATCAGTTTATTGTTTTTGATTTTAAACTGTGCTTTGACAAAGTCTTCATCTCCACCACTTTGAAAAGATAAAACAATCTCCCCGAAAAATGGCATAGAGCTGATTTCATAATAATTCTCATCTTCAATAATAGTAATTTCACTTTGTGAATTCATGAGAAAGATCACAACTTGTTGGTCAAGAATATCAGACCCTAGAGTCATTTTAAATTTTCCAAATGAACTCGCAGAAACTGTTTGAGTAAGAAACAAAGCAAGTAAGAGAGAAAGTGTTTTCATATAGGACCCCTTGAAGGAATTTCAGTTGGCCCAAAATTATCTATTTAGAACGCTTATTGCTAGTACTCGAGGAAGTTTTACAGGAACTCTTTAGAACTGACCGATAAACCATACACGGTATTCATGTCCTCTCAATGTGGTCATAGATAGATGGCCTTCGTTTGGGCCCACCAGATGGCAAAGTCGGGAATATGCTATTTTATTATTTTCTCCTCATATGATTCTAGAAATATTATTAAATAATTTGCTGCCATATTGCAGAAAGAAGCTTTAGGAAGAGTCGTAAATGGCTGTTGCATTTAGTCCGCTACCCACTACTTATAGTTGAGCAAATAGCTTTGTGATTGAAATGATCTCAAGTTAAAGCATCGTAAATTTGCAAGGAGCGCGGGAAAGTTGGGTCTTAAGACAATAAATTTTTTTGCCGATAATTGTAGTACCTATGAAGATCATTTTCCTTATCTTAGGCCTTTGCTTTTTCTGCCTTGAGGCCAATGCTGAAGCAGGTATTTGCGTCAATACAGGTCAAATCGCTGTAGGTCTTGAGAACTCTGAGATGTGGATTGGCCTTTCAAAGCACATGAGTATCACGGCCGCTGAAGGGGACTTTAAGGGGTTCTGCGAGTGGAATCGGATGGACCGTGCTACCGGTAGTTTGTCGCGAAAAAGCGGCAGTGGAGTAAATAGAGATAAGTCCATGACTGAATACCGCATGAAGAAAATTGAGGGCAACCGCGATCAAGCAGCTTCGGCCCTCTTGGACTCAGATGACGATTTCATAAGCTTGGCGGATCCATGGATGACTTCGATGATGGGTCACCCTGATCTTAAGGAAAGGTCAGGACTTGGATCTCATTTTCAACGAGTTTGTATGATTAAGCTAGGCTGCCGTTCATCTCTTCTCAAAGCCTTTAAAGATAAAGACCTCCGAGGTAACTCTTTTATACCCAGTTACAAAACAAAAGGACCTCTGAATGTCTCTCAAGCTGAAATCATAGGAGCTTGTGGGTTCTTGAATCCCATGGCGACAATTTCGTGTGCATCGGCCAGTAACAAACTTATCAAATGGGTTGAAATTCACGAGCATAAAAAGACTCAGATTACTGCCGTTCCACTCATAAAGGAAACTTTGGCGGACGAAAGACTGACTCCCGCACTACATAGAACGGTGATCAAACTTTATGAACGTTTTGAAAATGGGCAAATAGAAAAGGAAGCCTCAATTTTTTCTGACCTCACAGAGGAGTTAAAAAAAGAAGGCCTCTCAGATGAGGAATCAAAAAAGCAGGCTGTTAAAATTCTAGGGGCCATTTCAAGTGGCGGTCCTAACTTTGCCCGAAGAATAGACTTCGAAGAAGTTGCCTCATTTCCCAACTCTTGCAGGGACGGAAAAAGCTGTAACTTGAACGGTATTTTTATGCAGGCCCTGGCCGAAGGAATGCCTCACGCAGACACTCTGATGATGCAAGCAGGGCACCCCAGTGTTTATAGTCTTCCTGCGGGGGCGGGGTTTCCCTGTGATATTGGTAAGTCTTATCACTTCTGGGCAACGGCCGCTTGGACTGATCGGTTGATGGATGAAGGGTATTCAGCATCTGCGGCGCGGGCAGCGGTCTATGCCAGTCATTTGGGCTATCACTTAAGAGATGGCGGAGACCTACGCTCTAACAGTTTGTTGGCCATACCTCGCTACGGTTCAGTTGAAAACGGCATTCGTTTGGATTTGAATCTGGCGGCAGCTGGGACTTCCTTTGGCGCTAAGTTAACGTCTAGCGGGCCCGTGTCCTTAAAAATGAAAGAAGGTTTTTTGGAAACCCTTAAAGAGGGGAATACAAGTGAAGCCACTGACTCCCAAGTTCCTTTTGAGCGATCGCCGTCCAATGTATATGAATGGACCAACCGAGTCTCTGCAAAGACTGCTTTCGGATTTTATCCCTGATTGAGATTCCCACTGATTTTATTAGTAAAAAAATTATTGTTGCCGAACTAACGATGGGCGATTCGGTGCTAGTGCAAGTGTGAAACTCCATTAATTGCGCTCAAACTCAAGTGCTCGCTTGAATGTCGTTTTCTCACAATAATCTTAAAAGCTACTCGCTTTAACCTACACGGCCCTGTGGCTACGGCCCAAGTCGAAACATCAACACACGCTAGAGTTCGCAGAAAATGTTTGAGTAAATAACAAAGCAAGGTCGAGAGAAAGTATTAAAGTACTAGAACTGACCTATAAACCAAACGCGATACTCATGGCCCCTTAAAGTGGTCATATAAATATGTCCTTGTTGGTTGAACCAAAAGAAGCGTTCAGTCCTCGCGCTATAAGGAAGACTCAAATACAATCCTCCATTTAGCCTTAGTCTTGTTGAATCGACTTTATAGATAAAAAAAGTAGACTCATTTCGATTCAGGTCAAGTTCTGTCTCGAGCATAAAATAGAGCCCCTTGCTTGTTCGTCTAAAGAGCTCGACATGGTCTGGAGCATTGAAAAGAGGAATTTGGATTTTTCGAGTTTTCTGTTCAGGGTAGAAGGAAATCTCAAGCGTCCTATTATGAAATTTGTAATTGAGATACTCGTCTTTTTGACCAATGATCGGATAGCCATTGAAAACCTTCGCTGTTCCGCCATTAATCGCCACTCTATGACCTTCGTTCGGTCCTATGAGGTAAAAATCTTTTCCATCGGACTCAATATGATAGAGTTCATCACTCATCAGTTGGATTTTGACCGATACATGGGAGATACGTGTTCCACGAGAATTAAACTTCTCGATTAAGAACTGACGATTTCTCTTAGTTAAAAGATAGAATTCGCCAGTTTCCTCAAGGCCAAAACCAAGAATCTCTCGTCCGCGAATTTCACCAAGCGTTGTTCTTCCTTTTGAGTTAAAACGGTAGAGAATATGAGTGTCATAATCATGGGCAAATAGATTGGCCTGTCCCGATTGCCACCCACTCCCGAGATAGCGCAAGCCTTCGCCATTACCGTCCTCTTCAAAGCCGATTGCTGAGCGGCCAGAGAGGTGCTTATCAAGCGGAAGCTCGTGAGCAGAGAGAACAAAGCTCATGAAGCAAGCGAGTAGAAAGGCAGGCAAAGCCATAAACAGTCCTATGAACAGGTTATGACGTTATTCTAGTCTCTTCCGTGAATTGCACTTAGAGATTGTAAATTAGCTTAGGTGGATCGTTTTCAATGTGTGGACGCCGGCCACATCACTTAGTTAAGAAATGATAGAGTTGGGTAGGCAATGTCCATATCAGCTGCTTTTAATATCATCTTTGATAACTAATAAAAGAGCGGGCAAAAACACCAAATCTACAATCAAGGCAGTGGTCAAAACGAAGGCGCACATCACACCAAAATTCACATTAGGGACGAATGCACCCAAGATGAAGAGACCAAAAGCCGCGACGAGAATCACGGTGGTGACGATCAAAGCCGAACCGGTGAAAGTCATAATATAGGTGAGAGCTTCAGCGTTTGTTTTGCCTTCTTTTTTCAAGCGATGAAAATTTGAAAGAAAATGAATGGTGTCATCCACGGCAATTCCCAAGCAGACAGAGGCCACCAAAGTGGTGCCGATATTTAAGCTCATACCAGTCAACTTCATAAAGGCACCTCCCATAATCAAGGGAAGAATATTGGGCAGTAAAGAAATAAGACCGATTTTTACAGATCTAAAAAGCAGGATCATTAGGAGGCAGACAAGAACTGAGGCCGTGATGATACTTTTTGAGAAAGTCGCCACTACATACCCCATCATTCTTTGAAAGAGGTTTGTCTTTCCTGTCACAACAAGATCAAGGCCTAGTTCATCAGACTTTTTTTCAATTTCTTTAATCCAGTAGCCCCAGTCTTTTGATGTTTGCACACGCCAAAGAACTGTCATTCTCATCGCCTCAAAATCCAAGCTCATACGATTATTAAGATCCATGCCTTGAGGAAGACTGAGAGTATAGAGAAAAAGCAGCTCGGCTACTTGATTTTGCGTCTCAGGAATTTTGAAAAAGGCCTTATCTCCAGCGTTGAGTGATTGATTCATCTCTTTGACGATATCGATAATATCAACCGTTTGGTCGACAAACTCCAATGAGTGAAGCCAAGTTTTAAAGGCTTCAACTTTCTTTAAAAACTCAGGGTCTTTAATTCCATCTTCTTTTCCGGTCGAGATCATAAGTTCAGGCCCTGCGACTCCACCGAAATTCGATTTTACAAATTCATTGGCCCGTTTGATTTCTGTGTCATTAGCAAAATAACTATAGGGGTTTGAATTAATCTCATTTTGTAGACTGATTCCAAAAGAGATGATGGTGATCACTGCAAAGAAACTTAAGATCATCTTAGGACGCGTGCTAATGAAGCGAATGAATTTTTTTGACGATTTAGCCTCTTCTTCGTCTTGTAAGTGAGAGAAGGCTTTAGTGAAGATAGAAGGAAGTCTTAGCGGATAAAGCAGGAGGACCGGGCAGAGAAGAAAAATTGTGAGAAACCAAGCGACAAAGCAACCAAGACCCGCCATTAAACCAAGTCTTTGAATAGGAACAAGATCCGCCATGGTCAAACTTAAAAAGCCAATCATAGTTGTGAGTGAAGTCAAAAAAGTAGGGAGCAGATTTTTTTTGAGTGAAAGCTTTCCTGCCGTTTTATAATCTTCGCCCAGCGCCCTAAATTGAAAATAAGACATTAAAACGTGAACAGAGTCTGCAATCGCAATCGCGACGAGTATGGCAGGCAAGATATTCAAGATACTATTGAATTTTAAACCAAAATGAAAACCAAGGCCCAGAGTCGATGTTACACTGAAAATTGTCACAACTAGTGGCAGCAATACACCATAGAAAGAATGAAAAAGCAGTGCGAGTGAGATAATAATGACGAGCACGAGTAGGGGGAGAATTTTTTCGCTATCAGTTTGGGAAATCTCTCTAAAAGCGTTATTAACCGCCGCTTCCCCTGAGAGGTGAATCTCAAGTCCGTCGATACCTTGATACTCACTGATCATCTCTCTTGCTGTATCCACAATCAATTTGTAATCAGGACTTCCTGTGAGTGTTGGTGCGAGACGAGCGAAACTCATTGTTGTTCGACCATCACGGCTAATCAGATAACCCGGAAGTCTCGAATGAGCGAGCGCACGTGCTTTGATATCTGCGAGCACTTCACTCGTCCACTCGATGTCTTGATTGAAGAGTGGCTCGATCAAAATTTCATCTTGATCACTTTCTGAGACGGTGGCGTTGGTGAGAGCATCAAGACGAATCACTTGCGGGATTTGCCAGAGTTTGTCGTTGAGTTCGTTGACCATTCTCATTCTCTCTGGAGTAAAGAGATTTTCCGGATGATGAATGGCAATCGCCAAGCTCTCGTCATTGCCGAAGCGAAATTCGAAGCTATTGAGTCTTTGAATATTTTCGTCTTCTTCAGGAAACCAAATCCTCACATCATTTTGGGCTTGGAAGAAATAGAGCCCTGGTGTTGCAATCAGAATAAAAAGCACACTCAATCCAACCCATAATTTTGGATGAGATTCAATGAGTTGGCAGAATTGTTCTTGAAATTTCGAAGCCATAAGACGGTCCTTGAGGGATTTTCGCCATTGTAGACTTGTTGACTTCCTTTTCCCAGACTTTCTATAATGACGACGTCGTTAATGCGAGGTGTAGATTTGAGTGAAACGAGTGTAAAAGCTGTCGATTGGTCTGGAATGAAGTTTGTCATCGCCGAAGAAATGGGCGAACGAATGGACGTTGTGTATCATCGCTATTTGCACAAAACTCAAGAAAATCAGTATTTTCTCGTCAATCATAAATACTACGATGGCGTCGGCGGCTTCACCCATCTCTTGGAGCATTATTTTGGCTTTCGCTATAAAAAGATGCCAGAGATGAAAGCTGTAGCCGAATTAAGCTTTTGGCAGAAACTTCAGAAACTTTGGAAGTTTATTAAGCTCACTCGCAAAATTCCCATCAAATGGCGCACTTCAAGAACTGACACAACCGGCGAAGCGCTGGGACATGTCGTCGCTTTTATCGATCAAGATAAAATGCAGAATCTTGAAGAACGTTTCAAAGCCCAGTCCGCATCTTTAAATAGTGTTTTGTTTTGGGCCCTTGATAAAGCTGTGCAAAAGCAATTATTAACTTCAGACAGCGCTCGCAAGTGGATATGTCCGGTGAATATGCGAGGAGCTGTGAAAGTTGATGACCCGTACGGAAATATCGCTGCTTCTGTGGTGATGAATTTTGAAGCAGAAATGTCGCCCAAAGAAATTCATCAAAACTATAGAGATTATTTTCGCGCGCAAATTTATATGGGCTCATGGCTCTACACCAATATGGCACGATTCATCGGTCTCTGGGGCACAAGAAAAATCGCTCGCAAACTCAAAGAGCTTGGTGTGGGCGTTTACTCAAACATGGGGCCTTGGCCTTGTCCGACGTATGAGAGAACAAAACCCGAAGTTCCAGATGAAAACTGGGCCGGCGTTCCCCCTTGCTCACAAATTCTGCCGGTTGGTTTTGGCGCTTTTCAATGGGAAGGAAAACTAAGTGTCACCCTGATTTTACATCCCTCCCTTGGCAAATCTTTGCAAGAGGCAGAGGCGCTTTTAAGAGAGGGGATGAGTTTATTTTTTGATGGCGATCTCAATGGAGTTGAATTTGTCACTACCACCACTAAAGAGCTCGACCAAAAAGCGAAGCGCATCGCTTAAAGTGTGTACTCGGTTACTCCGGCACTTGAATGCAAACGAATCATCTCAATTTTCGAGTGCACTGAAATTTTCATTTGAATGTCTTCGATTTTGAGTCCATCGAATTGTTTGATGGGACAGTCAGCGACAATTAAATGACCGAACCCTTGTTTTTGTCCATGCATGTCTTTGTACCAATTTTTCTCATGAGTACGAATCCCTTGGTCTTCAAGCCATTTTCGAAAAGGTCGATTGGTCATCTCTTCATGAGTCGGCAAATGACTGTCAGGCCCTAATTGAATTTCAAACCCGCTCGAAAACTGCTGTAGACCTGTGATATTATCTAGACCTATCAATTCATCTCCATCCCGCCAAGCATCCAGAGGTGGTTTACCAAGTTGAGAGTATTGCAGTCTTACTTCTCCGAACTTGAGTGAATACTCAAAATGATCATAGTCTTCGTCTTTGAGATTTTCTCTAGCGCTCAGTGGGTCTTGGTGCAGAAAGTGCAAAAGAATGACAGGCCAAAACTTTTTGTATTTCTGAAAACTTTCTTCTGAACGCAAATAAGCTTCTAGTTCATGGATCAGATGATTAAGTTCGCCGATTTTTTTTTTGCCTTCTTGGGTTTTGTTAAGATAGTCCTGGTTTAAATTCCAGCTTTGACCAATAAATTTTTCAAAATGGTGATGAAGCTGATTAAGCGTCTCCTGAGTGAAATCTTCATTTGAAATCTTAAGACCCGTGTTTAGTTCCTGATTGAGTCTTATAAGTTCGTTTTGTAAATAATGACGATTTCTTGGTGTGTTCAAAAAACCCAAAAAGCAAAAATCTTTTTCAACTGGGATCTGCTGCTTGAGATCTCGCTCAAGCAGATTTAGCCAGCGTTTAGAAAGCTCATGGGCCCTAGGCTCAAGGATAAGGCTAAAGCGCGAAGTTTGATTTCGAAGCACACATTCAATCTGTGTTATCATCACTGCAAATCCTGACTACCAATCTTGACTGATTTTTATCCCCCAAATCTGTGGTTCATTATACTGGAGGTAGAGTTTATCATTCCAGTCTGGTGGCTCATTGGCAAAATAAAAGGCGCGAATCGGATAGCGTTGGTTGAGAAGATTTGAAATATAGCCATGAATGGTGAGACCACGCCAAAAAACTTTTGCTCCTATATCAACCAATGTCATATCGGGCGCTTCAAAATGATGATCGGCCGAGTAATAGCTTGAACTCGTCGCTTTGATTCTCCCGTACAGCTGTCCAAAGGATGACAAATAATCAATCCTGAAATGTCCCATTCGCCTTGGCGCTTGCGGAAGATCTCGTCCCTTAAGTGACGTCCCACCAAGTTGATAGTCTCCAAAATTTGTCCGAAGCAGACCTGCACTGGTTTCAAAGTTCCAGCGATCAAGTCTGAGGGAGTGAATAAGTTCCATTCCCCGTGAAGTTGCACTCGGACCATTTGCCGTGAAATAACGGAAACTATTAGGATCATCAGGACTCAATTGCTCTGATATTTTAATCTGTGGATCTTGATACCAATAGGAAAAAACCTTTCCGACCAAACGGTGCCCTTGTGATTGATAGAGAGCGCTGATCTCAGAGTGGAGCAGGGATTCGGGATCAAAAGGTCGCTGCTCCTCTCGGTCTGTATTGAATCCACCACCGCGAAAACCTTTTTGCAGAAGCCCCATCATCGACCAATGACGATTGAGATTTTTCTCTGCGGAAAAACGGGTAGACCACAGAGTCCAATTCTCTTTTGCGACTTCTAAATACTCTGTCCACTGCCGCTCAACTCGTCCCGATGCTTTGAAGACAGTCCCATTGATTTCTTTTTCAAAGGAAATTGTTGGCGCAAAATGATGATGGCGAATTTCAGGAGTTGAACGACGTCGAAGATTTTTATCTTTGAAAGAGCTGATGGTCTGCTCTTCTTGAAAGCGGTGAAAGTGAAATCCTAATTTCCACGCTGGACTTAAGTTATAAGAGAATTTTTTGTGAATTTTTTGGCGACGTCTTAAAAACTCGGCGTAATAATCATAATCGTCGTTATAACCCGGAACTTGATTCCAGTATTCGTTATTGCCCCAGTCTTCATCATAGGATTCTTCTTGTTTTGTTCCTGTAAATGAGAGGGAGCCTTGAAAGCGCGGATGGTGATATTGGAGAGAGTGACCGTGTACTCGATGAGCATCAAGGCCTGGTTGATCAGAGAGAGTTTTTTCGTTATTTCGAAAACTCCAGGCGTCGTAACCATTTTTATGCTGCAGTAGAAGATGGTGGTGGCTTAATTCAAGATGACCTAAACTGAAAGAATGTGACAGCAAAAACTCTTTTTCATCTCTATCGGCGGTATTTTGATTGAGATAATGATTTCTTATATGACCGGCACTTTCAAGAAATCCGGCACCAACAATCACTGTCCCCATCTGATCGAGTTGAAATTGACTGCGATGCTTTAGAGAGTAGGTTTCGTATTGCTCAATCGATGCTTGCGAAAAATTTCCCGCACACTCTAAACGCTCACAAGGGGTAATCTCAATCAGTCCGGCCAGTGCCTTTGTTCCATATAAATCAGTGCGAGGACCGTAATCGACGGTGATCTCTTCCTTGCCCCAAAAAGGAATGACAGAAGCCTCTTCAGATAAATCGATCCCCGCATAAAAAACACCAATGGCATTCATATGTGAGTGCTCGAACTGCGCTCGATCACCGAGGCCTCGCAACTGAAAATTCCGTGACCGATTCGAAGCTCCCGAACGCATAAAACTTGGCAGCTGCAAAAGTGTATCAGGTAGCGAGCGGTCTTCCTCAGAAGTCTGCACGCGGTATTGATGATGGTCGTAGCGAACCCGCTGACCTTCAATCACCAGCGTTTCTTCCGGAGCGCCGTTTGGAATTTCATTTGCGAATGAAGAGTGAGAAAAAAATAGACACGAAAAAAAGAGCAGCACTGTGCTTTGCATGACCTTGTCCCTCCGTCGGTACTAACCGAATCAGGTTCAACGGGTCTTCTTGAAACACAAGAATCTCAGGCCTAATGGCCACCCCGCAGGTTGATATTGAAGAGGCTTGTAGCTCTCTCGCCAGAACTCGTCAACTCCTTCAGTCTATTAAAGACTTAGAATATTTCAGTTGCCGCCATATTTTTGAAACGTTTTTCTTGTTTTACTGCATTCAGTCAGTCGTTTTGAGTGATCTGACAAAAATCAGCCCCACTGTACTGGTGCAATTTAAAATTTCGACCTATAAATAAGCGAGGAGTTGTTATGAATAGTCCACTTTCATTTCGCCAAGTGCCAAAACTTGAAACTTTCGACCCTGAAGTTTTTAAAAGAGATTACCTCTATCCATGCAAGCCCGTTGTGATTGGCGATTTTTCCAAAGATTGGGGGGCGCGGGAGCGTTGGCGTCCAGAGTTTTTCATCGAGAATTACGGCCAAGAACAAGTGAAGGTCTACGATACCGGCTTTGGTGTGCCGGGCAAGAAATACATGTCGAACCTGACGACCATGCCACTTGGTGATTACCTCAAGGCGATGATGAGTGGTCAGACGACTCTTAGATTGTTTCTCTACAATATGATCAAGGTTGCGCCGGAGCTTAAGGCCGATGTGAAATTGCCGAAATTCATTAAAGGATTTTCCGAGCGTTTTATGTTTATGTTCTTTGGCTCGCAAGGCTCTGTCACTCAGATGCACTATGATATTGATCTCTCCCATGTTTTCCATACCGCTTTCACGGGGAGAAAAAGATTTTATCTTTATCCGCCGAGCATGGGCCGCAAGCTGTACCGCCATCCGTTTACCATTCGAAGTTATGTTGATGTTTTGAAGCCCGATCTCGAAAAGTTCCCAAAACTTGCCGAGGCGACGGGTGATTATGTCGAACTCGCCCCTGGTGAGACTTTATTTATTCCGGCGGGGTACTGGCATCACGTGGTTTATGATGAGCCAAGCATTGCACTTTCTTTAAGATGTGCTCACCATCATTGGTGGAAACGTGTCGAGGGGATTTTGAATATTTTGTTTGTTCAGATGGTTGATCGTCTCGTAAATAAAATTACCCCAGTTGCATGGTTTGAGTGGAAGCAAAATAAAGCACGTTTGTTGGCCGAAAAGCCGCTTTAGTTTTTGCTCGCCAAAAATTCATTTCATCACTACTCTTTTCTTATGAAAATTTTCCTTCTTTTTTTAGTTTGCCTTCTAAACTCAAATGCTTTTGCGCAGGGAGGAGGGCCGCCGCCAGGTTGGAGTGCCGGTGTTTTAGTGGGAGCAAGTCACTCAGAGTACCGTGGTATCGGTTACAGACCGCGTATTGTTCCGGCCATTCGAGGTAGATTTGGGGCCTTTAGTTTAGAGGGGGCCGGTGGCAGTGTTGACCTCTTGGGAGCGGGTGCTCTCTCAGTGCAATTTACACTGGGCCTCTTTGGTGGTGGATACAATCCAAAACGCTCGAGCTATTTGACTGGAATGTCTGAACGATATTCTTCCGCTCACGCAGGATTAAAAACGAGTTTGCGTTTAGGTCGCGGTTTTTCGATTAGTCTTGGTGGAAGCCATGATTTGCTCGGGCGCTCGCAAGGATTAGAAACAGAAGTTGGATTGAATAAGATGTTTTTCTTTGGGCCGAAGTTTCAAATTATCACCGGGGCCAGTTTGAGTCGTTGGGATAGAAACCTCGTCGATTATTATTATGGCGTTGGACCCATGGAAGCTTTGGCCGATAGGCCTGCTTATGTTGGAAGTGCCAGCGTTTTTCCGAGTGCTCGCATTATAATCAATTTAAGTCTGACAGAGAAATGGCAAAGCTTTTTAATTGCCAATCGTAGATGGCTTGGAACGGAGATGCGCAATAGCCCTCTCACATCAAGATCGGGCAGTGAGTTTTTAGGCCTTGGGCTAAGCTATCGGTTTTAAAAATTAAGGAATCAGAAAACCACGATTTCTAAGAGCGCGACTCAAAGAAATAAGCGGTAAGCCAATAATCGCCGTATGATCATCGCAGTCAATAGAATCAAACAAACTAATTCCTAAGGCCTCGAGACGATAAGACCCACAACATTGATAGGGTTGGTCTTGCTGGAGATAACGTTCAATTTGCTCTGCCGTGAGAGCAGTCATCTTGAGATTCGCAATTGTCGTAAAGGTTTCGGTTATACCTTTTTGAGTTAGAGTAAAGCTTGTCATCAATTGATGGGTTTGACCTTGAAGTTTAAGCAGCTGTTGGTGTGCATTTTCTTTTGTGCCTGGCTTAGAGAAAATCGTTTTGCCGAGAGCGCAGACTTGATCTCCAGAGAGAATCAGGTCATCCGGGTACTTCTCACTTAAGCCTTGTCCTTTAAGTTCTGAAAGAACTCGTGATAGTTCAAGGGGAGCAATGTCTTTATTTTTAAATTGGTCTTCGTCAGCTTCTGGCGAGAGACTTAAAAAATCTAAGCCCAACTGCTTGAGTTGGGCCTGACGATAAGAAGAGCTACTTGCGAGGATCAGTCTCATGAAGTTTAGTGAATGGTATCAAAAATCTTTAACGAAACCATTTGCATGCCAAGAGACTTTGCCATTTCGACTGAAAAGGGGAGGCGAGTATTCATATTGAAAAGCGCTCCTCTTAATTTGCAATCTTCGAAGCGCGTGCCCTCAAGATCGCTATGACAGAAATTAGCGCCTTGAAGGTCGCTCTTGATGAATTTTGTATTTTTGAGATTTGACCAACTGAAATCAGTTTTTGTCAGGCGACATTCAGAAATCTGTGAGCCTTCAAGTGTGGCGCACTGGATGTTCGCGCGGTCAAAGTTAACGCGGTAAAATTGGTTTTCACTTAGATCGGCCCACTCAAGAGTTGCCTTTTGGAAATTCGAAAAGCTCAAATGAGATTTTCTCATCGTGCATTTACGAAAATTCGTTTTCGTCATCGTCGAGCCCTTGATCTGAATTTTCGAGATCTGTGAGCTTTCAAAGGTTGAGCGATCTAGGTTGGAGTTTTTGATTAATCTCAAGGCGGAGCAGTCCGCAAGATTTTTTGAGGAATAATCTTTATTGGTAATTTGATACGATTTTGTCTGTTTTAACATTACGCTTCCTTGGTAAACAAAAACACTTAGGTTAAGCCTACTGTCTTGAATTCAATTTGGCGAATGTGGAGCGTTAACATACCGAGTTTCATGAAAAGCTTTCACTTAAAACATTGAAACATCGATTGCACTTGGGAATAATAATCTGGTGCCCGAGACCGGACTTGAACCGGTACGGCCGGTGAAGGCCGAGGGATTTTAAATCCCTTGTGTCTACCAATTTCACCACCCGGGCGTTGAGTGATTAAACTTTAACTGAGTTGAGATATTGAACTATTTTGTGAGAACCTGTCAATTCCAACGTTACCATTCAATGACATTATTGTTCTTGAGTTGTTTCCTCTTTTTTTCCTGCTCCAAAAGAACATTGAGACCTGAGATAAAAAAAGCCGAAGCTGTATGGTTTCATGTTCCAGAAATTTATACTTTGCTCAACAGAGATGGTTCACTTCCCATTCATTCTTTTTTCGATCTCATTCCGCAGCCCAACCTAACGCAGAGACAGATTGATTTTGTGACGCTGACTTCTATTGATAGCGATTTTGGTTATGAGATTGATTTGGTTTCGGGGAAAATATTTAGACAGCATAATTTTTGCCAAGAAAAAGATATATGGCAACGGCACAGACAAACTTTGCATCGCCCGCCCGCGACTTATGGATTTATTCCCCGTCTTTTAGATCAAACAGGTATGCCACAGAAAATAATTGTGCTCGGGCGCAAGCGCTATTTCAATCAATTCTCTAAGGAAGCAGAGTTCACTCAAACCGCTCGCGTGGTTGGTGGTAGTCTCCATCAGTACTGTGATCAATACCCCTGTGAAACACGAGAGCGTTGGCTTTCATCTTTAGTTTTAATTGCTGTCAATCCTAATGACCCAGATTTGGCCAATATTAATAATCTCACTCAATTAAAAAAAGTGGTGAATTGGTCCGAAGTGGTCGCCTTTATGGAGAACTCTTTCGGTCGCAATTTAACAGGAGCGAATGATCAACCGGCTTACCGTTTTTTGGGAGAAATTCCAGCCGACAAAGCGCTTGAGTTCGCTCTTGAGAAGGGACATCTTTTTAATTTCGAAGAGCTAAAGACTATGCGCAGAAGCTGTCACGGCCTTTATGATTTTTTCTGGAAGTCTTCTGAACTTGTAAGAGATCAGATGACAAAAAAACAGACTCTCGAAAACCTAGCCTTAAAAGAATATGAAAAATATGAAAGAGAGCGAGCTGAGACGCCCGATTATTTATTTAAAGATACACGAGCGATAAATAACAAAGAAAGAGAAGAAGAATTGAGAAAAAGTCCTATCCCTAAAAATGCACTTACAAATTATGCCTTGTTTTTAGATTATTTTATTCAAACCTACGGCCGCCAAATGAAGGCCTGTACAAAATTTGTAAGACATACAAATCTCTCACTCGATCGACGAAGACATTGGTATTTTGCTCAGGTGCAGGCTTTTCTTCAATTAGAAGAACTAGGCTATGTTTATAATTGTAATCGAAAAGCTTGGGTTGAAAATTTCCGTAAAGTCGATGGTTCTAGAGTCTATGATCCAAGAAGAGAGCTAAGGGCTTGCATTCCATCCCAGCTTGATCGAGCTTTTGATACGGCCATCACAATGCTTTCAGGAATTCGCAATAGCTTTAGACCTCATTATAGATTTATCGAATACGACGAATCAGGTGGAGGCAGTCATCAGCAGGTTTACTCTTGGGTTTTTGATAATGGAAAGCGCTTGAGCTGTGATCGCGAAAGAAGTTACCAATCGCCGATCTTCCCATCGGATATTACCTGGCAGCCTTTCTACGATGATCGTTTTGAAAGAATGAGAATGATCAGATGAAGATTCAAATTCCTCGATCTGTACCATCATCACCACTATCACCTGGGTTTTTCACTCAATGGAAATTGGCAGGCTTAAAGCACTCTCTCCAAGCATTTGTTTATGATGGAAGCGGAGAGAGTGAGCAAATTAAACTTGCTCTTGGTTATTTGGGTTTTTATGAGCTGCCTGCACAGGTTTTAGCGCCGAGGGCCTCTGTTGCTTGCTCAGACATTTTAATTATTACTGGAGTTGTTACGGAGAAAGCTTGGCCTAGACTTTTGTCCCTATACAATCAAATGCCAGATCCCAAATACATAATTATCGCAGGAGCCAATGCTTTAAGTGGTGGTGTGTTTAAAACCCCTCATATTGTCTGTGATCTTCCAAGCCGATTGCATGCGGATATCTTAATTCCTGGTTCCCCAGTGCAACCAGAGAGTTTTGTGAAGGCGATTGTCGATTTGAAGGACCGATTAATGTCGACTCGTTTTGGAGTGGAGGAGGCCCATGCTAAATAGAGACGGTATGAGCTTTTTTTGGGCCGAACTAGAAAAGGGAATTAAACGCTCTCTCTTGTTTACGACAGATGGTATGGGGCAAGTTGAGTTGGCCGAAACAGAACTTTTAAATATCACTCAAGATCTCAAAGAGAATTGGGGATTTTTTTTCTTGCTAGATCTCTCTGCAATGGACCTCGTTGACGAAGCTAAGCGACCACGTTTTCAAATTATTTATGAACTGTTGAACCTAGAGCACTATCTAAGACTTCGCTTAATAGTCAAAACCGATGGCAAAAAAGTTCCATCACTCAAAAATTTATGGCCGAATTCAGTGGGATATGAAAGGGAAGCACTAGACCTTTATGGTCTCTCTTTTGATGAAAGTGAAAAGAAAACGAGGCTCTTATCATCTTCAAATTTCATTGGACATTCGGGCCTCAAAGATTTCTCTCATCAGAAGTGCGTGGAAACGAAGTTTGCTGAACGATCTGCCTTCAGCTTGGAGACATTCGGCCCGCAAAATCCTCAGACTGAGGGACCATTTTTACTTAAATTTAATTTTCATGATGAAAAGATTTCAGAGCTTGATTTAGAAATTGGCTATGCTCATAAAGGGATTGAAAAATTGCTTGAGAGCAAAACCTTTGTTCAAGCGCTACCCATTCTTGAGAGGATGGATTTTTGTACAGGACACTTCTCTAGTCTTGCCTGGTGCCATATGGTTGAAACGGCAGATGGAAAAACCATTCCTGAAAAAGCTCGAGCGCTCAGAATGTTGTTCTCTGAACTAGTTAGAATCTATAGTCATATGAGTTCACTCATTCTGATTGCCGATGAGGCCAGACTTGAGAGTATGAGTTGGTCGCTGCTTCGAGAGCAAGAGAGACTCAGCCAACTTTTCGCAAAATTCAACGGCTCAAGA
Source organism: Bacteriovoracaceae bacterium UBA6166 (assembly GCA_002435795.1). Lineage (GTDB taxonomy): Bacteria > Bdellovibrionota > Bacteriovoracia > Bacteriovoracales > Bacteriovoracaceae > UBA6166. The sequence goes on along the minus strand of DIUE01000054.1, from coordinate 19,977 downwards.
GTGCTCGATGGTGTCTATAGCATCGGAGGAGTTGCACAAGATTTGCCAATAGGTTGGGGAAGTTTGTGCCAGACCACATTAAAATCAATTAAAAAAACGATTCAATCATTGTCTAAACAAACGACCCGCTCCCGCCAGTGGATGAATCGAATGGGATTGAGCCCGCTCAGTGCTAAACAAGCGCTTGATTGGGGTGTGACGGGGCCTATGTTGCGAGCTTGTGGCGTAAATTATGATCTGAGAAAAATCATTGGCCATTATTTCTATAAAGACATTGAATTTGAAATCCCTCTCGGAATCAATGGTGATTGTTATGATAGGGTTTTGGTGAAGATCGAAGAGATTTACCAGTCTTCGAAAATTTGTGAACAGCTTATAGATAATCTCCCTGCAGGAGATTTTCATTTGTTTGATTCCCAACTTGCGGGACAGAGTGATCATCCACAGCAATTGATTGCTAAAGAACTGCGATTTTCCATCGGGCCAAATTTAAAGACAGGGATTCACGAAGCCTCTTTAGAAGCGCCGACTGGGCATTTAAGTTTAACGGCCCATGTTGATTCTCGAAACACCGCGACTCGAGTCAGGCTTCGAACACCAGGTTTTCCTCTTTCTCAACTTTATCCACTCTTGGTTCGAGGGTTAAGCCTAGAGCAATCAATGACAGCTCTAAGTTCTCTGCATTTGAGAGCAGCTGAGGTCGATAGATGAGATTGCAAGCGGCGTATGATGACTTTATTTTTTTACCCTATCAAGGTTTTGATCAGATGGATCAGATTAAGGCCTATGAAAAAGTGGGGGGATTTCAAGCTTGGTCAAAAGCTCTTGCAATGGGAGCTGAGAGTTGTCGCTCTGAAATTATGGTGAGCCAGCTTAGAGATTTAGGCTTTGAGAGAACGGCCCTGTCAAAATTATGGAATATTTCCTCTCAACAAGCTGATTCCATGGTTGTTTTTCACTGTGCGTATCAAATTCCGGATGATGAATCTCTCCACACTTTAATTGAATCATACCCATTTCTTTTTTTAGAAGGGGTGTTGATTACTTTATTTTCTCTCAATATTTTAAAATGTGAAATCGTCTTGGCCCACCATGAAAAAACCATTCAAGATAAGCTTATCTTTTGTTTAAATCAATTAAGAGAAGATTCAAAATATAAAGAATATATGAGTTCCCTCATCATTAAAATTTCCCGAGTCCCAGAGGTCGGGGTTTGGTCCTTAGGGGCCGATCTTCTAGAGGGATTGTCTCATCAAGGAATTCTGCAAAACAAGCCAGTGGTTTCGGAGTATAAAAGAGCGATTGTTCAAAACGGTCTTACGACATGTGCATTACCTTGGATTACAAGATTTGGAGCAGGTGCTTTTAAAAATTTTAAAGGGTCTCATGGACAAGGAACAGTGCTGATAACGTTGAAGGGTGATATCGAGCAGCCGGGTGTCTATGAAGTACCGGTTGGAACGCCAGTGATGAGCCTTATTGATCATTATGGCGGCGGCATAAAAGATGGAAGAAGTATTAAAGGACTAATCGTGAACGGTGGATACGGAAGATTGATTCCGGCATCACTTTTAGTTGAATTAGTTTTATGTCCTTTTGAATTTCTAAAATTTGGTCTTCGCTTAGGACCAGCTTCTTTTATTGTCGTCGATGAATCAAAAGATATGCGAGCAATTCTGAAAAAGGGAATTGATCATTTTTTAAAAAATAGAAATTATTTTTCTCAACCTGAGACAATGGCGGTCGCTTGTTTTAACCGCTGGTTAGATGAATATCAACACCGAAGTGTTTTAATTGAAAATCAAAGAGAGCAAGCTTCATTGCTTGCGGCCATTTTACGCCCACTTATTGATCGTCATAATTCAAGTTCGGCTTTTCTCTTTGGTCAATTCATCGAATCAGTGATTGAAAACTACCTCGATGATTTATTGCCAGTCAAAGAATTGAATCCTCAAATGGTAGAGGTCAAATCGTGAGTTATATCCGAATTCAAATAAATGATGAGTGGCAATCACTGAACAGCAGTGAACACCTTATCAAATTCTTCGAGAAAGAAAGAAAGTTAAAAGGACTTTGTTCACATCAGTGCTTCGAGGGAATGGCCAATTGCGGTTTATGTTTAGTTGAGGTTGAGAACGAAACGGCAACAGGTACCGCCGGTCGAAGAGAGTTGCAACCCGCTTGCCGCCTATTGCCAGTCTCAGGAATGAAAGTATGGTCTCATTCTTCAAAAGCGCTTAATTATCGACAGTCGGTTCTGTCATTATTCCTAAGTCAGTTGCCGAGAGACGGCTTTTTAAAATCACAAAAACTACTAGAAGCTTTTACCTTAATTGCTCAGTACAGTGGTCTTGGATTTATTTTCCCTAAATTAAGTCCTCGAGAAAAATTAAAGACCGAGAAAGTTCAAAATGGCCTTCATCTTATTCCTGAAATTTGTATTGGATGTGGTCTTTGCATTGATTTCACTAAAAAGGATCCTAACAATCAAAAACGAGCACCGGAGCTGATCATTAAAAACAATCAGGTTCGAGTTTCGTTTCCCGAAGAGGTTTCACCACTAACGGTGACCTCTTTGAGCCTTTATTGTCCAACTGGCGCGCTCGTTTCTGAGAGACAGAATTCTCTCCATACTAATGTTATGCCTCTTAATCAAAATTGGGTTCTTGAACGAGGGGAATATAAAATTATTGCTAGGACAAATGGACTTAATCTTCAGGTTCATCCTCATGATGATAGTCCTTTCATTCCGGAGGATATTTACCCGTTGCTCGATCGTTATCAGCCGGGTCTGGCATTCGAGGAAAAATTGCGTAATAAAAGAGACTGGTCAAAAAAGAAATTGACTTGGTTTTTAGGACGCAATCAACATCAGAATATCTCTCATGATTTAAAAAAAATGATTGATCATAGGCGAGAATCGGTACATCCACTTTTTCCGGATCAGACATTGCCAAGTTTTCTGACCGAGCAAAAGCCTTGGACTCAAGGTTCTCTTGGCCTAAGTTTTGTGATTATCTTAGGCCCCGAAGATCAGCTAACTCGGGCAATCATCGAAAATTGTGTAAAGCTGACAGAGTCTACTCCCGCCCTTATTATGCTTTCTCGTTATGATCAGCTCTCGCCTAAGTTGATGCAAGAGCTTAAGGAGCAGGGAGTGATTTTTGCTCCTATTTTTGACTGGCTAGAACAAGGAATGGATACAAGATTTCCAAGACATCATGCCCATACTTGGAGTTGTTTAAATTTATGATTTTACCTAAAAAAGTCTTTCGTCCTTTAATATTGCCATTTGGCTTGGTGCTTTTCTTAAACAGAGTTTTAATTGGGGGAATTGTGCGCTCTTTTTCGAGAGAGAGCATGGACCGTGACACTCGCGGAATTTTTTTTCCTGAGCTTAAGTTGAATGCTAATGGAAAGACCTCTTGTATAAGCTGTAGTTTATGCTTAAAAATTTGCCCGACCCAATGCCTTTCTATAGAAGGAGAGTACGGCTCTTCTCCCACGAATTTTTCTGTGGAGACAACTAGCTGTGTTTCATGCCAGCTTTGCAAACAAATTTGTCCTGTAGATGCGCTTGCTAGTATAAAGATTTAAGTCGCTCAATATCTCCTGCACTCAATAACTGACTCGTTTGTTTCCACAGGCCGCCGTCGATTTTTGTCATAGTGGTCTTCTCACTGTCTTTTGCGAAAGCAAAAGGCGAATAAAGCATGCGAGATTCAAAGTCAAAAGGAGCTTTCTCGTTAAGTTTTAAGTGAAAGTGTCTTGGAATAATCTTAAATTGCTCATCATAGTTTTCTTCAATATTCTCCCAATTTACGATAATGCTTTTATCTCTGTCTTCTCGGTTTTGTTCATGAACAAAACCGAGAGTGTGCATAATTTCATGAGCGATTTCATTTTCGCTGCAGGGGGGAGAGAGCACAATTTTCTGTGGACCACCGATCATACCAAGATGTGAAAAGCAATGTTCATCACCTGCTAAAAACTGAACGAAGTTTTCCTCACCTTGAACCTCTTGAAATCGGATAGGTGTCATTTTGTGAAAATAATCGATTACTGCGATGATTTGTTTTCGTTGATCAACTTCTGGTGCAATTTCATAGTAGACAATGCCATCAGGCCAAAGTGTTGGTGGAGCAAGCTTCGGCAGCTCTCCTCTTCTTTCTAGATCCATCATTTCATCTATGCCCGTAATAAGGATATCACCATGAACGAGAGCGTAATCATCGATGACCGTCACTTGAGAAATCAGTAGTTCTCCTTGCCCGGTAATGGGATGCTTATTCTTATCAGGTAGATCAGGAAGCTTCAGGAGATTTTTTGTTGTTTGTTCAAGTTCCTCTGGAGGAATAATGATGATGTCTGTCTGGACGGCCTTCACAGTCATTTCTTTTGTTTGAATTGGTTCTTGAATGCTTGATGATAAGGGTAAATTATCTTTCTTGGAATAGAAAAAAAAGAGGAGAGCTCCTGCTAAAAAGGCGAGTGAGATTATTTTATTCATTGGGAATAAGAAAATGGGGGGCTTTACATTGTTTGGCCTGTTTAAGTCGGTTCAAAAATTCTTGCCTTTGAATTTCAGAGCCTCCAAGGCTTGCGACAACAGGTGTAACCATTTGAGTGTCTAGGAATGTAGTCTCTGTTTTTTGTAATCTCTCTATCAAACTTACAATAGCGGTCTTCGAAGCATTCGGTGCTTTGTAAAACATGGACTCACCGGAAACATAAGCTCCAATAATAACTCCATAGAGACCACCCACAAGTTGATCCTGGTGATTCCAAACTTCAACAGAGTAAGCATGACCGGCTTGATGAAGTTTTTCATAAGCAGAGACAATTTCATCCGTAATCCAAGTCTGTCCTTGATTTCTAAGAGTGTGAATACTCTGACAATTTTTAATCACACTCGAAAAATCGCGATTGAATGTTGTTTTATAGGAACTATGCCTTAAGAATTTCCGCAAGCTTTTGCCAACACTAAACTCAGAAAAATCAATAATCCCTCTCGGGTTTGGACAAAACCACGCTAGCGGATATTGATCAGAAATAGGCCATGGAAAAATCCCGCGATTATAGGCGAGCAGCAAACTCTCAACTTCCAAGTCTCCGCCTAGAGCTAAAAGTCCGTGCTCGTCTGCAAGATCTACTGGAGGGAAGTTAACAACCGCCATTCATACCTTCAATCATTAAAGCAATCAGACTGCCAGCGACCCTTAAAGTTGTTTCTGGCTCTAGGGTCTTGTCATTTGTTTTTAAAAAGGGAGCGACTTCGACCAAGTCCGCTCCGGTCAGAGGAAATTCTTTCATAAGTCTTTTAATCATCAGTGCCGCCGTATCGGGTCTGAGTCCCGCTTCTTCGGGCGTGCCAGTTGCGCTTGCAAACTCTGAGTCGATGGCATCAATATCAAAACTGATATAGATTTCTTGGATGCCTTCTTTTTTGAGGAAGGCGATAATCTCATCTAGAATACTTTGTAGTTTTTCGCTTTGAAGCTCCTGGGCCCAGTACTGCTTCACTCCAAATGTTTTTTCCCAGTGCCCACGATCTTTGCCGCTTGAGCGAATTCCAAGTTGGATTAGATGGGAAGGATTTGCCAATAAAGGTAAAACAGCAGGACACCAAGAACCGAAACAAAGATCAATTCCAAGTCGCTCAGTCAGCAAATCTGTATGTGCATCAAAATGGATCACAGCTGTTTTAATACCCAGTCTATTTTTATGTTCTAGATAGGTTTTAACAAAAGGGTAGCTAACAGAATGATCTCCACCCAGAGAAAAAAGGCGGGCATGAGAATTATCTTTGTAAAACTGTGTGAGAAATTCCTCTGCAATTGATAAAGGAGAAACGGAGTGTAAAGATTGTGGGTCGTTATAGAGGGCCTTGCGGCAATTGGAAATGGTTTCTTGATTGAGATATTTGTCGTGAAGTAAATGGGGAATCACCCGTACGTCGCCGAGGTCAGTGTAGTTTAGCTCTGGATGATGCTCGTTTAAAGTGTTTCGAAGAAAAAGTGGTCCCCAGTTCGCCCCTCGAAGAATTCCTCCTCCACAATCTGAGCAAAGACCAAATAACTGAACAGGTTTTACTGTCTCGAGAGATTTGATCCACGAGGTTTGAATTTCAGCGGGAGTGTGAGCTTCGGGATAAAGTTTTTTTTGAAGCTTTTGTTTGCGCTCTTTCGCAGTATTAACTGTAAAAACGCCATCTCCTGGTGGGCAGAGAAGTTTCGGGGCGATGTTTTTCCAGGTTTTCTCTGTTGCCATTGATATATCCATGCTTAAGTGAAACTAAATTAAACTTAAGTTAGCATAGATCGATTAAATCAGAAAGTTACGGTGCAGTCGATTGGCCAGTAATTGTTCCGAGTACTGGGCGAGAAAGATTTCGGGGTTCTCTCTTGTCTTTAGGAAGTTCTGTATAATTTCTTGCTCGAATTTTATCATTTCCGCTTCCAATTCATCAAAGACACCCGCGATATGAGAAGTACAAATCATTTGCCCTCTCTCAATAAAGGGAAGAAAAGATGAAAAATCTGTAGGCTCTTGCTTAAAGACGTCAAGGTAGGCAAAGGCCAAAGGATCATTCGCGAGCGCTTCTCTTAAGTCAACTTCATTGACGATGCCGCCGCGAGCGGTGTTGATAAGAGTGAAGCCCGGCTTACACTCGCTAAGAAAAGCTTTGTCGATAAAGTTGGCGCTGGTTGGGTTTAGGCTCGCGGCTACAATGATGACGTCGGCTTTGTTTAAGTCGAGCTCTAAGTAATTTTTAAAAGGGTCAAAAAATTGAATTTGTCCGACTAGCGGTTTTAGCTTTCGGGCCACTTGCTGACCAATCATTCCGGCGCCAATAATCAAGATATTGAGATCGGTGATTAATCTTCGTTGAAAATCTCTTTTTGAGACCCACTCTTGGCTTTTTGGAAGTGCAATATACCGATTGATAAAACTTGCAATAATAGTCTCTGTTACGGCACCCGCTCTAATAGAATTGCCAAGCACGATGGGAATTTTTTGATGGGCCACCCAATCAGCAGAGAAATTATCATAACCAGAATTAGGATGAATAATGAGTTCTAAATTTTCAAGAGTCGACTCAGGTAATTTCGAGAGGTCGGTATGAGTATTTGTAATTAAAATTTGCGGCTTTAATTGGTTGAGTTCCCAAGATTTTTGGTAGCGAATATTTAATTGAGATTCTAATTGCGTCTGTTCTTTCGCAAGAAAACCATCACTAAAATAACTTGATTGACTGACTCTTTCGACTGTTAACACTTTTTCTCCCGAGATTTTCTTTAGGTGATAGCCTGCAGGCCACCAATTTGAAAAGTCCCTAAAGAGCAGCATAGAGAGGATAAGTCTCTGTTTGCATGGACATATTATAGCAGGAGCGGGTTCTGTTTGCGATGAGTCATATAAAAACTCCCTTCTCCTAAGACCTTGAAACTGCGGTTAAAATAGGGGATAGTGGCGACAGAAAAGGAGCCTTATGATCTCGATAAAATCTGAACGTGAAATTCAGCTGATGCGACAGACCTGCGAGCTTGCTCGAAAGACTCTGGAATATATTGGGCCGTTTGTAAAAACAGGTGTCAGCACTCAAGAGTTAAATGACCTTTGTCATGAGTTTATCGTAAAAGCCGGTGCCTATCCCTCGCCTCTGAATTATCATGGATTTCCTAAATCAATCTGTACTTCTAGGAATGAAGTGATCTGTCATGGAATTCCAAACAGCAAAGAAATTTTAAAAGACGGAGATATTCTTAATATTGATGTCACAACTTATCTTAATAAATTTCACGGTGACACTAACAAAACTTTTTTCGTTGGCAGTGTGAGTGATGAAATTCGCTCTCTCGTCAATATCACTTATGATTGTATGATGGCCGGCATTCGAACGGTAAGGCCTGGCTCTCATATCGGAGATATCGGAGCGGTTATTCAAGAGATGGCCCACGATCACGGCTACTCTGTGGTTGAAGAATACTGTGGCCATGGAATCGGTCGAGAGTTTCATGAGGAACCACAAGTCGTCCATGTTGGAAAAAAAGGAACGGGCCCTGAGCTAAAGCCTGGCATGACTTTTACGATTGAGCCGATGATCAATCTTGGTGCTCGTCACTGTAAACTTTTAAAGGACGACTGGACTGTGATCACAAAAGACAAAAAGTGGTCCGCCCAGTTTGAACATACCATCTTAGTCACTCCAGAAGGATTTGATATCTTAACATTGAGAGATGAGGAGAAGACCCCTGGTTATCGACCATCACTCTAAAGCAGCTTATCATTGTGGCAAGCCGTCTTCTTATAAAATTGAAATTCAAGGGGACGGTCAGTCGGGACGTTTTTATTTTGATTTTGATGAAGAACGTGTTTTGGGTTTTTGGTACGATGGCGTTGACGCCAACTGGGTTGCTTATTACTCGTCGATCGCTCGCTACGCCGAAGGCTTGGGATTAAAAGATCTCCTCTCGATGGACCTTCGCTCCCTTTTTCGCTCACTCACAATCAAGGCCCCAAGTGAAAACTTTATTTTATTCATCAAACTCCTCTTCAGACAAGCGCTTTATCGCTATCAAGGTGTAGTTGAAACTCCCTACCTATTCGCCAAAGCATGCTCTCATGAACTCTTGTGCCGATGTCTTGGTGTCTATCGCCATCAAGTCGTAGAGTTTCTTTTGGCCAATCCGAGCTCCACTCTGACGGCGCTGAGAAAAGAAACGAAGGCCTCCATCACATGCACCACTTGCTCTGATGATTTAGAATTATTGTTTCAACAGACAAAGGATCAGTTTGGCCTACAAGCAGAGTCCAAAAAAACTAAAAGATTCAGTCAAGATTATATTTATCCAAGGCCAACTGGCTTAACTCCTGCGAAGTTTTTGTTGTTAGTGAATGAAGAGCGCATGACTTGGCAAGCGAGAGAGCAGATCCCGCCACAAATTGATTTTGAGATTATTGATATCGATGGCTATCAGATTAAAATCTTGGTGACAGGAACTGAGCGCCAACAAGACTATATCGACGCTCTTGAGAGTTACTTAAAGAATCGCCTAGCTTCTGGTATTAAAATTCTTCTTGCTATCTAGCTGCTCTTGAATCTTAGCGCATTCCTTCTTGATCTCAGGAAAGCTCTCAAGGCGAGTGAAAATTCTCGTAATTTTTTCTTTGTCTTTTAAGAGAATGGAAACATCTACATCTTCTTCAAGGTAGAGAAAATTTGTCATGAGAGTGTCTAGTTCAGGCATTTTCGTTTTGAAGCAATGAGGATAAGGAACTAAGGCCTGCAATTGAGCGAGAAAACTGAAAAAAAGGTGAGGGGCTTCCGCTTCTAGCGCCTTTATTGACGAGAGTCGCATTTCGCTGAAACTTTGAGTTTCTCCTGCACGGCTTTGCAGATTAAAGACTTTAGTTCCTTTACTGAGTATTGAACTCAAAAGTCTTAGTGATGGGGAAGAGGAATTTTCTTGGCAAACAAATTTGAATATATCGTTTTTTAATGTGACATCTTGAATAGAGGATAAATGATTTAAGAGCGACTGATTTAAATTATAGTACGGACCAGAAGATTGGCTTTGATGATACTTCCATTCTTCTTGCCCAAGGCAAGTCAGGAGCGTCTCATTTTGCTGAGCATTAGCAGTTACAAGCAGGGTAAAAAATGTTAAAATAGCGAAAAGAAATTTCATGTTATGATTTTAGTCTAATTTACTGATTAGAGAAATGGACAAAAAATTCTCGAATTTTTTGTATGGATAAGGACCAAGAATTTGAAGGAAATGTCCCTCACCGAACATTTGGAAGAACTTCGCACCACTGTTATCCGAGTGGTGATCGTTATCCTTGGAAGTTTCGTTCTGGCCTATTCATTTGGGGAATATATTGCCGAAGCCCTGCTGACTCCACTTCGAAACGCCTTAGAGAATGACCCGAGCGGTAAGGTCGTCTATTTGGGTTTACTGGATAAAGTTTTGTCCCAGTTGCAAGTCGCTTTTTGGAGTTCGATTATTATTTCTTCACCACTTTGGTTTTATGAAGTTTGGAGATTTGTTAAGCCGGGTTTATACGACCATGAAATCAAAGCCGTCCGCCCCTTTATCTGCGTGGGATTTGTTTTATTTCTGTTGGGTGTCGCTTTTGGTTATTTTTTAGTTTTCCCACTGACTTTTGATATCCTTTTGAGCTTTGGTGTCAAAAACGTTGAAGCAACAATCAGCCTTAAAGAATATTTAGTTCTCTCAAGTAAAGTACTCGTTCTGCTGGGGCTTCTTTTCCAACTTCCCAATGCCATGCTGATTTTAGGGTTTATGGGAATTGTGACCAAACAATCACTTCGAAATATGCGAGGCTATATCTATGTAGGGCTTGCTGTGGCCTCTGCTGTCTTGACTCCCCCTGATCCTATGACAATGATGGCGCTGTGGTTTCCGATGGTCTTACTTTTTGAGCTTGGCCTTTTAGCGGTAGCGGGAATCGTTCATCCTTATCTCGCGCGACAACACTCTTAAGGAGACGTTTATGATTTTAATCACAGGTGCAGCTGGCTTCATTGGAAGTGCCTTAGTTGCGGAATTAAATAAACTTGGCAGAAAGGATTTAGTTCTCGTTGACCGCTTAGATAAAACTTCTAAGTGGATGAACTTGAGGGCGCTTCATTATAGCGAATACATCGATGCCGACGAGTTAATGACCGTGAAGAGAACGATTCTCGATAGAGTCGATTTTATTTTTCATCTCGGTGCCTGCTCTAGTACGACAGAACTAGATATGAATTTTCTCATGAAAAATAATGTCCAGTATTCGCAAGACCTCTTTCTTCATGCTACTGAAAAAAGTATTCCTATCGTTTACGCCAGTTCTGCCGCCACTTATGGAGCAGGTGAGCACGGATACGATGACTCCCATGAGTTAGTTGATCACTTGCGCCCGCTTAATCCTTATGGTTATTCCAAGCAGTATTTCGACCAGTGGGTACTCTCAAGAGATCGAAAGCCTACTCATTGGTTTGGTGTAAAATTCTTTAATGTGTTTGGTCCTCATGAATATCACAAAGAAGAAATGCGCTCCCTTGTTCATAAAGCTTTTCAACAAATCCAGCAAAATGGATCAGTGAAACTTTTTAAATCCCATCGCCCAGACTATCAAGACGGTCAACAGCTCAGAGATTTCGTCTATATCAAAGACGTTGTCAGGGCGTTGATTGAAATGATGAATCCTAGTGCAAAGAATTTCTCGGGACTAATAAACCTTGGTACCGGCAAAGCGCGAAGTTTCCACGATCTCGTGCAGGCCACCTTTATGGCGATGGCCCGCTCTCCTCGAATTGATTTCATCGATATGCCAATGGAAATTCGAGATCAGTATCAATACTACACGCAGGCCAAGATGGATAAATTTCACCAGTTCCTTCCAACATTCCAATTCGCAAGTCTTGAGCAGTCGGTGAATGATTATATCAACCAACACTTGATGAAAAACCCCTATCTTAATTAGTAGGCATTATGGCGGAATTTAAAGGCGGATTAAAAGAAGCGGCAAAACTCCTACAAGGCTTGACTGGCAAGCAGCGAGAAAGAGTGCTCAGCGAAATTCGTGCTCAAGATCCCGTTATGGCGGAAAGAATTCAACGGGAGATGGTTCAGTTTGAAGATCTAAAATATCTCAGCGTCAAAATGTTGCAAGACCTATTGAAAGAAATATCTCTGAAGACCTTAGGGAAGGCGCTTCGTATCGGCAGCCCAGAGCTGCGAGACTCCATCCTAAACCGCGTCTCTGCCAGTATGAAAAGAGAGATTGAAGAGATTTTAAAAGGGCCTCCAATGCCCGTAGACTTGGTCGAGGAAGCACGAACGCAAATCATGGCGATAGTCTTGAAGAAAGTTGAGAAGGGCGAACTCGTCTTTCTTAATGAAGACGACGAATTGGTTTAGCTCCCGCTTTTCTATCGAATAATTAGATAAGTGATATTTTACCATTTCACTTTTAAGACAGTTCTTTTTCCACTAAATTGCCGTCTTTTTGATAGAGGAAGTCATCGGTATGCAGCAGTTTAGGTATTTCATTTTTATTATTGGCCTTTTTACCGGCGCAAGCTCCTTCGGGAGCACCTGCCAAGACAGACTCTTAGGCGACAGCGTACGCACGACTCAAAACTTTGAAATAGACCTCTTTGATCTTGAAGATTGGGCACTCGAAAACGGCACTGTCACCACCATCCCTGATCATGATTCATTGGCCTTCTCTGCTCTGGCCGTCGCTTATCTGAAAGTAGAGTTTGATTGCCAAGATTCTCTGAAAACAGGCAATGAGCATCCGTTTGATGAAGATGCGTCAGAGTGTAATTCCATCGCTGCTCGACGTGGGTTTACGCTCTCATGCTATTTAGAAACCGTTGAGGGCTATTATATTACTCATATAGGCTTTGGTGAGACAATTAAGGTCTTGTTTTCACGTTGGGATTAGCCGATAAATTAGATAGAAGAGATATAAACTAGATATTTTACGTATGCAACCGGCCGTCCTAATTTAGCGCTAACACAAACCTGACGAACTTAAGGTCAAAAACAACATGAAGCTTTGGATTTTCTCATTATTAATTTCTTTCTCAATCAGCGCCGCGAGTGTGTCTTATGCTCAAGTGCCGCGCTTAGAAAGAGGCAGCGTCGCTCTTCTGACTGTGCTCGATGCGATCTATGATGCGAGTTTTGATTTCGATGGTGTTTACACGATCACTCATAATATTCATTTCTTAACAGAAAAAAGAGATTGCGACTTGGTTCCTGCAGATGTGCTCTACGATCATTTTAGAACTATTTTTGATGAGTTTATCTCTTATTATCCAGACGAAGATCTACCTTACGAGCAAGCTCTTGTGGATTTGAGCTTGCTTGCTCAAAACGGCGAATTTAAAAGATGTAAAGAATCTCTTGAAAATGCACGCTACTCTGTAGAAGTCACTCATTACCAGTCCATGGTCAATGATCTTTGGATTCGGATTGAGTATTCGGTTCAACACTAGTCTGAGGCATTATCGCTCTAAACTCACTGAGAATTTTTTCCTTCAAGTTTAGAGCGATCAATCGATGACCCTCAATAGTCGTATGCCCAAAATCATCTGCAAAGCGATCAAGAAAAATCTCCTCATAGGATTTCGTTTTCAATACCTCTAAAAAATTCTCACGGTTTGAGACGAAGATGGGTTTTGAATCAGACCCATCCGCCGCCCACAACTCTTGCAACGCCCGCAGCTCTCGCATGGGGTATTGCATCGCTATATGTGAAATAGATTCGCTTTGAATGATTTGATGAATTCGTTGGTAATTTTTTTTGTAGCTTTCATTTTGTTGGTAGTAAATGAATCCCGAATCATTTTGATTTAAAATCTTGGCCCAAGCTTCGCCTTGATCATTTGAATCTTCCATCAATTTTGAGCAACACTCAGCATTCATTCTCTCAAAAGGATTAAGTTGTACTCCCTTTTGAAGGGCCAGCTCAAACGCTTGCCGACAAATTTGATCATGGTTTTTTTTGCACAAGAGGTAAGTGTATTCTCCCAGGGCAGGTCTGACGATATGGCCATCTTTAAAAGCTTTCTCGTAAAACTCTAGCGCAATCGTTGGATCAGGTTCACTCATCGCCCAGTGAGTATAGAGTCGCGCTTGATCAGCTGTATCAAGATTTGAAACTTCATCATTTATCTCGTCCTTTCGAGCTTGCAAAAGAGAGCGTAGTTTTGAATCTAAGAACTCTTCAGGAGGGAATAAATCGATCAGCTCCGGCGCTTCAGTAGAGAGTAGCGTTGGGAGAGAATACCTAAGCCAAGAGAGAATTTTATAGATCCTTAATTTCTTTAAAGGTGACTGAGAGAGATGAACTGACCATCGATCTTGATCGTTTATCCCTATCATGGAGATAACGAGGTTTGGTCGCGTGCGCTTAAGATTCTCCGTCAGCTCCGCTAAAATATCATTAGTCGTTGTCGCGGCAGTACCCAGATTGATGACTTGAACATCGAAGCCTTCATCTTTAAGTTCTTTTTCTAATAACTCGGGCCAAGCGAAACCTTCCGTCGTCAGGTAGCGCGAGTCCGTTGTTGATTCTCCAAGGGTGAGAATTCTAAAACTTTCTTTCTGAATGAATTGTCTTTCTTTCGACTGAAGCTGAAATGTCATTAAGAGGTGCACAGCTTGAAGGGCCAGTTCGAGGCCTGCCAGGCAAACGATTACGGCGATCACCTTATAAATAAAAAGCTTCATAAGTCCTTAGTTTTTCTTCATTTTCACTTTGTCTGAGTCAATTGTACACCACCTGACGACTTACAGTGACAAAGTGCCCGACCCATTTCGTCCCCTATGTTTTTCTAAGTTATGATTTTCGCGTTTAGAAGTTTGGCATGATCCTCGCACAAGAGATGATAACAGAAACGAGGAATGATCAGGATGATCGCTCTGAAAGTTTCATGACGATTGACTCGTTAGGAAGATGAGTTGAATAAACAGACCTGGAAGTCGCACAATTTTTGAGGAGTACGTTATGGAAAAGAAACACTTAGAGCAATTTCGTCAGCTGTTTAAGCAACTCGAACTAAACGCTCAAGGCGAACTTGACCAAGTGCTGGCCCTAGATGAAGCTCATCGCGGGGATGATGTGGATCGTTCGGAGAGCGATCGAAACAACTCACTACAACTAAAACTGATTGCACGAAATCGCCATTTCGTTCAAAAAATCCACGAAGCGCAAGAGCGAATTGAAAACGGAACATTCGGAGAGTGCGTCGATTGTGGCGCAACTATTTCAACCTCAAGACTTTTCGCAAGACCTACGGCTCATCTTTGTATCAATTGCAAAGAAGAACAAGAGGGTGAAGAGCGTATGATTCGTTATGATAAAAAATCTCACACCCATGGCAAGACTTTATTTTCAGCAGAGAATTTATTAGGTTTTCCTCGCCATGATGAAGATTCTCTTTCTCAAAAAATCCCCGCGACAATTTTAGCTTAATGAAATGGGCTTCAAGCTTTAAAACTTGAAGCCCTTTTTTTCTTAGAGAGCGAGTGAACTCAAATCTTGAATCAATGTCTGACTTCTTTGAACAAATCGATCTTTCTCTTCATTCTTAAGCCCTTCACTTGAAATGGTGGCCAAATCTTGAACGTGAAAACAAATTTTCTCCACGAGGTCTTGGTGTCCGCCTTTTTCATGAATCTTTAAAGCATTCTTAATCAAAGCATTGTTCGGGTTAATAACTAAAGTTTTCTTAAGTGGGAATGGATTCGATCCAGGCCCCATACTTTGTGCCATCTTCGCAAAGCGCTTCATGGTCTCGTCAATCTTGAAATAGGCCGGAGAAGCTGAGTTCTTAAGCTTTGAAATCTCAACTCCTTCATCAGATTCTTCTTTTCCTTTTAAGACTTTTGAAAAGAGGTCTTTGATTTTCATGTCTTCATCAGTCGTCGCCTCTGATTCGAGAAGCTCTCCAATCATCGAGTCAACACTGGCAAACTTCACGGTCATCTCTTCTACTTTATGCATTTCTGCGTGTTGCATGAAGTGTGGGTCAATATGATCGTCTGTCTCAAGAGCGTGCAGGCCTTCGCTTAAAAGCTGATTTCTAAGCGCCGGATCGGCTTTTTCTTTTTCAAAATAGAGGACAGTGTCTTTGAGCTTTTCACGGTACGACTCTGGAATACTTTCTTTGTATTCTGCTAACGTGACGTGGTTGCCTTCAGAGTTTTTAAAGAGAACCATCGGACGCATCAATTCATCAAACTTCGTTTCACTGACACATCCATACTTCACGAAAATCCCGATATCATTCCAGATTTCGCTGTACTGACTTCTATTGTTTTTGAAGAGTTTCTTCAGTGATTCGGCGACTTTCTTCACAACATAATTTGAAATCCTTCGGATGTTTGGATCTCCTTGTAGAGCAGATCTTGAAACATTGAGGGGGATATCTGTCGAATCGATATAACCTTTTAAGAGTGAGAGAAAGTCAGGAATAATATTTTTCACATTATCTGAAACAAAAACTTGTTTTGAGTAAAGGCGAATATTTCTTTCATTGAAAGACGCTTTTTGCGGGTTGAATTTCGGGAAATAAAGAATTCCATCCATCGTAAACGGGTGATCAATTTTAAGGTGAATCCAAAAAAGAGGATCGCCGTCCATAGGGAATTTTTCGCGGTAAAAAGCTTTATACTCATCATCCGTAATTGTCGTAGGGTCTTTTTTCCAGAGGGGAAGAGTTTGATTGACGATAGTTGGAGTCGGCCGAACTGCCTCTGCGGCTTCGTCGATACTGCCGTCGTCTTTCAAGGGTTTTTCAGCTTTCGCTGTCTCGTCTAAAACACCGATCGGGTAGGGCATGAAATCGCAAAATTGGCGTAGAGTTTCAGAAATTTTGTACTCACTCAAAAACTCTTGCCCATCTTCGTTCACAAATAAAGTGATGGTCGTTCCCACTTCCGTTTTATCACTTGGAGCAAAGGTATAATCAGTTTCCCCTTCACAAGTCCAGCGCACAGCTTTGGCGTTTTCATTCATCGAGAGAGTTTCAACCACGACTTTATCGGCAACCATGAAGGCCGAATAAAAGCCGAGACCAAATTTCCCGATAACGTCTGCAGACTTGTCTTCCCCTTGCTCTTTCATTTTATTCACGAAGTCTTGCGCGCCAGAAAAGGCCAATTGAGCGATATATTTTTCAACTTCCTCTTCCGTCATTCCAAGGCCGTTATCAGAAATTTTAATTGTTTTTGCGTCTTTGTTGACGAGCACAGTGATTGAGCCAGGTGGCGTTTCGAGGTTTTTTGTGCGAGAGAGAGTGGCCCGTTTTGTGATGGCGTCGGCAGAGTTTGAAACCAGTTCGCGGACAAAAATATTGTGTTCAGAGTAGAGCCATTTTTTGATGATGGGAAAAATATCTGATGTTTGAACCTTGATTGTTCCCTTGCGTTCGGTCATGGAAAGCTCCTTTTAAAGAAAGATAAAGTGCTCTAAACATGGGAGCTATCCCTTAGCCGTCAACCCTAGAACCTAAAACTTTTTGATAAATCACCGAATTCAGGATATGCCTTAAAAGATTATTTCAAGAGGTGCAATTTGACAGACATTAATGCTTCGCAGGATATCATTCTTCTCACCACCGGCGGCACCATCGACAAGACTTACGACGAGTCGGAGGGCACGCTTGAAAACCGTGAGTCGGCGATGAAAGAGCGATTGCAAAAACGTTTGCGCTTGCCTTACACCAACCTCCATATTTTCAGTTTGATGTCGAAAGACTCTCTTCACATGACAGATTTTGATCGCAGCATGATTTCAAAAGCCGTTGAAGTTCATCAGGGACGAGGCCTGCCGATTATTATTATTCACGGCACAGACACAATGGCGAAAACTGCGGAGGCGATCTCTCTCTCTGTCAAAGTTTCGGTTCCAGTTATTTTAACAGGGGCAATGAAACCGATGGAAGTTGCTGAATCGGACGCTCTTCAAAACGTCACTGAGGCTTTGACGGCAGCGAAACTTGTGGGGCCTGGAGTTTATATTAGTTTTCACAATCGCCTTTTTTCCGTTCCCGGTGTTCGAAAAAACAAAGATAAGCGCACTTTCGAAGCCTATCTTAAATAAAGACGCTCTCACTCGTCTAAACAAAGACTATCGCGCGAGGGCACTCAACTGAATTTTTGGCACTTATAGTGGGCGGCACTCGTCGGATATTCAGTTTTAAGTAGTCGAGTTTTCAATCGGTTAGCTTGCTAGCGGCATCTCTTCCCCTATGAGTGATAAAATGCTCAAGACGCTCTAAACCTAAGGAAAGATTTGAATTTTCCGATAAAGCTTATGATGAAATCTACTCGTTTTCGATCTTCATTCACCGCTTTTTTAATCACAATTCTCTTTGTGATGACGAGCTGTATGGATCAAGGCTCAGGTAAAGGTAGGCGAGTCGCCGCTGGCCAACAGAGTACAACAGATCAAGACGGCGCTGGTGGCAGCAATGGAAACGGATCGGGTTCAGGCCCAACTGATGGATCACTCGGTGGAGATAATAATCTCAACTTGAGCGAAGCTCGCAGTGAAATTCGTTTCATCGTTGACCCATTTACGGGAACCTATAAAAACAAAGTGACCATTCCCAAAAATTTTACCGGCGAACTTTATTTGTCGGGCCTGAACATCACTGTGCTCAATGATCGTTTGGTTTCCGTGCGTTTTAATTTCGGACGAGAAATGGAGCCCATCGAAATTCCCGCGACAATCACTCGCGGCTCGGGAATCACTCCACAAACAGATATTGAAGTTCTCGCGCTCAGCATGGATGACCGACCATTTCAAGAATTGAGACTGCTCTATAATCTTTTTGACTACAACGACTACAGAGACGAACTCGGAAATGAAACGCTCGAACCCACTATGGATAACAGGGATGGAAATCT
Organism: Bacteriovoracaceae bacterium UBA6166; assembly: GCA_002435795.1. Taxonomy (GTDB): domain Bacteria; phylum Bdellovibrionota; class Bacteriovoracia; order Bacteriovoracales; family Bacteriovoracaceae; genus UBA6166. The sequence goes on along the minus strand of DIUE01000054.1, from coordinate 1,534 downwards.
CTACTGCAGAGGACTCAGACTTTCTGACGACCCAACATTCCAAGGCTCCGCCAATAACACTCGCTGCGATGGCATCGACGGCCAAGGAAATCTTGTCTCAGAAAGATGTCTGTACTCATACGCTAAAATTTTGGATACAGGTCTTTATGATGACGATAATCCATTTGATGCTTTTCCAGGTCTGGCTTCAAATCCCACTGAACCACAAATTGATCTGACTTCTGGAAACGGTTTAGGCTATCTCGGGGACTCTGTTGCAAACAATTTAAAAAAATGTTTGCCCGATAACAATAACCTTATCAACAACCAGCAAGTCATCGGTGCAAACTTTCCATCCGCGGGAAGTTCACTCCTCAATCAAATCCTTCCAGTCCCAGGAGACTATAACGTCTACAAAGGTCCCTTCAGAGCGATCGGTGTCGGCTCATGGCAACTCAGCGGACCGGCCCTCTTTTCAAACGTCAATATCAACACACCTCCCTCAGGTCTTTTTCAAGCAAGCTATGATGGAACAGTCAACACAGGCTATCGTTCATTTCTTTTTCCTCGCGCTGGAAAAATGAATCTCTCTGCTGGTGTTGAGCATTTCAGCTCCGCCGAACCATTCGCCGTTCGCGATCTCAACTCACTACTCACGAGTGGTCAAACTCAATACATGGACGGATGTAATATTCGTGTAAATAACTACGATAGCTTTACGAATGAAGGCATTTCATCATGTAACGTCACCGGCTCAATTGAAATCATCTCTCGCAATCAAGAAACCGGCCAAGTGGAAGTCTTGGCCACCTCAAAAGATGTGAAACTCCAACTTGTTCGCCCAAGCGTTGAAAACTATCGTGGTGAAGAAGTTCTCTATCAGTCCCTAAAAACTTGTACCAACTCCAACGCCTGCGGATCATCAGAGTGCTGCTTCAACAAACGATGCTGGTCTAAAGAAATCGTTTCACAATGTCTTGAAGAAGTACCAGTCGTTGGAAACCGCGGAACCGGAGAAGCCTGTGCTTCTGATTATCAATGCTCAAGCCTTTGCTGTAATCAATCAACTGGAACTTGCGGTGTTCACATCAATACAGATAACGAACAAGTTCTCTGCTCAAAAGCTCCAGGTCAGCAATGTGTGAGCAAGGAATACTGCAGGAAAGAATATTTGAATGAGTGTTTTATTGTTAGAACTGGAACCAATATCCAAGGTGGGCAGACCTGTGCCCTTCGTTGCTATAACGTACCAACCTTTGGGGATTGTCGGAATGGGATTTGTATTCCACCACTCCCTAAGCCAATTCCTCCTTTTGATCAGTCTAATCCGAATTGTGAAGAGGCGATTGATCCACCCAACATCTAGTAAACTGCCCCACAATCGTGGGGCTCGCTCTCTTCTTAACCTATTTCTATCTTCATTTTCCCTATTTCTTTGATTCACTCACGTTTAGAAGTTGATCTCTCTACGTGTTAAACTCACTCACTTATCAACACCTAATCAGCCGCATTTATCTTTTGAAGTTGCTCCTGTCTCACCTCATGAGCTTCCAAA
>DIUE01000075.1 GCA_002435795.1 Bacteriovoracaceae bacterium UBA6166 | reverse complement strand
ATTTTGCGATGGAGATCAATCGTCGCTTTCCCACAGACTGCCAGATCCGCCCGATCCAATCTAGCGAGTATCCTACCAAAGCGAAGAGGCCCCACTATAGTGTGCTCAGTAAGCAGAAGATCAAAGAGACGCTTGGGATCGAGATCGCTCATTGGCAGGATAGGATTTAACCGAGTAACTCAAGTCGGGCGAGCAGGTCATCAACGATTCTTATGAGCGACTCGACCATCTGCTCACTAACCTCAAATTCACCTTCATAGGCTGCAAGATTTCTGCGGTTATGAATGTCCCCTAGAATTCGAGTTTGAATCTTATCCACTGAAAGCGTATGGGGGAGACATTGGAAGACGATGATTCGATTTTCCGATCGATATCCTAGTCGTCGTAGTGCTGCGAGGGCTAGTGAGTGAGCAGCACTGTAGCTCAACTCAAAACGACTCTCTAAACTTAAATCTAAATTTTTTGAATCATGGATTTTTGCTTTGGCTGCTCTAACAAAGCTCTGAACTTCAGTAGGGTCTGGAGCCTCAGCCTTAATTTGTCTTGTTTTGACTAAGTTTTCTAGTTTTTCATTTTTCATCAATGCTCCCTATGAGTACTTCATAGGGAGATTTGAGAACTTTGTCTAAAAAGGTGTTATGGGCCTTTCTCTTTTTTTTAAATTCGAAACTTGAATAGATGAGCGGGCTTATCTTTCTGGAAGTTTTAGCTTCAATTGGCTCCAAGCACTCATAGACATCCTCAAGATTTAGTTCATCAGAAACAATTATAAGATCGATGTCGCTTTTAGCGTGGTCGGTTCCCGACGCAGACGAGCCAAAGACGAACGCTAGAGAAATCTCAGATTTTAATTTTAAAAGGGCTTCTTTGATCGATTGATTGATTCCCGCACTTTTTTTAAAGATATTTCTAATTTCTTCAAAGATCGGTGACTTGTCATTGGCTTGATACAATTTGAGCGAACCGAGTCTGGAGCTAATAATTAATCCAGAATCATTGAGTTTGATCAATTCTCTTTGCACACTTCCAGAGCCACATTGAGCCAACGAGATAATTTCAGATACAAAAAATTGTCTTTCTGGTTGTGTGAAGATCAAGCCTAGAACATTGATTTGGGTTCTCGTAAAAAGCGCTCGGAGAAGACCCGAATGAGCTTGCAGATCCGATTTTGAAGGTTTCCTCATTTGGGTAAGATTATACCTATTAAGGGTATTTGTCAATTATGAGACCTGATTCTCCCTTCGCCCATCCATGATGGGCGAAGCTTATTAAGCACTTACCCAAAAAGAGGCTGGCACCTTAATAGTATGAAACTCTCAATCCTGATTCCTAACTATAACGGCGAAACAATTCTGCCGGTATTTCTGCCTTCAGTCCTTAAAGCTTATCAAGCTTACCAAGGTGAAAAAGAGCTCATCATCGTCGATGACTGTTCAAAAGATCAGAGCATGACTGTACTCCACAATCTCTGTGGAACTCTCGCGCGTATCGAAAAGAACCCGCAAAATCTGGGCTTCTCTGGCACTTGTAACCGGGCGGCCAGTCTCTCCACTGGCGACATTCTCTTTTTCCTCAACACCGATGTGGAGCTTCCGGAGACTTTTTTCGGTACCTTCCATGAGTACTTCACTCGCACTGACACCTTCGCTGTGACGATCCACGGGATTCAGTACCGCACGAGAGAGAATCTTGATGGGGTGAAGATCGGAGAGTGGAAGCGGGGGAGTCTCAGGGTCACTAAAAACAAATACCCTGAAGCCTTCAACATGTGGGAGCCCTCGTTCATGGTGCAAGGGGCTTATTTCTTCGTGGATCGCAAAAAATTTGAAGCTCTTGGTGGTTTTGATGAGCGCTTCAATCCCTTCATCTTTGAAGAAACAGATCTCTGTTATCGGGCGCTCAAGCGAGGTTGGAAAATTTATTTTGATGGGCGCGCGAAAGGCTTTCATGATCACTCCACCACGCTTAAAAGTGTCGCCAGTCAGAAGCGGCTGAATTTCTTCTCTCACCGCAATCGTTTTCTCTTCATTTGGAAGAACATCTCTGACCCTTGGCTGCTTGCAACTCATGTCCTCTTCACACTTTTCAGGCTCCCGAGTGTGTATTCACCTTTGATGGCGGCACTCAAGATGTGGCCCTCGATTCNNAGAATCTCGTCGCATGGAGCGGATTCACTGGGTGAAGCAGGATCGGGAGTTGTTTTAGTTTATTCGTCTCACTTTTGAAAAATTCAATCATCGCAACTCTAGTTTTCACCATCAAAACTTAATTATGAGCTAGAACCCTCAGCGTATCCTCTTTGACCGCCCAATGACGGGCGGCCTTTTTTGCGAAAGGAAGTTCATGGAGGAGAACGCTGGGGTCCTAGCGATCGTCGTCTGTGTTGTAAGGTGTGCCGTTTGGCTTATCCTACTTCTCAGAAGGCTTCGATAGGTTTAGGGGAAAGAGTTAAAGGCCCTTTCCCCACCTAGCTTTCTTTCTAAATCCTACCAAACCCGACATCTTAGTCAAATCAGACTCTCTGCATTCAGGATTTCTACCACTTATCCAAAAAGAGGCTGGCACCTTTTTGAATGTTTGCCAGATTTGGCAAGTTAGAGATATAATGAATAAGCGAAGGGATTATCCCGTCAGGGTGGTTATTAATGATGTTTTTATAACAAAAGTCATCATTGATTCACACTATGAGCAGAAGCATTCTGAGTCGATAAACGATCAATTGATCCTCGAGCTTGTTAAGATTCTAGATAAAGGCTTTTTTGAGCCAGTCTCAATCTCAGGAAAATTCTCGTATTTTGTGACACCAAGGATGGAACATCAAAGCAAGGCCTATAAACTCATTTGGTTAATGGA
>DIUE01000022.1 GCA_002435795.1 Bacteriovoracaceae bacterium UBA6166 | reverse complement strand
GGCCAAGCTGGGAGAAAGGGAGAGTTAAAACCCCACGCAGTACTGAGTGAGAAAAGACAAAAAGACAAAATAATGACTTTCATGGTGGGCTCCCTAGGATGAGCGGGAGATTAGCTTAACTCGATAGATATTTTTGAGGTGTTTCTTAGAAGAATGTAAAAACTACAGGGCTATGGTGAGTTTAAAACAATCAAAAAGAGAGGATCGCAAAGAGAGTGAGGGAGCTGATCATAATCCAGAGTCCTACACCGAGCCCGATGGGGCGCAGGCCAATAGATTTTAGCTTGTGCCAATGAAAACTTAATCCAATCAAAAAAAGAGTGAGGCTGAAGCCTAGCTTGGCGATTGTTTTTATCCCGAGAGAATAACTTGAGGGAATCGCTGTAAATGTGAAGAGAAGAGATAGAGCAATAAAGCCAAAGATAAACCACGGCAGTGTGATTTTTAGTTTTTCAGATTTTTGATTCATTTGGCTAAAGATAAGCAGTGTTGGAATTAACCAAAGGGTGCGAGTGAGTTTAACGGTTGTTGCAGTGGCGAGGGCTTGATCGCCATAAAGTGCTGAAGCCGCTACGACAGAGCTAGTATCGTGAATCGCCAGAGCGGCCCAAATTCCAAATTGATCTTGAGTGAGTTCAAAAGACTGGCCGATAAGAGGAAAGACAAAGACTGCGATAGCATTGAGCAAAAAGACAATGGTCAGAGAAACTGTGATCGCCGTGGCATCAGCTTTAATCACAGGGGCCAAGGCACTAATGGCACTTCCACCGCAAATAGCGGTGCCGCAAGTGATAAGAAGTCCTTGCTCTTTCTGAATTGAAAGGAGTCGAGTTACGATGATGCCGACAAGGAACACGAAAGAGACACTCGCGAGTGTCAAAAAGAGGTTTTCTTCGCCCTTGCTCAGAATAATTTTTAAATTGAGAGACGCTCCTAAAAGGACAACGCTTATTTGTAAGAGTCGAGAGCTCCACACAGAAGCATGGTGCTGGATTCTATGGTTTTGGATAAAAAAGGATAAAAAAATTCCTGCGAGCAAGGCATATTGAGGAGATAAAAAGTTCATCATAAAAGTATTCACCGCTGCGTGAGCACCGTCAATTCAATCTTAGAGGTTTAGACAAGTCATGAACGACTATTTCAGCCTCTCTTGCTTATGATACATAAAACTATGGATAAAATTCTCGTTAAAAATAATCTCTTTGCCATAACCTCTTTTGACTTAAATCAAACGGAAGTCTATTTCTCACCAGAATTTAGTTCAGTCGCTCAAGAGACATTTTGGCGAGAGCGTTTTGATGAACTTTCTCTGATTGCACCTCATTTAAAATGGATGGATCAAGTTTCGCTGGAGGATGTGACAAGCATTTTTGCCTTAGATGCCTTCTATGAGCGCACTCTGTTTGGCCCAAAGCTTGATAAACGCCAAAATCGTCTGCTAGACTCATGCCCTTTTCCATTACGCGGATTCACTCCCTTCAAAATACATGCAGAAGTCGCTTTGCCCGATTATTACCAAAATACTGTCGCTCCGTGGGATCAAAAACTTATTGAGGAACTTGATTATTATTTTCATCAAAAAAAACTCCCTCTTACATATCTTGAGACAAGAAATGAATTGACCGGACGGGATGGTTCAACAAAATTTTCCGCTTATTTAAGCTCTGGCACACTTGATGTTCGTTATCTCTATAATCAAGTGCGCGAGTTTGAGAAAAAATACGGGGCAACGAAATCGACCTATTGGCTGATTTTCGAATTGCTTTGGAGAGAGTATTTTTACTGGCATTATCAAAAAAATTCTCGAAATTATTTTTCTCGAAATGGACTGAAGGGCCCTTGGGATTTCAAGAAGCCTGGGAGCTATTCTTTTCAAGAACTCTATCTTCTAACGAAAGAACCATTCTTTCACGCTTGCCTTAATGAGCTGGGCTCAACGGGATTTCTCTCGAACCGCGCACGGCAAATCTTCGCTTCAATTTGGATTAATGACCTTGAACTTGATTGGCTTGCGGGGGCAAGCTTATTTGAGGAGAACCTCATTGATTATGACGTCTATTCAAACTATGGGAATTGGATGTATCTTGCCGGAGTTGGGGTTGATCCCCGAGGTAAACGCTATTTCAATATTAAAAAACAATTAGAGACTTATGATCCACAAGGCCTCTATTTAAAAAAATGGCTTTAGATCATGATGGACCGCTACGCGATTATTGATATTGAAACAACTGGTGGACACAGGCAGGATCATAAGATTACGGAGATCGCTATTATCTGTGTTGATGGTAGGGAAGTCGTCAGTGAATGGTCTTCTCTGATTAACCCTGAAAGACCTATTCCTTGGAGTATCACGAAACTAACCGGCATTACTAATCAGATGGTTGCTGAAGCTCCCTATTTCTATTCCGTGGCAAAAAAGATTATAGAACTTACAGAAGAGAGAATTTTTGTCGCTCATAACGTGTTTTTTGACTATCGATTTTTACAGAAAGAATTTTCAGAATTGGGTTTTTCTTTTCAGAGACAGACGCTTTGTACCGTCAGGCAGTCTCGTTCTGCGTTCCCAGGCCTTGCAAGTTATAGCTTGAAAAATCTTTGCCAGCATTTTCAAATTCCGAGAGAGTTTGAACATCGTGCCTTGGATGATGCAAAAGCCTGCTGGGTGGTTCTTCAGAAAATACTCAAGGCCAATCCTGATGAAACTGTCCTCAATATCTCAAAAGTACTACCTGCCAATTTGCAAAATACTGATATAGAAAAAATACCTTGTCGTCCGGGAGTTTATTTTTTTTATACGGAGAAGAACCACCTGCTTTATATTGGAAAGGCAAAAAATCTAAAAGCACGAGTTTTGCAACATTTTCAAACTGTAGGAAAGTCAAAACGGGATCTAGAGTTAAGAAAAAAATTAGATCATATTCATTTTATAGAAGCAGGAAGTGAGTTCGCCGCCTCACTTCTAGAAATGCAATTTATAAAAACGATGAAGCCTTCTTTGAATAGGGCCGGTAGAAAAACTCATTTTAGATATAGCCTGCAGCTTCATTTAGCAGGTAAAGCCGGGGAAGAACTTCGTGTTAGCAATATCAGCTCTGATGAGGGATTAAATTTCGGATCACGAAAATCTGCAGAACAAGCAAGAGAGAAAATCTATAAAGAAGCATTCGGTTTGACAGTGGATACTTTATTTTTTAGTGAACAGATGAGCACTTTTCACTCTCATCTTGGTCGTGAGAAAATTTTTGAAAGACTTAATGAAAAGCTTGATAATCTATTGTTAAACTTTACCGATCAGATCGTAAAGATTCCAGGGCGTACAGACGATGAAGTGGGGTTACTCATTATTGAGAAAGGTAATCTTAAGGAACTCAGATTTCAAAAAAATGAAGAAGACTGCGAAATTTACCCGTTGAGTGATTATCCCGATATGAGAAGGCTTGTCTCTCAGTACTTAAAAAAATCAGCAACCTAATTTAAATTTGGTTTAAAATGAGTGCCAAAGCCAATGAGCCGTAGAGAGTTAAAAGAACGGTCAAACGAACATTCTTCGTCCTGCATCTTAAAACAAAATACGTCTTACCGATAACATTGCCTGTAAGTATCATTGCAATAATTTTTTGAATATCTTCTGTTGCTGCGGTACTCGGGAGGTTCGTTATCGCAGCAGCAAGGACCCCGTGTGCCTCAATAAAGGAGATAAGTAACACAGAGTAAATATAGGGTATATTAAGTTTCTCATCAGCAAAGTGCAGAAGTTGGATGATCAGCACAATTAAAAAGGAAAAATAGACGACTTTTTTCCACACAATTGGGTCATTGATTTTTACATCGTTCCCGACTATGAATTCGACTTTTTTATCATGAGGGTGAAACCAAGATAGGGCGATAATTACCAAAGAAATAATTCCACCTTGAAGGAGCACAAGTTTGCTTATTTCAAGGGGGGCAGGATGAATTGTGTAAATAATGAGCAGGCATTCGATCAACATTGCCAAAATTGCCAGCAATAAGGCTCGCGCGATAAGCATGGGAGGAAACGCATTTCCTGATAGGTTGCAGAGTCTGAGATAGGTCATCGTGCTTGAGATAAGTCCTCCTAGAAAACCTTGCAGCAGCAGACCCTTTCTATTGCCGAAGAGGTAATGGGAAAAATACCCAAGAGCTTCAAGTGTGCCTATAAGTGCAGTTATTTTAAGAAGACCAGATAATGAGAGTGTGCCGATGGTTAGAGTCGAAATGGGCAAGTAAATAACTCCGACCCATAGAAGTCCAAGGAGGATGAGATCAAACCAAAATTCGAAGGCTTTCATTTTTAACACGTCTTTTACCGCCTCTTTAATCTTGAGCCTTTTACTTAACTTTGGAAAGAATTTTGCCAAATCGTAAATAATCGTTGAACTGATCTCTGTATAGTGGAAAATGACTCTATAATTAAAATTTAATTATGGCCTTATCTTTAAAAAGTTTTAGGGGATTTATGAAATCTGCTCCGATTCCATTCAATGAAAAAGAAAGGCTTAAAAAACTTCATCAATATGAAATTCTCGATACCGTTGATGAGGCAAAGTTTGATCAAGTGACGAAAACCATTGCAAAAATTTGTGAAACAAAAATAGCTCTTATAAGTTTAATCGATCGCGATCGGCAGTGGTTTAAATCAAGATATGCCCTTGATGTAAAACAAACGCCTCGTGATATTTCGTTTTGCGGTCATGCCATTATAGGGGATGAGATTTTTGAAATCCAAGATGCAGAACTGGATGAACGTTTTTGTGATAATCCTTTGTTTTTGAACGAACCAAACGTTCGTTTCTATGCTGGGATGCCTTTGATTACTTCCGATAATTTTAGATTAGGAACTCTATGTGTAATTGATTCAAAATCTAAGAAATTGAACTCTGTTCAAAAAGACGCCCTTAAGGTAATGGCAAATCTAGTTGTAGAGTTGTTTGAATTGAAAGTGAAAAATAACTCATTAATGGTTCTTAATCAGCAATCTAGAGATGTTCAGTCGATGGTGAAAGCAGGGGCTTGGGAACTTGATGTTAGCACCGAGGAAGCCAAGTGGTCGGATCAAATCTATGATATTTATAAAATTAAGAATGGCACGCCAACGAGTAAGATTGATGGGCTTGAAGGCTTTCCACCCAGAGACCGAGAGAAAATATCTTTATTCGTTTACAAGTGTATAAACGAAAAAATTCCTTACGATGATGTTTTTGAATTTTATGACAGAGAAGGATCAAAAAAATGGGTTCGCTCAATTGGGCGTCCTCAGATTGGATCTACTGGATTAGTTGAAAAAATTATCGGGACTTTCCAAGATGTCACGGCACAAGTTGAGAAAGAGAAAGAACTAGAATTAGTTCTTTCGAATGTGACCGAGGGCTATTTTGATTGGCATTTAAATAATGACTACGAATATATGTCCCCGAGGTTTTGGGAGAGATTAGGATACACCTCTAAGTTGGACAAACAACCTCCAATGAAATGGAAAAAACTTATTCACCCTGAGGATCTCCAAATAGCCACTGCGAAGCTTCAGTTACATATAAAAACTAAAGGGGAGTCTCCCTATTCATTCGACGCACGTTATCTGAATGCGAAAGGCGATTATGTATGGGTTCGGTGCGAAGGGCGAGTGATCGAGTGGAGTGAAAGCGGTGATGGTGTCCGCATGGTTGGGACACATCAATATATTCATGAAGAAAAATTACGAACCAATGAGGCTTTGATTGTTAAAAATGGTATTGAGTCTTATGCCATAGTCGCAAGAACCGACAGTAAAGGGCTCATTACATATGTGAATGATTTGTTCTGTCAGATATCGGGATATTCTCGAGAAGAACTTGTCGGATACGATCATCGAAAAATCAATAGTGGGTTTCATTCTAAAGCTTTTTTTGCAGGTATGTGGAAGAAAATATCCTCGGGTAAATCTTGGAGGGGGGATTTAAAAAATCGCTCTAAAAATGGGAGCTATTATTGGGTTGATACAACCATAATTCCCATGACCTCAGTTACAGGTGAGATCGAAGGTTTTATCTCCTTTAGATACGATATTACCAAAAGAAAAAATACAGAAGAGGAGATGCGCAAGGTTTCCTTGGAACTTAATAATTTCTTTAACCTTGCCTTAAACTATTTATGCATTACCAATACTGAAGGAATCTTTAAGAAGGTTAATTCTAAATGGTTAAAGCTGGGTTATACGGAAGAGGAATTATTATCGACTCCGTTCACGAGCTTTATACACCCCGAGGATTTAGATTCGACTCGTAAGGAATTGGAGAAGCTGTCTCATGGAGAATCGACTGTTCGATTTGAAAGCAGATATAGAACAAAAGATGGGAGCTATATCTATCTAGAGTGGGCGACAACCCCTGCCCCAGAGACCGATACTCTCTATATTGCTGCGACAGATGTTACGGAGAGAATAAAAAGAGAGAAGTTAACAATACTCCTCTCTCGAGTGAGATCGCGATTTATTGAGTGCTACGCAGACAAAAAAGTGTTTTTTGAATATTTGCTAGATGAAATTCTTTCAATAACAGGGAGTGAATATGGATTTGTGGGTGAAATTTTAGAAGATAAAAATGGAAAGTATCTAAAGAACTTCGCACTGACTGATCTCTCCTGGGATGAAGAAACAAGAAATATCTACCAAAGCTATGCGTCCGGAGGATTTGAATTTAGAAACCTCGAAACATTATTTGGTGAAGTGATTAAGACGGGAGAGCTTCTAATAACGAATGAGGCGCCAGCTCACCCAAAGGCAAGGGGAGTTCCGAGAGGTCATCCTCCCTTAGAGTCTTTTATGGGTATACCTATTTTGTACAATGGTGCCGTCATCGGTTTGGTGGGTGTCGCTAATAATAAATTAGGTTATAGATTTGAAGATTATCATTTCATGAAGCCTTTCTTTGAATTAATTGGAGAGATGATCAACTCAATCAGGTTGAGTGCAGAGCTAGATTTTCAAAGAAGAGTTTTATTACATAACTCAAAACTTGCCTCTATTGGAGAGCTCGCAGCAGGAGTCAGTCATGAGATTAATAACCCTCTTTCGATTATTAAAGGACACCTTGATCTTTTGAAAAAATATTGCGAAAGGACCAATATTTACGACGGCGAAGTGGATGCTAAAATTATAAAGTCTCTAAAGGGAGTTGATCGCATTGCTAATATTGTAAAAGGGCTCGGGGCCTTTGCAAGAGTTGATGAGATTGAACTAACGACACTTAATCTTTCGGATTTATTACTTGAAACAAAAGATATGTTGCTTGAGATCTATAGCAAGGAAGGGATTCATTTAAAATTTGAGGTGCAAGATAATATCTGGATTAAGGGCAATCGAGGGCGCTTGCAACAAGTCTTTGTTAATATTTTAAGTAATGCCAAGGATGCGGTCGCCGGATCTAAGGTGAAAGAAATAAAAATAAGCGCCTCTCTTGAAGGTCGAAAAATCGAAGTGAGAATATGTGATAGTGGACCAGGTGTGACTGAAGCTCTTAAAGAAAAAATCTTTGATCCATTTTTCACCACAAAAGAAGTGAATAAGGGAACTGGCATTGGTCTTGCCTTAGTGTCTTCTATTATAAAAGAACACGACGGACATATTGATGTTTATAATGATCGGGAAGCTGGTGCTTGTTTTGTGATTTCTCTGATCGGTGAAGTGCGTACTGGGGTGTAACTTTCAATGAAAATAAGAAAGTTCACGAAGTTAGATTCAGTCCCATTAGCGAAATTATTTTATGGAACAATTCACACCGTAAATCGCTCTGACTATGCACCAAACCAACTCAAGGCTTGGGCCCCTGAAGAGAGAGATATGAGTGACTGGGAAAAATCATTTGAAAATAAATGGGTTTTTGTCGCCTGCGATGAATTCGTGATTGCAGGATTTGGTGAGCTAGAACCTGATGGCCATATTGATAGATTTTATATCTCTAAAGATTTTATCGCTCTTGGAGTTGGGCGAAAGATTTATGATGAACTTGAAGATGCCGCCTTAAATTTGGGCCTTGATAAATTGTTTGTTGAGGCGAGTATCACGGCTCGGCCTTTTTTTGAAAAAATGGGGTTTGTTCTTTTAAAGGAGCAAGTCGTTAGTTTAAGAGGTGTGAATTTTATTAATTATGCCATGGAGAAAGACATCAGTGGCCGTAAATAGAAATCAGATTTTTTTCCGCTTTATGCTGCAAAACTAATTTTTCAGAGAGGTTGGCGGCTAGATAAGCTTGTTTTTTAGTCTCCACCAGCCAGTTAACAATCATTAACGTCAATTCCTTATGGGCTTGAGGCTCGTCAGTACGAACCCACATGTCTATTCGTGCATCGAGTTGTGAGAGTGTAGTGTTTAACATAGACTATTCTAATGACTTCAATGTTTTTCTAATGGAATAGATAAAAATTATAAAGCTTAATCTTTAGATCAAATGTCCAACCATTATAATCTTTCGTAAATTCTTTTAATTCTCTGTTTTTTAATTAATTCCGGATCATATTAGTAGGGAAACAGTATGAATACGTCTTATACCTTGTTGGTAACTATTAATAAAACTTACCTAGAAATATAAAATTACAATGTATAATTTTAAAAAATACAGAGAGAGATTTTTATGCTTAAAGCCCCAATTCCAATTAATGAAGAGCATCGTCTAGAAGCTCTTAATCGATATAATATTCTAGATACTATGCAAGAAGAACAGCTTGATGAAATAACTAAAACTGCAGCGCTTATTTGTGGATGTAAAATTTCTTTAATCAGCCTTATTGATAAAGATAGGCAATGGTTTAAGTCGAAGTACGGGCTTGAAGCTAATGAAACTCCGAGAGATGTTTCATACTGTGGCCATGCGATCATGAGTAGCGAGCTTTTTATTATTGAAGATGCAGAATTAGACAATAGGTTTTGTGACAATCCACTTTTTTTGGGTGAGCCGAACGTTAGGTTTTATGCTGGCGCACCTCTTGTTACTGAATGTGGTCATCGTATTGGCACGTTGTGTGTTATCGATTCTGAAGCCAAAACCTTAGACGAAAAGCAAAAGTTGTTTTTGCAGTTATTGTCTAGGCAAATTATTAATATTTTCGAGATGAGAAAAATCATACAAGAGAAACGTGATAGTGAATTCTTGCTAAACGAAACTCAAAAGAATGCTCATATCGGTGGATGGGACCTAGATGTCAGATCACTCAAGACCAAATGGACTGATGAGACTTATAGAATTCATGAAGTCGAAATTGGCACACCAACAAACACTCAAGAGGGAATAAATTTTTTTGCTGAACATGAAAGAGAGAAAATTTCTGATTATGTTAAAAATGCTATAGAAAAAGGAATTCCATTCGAATCTACTTTTGAATTTGTAACCGCAAAGGGCAATAAAAAGTGGGTTCATTCTAAAGGTGTCCCAGATAAAGATGACAAAGGTAATGTCATTAGAGTGTTAGGGACTTTTCAAGATATAACTCAAGAAAAATTGAAAGAAATGGAACTCATATCGTCAAAAGAATATCTCGATCTCGCTCTTGAGGGTGCTGGGCTTGGAATTTGGGATTGGTATTTAACAGATAATTCAGTCAAGTTTGATAAACGGTGGGCCGAAATGCTTGGTCTAAGTATTGATGAGATCTCAATGGAATTATCAACTTGGTCGTCCAGAGTTCACCCTGACGATTTAGATAAATGCTATGCTGATATTAAGCAATATATGGATGGTAAAACTAAATACTATGAAAACGTTCATAGGATGAAACATAAAAATGGGAATTGGGTATATATTTTAGACCGAGGTCGATTTTCAAAATGGAATAAAGATGGTGAGCCAATAAGATTTACCGGAACACATTTGGATATAACACAGTCAAAAGAAAAAGAAAGAGAGTTATCCCTAGTTCTTGAGGGAAATAATTTAGGAATATGGAAATACAATCTCAAGGAAGACTTCTTTTACTGGGATAAAAGTATGTATCAACTGTATGAAGTGGAAGAAGGGTGCTTTAATGGAACCTATGAGGGGTGGATTTCTTTCTTTCATTCTGACTGCTCAGTTAGAGTTCAAAAAGAATTTAAAGATGCTTTAGCGGGAACAAAGTCTTTTGACACCACCTTTTCGATAGTTACCCAAAAGAACAATATTAAATTTATCAAAGCACATGCAATTTTAGAAACCGACGAAAGCGGAAACGCAATCACGATTGTTGGTGTAAACACTGATATCACTAAAGAGCAAAACTCAATGCATGAGTTAAACAAGCAAATAAAAATTGCTCAGCACCATGCTAAATTGGCTTCTATCGGTGAACTTGCTGCTGGCGTGGGACATGAGATCAACAATCCACTTGCTATCGTTAAGGGGTATTTATTTGAGATAGAAAAGAAAATTGAGAGAAAAAGTATTCAGACTGAAGATTTGAAATCTTATGTTGATAAAATTAGCATAGCAACAGATAGGATTTCTAGAATTGTTCAAGGACTTAGAACTTTTTCACGCTCTGATTCTAGCGACGTAACAGAATTCTCCCCCATTCATGCGGTTGAAGAATCATTCAATTTAATTAATGAAATCTATAGGAAAGACGGTATTGATGTTAGATTTACAAACGATGTCGTTGAAAACTTCTATGTCTTAGGTAATAGAGGGAAATTTCAACAGGTTCTAATGAATTTAATATCTAATGCCAAAGATGCGACGGCTAAAAAAGACTTCAGGACTATTGATTTAAATATAAGTAAACGTGGCGAAAAATTAATTATTGAAGTTAAAGATAATGGATGGGGTATTCCTGATCTTTTGAAAGATAAAGTTTTCGATCCTTTTTTTACGACAAAAGATGTGAATAAAGGAATAGGAATCGGTTTATCATTGGTTAATAGCTTTATAAAAGAGATGGATGGCAATATTCATTTCGCAAGCAAAGAAAATGAAGGGACAGTGTTCATAATTGAAGTTCCTGTCCATAATTTTTCTCAAACTCAAACTCAAACTCAAACTCAAACTCAAGATGAAGAGAAGACTCGAGGTTGTGCACATATTCTCGTTGTAGATGATGAAGAGGGAGTGCGTGAACTGTTGACTGATATAATTTTAAACGAAGGACTACAGGTCACTGCAGTTGAGAACGGAAAAGAAGCATACGATTTATATCTAAGCCAGCCAGATAGTTTCGATTTGATTATTTCAGATATGAAAATGCCGGTTATGGATGGTCCCACATTACTTAAAAATCTTAGAGCTTTAAAAAATGTGAAGCAGCCCAAGTTCATATTTATAACTGGTGGTATAAATATAAATTTTGAAGATAAAGGGAATGAGCTCAATAGGCTCATTGATGGATATCTTTATAAGCCATTTAGTGAAGAAGAATTATTCAAGTTAATAAACAAGTGTTTGCCACACAAGCTCGAAAAAAAGTTTGAATAATATTAATACGATCTTCTTTCTTAAAATTACAAGCGGCAGCTTATCGCGAAAGACTTCTATTAACGACTTTGTAATAAGTCACTTGGGGACGTACCGTTCTTGATACATTTTATTAATTTCACCAAGTACATGTGGACCATTAAAAATCATGCCCGAAATCATTTGAATCAGGTCAGCTCCGGCTTCAAATTTCTCTATTGCATCTTGAACATTCAAGACGCCCCCGCAGCCCATGATTGTCATTCTTGGGAAGTGTTTTTTAGTGAGACCAATCAATTCGTTAGATAATTTTTGACAAGGTTTACCGCTCAAGCCGCCACGAAACTCTGTACTTTTAAGCTCATCTTGAAAATCGATTGATTGATAGTCTTTGTTAAGATTACCGATGACAACGCCATGAACTTTAAACTCTTCTAGAACATTCAATAATTGACTGAATTCTGCCCAAGGTCTGTTAATAGGCATTTTGAAATAAATAGGTTTATCTGAAGGTACACTTTTGAGAGAGGTTATGAGTTTCCTAAGGGCGTCTGGTCTTGCGAAATCTTCTCCACCAAACGCATTTGGACAGGAGATATTAATGGTAAAAAAATCACCGATTTTCTCCTCAAAGCAACGTCGATAGCTCGTGACATAATCAGCAATCGCTTCGTTCTCATCAGCACAAGCTTCATTATTTGTTTTTGCGATACTGATGCCTAGAACGAAAGGCTTAGGTATGGGCAGCTCTTTAAGTCGCTTGATAATGATTTCCACTCCATCGTTTTTGAGGCCTTTGAAGACTTGGATACTTTGCGAACGAATAAGTCTCTTTAAATTTGGAGGAGGATTCCCAAGACATTTTTGAGCTGTGACTGAGCCAACTTCTTGGCCGGCAAAGCCGATGTCCCAGAGGATGGGAGCTAATTGAGCGTTGTAGTCAAAGCCTGCTGACAAAAGGATTGGGCCTGAATAATGAATTCCATCTACAACGAGGGAGGTTGTGGGAGGACCGTAGATCAGCCTAAGAATAGATCTGAGTGGTGGGGCAGCGATCAAGCAAATACCAAGCTTAACAAAAGCCGTGTGAACAAGATCTGGAGAAAACAGGAATAAAAAAGGTTTGAGAATCTTTTGGTAGAGAAACTTCATCATGATTTTGAGCATCCGTAGTTAGTTTTTTCTATTACTTTTTTAGTTACAGTAGAGAGAAATCTTGTTTTTATCCGTTTTAAGTTGCAAGACCAATCTCTCAGACAGACCGGCTTCGATATAGGCTTGCTTTTGTCGTTCCATAATTTCTCTAAGCACATAACCTTCTTTGCTGGCCATAACGGCTTGGCAATAGGATTCGTAGGAAAGCAGCAATACTTGTCTGTGATGAATCCGACCGGCGCTGTGAAGGTCATTCTAAAAATATTCATAGATTTATAAATAAGGTGTAAAAGACATAAAAATTTGGTGGCTCCTCCGAGACT
>DIUE01000077.1:455-4453 GCA_002435795.1 Bacteriovoracaceae bacterium UBA6166 | reverse complement strand
AAGCTCCGCTCGCTCCTTTTATTTTTAACCGTCGCTCCGTGAGTGACGGCGACGTTGCCATTGATATTCAGTATTGTGGCATTTGCCACTCTGATATTCACACCGTCCGAGATGAGTGGGGTGAGCAACAATACCCTCTGGTTCCGGGTCATGAAATTGTGGGAGTTGTCAGTAAAATTGGACCGAAGGTGACAAAATATAAAGTCGGCGATCTTGTGGGTGTTGGCTGCATGGTTGATTCTTGCCGTCACTGCTCTTCCTGTGAAGAGGGGCTTGAGCAGTATTGTTCGACAGGAATGGTTGGGACTTACGGTGCAAAACTTGCGGACGGTTCAGTCACGCAAGGTGGTTATTCGAGCCATATTGTGGTGAACGAAAATTATGTTTTGAAGATGCCAGCAAATCTTCCACTCGATAAAGCGGCTCCACTTTTATGTGCCGGGATCACGCTCTATTCTCCGCTCTCACACTGGAAAGCCGGGCCTGGAAAAAAAATTGCCATCATTGGTTTAGGTGGGCTTGGTCATATGGGAGTGAAAATTGCTCATGCCATGGGGGCCGAGGTCACAATTCTTTCTCAGTCTNNAGTGACGAGAATACTTTTAAAACACTTCGCCATCAATTTGATCTGATTATCAATACCGTCTCAGCTGAAATTGATTGGAATCTCTATCTCGGTCTTTTGAAGCGAGACGGAACGATGGTGGTTTTGGGTTTACCTGAGAAAGCGATCCCGATTCATGCGGCCTCTTTGATTATGGGGCGCAGACGTTTGGCGGGTTCGGTGATTGGGGGAATTAAAGAAACGCAGGATATGCTCGATTTCTGCTCTAAGCATAATATCACTTGTGATATTGAACTCATCTCAGCTGAGCAAATTAATGAAGCCTATGAGCGAGTGATTAAGTCTGATGTTCGTTACCGTTTTGTGATTGATATGAAGACGATTCAAGGGACAAGTCTTCAGGCATAAGTAACACTTTTTTGTTAGGTGAAACAGCCTATCATTCTATTTAGGGGAGAATCTAAAGTGAATATTTTAGAAGTGTTTATCACCTCCCTTAAGTTAGGCTTAACTTCATTCGGCGGCCCTATCGCTCATTTGAGCTTCTTTCGAGAAGAATTTGTCCAAAAGAAAAAATGGATGAGCGAAGAGAGCTATGCAGATCTCGTCGCTCTCTGCCAGTTTCTTCCGGGCCCCGCGAGCAGCCAAGTGGGTATGGCGGTGGGGTATTTTCGCTCAGGTGTACTCGGCGCATTTCTGGCATGGATTGGTTTCACCCTTCCATCGGCCCTTCTTCTCATTGCCTTTGGACTCGGACTAGCGACTATAGACTTAGCCGCTCATCAACACTGGCTCCATGGACTCAAGGTTGTTGCCGTTGCAGTGGTGGCCCAAGCGGTTTTAGGAATGGGTAAAAAACTTTGCCCTGATAAAGAAAGACTTACCCTCGCCATTTTTTCAAGCGCGATTGTTTTCTTTCTCAACTCGGCCATCATTCAAGTTTTAGTCTTAGCTCTCGCAGGCTTAATGGGATCTTATTTTTTAAAAACTCAATCAACCCTTCCAAATGAATCACTCGGTAAAGGCAGTCGAAAATTAGGAATTGTTTTTCTGTCTCTCTTTTTTCTCCTTCTTGCTCTTCTTCCTGTTTTAAAGTCCTTTTACCCAGTCCAGTCTTTAATGCTTTTTGATAGTTTTTATCGCGCGGGCTCACTTGTTTTTGGTGGTGGCCACGTCGTCCTTCCCTTATTACAAGCTGAAGTCGTACCGACTGGTTGGGTATCGAAAGATTTATTTTTAGCAGGCTATGGTCTTGCCAACGCAGTCCCGGGCCCTCTCTTTACTTTTAGTGCCTATCTCGGAGCAGTGTCCTCAGTTGGCCCGAATGGATGGATCGGCGCCTTTATTTGCTTAGTCGCAGTTTTTTTGCCTTCATTTTTTTTAGTGATTGGGATTCTGCCTTTTTGGGAGAAAATCAGAGTTGTTCCCAAAATCCGTCAGGCAATGCTTGGCTTAAACGCAGCGGTGGTCGGAATTCTTTTTGCCGCTTTTTGCCACCCTGTTTGGATAAGTGCCATCTTTTCACTTAAAGATTTCGGACTCGCAATAGTTGGTTTTTTGCTTTTAGAGTTTGTAAAACTACCTTCTTGGGCGGTCGTTCTGATGACGGTCGCCGTCAGCTTTTTTATCTATTGAGAAAATCAATTTAACAGAGAAAATTGATTGGTCTTTGTTGAGATCTGATCTCTTTTAACCGAAAGGTGAAGATGTTCAATAAGAAGATTTATCTAGGTGTATTGGGAGCGGCCCTAATATTGGGTTTTTGTACCTATTTTATTTTTCATAAAATGAGTACCTGGACAAGCGAGGGACTGTCGTCACTCGAATTAAATGAATCAATTGAAACAAGTCTCAAAAGTCATTTGTTTAATCTTAGCGGATCCAAAAAACTTGTTCTTGCGACATTAAAACAATATGAAATTTTTGAAAAAAAATCAGAGCTTCGCATCTTTAACGATCGACTCAAGCTGCCCGATATTATTGTCCGGGCCTCAATGCCGGTGGAATATAATTACTACGTCGATTTTGATAGCGAATGGCTTTTGACCGCGACTGAGAGTACGCTTACAGTGATCGCTCCAAATCTTGTCACTTTAAAGCCATCGGTGAATATTTCGGAGATTGAATTTGAGGTGCGGCAAGGAAGCCTCTTTCGACGAGATTCGCTTGTTATGGATCAGCTTCGTTTAGAGCTGGATAAGCTTTTGAATCAGAGTGCTCAAGGATATATACCTTCTGTGCGAGAGATTGCTCGAGAGGAATTAAAACAAATAATTAAATTGTGGACGACCGGCCATGGGAAACAGTTGGAAATCGTCGTTAAGTTCGAAGATGAGAAGACCCTATATTAGCAACGCCATCAAGTTCTTGGAGTTGAGATGAAGAAATTCTTGGTGATCTTTACCTGTGCAGAAAAAAGCCCGAATCATGAAGCGTGGATGAAATTGAGTTCGAGTGATCAGCAGGATCTGATGGCCCGAGGGAATGAAGCGCAAAAAAAATGGGATATGTTAAATAAGAACTTCGTTATTGATGAGGGCCATTCTTTAGGCAATGTAAAACAAGTCGATGAGTCAGGAGTCAAAACGATCCCTAAAAAGCAGGGCAAATATATGGTCGTGGAGGCAGAGTCTCATGAAGCGGCCTCAAGAATTTTTCTCAATCACCCGCATTTTTCTTTCTTCCCTGGTGATGGTGTGGAAGTGATAGAAATTTTATCCTGATCGATCATCTCTTTTATTTGTAGAACTCAACATAAAAACGAACGTTTCCAAGTGGAGTGACTTTATGCTTCACCTCTGGTTCAACGACTCCATAAATTTCTTCATTCAGTCGATATTCTTCGTTGGTCTGAGTGATAGTATAGAGAAGCTCTCCTTCTAGAAGACAAATTTTTCCCCAGACTCCAGATTTAGTAGAGTGGTCATTTAATAGTGCTGCCGGAATCGTTTCTTGGTTAAAGATATTGGTTTTCTTATAGGGGATGAGATGGCTTGGAAGAGTTTTCATTTTCATTCTCATTCTCATTCTCCGTAAATGTTTGCGCTCGATAGATTCCCTTACGACCTGAAACATAATAGCTCAAAAAGCACACAATGACGGCAAAGGGAGCTATCTCAATTCCAAAAATCTCAACGGCCATTAAAGCGCAGGCCCAAGGAGTTTTTGAAGCCCCCGCAAAAATCGCCACAAAGCCTAATGCCGCTAAATATTCAATGGGCAAGTGTAAGTAAAGAGAGAGCGCACTCCCTAAAGTCGCTCCTATAAAGACAAGAGGAGTAAATTCGCCACCTTTAAACCCAACACCAATTGCGAGTGCGGTAAAGAAAATCTTTAAAAATGGAATTTCAATACTTGAGACTTCTAAAAATGCCTTTTGAATTTCAGGAATTCCAAGACCAGTGTAGCGAAAACTCCCTTCGAGATAATAGAG
>DIUE01000077.1:0-402 GCA_002435795.1 Bacteriovoracaceae bacterium UBA6166 | reverse complement strand
GGGGAGAGAGAGATGTTTAATATTAAGGAAATAAGTAAGAGCAAAAGCTGAAACTGAGGCGATCAGGGATTCATACCAAGCAAAAAATTTTATTCTCCCTCGATTGATAAATTCCATTCCAAAAATAAAACCAGCAAAGGGCACTCCAATCGCCGCGCCAAAGCCGGCTCCCGCCCCTGCAACTAGAAAACGCCTGCGCTCATCATTTCTAATCTTGAAAATTTTGGACAGTTGATCAGAAAGTGCCGCGCCCATCTGAACGGCCGTGCCTTCTCTTCCAACAGAAGCTCCAAACAAATGTGAGATGAGTGTGGATAGAAAAATCAGGGGCGAGAACTTCACTGGCAATAAGTTTTTGGGTTGATGAATTTCATCGATGACTTGATTGATACCGCCAAGACT
>DIUE01000008.1:196-213132 GCA_002435795.1 Bacteriovoracaceae bacterium UBA6166 | reverse complement strand
TTAGGGGAAGAGTTCAGCACTGAAGAAATCAAGCACGCTTTAGACGTGGCTTATGCCTCAGAGTTCATCGATAAATTACCTCTGGGTCTTGAGACCATGATTGGTGACAGAGGAACGAGACTCTCTGGAGGGCAGCAACAGCGCCTCACCATCGCCCGCGCGTTTTTACATCGCTCTGAAATTCTTCTTTTCGACGAAGCTACTTCGGCCCTTGATAACGAGAGTGAAAAAGTGGTGCAAATGGCGCTAGATAAAATCGGCAATCAAAAAACGGTCATCGCTGTTGCTCACAGGCTCTCGACGATTCAAGACTACGACAGAATTTATGTGTTGAGTGAAGGTCAAGTGGTTGAGCAAGGAAATCACGAAGAGTTAATGGCCCAAAACAGAGAGTATGCAAAACTCTATGCTTTGAGCCAGAAATCGTATTAGAAAGTTTGGCTATAACCTACGAACAATCTTCTTCTGAGCGGCGAGAATGAAGAGAACTGTCTATCAGTTGCTCCGAAGGCCAAGATATCACCGCTGTTCGTAACGGGTGGTCTTGTATTAGAAAGGTTTCTCACTGCAAGGTTCAGCTTTCCCCCCCAAAAAGTATTATAAGAATAAGAAACATCAAACTCTGTATATTGTGGGAGCTTCTCCGCAAAAAGGCCTGTTCCAATTTCTTCACTTGAAACCGTGAGTGCTGAGAGACGGAAATAGTGATTGCGATTCCCAAGAGAAGTATAGATTCTGTTCTTCCAAGTATCTTCACCAACTTCTGTAGGATCGAAATCGAATTTTTTAGTTTCTCGTGTAAGTGTTGTTGAGTGTGCAGTTCCAAAACCTAAACGCATAGGTCCCCAGAAATCAAGATCAATTCCAACATCAAGACCTACGTCAAGACCGCGAAGTTTTCTTGAGCCCATATTCATCACCCGTGGGTGCTCAATACGAGTTAAATTGCCATCTGCATCTCTAAAAGTTCTTACTCCTAAACTCTCAAGTGCTCCAGCGCCGTATTCATTTTCGACTCGAGTGAATTCTTCTGCGCGAACTGCACTTAAAGTGTCTTCACCTTCAAAATTCCACTGATCAAGGGTTAAGCTAACGGCTTTAGTCGGTTGAACAACAGCTCCAAAGCTATAGTGTAAGCTTGATTCTGGTTTAATATTTTCGTCCGTGTAAGTTGTGACGTCATAAAACTGTCCAAAGCAGTTCGGTGGGTTTGGACAATTAGCTTGGTCGACAAATCTTTGCGACCCTTCGTCTGTACCGGCATAAAGATCAGTGATCCCCGGAGCGCGAAAACCAGTTCCTACAGAACTTCTCATCATGACGGAGCGGTGAGGAGTATAGGCCATGGCAAGTTTTGGATTATAAGTGTTTCCAACATCAGAATAATGATCAAAGCGATGAGCAAGTTGCACTTCAAGTGTGTCAATCGGGTAAGCTGAAATTTCCATGAAAGCCGATTGAACGTTTCTAGCTCCTTCGTAGTTTTTTGTGCTAGATGCTATTGATGTTCCATCTAAAAGAGTTTGGTCGTTTTTAAATTCAAAATTTTCCCACTGTGCTTCAGTTCCAATCGCCATAGCAACAGGACCACCTCTTGAATAAAATGTTCCAAGATTAAAGAGCTCTCCACTAAAAACGGCTTTCGTTGTGATCATCTCACCGTCATTTCTATAAACCGGCTGAAGACGTGCACTGGAAACTTGTGCATTGGCCGCAGCACCTGTTGCACTCGGGTCAAAACGACCTTCTCTAAAAAGTTGCTTGAGAAGATTTTGATCGGCCTCTCCGGACACTACTTCGCTTTCGCTATTTAAAATGGCATAGCCTCCTTGAAGCTGCCAAGTCCAGCTCATTCCCATATAACCTTTAACTTCAGATTGAAAATTATAGCTTTCATCTTTTGTCTCAGTGATTCTGTTCCCTAGTTGATCGACAAAAGTTCCCGACAAACTGACGTTTCCGTTTCCATCGGCCAATCCTTGATCAATAATTCTTTGGCGCAAGGGACTGTTTGACATACTCGCAACTGAAATTGAATTATTGCTTCCACCTGAGTTTGTATCATCAGTCCAGCTCAAGCGATCTGGTCTTCGAAGGGCCGTCGACTCTCTTCTATTGAACATACCTAGTAACGTCACATCAACTTCTGTAAAACGGTAAGACCCAGTTACTAGACCTGTGAGGTCTTGCTTCTCTGGACGAACTTGTTGAAAAACAAGTGGATCAGTAGAGCAAAATTCGCCGTTAGAACAAATTGGTCCGCGACGTTCTTGATTGGCCCCTCTCCCGAAGCTGGCGGTGGTTGTGTTAACTGGCGAAGCAAATGGTGAGCGGTTGATACTTCCAAGATCAGATTCGCTAAATGCTTCAGCTTGCTCTACCTGAATCACGCCCATGATATTTCCACGAGAATTCGATCTGCCGAAGCTTGCGACATAACTTGTCTGTGGACCAACGCCTGATTCTGCAAGAGTTGTGTTGATCGAAACCTCTCCACCTTGCAGATCTTTACGTGTTTTAAAATTCATCACACCTGACATGGCATCTGAGCCGTAGAGGGCCGAGCCACCATCTTTTAACATTTCAACTCTTTCAAGCACTGAAGTCGGAAGACCGTTTACACTCGTGTAATAGCCACCATTGAGTTTTGGTAATCTCAAGCCATTGAGAAGGATCAAAACGTTTCCAGCGTGTTGTCCGCGAAACCGTACGTGTCCCACGCCTTCATAAACAGCTTCAAAAGAAGGGTTCTGCTTTAAAACATCAGCAAGAGTAATACTTCCAGAGTTGACGAATTCTTCGCGATCGATCATCTCTAAAGGTGATGGCCCTTCGATATCGATTCTTCGGATATAAGATCCAGTGACTTCAAGTCTCTCTACATCTTGTGTTGTGGCTTTCGAATCAGGCTGGTTGAGGTTTCCAGTTGTTTGTTGCGCAAACACAGCGCCTGGTAAGATTAAAGCAATGAGTGCTGACTTGAGAAATGTCATAAATAATTACCTTGTGGGAGTTGTGTTCGCCTTATAGGCCTTGAAAACACAGTGTGTAAATATAGGTGGAAAATCTTTTAGCGAAAAAAGTAAATTCTCATCAAATCCTAACGAAACTGACCCAGAACAGTGGGGCTGAGCAGGTCTAGCTATTGTGACTCTGGGCAGCCTAATTGAAGGTGGAAATTTTACGATAAATTCTAGCCTCTTGGACCAGCTCCAGCCCCACTCAACTGGGTCAGTTAAGAAGCTGTTTTTTAGTTATCAAGACTCAACCAAACAGGTAAACTAAACACAAAATTTGAGCCCAAGGAGCGCGCCGTGTCAGAAAGTAATCTCAAGTCTATGAGTGACCTAGTTAGTTTGTGTAAACGAAGAGGATTCGTTTTTCAAAGTTCAGAGGTTTATGGCGGATTAAATTCTTGTTGGGATTACGGTCCTTATGGTGTGGAGTTGAAGCTCAACTTAAAAGATCGTTGGTGGAAGGCGATGACGTTGCGAGAAGATGTTGTCGGTGTGGACGCTTCGATTCTTATGCATCCAACAGTGTGGAAAGCTTCTGGTCACGTCGATACATTCTCCGATCCATTGGTTGATTGTAAGCAGTGTAAAGAGCGCTTTCGTGCTGATCAAATCGATCTCAAGGCCGCTTGTCCAAAATGTGGAACTAAAGATTCGTTCACCGATATTCGTGACTTCAATTTGATGTTTAAAACTCAAATGGGCGCGATGGAAGACACGGCTTCAACTGTGTTTTTAAGACCTGAGACGGCGCAAGGGATTTTCGTTAACTTTCTCAATGTTCAGTCGACGATGAGAAAAAAACTTCCTTTCGGTATTGCGCAGATTGGGAAAGCTTTCCGAAATGAAATCACTCCGGGGAATTTTATTTTTAGAACCCGTGAATTTGAACAAATGGAAATGCNNCAGGTGAGCAAAAAGACTTCATGGAGAAATGGAAAGAGATTCGTTGGAACTGGCATTTGAAAAACGGCTTGCGTCCAGAGAAGCTCCGCTGGCACCCGCACGGGGAGAAAGACCTCGCTCACTATGCTGACGCCGCAACAGATATCGAATATGAATTCCCAATTGGTTGGGGAGAGATGGAAGGGATCCACTCCCGTACGGATTTCGATTTAAAACAACATCAAGAATACTCTGGGAAAAAATTAGAATACGTCGACCAAGCGGATGGAAATAAAAAATATATTCCGTACGTTATTGAGACCTCTGTTGGTTGTGATCGTTCGCTCTTGGCACTCCTGTGCGATGCCTATCGTTTGGAGTTTGAAGGGGATGCAGAAAAAGAGAGAACAGTGATGAAATTTCATCCATCTCTTGCACCTATTAAAGTAGCGATCCTTCCGTTAGTGAATAAACTCGATGAACCGGCTCGTAAAATTTATCAAGACATCGCTGCGAATTTTAAAGCGGAGTACGATTTATCGGGAACCATTGGAAAGCGTTATCGAAGACAAGATGAAGTGGGGACGCCTTTTTGCGTGACTGTGGATTTTGATACGCTGGAAGACCAAGCCGTGACGATTCGAGATCGCGATTCAATGACTCAAGAACGAATCGCAATTGATCAACTAAAACGTTATTTAACTGACAAACTACTCTTAGCATAAAGGTTAATACTATGACTCAATGGGTGTATCGATTCTCAAAGGAAAAAACTGAAGGCACGAAAGAGATGAAAAATCTCCTCGGAGGCAAGGGCGCAAACCTCGCTGAGATGTGCTCTCTCGGCTTATCGGTCCCGCCAGGTTTTACGGTGACCACTGATGCTTGTTTAGATTACGAAAAACAAGGTCAGGTGATCAGTGAGGAAATTCGCGGCCAGGTTTTGAAGGCCATCACTGAAATTGAATCGATGACTAAAAAGAAGTTTGGAGATAACTCGAACCCTTTGCTTTTCTCAGTGCGCTCGGGAAGTCGAGCTTCAATGCCCGGGATGATGGATACGGTTTTGAATCTCGGTTTGAATGACGAATCAGTGCTAGCGATGGGGAAATTAACAGGCAATGAAAGATTCGCTTGGGATTCTTATCGTCGCTTTATTCAAATGTACTCAAACGTTGTGATGGGATTTAATGTTTCATTGCTTGAGGCCACACTTGAAGATCTTAAAGAAGCTCGGGGAGTACACGAAGATACGGAGCTATCGGCGGGTGATCTTGCTGAGTTAGTTTCAGTTTATAAAAAAATTATTGTTGAAGAGAGCGGACGCTCTTTCCCGCAAGATCCAAACGCGCAATTATGGGAAGCAATCGCGGCGGTTTTTCGCTCGTGGAATAATCCTCGTGCCAAAAAATACCGAGAGATCCATGAGATCCCACATAATTGGGGAACGGCGGTTAACGTTCAGTCCATGGTGTTTGGGAATATGGGCGATGATTGTGCGACAGGTGTTTGTTTTACGAGAAATCCTTCAACTGGCGACCGTTTGTTCTTTGGTGAGTACCTCATTAATGCGCAAGGGGAAGACGTTGTGGCGGGGATCAGAACGCCTGCGCCGATTAACGACAATTCAAAGAATGATTCAAATCAAAAAATGCGCACCCTCGAAGAGGCGATGCCTGAAACCTATGCTGAACTAGTGCGAGTTTATAAAATTCTCGAACAACACTATAAAGACATGCAAGATATTGAGTTCACCGTTGAAAAAAACAAGCTCTATATTCTGCAAACAAGAAATGGAAAGCGTACGGCCGCAGCGGCAGTGAAGATCGCCGTTGATTTAGTCGCTGAGAAAATTCTTTCAAAAGAAGAAGCGATTCAAAGAATTAAGCCAGATGATCTCAATCAATTACTGCATCCAAGACTTGATCCGAAAGCCAAGAAAACAATCATCGCCAAAGGTCTTCCGGCTTCTCCGGGCGCAGGTGCTGGAATTATTGCCTTCACCTCGGAGCAAGCGCAGAAGTTTAAAGAACAAGGTGAGAAAGTGATTCTCGTTCGCCAAGAAACTTCTCCTGAAGATATCTCTGGAATGGTGGCCTCGGAAGGAATTCTCACCGCTCGTGGCGGGATGACTTCTCACGCAGCGGTCGTCGCCCGTGGGATGGGGAAGCCGTGTGTGGCCGGTTGTACGGCGTTGATGATTAATAGCGCTAGCAAGACTCTTGTGGTGAACGGCAAGTCTTTCACTGAAGGCGATACACTAACGATTGATGGTGCCACTGGGGAAGTGATGGAAGGAATTGTTCCAACTATCGCAGCTTCTCTTTCAGATAATTTCGGTCTTTTTATGGCCTGGGCCGATGAGATTAGAACTCTTGGTGTCAGAACGAATGCCGATAATCCAGAGGACGCTGAAGTGGCTTTAAGGTTTGGAGCGGAAGGGATTGGTCTTTGTCGAACAGAGCATATGTTCTTTGAACCAGAGAGAATTCTCGCGGTTCGTGAAATGATTTTTGCTGACACAAAAGTCGATCGAGCCAACGCCTTAAGAAAAATTAAGCCTTTTCAAAAACAAGACTTCGTCGGCATTTTTAAAGTAATGAATGGCAAGCCCGTTAATATTCGTTTGCTCGACCCACCTCTTCACGAATTCTTGCCCCATACAGAAGAAGAGAAACGTGAGCTTGCGAAATGTTTAAATTTAGAATTTAAAACCATCAGTCAGCGATCAGAGCAATTGCATGAATTCAATCCAATGCTCGGTCACCGCGGTTGTCGACTTGGGGTCACTTTCCCTGAAATCTATGAGATGCAGGTAGAAGCCATTATGGAAGCGGCTCTTGAGTGCGCGGCTGCAGGAATAAAGGTTTATCCTGAAATCATGATTCCACTCGTCGCGCTCGATGGAGAGTTAGAAATTTTGCGGGAAAAATCCATCGCTATTATTGATGGTCTTTTCGCTGAGAAAAAAATGACGATTGAATACAAAATTGGAACCATGATCGAGCTTCCAAGAGCGGCGATCACGGCAGCAACGATCGCTCGCCACGCCGACTTCTTTTCTTTTGGAACGAACGATCTCACTCAAACGACTTTTGGTCTCTCTCGAGATGACGCTGGAAAATTTCTGCCAGAATATGTGGCCGCAGGACTATTGCCAACGGACCCATTTGTCTCAATCGATCAAGAAGGGGTGGGTTTTTTAGTCGACTTCGCTTGCAAAGAAGCTCGCAAAGTGAAGCCCACTATGAGTCTTGGGATTTGTGGTGAACACGGAGGAGATCCGAAATCCATTGAGTTCTGTCATCAAATTGGTTTGGGTTATGTGAGTTGTTCTCCTTATCGTGTTCCTATTGCGCGATTGAGTGCGGCTCAAGCGGCCCTTATTAAGAGGTAATTTATCAAAGCTGATCTTGAATCAACGGCCCTAAAATTGATGAAAGATCAGCATTTTTCTTTTTGTGCTGTCTCTGTCATAGATTTAGTGAAAGAGGATTTCAGCTCTTTCGTCATAGGCCCAGACGACTTAGCAACCTCTCCCTATTTTGACCTCGCGAGCTTAACAAAACCTTTTTGCTTATCTCTGACGGCGCTTTTTCATCCTGAATTATTTAAAGAGAAAAAAAACCTTTGGTTACTCAATCATCGCGCCGGTCTTCCGATTGGGGGGCGTTTATCAAAGGATAATTGGCGCGATCAAATTCAAAACTATTCCCTAGAACTTACGGCGACAGATACCTATTCCGATTATTCCGCCCTAAGACTGATGCTTGAGATTGAGAGGCAAACAGGAAAATCTCTTTACTCTCTCGTTTCAAAATACTGGGATAAAGAAATTTATCATTGGCAGTCCTTGCCAAGTGAAGCCTATTGTCCCAAAACAGGTTTTAGGGCCGGACATTCTATACGAGGCGTTGTTCACGATGATAATGCTTATGTCCTCCAAGGTGAACTTTCTCATGCTGGGTTGTTTGGAACGATTGAGGGTGTGAGTCGCTCAATCTTGAAATGGTCAAAAGAATCACAGAAGTTTTTAACACTCAAAAATGATCTAGCTGAATTGCCAAAAGAGCGGCGTTTTGTTTCGGGCTTTGACACTGTCAGTGATCCAATGAATACGCTGGCGGGGGCCGGATGCTCTCGTTTGACCTTTGGTCATCTCGGCTTTACAGGTACTTCATTTTGGTGTGATTTGGAAAAACAAAAAGCCTGGGTTCTTCTAACGAACGCCACAGAAAACTATTGGTATCAACGAGAAGGGCTGAAAAATCTCCGCCAAACCCTCGGAAAGATGATCTGGCAAAGTACCTGAGTCTTTCTGTCTGTTGGCCGTCTTGATTTATATTCTTCCTTTATTAGCCGATAAGAATTTATGTTTAAGACACAACTCATTTTTATTGTTTGCCTTGTTTCCCTCAGCATCTCTGATGCTTACTCTTCACCTTTTCAAGTTTTTAAAAATGGATGTCAGAACCTAATTCAGAGAATGTTTGGTACCAAGAAGAATTTCACGGGCCCTGATTATGTGCCGGTAGAAGGGGCCCATGCTAGTCATCTTGAGGTCGTCAATGATCTTAAAACAAATGCCCTTTCTTCAAAAAAGTTTTTTCACCTACCTAAAGTAGAGCAGTCCGTAGAGCAGTTCTCAGATACGAATGGAAAGTATATTCGTTATTATTTCGATGCAGCGGCGAATAGCTCTGTCGGTCGAAGAGAGTTTTTAGAAAATACGGCCGAGATTGTTTATACACCTCATGCTAGCTATCACGGGCATGTGAGGCTAAGAATTGGAAATAAGCTTTATGGCTTTGAAAATGTCAAAAGAACGATGAATACATCTTTTGATGGTTCGGCGCTTTTCAAAGCTGAAAGAAAAGTGAAAAAAGGTCGTAAGGAAGGAAACCTCGGCGTAGTTTTCACTTTAACTGATGATCAGCAACAGGTTTTAAAGGCGCGCCAAGGAATGATTGATCAGTTCTATGAATCATCAGCGCGATACAATATTCCTCCTTTTGATGGTTCCGGTGCCGCTGAGGTAAAGGTTCTTGTTGATCCTACAAGTGGTAAGATGAGCTATAAATCTCCTACTTCAAAATCTAGCTTTGGAAATCATGGCGAGATTACGGGAGATTTAGTTGAAGAGAATGGAGCGGAGTTTTTGGTCTCACCAAACGGTTACCGCCATCCTGTACACCTCAATGATAAAGGTGAGCGCGTTGTGAAGGCTTACTCTTGTGCTTCCTCTGTCCATCATGTGATGAGTGATATTCTAGGAATGTCCGTTAAAGAGATGCCTTATGCGGGAAGTTTTATGACTTCCTTGAAAAATGGGGCCCAAGACCATCTGAGCCCTGATGCTATTATTCATTATTATCCATCGAGTGATTTATGAAAAAAATCTCACTAATATTAATAGCACTACTCACGCAATCCTGTGGTCATTGGAGCAGCTCGACGTTTCGATCTCCAGCTACGAGCGAAACACCTGATGGACCAATTGAGATGATTGCAAGTTTAGATTGCCAGTCAGAGCATCGAGCTCACAGCACCTATGAAGTTCATTATCGTTTTCAAGGCAAACTGCTTTCTTTCCTCGATCATCAAATGCTTGTCACTGATTTGCATGACTGTTCGACTGAGAAATATTCTATTAAAGAGACAGATCGTTTTATGACGGTTGTTCCGAGCGTTGACCATCTCTACCTCCATACACTTCATGGTAAAGTTCTAAGTTATGACCAAGATCAATTGCAGACGCTTGCCATTCCTTTTCCTGTGAATGCGTTTGAGATTGATCAGGATAAAATGTCCATTTATAGTGCGAATGATCAAGGGCGTTTTTGTAGTTTTGCAGAGCTCAAAAAACAAAAAAATCACCGCGACTTTAGTTGTCTCTCTGTTGCACTCATTCTTCCTCTCTAAATACTTGGCTAACTCACCAAAACTTCATCAGTAAAAGCGCTTCACTGAGCGAAGCTCAACTGCTATGTTGAGGCTTCGTCTTATCTCAAAGGATTTCAAATGAAGTTGCATGCACTCTGCTTATTATTTGGTTTATCTCTAATGTTTAATATGGGAATTCAATCAGCGACTGCTGGCGAGGAAGAAAGAATGCAAACGATTAGCTTTAATCCTTCTCTTATGAACTCAATCAGAACGGGACAAAAAACAGCAACAGTTCGCGCTGGACACAGAGATTATCATTTAGTTGGACCTGCTCTTGCGAGAGCGACTGATGGCACATTGATTAATATTGAAATCGAAGAAGTTCTTTTGACGACCTATACTTGGTCAGACAATGCGATCAATAGTGAAATTCTTCGTCGTGAGAATATGCGTGACACATCGATTGTGGGTTTTGAGCAGTTATTTGATGCACTCAAATATTATTATCCAAGCTTAGAGAAAGACGGCCCAGTGACCGTCGTTCTCTTTAGATTAGCGGAATAATTCTTTACTGACAGCTTGCAAGTTTCTCTGCAACGACCGCCCCTAAGCTTCGGTGTAAGGGGCTTTCTACTTCGATAATTGCTAGCGCTTGAGTTGGATTCTTGTAAGCATTTGAAGGGCTAGGAGATCTAGCTTCAATCATAAGAGTTCCATCATCCATCACATGAGGAATGAAATAGGTTCTGGCACTCACACTTCCTCTCTCGTGATTCATCCCATCTGTCTTAAGACTTGTGTAGGCTTCTCTGAGTTTGTCTTGAATGGCCGCGTCCTCGCGCCAAATATCGACTCTGGCGTCGACTGATAAAGCTTTGCGATGGAGGTTAAGGATTTCATTGAGTCCCTTGTCTTTGCCAAAGCCATAGCGCTTATCTGCATCAAGCTTGATTCCGGTCATTTTCTCTGCTTCTTCAAGGGCAATATCATCAAAAAGTCTTTGAATGCCATCTTTTGACCAAAGCTGATTTGAAGAATCAAGATTACTCATAACTGAGAGAATATAGCTGGAGAGCGTTTCAAAGCCGTTTACGTTTCGAATAAGTTTGTAATACCAGCTTCCTAAAAACTGAACACCTTCTCCACCTGTTCCAAGAGCATTTGAAAACTTCGCCCAGTAGAATGGCTTTTGAAATTTCGAAAGATAACCCATGCCTCGCTTTTTTCTCATCGCAAGCTCAACATCGAATCTGAAACCATCATTGTCTTTAAAGATAAACTTTCCAGTTGGAAGCCCTTTTTCATCAAGCTCGTAGTAGAAGTTTTGGGTATGGAATTCTCCAGGGAGCCCTTCCATAAGTGCGAGTGAAAGATAAGATCTAAGAAAAGGTCTAACGATGCTTTCAGAAATAAAATCTTTCGCCGGACGATCTGATTTTTGAATCATATCCTCAAGTACGGTTTTTCCAGACGGACCTGGAGCATTGAGAGCAAATGCTGGCATCCAGCTTCGACCGGCCGCTGGATTAACTAGTTCTTGATTCACTTCACGGAAAATTGTTCCGAATTGTTTGCCTGGAAACTGTAAAGAGCCTGGTTCGATCATGAAATCGACTCCATACTCTGTTCGGCTCGCTTTAGGAATTGAAGCTAGCGCCTCACTCATAATGACTGCTCTTCTGAGTTTTGTATCAATATTAAGCCGTACTGATCCATCGATTTTTTTAGGAAGACTTGGTTTGACCCAGTGAACTTTAGATGGATCGTCTGGATCGATCACAATCAGTGATCGTGGAGATGATGTTGTCACTCCAACATAATGATAAACGATTCCGTATTTCGCAATCAATTCTTCAAAGTTCTCAGGGTAGTTTGGATGAATGAAGGCTCTATAAATAGTTTTTCCATTTTGTTTTGTTTTAATGAAGTTTTTTGTGTCTTCTTCTGCAAAGTCAGAAACATAAGCGAATTCGAAATCCTCTTCAGGAATAGGAATATAAGGAACCATAAAAGGTTTTTTAGATGCTGGGCCGTAGTCACCAAGAAATGAGAAATGATCAGATTGACCGTGGAGGTTATAGTCTTTTTCAGAGTGTAAAAGATCGGCGAAGCCTTTTGGAATTTCATCCCAAAATTTTTCTTCTGCAACAAAAGTTTTATCTGCGCTTAAAGGAGCGTCGACGATTTGTTGTCTGCCGATTCGTCCTTTATTAGCTGCTGGAGTTGGATGTTTATAATACTCTGCCGCTCGTGGTTCTCTGACAGAAGTGGGGGAGTCCATATGGACAGGTAGTAGCCAGCGTGCCCCCGTTCTATCGGTCACGAGGTGCATACCATCAGGAATTTCGACGTCTCCTGATTTTGCGACCTGTCTTGGAATAAGATCTTCCGCGATAGTGACAAAGCTTAAAAACGACAATAGCAATAANNGTAATATATGTAAAACCTTGTGGACCTTTAAAAGCTTTTTCCTGAATAGATTCCAATTTCGATTTGAATCCGATTGGTAAGTAACGACTCTTTTTTAACTTATAGGCGACAACTTTTTCGTTCTTTCCATAATAGCGCAATAAACTATCTGCTCCAGCAGGTTGATCAAGACAGGTGGTTGCAATTTCTTTCGGTGTGCCCAAAACGACCTCAATTGGTGTATGGACAGAACAAAACTCTTTCGAATCAGTGCAGTAGAAAACGATCCCTTGTATCGTTTTTTTAGGAATAGTCTTGCGATACTCCCAAGTTTTTTTACCCTCTTTGATGAGGGTGAAAAACTTTTCTCGAATAGATAGTAAAAGAAACTGTTTTTCCATTTACCGACCTAACCACTCGTTGAGTGTAAAGCGTTTGCTCGTATAGTTTGGAGATGGTTTGGTCGGTTGTCTGTCAGGAATAAATCCCCACATCATCCCGCCGGCCTGACTCCAGTGATTATCACTCAAAAAGCCTGCATTTGTAGTGTTGTCCGGAAGACCAACGACCGTAATAGCGTCAGCTTGAGTGTTGCGGTAATTATAATAAATAAGTGCTTTGGCATTTGTATCAGGTCGTATACCGCGATCTCTTGCAACTAAGGCAAGTTTAAGCGCCTCTGGAGCATCATAATGCTCTAACCAGCGTGGATTAAACATACTTGTACAAGCATATGCACAGCTTTCATCAAAAAGATTACTTCCATTAAAGTCAAAATCTGGGTGAATGACATCACCTGGGTTTAGTCTTTGGCCGCTACCGGTTACTGCTTTAACGGCGGTAATTTCTCCGTTGATTCTAGATTCTATAAATTTTCTAATGACTGCGAGCTCTTCTTCACTGGCCATAAAAGTGGTTTCAGTAAATGCTTTTGTTGCATTTGATCCTCTATCGAAAACTGACATAGGGCCTGTGCGAACTTCACCAAAAGAAAGATAGACATTCTTCCATCGAAAAACAGCGCTTGGAGTATCATAAACACTATCCGGATGTTCAAAATAACCTAAGCCAAAGCTCTTCATGCCAACTTCATCCATCCATTTCTGACCGTCACTCTTCATTACACCATGAACATAGGTATTACCTTTCATGGCCCAAGGTCCAGCTTGGTTGGCTCGTTTTAGTTCCCACTTATTCATATAACCAATTTTATCCAAACCTTTGCGTTTCATGAGTCTCGCATGTTCCGTCGCACGAGTATTTTCCGTCACATCTTTAAACTGATCCGTAAGATTTCGACGAAGAAGTTTAATGAGATCATCAAGATTACAATCTTCATCTGCATTTACGAATGGAGTCTGCGCTAAAAACAAAAGCGCAAAGAATAAGATTCTTAGCGAATGCATACACTCATCCTATTTTCTAATCTGCGTACAATTTCTGTAATTTGTGTTTCAGGCTCTGCTCTTTTCAGAAGATTGAGGGCCGTACCTGCATTTTCTCTCATTTCTCCAGCTGGGAGACGTAGTAGAAATGCTGCGCCTTCATCTCCTTCTTGAGCTAGGCTTCTTAGGACATGCTCTTCGGAGGCGATCATTTGTGGTCTCATCACAAGATTCCAAATAAGGTATTTTTCATCTATTGATAATCCCCCAATGGCATATTCTGTTGTTTGAGAAAGATTAATTCTTGAACGTATTGAGTTTAAGAGCTCATCTT
Organism: Bacteriovoracaceae bacterium UBA6166; assembly: GCA_002435795.1. Classification (GTDB taxonomy): domain Bacteria; phylum Bdellovibrionota; class Bacteriovoracia; order Bacteriovoracales; family Bacteriovoracaceae; genus UBA6166. Next base: position 199,219 of record DIUE01000008.1, on the reverse strand, counting down.
GCTCGGGAGTCAGTTTTGATCTTCTCGAAATATCTCGAAGTGAATTGCTGACATAGCCGCTTCCTAAGACGGTGAATCGTTCATCAAAAGCAGCTTCTCCAAAAGTATTTTCTCTCATGGCGAGCTGGGCTAGAATTCCACTGCAAGTGTCTGGAGCAGCACTAGTGCTGGCCAAACTTCTATTAATGATTTTCTCACTTTCGCTTTGATACGAACTATAATGAGAGCAAGAGATGAATAGTAAGAGTACCGGCATTAACTTATACATTGTAAATCTCCATCGAATTATAAAAACATCATTAGCTAATGAGTTTAAGAACAAACAGAACTTAGTGTCTTAACGGCTAAATTCGGGAATTTGTTAAATAAAATGAGGGTTAAAATTCATCGAGGGATCTAGTCAGTTAAGTTCGCTTATCTCTTTGATATGATTGCCGTTTCCCAATTTACTCTAAGGCCTTGTTTAAGTTACAATAAAACTATCTTCTTTAATGGTGAAAACATGGATTTAACAAATTACCTTTCCTATCAAAAGATAGTTGATTGCTCTGCTCGGATTAAGCGGGTTTTTTTCTATCGTGTTTGCGGTACAGGCATGGGGGCTTGTGCAACCTTACTTCGGGAGCAAGGTTACGAAGTGGAAGGTGGGGATAATCGCTTCGCCCCTCCTATGAGTGATTATCTGAAAGCGACTGGAATCGTCTTGCACGATCTGGCGCAATTTGATCCTAGCTTGTTAAAACAGTTTGATTTAATCGTCGTTGGCAATGTGGTACCAAAAGACTCCACAGATTCAAAATTGATAGAAGAAAGTGGCGTTCCTTTTGCTTCCTTTCCAGCAACCTTAGGGGCTTTGGTTTTAAATAAGCAGAATGTTGTCGGGATTGCGGGGACACATGGAAAAACAACAACGACTTATTTAGCGGCACAAATCTTTGAAGGCCTCGGAATTAAACCCGGCTATTTTGTTGGAGGGGTAATTCCTGGAAAAAACTCAGCACAGCTTGGTGAAGGGAAATATTTCTTTATTGAGTCCGATGAATACGACAGTGGCTATTTTGAGAAAATCTCAAAGTTTAGATCCTATTGTTTAGATCATATGATCTTGACCTCTCTTGAGTTTGATCACGGTGATATCTTTGATGATATCTCTGAAATTCAATCTCAGTTTCGACCGGTGATTGAAAAACTTCCCGGTAAATTAATTGTCGATGAGACTTACTCCGCTGCAATGGAATTAGTTAGCAAGTCACACTTTGATGAGAAGAGAATTCGTCGCTATGGAAAGGAGACGGGTCCAGAAATCATTGAGATGTCGACTGAAGGTACGGTCTTTAGGCTTTTATATGCAAATCAGATGAGAACTTTTAAGACGAACCTCGTCGGCAAACATAATATTCTCAATCTGAGTTCCTGTTTAATTTTTTGCGATGAAGAGGGCTTCTCTTTTGAAAAAATTTCAGAAGCCATTATTGATTTACAAATGGTCAAAAGAAGACAAGAAGTGAAGGGACATCTAGGCTCTGCATTGGTGATCGACGACTTCGCTCATCATCCTCGTGCTGTTGAGCTAACCCTCGCAGGTATCAAGATTAAATATCCTAATCAAAAAATCACAGTTGTGTTTGAACCTAATTCTGCTACTGCAAGAAGTGATCTCTTCCAAAATGAATTTACAGCGGCATTTTCAACTGCAGATAAATTAGTCATTACAAAGCCAGTGAGAGATACAAGTCTAAAGAAGGCTAAGAATTTAGATTTAGACAAAATGAAGAATGACCTCGCTGCACATTCAGTGACAACGCTAATTGCAAAAGATTTAAATGAACTTATGGACGCTCTTAAAGACTCACAAAAAAAAGATGATTTAATTCTTATATTGAGCAATGGTACTTGTTTGGGTTTTTGGGAGAGCGACTTTGTTAAATAAAAGGGCTTTTCTTTTATTTTCTCTTTCTCTCTTTTTTCAATATAGTGTTGATGGAAAACTTCTCGTCCCTGAGGATCAGAAAGATGAAAAAATTCTTGAGAGCTATCTGAGCTTGCATCAAGATTATTTTAAGCAGTCTTGCTCAGGTGGAACGGAACAGGAGTATTGGAAGTTAGAACATGCCTTTAAGGGCGATGGACAGTATTTGCCGGTTTCCTTGAATGATACATTGGATCGACAAACTATTCTAAAACACCTCCCAGAACTTAGAAAAAAATTGGTTTGGATTGATTCGCAGATTGAGTTTTTGAAAAAACTTCAAAACTTCAGTGAACACCTTGCTGCGACTAAAAATTTAGAGTCTGCTTTAGATGGCCTCTTATTAGATAAGCACAATCATTTTTTAGAAAAAAAACCTGATGGGAAGAAAAAAATCGAAGTTGAAAGTAAAAGGCGTCTAAATGATTTTAAATTATTGTGGGAGAAATCAATTGGTCAGCTGCCGTTTCTTCAAAGCTATAACTTTCCTTTGGATCATTTTGCTTTAAGAATGGAATACGATCGCTGGAAGTCTTCTACAACTGAAGATGGTCGACGAAAATCGAATGATGTCTATTTTTATCGAATGGTTGTTCAAGACGGTGCTCAAGATCCAGATCATAAACGCTCGGATAAGTTCTTGCGATCTGTGATTGACACGATCACCATTGAACTAAGAAAAATTGAAACAGATATTTTATCTGAGGATCTGCGCTACGATTTGCGAACAGCACTGCTGCTTATAGAGACTCAGTTGAAGCGTGGACCTAAGAATCAACTTAAAAGATTTGAAGAGTGGCGTGAGCGCACCCATCGCTCCATTCTTTACTACACCGCCCTCGTGAGTCCTAAAAGTGAAGTTGTAAGTGGTGAAGCTTCTGGAGATCAAGTTGTTAATAAAATGACGAGAGCTCGTTATGTATTAAAAGATTACACCTTAAAAAAACAAGCAGAGTCCTATCTTTATTGGTCGAAACAAACAGAGTTAATGCAGGCGCTTTTTTCTATTGAGACTATTCTCTACAACGAAGTAGGGTCTATTGACGGCGGAGAGGGCGTAGAACGCCGAGATGTCACTCAAATTGTTTTGAACCGTCAGGATCACGCTTTTTATTCTTCGCTGACTGCAAAGGATAGTTTATATGGGTATTTAAAATTGCCTTCAACCCAGAAAATACCCGATTTTCCTTGGCTCAATTTATTATTTAAAGAAGGTGAGTTTTCCTTCACTTATTTTTTTATTCCATCTAGTGTTCGCATTTATTGTCCAGACATGACTCGGCAGGGGCGTTGGCTTAGAAGACAAAACCTAAAAATTGCCCTCGAACTCCTCAGGCAGCCGAATCATTCATTCCCTGCCATGCGATACTATTCTCGACATTCAATGCACGGACGAATCAAAATGGATGAGTTGTGGGGAGATTATCAAGCAATTGCTGAAAGGCCCGGGCCTCTCTTGGTTGATCAAATTCAATACCGTAAGCTCTTTAACACTAAGAAATTTCGATTTCTCTACGATTTTATTGATCCCAGTGGAGAGGTTTTTCAAGTCTTAGAGTTCTCGCAAAAGACCGTTGTTTATTCAGAAAGTTCGAAAAAATTCTTCGAATGGAGAAACCCGCAATTGTTTCGTTATTTCGAGCAAGTTAAACAGGTTGCCCCTCTCAAAACTTAGGTGTATAACCTAGCGGTCTAGTGTATTTCTTATTTAGATATCATTTATTTAGGCTTGGAGTCGACTATGCTAAAAGATTATGTTTTTACCTCTGAATCCGTTACCGAAGGTCATCCAGATAAAATGGCCGATCAGATCAGCGACGCTGTTCTCGATGCTATGTTGGCACAAGATCCGAAGTCTCGCGTTGCTGCTGAGACGATGATTTCAACTGGTATGGTTGTGCTTGCTGGTGAAGTGACAAGTAAAGCGAATATTGATTTTCAAGAAGTGATTCGCAAAAAAATTAAAGAAATCGGTTATGACCACTCTGATAAGGGCTTCGACGCCAATACCTGTTCTGTAATGATCGCTCTTGATAAGCAATCGCCCCATATCGCTCAAGGCGTGAATGAAGGTGAAGGCACATTCAAAGAGCAAGGAGCTGGGGATCAAGGTTTGATGTTCGGTTACGCCGTTAATGAAACGGATACTTTTATGCCGTGGACGATTGATCTCTCACACAAAATGGCGATGAGACTTTCTGAAATTCGCAAAAATGGAACGGCACCACTTCTACGTGCTGACGGAAAAACACAAATTTCTGCAGAGTATGTTGATGGAAAAATTAAGCGCGTGAAAAATGTCGTGGTTTCAACTCAGCACTCAGAAGACATGAAATTGAAAGATATCGAAGAAGTCGTGCGCGAAGAAGTGATTAAAAAAATCATTCCTTCTCAGTTTATCGATAACACCACAAAAATTTACGTTAACCCAACAGGGCTCTTTGTTATTGGTGGCCCACAGGGAGATTGCGGTTTAACTGGAAGAAAAATTATCGTTGATACATACGGTGGACATGGCGCTCACGGTGGCGGTGCTTTCTCCGGTAAAGATCCTTCAAAAGTTGATCGTTCAGCTGCTTATGCCGCAAGACAAGTGGCGAAGCATATTGTAGCCGCGGGCCTTGCTGATCGCGCACTCGTTCAAGTCGCATATGCGATTGGTGTAGCAGAGCCGATGTCTTTCTTGGTTGACACTTTTGGAACTGAGAAAGTTGATGTTAATAAAATTAACAGAGCGATTGCAGAAATCTTCGACATGAGACCGAGAGCGATTATCGAACGCTTGAATCTTTTGAGACCGATTTACTCACCGACTGCGGCTTATGGTCACTTTGGTCGCAAAGCTGAAAATGGTCTTTTCCCATGGGAAGGTCTAGACTTTGTAGAGGCCCTAAAAGCACAGTTCTAAAAAACATCATTCAACCTTCGACTCAGAATCAATTTTGAGTCGAAGGTTAAATCTAAAGCAGTGAAAGAGTTATGGATTTAGTCTATTTTTCTTTAAGGCACACACCCTTCTGGGCCGTACCACTGCTCTATATTGGTATCCAGTTTTTTTATCTCTATTGGGTTCGCGAGTTTCGACGAGTGGCCGCTGTGTTCTTTTGTTTGGCCGTCTTTTCCTCGTTTATGATTGCCTTTTATTATATTGCCGGTGGCCCCGAATTGACGGTCAAGTTCGTGCAACAACTTATTGAAAAGTGGTTCTAGAGGTCAGTCTTTCCCTGTGTTGAAAAATTGACACTCAAGCTGGTATTGGCTACGATTTTCTCATGCTCAGGAACTCTCTTGGGCCAATATTGAGGATCTCAATGGTTAACGATTTTCATTTTCTTCACAAAACTCTTGATCAGAAAAACGAAAAATTTGAGGGATTTCATAAATCAACCCCTCAAATCTACCTAGTAGAAGACGATGCAGTACTCGGGAAAATCATAAAGAAGTACTTAGAAAAAAAATTATTGGCCGAAATTCACTATTTCGATAACCCATCTGAATGTTTGATGGCCTTAGATCAAAAGAAGAAAAAAGAAGATGAGCAGGGTGAGAGACTTCCATTTTGCTTAATCACCGATATTAGCTTTGATCAAGGCGGCGCTGATGGCCTGCTTCTGGTAGACCTTTTAAAAGAGAAAGGTCACGACTTTGTTTCTATCGTGATGACGGGGTTTGCTTCAATTGAAACGGCGATTACGGCGACGAAGAAGGGTGTTTTCCATTATCTTACAAAGCCCTTCGAGCTAGAAGTCTTGTTCGAGTTGGCCCAAAAAGCTCTTAAAAAAATCGGTTATGACTTAGGATTCTTTGAATCAACTGTAAAAGCCGAACCATCCAAATCTTTTATGGGATCAGCTTTTAAAATCGAAGAGCCCCGTGAAGAAGATATGTTCTATGGCATGATCGGACGTTCAAAACTTATGAAAAATGTTTTTGAGCGCATTAAAAAAGTGGCGAGTTCCGATTCCACCGTTCTTGTGACCGGCCCTTCAGGGACTGGGAAAGAGCTGGTCTCAAATGCACTTCATCTCCTTTCTACAAGAAACGCAGGACCAAAGATTTCTGTAAACTGCGGAGCAATTCCAAGTGAGCTTTTAGAGAGTGAGTTGTTCGGACATGTGAAGGGAGCCTTTACTGGTGCGATTTCCAGTCGCAAAGGGCGATTTGAATTGGCGAACCAAGGAACGATTTTTCTTGATGAAATCGGCGATATGCCACTCTTGCTCCAAGTAAAGCTTCTGAGAGTTTTGCAAAATAGAGAAATCGAACGAGTTGGATCTACTGAGACTACGCCAATTGATGTGCGTATTATCACTGCAACCCATAGAGATCTTGATAAAGCCGTACTTGATGGAAATTTCCGTGAAGATTTGTATTATCGCTTAAATGTGATCCCTATTAAAATCCCAGCACTTCATGAGCGCAAGGAAGATATTCCTCTACTGATTTCTTATTTTCTTTCTCGTTTTGTAAGTGCTGATGGACGTAACCGCCTCGAGTTTGATTCAGACGCGCTCGAGCTTTTAATGACATATGATTGGCCAGGAAATGTGCGAGAACTGGAAAACCTTATTGAAAGACTAGTGATCCTGAGAGGGGGAAGTTTGATCAAGGCCAGTGATCTGCCAGCGAAATTCTTTAAACATGCACCTCATCAGGTCTCTCGCTATGAAAGTCTTATTAGCTTACCTGAAAATGGAGTTGATTTAAGGCAAACACTTTCTGATATTGAAGACTCACTTATTCAACAGGCCCTCGATAAAACGAGAGGAAATAAGAATCAGGCTTCAAAACTTCTGAATATGAATAGAACAACTTTGATTGAGAAGATGAAGAAAAAAGGGCTTATACAGCTAAACTAGTCGCCCTTTTTAATGCTTTCTCGAATGAAGTACTGAAGTACACGATTTCTCTTGGTCCCGCCGAGAATCGTTTTTAGATCATCATGTACTGAGCGATCATATATTAACGAATTCATCGTTCCCGGCCCTTCTTCAATATGTTTCGTAATCTTACTAACAGAACCCATCGTATTTTTTAGTTGTGTCGAACTATCATTGAGGTTTTTGATAAGACCCTTTAAATCGGCAGAGTTGAGGGTGGCGAATAATTTTTGAGTAGAGGAAGTTGTTTGTTCGAGATTTGCAAGTATTTGTGGAATCGATGTCGTCTCAACATCACCTAAAATAAGATCGACCTTTTGTAGAACTCTACCGGCCACAACAAGAATGTCTTCGCCTTTATTGATGAAATTATCGAGCTGGTTGGATTCTTGAACCTTAAGAATCTCTTGGTCGTTCACGATGGGAGAGCCTTCGTTCCCTCCTAAAATTTCGAGAAATCGATCCCCTAAAACTCCTTGAGTTTTGAATGCGACATAGCTATCAGAGCGAATCCATTCGCGATGACGATGAGTAACGGAAAGAGTAATTCTTAAGTACTCTAGTGAAGTTACTTTAATTTCAGAAACAGAACCAATCTTAATTCCTCTAAGCTGCACTTCTGCGCCGGTTTTAAGGTTTTGGGCGTTTTTTACATCGATATAGAGATCAATTTTTCGACTAAATAGATTATTTTCGCTACTTAAAAGAAAGACGGAAATCCCGACCACAAAAAGCGAGAGCAAAATAAAAAATCCTGAGATGAGGATATTGTTTTTATCTTGAGGACGAATAATCATAATCTCTACCCTTAATGAGTTAAAAAGTTCTTCACCAGTGGAAGGTCACTTTCTTTAAATTCTTTAGTTGTTCCATTAAATGCAATGACACCATCTTTTAAAATAAAAATACGATCACATAATGAAAGAGCAGAGGGAATATCATGAGTCACAAAAATAGAAGCATGCCCTCGATCCTTGAGCTTCTTCATTATACTGACGACATTGAGCGTATTGGCCGGATCTAGTCCAGCGGTTGGCTCGTCATAAAGAATAATTTCTGGGTTCATGATCATCGCTCTCGCCATCCCTACACGTTTCTGCATTCCGCCTGAGAGGTCTGAAGGCATGAGATGCTCTTTGCCTTCTAGATCAATCAGCTTCAATACATCTGAAACTTTTTCTTTGATTTGAGGCAGGGTGAGCTTTGTATGCTCAAAGAGCGGGTAAGCAATATTATCAAAAACTGAAAGTGAATCGAATAGGGCACCACTTTGAAACGAATAAGAGAGTTGGGTGCGAATTGGAACCATTTGATTTTCATTCAGTTGATCTATGCGATGACCTTTAAATAGTATTTCCCCGTCGTCTATGTATTCAAGTCCTACGACTGAACGAAGTAAAACTGACTTACCTGTTCCGGAACCACCGAGTAGGCCAACGCTTTCCCCTTTATGAAGTCGTAAATTCACACCTCGGTGGATATGGTTATCTCCGAAACTTTTGCGAATTTGTTTTAGCTCTAAAACGACTTCGTTCATTTATTTAGTCCATAAAACAAGAAAAATTTTACTTACAAAGAAATTAACGACGAGTATCGATATCGAACTCGTCACTACCACCCACGTGGTTGTATCCCCCACACCTCGAGTCCCATCTCGTGTCCTAAAGGATCGGTAGCTAGCAATGATTGCAATCATTCCACCGAAAATGGCAGATTTAACTAAACCGCTCATATAGTCATGAAGCTGCACGGTCGATGTCACCTTATAAAGATAGAACCCACCAGGCATTCCAAACTCATTAAGACAGACAATAAACCCCCCAAAGATTCCGAGGGCGCAAGAGAGTGCTGTCAGCAAGGGGAGTGAAATGACTGATGCCCAAAATCTAGGGACAACCAGGACTCGCAGCGGTGAAGTCCCGAGCGCTCTGATAGCGTCAACTTGCTGGGTGACGTTCATTGCTCCCATCTCTGCCGCCATTCCTGATCCGATTCGACCAGCGACAATTAATGAAGTGAAGAGTGGGGCCATTTCACGAGCGAGAGAAAGAGAAACGACTGCGGGAACGTACATTGTTCCGCCGAACTTCTTTAGTCCGTAGCCAAAATTGAGAGTCATGACGAGACCCATCGTTAGGCCGATAACGATTGTGATGGAGATCGAGCCCACACCTAGAATTTTAATTTGCTCCATCAATCGACCAAAATAAAATGGACGAGAGAAACTACATTTCATAGTTGCTACAAAAAGATGGGTAAACTCACCAGTCAGATAAAAGACGTCCAGCATCTTTTGTCTAAATTTATCCATATTGAAGACTCTCATCATAAATTACCTACGGAATCGACACGGTTGATAAAAGCTTCTTGAAATCAACGATATCTTTTGTGCGAACTTCTTCCGTTGCACTAATAAGGATAAAGTCATAGATGCATTCATTTTTTCTTACGATTTGTACAATCAAATAAACAGGTACCCCATCAGTCTTACCAGTGATCTCACTCCATAATGCTTCTCTTCCGACGAAATTGAGAGATTCTCTTTTGGTCGTTTGAATATGATCTATTCCGCCCATGAGATTTTCTGTTAGATGTCGAAGCGTAGTAGAGGCGTATTTTCCACAGAGACTATTAACAGTGATAATCGAGTTAGTTGCTGGATTCACAAAAGCATAATCAGATGCTTCTGGTGGTAGTGTTTCCCAATTTTTTAGATTCTTTGAAATTTTAAGCACTGAGCTTTTTATATCCGTGGACTTTCCGGAGAAGGAACATGCCGCAAATATCGCAAGAGCGATAAGACAAAATATTTTATAAATAGTTTTTAGGGCCATCTTTTATTTCCTTCACCAAAGAATATCCGAGCACTCTTGTGGGGGATAACACTCAAATGAATAACGGTCGTTAGATCCATTAAGAAGGAAGTTTAAATAGCTGTAAACAGGGGAAAATTTGTGATGTCAAAAAAACTGCTAGTCAAAAATTTCCCAGAGAAAAATTTTCCTTTAAAATAACTAGAAAACGGGTAAAATAAGATCAAGGCGGATAATCAGGATGATCACACCGTCAAAAACATAAGGACTTTGTCCTTCAGAAACAGGAAGTTTCTATCAGAATGCGAAATACCCATTTCAAAATTTTGACATTCTTATGGTTTGCTTTGCTTCTGCCAAGTGTTCACGGTTTCGTTCTTAATCAAGAAAAAAATAAAACCCATCTCAGGCTCAATATCTTCACCGCAAGAGACTTTCTTTCAATTGATAAAAGAGGTGAAAAACTCTATTTAAAAACTCTTAATCAGGATTTTTACAATCAATTGGTTGAAAATCTTAAAGGGCTTGAATTAGACCGCTCTTATATTAAAGACTATAAGGTGAGTAGTGATAATAATGGGCAAGTTTATGGGATAGAAATGACTCTTACTCATCCTAGAGTGGAGCTCTTTAGTTTTTACCGCGATCGAGAAAATAAATATGTGCTAGATTTTTGGACAGACGAAAAAAGCTCTACACCTGTTGATTCGACTCAAATAATTTCAAGCCTTCCTGTAGAATCAAAGCCTGCAGAAGCTCAAAAAATGAACGTGAGTAAAGATACCGTCACAGTGAAGGAATCACGAGCAGCTCCAGCGAGAGTGCCTGTGCCAGCAAAGACAGTAGTGAAAAGTCCGTATCGCGATTTCCGTTATGGAGCTTCCTTTATTTGGGATTATCATCCGATTTCACCAAGCCCAGCGGAACCAATTAATCTAAGTCGAAAAACTCCTGAGCATTTCTTTCCATTTAGAGACAGAAATATTGATACTAGTGAAGAAGAAGCTCACATCCAGCTGAGTTTAAACCTCTACCGTGAAAGTAAGTGGGGTTTGATGGCGAAATCCATCCAGCTATTTGAAAAAAAATACCCACAATCTAAACTTGTTTATTTGAATGAGTATCTTAAGGCGAATGCTCTTTTGCGTGAGAATTTTGATAAAGGAAATTCTGAGCCAGTTAAGCTTGCAATTACGATGTTTGAAAATCTAGGGCAAACGAGTCCTGAGTACGAAATGCGCAAAGGGATTTCGAAATACCTTATTACGTATTTTTTCAGAGCGAATGAGCATCTTCGTGCTCTTCAGCATGCGAAGAAATTCTATGTTGATAGCAAAGAGAACTTTGATTACGAAGAAAGCCGTTTTGCCGTTGAGATGATGTTTGCCAACCTCGCGAAACTCAATCAAGTTGACTCCATTAAAGAAATAGCTGCAGATAAAACTTTACAGAAAATTATGCCCGCCCAGCTTGTTATGGCGTATGAAATCTACTCTCTCTTAAGCCTAGGGAACACTGAAGCTGTTATTGAGAGATATCAAGAAAATGAGAGAGGCTTAAGTAAACCTATCGAGCCTTCTTTGCTTTTCAATGTTGCTGAAGCCTATTTTAGAACCGCCCAATACGAGAAGGCGATTAGACTGTTTGATGATTTTATCGCTCAGTATTCTCATATGACTCAATCATCTCACGCAAGACTTAGGATAGCTCTTTCCTACGATCTATTAGATCGTGACTTCTTACAGACAAGAGAGCTTTACAGAAATGCAATTAACCGTTCACAAGACCTCAGTGTTAGTTATGAGGCGAGAATTCGCTACGCTGCAATGAGGTCTGTTCGCCCCTTTGAAATAAACGATTCAGATCGTGAGGTTCGAGTCTTTCTTGAAAGAGACAGAAGGCTTGGTCAAGAGGTGAACCAGCAGTTGAGAGAGCTCTTATGGCTTGTGAGACTGCGAACATTTATTGTCGATGGAAAATTTCAAGAGGCCCTGACTTATTTGAATGCAATCCCTATGGCAAGTATGCCAGTCGCTAAAAGAAGAGTTTATGAAGGGGACGGGGCAGAAGTTATTTATGGACTTATTCTTGAGATGTTTAAAAAGGCAGATTACGGCAGAGCTGTTCAGGTCTGGGACGTTTATAAGCAGCAGTATTTAAATAAAGTTGCGGAAGACTCTTTTATGAACTTCGTCGTGGGTAAATCGTACCTTAAGCTTGGCCTCTATAATGCTTTTGATGAGGTTTATACTCGCTTTAATAAGCTTGAGGAAACTCCACAGCGAACATTTCCCTTATGGGTTGACCGTGAAGGTCAGAGTGGGCAAAAAGAGCTTCTGGTTGAGTTGCAAATCATCCGACACTTAGGCTTAAAAAATTGGAACGCAGCTGAGACGGAGCTTAAAAATCTAGCGAGTCTAAGCCCAAGATTGAATAAAATTCATTACTATCAAGGCATCATTTTCTATCGCCAGCAAAACTACCAGGCAGCTGCTAGGAGCTTAGAAACGTATCTTTCTAATCAAACTCAGCAAGCGACCTACGACCCAACAGAAGTCGCTGAAATGATGTTAGCATATAGCGACTCCCTCTATCAGCTTAAAGACGGAACGCGGTTTCGGAGAGTTGCTGAGGCCATCCTAAATGACACCAGAGATTTCGCTAAAGACAATAAGTACATGAAAGAAGTCAGAGAGAAAGTGGCCTATCTTTTGATAGAGAACTATGCAAGTGATGATAATGCCCAATCATCCCTCATCGTGGAGTCAAAAATAGCCCAATTTAAAACAGAATTTACCCAGTCGATTTATTTAGGAAGAATCAATCTTCTGCTTGGGATGGCCTTTCTAAAAAATGAAAAGAATCAAGAAGCTCGTGAAGTTTTTGAAACACTTGTAGGCGATGAAAAAACGCCGGATGTGATTAAAGAATTAGCAAGAAGTGAATTATCGTTGATAAGGATTAAGGAAAGAACAATATAGTTTCACCCTATGGATTGGGGTATCGAATGACAGGAGGTCAAATGGATACTGTAAATGTTGAATTATTTGGGAAGGATCCTAAGATTCAAAAAGCTATTTCTGTTGCACGCAATGTCTCAGTAACAAAAGCCCCAGTGCTTATTGTTGGAGAGACGGGTGTAGGAAAGAGAACTCTTGCCAAATTTATCCACCAGAACTCAAATCGTGCCGATCAACCATTTTGTGTTGTTGATTGTGCAGCTTCTGCTCAGGAAGTTGAAAATCGTATCTTGGGATTTAGAGATGATGAAACAGGCCGTTTCCACCGTGGCGTTCTTGAAGAGGCCAACAAAGGAACTGTCGTTTTCTCTAATATTGACGGGATCGATGAAGAGTTCCAAAAAAGACTCCATAAAATATTCGACGAACTCAATGATTACGATATTGATGTTCGTATTATTGCTACCACAACGAAAAATCTTTCAAAGCTTGTTGGCACTGGTCGATTCTACCGTGGTCTTTACACACTAGTTTCTTCTAACTCAATCACTTTGAGCCCACTTAGAGAAAGATTAAATGACCTTGAAATGCTTGCTCAGTATTTTATTTCCGAAAGTGCAGAGCGCCCAGTTGAGCTAGAGCAAAATGCCATGGATAAAATCCTTACTCATTACTGGACTCATAATGTTCATGAGCTAAAGACAGTGATTGAGAGCTCTATTAATAATTGCGAAAATTCTTCGATTAGCGAAAGTGATCTAGAAATCGGAGAGAAGAAAGCAGTTAGTTTAATCAGTGATGAAGACAATGAAGGTATTCGTTTGATGTCACTTAAAGAAGCAGAAAAACTTCTTATTAAAAAAGCTCTTATGCATACAAGTGAAAATCGCACGCAAGCTGCGAAAATTTTAGGTGTAAGCATTAGAACTCTTAGAAATAAAATCAATGAATACCGCACTGATGGAAATGTCTATTTTGTTAATTTGAGATAGGTGAGTAATGAGAACTGATGACCAAACAATTAAGGCGCTTGCCACTTCATTGAACTTCCGACAAATGCGTCAGGAGTTGATTGCGGCTAATATTGCAAACGCCGATACGCCTGGTTATAAGACTCAACGAATCGATTTCGAAGCGGCATTAGCACGCGCCTTAGATGTAGATGGCCATATGAGAATGAATTCTGAAGATGGTCGTCACTTTGATGTTGGAAGTGGCGGCTTTGATAACCTTCAGCCCGAAATTTACGACGATCCGAATGGTGTTGTCAGTGAAGATGGGAATACAGTTGATCGAGACAAAGAAATGGCTTTAATGGCCGAAAACAAGATTCTTTTTGATGCCTCAATCCAGCTTTTGAATAAAAAGTTAGGGCTTAAAAAGTATGCCGTCAGCAGCGAACGATAGAGGAAGGGAGCATAAATGGATTTATTAACTAGCTTAAAAATCAGTTCATCGGGATTAGCAGCCAACCGCACACGTATGGGCGCTATCTCATCGAATATTGCCAATGCTCAAACAACTCGAACGGCTGAAGGCGGGCCCTATAGGCATAAGGAAGTTGTTTTTGGTGCGGAGCCCGCTCGTGAGAATTTCTCCGAAATTCTTGAAGGTGAAATGGCCGGTAATGCAAAAGCCGTCCATGCAACGGAAGTAATCTCAACGAATAGACCTCCAATTCTAAAGTATGAGCCAAACCATCCGGATGCGAATGATCAAGGCTATGTTGCTTATCCAAATATCAACGTGATGGAAGAAATGGCGAATATGATTTCTGCATCGAGAAGCTATGAAGCGAATATTCAAGCAATGAACACAACGAAAAGCATGGCGCTTAAAGCGCTTGAGCTTGGAAGATAAGGGGTAGCAGATGCCAATACAAGATATCGGCTCAATGAACTCGATTCTAAATAAGTACAATGCGAAGGATTGGTCTAAAAGTGCTGATCTTAGTAGTGTAAAGGCTTTAGATTTTGAGGGTCTGACTAAAGATCTCTACTCTGCACCATCTTCAAGCAAGAAGACATTTGCCGAGATGTTAACAACAAGTATTGGAGAAGTGAATAATCTTCAAGTTGAGGCCAATCAAGCGGTTCAAAAACTAGTGACAGGTGAGTCGAAAAACTTGCATGAAACTATGCTCGCTGTTGAGCAAGCTGAAATTGCCTTCAAAACAATGAATCAGATTAGAATGAAAGTAATTGATGCCTATAAAGAAGTTATGAGGATGCAAATCTAAGTAACGTTGTAAGTAAGTCAGCAGGATGCTGATTAAAAGCCCTTAGAGTCAGGAGGATTCAGGTGCAAGATTTTTTTGAAAAGGTATATCGAAATTTTCTTGATTTCTTTAATGGTTTAGAACCAGCGAAGAGAGTTGGGATGGTGGCACTGAGTGTCCTGATTGCAGGGGCGGTTGCAACTATGCTCGTTTGGGCAACAAAAACTCGATATGAAGTTTTATATACAGACTTAAATCGTGAAGATGCAAAAAAGATCTCAGTTTTATTAGAAGAAAAAAGAATTCCTTATCAAACTTCAAATGACTCCAAAACGATTATGATCCCTAAGGAGCAAGTTAATCGTTTTAGACTCGAAATCGCTACCCTTGGCGTAAACTTCAGCGGAACTGTTGGCTATGAAGTTTTTGATAAGCAGTCATTTGGTACTACCAGTTTTGTTCAAAAAGTGAATAAACAAAGAGCTCTTGAAGGTGAGCTTGTTAAAACAATTAAATATATTCGTGGAATCAGTAGAGCGAGGGTTCACTTATCAATTCCAGAATCAAGTCCATTTGTTTCAGAGAAAAGACCGCCATCTGCCTCAGTTGTGATTGAACTGGATCGTGGTGTGGAGCTTACGAAAGCTGAAATTCAGGGGATGGCCCATTTAGTTTCTTCATCTGTTGAAGGGATGCGACCGGATGCCGTTGTGATCCTTGATGATAGAGGAAAAAGACTTTCAGAGAATATGGGGGATAGTGTTTCGGCACAAGCTTCAAACCGAATGGCCCTTGAAACTCAATTAAACAGTAAGTATGAAAAACAAATTGAAGAAATCTTGAGCCGAGTTGTCGGTGAAGGACGAGTTATCGCCAAAGTCGCAGTTCAGATGGACTTTACGGAGTCAGTTTCAACTGAAACATCTTATGATTCAGAGAATACAGCGGTTCTTTCGGAAGTTAAAAACACTCAGCAACTACAAGGTAGCCGCCCTTCTCCGCAGGGAATCCCAGGCGCTCGAGCAAACTTGCCTGGAGAAGTACCACAACCTGGTATTCCTGAGACAAGAAATGATGTAAATAAAGAATTATCGACTCGAAACTTCAATGTACCAACTAAAGTAACGAAGTCAAAAAATCCAACTGGTCAAATTTCACAAATTACAGCTGCGGTTATGATTGATGGTAAACGTATTCCTGTCGTTGGCGAAAATGGTGTTACCACAACACAGTATGAAAATTGGTCTGAGGCAGATCTCGCTAATTTCCGCGCTATTGTTTCATCCGCCCTTGGCGTAAATGATAAACGGGGCGATATCGTTACTATTAAAAATATGGAGTTTGCTCAAGAAGATTTGGAATCAATCTCTGCTTTGATGCGTGATCAGGAGAGAAGAGAATTAATTAAGTCTGTGGTGAAGTATCTCACCATCGGTCTTGTGATCGCCCTCTTCTTCTTCCTCGTTGTAAGACCATTTATTCAGTGGATCACAGACAATACGGTTGAGACTGTTGAGGACTTCTTGCCAAGAACTCTTGAAGAACTTGAGCGGGTACAGGCCAATCAAAAACTTCCTGGTCTTGAGGATGCTCTTCCGCAAATTGAAGAGAAGCTCAATCCTGAGAAGATTGAAGGGAATATGCTACGAGAGAAAATTATCTCTCTGGTTGAAGCTAACCCATCAAAGGCAGCTCAGGTATTGCATGAAATGATTCATTCAACAGAAAGTGATAAACAGATAGCTTAAGATAGAGGTTGGTTATGGCCGAAGCAAATTTAGATCACGACACAGAATATTCGCTTCTCTCTGGTCAAGAGAAAGCCGGGCTCCTTCTTAGTTCACTTGGAGTCTCTACGACACAACTTATCTTCTCTTATATGAGAGATAATGACGTGAAGAGAATGATCAATGTCATGTCCAATGTGAGAAAAGCTCCAATTTGGATGATCAAAAGAGTGCTCGAAGAGTTCTATTCACAAATCAACGAAGATGCAGATCTTCTCTTCTCTGATAACAGAGGACGTGATTTTATTATCAACGCTCTCGGTGAAGATCGCGCGAAGCAGTTACTTGGTCAAATTGTTGATGTCGGAACGAATAATACTCTTGAGTCGCTTGAGCTTGTAGATACAAGAACTCTCGCTAACTTCCTAATCAACGAACATCCGCAGACAATCGCCTTAATTATTGCTCACCTTAACCCTGAAAGAAAAGTGGATGTCCTAAGAAGATTGCCTGAGGGCTTGCAAGCGGAAGTCGTTCTTCGTGTCGCTAACCTCGATTATGTTTCACCTGAACTTATCGCTCAGCTTGATGATGTTCTTAAAACAGAGCTTTCAACTCTTGGTTCAATCGATACCAATCAACTTGGTGGTGTGGAGCCGATTGCAGATATGCTTAACCTTATGGATAAGAATACTGAGAAAAACATCATGTCCAGAGTTGAAGAGAAAGACCCTGAGCTTGCAGATGAGATTCGTAAACTTATGTTTGTCTTCGAAGACTTGGTGTTCGTTGACGATAGAGGGATTCAGGCTCTTCTTAAAGAAGTGGATCAAGCAAAGCTTGTTATCGCCCTTAAGACAGCACCTGAAGAGGTTAGAGGCAAGCTCTTCAAGAACATGTCTAATAGAGCCGCTACTCTTCTCAATGAAGATTTGGACGCGCTTGGACCGACAAAACTTTCTGATGTTGAAAAGGCGCAGTCTGAAATTGTTCAAAAATGTAAGGAACTTGAGTCTCAAGGTAAGGCGATTATTTCTCGCGGTGGAGATGGTGACGCTCTCGTTTAATGAAGGATTGATATGACTGTTTATAAAGACAAGATGAATACAGTAGAATTTAAGGTTGAAAACTATACGTTTGAGTCCTTCAGTTCAAGTCTGACTAAACAAGAAGAAAACCAACCTAGAAATTTCGAGTTCGCTGATATTAAGAGTTTGAAGTCTGACCACCTAAAACATGAAAAGATTATTAAAAGTGAGCGAGCTGCTGCTCAAAAAAATAATTTTCAAATTTCACCGGTTGTTCTCGAGCACCGTGGATTACTCAATCAAGAAAACCAAGAGAGAGAGCAGAAAATTCAAGAAGAAGTCGAAAGAAGACTAATTGCGCTTCAGGAACAGGCTTATGAAAAGGGCTTTCAAAAAGGGATTGAACAAGGCCTAGAACAAGTTTTTAACCAGACGAGACAAGAGACTGAAGAGCGGCTTGAAGCGGTATCTGAAATGGTAAGTAATGTTCTTACGACTGAAAGATCATTAATTGAAGACTATAAAATAGAAATCTATAATACAGTCAAAAGTCTTACAAAATGGGTTATCTTGCGAGAACTTAAAGATGATGACAATTATCTAAAAAGACTGCTTGAGAAATTGATTCTAGAAATCAATTCGCGCTCAAATCTATTAATTAAAGTGAGCGAACAATCTTTTAATGCCATGCCAGAAGTTTTAGAGGTTGTTCAATCAAAGCTTGGAAAATTTAAAAACCTTCGTCTAGAGGTAGACCAAGATCTTTGTGAATATGGTCTTTGTGTTGAATCAGACAATGGAATTGTCAATGCCTCGCTTGATCAACAATTAGAAGCAATCGATAAATTATTCGAAACCCTTGGTGTGAAAACACCTGAATCAGAGGAATAAATGACTAACTCTGATAAATTAGACTTTTCTCCTCTAAGAAAAGCCTTCGATCATTCAATTCCTTATCAGAAAATTGGAAAAATCAATTCCAACAAGGGAATGCTTTTTGAAGTAAATCTATCGAGAGCTGTTATTGGCAGCAATGTTGAGTTCGTTACTGATTTTGGTGAGAGATGTCTCGGTGAGGTCGTTTCAATATCTGGAAATAAATGTCTTGTTATGCCTTACGAAGAGCTTTCTGGAATCAATTCAGAAACAAGAGTCTACTTGAAAGAACTAACGACAATGATTAAATGCTCGTCTGCTTTAATTGGCAGAGTGATCGATTTTCAAGGTCGACCAATAGATAATCTTGGCCCTATTGTGCACGATCAGTATGAAATGCGTAGTATTTTTGGAGTTGCTCAAAATCCTCTTGATCGACCTCCCATCTGTGAGCCTCTTGATACCGGTATTCATGCCATTAATTGTTTTACGACGGCCGGGAAAGGCCAACGACTCGCAATCATGGCCGGTTCAGGTGTAGGTAAGTCCGTAACTCTTGGGATGATTGCTCAAAACACCGCTGCAGATATAAATGTGATTGCTCTGATTGGTGAGCGGGGACGTGAGGTTCTAGAGTTTATTGAAAATGATTTAGGTCCAGAGGGATTAAAGAGATCAATAGTGATCGTCGCCACATCTGATACGTCTGCACTTATTCGTACGAAAGCAGCCTATATTGCAACGACGATCGCAGAATATTTCAGAGACCAAAATAACGATGTTCTTTTGATGATGGATTCCATCACTCGATTTGCTATGGCATACCGTGAAATTAGTCTGAGCGCCGGTGAGCCACCAGGACAAAAAGGTTATACGCCTTCTGTCTTCGCGAAATTGCCAAAACTTATGGAGCGTGCCGGAACAAAACGCAACTCAGGGACTATCACTGGTATTTATACCGTATTAGTTGAAGGCGGCGATATGGATGAGCCTATTGCCGACGCTGTTCGCGCTATTTCGGACGGACATATTATTTTGAGTCGCGAGCTTGCGGCTAAAAACCAGTTCCCACCAATTGATGTCTTACAATCAATCTCTCGTGTTATGAATAAAGTCGTAACGCGAGAACATAGAATTGTATCAGGCCATTTAAGAGACTTAATGGCTTCATACAAAGAAAATGAAGATTTGATTAATGTCGGGGCTTATGCAAAAGGAACTAATCTTAAAGTTGATAAAGCCATCGTTATCTATGATGAATTAATGGAACTTTTGAAACAAGTTCAAGGCATGAACGAATCATTTAAGATTGAAGAATTATATGATCGAATGGTAGAGATCGCTAGGAAGGCTGAGTACGCAGTCAACCCTGATCTTGTTCCCCCTGTGGAAAATAAGGGGAGAATTTAATGGAAAAATTTAAATTCAAATTAGATGGTCTGTTGAAACTTAGAGAATTTAAAGAGAATCGACTGAAGCAAGAGCTTGGGGCAATTTTGCAAGAGATTCAAAGAATCGATAATGAAATTATCGATATACAAAATAGTATTGTCGAAGCTTATGAATCTCAACAAGAGCTTCTAAAAGAAGCTTCTATGGGATCAATGATCCAGTTCTATCCTTATTTCATTAAAGGAAGAAAGGAAGATGAACTCGCTAAGAAACAATTGTTGAAAAGTTTAAATCATAAATATCAATTGAAACTTTTGGAGTTAAAGACTGCTCGTGGAGAAGTGAAATTGATCGAAAATATGAAAGAAGACAAACTAAAGATCTACAAAAAAAACAAACAGAAGAAACATCAAGATGATATTGATGATATTCTTAACATGAAAAGAGTTAACGAGTGAGACCTAAAATGAAATCATTATTTTTTATAGTCATCGTTATATTGTCTTCATTTAAAATTTCCTCTGCGAATGAAAAAAACACTAAAACATATACGCAAGAAGAGTTTCGAGCTGCCGTTGAGAAAGAAGTTGAACGACAAATGAAGCAGAATAATAGGTCACAGCTAATCGACCTTTCTAAAGAACTTATGCGTAAGGAAGAAGAGATTAAGCTTAAAGAGCTTCAGGTTGTGAAACTTGAAGAAGAAATGCGTTTGAATCAAACGGGCTTACAAAAGAGAGTTTTGGAGTTCCAGCAGCAGCAAAAATCATTTTTGTCTTGTATTGATACACTCGATAGAGAAAGAAATCAGAGGATCCAACATATAGTTGACTCAGTTTCTGGGATGAGGCCACAGAATGCGGCGGACGTATTGTCGGTGCAAGAGGCTGATATATCAGTACAAATTCTTGGATTATTAGATCCTGAGAAAGTTTCTAAGATATTTAACCTGATGGACAAGGAAGTTTCTGCCCGACTTCAAAAACAGTACCTAAGTATGAAAAAATAACTAGGTGCAATAACCTTGCAAATTTAAGGACGAGATGATTTTAGCCAATATTATTAACCCCGGTGCGACTAGCAAAACAGAGCAAAAAAATTTGCTTGATGGAGTCGTAAGTGAAGAGACGCAAAGCCTAGAGAACGGCTTTATGGCGATCTTAGATGGGGAGCTTAATCAGCAAGAAGAGTCTAGTGGGAATGGAAATAAGTCTGAAGCGCAGTTGGCAGAGAAGACTCTTGAAATCCTCACTCCTGTTCAAGTAAAAGCCCAAGGCGAGAATCAACAAGTTTCACAGTTGGCTTCAAGTGAAGTTCCGAAAGATAAGACGACAAATGAGTTTCTCAATAGCTTATTGCAAAAAAATGCTAGTGGGGAAGTTGTCGCTAGTCCTAACGTCAAGAGCGAATCCATTCAAAATCAAGAAAATCAACAGGGCCACCACGGACAGAAGTTGAGTTTGTTTGCTCAGAAAACAACTTCTGAAAACTCGGCAATGCCCGGAGTGGCACCAGGATTGGACTCAGAAGAAGTTCCAAAAATGATTAGTGGTGATGATTTTTTAACTCAACGATCACTTTTTAAAAATACAAAAAAGCCTGATGGGGGTCAGCTAACTCAAACCCTCAATACTGATATTTTCTCACCTGAATCAGTAGAGTCTGAAGTTGCCCCAATGGTTAGAGGCAAGTTTGCAATGAATGAGTACAAGGGCCAAGGAGATTTGCTTCAAAAGAATTTGATCAAGCCACAAGCAGAAGCTTTGAAAATGATTGATGGACAACAGCTTCAAATCAATCCTCTTGTGACTTCTGATAAATCTCTTGGTGGAATGGAGAAGCTCATGCCAGAAGTTATGGCAGGACCAGAGCACGGTTTGACGATGAATTCACAAAGTTCGCAAGGTGTCTCAACCAATTTTGGAGCTGAGAGTGCACAAAAAGTAGTTTCGTTCTCAAACCTTGATCACACCAGTACAAACAAATTGATTACTCAAATTTCTGAATATATTGACCGCGCTAAATTTGAAAATACTAAGACGGTTGATATGGTTGTTCGACATGAGCAATTAGGGGAAATAAATATTCAAGCACAAAAAGCAAAAGCTGGAAGTGATTTGATTGAAATGAAGATTCAAACATCAACACCTGAAGGGATGAAGTTCTTTCAGACAAATGAAGTTGATTTGTTAAAAAGTTTGAGCCAAAACGGTGTACGGCTTTCTGACTTTAAATTATCAATGACGACTGAAACTCAAAACTCTTCTTCCTCTGGATTTGATAAAGACTCTTCTCAATCAAATGGCCAGAGTAAGTTTGGAGACTCTACTGGTGCGAGAGATCAGCAAGGGAAAGATTCTGAAAGACGTCGTCAACTTTGGAATGAGTTTCAAGAACGCGCAAGCGCTTAGGAGTTAGTCTATGCCTTCAATGGGACGACCAGCACCAACCGGTGGTAATGCTTTTGGAAATGTCCAGATGGCTCCACCTTCTGAGTCAGCAAATAAGAGAAAGAATGTCGGTGAGCAGCTTAATAGAATGGTTGGCGTGAGAGAAGAGTCTCGTTTCGTTGATGCTGCTAAACATAACCAACTCGATAAAGACTCATTTTTAAAACTCTTGGCCCATCAATTACAAAATCAAGATCCAATGGAACCGATGGATCAAAAGAAATTCGCTGCTGATCTCGCTCAGTTTTCTCAGCTTGAGCAGCTTGCGAATTTAAATACCAAAATGGATAACCTCGGCACAAATGCCCCAAGTGAATCAAAATTCTATGGAGCGAGTTTCTTAGGCAAAGAAATTCTCACTAATGGAACTTCCCTTGATTATGCAGGGGATAAGTCTTGGGTTGAGATTCCTTTTAATCTTCCAGAGAATGCCAAAGAAGTTCGTATACGTCTTTTTGATAGTCGCAATCAGCTGGTGTCTGAAATGAAAGCGGAACAACTCGGCAAGGGCCAGCACTCTGTCACATGGGATGGTGAGATGAATGATGGCTCACCGGCCACTAAAGATAAATATAGAATTGAAGTTGTTGGGTGGAATAATAGCAATGAACAGTTCCCGGCTTTAACACAAGGTTCGGGGATTGTGACTGGTGTCGCGTTCGAAGGTGGAGAGACAGTTCTCACTATTAGCGGTGGGCAAAAAGTTTTCCTTCGAGATGTGACGAGTTTCAAAATGCCTCAACAAAATAATGCGATGGAACAAAATATTCCCACATTGCAAAAAGCAGCAACACAGTCGTACAATCAAATGAGTAAGCTCGGCGAATAAAATAGGGAATTTAAAAAAGTCTTATGACGAATAACAAGATCAACAATATTTTAATCCCTCAAGTTTCGAAGCTTCCACAGCACCAAAATGTGGACCTCTCAGACAAGCTTGGAAATCATCAACAAGATGAATTCAAAAGCCTCCTCAAAGAACAAATTGACCAAGCAGAATCTCTTCACGGATTGAAGTTATCAGTCCATGCAGCGAAGAGGATTCAAGAGCGCCAATTAAATATTGATGGTGAAGAATTTTTTAAATTAAGAGACGCAATAGATAAATTGAAAAATAAAGGAGGCAAAGACTCGTTGGTGGTTACTGACAAAGCCGCTTATATCGTAGATGTACAAAATGAAAAAATTGTCACAGCTATGGATAAACAGAGCATGTCTGAAAATGTTTTTACAAAAATTGATTCGACGTTATTTATAAATTAGTCAGGCACAAGCATTGAACAAAGGCTGGTCCTTCCCGGAAGCCTCGTTTAGATCCGTAGTTATCTAAACATCACTGTCTTGGCAATAAAGTCTAGGAGGGACTTATGGGTATTTTAAGATCGTTCAATATCGGTGTATCAGGTCTTCAAGCAACTGGTCAGGGCATGGGAGTTATCGGGGATAACATCGCTAACGCCGGCACGACTGGTTTCAAATCTTCTAGAGCAGAATTTCAAGATGTCCTCGCTGTCAGCCTAAAAGGTATCGACGGTGGTGATCAATTCGGCGCGGGTGTGAAGCTTGCCCATATTAAATCCCTCATGACTCAAGGTGATATTTCAAGAACCGATTCTATTACCGATCTTGCGATCAATGGTGATGGTCTCTTCCAAGTCGATGCCCCATTTGGAAAAGGTTATACCAGAGATGGATCACTTCATTTCAACAAAGAAGGCGAGCTCGTCAATGGTGACGGTTATAGAGTTAATGGTTTTCAAGCGAACGATGAAGGTGAAATCACCAATAAGCTTGGCGCAATTAAACTTGGTAACACTACTATTCCAGCGACTGCGACCAAAGAAGTTAAGATTAATATGAACTTCGACTCAAGAGACGAGATTAAAACTTTTGATCCAGCAAACCCAGAAAAATCATCGAACTTCTCTAACAGTATGACTGTTTACGATAACGTCGGGACTGCACGCTTAGTCAATCTTTACTATAACAAAACAGCAGACAATCAGTGGACTTATAGAGCGATGGTTGATGGTGGTGATGCTCAGGGAGGCGTTCCTGGCCAGATGGTTCAGATGGCGCAAGGGAATATTCAATTCAGCACCAATGGTCGCCTTCAAAACGTTACTGAAACTAGCAATGCCTTTAACTTCAACAAGGGTGCTGCTCAAGGGCAGAAGATTTCTTTTAGCTTCGGCGAGACGTTACAAGATGGTGGTGATGGTCTTGATGCTTCTACTCAGTATGGTTCAATCAATACTGTTGCAAGACATACACAAGACGGTTCAAGTGCAGCGACTCTAGCTTCAATGTCATTTAGCGATGATGGAGTTCTAACGGCCGTGTACGATAACGGTGAATCACGAGATATCGCTCAGATCGCCATTGCAAAATTTGAAAATAATGAAGGGCTTTTCAAAGTTGGGAAAAACCTCTTTAAAGAAAGCCGTAACTCTGGTCAGCCTGCTATGGGTAAGCCGAGCGAAGGTGGACGTGGGGAAGTTCTTTCTAAGTCAATCGAACTTTCAAACGTCGATATTGCAAATGAGTTTGTTGGCTTGATGACAGCCCAAAGAAACTTCCAAGCAAACGCTAAGACGCTCACGACAGCGGATCAGATGTTGCAAGAAGTGTTAAATATCAAGAGATAATTGAATAGCTTTTGAATAAGGAAAGGCGGTGCTTTAAGCATCGCCTTTTTTTTACCCATCTTTCCCAATGGCCTCAACGGGGCAAGCTTCTAGGGCCTCATTACATTGCTCAATCTCAGCATCGGTTTTAGGTTGAAGCTTAACATAGGCATGTCCCTCTTCGTCGTTCATAGCAAAGAATAAAGGGGCTTCCATCACGCAGGCATCACAAGCAATACACTGGTCGTCTACGTAGAAACGACCAGGAGTGTTCTGTTCAAATTTAGAATTTTTATCTGCCATATTAGCGAATTAAATTAGTATTGACCCTGACTTTAACATCTTCTCGTAACCGCTGGATCATCCCTTCTTGGACAATTCTTGCAAGAGTCATTTGTGTCTGAGTTCTATTTTGTTCAAGGGCCGCCGCAAGTTCTTCTACCGAAGCAGGTGGTACAGGGGCGAACTCAGCAAGAATGATGGCGTTTGCATCTTCAAATGTTTGAAGTTTTCCAGCATTTTCATTTGTAAAGAGCTGAGTGACTTGATCAGTGCTAAGGCTAATTTGTCCAGTCGCTCCGTCGAAGCGGTTAATCATTAAATCTTTTTCATATTGAACGCCAAATTGATCTTGAAGATTTGTGATCGCCTTAATGTCTTTTTTGCTCAAGGCTTGAGTCGCTTGATTTTTAAGATTTAAAACAAAGGCGTCTAACTCATCGACCATATTTCTTTGAACAAGCTCTCTGGCCATGCGGTCGCGGTGTTCTTCAAAAAGGGCTTCTTTAGCTTCTTTTTTGTCTTCAACATAAATCAAGTGATAGCCAAAATCCGTTTTAACGGGGTCAGAGATTGAGCCTTTATTCAGAGCAAACGCCGCCTGTTCAAACTCTGGAACCATCATGCCGTTTGCAGAGAACCAACCGAGATCACCACCGTTTTCTTTTCCTGATGGGTCTTCAGTGTGTTGATTTGCAAGTCTGATAAAATTTCTGACTGTAAGTTCTTTTTTGATATCTTGAATTTTCTTTAAAGCTTCTTCTTCTGTGCGATTTTCAGTTGTCACTAAGATATGTCGCGCTTTAACTTCATTTGCTTGGTCTAGGTTAGTTTTTTGATCATTAAACATGACCTCTACTCGGCGAGCATTCGCTTCAACAGCTAAGAACTCTTGAACCTGTGCAGCTGATACTGGTAGATATTTTCGAGTTCCTTCGCGGTTGATTTTAACGAGGTGACCTTGCATGCGCTCAGCTTTGAATTGCTGGATATCCTCTAAGTATTTATTTGAAATGGGAAAGCGAGCGAAAAAGACTTGTCCACCTTGGGCTTTAATTTGATCGGTAATATCACTTTCAAAATCCGCAGGAGTCAGCCCGTTGCTTGAAAGTAGAAGTTTATATCTCTCAAGATCAAAGCGATCATTAGTTTGGAAGTAAGGGAGTTTCTTGATTTCCTCTTTCACTTGGTAGCTGCTTGGTTCAACGCCAAGCTTTTCAGCAAGTGTGATCATAAGCTTGCCACTTATTAAGCTATTCACGGCATTGTCGCGAATTCCGAATTGCTGGATCTGCTGGCTAGTCAGCGCTGTACCACCAGTGAAGCGCTGATAAAACTCTACTTGGCGGTTGTATTCGTTCTGGTACTCTCGAGAAAGTATAGACTTACTTCCAACTGTTGCGACCGTGTCGGGTGTTCCTTTCATTGATTCATACCCCGTGAACATAAAGGACACGATGATCAATCCGATGAAAGCGGTGACGAAAAAACTAGATGATTTCTTTTTAAAGCTGTCAGACATGTGGAGCCCTTTAGTTGACAAGAATCGTCCGGTGAACGATGTAAAAGTTTTGATTACTCATTATGGCGTAGGAGTGCTTTAACGTAAAGATCATTGGCAGTTAACGCAAGTTTAGATACTCTTTTTTCAAGATTCTCAATTCTTAGAGAGGTTGATTTGAGCCTGCTGCAAAATGAGTCTAAAAAACTCAAAATCGGTCTAAACATAGCGGTTCTTTCGCTAGCTTTGTTTGGCGTCTCCCGGCGTCATTACGAAGGTCACCAAACAACAGCCTTTGAGAACCTCATGATTGATACCTTCGCCCCAGTCCAACGCTCTGTGACCTATATGAAGGAGCAAGTGGCGGGATTTTTTGAGCATTACACCCTTAATATTCAAGCCAGTAAGAAAAATCGCACTCTCGAATCAAAAATTTCTGAGTTAGAGAATCGAATTTTTCAATTTAAAGAAATGGAACGGGAGAACAATCGACTGAAATCTTTGCTTGAGTTTGCAGAAGAGATTCCGGCGAAAAAAGTTCTCGCGCAAATTGTTGCCTGGGACTCTTCGAGTGACTTCAAATCACTTCGTATTAACAAGGGACTTAAAGACGGACTTCAATTGCAGTCAACCGTCGTCACTGCAGATGGGCTAGTAGGCTTTGTGTTCAGACTCACTAATCATTTTGCAGACGTCTTAACCATTCTAGATCCCAATAACCGAACGGACGTCGTTATCCAGCGAACGAGGTCTCAGGGAATTATGGAAGGTTATTCTGGGAATAAAGGTTTAATGAAATATGTCACCAGAACTGAGCCGATTATTCTCGGTGATGAAGTGGTGACTTCAGGCCTTGGTCATATTTATCCAAGAGGAGTGAGAGTGGGCTCTGTTAGTCGCCTAGAGCGAGAGAGTTATGGGATTACTCAATTCATAGAGGTCCGCCCAAGCGTGGACTTTAATCGTTTAGAAGAAGTTATGGTCCTTGTCGCTCCTGGTGACGCTGCTCGAAGACTTGAGTGGCAAGCTTTAGAGCAAACAGAGACTGAAGAGGAAAGAAATTTGTGAAATCAGAAATCAAGGACATCATATTACCTTTTTTCTTAAGTCTTATTATTTTGGTTATTTTAGAAATTTTGGGAACGACCATGATGCCAATCATTGGTTTACAGAATTATATGATTCCCTTTCATGTTTTGATCGTTCTGTATTTAGGGTTTAAATTACAAACTCCATTTATCTCTATTCTCATTTTAGTCGTTCAATATGTTCATTCATTTTTTACTGTGTCGGGCTGGGAAGTCGGCACTATCGCTGGAATTCTTATTTGTATTTTGATTTCTTATCTTAGAGAACTCCTACATTTTACTTCTGCGATAATGACAATCTTTGTGACTCAGCTCTTTCAAACGGTTTGGTTTGTTTTAGTCTCTGGCCTACTACTGCTTAGAAATGTGGAATACAGTTTTATCGTAGAAAAGTTTTGGCGTTTCTTGCCCGAGAGTTTGATCATGTCTTTGTTAGCCCCCTTTATTTTTGCTCTACTGGATAGAGTATGGAGAGTTTCCTCAAGTGGAGCTCTAGGGGAAGAGTCTTAAAATGTTCGGAGAAGACGATTTAGTCAAATCCCATAAACCTAGACTTGATGCCATCGGAAATATTATCCTGATCAGCTTCCTCGTGATCGTGGCCAGATTGTGGTACCTGCAAATCTATAAGGGAGAGCAATTCTATCAATTCTCCTTACAGAATCGACTGCGAAAAGAAAATATCAAAGCTCCTAGAGGAATGATTTTTAGTCGCGATAATGAACTACTTGTTCATAATGTGCCGAGATTTGATGCCGTTATTATTCCTCAGTATCTGCGAAATAAAAAGGCATCACTGGAGAAGCTATCAGTTGTTCTTGATATGAGTGTGGAGAGTATTGAAAGTGTTCTTGAACGCTCGAGGGGGCAAGCTTACTATCGCCCGGTCTTGATCAAAAGAAATATTTCTCGTGCGGAAGTTGCTGTGATTGAAACAGAAAACTCCAAGATGCCTGGTATTTTTGTTCAGACATTTATTTCTAGAATGTATCGAGATCGGGATGTCGGCGGTCACCTTCTTGGTTATATTTCTGAAATCTCTCAGTCCCAATTACCGCGCTTTAGAAAAAGAGATAATTATGACTATCGCCTTGGCGATTTTATTGGCCAATTTGGACTCGAAGAACAATTTGATTTGTATCTAAGAGGTGAAGATGGCTATGAGTTTATGGAGGTCGATGCGCGAGGACGTATGAAGCGACATCTTGGTGGTAAAAATGACTTGTTTGTCGGGATTGAAAATAAAGCAGAGACGCCTGGCCATAATATTCGGTTGACCGTAGATCGCGATCTTCAACTTACAGCGTATAAGCACTTAGAGGGGAAGGTTGGGAGTGTTGTTGCTTTAGATGTGAATACTGGGCAAGTGCTTGCAATGGTTTCAAGGCCTTCATTTGATCCGACACAGTTCTCTAAAGGATTGACTCGTACCTATTGGGACTCGCTTGTTAACGACGATAAGAACCCTCTTCGAGATCGAACGATTCAGGAGCACTATGCTCCAGGCTCAACTTACAAAACAATTACTGCATTAGCGGCTCTTGAAGAGGGATTGATTGATCCAAATGAAGAAATTATGTGTCGAGGAACGTTCCGTCTAGGTCGAAGAGTTTACCACGACTGGAAAAAAAGTGGTCACGGTATGACCGATGTTTATAAATCCCTCCGAGAATCTGTCGACGTTTATTTTTATAAAATTGCAACCATGTTAGATATTGATGTTCTCGCACACTATTCAAGAAAATTAGGTCTTGGTCGTAGAACTGGTATTGACCTACCGAGAGAGACGACAGGATTAATCCCGACAAAAGAATGGAAGAAAAAACGATTTGGTGAAGAGTGGCAACTTGGCGAAACACTGTCCTGTGCAATTGGACAGTCCTATGTTCTAACAACACCTTTACAGCTTGCCATGTCTTACGCGGCGATTGGTAATGGTGGAACTCTTTATAAACCCCATGTGGTAAAAGAAATTTTTTCTAATTCTGGTGATATTCTTTTTAAGTCGGAACCTGAAGTTCTTGATCAAGTTAAATTATCGGAAAAAAGCTTGAAAGCGATCCAACGTGGTTTATACGAAGTCGTGAACAAGCAAGGTGGGACAGCTTGGTGGCATCGTGGACGAGGGATAAGAATGGCCGGTAAGACAGGAACTTCGCAGGTGCGGTCGATGACCCCGACAGAACTTTTTTCCCGCTGTGTGGATATGCCTTACAAAGATCGGCACCACGCTATTTTTGTGGCCTATGCTCCTGCTGACAATCCGCAAATTTCTGTAGCTGTTGTCGTCGAACATGGTTGTAGTGGTTCGTCGGCGGCTGCACCAGTGGCAAAGGAAGTTATCACTACTTATATGCAAAAATACCAACCTGAACTCTTTGCTAAATACTCTGAAGAAGATCGACTTGAACAAAGAAGACTTTATGATCAGCAAAGGGCCCGGGAGGAAGAACAGAAAAGGTTAAAAGAGCTTGAAATGGAAGATGCTCGTCTGAATCCTACTACTGAGGAAGAATAAGTCATGAATTCAACAAGCCTATTTGACTCTTTAAAACGATATGATTTTTCTTTTTTTGGAATCCTCACGGCAATTTTTTTACTAGGCCTTGCTAATTTATATTCAGCAACTCATGGATCTGCTAATCAACAATTCTCACAGATTTTCCAGGTGCAGTTTTTTTGGTATTTGATTGCAGTGGCCATTGGTGCAGTCGCAAGTTTTATTTCGCCTAAAAACTATTTCAGATTCAGTTATTTTTTCTATTTCGTAGGTATCATTCTACTCGTTCTCGTTTTGGCCCTCGGTTATGAAGGGATGGGGGCTACAAGATGGCTTCGTATTGGGCCTATCCGTCTGCAGCCATCAGAGTTAATGAAAATTGCCTTAGTTTTGGCGCTTGCAAGATTTTTTGTTCGCAGAGATCCTGATCGCGATCTAGGTTTAAAAGAGATGATTCTCCCGTTTCTCATTGCGGGTATTCCAGCTCTGCTTATCGCTCTTGGGCCAGATCTCGGGACGGCCGTTGTCACCCTGCTTATTTTTTCAATGGTAGCTTTCTATCGCAAGCTACGATGGAAAACGATAGGGATACTTGCTTTGATTGCCTTAATTTCTGGAGGGGCACTTTATCAGTTCGGACTCAAAGAATATCAGAAACGACGTATTCTCACTTTCTTAGACCCTACTCAAGATGCACAAGGCTCGGGCTATAATGCCATCCAAAGTAAAATTGCAATTGGCTCCGGTCAGATTGTGGGTAAAGGATTTTTAAATTCCTCACAAGCTTCATTAAATTATTTACCAGAAAACCACACTGACTTTGTCTTTAGTGTGTTTAATGAAGAGCACGGTTTTTTAGGATCTCTTTTTCTGATTAGCCTTTATTTGGTTCTCTTTTTTCGTTTTCTTTGGCTTGCGAGTGTTGTGACAAGACTGTTCGACTCCATCATTATCATAGGTCTCATGAGTATTTTCTTCTGGCATACGCTGATTAATATGTCGATGGTTATGGGGTTGATGCCTATTGTGGGGCTGCCCTTGCCCGTTTTTTCTTATGGGGGATCTTCTCTCGTGACCTTTGGTATTTGTACTGGAATTGCGACTTCTATTTCAAACTCGAGGAATTTATTTTAAGAGGGAGTTATTGTTGAAATATTTAATTCTATTATTTGCTTTGGGTTGTGCGACTGTTCACAAGATTCCACGTCAATTTGCAAGTAACCAAGAGATTGTTTCTGATCCTGTTCGATATGAAACTATTTTTGGAGGACGAGTTTTTAATCATGCCAATGGACATTCATTTTTAATTTATCCACTGACTGCTTCTTACCTTCAAGCTTTCGCAGAAAAATTCGAGCGCACTCCTGAAGTTAAACTTTTTTTTGAACAAAAATCATCCCTCGAAAAATGCCTAAGAATTTATTTCGAAGTCTTGGAGCTTGGGCGCGATGAGGTCGAGCATGCACAATGGGAAATTTCTTTTGAACAAAACGGAGTAGCGACAGCTTTAAAATTTGTCGAAGAGGTTGGAGTCGCTCCGAGAATACATATGAAACACAGGCTCAGTCAGTTTGGACGAGAGACTTGGTGGGTGAATGAAACCTTTGCATGTGCTGATGAAAAGCTCAATATCGAATCTGATTTTGATATTGTGTTGAAATCCACCCGTTATGAAAGCTTGAAGTACAACCTGCGATTTCGAATCTCAGATTAGCAACTGGCCTGATATTTGCTCATAATAAGCTAGATTGCTTAATATGCTTGATATCAGGGGGCAGAGATAATGAGATTGTTTAAAGTTTTTTCACTTGTGAGTATTTTGCTTATTTTGTCGTTTAACTCTTGGGCAAAAGCTCCAGTCAATTCTCAGACCTTTCATCAAGTGAAGCAGGATTTATGGCTTTCTGGGGTCCATCTTCCAGTCATTGCTCGTTTGGGAGAACAAAAGGAAAAGGCAGAAGCGGAAGAAACGGCAAAAGCAGAGCTTCCAGAAGAGATAATTCAACCACTTAGGCGCTACTTCCGTCAGGGCTAAAAATTTGACGGACAATGAGACTTTGGCATATTAGTCTTAAATGCAGACTAATAGAGGCTAAGTTTCCCCATGAATAAGCTTGCTGGAATCGGAACCCATTTAAAAAAAATTTACCGCATCTACAGCGGTCTCTTGTTGCAATCACTTCAAAAAAGAGGCTTCACGGATCTTAGGCCTTCATTCTTAGAAGTCCTTTTTGCTATTTGCGAAGCAGATGGTTCATCGATCAAAGACATTGGAAAGGCCTGCGGACTGAAAAAGCAGACAATGACGAGCCATTTGAACGAGCTAGAAAAACGAGGCTATATCCGAAGATCAGTGAACGCTCTTGATAAGCGTGAACAACTTATTTTTTTAACAGACTACGGTACGCGCTTTAAGCTGAATTTGCTTGAATGTGCTCAAGAGATTGAAGTTTTCTATAGTGATCTTGTGGGAATGGTAGAGCTCAATCGAATGGAGCTAATGCTAAAGACGTTTCACGAAAAGACGCTTCATTTAGCCGATGGGGACTTAGAGGGCTTTCTGCTCTAGCTTGTGATTTGCTTTGTGCCCAGGCCAAAATTGATGGCCGCCAGAGACATTATTTATATTAAAAAATCCCTTTTTTACCAACAGCTCTGCCGCGCGAATTGAAGTCAATCCGTTTTCAGAAAGGATGAGTATGGGAATCGTTCGGCTCTGAACTTCAGCGTAACGACGATCAAGTTCTTCAAAGGGGATTCGAACGGAGCCTTGAATTTCACCGGGTGGCATGAAGTTTTTGGCAGAAACATCTAAGATAATATAATCAATATCTGGGTTTGAATAAATGCTAAAGGCTTGTTGGGGAGTCATATCGTTATAAGGTCGCCCCATCAATATTAAACTATCGTCAATATCTTCGCCGTTCTTCACTCTAATCAAGTGGTTTCTTTGTAATTGAATGGAGAAGTCGAGTTTTTCATCGATGCGAGAAATATTTTTTTCAATATTCGCTAAACGATTATTAATATATTCCAGCATTTGAAAAACTTTTAAATCCATAAATCCCTCTTCAATATTTTAGAAGATCACGTCGGGGATTAGAAGACAGGGTAAAAAGTACCAAAGATTATTTGTCCAGTAATCACTGTCGTTAGATAGCACGAGGTGAAGAAGATAATTCCTTCATAGATTCCATAACCTATATCGACAGCTTGATTGTCTTTTGAAAGATCTAGCTGAGCGATTCGACTGTCTTCTTTGATATGAAATATAGTCGTCAGACATAGTTTAAAAAGCGGAAATATGAGTAGGGAAAGAAGTATCTTTAAAACAACTTGAACGGCATACCAATTAATTGAGGTTATATCGTGACTTAGGCTTGAGCAGATGAGCAGGGTCCAACCCCAAATAAAGCCCATATAAGAAAATGAGATCGCCATATTCTTATTCACGAGCAGTTTATTGAACGGAAGCTTTGATATTAAATTAAATGTTTTTGTAGCGAATCCAGTTAAGACGATGGAAAAAAGTGTTAGAAAAAAGAGCAGTACAAGTGAGTTTTCCGAGATGCTGAGAACGGTTTTCATCACAAATGCTACGGCTATCGCCTGTGAAAAACAAATAATGGCATAGGCAATATTCTTTCTTTTAAGAATTTCGTCGGAGTACTCAAAATTATAAAGCACGATGCTCTCAATGATATTTAAAGAGAGCAGGTAAAATGCAAATGTTAGGATCGCTTGAATGGCGAAGTAAAAAAGGGCATTACCGAGTCCTTCCGACAAATAAAAATGAAATTCAGAAAATAAAATTCCTACACCAAGAATTCTTGCGAAAAGATGAATAGTGTCGGCGGTATTTTTTGAAGGATAAAAGCTTTTAAAAAGCTGTTGGTTTGAAGATGGATAAAGTAGGCCATGAGCGTATTTATAAACGAGCAATAACAAGCAAACAAAAAATGCTAGAAAGAAGCGCAGGATTAGTTTGTCAAAAAGTTCATTCATACTCGTCACCTGCCTCTTTTTTTGGGGCCTCTATTTTCTCTCCCAGAAAGGGAGCGATCTCTTCAATGGGAGTCGTTGTCGGTTGCGCAGTTTCGTCGGCGGGAGTGGATTTCGAAGAATCTTTAAAATACGCTAAGACTTTATCAAATAAGTTGAATTTAAACCTTTCAGTCGCTTTTGTGTCTGACTTAAAGTATTTCATTGTAATGGAGCCTTCTGTCCCAAACTCTTTGTTCATGCCAAAAAATGGAATTTTATGTTCTTCATGGGCCTTTAAGCGCTGATAAAATTCATAGCTCGGCTGAAAATCATCCCAATAAAAAATTTCTGGAAACGTTCTATAGGCATTATTAAATACCCAAAGCCTTTGATCCTCTGCTGTCGTTTCCCACGATCCGTATGAATGATTACCTATAAAAAGTGAGCCTGGTGGCAGTGGAGTGGTGCTTTCCGCGTTTTCTTCCGTATCGTCTCGTCGAAAAATAGAAAGACCTAAATGTGGAAGGTTTTTTTTCCAATAACTCTCTGATGTTCGAGCGATAATTTCTTCAGACTCTTTAAAAACATAGATAGCTTTATAGCGGTGAAAATAAGTGGTAATCAGAAACCCAGTCTGGATGGATTCCATGAGAATGAGAGATAGAGGCGATCCAGTGAATGCTTGCGAGAGTGAGTTCTCATTTTCGATATATAGGGTTGTTTGTTGAGAAGGAG
Source organism: Bacteriovoracaceae bacterium UBA6166 (assembly GCA_002435795.1). Classification (GTDB taxonomy): domain Bacteria; phylum Bdellovibrionota; class Bacteriovoracia; order Bacteriovoracales; family Bacteriovoracaceae; genus UBA6166. The sequence goes on along the minus strand of DIUE01000008.1, from coordinate 164,192 downwards.
AAAGCCCTTTAGACAAACCTAAATACAGAAGGACCAAAAATAGATAAAGCGAGATTTTGTTCATGAATGTGCTTCATTATCCCAGAGAGAGTGGACTTGCTCAAGGACTTGTTTGACACATAGTGAGTATCTCAGTCTTATGCTTGGCCGAGAGTTTTTCCATCTGGCAGTGGAGTCTATTCACTGCATGGGATTGGCTGAATTTAGTGAAGAGATCAGTCGCCTGATTAATACTTGAATAAATTGGGGGGGCATCTTTGTATAGATGGCGAACGACCTTGATATCGTGGTGAGGTCTTGCTTCTTCATCGTAGTACTTCGATAAGCGGCCTGCAGATGAGCAGCGGATATAATCTATATCCTGATCGATTAAATATTTCTGGATCAACTCCAGCTGCCCGGCTTGCTTCGGATTAAACGACTCATAGATTTTTTGTGGAATCTGATTCTTCACAATATCCTGAGCGTAACTATTGCGGCTTTTTCGCATGATCTTCATTAAATAATGATCATCGTGTTCGACATATTCTTCGATATCAGAAGGAATGCGATATTCCTCAGGGGAAGTTTTAAAATATTTAAAGAGCAATTGTTCTAAACAAACTGAGCGATAGTGAAAATACACCATCACAAACATATGATAGCGACTCAGGAGAAAATCATCAAAGGTCACAACCGCTCGTTCAGAAATTCCAAGATGGACTTCGTTATTGATTGGACAAGCAATTAAATTATCCAAGAGCCAATCAAGATCAAAACTCCCGTAGCTCACGCCACAGAAATAACTATCTCTTAAAAGATAGTCCATGCGATCGCAGTCGAGTTCACTCGAAACCAATTGATGAAGTATCGGAAAATAATTGAGGCCTTCAATCGTGAAGTAATCTGGACTTGAAGTGCGGCCAACGATGAGGTCGGCGATGCATTTTCTCTCTACTCCAAACTCCGCTTCTACGGCGTGGAATGATTTGGCGAAGCTTGAGTCAGCAATCGACTTAATGGTGTAGTCTTCATGGGTGGCTTGCCGGTCTGTCTTTTGGTCTTTTTGCGAGAGAAATTGTTTTGGAATTTCAAGACTTGAGAGGCTTGGCATGACTGTTTCAGTGGAGTGGCTGAGCGGGGCGTGGCCGATATCATGGAGCAAGCAGCTTAATTTAAAAGTTTCTTTTAAGCGTTGGAACGATTTTTTTTGTAGATGAGGCTTGAAGAGAGTGTCGAAGGCTTTTGAGCCAATATTCATCACTCCAATCGAGTGCAAGAAGCGGCTATGGGTTGCTCCTGGAAAGACGTACTCGCTAAAACCCAGTTGTTTGATATTTCTGAGCCGTTGAAAAAAATCATCCCGAATGATCGGGATCTCGGCGTCGAGAATATGGATAGAGCCATGAACGGGATCTCGTACTTCCACAGTGGGCCTTAGTTGGTTTGCTTGAGTTGGGCTTGGTTTTTCTTGAGCCAAGCGACAATATCAGCAGATTCATGCATAGGTTTTTGGTCAATATAAAGGCACGGTACTGTCTTTCTTCCGGTGTCTTTGACTAAGCGATTCATCGCTTCTGAGTCGGCCCAGATATCGCGGTAGATGACTTCAATCTTTAAATCTTTAAGCGCCCTTAAAACCAGCTGGCAGTAAGGGCAGGAGTCAAAATAGAAAAGTTCTAAATGAGGTTTAGAGGTCGTCATCGTCATCTAAGCCTTGAGCATAAAGCTCGTCTTCGTCGATATAAGGTGAGCTCTCTTCATCATCTGGCTTATCAAAGGCGTCGTTATAGCCCCAGCCGTAACCGAAGTTTCCTTCTTCCGTTTCTTCGTCGTCTTCAGGATTGTACTCTTCAGAAAGCTTAACTGCCCCTGGAGTTTCTTCAGCTGAGTCAAAGCCTTCGCTCGACTCGTTGATATCGTCGAGGGAAAGTTCTTTATCATCTTCAATATCGACGTCATCTAAAAGTGCCGGCTCTTCTTCGCTTCCAGTGACTTCTGCCGTTTCAACTTCATCGTCCTCAAGTTCAGACTCAATAAGTTCAGCATCGATTTCAATTTGATTGCGCTCTTTATATCTTCTAATCGCTTCGAGCCGTGCAATTTCTTTTTTCTCTTTCGCTGTTAGCTTAGTGGCTGCGACTGGCTCGATTGCTTTTTTTGCTTTGCCTTTTGGAGCGACAGCAACTGCTGGAGCGGGAGCTTTTTTAGGAGCCGCTTTCACTGCTTTGGGGGCGGCTTTTTTGACTGTGGCTTTCTTTGTTGCTTTGGCCGGGGCCTTCTTTACAGGGGCTTTTTTTGCAGGGGCCTTCTTCGCTGGAGCTTTTTTAGTTACAACTTTTTTTGCTGTTTTTTTCTTTGCCGTTTTCGCGACAACTTTTTTCGCCGTCTTCTTTTTAGCAGGTGCTTTTTTGGCTGTTGCTTTTTTGACGACTTTTTTCGCTGTTTTTTTCGTTTTTTTAGCCACAGGTGAATCCTTGTTCGAGTTTAAAAAAGTTGAAATTAGTTTCTTCACGAGACTCATAAAAAAGTCCTAATAACGCTTGATCCTCAAGCAGAAATTAACGCCAGTATAGACTGGGGTAAAGGCGCTTTTCAAGCTCTTTAAAAGTGAAGATCGGGCAGAAACTCAGAAAGTTGTGAGGATTGCAAAAGATTGCTGGGACGCTGCCTTGTGAAATCGCTTGGGAAGGCTCCCAAATCGTCACTTTCGAAATAGCTCGTGCAGTATGTGCCTACGCCTGTGTCGCAATCTGTATTGCTCAAGACCTTCTGAATAGGGATGAACTTGGTAGAGTACATATTTCTTTTTGCGCGTGGCGCTGCACCACCGGCAATCGGATTTAACAAAGCACCGTCCGCCGAAGAGCCTTGCCTAGGCCCTGGTGTATAGCCAGATTTCAGCTGAGCATTCGTCAAATTCTGGTTGGTGGTAAATGTACTTCTCAAAAAGGTTTGATAGTTCGGAGACTTAGATGTTTGTTCGCTAAAATAGGTGCTGACAGAGGCGATCAGTGAAGTGATACCACAGTCATCTCCAGTGGATTTCAAAAATAGGTTAAACTTTCCTGCCATGCTCGGAATTTTTGATCCTTCGCAGCTTGTTTCTGGACCTAAAATATCACTATGCCTGTAGAGGGTGTCTGCGGCCGTTGGGTAACCTGGTCTCATCTCATCAGCTACTTTTTCGAGCGCTTTGTTGAACTGATCTATTGAGGGGCGAAGAGTGTTTAAATAGGCTTGTACTGTCTCAACAATGAATTGATCAGTGTTTCCATAGATAGTTCCCGGGCCATAGAGAGGAGCGAAGAGTTCGTAAAAATGAGTCGTGCCGGTAATATTATCAATTGAAGATTCAATACGGGTGACACTATCAGGAAGCTCTAAGTTTTCGCTATCATCACTGATATGTGGGATGAGGTAATTGAGGGCTTCGTAGCGGGTTGGTCTTCTGGAGCGATAAATGGCTTTGGTGATCATCTCGTTGTTGATAATTCCTGTCGATGCCCCTGAAGCCAATGCTCCTGCGATAGTGGGGTCTTCCAGTAGGACGCCGAGAAAAAGTTTGAACTGTCTATAGTCGTACAGACCCAAACTTTCACCTGTTGAATTGCTCATTGCTGCTGTTTTACTTCCGGCAGGATTTAGGATTTGCATCATTTGCGCTGCCCCACCTAATTGCGTGAGTGTGATATCGCCGTAGTCTTCAAAGTCATAAAGCAAATTTGGAATTACATACCTTGGAGCAGTGGTGGTCGGAACGCCACCGATGGGATCAGTTTCATTCGTCGCCCAAAAATTAGTATCGAGCGGAATGGGAAAGCCTGGTCTATAAGTGCCGAGAGTAGAAAAGTTAATTCCTGCAATATAGGGAGCTGAACGGTACTGACTGTTTTCAGTTCGTGCCGTTAGGTTTGAAGTGCTGCTATCATTAAAAAGTTTCGGGCCGATCCGGCCACCGAATGGCTTTGCCGCGGCATACGCTTGGATCTTGATACCGTTTGTTTCAGTGAATGGAAAAAATAAACCCACAAATTCAGTCTCGCCTTTAACAGCGTAGTAGGTGAGCACGTCTGGACTTTTCACAAATCCCATAATGAAACCTGGGACAGGCAGGGCAGTCTTCGATCCTCCACAAGCGGCTTCCGCGGCCACCGCACCAATTGTAGAGTCACCGGTATTTGAAACAAACGTCGTGAAGAAAGAAATCAAGTTCACCGGATGAGCGACTAAATCCAAATAGTGTTTTGTTCTCGCGGTGACGCCGGATTGACCGATAACTGCCGAAGGAGGAATCAAGAAGCTGCTTAAAGAATTCTCTGGAGCTGTCTTTGGAGTCGGTGCAATTTCTGTCAGTTTAAAATTGCGAGCGATAGAGAGATCTTCTTTTCCAACTCCTCCACCAAGATTTCTGTAGGCAGACCAAAAAGCTTTAATTGGCCTCTCGTTCATCGGAATATTTTGGCTTTCAGTATTGAGCGATTCGACAGACAAGCAGCCGGCACCACCAGGAGCACAAATCGGTTGTGGAATCGGTGGACGATTGACGATGGACTCTAAGTTTCTCATTCGTATCGCAAGTTCAATCGAGCTGATCCATGCGCCTGTACGATTAGAAGCGATCAAAGGCACGTTCTGAGTGACGGCTTTTTGTGTGCCGTAGGCCCAGGTGACTGCCGTTCCAAAATTAAGATCTGATCTTACTGAACAGTCATTGGCTTTTGTTGCAACGATTGAATCGAGAAACGCTTTATGATGTTCTTGAATACCAGGGATTCCCGTGTCAACCGTATCAAATCGCGGAAGACCGGGGATCTGATAAATTTCGCAAACGTTGGACTCACTTCCGAAATGAATACAAATTGAGGGCATGTTAAAACGATCGTAAACGTTGGGCTCTGCTCCTATACCTGGAAAAAAAGGCTTCATCCGAAAATGAGTTAAATCCGGTGTGGCAGTCGCGCTGGGATTTCGAATATCTCGAAGGCCTAATTGCCCGAGCACATAATATTTGAACATCCATTCTTTATAATTATTTCGCATCTCCCAGTTGAGATAGGCGATATTGCTGAGCTGGCGCGCCTGTACCGAAGCTCCGGCGTAAGCGGCGGCATCAACCGCGTTTTGCAAGTTGATTTTCGCTCTGACGAACAAACCGACATTCACAATGAACGCCAACAGTGTGGTGACGATCATAAGGCTGATGGCGAGGAAAATGCTGAGTTGGCCCTTCTCGTTGAGTTTAGGGGCCAAGGTTTTTTTCATCCGTGAAATACCCATTTTGAGAGAAGGAAACCAGTGACTTAATGCTACTGGAGCCAGTTTAGAGCGTCAAACTTCAAAGATATTGACTGTTTAGCTCGGGCTTAGATGGCAGGCCTCTTGCGTTATGAAAGGTGTCCGAGCCCCCTGTCGAGAACTCGGTGCGGAACGTTTTTTGGATTCGACAGTCCCACCCCAAGCTAGCACGCTTTTCCCACTGCAGAAATGCAACTCAAACGTTAGATCCCGCCTATAACCCCGGCCCTCGCAGGAGGACCGGAGGCCTATTTGGAGCTTCGGCAATTTGCTCCGGCTTACGATGGGATGGGCTTCTCGGTATACTGATAAGACCAAGGAGGGTTTGTGAAAGGCCAAATGATCGACAAAAGAAATTACGTCTACAAAAACAAATCTCGACAGTTTTTCTGTCCTCTTTGCAGCACTCCTCGGGTGATGAGAGTGAAGTCGAGACTGACAAAGTTCAATCATGTGCAATTAGGGCTCGCCACTGGATTTGCAACTCTCGTTTTGTTTCCTTGGCTCGAGTGGAAAACTCTTTTTAGTTATTTCTTCTTTTGGGTCGCTTTTGAAATGGGGACTAGAATTCTATTCAAACAAGATATGCCTTGCCCTCACTGCGGTTTTGACGCCACTTGGTATAAAAAAGATGTGAAAATGGCGCGAAAAAAAGTTCAAGATTTCTGGCAAGCGAAGGCTCAGAACTCTTAAAATTTATCTTAAATTCACAGTCTTATATTCAAATTTTAGCAACGCAAGTTGTTGTCTTTCCCTCTTTTCCAAGGCTTAAGTTCAAGCCTTTTGGCATGCTCATGGCTCATGACAAAGCTTTTTAAATGGGATTGAATACCCATGTAATTTGGTAGCTTCGAGAAGAGTCAGTTGTACTCGGAGTGAATTGAGTCCTTAAGGAGGAATCATGAGCGTGAATAAAGTGATCATCGTCGGTCGTCTAGGTCAAGATCCAGAGTTGAAGTACACACCAACTGGAGCAGCGGTTTGTAATTTTTCTGTCGCTACGACAGAGTCTTGGGCCGATAAGAGTGGTCAAAAACAAGAAAAAACGGAATGGCACAGAGTTGTAGTTTGGGGCAAGCTCGGCGAGCTTTGCAATCAATACCTGGCAAAAGGCAGACAAGTTTTTCTTGAAGGTTCTCTGCAAACTCGTGCATGGGAAGCCAAAGATGGTGGCGGTAAGCGCTACACAACAGAAATCAACGCAAAAAATATTCAGTTCCTAGGTGGCAATGCTTCTGAAGGTCGCCCAAGCGCTGATCGTTCAATGGACCAAAGCCGTGGAATGGATAATAACGACGCTATGATGAATCAAGATTACGAAATCTCAGCAGACTCACATTTTACGTCTGATGATATTCCGTTCTAGCCTCTACTCGCTACTATTAGCATAAAAATATTGAGGGCCTTTTTAGGCCCTCTTTTTTTATTCTCCACTCGCGAAAAATCACACTGCATATTTTTCACATCAACGAGGACAACCAAGGGAGGACTTGGTAGTTAAGTGCATTCAATAAAGCGAGGTAGATGATGAAGAAGATTCTTTTGGCCCTAGTCATGGTTTCAAGTGCAGCAATGAGTGGTGAAGTTGTAGAGAGAAGTGTTGAAGAGTGTACGCAAACTTGTAGCGTATACAGCTATACTTTTTCTGCTGATTATTATGGTCAGTGCCAACAACTAGAAACTTGTACTGTCTTTGAGTGGAATGAAGATCAAGCCCAATGTTTTGTAAAAGAGAGAGGCGTTAAGCGCTCTTTCCCAATTCAGTGTCGTGATATTCCGGTTTACTAAGAGATGATCATCAAGAGGGCCTTTTCATGAGGCCCTTTTTTTTTAAGGCGCCCACTTCCCACGATCCCACATGGCGATATTCCAACGAGCTTCAGGATTTTTAATCTCATTCATCTGAGAGTAAAGCGAATTTCCAAGGCAGGCACTGCTAGAGAGTGAGACATTCAGCACTAACTCCGCTCCAGCGATTTTTGTTTTTGGTAAGCTCGCACAGTACCGTGTTCCCGACCATTGAGCAGGGCCTAGATAGGCTACGAAATGGAGATCATGTGTTCCGCTCGGAAGAGCGACTTGATTATTCGCAGGGAGGTCATAGTACTTAGGTGCCCCTTTGCTATCTACAAGCATGAGGAAGATGCCGCCTTGGAGCGTGCTCAGTTGGCTGACCTTTGCGATTGTGACATTCATTGTTGTCTCAGTTTGCGTCGACTTGGCACAGGCCCCGAGATAGAAGCAAAGTATGAGAGAGACCAAGGGAAAAAGATTTCGGTTTTTCATAAAAACTTATCGGAAAATAAGTTTAGAGATAAAGCAGAATTTATTGGGAACGTTCTTGAAGAATCAGAGAGTTAAGCCACCCGAGCAGTTTGCTTGGGTGACTTAAAAGAAAATTAGAATGATTTAAAAAGAATATTACCAGCGACGTCTACGTACAAAGCGTCCCAACCATAACACTCTTCTGGATTACACTCTGTCACGTTGAAGATATAGCCAACAGTTTGACCTTGATCAAAAACAACAAGAGCGTCGTTTTCATATTCTTCCTCAGAGAAATTAATCATAGAGAAGAAAGAACCGCTTCTTGATGAAACATTTCCATCAACCACGATTACAAGTTTTAATTCTTTAAGTGTGTCCTGAACAAGCTTTGGAAGTTCATTGTATTTTGTGAATGGCTTCACATTTTCAAGATCATCAGCTGATAGATGATCATATGTGATGATATTCCGGTAATTGCTAATCAAGCTTTGCATGTACTGATTTTTAGCAAATGTTTGACATGACAACTTCACTTCGCCCATCCCACCAACACCTTCTCTTAAGTAGCTTAAGAAAGCTGGAAACTTTGGGGCAGGGTTAGTGAACGTTTGCTTTGGAAGTGAGAGGTAAAAAAAGTGAAACAAAGAACCTTCGCCACCAGAGAATTTGGCGAAACTAAAGCTGTCTTCATTTGCTCTGATTTGTCTGTTAAAGCTAATTGTTTCTTTCTCATAAGTGTTGAAATAAATTTCATCACCGCTGATTTTCAATGAGCCTTTTTTATCGGTGAGGTCACCTTTAATAAAAGCTTTTTTGGTATTTCCATCTTCTGAAGTACATTGAATTGTGACCGCTTGAACGTTCAAACTCAAAAGCGTTAGCGCAAAACCTAAAATTGTTTTCATAGAGTCCCTCTTGGTAAATGGATCAATGAAGATTCTTTACCTTGAGGGCTTTGGGCTTGGAAACGAAGTGGGTGATTTTTACAGGTTTATTTACGGGCCATGATCCAGCTTTGAATATTGTTTTCCAGCAGTGAAAGGGGAACACCCCCATTTTTAAGCACTTGATCATGAAAGTCTCGCACATCAAACTTATCACCGAGTTCCTTCTCTGCTAGGCGGCGGAGCTCCCAAATTTTCAGCTCCCCAATTTTATAGGCCAGGGCCTGTCCCGGGCGCACGATATAGCGATCAACTTCAATCACAGCTTCACTTGGTGGTCGGCCTGAGTTTTTCACGAAATACTCAATTGCCCGCTGGCGATCCCAGCCCAAAGCATGAAGGCCAGTATCAACTACTAAGCGCACGGCACGCCACATTTCAAAACTTAATCTTCCAAAGTCAGATGATGGTTCTTGAAAAAAGCCAATTTCTTTTCCAAGAGCTTCTGCATACAAGCCCCATCCTTCAACAAAAGCGGTGTAGCCACCTCGTTTTCTGAACTCAGGCATATTTTCCATTTCTTGAGCGAGTGAGATTTGTAAGTGATGTCCGGGAACGGCTTCATGTAGAGCGAGAGCTTCCATTTCCCAGCGAGGTCTACTTTTTAGAGACGAAGTATTGACGTAAAAAATCCCAGCACGTCCGGTTTTTAAATTTCCACCGTGATAGAGAGCGGCGGGTGAAGCAATCGCTGAATGGGCCGGCATTTTTTCGACAGCGTATGGTGTTCGTTGAAGGGTGTAGAAAAGTTTGGCGACGTTGGCATCGATTCTTTTACAAAGGGCTTGATAGGCTTCGAGGAGATCTTCCTCGCGCTCAAAATAGTATTTTTTATCAGTCAAAAGATATTGAATGAAGTCCTCCAGAGGGCCTTGAAAATTCATTTTTTTAGCGAGGTTGGCCATCTCTTGGCGAATTCTTTTGACTTCGTCTAAGCCGATTTGATGAATTTGTTCTGCCGTTAAATCCGTCGTGGTGTGAGATTGAATCATATGCTGATACCAGGCCACGCCGTTTGGCATGGCCGACATTGCGGTAGATTTTCTGGTGTTCGGTATATATTCATCTTCTAAAAAGAGAGTGAATTTTTTTATCGCAGGGAACACTGTTTCGTTAAAGAGTGTTTCCAGTTTTTCTTTAATGATTGTTCTGTCTTTTTCAGACCAATCGACCGGTAAATTTTCGAAAGGGATGAGGAGTGGATTTTCATTTTTTCGAGTTATGGTGAGTTTTTTAAACTGAGTCGTGAGTGACTGGAGAGTAATTTGTGGAGGCGTTACCCCAAGTTTTAAACCTTCACGTAGAAGTGCTTTTTGTTGTTCAAGATTCTCAGGCAAACTGTTGAGTCTCGCAAAAATAGCTTCGTAATCTGTAACTCGCTTCTTTGGCATAATTTCTAAGAGTCGAGGAACTTGGCTTTGAAAGCCATACATTTGGTTGAGCGTCTGCAGCTCTGACGGGAATTGTTGATCTTTGACTGACTCGTCGATCTCATTTTTAAAAATTTCAAACAGGGCTTTATTTTCAGGTGTCAATTTTGATGAATTGAAATTTTTAAGCTCTGCCTGCAGATCGCGTACTGCTTGCTTTCGGGCTTCAATGGCCTCTTTTGAGCGATCAGTCCAAAGATGATTGTACTCCGTTCGCCCTTCGTAAGTTGACCACTCTGGATATGATTTGAGATTCCATTCCCAGTGAGATTGAAAAATTTCGTGAAGCTTTTTGTTAGAGTCCGTGGTCTCTAGTTGAGCACATGAACTGGCCCAAAAAAGAAGTAAAATAAGGGTTTTGTATTTGAGTAAATTGATCATAGAAAGATCCCGGTAAAATATTTTAAGTAGATCTTTTTTAACATAGGCCCAGATAGGTGAAAACACTTAATTGGCTTTTACTTGAGTTCCAAAGACGGTTAATGGTTCATAAATAGTCTTCAGATTTTCTTTAGCCTCTACCGAAAAGTACGTATGGATAGCCTCTTCGGTAAAAGTTATTTTTCAGTTTCATTCGATCTGGTTTTGATCGATAAAAATCTGCCGTATGATCTCTATATCAATTCATCAAGCCATGTTCATCGGGATAAGTTTGTCAGAATTTTTCCGATGAATGGTCGCCTTAATCGTCAGGATCTAGAAGAGTTTCGACAGAAATATCATCAGCTTTATATTCTAGAGTCTCAAAGAGACTTTTACCTTCGAAGCCTAGTCGAATGCGAAGGTGTTTCTGATAAAGACAAAGTTGAAGTCATTAAAGACTCGGCGATTGTTTATCTCAACAAGGTGTTTACTCCTGATAAAGAATTCACCACTGAGGTTTTAGGCGAAGCCATCTCTGGTTGCCGAGATTCTGTTGAATCGATGATTGATATGCTAGAGGATTACTCCATTCAAGATGTGAAGAAATTGATTGGAAGTTTAAGCTTTCACGATTTCTATACTTATGATCATTCTATCAATGTTTCTATGTATTGCATTTCTATTCTAAAAGCTTTTAAACCTAAGTCGAAGCGAGAAGAGCTGATCATGGCAGGACTTGGCGGCTTATTGCATGACCTTGGGAAAATCAAAATCCCTACTCATATTATCAATAATCCAGGCTCTCTAAGTGAAGAAGAGTTTGCAGAAATTAAAAAGCATCCCGATTATGGCCTGGGACTTTTGAACGAAAATCATGTCGACACTCCAGGTGTAGATTTTGAAATCATTCGAAGAATCATTCATGAGCACCATGAAAATTATAATGGAACAGGCTATCCTCAAAAAATGAATGGCAAAGATATTCATCTCTATGCAAGAATTTGTGCCATCGCTGATTTTTTTGACGCCATTACGACTAAACGCTCCTATCACGAAGTTCTAAGTGTGGAAGAAGCGCTTAAGGTGATGGCCCGTGCGTCGGGACGGAAGATTGATCCCGAAATCTTCGACGTTTTTGTGAAGTCGATCAAAAAGATAGATTTAAAAGAGAAGTCTACCCAGATGTTGGCAGACGATTTTGATCCTTGCCAGCCTCATAATGTCCTTCCTTTCCAGCCCATTGAACGAGAGCGCAAAGCTGTCAACACAGAGAAAGACAACAACTTTGGAAAAGTGAGCGGTGGGGATGATCTGTTTGGGAAGAAGAAAAAGAAAGCCTCTTAACAGAATCTATTCGACGTCAATTGCCTTAAGTAAAGTTTCAACCTGATCTAGATTATTAAAGACGTGAAAAGATAATCTTAAATTACCCTGTCTCACACTAATATCTATATTTCGAAACTTTAATTCACGCTCAAGAGTGATTGAGTCCACATTTTTGCACTTAAGGGCCAAGATATTCCCCATATGCTCTTTCGGTGTGATCAATTCAAATTTTTGTTTTGGATAATGATCTAGGAAATGATCGCGCAGTTTAGCATTGTGTTCCGCAATTTTATCAAGCTTCGCGGCCATTAAAAATTCAAGTCCGGCCTCAAGACAGGCCATCGCTAAAAAGTTCGAGGCCTGGCCACGATCATATTTGCGAGCACCAGGCAGCGTCTCCGTTGTGTAATCAAGAAGGGAATACACCACTTTTGAATTTGGGCTTTTAATCCAATTGGCGGTTGTGTGTTGAACGAGTTTTTGTGCTTTCTCAGAGAAATAACCAAAGGCGTGCCCATAGGGGCCGAGGATCCATTTATAAGAGGCACAAGTGAGCACATCGATGACAGCGAGTTCTTCTGCAGTGATCGGCATTCCGCCAAGTGACTGAGTTGTATCAACGACAAAAAGAATGTCCCGCTCTTGCATTAAGCGACCAATCCCGAGCAGGTCGATTTTTTTACCAGTATCAAAAGTCACATGGGAAATATTAAAAATGCGCGTTTCTTTTGGAAGATGTTTTTTGAGCCACTCAACACTCGGAACAATTTCACCATTGAGCTCTAAAAGCTCAAACTCAACTTCGCCGCGCTCGCTCGCAAGCATCCAAGGCAAGGTATTCGACGGATATTCACGGTTGAGTGAAACGACCTTATCGCCTTTTTTAAATTGATAGCCGTTAGCAATGGTATTGATGATGTCTGAAGAGGAAGTGGAGTGGGTGATATGGTCTGCGCTGGTGCCTAAAAAATCTGCGATCAAGACCCGCATGCGCTCTGAAATACCCATCCATGTATTATAATCGTAGAAGGAAGGGTCCAATTCCTTTTGAAGAGCGCGGGAAACTTTTTGTTTGGCACTATAAGGGCTTGGACCGAAATAAGCAGTATTAAAATAAGTAGAACCTAAGTGGTGATACTCTTTTTTAATCAACTCATCTAGTTGGCGATTCATTAAATTACTCTGCAGCTTCCTGAGGCGCGGCTTCTTCAGTGGCTTCTTGATTATTCATCAAGCTTGCGGCATCAGGATCAAGCGGTCTAGCGACTGGAGCTTCGGAATCAAGAAGTGAACGACTGACGTTGCTGCTTTGAAGGCGAGCGAGAATAATGCAATTTGCGACAAAAATAACTGAAAGAATTAAGGTTAGTTTACTGAGGATATTTCCTTTTTGTGATCCAGAAAAAACCGCATCAGAGGCTCCGCCAGAAACAAGTCCTGCCTCAGCGCCTTTTCCAAACTGGAGAAGAACCATAAGGATCAGAAGTACAGAAATTAGGGCGTGGAAAACCATCAGTGTTGTAAACATACGCGTTTTATCCTTCAATCATTTTAAAACTAAGCTCTTTGTTTTAACCTTATTCTCTATGCTTGGCAAGGGCAGGGGTTTGCATCATTCGAGCAAAATCAACGGCTTTGAGACTTGCGCCCCCAATTAATGCTCCATCAATATCCGCTTCGGACAAAAGCTCTGCAAGGCTTTCCGGTTTGACGCTCCCGCCATAAAGCAGCGGAGTCTTCGCGGGATCGCTAAATCCCAATTCTGGTAAGGTGCGACGAATGAGTTGGTGAACCGCTTGTGCCATTTCTGGGGTGGCAGTAAGTCCTGTGCCGATCGCCCAGACAGGTTCATAAGCGATTAAGACTTGAGAGAGAGTTTCGGTTTTTAAGCCTTTGAGGCCGGAGCGCAGCTGGTCCAAAATCACAGCGTCGGTTTTATTCTCATCTCGCTCTTTTTGCGTTTCACCGATGCAGAAAATGATTTTGAGTCCGAGCGAGAGCGCGAGTTGGGCTTTTTGATTTAAGAGGGAGTCGATTTCGTGAAAGAGGCTCCGTCTTTCGGAGTGGCCGATGATGACAAAATCGGCACCCAATTCTTTCAACGCTACTGGTGAAACTTCGCCAGTGAAAGCCCCGTTCTGGTGAGAGGCACAGTTTTGAGCGCCCAGTTTAAGCTTTGTGTTTTTTCTTTCATTGAGCATGAGTGGTAGGTGGAGCATTTGCGGTGCAATCCATGCCTCATGCTTTGAGTCTTTAAGGGCCGGGGAAAACTCTTTGAGAAACTCTTGGATTTGTGCCCAAGAGAGATTCATTTTCCAGTTGCCGACTAAGATTGCCATAAAGACCTCGTGAAAATTAGTTCAGTCCAAACTTGAGGGCTTGGATGCCTGGCAGAGTTCCGTTTTCAATATACTCAAGCGAGGCCCCGCCACCGGTTGAGACGTGGGAGAGTTTGTCGCTCAAGCCTGTTTGATTAACGGCACTCACTGAGTCTCCGCCACCCACTAAGGTAAAACCTGGGTTGGTAGAAAGTGCGCGAGCGATGGCCAGAGTTCCCTTGGCGAAAGCCGGCTTTTCAAAAAAGCCCATTGGCCCATTCCAAAGGATGGTGCGAGCTTCCAGCAGAATTGAAGTATAGGCCTCAACTGTTTTAGGCCCGATATCAAAAGCCGCAAGCTCACTTGGAACTGTTCGGTCTTGAGTTGTGACGACATCTCCATCAGGGGTTGTTGAAGCGAGGTGATCCATAGGAAGAACAATTTTGCTTGCCTGTGATGATTTCAAAAGTTTTGTGGCCAAGGCCACGTCTTCGTCGAGGCAAAGGGATTTACCAATATTAAATCCTTGAGACTTGAGGAAGGGATAGGCCATGGCTCCACCGATCAGGAGTTTATCCACAGAAAGTAAAAGTTTTTCGATGATTTTAATTTTATCCGAAACTTTCGCTCCACCAACAATCGCCATAAAAGGATGAGTGGGTTTTTCAACAATGCGCTGAAGGCCTTCAATTTCTTTTTTAAGTAAAAAGCCCGCGAGGTATTGGCTTTTTTTAAAGAAGCTAATAATTCCGTAAGTTGAAGCGTGCTTGCGGTGGGCAGTTCCGAAGGCATCATTGACGTATAGATCGGCGTAGCTTGCGAGATGCCTGGCAAACTCCAAGTCGTTAGCTTCTTCTTCTGGATGAATTCTCAGGTTTTCAAGCAGGACAATTTTGGTTTGGCTAAGACCCAGCAGAGTTTTAATTCCGCGATCTGTAGCCGACTCAGTAAGAATAACTTCTTGTCTGAGTTTTTCCGCTAAATAAAGTGCCACTGGCTCAAGGGAGTCGCCGGGTTTCTTTTCACCTTTTGGGCGACCGAGATGACTCATGAGAATCAGTTTTTTGACCCCGTGATCGAGAAGGTACTTAATCGTCGGAAGTGCAGAATCGATTCGAGTGGTGTCGGTGATTTTACTTGGATCTTTTTTATCCAAAGGAACATTAAAATCAAAACGCACGATCACTCGTTTGTCTTTCAATTCTTCTTCTTTACACTGGTCTAAATACTTAATGGCCATGGTGTCCCCTTAATGTTTATGAACGAGGAGCGATATGGCGAGCGAGGTCTAGCACGCGGTTAGAAAATCCAACCTCGTTATCATACCAAGCGACGATCTTTAAATTATTTCCGATCATATTTGTGAGTTCTGAATCAACACATGATGATTCTCTCATCCCGTTAAAGTCTGTGCTCACAAGTGGACGTTTTTCAACTTTTAAAATTCCTTTGAGTGCGCCAAGGCTCGCTTCTTCCATTGCTTTGTTAACGGCTTCGACAGTCGCTGGTTTTTTAAGCGTCACGGTAAGGTCAACCATAGAGACGTTAGCAGTAGGAACACGAACTGCGTAACCATCGAGTTTGCCTTTGAGTTCCGGGATGACAAGACCGACTGATTTTGCAGCGCCAGTTGTGGTTGGGATCATTGAAACGCCAGCAGCTCGTGCGCGACGTAGATCAGAGTGTGAACCATCAAGCAGCATTTGATCTGAAGTATAGGCGTGAACGGTCGTCATAAAGCCGTTTTCAATGCCGAAGTTATCGTGAAGAACTTTGCACACAGGAGCTAAGCAGTTTGTGGTGCAGCTGGCGTTTGAAACGATATGTTGAGTGGCAGGATCGTAAGTTTTGTCGTTGATTCCCATCACAAAAGTTCCGTCAAGGTCTTTACCGGGAGCACACATAATAACTTTTTTCACGGTGCCACGAAGATGTTTTCCAAGTCCGTTCTTATCTTTGAAAATTCCTGTGGCATCAATCACAACTTGCGTTTGAGTTTGTTCCCAAGGGATGAGGGAGGGATCTCTTTCAGTGGTGAAAACGATTTCTTTGCCATTGATGCTGAAACCTTTTTCAGATTTTTTGACATCAGCTTGAAAGGTGCCGTGAACGGAATCAAATTGAAGTAAGTGGATATACTGGTCAACGTCCCCTGGATTATTAACAGCAACGATCTCAAGATCTTGATCCCCACGATTTGTGAGTTCTCTCAAAACGGTCCGTCCGATGCGGCCCATGCCATTAATCCCAAGCTTAATTTTTGCCATATATACTCCAGTCTTTTGTGAATTGGGGGAACTATGCCACAAGTCTTGCGTCTTGTGTAGGCGACAATTTGCGGCAATAGGCAGTTTGTGCGCCTCTCCACCAGTTTCGCCCTTCTTGATAGAATCGAGAGATGAAGGTCGACCCAAAAGTCATTCATTATCCCAATCGACAGGCCTATTTGGCCCGGGAAGGGGCAACTGCCGCCCCGACGGCCCCTACAACTGGGTCCGCCAGTCAAAGCGAAGCCGCGGCAAAGCCAGATTTGAGTGGGGAAGCCCCCCTCACTTCTCCCATTCCCACAGCTCCTACGGCAGAGGCCAATCTTGCTGAAGAAGCGATGAAGGTCGCTAAAAAGGTCGCCGAACTTCCTCCAGGCTCCGGTGAGGTCCTTAAATCGATAGTGCCGACTAAAGTGGAAGAGATTGATGTCCCCGCTGAGAATTGGGATCGGCCGGCGATTCTTTTTATTTCAGGCATGAAGCTTCCCGTCTTCGGATCTGATGATGGTGTTGAAAAGATGGCCCAGCAGATTAAGGGGGCCGAGCACTATACATGGGATCAAAAATCAAAAATTATGGATGATATTTTAAAGCGGCCGCCGGAACAGCCGTTGATTCTTATTGGACACAGTCTAGGCTCAGACACTGCAGTCAAGATCGCCAGAGAGCTTGATAAAATTGAACACCAATTCCGAACGGTAGACCTTTTGGTGACCATGGATTCTTTGGGTTTCAATAACGATATCATATCCCCAAACGTAGAGTTGAATCTCAATTTCATAGGTCACAAGAACCCATTTCTCAATGATGGTCCAAATATCGCCAGAGATATTGAAAGAACCACTGTGATTAATGAGCTGACCGATGCCTCGCACTCGCAAATCGATAATAGTGGCGATATTCAGCGAAAAGTTTTTGAAGAAATAGAACGAACTCTCAGTTATTTTCTTTGATCAAGTGTGCAGTCTTTCTCTAAATCAGAGAAGTCAATCCATAGCGGACTCTTTTGAATCTGCAGACATTGCGGTTTTCCCGCTAGACTCACATCTTGGTAAATTCGTTCAGCAATGGCTTGGCACTCATCATGATAAAGGAATAGGCCCTCTTTAAGTTCAAGCTCCCCTTTAGAGTCCCATTGATAGAATTGCAACTCATTCAAAAAACTCATGCAATCAAGAGTGATTTGAGCATACTGCTGATCACTTGTGAGATTCCACGTATGATCGCGCTCGTGAGCGGCCATCTCCGTAACTGGAAACCTAAAATCAAAGGCAATCGTCATGGTCGGGAATAGGCAAAGAGCTGCTATCATCAGTCGCATAAGCTTCATAAAATCTCCGATAAAAACTTATCGGTAATTTTTGCCTAGGACTGAGTAAGTTATTTCGCTGGAAGACCAAAAAGTGTCTGACTATTTTGATGGACTATTGGAAGCAGCTCTTCAAGTTTGATCTCTTTCACTTCCGCTACTTTGAGCGCCACCATGGGTAGATAAAAAGGAGCGTTTGGACGTCCTCGGTAAGGTGTGGGCGTGAGGTAGGGAGCATCGGTTTCAAAAAGAATTTTATCCAAAGGGGTGAGCTTTAGTACATCACGGACATTTTGGGCGTTATTGAAAGTGATGATGCCATTAAAGCCCAGATGAAATCCAAGGGCGAGTGCCGTTCGCGCTAGTTGCTCGCCAGACGTAAAGCTGTGAATCACGCCTTTTTTGTTCATTCGCGGGGCCATCTCGTTGAGGATCTCTTCCATATCTTCATCGGCATCTCGCGAGTGAATGACTACAGGAAGATCAAGCTTGATGGCAATTTCTAGCTGTTCTTTAAAGGCCACAATCTGCTGCTCTTTGGTGGAGTAGTAGTAGTGATAATCAAGACCGATTTCGCCAATGGCGACAACTTTTGAATGAGCTGCATTTCGAATTAAATGCTCGCTCGCGGCAGTTGACCACTGAGAAGCAGAATGGGGATGAACACCTTGCGTGCAGTACACATCGGGATAAGTTTTAGCGTACTCAAGCACAGTATCGTAATTCTCAGGCGAAGTGCTGATCGTGATGAGCTGCTCGATTCCTTGCTGGCGAGTTTTCTCTAACAGCTCCGCAATAGGCCCTTCTTTCAAACTGTCGAGGTGACAGTGAGTTTCAATCAACGCCGAAGAAAGAAGGGGAATGGGTTTATCTGAAGCCATCTAGTTCTTAGCGGATTTTGCGAGCAAATGATCGAGAATCATATAAAGTTGGTTTGCAGGTAAAACGCCAACAGTTCTTACTCCATTGATTAGCATACTTGGAGTGGAGCTGATACTAAATGGTTTAGACTGAGCGACGATGTCTTGAACTTTCTTTTTTGTCGCTTCGTCGTTTAAGCAATCGAGCACTCCTTCTTTGCGAGCGTATGATTGAATCCAGTCGAGAGTGAGTTTTTCTTGATTGGCGAAAATATCGTCATGAACGCGGTCAAATTTTTCGGCCAAACAAACACTTAAATAAGCCCCTTGGCACGAGAGAGGATTCATAGGTCGTGTGATATCAGCATTACAATTATGGTCTAGTGGGTAGAACATATATTGGATATTGATTTTGCCTTTGTATTTTTTCGCTACATCGTGAGTGATATTTGAAAGCATACGGCAAGCGGGACACTGATAATCGGAGAAAATCGTGAGTTGTAGTGGAGCATCAGTGAAATTCTCTGTGGATTTAGCAAGGAATAAACCTGAGCCAACTTTTGGATGACCAAGTTGTGGAAGACTATTGTATTGCTGAATCAACTCTTTTGCTAAAGAGTCATCAACTTGACTTCTCCCTTGGACGTTTTGATAGAAGAAAAAAGAAATCACAAGAGTGGCGATGCCCATGCTTCCGAGGGGAAGGATGTGGGGAACTCGAGCATTTGAGTGTTTGTAGAAAAGAAACAGCACTAAGCCCGAAGCTAGGTAATAAAGAGTACAGAATGGACAAAGAGTTCCAAGCGCAATGAGAGAGTAGAGAAAGAGTCCGATGCATCCAACAAAATTTAAGGCGAGAACAGAAAATAAACTTCCTTCCATTTTTTCGCTCTTAAAAATAAATCCAACGAAGACAAAAAGACCAATCAAGATTCCGAAAACGGAAATCGGAACACCCATGATATTTGAGGCGTGAGAGTGAGTAGCGGCGTCGCAATTAAAAAAGCTTCCGAAGTCACAAAGTGATCCTTTGCTAATATCGGATGGAAACATCACTTGAAAATAATGATTAGTCAGATAAACAGAGAGGACCACCATTGCAAGCGCACCCAGCGCGAGTAGGACTTGCGTGCCAATTGGGGAGTTTTGGTAGAGGGATTTATTTGAAGTCATAAATGCTGTCCTTTCGCGGATTAAATAGGTTTGAAGAGATTCCAGTTTCTCTGATTTGTTTTGTCGCGTCTATAGCTGCAAAGTTCACTTGTCTCAAAAGTACACAGGGGAGAGACTTCGACCTCAATTCTGGGGTAGAGCTTTCGTACCTGAGTTAAACATTCATCTATAAGTGACCATTTAAGTTTACCGTCGATCCTGATGAAATTGTCAGAATTTGGAAAGTTTTCTGTGAAATCCTCTGAGACTTCATAAGACGCGGCTCCAATATGTGGGCCCACATAAATTTTAGTTGGAGCCAAGCCTTGTATCAGTGGATTGTCTAAAATATTTTGATGAAGCCCGCGCCATCCTGCATGGATAAAAGCTAGGCCCTTATCTCCCATCAAAAGTATCGGCAGGCAGTCGGCGGTTTTAATGAGGAGAGTCTGCTTGGGGATAACAGAGCTTACAAAACCATCTGCTGTTGGCAATTGTAAAGGAGTTGTCATTTTCGAGAGATCTATTAAGTTTGTTCCGTGGACCTGTTTAAGCTCCAGCCAATGGGAGGATGGCATGCCACGTTCACCTACCCATGTTTCAAAAAGCCCATGGGGTGTTTTTGTAGACCACACTAATTTCACTTAAGCTTCTCCAGGACCGTTTGAAAAAGTTCCGGCGCAGGACTCGAAAAGAAAAGTTTTTCTTTTGTGATTGGGTGAACAAAGCCTAATTCTTTCGCGTGCAAAAATGGGTGTGGGGTTTCTTTTAAAAGGGTCGCAAGCTCGGTGGAGAGATGTTTGAGATGGCGTCTTGGGTCGCCATAAAGTTCATCCATTAAAATGGGGCAATTCAAAAGCTGACTTAAGTGCACTCGAATTTGATGGGTGCGGCCAGTTTCAAGCGTGCATTCCACATGATTAATATCGCCATAAACTGCAAGGCGTTTAAAATGAGTGATTGCTTTTTTTCCTCGTACATCTGCCGCCATTTTTTTGCGGTTCTGCGGATGACGACCAATGGTTGATTCCAATTTTCCTTCAAGCTTTGAAAGATGACCGAGGCAAAGGCATTCATAACGGCGATGAATATCGTGAGTGGCAAAAAGATTCACAAGCCCTTCGTGGGCCTGGTTTGTTTTGGCCACAACCATCACGCCACTGGTGCCTTTATCAAGACGATGAACAATTCCAGGTCTTCTCACTTCACCCACGCCTTTAAGATCAGGGCAGTGGTAAAGGATGGCGTGCACCAGCGTTCCCGTGTAATGTCCGGGGGCCGGATGAGTGACTAGACCTTGAGGTTTAACGATGACAACAAGGTGTTCATCTTCAAATAGTTTTTCAAGGGGAATATTTTCCGGCTCTAAGCTTGATTCGATAGGAGGAGGAATCTGGATTTCGATGATCGCGCCCTCTTGAGGCATTTTCTTGAGTTCAAGTTTTCCTTGAACAGGGGAGAGGTCATCAAAGCTTATTAGCTCCTGAGTGAAAAGTGTTTTGATAGTTGTGCGGCTGAAGTGATCAAGCTTCGCCGCTAAAAACTGATCGAGTCGTTTGAACTCGACTCGGTCTTCAGCTTTCACTTCAATTTGAAGGCTTTCGATCGTTTCGTCGATTGGATTCACGGGTGTATTCTCTGGAGCGCTCAAAGGAGATTTTTTGCCTTCTTTAAGCGGTAGAGATACGACGTCGCAACAAGTTCAGGATTTAGCTTTAAGCATTTTGCCACTTGATAAACGAAACCACGAACGTAGACTGGCGCTGGTAATTTATCAAAATCATCAGCTTCGATATTGAGCAAATAAGTTTTTGAGATTTTAGTCATCTCTGCCATGCGAACAATATCCACATTTTTGTATTCACGAATTTTCTTTAAATACTCACCACTGAACTCTTCGGCTTTTTCAATTTCCTCTTCAAACGCAATGTCTCTGGTGTAGTCGAGTGAGAATTTTTTCTTCGCTACAATCTTGGACATATTGGTTTTGCTGGTGCTTGAAGGGGATTGATTGATGAAATGAGAATCGTTAAATGATTCACCTTCTTCTTTACGATGTCCTTGACCTTGTCGTTCTTGAGTGGAGAGATTTTGATTAAGACCTCGGGCGAGGTCATACTGTTTTCTTTTGTTGGGATCACATAGGATCGTATAGGCTTCGTCGATCAATTCTAAAATATTATTGCATTCATCTGCGCTCATCAGAGAGTAGAGAGCGAGGCTGTCTTGAGAATAAGCGTTTCTCGCTCTCTGATATCCTTGATGGATTTCTTCAGGAGAGGCATCTACTGCGATCTCGAGTACTTCGTAATAATTTTTTTGTGTTGAATCTTCCATGAAATCCTTGCGGTCTTTGATCAGTATTATTTTATGTTATTTTTAGCAGTCGATGAACAATTCGATCGAAATTGTTCACTAAACTGGAATTCGGATACTCCATTAACAGCGGTTTGCGTTTTTTTACACTCTGCCAGACTGTGGCGTCGTAATCAAGGTAACCCACGTAATCCAAGTCAATACCGAAGTATTTTCGACAAATGATTTTCATGGAAAACCCGATATCGATATCGGCCTGCGTTCTCACTTGATTAATAATCAGCTTCGGCGAAAGTTTATTAATTTCCATCTTGAGCTTATGACCCATTTCAGGATTGATCTCAATAATCCGTGCTACTAAATCAGACGGCGTAAAATTTTGAGAGATTTTGGCGTTCATCGCTTGATCAATCAAGGGACCTACTTGCAAAAGATCTTCAACCATTTTAAGTTTTCGGTGATAAACCGACTTAATAAAGCGGTAAGTATTCTCAATCGAAGTAGGCTCAGGCAGAGCGGTCAGGATGCCTTGGTCTGCCGAGATGAAAAAGTCGAGAGTATTAAAAGTTGTTCCAGCGCCGAGATCTAATAAAACAAAATCAGCATCTAGCTCGTGTAAGCGACTTAAAATTTTTGCTTTCTGCATTTGTTTGAGGTTGGCAATACCAACATCATCTTGCGCTCCAGAGATAATAGATAAATTCGCAATCGGCGTAGGAGTGAGCAAGTCCTTTAGAGTGCGCACTTTTTTTGTAAGGTAGTCAGACAAAGTTTTTTCCGGAATAGGAACACCTAAACAGGTGTGCAAATTAGCACCACCTAAATCGAGATCGATGCTGACAACTTTATAACCCATTAGGGCGAGGCAAATTGAAAGGTTTGCTGTGACGAGAGATTTTCCCACTCCGCCCTTACCGCCACCAATCGCCCAGACTTTCATCTGTCTTTGTGCGGATAGTCCTTGATCGTTAGATCCAAATATAGAGCTCAAATTCCCATGTCCTTAGGTTGAGGCGCGACCACAAATTGGCTTTTCAATATTATAGGGGATAATTTTTAGAAATGTAGAGAGAAAACCATAACTGACCCACTTGAGTGGGGCTGAAAACAAAGCCTAAATGCTCTCTGTGTCAGTCTCGGTATCCGCTGGTGAGTCTTTTTATTTTCAATTTTTGGCAGCCGAAAATCAACCAGAGCGTCATTAATTATTTTGAAAACTTAGTGAGTTCTGAGCCCCATTTGGGTGGGGCAGCTTAGGGGGCTTTGTTGCCCATAGCGTTGTTTTTCATTAATGCACGCTTTTAAAACTTCTGTTATCACTATATTAAGACATATTTTGAGGTAGTTATGCTTTCACCATCTGAGACAACGGCTCATCAGGGGAGTTTATCCCTTCGTTCTGAGCTTCACTTGACCCGCAAGGCTTGGCATATTTTTACGGGCCTAAGCGGATTAGCGCTCTATGAAACCTTTCAATTCTCCCCCCATTTTATGGCGACGGTTCTGGCCGTGGTTGGTGGCTTAGGTTTTATGGTCGACTTCTTTCGTCTGCGTTTGCCTGAGATGAATCGTTTGGTCCTCATGATGATGGGTCCCTTAATGCGTGAAAGCGAGCGAAATGGAATGAGCGGATTGCCGTTTTACGCTCTTGGTGTTTCTTTAACTCTTTTCTTTTACCCAGAGAAACTTGCGATTTTGGCGATTCTTTTTTTGATATTCGCTGATCCTATTGCTTCTGTGGTGGGAATTCTTTACGGGCAAGATCGCATTTTGAAAAACAAATCACTGCAAGGATCATTCGCGGGGTTTGTGACTTGTTATGTGCTGACGTTGGTTTACGGCATTTATTATATTGAACTGTCGGCAGAGTTGCTCTTCTTCTCACTCTTTGCAGGTGTGATTGGCGCGCTTTCAGAAATGTTTCCTGGAAAGCTTGATGATAATCTTACGATTCCTGTTTTATCGGGCTTTGGTCTGACTTTTTTAAATTTGTTTTTTAAGCTTTATTAGTGATTAGAGACGAGTTTTTGCTCAAGGGTTTCAAACTCTTTGAGAGCTTCGCCAGTCATCCAGTCCTCAGCTTGAGGGCTTTCACCTTTAAGCAATCCATTGAGTAAACTCAATCTCTCAAATAGAGAAGTGTTTTCAAGCATGATTTGTTTTGTAGTGGGATCTTGAATCAAAAAGAGACAAAGATAGTCAGCAACTGATTGGAGAGTTTCGATATTTTGCTGAAAGTGCTCTCGCTCAAGTGAGTCCGTAATATTTTCTGATAACCAATTATCTAAAATTTCCACCAATCTTCTTGTTTGTGGCAGGGCCCAAGCGGACGACTCTGCTCGATCGGGGATTTCCTCTGCATCAAAAATTAAATAGGGCAAGCTTTGAACGAGGTTCGTTAAGCGCACGCGGGCTTTACCGTGGATGAGAATCTTGAGCCCACCATCATCAAGTTCTTCGAGCAAAATTGGTTTCCCAACGGTACAAATCATTTTCGGAATATACCTGACTCTGCCGTCTCTGACCTGCGGTTCGGCCAAGGTAATCCCAAGCAGTGATTGATTCTCTAGGGCTTCCCGGATCATACCTGCATAGGTAGGTTCCACTATAAAAAGCGGCAAGCTTGTTTGTGGAAAAAAAACAAGCCTCGGGACAGGGAGAATAGGGATTCCCTTTAAGTTCATAAGACTATTTTAACTTGAAATGGTTTCACTCAAGAATAGTCTTTTATGAAGACCATTTTTCGGGTAGTTGAGCCTAAAGTGAGAGTGATGGTATGATTAAAGAAACACAGAATTGAGGCAGTTTTGCAAAGATTGAAACCTATCGAAAAACTTACTCCTTTCGCCGATTATAAAATCTGGGGAGGGGAGTTTCTTGCGGGCCAAAAGGGCTTGTCAAAAAATAATGACAGAGGCGAGGGTCTGGGTGAAACATGGGAAGTTTCAACTCATAAAAATGGACCAAGCCTTACAGCTTCAGGACCAATAGATCGCATTCTTCCATATCTCGTAAAATTTATCGATACTTCAGATCATCTCTCAGTTCAAGTTCACCCAAATGACGATTACGCCAGTAGAGTTTTTCAAGAAAAAGGTAAAACGGAATGCTGGCTGATTTTAAATGCGACTTCAGAGGCGGTGATATTTTTGGGATTCAAAACTGGAGTCACAAAAGAGCAAGTTCGCACAGGTATTCAAAATAAAGAAAATCTTTCTCTTTTAATGAACTCCTATCGACCTAAAATGGGAGATTTCTTTTTCGTTCCAGCGGGAACTGTTCACGCTATTGGAGCAGGGGTGACGATGGTTGAAATTCAACAATCTTCTGGCCTCACTTTTCGTTTATGGGACTGGAACCGAGTTGACAAAGATGGCAAAGAGCGAGAGTTGCATATAGATGATGCCCTGAATGTTTTAAGTTTTGGGACCGATCAAACCTATCTAACAAAAGAAAATATCTGGGCTTCAGATTTTGCTGTAGATCACACGGATTTTCAGCTGCGTGCTCAGGTCCTCGATAAGCAGACACAAATTCCTCTCTCCCATGAGCGAGGTGTGAGTGTTGTGGTTCTGGCCGGAAAAATCAAAATGGGCCGTGAGAAGACAGAAGTCGTGATGAAGGCCTTCGAGAGCGCTTACCTCGCTCCAAATTATGTTGATCAATTATCCCTTGAACCCCTGGAGGAGAATTGCAAGTATCTCATCATCTATTAGTTCTCCTCCTTTCATTTTTAGTGCTAGCTGCTTGTCAACAGCGCTCTGTCGTCGAGGCCGATCCTCAAAAGATGATCATTGAGCCTCGACCTCTGGCAATCACTAAAATTCAAATACAGAATTGGAAAGTGGGACCGAATAAAGATCAAGATATAAGTCGAGGCGTTTTAATTTCTCTTGATGTGCCACAATTCTCATCAAATGATCTGAAGGAAATTGCAAATAATAGGGCCGCGGATTCTTGGTATATTCAAATGCGCCGAGGTGGGGAAGTGTTGCAAAGAACGGCGGCGCCTTTTCAGGCCAGTGGCAAACAAATTCGCGCCATTACTTTAAATATACAATACGCGGCTTCGGCCCTTTCGATGCGTTTTGCACAGTCTCCTTGTCCGGCTTTTCAGCACAAGAAGACAATCGAGAAAGTCGAATTGATAAAGTTGCCGAAAGGAAATCATCAAATTACTTTGAGTCCACTTAATGAATCTAAAATGAATGCTAGCTTTGAGTTTTTTGAAATGCGCCCTAATAGCATAAATGGTGGGCATCAATTGCAGGGAGAGTATCGTTTTGAAATCGCTCTTTTTGATTCAAAAACGAGAACACTCAGATCAAACTTTATGTCTTATCCTGAGGCCGCAGTGGTTGGATTTGAAAAAGACACGCCTATTAAAGGCTGTGAGGGCTTTTCTATGCCTGATCAAAATTCAGGTAATGATGTTCAAGAGTTTAAGTTCGGTCGTTAGTTAAGCTGACACTGAATAGGATAAGTCATTTCATGACCGGCACCGGTTCTGATAATGAGTTTGTCAGCGGTGTCGTCAAAGCGTTCTAGGTCTTCAATTCGGATTGAGTATCTATTGCCTTCAAAATGAACAACTCTCTGTAAGCGCGATCCTCTCATGCGATTGATGGATGATGGTTGCCTCACGGGTTGTCCTGAAGCGTAGGGTCTCTTGAGAATAAGGACTGCGTCTTCGTCGAGTTGAAACACGTGACTTCTTCGTGGGGTCTCGCATGTAATTGAGCGGGCCTTACAGACTGTCACAACAGTCAGCAAAGAAAGCACGGCCACCAGTAGTTTGAAACACTTCATATAAAACCTTTTCTTTTAGTATGAGCAATATAGATGCCATAGAAAAACTGTTTTAAGTGCTTGAGACTAGATGGGAGATTGGAGCAATAGTGACAGGCGTTTAAAACATAGACATATTGGAGTGGGAGCGAAACGGGCTTTTATATCCATTCTAGGCCAAAGCAAGCTAATCTATTTACCTAAAGTACTCATTCTTCTAAAAGGCATTTATGAAAAAAATCTTGATTCTCGGCGCTTCTTCTAACGGTACTCGCTATAGTTATATGGCGATGGAGAGGTTGGTTCATCATGGCCATCAAGTGATTTTAGTTTCTCCAAAGTATGATGAGATACAGGGCCATCATTGTTATCATCAACTGCGCGATGTGGATCTCAAAGAAAAGGTCGATGCTATTACCATGTATGTAGGTCCCAAAATTTCGAGCACTCTAATAAGCGATATCGTCAAACTCAATCCCAGAGTCGTTATCTTTAATCCAGGTAGTGAAAACTCGGAAGTCTATAAGGCTTTAGAGCAAAAGGGTATTCACTATTTGGAGGCTTGTACTCTTGTTCTTTTGAATACAAATCAATTTGAAGAGATTTTCTCTTAAGCGTAGCCTAAAAGAAAATAGTCAATCTACCCCTATTCTTTCAGAGAAAAAAATAATTTTGCTAGTGTTGAATTTTCTAACACCGAAATTAATACACGAAAACATCCTCTGCGCTCATTCGCCATCTCAATTAATTCTATAATCAAGAAATAAATAAATTGAATGAGGAGATTGTTCGTGAAGATATTATTTTTTTTAAGTTTAGTTGTTTCTTTAAATTCTTACGGCCAGACCTGCTTTAAAGAAACAGGTGCCAAAACCAGCAAGGAAGATCCTTTCTACAAGGCTCGAGTTGCAAATATCGGAAGTTATCGCGGAGAGTGTTATAACAATGCTTTTCGACGAAACGCTCCTCGCTTTGATCCTTCAAACCAAGCTGACCTGAAAACTATTTCAAGTCTTTATGGTCTAAAGATGAAAAAAGGCAAAGTCTATCTTGGTAACTTTCTTCATAGAGGCGAGTATCTGTTAGCTGAGTACACACCAGGTAGTATCGAAAGAGTTGTCATGATGTTTGAGAAGTTTATCGAGCCTATGAACAATATTGTGTTAACTGGGCACACCCATTTGAGATTTATCTTAAAGCAGCCAATAAAACTCTATCATCCCACAAAAGGTCTAGTGGGGGAGGTCAAAGACTTTAACTATGCGATGTTTGCCGTAAGACCCATGTCCATTAAGGGCCTAACATTCTCGCCTTTTGGTGACGGCATTAAGAAGAACTACGCCATTACTCATAACTTTATGTCGACCATAGACATGGCCACTGAGTATAAGTCTTACGCGGCAGAGGGCGCGACAGAGGTCTCTCAATATGAACTTGAATCATTTGCTCTTGATTTTGAAAAAACTCTGCAGGCCTTGATTAATTTCTCTGATGTCGCTTACCATCAAGCAGAGCTTGCACCCTATCATACAATCACAAATAACTGTGTCTCTAATATGTTTGTAGGAATTGAGAGTGGCGATAAAGGCGTAAGATTGGCCCCACATGATTATGAAGGACGGGTGATTATTAAAAACAACAGACGTTTCTATACTCCGCGAAATCCCCAAAAAGGCATGGTGAAAAATCCTCTTTGGATTTTAAGAACTCTTGAGAATCGAGGAATGATTATTACGAGAAAAGCAAATCAAAGAGAGAGCTTTAATACAGAACTCTGTCGAGTGCTGGATCAGGCAGGGCTTGCTGTTCCGAAGGGCTGTTCGCTTTAAAATAATGGGTTTTGTGAAATGCCTCTCTCAAAAGGAGAGGCATTTTTGAATTAGATTACTTAACTGGCGGAATCGCAACTAAGCCAGATTTATAAGAACCACGAGGCCCGCCACCATTTTTAAGCGGATTGAACTCAGAGCTTTCGATGGTGTAATAATCTGTCACTGCTCGTGTGCTATGTCCTTCAACAACACGTCCGTAAGCGCCAGGGAAAACATGATAGCCGGTGTGAGCAGTACCAATGAAGAAAGGAATTTTGCCGAATTCTTTTGGGACTGAAGTACCGAAGCCCACGAGCGATTCAGCATCATCAACTTTATTGAAATAATAGGCTCCATGGCGATTCACGGTAAGGTAGCGATAAGCATGCCAACCCCAGAATCGGTCATTGTTTTTTGGGTCACGTCTTTTTTCGGCCGCGTCCCATGCTTCGTTATTTTGTGGAGCCGGGTTCCAGTAAATGATTTCCCAACCAAGTTCTTGAAGAGCGTGCTGAAGAGCATTTCCGTATTGATTATTTAAGCGCGTATAAGCTGCGATTCGCGACCAAAGTTGAGCTTGTCCTGCGGCTTTGAATCCACGATCAAGACATTTAAGGGCCAAGCCTACGCAGCTAGTGGGTTCCATAATATCAGCGAGCTGAGGATTTTTCCCAAGGCGGCGCAAATGATTTTGTCTGTCAGTGCGGTTGAGTTTTGCGAAGCTTGAACGGTCACCATAAAATGGACTAAAGCCGTGTTGGCGATAGAATGTTTGATGTCTTTTAAGATCTTCATCTAAGCAGTCAGAAGCGGTCTTAATAAGTTGGTTAATGCCGTTGCGATGGACATCTCTTTCCAATTGAGAAAAAGAGATATCGCCTTTGAACTCTTGAGCGTGGGCCAGTGAGAAAGCGAAAAACGCCAAGACGAGTGTTAGTTTCATAAGTTTCCCCATTTAAGATTTGAGTCGCCTTCTTACCATGAGGTCAAGCCCCACCGGGCCTGCCTGTAAGAATTTCGAGCCGAAAGTCCGTCGCTTATTTTGACCAAAGTGCCGGAGAGGTGTAATCTAAATTAAGACCTAAAATCAAAGACTCATGAGGTTGTGATGTCAAAACTTGCCTTTTTAGGGGCGGGCCAGCTTGCCTTGATGACGCTGCCCCATGCTCATCGCTTAGGCCTCAAAACAGTCACCGTCGACAGTGCGGATGCTCCCGCTCACCACCTCGCTCACGAAACCATTACAGGTTCTCTTAAAGAGATAGACGTTTTTGAAAGATGCGCTGAGATCGAGGGCCTTACTCACGCCACGGCAGATATGGAAAATATCTCTCTTGAAGGTGTGAGACTGCTCGAGGCGAGAGGGATCACTGTTACTCCTCATTCGCGCTGCCTTGAATTGATTCAAGACAAGGGCAAACAAAGGGAGTTTTTCGATAAGATTGGAATTCCAGGTCCCAGTTATTTTTTATCGGCGACTCGAGATTTTTATCCACGTTTAGACTCGAATAAAAACTATATCGTCAAAAAACGTGTCGGGGGCTACGACGGTAAAGGTGTTTTTCGTTTAAGCCAAGGCAGCTTGCCGGAAGATTTTCACGCTCAGCTTTTAATAGAAGAAGAAATCTCTATTAAAAAAGAATTGGCAATTCTGATGGCCCGAAATAAATCGGGTGAAGTGCGCGCCTACGAGCCAGTTGAGATGATTTTTGATCCTAAGCTCAATCTTTTGGACTCTTTGTATTCGCCGGCCAGACTTAGTGAGGCTTTGAAAGAGCAAATGCTCAATTACGGCACTAAAATTATCAATGAACTCAATTATAATGGGTTGCTCGCGATAGAGTTTTTTCTCGACCAACAAGACCAACTGCTCGTTAATGAAATGGCACCCAGGCCCCATAATAGCGGACACCAAACTCAGCTTACTCATCGAGTGGATCAATTTGAGCAACACTTAAGAGCGGTCATGAATTGGCCTTTGGCTTCAAGCAAAGCTTTAAGACGGGGGTATTTAATTAATCTCGTGGGCCTTGGTGAGGGCAAACCTGAGATCACGGGTCTTGATAAAGTTCTAAAAATCCCCGATAGTTTTTTTCAGTGGTACGGAAAAGAGACTGTAAAGCCTGGTCGAAAAATGGCCCATCTTATTCTGTCGACCCCTTTAGAAATGAATGAAGAAAGCGCACTCCAAGAAATGCAAACTCAACACGAAAGGATCAAAGAATGGCTCAAAATCCAAGCCCAGTAGTTAGTCTTATTATGGGGTCACTGTCTGACGAAGCGGTGATGCAAAAGGCGTATCTTGTGTTGACTCAATTTGGAGTGCCTTACGAAGTGTCGGTTGTTTCCGCTCACCGCACGCCAAATAAAATGGTCGAGTACGCTATGGCAGCAAGGGATCGAGGCATTCAAGTGATTATTGCGGCAGCTGGTGGCGCGGCTCATTTGCCAGGGATGGTTGCAAGTCTCACGACTTTGCCTGTGATTGGCGTGCCGATTAAATCGACTCACTCGCTTCAAGGGCTAGATTCACTCTATTCAATTGTTCAAATGCCCGCCGGTGTTCCTGTTGCCACAATGGCGGTGGATGGTGCTCATAATGCAGGTTTATTTGCGGTTCAGATTTTGTCGTTGGGTGATAAAAAACTGGCCCAAAAACTTAAGGAAGAAAAGCTTAAGTTAGAGGGCCTAGTGGATGAGATGAATTCAGAGCTAAAGAAGCGTAAGATTTAGATATTTGAGATTCTGTTTCTTTCTCTTACAACTTGTTGGTGGTTGATTTCAAGAAGTCTTGAACCTTCAACAATACCTTGATCAACAAACTGGATAAACTTTTCGCCGAAGAATTGATCTTGAGCAACAGTCACGTTTCCTTCGATTTTGAGAAGGTCAACGACGATCATGTCTGAGTTGTTATCAAGTGTGCAATGTGAAGTTGTGTAATCTGTAATCACGATCGTTTGGTTTTCGTTGTTTTGACCAGCAATTGTACGAACACCACAACGATCGCGGTTGAGGCTTAGAAGTTTGAAGCTGATTGTCGTCTCTGGCATGACAGTGGCGCAAACCAGACCTCTTGGGCATGTCCAAGCAGTCATAAGTGAAAGTTTAATTTCTTCTTTCTGATGGTTGAGGCTGACTTGCGCTCCAACTAAATCAAGGTCAAGAAGTGAAGAGTTAGCATCAATCGACCAGTTTTTTAAACTTGCTTGTTCGCTGATGACAAGAGCCTGAGCGCCGAATGAGAAGCTAAGGGCAAGAGCAAGGATAAGTGATTTCATGGTGAACCTCTGGGAGATCATTTGTAGTTGAGTGATTTTTGCCATGGCCCTAGTTTCTTGACCAATTATCATTTCTTTAAAGAACTCATAAGCCCCACTTATGAGCTCGCCTTAACTGATTGTTTTTATTAGTTTGTCGCGGAGTGGGAACTGGAAAAACTTACCAGCTAGAGCGGTTACCTGGAACCTCATAAACTAGAAGCATGAAGAATAAAACTTTTGTTTCACATTTTCTTTTTATAACCCTTTTCTTTGTGATGACAACACTCACAGGTTCAATCGAGGCAAAAGAAAAGGGCCGTTATTGCACTCTTGATGAATCAAATGAAGAGTTCACTTCGGTTATTTGTCGAGATGAATTATCTGAAACACATCACGTCGAAAAAATTGATCCTTTAGTCGTTCATGAAATGAGTTTATACCTGCAAGAAAATGGAATTGAAGTTCTGAGTACTGAAGATTTTCTAGCGAAGTCCTTGTTGAAGAGTTTAGATATGTTTAGAAAGGGACCGGAGTATTGTCTAAACTGTGAAGTCCATCTCGAAGAAGTCTATTATAGAGTAGAGCAATTCAATAGACTTCCAACGAGTGATCCAACAATTACCAGACTAAAAGCTTTGGCCCGGGCCATGCAAGAAGCGAATGTCTGTAATGTAAATGTGAAGAGTGAAAATTATAATAATATCAGCGTCAGCAACTCTGATGAGTTGCTTCACCATTTCCTATGCATTTCGAATTCGGAGTCCGTTTTTGGGAGAGATAATATCGGAATGGGCGGTCGAGGACCTTGGGGAATTCATCCGATGCATAATCAGCGCTCTGGAACGAAAGCCTTCGTTGACGGCAAAACGACAACCCTTAAATCAAATGGTTTGTGCTACCCCGGAAAAGCTGTTGTCAGAGATGCGAATGGCACAGAGATAAAAACAAACCGTCTCTATCAAGACCCAGAAGTAATCAGAGATAATGCTAAATGCGCCATTAAGCTTTATCAACGTTCCGGTGCCCTTGGTGGTTTTAGTGCATGGGGAAAAGGCAAATCTTGGGGCTCAAATCGTCATTGTTCGAAGAGTACGAGAGATCGACTGCAATTCATGAAGCATCTAGGAGAGCTTGGCTGTTGTAGCCAAGCTTGCAAAGAAAGAGTGCGAAAGTCTATTTAATGGCAGTAATCATTTCCAACGACGAGATCTCCATCTTGAATGGCCCCGATCACTTCATGTAGATCGCTTAGATAGAGCCCATACTCATTATCACCTGGATAACTCCAAACATAGGTGATGATCTCTTCTGATTCATTAATTCGAAAAACAGACAAATGAAGTTCGTCCCAAGAGTCTTGAACAAGCCAAGCGACGACATCTTCAAACGTTTCAAGCGGCCGATCTTCATAGGAAAATTCCATGGCTTCAATATAGGTCATAACTTGAGTTTTTTCCCATTCAGTGAACTTAGTTTCAGCATCAATTGTTTTAGAATAGAGAGTGGTTGTTGCGCTTTCGTCAGCTAGCGTTGTGCAAAGATCGACGGCAAAGCTTTGAGTAGAAATAAAAAGTGCTAGGAGAGTGATATAAGTTTTCATAAAGACCTCAGTAGGGTGTTGTTAAAAAGCCTTCTAGCCTTTGATTGATCTGTATATCAATTAGATTAATTATCTTCATTCAATCTAATAAATGGATTGCTAGGGAATAATCCTTTTAATGTTCTCGAGCCTAGGGGATGATGTTTCCATGAAACGATTTTTCCAAATCCTTCTCGTTATCACGGCAGGTGAAACGATTTTCATGTTGCCCTTTTTAATCCCAAGATTATTGCGGCCACTGATTCTTGAAAGCTGGGGCCTCACCAATCAAGATATTGGACTAGCGTTCAGCACTTATGGCCTGACCTCAATCTTATCTTATTTTTTGGGCGGGCCACTCGCTGACCACTACAGCGCTCGAAAGCTCGTGTCACTCTCACTGATTTTTACGGCTATGGGTGGCGTTGTGCTTGCGCTCTTCCCATCAAAACTTGTCTTTATTGCGTGCTATGGATTTTTTGGTGTTTCGACAATTCTTTTAATGTGGGGAGCTTTAATCAAACTCGCTCACCTTTGTGGTGGCCATGAAACCCGCGCCAGTGCCATGGGGATTCTCGATGGTGGTCGAGGTTTGAGTGCCGCTTGTATGAGCGCCTTGCTCGTTTACCTCTTATCAATTCTCTCTGTGAGTTCTGATTCGCTTTTTTATGTCTATAGCGCCGTCTCGCTCTTCACCTTCGTTCTCGGACTCGTGGCCTGGGTTGGACTTGGTGATTTTGTTCCGAGTGAAACTCATGAAGCTGACTCTTGGACCCTCTCGAAAGCTCAAGAGCTATTGAAGCGACTGGATATTTGGTTGCTCTCTTATCTTATTCTTTGTGCCTATTGCGGCTATAAAAGTCTCGATAATTATTCGATCTACTTAGTGGATGTCTTAAAGAAAAGCCTCGCCGATTCATCGAGGCTGACTTCCTATCTTTTTTGGCTCAGACCCATTGGCGCGATTGCAGCGGGCTTTGCGGTTGATCACCTCGTCAGTCGCTACAAGCTTTCGAGATTTAGTTTTTTGAGTGCTCTCCTTTTCTTATCTGGTCTTTCTCAAATCATTTTGGCCTTGAATATTCTTGAAAATTTCATGATGATTTTCGGTCTTATTATTACTTCAGCGACTTTAGTTTACGCTTTGAGGGCGGTTTATTTCGCCGTCTTCGACGAATTGAAGATTCCCAATTATCTGATTGGAACTGCTGTTGGGATCGTCTCTATTATTGGTTTTCTGCCCGATCTCTTTTTTGGAGCCGTGACTGGATCAATGATTGATAACTACCCCGGAGTGACTGGATATAATTATGTTTTTTGGTTTACGGGGGTTGTACTTTTGAGTGGGAGTGGCGCTGCGGCTTGGATCATGATGCTTGCTAAGGTGAAGCATGCCTAAAAATGTCAATTGGGATATTGTTGAAAGGCAACGAGGTGTTATGTGGACATTCAAAAAAGCCTAGATGAAATTATTGAACTGACTGCACACGCAAGTACAGAGCCTACACAAACGGCTATTCCGGGAGTTATGATTATTAAGGGAGATGTTCCTGAACATCAGCTTGCAGCTGTTTATGAACCAATGATTGGTTTCGTTGTACAGGGAAGAAAAAATATCTCAATCGGTGAGCAAGAAATCCGTCTTCGTGCGCCTTCATATTGTGTCATCCCAACAGAGCTTCCTGCGATGGGAAAAGTCTTTCAGGGAAAGAAGGGAGAACCCTATCTTTCCGTTGGAATAAGAATCAATCACGATACCCTATTAAAACTTTTGAATGATCTTCCAAAAAATAATTGGAACTCAAACCATTCGGAGGACTTCTCCGCCTGTCCTGCAACGCCAGACTTTATAGATGCGTGGGTCAGGTTGTTGCGCCTTTTAAAAAATCCAAGGGATATTCCAGCTCTTGCACCTTCTTACGAGAGAGAAATTTTATATCGTACACTTCATGGACCTGAGGGATGGCGTTTAAGAAAAACTTGTATGGAAGAAGGAAAGGCCTCGAAAATTCGCCAGGCAATTCTTTGGATTCGTGAGAACTATTCTAAGGGCCTTGATGTTCAACAAATTGCGACGAAATCAGGAATGGCGGTTACAACATTTCATAGGAGATTTA
Source organism: Bacteriovoracaceae bacterium UBA6166 (assembly GCA_002435795.1). Taxonomy (GTDB): domain Bacteria; phylum Bdellovibrionota; class Bacteriovoracia; order Bacteriovoracales; family Bacteriovoracaceae; genus UBA6166. The sequence continues at coordinate 128,804 of DIUE01000008.1, read as the reverse complement.
AAGAGATCACTGGACTTAGCCCAATACAATTCCAGAAACAGCTTCGTCTTTTGGAGGCCAGAAAAATTCTTGCCTTTAGTGATGCCTCTGTTGCAGATACGGCCTTTGAAGTTGGTTACGAAAGTCCATCACAATTTAATCGAGAATATTCACGTCTTTTTGGCGCTTCACCTGCAAGGGATGCTCAAGCTCTTCGACAAGTGGAGCTTGGGCATCGTGATAACTTTAATAGAGGTCTTTAATAGAATATATCGTTGTCACGCCTTCTTGAAGAACAATAAAAGAATCGGGGTTTAGTTTTAACTCCTCCTTAGTCATTTCTAACGCTTTTACAGGGTCATCTACGGCTTCATCCACTTGTTGAAATGTCCCAAAGTGAATTCCAATTGAGTGCTTAGATTCTAAATCAAGATGCGCCTGAACTGCATCAGCAGGATTCATATGGACGTGCTTCATAAACCATCGAGGTTCATAAGCTCCAATCGGAAGAAGTGAAATGTCTGGCTTTCCCAATCTCTCCTTAATTGCTAGATAGTGTGACGAGTATGCAGCATCTCCTCCAAAATAAACTCTCTTAGAGCCAATATTGATCATATAGCTTCCCCAAAGACTTTCAAACCAATCAAAAATTCCTCGACCTGATTGATGTTGAGTTGGAGCAAAAGTTATATTTACATTATCTTTCATTAAGAATGACTGCCACCAATCCAGCTCAGTGGTATGCTTCATACCTTCTTTGAGTAAGAGCTTTTTATCTCCAAGTGGAACAAGAAAGACAGGTGAAAATCTATCGTTTAGTTGTTTAAGAGTTGCCATGTCCATGTGGTCGTAGTGATTGTGGCTGACTATAACCAAGTCAATCCAAGGGAGTTCATCAAGCGAGAGCCCAGGATTACGGGATCTTTTCGGGCCGGCCCAATTAACAGGACTTATACGCTTCGACCAAACGGGGTCTGTCAGAATGTTAATACCCTTAGCTTGGATTAAGACTGTCGCATGATTGATAAATGTAATAGCAATTTGATCTTCCTCTAATGGAATATGTACTTTGCTATCTGGTTTATTTTCTATCCAATCAGGCCAATCCTTGAACTTAACTGAAACGAGCAATTTGAGCGTTTTCCAAAATCCATTTTTTTCAGTTTGTGTTGGATTAGTGAAGTGACTTCCATCATAGTGATCAGAAATTGGATATTTCATAGAAGTTGTACATCCAAAGAGCAATAAGCAGCTCACAAAAAAAGTAAATACCACACTTTTCATAATTGACCTCCCTTGAATGAAAAGTTTGTCATAGTAAATGACCACCTGAGACTTCAATATCTTGAGCTGTAACCCAACCAAAATCATCTGAAAGAAAATTGGCGATCACTTTACTGAGATCTTCAGCAGTTCCCATGCGATTAAAAGCTGTTTGTTCTATAAGAGGCTTAAGAAACTCTGGGTATTTGTCCATAGCTCCATCTCCAAAATTAGTGTGAGTTGGGCCGGGTGAGACGGCGTTTACTCTAATTTTTCGAGGAGCAAACTCTTTAGCCGCGTAGCGAGTCCAGACGGATAAAGCTGCCTTTAATGAACCATAAACAGAATAGCCCGAAAACGTTTGGTTTTTAGATGAGCTTGTTGTGTTGACTATAGAACCTCCATCTTCCATAAAGGAGGTTAAAACTTTTGTTAAAAAAATGGGCCCTTTGTAGTTGGTGTTCATAATTCTATCGAAGTATTCATGAGACATTTCATCGATCGGACAAGGACCACCAACACCACCATTATTCACCAGGTAGTCATAAGTGGTGCGCTTCCAAATACTTTTCAATTCTTCTTTGACATCGTTTGCGAAAGCTTCAAAAGATTCAGCTTGTGTAAGATCAAGCTTTAGAGCAATTGCTCGGACATCTTTATTCTTTTCAATCTCCCTTACGACTTCTTCTGCTCTGTCTTTGTAGTTGTGATATGTCAGAATAACACTAATCCCACGCTTGCCTAATTCTAGTGCCGTCGCTCTGCCAATTCCGTTACTTCCACCAGTGATAATTGCAATTTTCATAAAACCTCCATAGAAATTCTTTCTCTCTATGGATCATTTTCGGTGAATAGGGGATAGATGGGGAGATCGGATAGTACCTAAGAGTTGCCTAATCCTGCCATTTAGGGGCTATGGGAATTGATTAAGGCAAACAAAGAATGGTCGGGCCGACTGGGATTGAACCAGCGACCTTTCGCCCCCCAGACGAACGCGCTACCACTGCGCTACGGCCCGACATAAATGAATAGGAATCTTACTGGGGCACAAGTCTCTTGTCCAGAAGTTGGCTTAGTCGCAGGGCTTCGCTAGACTAGTTGAATGAAGAAAAAAACTTGGCATGTCTATATGATCGAGACGCAAAAGGGCAGGCTCTATACGGGTATCACCGTCGATTTGGAGCGGCGAATACGACAACATAAAGGCGAGCTTGTCGGTGGAGCGAAGTTTTTTTCTAGCGATAAGGTGAAGCGTTTGGTTTGGTCAGCCGAGTGTCCCGATCGCTCAAGTGCTTCGAAGGAAGAGGCGAGAATCAAAAAGCTGAAGGCGTCTGAGAAAAGAGGGTTGCTGTCTTGAATTATTCTTCTTCGTCAGCTGCGTCTGAGCCCCAAGGATTTTGAAATTCGCTCGGGTAATTGGGATCGACCTTGCTAGCGAAATCATAGGGACAATTCACGCAGCCGCTTTGGCAACAATAGCCGCGCTTCAGGTGATACTCACGACTCAAGACCATGCGGCCTTGTTTATCGTAAATAAAATCTTCCCCTTCTTTTAAATGCATTTGGTTTCCAAATAAAAAAACCCTCAATTCTGAGGGTTTTTGTGTGTGATCAGGAATATGGGCAAATCCCTTGCGCGAGGCGCCATCTAGCGTCTAGCACTTAACTTGGGCAAATTCATAACATTCATCTGAGCCCTGGCAAAGCTTTTTTTCCTTTTTACCCGCTGTGTCGTGGCAAAAAGCAGTCAAATCGCTCATTTCTTGTGAGCTTGAGGCCTAGGTCTTACAATAATGTTTAGTTTATAAATTAGATAACGACCGAATATGACGAGGGGATTGATATGGAAAAGGTTTGGCTAAAGCACTACGAGAAGGGAGTTCCAGCTGAGATTGATTTAAGCGTTTATGAAAATATTCCACAAATTCTTGAAGAGAGCTTTCGCAAATTTCCTCAAAACCCCTCCTTCTATTGTATGGGGACCACTTTTAAATATCACCAAATCGATCTCTTGAGTCGCAAGTTTGCAAGTTATCTCCAAAACGATTTGGGTCTCAAGAAAGGCGACCGCGTCGCCCTGATGATGCCAAATATTTTGCAATACCCAGTCGCACTTTTTGGTGTTTTGCGCGCCGGCCTCGTCGCGGTGAACGTAAATCCACTCTACACACCAAGAGAGCTTGAGCATCAGTTAATCGATTCTGGCTCTAAGGCAATCGTGATCTTTGAAAACTCCTGTAAAGTTTTACAAGATGTGATTGCAAAAACTCCTATTAAGCATGTGCTGACCACGCAAATCGGTGATTACCTCAAGTTTCCGAAAAACCACATCGTCAATTTCGTGATTAAAAAAGTGAAAAAAATGGTTCCGGATTGGAATCTTCCAGGTTCTGTTTCTTTCACTCAAGCGGTTGCTTCTGGTGATGAATCAAAATTCAAGAAGCCAGAAATCGACTCACAAGACATTGCCTTTCTTCAGTACACAGGTGGAACAACCGGTGTCTCTAAAGGAGCGATTCTTACTCATCAAAATATTTGTGCAAATCTTCTGCAGGCCAGAGCTTGGATTTCAAACAAAGTGGTACCTGGAGAGGAAATTATGATTACTCCACTGCCGCTCTATCATATCTTTTCACTGACAGCGAATTGCTTCTGCTTTTCGACTCTTGGGGCCCTCAATGTTTTGATTACAAACCCAAGAGATATTCCGGGCTTCATTAAAGAACTTAAGAAATTTAAATTCACCGCCTTTACTGGTGTGAATACTTTGTTTAATGGTTTGATGAATAATCCTGAATTTAAAACCGTTGATTTCTCTGCTCTCAAAGTCAGTCTCGGTGGTGGGATGGCCGTGCAAAGAGCAGTCGCGGAGAAATGGCGAGAAGTCACAAAGACTCCGTTGATTGAAGCCTATGGTCTGACTGAAACGTCACCGGCGGCTTGTATTAATCCTATGAACCTGCCTGTCTATAACGGTTTTATCGGTCTTCCGATTTCATCCACTGATGTTTGTATTATGGATGATGATGGTAAAAAACTTGGGGTAGATGAGATTGGGGAAATTTGTATTAAAGGCCCGCAGGTTATGAAGGGTTACTGGCAAAGACAAGATGAAACAGACAAAGTCATGACCGCCGATGGATATTTCAAGACAGGCGATATTGGAGTGATGAATAGCGAAGGCTATTTCAAAATCGTCGACCGCAAAAAAGATATGATTCTCGTTTCAGGCTTCAACGTCTATCCAAATGAGATTGAAGATGTTGTGGTTACCCATCCGAAAGTTTTTGAGGTCGCTGCTGTTGGTGTTGAAGATGATAAGAGTGGGGAAGCTGTGAAGATCTTTGTGGTGAAGAAAGACCCAAGCCTAACGGTTGATGAACTCAAGGCCTTCTGTAAAGAAAGGCTGACTGGTTATAAAGTTCCAAAATTTTATGAATTCAGAGAAGATCTTCCCAAAACAAATGTTGGGAAGATTCTCAGAAAAGAATTGAGAGTGAAGAAGTCCTAATTTATTTGCAGAGCGGATGGGACTTGATGCGATCGCCGATAGTCCCGCCACCTGAATGACGTAGTTTTTCCCAGTAGGAAGTATTTCGGCCGCCGTTGAAGAGTAAAGCTCCGCGGCCTTTGTACTCACCCTGCTGCCCTTTTAAGAGTTCAGACATAATATCCAGACCACATTTTAAGTTTTCAGTCGCACCGGCAACAGATGATGCCCGACAGTTTGGTCCACGCCAAGAACGGGCACTTCTAGATTCTTCCATTTGGAGTAAACCAACTGCGACACCATTGGTTGCTCTCGCATTTCTAGCATTGGCCCTGCATCTTGATTCATCCCAAGCAATCGCCGCCATACTCCAAACCCAGAAATGAGTCCTTTGATCACGGTTGAGTTTGCTCCATTTCGGACAGGCATGAGAGATATGGGCGACATTATCACCTAAGAAACGAGCGCTCGCAGAGCTGCTAGTCACATATTCTTTAACGACATCACCCCATGGCCCCAAACTCCCGTCGCTTTTGATAAAGTTGGTGCAGTTCGCATTCTGTGCGGAGAAGAGTGCAGTTAGTCCTGGCATGCGAGTTGTTCTATTTGCGACTAGCTCTGAAGTCGTTTCATCACAATGTCCATCATGACAATTTGATTGTGGCGCTCTTCCAGTTTGTCTTGCCATCTGAAGATGATTGCAATTGAGAATCTCCCTGATATTGACAGGGTTGTTGCAATCTATTTCAGCAAAAGCTGTGGTGGTGAAAATCAGACTTAACAAAGTAAAAGCTTTCATTTACTCAGCCTCCACTTTTGTTGTTGCGAATTGATAATAACAATCAACTGATTTCTTTTTTTGAAAAGCTGAGTGATAGGAAAAACCTGTTTTTGATGACTGAAGCTTTTCTACTAAAACGCCATTTTCCTCTTTGTCAGGACATGCGGTTTTAGTTGTTGTTCTAACAATACCTTTTGAGTGAAGTTTTACTTCGGTTTGGTAATGACAACTTTCAGGAACATGTTCAGTTATCTTTGATTCAGTTTTAGAAATATCAAAACTAATCTGTGTGTCTAGCATGATAAGACTAAACTTTTCCCCATCGACTTCTTTTTTTAAGTGAGTCACTTGACCGCCTGGGCAAGCTTCGTGAGAGTCTTCGGCTTTTAGCGAATGCTCACCTTCAGGGAATAGAGAAAACAAAGTAGCTTCATCGCTGGCAAATGAATTCCAAGATAAAGTAACTGACATAAAAAATATGATTAAGTTTTTCATATAAGGTCTATCGGTCTGGTAGTGGGAAAAATTTAGCCATTAATTTTTTTTCCTGTCTAAGTATTAGACAGTCTTAAATTTAAACACTTTCATTTCCCCTAAGGCATTGGAATTCCTGGTCATTTGCGTTTGTGATTTGGCCTCTAAATTGCTGTATTTAAAGGTACTAAAGCCGTTTGTGAGAGGTCTAAAATGAGAAAATTAACTCTATCTTTGATGATTTACCTCATTTCATTCCAGCTTTGTTTTGCAGAGACAATTCAAAGAATGCCATCTTCAAATTACGGACACGATTTAAGTGTTGAAGAGCTTAGTCAAAAACTAAGTGAGTTCAAAACCAAGATTGCGGGACGTGAAGAGGCTTCAGAATGTCCATCGCCTCTATTGGCAACTCCTGCAAGAAATCAAGAACAAAGAACCATCAATTTGATGGAGCAGTTATCAACTAATGCCTGTTCACTTAGTTCGTTTACATACGAAAAAGAAGCACAGTCTGGAGATCAGTCTTGTACTCCTGTAAGAACGCCAGGGCTGATTGATCGATTGGTTGAATCAACCATGATGGCGGAACAGAATGAACAAGAACCTGTGATGCTTCGACTTGATAATCCTGAAGTTCGTGAGCTTCATAAAGAAGCAGAATTTCTCTATAGTGAAGTCAGAAAATATCTTTATAACAATCAAGTAGAAAGAGTCGTTAGACAAAAACTTCTTATCGATTATATTGATAGCGTTGTTATGAGAATGAGAGATTTCGTTGTCGTGAAAAGAGGCTATATAACGGATCTTGAATATGACGGGCGCTTTTTTTACGAAACACTTCTACCTGAATTTCCAACTGCGCTTATTAAAGACAATGACACTCTTTCAAATGGTGGAATCGCAACCTCAGTGGTTGATCAAATTACCATGGGGCCAAATCCATCAGTTGACCCGTTCCAATTAGAAATTAAAGAAAAAGGCTTTGGTCGTTTAACTGTAGGCTTTCGCCCGCTGGATATTATGAGCCGAGATATTTTAACTTTAATGAAGGCGCCGACTTCACATAATTATTTGAGAGCGTTGAAATGGATGACTTTGCAGATGATGCTTTCGCAATTGCAAATTTATAAATCAATTGCAGGAGACACAACACCGACGAAGATGCCAAGAAGTTGCCAAGCTCACCGCAATAGTGAGTTGCCAAATGAAATTCAACTTATGATCAATCCAGAAACTGGCGCTGAATATGTTGAAACAATGATGATGTCTCACGGCTTGCTCTTTGATCAAAGTGATTATCAAGCAGTTGAATACTTTGTTGAAAATATTGATCGCAACCCGAGCCTAGATGGTTATTCAGGTCTTTTAGGATTTGAGAAATATCAATCTGCCAAGGCCGGTCTTTCAGGGAAACACCGAGGCGTAAATAGAGCGGCTTTTGATGATGTCGATCATTTTGAGAGCGTCTTTCAATTAAAGCTACCTCAGGCGATGCAAGCCTTCAAAGGAACATTACAACCACCACGTACAAGAAATCCTAAGGCCCGCACTGCGCCGAAGAGAATTAATTACGCTGGTATTGAAGAATTTAATCAAATCGTTTCAATGCCGGCCGAATATCAAATTTATACAGTTCAAACAGCTGCGGGTAGAAGCTACACACTAGATCCGCAAAGACAAAATCTTAGCACTTATATGGCCGAGGCAATGGTACGAGCAGGTAAATTAAACTTTGAAGATTTAATTTCTCCGGCCCTTAAAGATAATTTAACTCGTAGAGAAATCAAACACGACCTACCACCATTACATGGGCCTCATGTGTGGAGAATGTGGGGGCTTCAACTTTTGAGCCAAGAACTTCATGATCAACTTGGAAACCAACAAGTCAGAATGATCGTCGATTCATTATGCCAAATAATGCCTGCCGGACAAAGACAACAATTCTGTGGCCGAGATTTAAACAAATCATTTGAGTCTTTGGTTGAAGCATTGAAAGAATTTAGAGTTGCAGACGAATATCTTCCACTTAGACGCCTTGAAGAAAAACAAATTGAAGCCGTGTATCCAATTCTCGGGCAACTTTGGATTCTATTGCGCGATCAATTCAAAGTTCTTTCAGACGCACGTACAAATGAGTACGATTTTCTTTTAGACCAAATGCAAGCTTATAATCCATGGGCGCGTATGAGATTGAGCTACCTCATCCACCGCGATGAGCTTACACAAGCCAGAAATCAGCATGTGCCTGTGACAGTGAAGCAAGGTCGCAGAACAACTCAAGGAGCTGAAACGAAGTGTGTCTACACGCAGATTGATTCTCGTCTCCAGAAGCTGGATCTTGCAGCAAAATCTATGGGGCTTGATCGTCCTTTATCGATTCTTCACGGAGACGAAAGTTTAAGCCGTCAAGAAAAGACAATGCTATGGACTCAAACAGTAGAGAGTATTAACGAAGGAAACTCGTCACTTTTCACTGAAAAAATTGATGGTCAGCAAGCTTATGATTATTTAGATAAAATAACTTATAAGACATTTCTTGATCGCTCTTCTGTCGAGAAGTTTCTTTCAACCGAAATGCCGGCCCTTGATGCACAATCAAGACAAGAATTAGAAGAAGTTCTTTCTACTGAGCAGAATGGTTTACGCCAAGCTCTGTACGATCTTTATAAAACAAAGGGGCAACCAGAAAAGCAATTAGAGAAATTTCAAACTATTGTCAGAGATTTCGGTATTCAAGATTCATTACGCACGAAAGTCTCTTTTCTTTTGCTAGACAGTGAGATCAAAAAGCCCTTAATGAAAAATATTATTCGTATCTCTGCAGAGCAGAGAAAAGAAAAAATTGAAGAGTCTCTCGAAGATTTCTGTCAATTACAACCAGATGATTTTGATAGCTATAAAACACTTTTTTATGCCACTTCGAAATCACAAAATCGATTGAACGAGTTAGCGGGACTTCCTGCCGTTCCAAAACAAATTTTAGAAAAAATCAATGAGATGTCACCTGAAGAATGGACTAACCTTTGGCTAGGTCTCGGTGCCGGAATTCTTGGTATTGGTGCCGTCTTGGTCGGTGGTGCATGTGCAGCGGTTACTGGTGGATTATGTGCTCCTCTTAGTGCTGCTATGATCGCAGCTGGTGCCTCAGCAATTTCAATGCAGATGGCGCTGATTGGGCGTGAGTATCAAATGAAGAAAAATGCTGATCGTATGGAAGCTCAAGTTCAAATCCTTGAAGACATGGGCTTTGCCAGCAGTGAAAGTGCTTACCAAGTTTCACGTACGTGGTTTTGGACGGCATTTGAAGCTATTTTTGTCATTCCACTTATTGGTGTTTCGGCCCGCGCTGTGAAAGTAGGGTCAAAACTTTTCTATGTTTCCACTAGCCACACAGTCAACGGCAGCAGCCGTCAGGCTTTCAGAGAAGCGGCAAAAACAACACTTAATGAAGCAGATGTGCGAATGGCCCGTTATAAACTTGGAATGGATCATTTAGGTAATCCTATGACGGTTCAATCTCTTGCTCGTGGAGGTGCTGCAGGCGCTGAAGCAAGTGCTGAAATTGGAGCACTTCTCATTCGCCAGGGTGTTCCTGAGCAATTAGTAAAAAAAGCTTTTGATGATATCGATAAGCTTAAGCTTTTGTTTGCTTCCGGTCAGTTGAGCATGGAAGCTATGATGAAACAAATGACGAAAATTCTAGGTCCTCTACAGCAAAGCCTAAAAGGATCATCGTCACTTCTACAGAAGCAATTTGGTTCGGTTGTTGTGAACGAAAGTAAAAAACTTATTGATCAGAGAACTGCTGAAGTTGTGGCCAGCTATTTTGGCCAAAACCCGAATGGTCTTTTAAATTTGATCAAATCATATACTGGTCGACGTCTTGTAACAGCTGAAGCTCGTATGGCAAAAGTTCAAGCTCAGACGGGCTTTTCACAACAACTGCCATTAGTTCGCAACTTAGTGAATTGGTTTCGCAAGATCCGTTCAGAAGAATTAGTTAAAAATGCAGATCAATTAAGAGCTCTCGAAACACAACTTGAAGGTGTTGTTCGTTCAGGTGGAGATCTCCAACAATTCATCACACAGAATATCGAAACTCTCAATGACGTGTTTTTGAATATGCCACTTCGAAAAAGAGAACTTCCATACTTTATGATGGTTCTTGGCGGACCATCAATGGGTGGGCGACTTGCAGGTTCGAAGATTCCTGTGCTTGGAACATTGACTGACGGGTTTATGGTGAAGCAGTTATTTAATGCCAGATCACGTCTTGTTTATGAATCCTTTAAAAGAGAAGCGAGAGAGGTGCTTAGACTTCCTCACCATGTTGCCGCGGAAAGTGGCTATACCGTTTACAAAGGCTTTCAGTTTTCAACCTCAGAGGCGATTGCTTCAATGGCACCGACCGAAGCGCGAGTTTTTATGGCCCAAGTAGGGGATCTTGAAACGAAGATTGGTCAAAGACTTTATCAGCACCTCGTGAGTCTGGGAGCTGACGGCAAGAGCTTCAAGTTTACTGATGGACGACTTGTTCATAAACTCTCAGAAGCTGATATTAAAAGATTACTCTTTCAACCAAAGAATCTAGAAGAAAAGGCTTTAGGGGAAGCGATTTGGGCATCGATGCCACATGATCGTCTTTTTGCAATAGAAGAGCTTTCAGAAGTTGCCCATAAGGCAGTTGGCCAGCTCTCTCGTTACGAGACTGCTGACCAATTCCAAAGTTTCTTAAATGCGATGAAGGTTTTAGTGATTCAAAGAGATCCAGCTGTCGTTCAATTTTTCTAAAACGATGCCTCTTTATTTAAAGAGGCATTTTTTTGAACGTAGCATCTGAACGTATTCTAGTGAAGCTGGATCATCTTGGTGTTGTCTTGCGAGAACTCTAAAGAAAGCTTCTTCTTTTGAGACTTCACCTTGTGATTCTTCCGCCGCTTCTCTTAAAAGTCTTGAATAAGAATCCATAAAATCATCGGTCATATCTTCTGAAAACATTTTCCAGAACGTATGAGGATTTTCAGGATTTAAAAGACGAACTTCACCGCTTGGAAGCTTGCTGATTTCAAGGATACTTTGAACAAATTCTTTCTGCTTTACAGTACCGTGCTCTGCCAAGGCCAAGAAAAGTCCCAGAATCCTTTCTTCTTCAGGAGCGACAAGCTCTCTAGGGATATTGCGGTAATTCCCCAGTTTCATCGAAGTCATTTTTCTTGAAATATAATTAGAAAGGTCCTTTGGACTTCTTGGTAAAACATTCTCAAGGACTTCTTGTGCAGACTGATTGCGAAGAGTCGAGAAAGTGAATTTAAAGCCATGTCTTTTGAGGCTTTCATTCACACACTCTGAGCATGCAAGTACAACAGAACTTCTGATGCCATGTCTGTTTGCTAAATAAATGAGGTTATTGATTGTCGTTACAAGATCTTCCCTTGTGACTTCATCAGAATTTTTTTCAAGCATCGCAATCAATTCATTTTTTAGACGGAGATCATCACCGGTGACAGCAAGTCCTTGGAGTATCTCTTTTAGTTCAGCTGCAGAGAGATTACTTCCTTTTGAACTAAGCGCGACAAATGAATTACTGACATAACTTTGCACGCTTCTAGCAGTATCGCCAAGTATGCCGTTTCTTGCGAGAAGATCAACTACGCCCGTTTCTTTTAAAAGAGCGTCGACAAATTTAACCGGCAAAGCGGCTGGTGATGCCCAAGCGAGTTGAACAAACATCAAACTCATTAAGGTCCAAAGAGAAAGAGATTTAGATTTGATCATGGACGTCCTACCTTTTTTCACAACAGTTCTTGAGAAACTTATCGGAAGAGAAAAGCAGAGCTTTAAATTTATTTACATGAATTTATAGCGACTTAACGGATATTATCCGAGTTTTTTCTTCCGCCATTCTTCCTCAAGCGACTCATTTCTAAAGTGCTCAAGGTTATAGATGATCATTTTTACAAGGCCTCTATGATGAGCTTCAAGCAGACTTGTCATAAAGCCCACGCGGCCCGCATGCCATGATTTTCCATAGATTTGAATAAAGCTAATAAGGAAAGAAAAGAAAACTCCAAAGGCACTTACACGGCGGCCTTTTTCAAACTTTTCTTGAGCGATTAAAAGTGAAAAACGTGGAAGCTTTCGAATCATCTCATCTAATGAATATCCTTCGTCATGAAGAATACGAACGATAGGATTGAGATCTTCGATTTCGGGATGATCAAGGCAGGATCGCTTGCCTTTGATCAGGTGCTCATGATGAACACCGCCTACATATTCAACAAAGGGCTTTTGAAAAAAGCGTTCTTGGTAATTTGATCGTCCAAAGCCCGTCTCAATAGCGATGCCTTCGTAGTACTCAGTTCGAACAATTCGATACATGGCTTTTGGGTTTTTTCTTTCAATGACTTCAGCGAGCACTGGGATGAGTTCGGGCGTCAAGGCTTCGTCCGCATCAAGCATCAGGCACCAGTGGTTTTGTGCCTTATCAAGTGAAAATTTTCTTTGTTCAATAAATCCAGGCCATGGGTTTCTATAATAGCTTACGTTGGGATAGGAGCGAGCAATCTCTTCAGTTCGATCGGTGCTGCCACCGTCGACAAAAACGACTTCTTTCATTTGCTGTGTTGAACTTAAGCAGCGGTCTAAACACTTCTCAACATTTTGACCAATGATGAGGACAGAAATAGGAAGTAGTTGGTTCATAAGGTATTAATTCCTAAGAGATTGAGGTGATCAAATGACTTTAACAATCTGAAATGCTTTCGTCATCTATTTGCCGGCTTGGAGATCAAGAATTTTCACCTAAACACCGATAAATAAATGTGAAAATGAAGCTACCTCTTATCAGCACTATTGTTCTGCTCTCTTTGTTCGTCTCCACATATGGAGCGGCCAATGGAATATCTCAAGTGCTTTATCGTTCCGAGGAAAAAAGTCCGAAAGTCGTTCTTCATTTACTGAAAGATCCAAATGATTCTTTGAGTAAGAAAACCTTACGATTGGAAATACCCTCGAAATGGCCATTGATACCGTCTCATAAGGTTGAATTTCAACTGCACCCGCAATCAGATATTTCTTCGATTGAAAATGAGATAATGGCCGTTTTGAAAGAGCATCATTTATTTACAGATTACGGAGCAAAGATAAGTGGAGTTCTTAGTGGACTCCACCCTTTGAATGAAGAAAATGTTTTATGTCGGCAAGTTCATGTGGAGTTTGTGAATCCCGCAGATGAAAGTGGCTTAGGTGATTTACTTGAAAAGCTCTCTAGCGACTCGGGTTTGTTTCGGCAGCCAAGCTCATTTGCCGACTCAGTCTTACTAACGAATTTAGAAATCGATGGGCAGGAATTAAACCTTTTTGTTAATTTTGATGAAGCTGATAAACCAGTAGGAATTACCCTTGGAACTGAAAGAGGGGATTTTGTCGATTATTCTTTGAAAAAAACTGAAAATGCTTTTGTGCTTTATGACCGCGACGAAAACTTAGTCCTTTCATTGAGTAACCGACAAGCTGATGTTCGAAAAAATATCCTCTCCTTTGACTTGTATATTCCCACAAAAGGGAAATCGTTGGTTGACGTTTCTAATCGAAGACTAAACCTATATAAAGTCGATCAAAAATGGGTGACAGATGCGAAAGTCACCAAGCAAGAAGTTGATCTAGCAAAAATTTCGGGTTTAAGTGTTGTCATTAATGAACTTTCCGAAACAGATTTAAGCTTATTAGAAAATTCACACCGCGAATGTCTACATCTTCAAGCCCAAAATAGCTTGGCCCAGTCACAAAGCGGAATGAGAATTAATTGCGATCGTCAGATTAAGCTCTTTGCGACTTATTTAAGCCTTGATGATGATGCCTATTTAAGTGAAGTTTTTAAGTCATGCTTACAAAACGAAGATTTTATAACAACACATAAACTAGATGATGGTCACAACTACTTACAGTTCGCCTCGAAAATTTCAACTGTAACAGATCAGGTATTTTTGCGGACTATTCAATTATGCGAGAAAAAGACAGTAGAAAACAAAGAATTGGCCCAGTCTCTTGAGGCAGCAGAAGGAAAACTATCATTAGCACAATTTAGTTTCTCTAAAGGCGACTTAATCCTTGAGACACAAAAAAACTGTTCACTGAATAAGTATTCGATAGATCAGTGCCAAGCAGCCTTGGAAAAAAGCCTTGCTTACAGAGCTTTAGAGGCGACTAGCAAAAAACAATGCGAAGATATTCTTTGTTTTAAAAAGGAAATACGTACTCAGCTAAATAATAAAGAACCTGTTTTCCCCTTTCATCTTCTGTCGACTCATGCTTCTTTAGATTTAAAGGGACTCACTCACGGTGCAGAGAAGATCAGGGCAACTTGTTTGGAAAATCGTATCGCTGAAATTGACTTAGAATGGGAACTCATGACGAGTATTGAGACTCTTCAAAGGGGCTGTGATGAATTTGCTCTTGTGGAGATCACGAGAGCAATATTATCTGAAGAAGTGAAGAAGAGCTTGGATAGCTTTATCTCAGATCAACATCTAAGCCGCTCCATCCTAGAGCAAGTGCGACATGTGTTTGATGTAAATCGTTCATTCGATGCCATGGCCCGTTCATTTAGTGATCTTCACCAAAAGGCAATCGAGCATGCCGTTGTTTTTTACCAAGCCCATGAACTCAATCGACAATTTCCAACTCAAGGGAAAAATGGTGAGGCGAATGGGATTGCTCGAGAGCAATTAACGGCGAAGATGGCCGCGGAGCTTGGACTTGGAAGTGAGACTACATTGGAAGATTTAGCTTATCACGGTCTCAGCCTGCGTAAGACGGAAAGCGCACAGCAGAAGTCTTTTCCAAAAAATATCTACCGCGACTATCTAGCGAATTTTCACCTTCAGATGAGCTTAGTGAAACTTGCTCAAACTGAAGGCAGTCGTGATGAAGCTACAGTGGTGGAAAGTCGACAAATCTTGACTGACTGTTTTAAACGAATTGATCGTGTCGCTGATAATGGCCAATATTTCAATGAGCAAATTACTGATTGTGAGAATCAGAACGAATCAATGATCTTCCTCTCCAATTTTCAGCTGGATCTTGAAGATATGGTCTCGGAAAGGCTGCCTCTAACTGAAACCATGGGGAATCAGATTCTTGCTTCTGTTTTTGATGTGCGTGTCTGTATTCAAAATCGGCCAGCCATCTTTTCGGACTCAGATCGACACTCCCGTTATATGAACGGATGCGCACTCTTAGGCAAAACGGACGTGGCGCTTAATCTTGTGAATCAGCTTTTTAGTCATCATGGAAAGATCTTAGGTGATGCGAACAAATTGCCAGACCAAGTCGCAAAAACCTGTATTGTCGAATCTTTAAAAACGTTTGTAGAGGACTCTAATCAAGAGAGATTAAAGAGTATCTTTTTTAGTGATCGTCTTGAGTTATCTTCAATAGAAAAAACTAGACCATTAATTGATTTCTTTTTTGAGCAGTCTCAAGCGAATCCAAGGAGCTCAATCGTCCCATTTTATCTCGGAAGTACGGGGGGCGACTCTAAATACGCAGCTAGTGATAAACTGCGCTTAGGCCAATTTTTTGGAGTCATTTCGGAGTCAAGAATTTCTATGGACGAAGTTTACGAATCGATTGATACCTGTTTAAGCGAAGCTCAGTCCGCAATTACTGCGAGCTTGAGAGATCGCTTGATTAAAACGAGCCCTGGAGTTTGGGGAGATATCTACCGCTCTGAAAATGAGACGTATGAGGAAGTTCTTACTGGTGTTGTTGATCACGAATTAATAGACCTCGTTTTACAGTTACAGCGCAGGCACGAGCAATTCCGATTGAATCTTTTTAATGACCCAAGGCAAGAGGTCTTAACTCGAGAATTAACGATGGAAACTCTTGCTGACTCGATAGGAGTGATTAGCCATAAGCTCGCGAGAGGGTTTGTTTTTGATCCCCAGAGAATGAAAACGGAACTGATTGTCTTTCGCGAAGAATTGAAGGAAGCACTCAAGTGGGTCAATTCAACAGATACGACCGTCAGGTTTGGAGAATTAGGAAATTTCTTTAAAGATTCGCAACTCGCTGACCATTTGGCCCTTTCAGAAGTATCAGAGCAGGTATTCGATCGTTTTAATAGTTTCTTGCAACAAATGGAAAACGACGAAATCCAAGCTTTCAACAGAAAGGTCGGCAAACCAGAAAATCGCTTAAGTGCTTTAGAGCGAGAAGAACGTCAGTTCATTTTTAAAAAATACTCCGATCTCAGAATCCTAACTCGAGAGATGACAAGCTCTTATGATTTTCGAAGAATTGTTCACCAAGGAAATCAAAAGGGCCGAGATTTGCTAGAGTTAATTAAAACTCATTCTGTTCTGCCGCAAATCCTTGGCCGAGAAGTGTCTCCAACAGCAAGGCAAGAAATTGATCGAAAAATAGCGGAACTAATTTTAGATGATAGAAGTGCTGGTGGATTTGCTGATCGCTTTGTTGGGGTCGTTGCTCAGAGAGAATTAGATTTAAGGAAGGATGGCCATTGGAGTCTCACAAAAGCTCTCTTTTATAATGAAAGCGATTTTGATTGGGATAAACTAAGAAATCATCGATCCGGTCAGTCCGCACTTGATTTTTATTCAAGACAAATCCTTCTACCGCAGATGTTAGGTCGACCCGTGACGAAGTATGAAATGGGCCTCAGAATGGCGGAATTTAAACGCTATGTGTCTCAAGCAGTTTCAGAAAATTAAGAGAAAATTGACTGTAATTGTTCAAATCTGACAGAACCCTAAGAATTAAGCTCGTTTTTCCAAGGACTTAAGAGTTCTCTTTGGTTTGCCAAGCTAACGCAAGCCCTGTTATCGTCTTCATCAGTTCATTTCACGGATGAAAAATTGATAGAGGATTGCATGGCAAACAGAACCTCAAGCTTATCGAAGATATTAGTGACACCTTTTGTGATCACTCTTTTTTACATTCTTCTTGCCTCAAATCTTTTAGCGAAAACTCCAGAAGAAGATCTCGAAAAAAATCGCACCTACCGAACTTACTGCGAAGAATATAAAAGCTATCTCTTATACGATCGCTACGACGTAGAGTGTTTCCATAATTACCATCATTATAATTCGAGCGCCTACCGAAGACTCTATAATGTGACCCGCGCTCGCCAGAAACGAGAGATAAAAATCGGCAGCTTAAATCTGCTTCACCCGGGCACTGCTCGCTCTGCTTTTAAAGACTATAAATTATTGGCGAAGATGATTAATCAATTCGATGTCCTCGCTGCACAGGAACTCTTGGCGGTTGTTGCGAGAGATCTTCAGCACAATAACAACGTCGTTCGTTTCCTTAATGATGGACCTCGACTGGTGAGCGAACTTGAAGAGCAGCTAAGGATAAATTCTCAATTGCCAAATATAAGGGAGCGGCTACAGAAGTTGCGCACTGACTTGCAACTGGCGAAAAATCTTTACCGAGCTCCAGGTTATTTAGATCTCTTACATGAACTACAGAAGTTAGATGGAAGTTGGGCTTTGATTCTAGCTCCACGTGGGGAGGCTTCCGAGTCTACTAATGTGCAAGAGTTAACGGGCTTCTTTTATAGAGCTTCAATTGTTCAACCGAACAAAAATCCTCACTGCCAAGAGTTTCCTGAACCAGAATTTCAAGGGCAAACCTTTGGCTGTTTCCCGAATTTTTACGGTGAATTTATGGGACGAAATACGGCGGCAGCTTTTTCGAGACGTCCTTTTATGGCAAGCTTTAAGAGCGCGAACTTGGATTTCACCTTGCTTACTTCTCACGTTATTTTTACACCTCCACGAGGAGAAGAAAAAATCCGCGAGGTGATGCAGGCTGCTTTTGGAGCAGATACACACGAGGGATTGGGGACAGGAGTAAATCAATCAAACTTCGCTCGTTGGGCCGAAGTGAAATTAACTTTAGAATTTATGCAGAATTTTGAGAAGAGTTATAGAAACAGCAAGATTCTTTTTATGGGTGATCTCAACTTAGAGTTTTCTAATGCTTATTGGAACACGCTCCTTGAGTCGACATTTCCGGGCGGTGTTGTTGCTATAGATTCACCTACCACTGTTTCGCAAATTCGCTACCGTGTCAGTGGAATTGCCACTAACGGACTTGCGAGCAATTACGATCATTTTATTTTTAAGCCGTCTAAACTTCCATCTTGTGTAGATCAAGGCGGGAAGCCACGGGCCGAAGTTTATAATTTCTTTAACGAAAGCATCGGTCAGGATATCAGACGTCAATTGTATGTCAGAGAATTGCGCAAAGACTTAGAGAATGTGGAGGACGATGCCGATTATAACGTTCCTTTTACTATTGATTATAATCTGATTAGGGGAGCGGAGCGAATCATCACTCCATACCTTGCAAGATATCAAAGAGAGCTTGAAGCCTTAAAGACGATCAAAAATAATGAAGTCGTTGCTGAGGACTATAGAATCGCCCAGAGAGTTGAAACACTTAAGCAAAGAGTTTTCTTGGATCAGCTTTCAAACCGAACTTATTACCGTATTTATCAAGAGCTGCTAACAGACCATGTGCCCATTTTTCTAACTTGCGGTAACTCTAACTAAGATTCTCTTTCACCAAATCATTAGCCCTTTTACCATCAAAGCGCCCCTTTATCTGCGGGGTGAGTTCCTTCATGACTAAGCCCATATTTGGAGCATCAAGAGTAGAGATAATTTTTTTGATGATAGAGACCACATCAGCTTCGCTAAGTTGGCTTGGAAGATACGGCTCAAGAAATTGAATCTCTACTTTGATTTTCTCAACCATCGGGTTGTCTGCAGGATAGGATTCAAGAGAGTCTTTAAGTTTTTTCACATGCTTTATGGCGACATCAACTTCTGCAATTGGTGCCTTAGAAGTTCTGTTCTCAATCAACATACTTTTTAAATAGCGTAGAGCAGCAAGCTTGTCTTTTTCAGAGGCTTTCATCGCTGATTTAATGTCTTCATTGAGTTGATCAATCATAAAACTACTCCTGTCGAAGGCCAATCCTTGTCCAAATCCATAATAAGGCCTGTCTGGGCTAAAGTCTTGCCTTTTATCAGGTCTGTTATTACACTTAAGATGTGACGAGTCATTGAAGACAGGAGGTTTTTTATGAGGAAGAAAGCGTACAAGCTAAAAATTTCAAATAGAGTTCATGTGCTTAGGGCCGAAAAGCGAGTGACGCAAGCTCAGCTTGCTGAGGCGATTGATGTAACAAGAGCGACAATCAATGCTCTTGAAAAAGGAAATTATAATCCTTCATTAGAATTAGCTTTTAAGTTGGCGCTTTATTTTCAAACAGAGATTCATTCGATTTTCACTATTGGGCGCGCATGGGACAAGAAACCAGTGTTGAACCAAGCTGCAGTTATTCCGGTTCGTGAGGAAATAGTTGCTCCGCCTCTCTCTTAATAACTAAAGGCTTGCGATAGACTTCCCAGTCATAATGATCGTAAATTCCCCAAAGACCTCGAGACTCAAGCATAAAAAGTTTTTTAAATCCAAGCTGAATAAGTTCGGCTTGGACTTGTCTCTTTTGTTCTGGAGGGAAAGCATTGATAAGGTATTTTAGATAAATGACTTGTTGATACCGCTGTAGGTTTAGTGTGACGAGATCTGATGGTTCTCGGAGAATAAAAAAATCCACGTCTTTAAAATCAAGAAAAACTTTCGCCGTAATATGAAAACTCATCTTGGCATCGGTAATGATGGCGGCTTTAGAGCTTGTCTGATCAAGTAATCGAGCATTTTCAGTGAAACTAAATGCCTGATTTTGAAAATAGGATTGAGCATGCCAAGTATTACCAACCATGATGAAGATGAGTACTAATGAAAAAAAGAGATGCCCCAATGGCTTAAGGATTGAATGTGTTAACTGAATTATTCCAAGGGCCATCGCCAGCGATATTGAGACTAATAAAAAATTCACAACTCTTCCTTCGGCCCAAACGGAGATGAAAGAATTGAAAATAAGGTCCGATAATAAAACCGTTAGGATGGGCAGAATAAAACAGGAGAAAACAAATTTTCTATTCTTGCTGCTATTCACTAGTGGAAGAAGAAGAAGAAGAAAAAAACTTACAATAATTAAGACTTTCGGAAGAGTTCCACCTCTATAGAGACCTTCTAACGGAGATAAACGCAATAAGCAGTTTTCAAAAAATTCAATAAGATTGAATTCAAAGAATGCTCCTCTTTCAAGGCCTGCGGTTTCGTGGCTTAGGTAATTGAGGTAGTTGATTCGTTTTAATTGCCAATAGCCAGAGTAAAAAAGATAACAGCCAAATATGAGAAGTGGAACAATTGAAAGCTTTAGACTTGCGAGCCAGTCTTTTTCAATCAATAGGCAGCCGCAAAAAAAAGCGAAGCAAATATGGACAAAGAAGAATGTATTGAGCATCCCAAGAGCAAGAAAAAAACTGCAGAGATAAAGCGAGAGATCGTCCTTAATAAAAGTTCTTTTAAAATTCCAATACCTTCGTGTGAAAAAGAACAAAGCAAGAAGAGTGAGAAGCAATGTCAGACTGTGCATTCTTGTTGTTGCTGTATGAAGCAAAAAGTGAAACGAAGAGGAAAAAAGTGCTGAGAGCATAAGACCGAATCCGACGCCATAGAGAGTGGATCCAATCGCAAAGCAGGCGATAAGTGATAGAGCGCTTATGGTAAGAGGGAAGAGGCGAAGGGATAAAAAACTTTCCCCGAAGAGAGAGGTCCAGAATCCAAGACTTAAATAAAAAAGTGGGGGATGAGGTTCTGCCATATCGCTAAGGCGAAGCGGGATATCAAACCAAGCCTTTAAATTCCAATTATCATTGAAATACTTCTCTCGCTCTTGGGTTTTAAAAACAGTTATTTCAGGATCGAGAATTTCACGAACTCTCTCACCTTTCGTGGTGTAAATTAAGGAATAGGCCTCATCTCCCCACAACTCATTACTTAAGAGGTTTTGAGAGATCAAAAACAGATGAGCGATCAGAACAAAAACCGATGTTGTATAAAGAATAATCAAAGAGAATCGATGGGTAGGTGAGTTTGGCAACATTGAGATTAAGGTTTATTGCTGAAACTATAACGAATGAGATCTCGAAAGCCGGTATAGATATTTTTAAACGATGCCCCTGTGGCCCGCCCTGCAAGTCTTGGATGATAATCGAAGCTGATACAAATCGTCTTCTTCTCTGATTTCAGAACATTTAAGATAAAACTTGGCATCAGAAAAGCGGTCGTATTATAGGATTCGTCAAAATAGAGACCCACTAATTCTTTGCGAAAAATTTGAACGAAGGAGAAGTCTGAGACCCGAGTCTTGTGAAAGCAATTAATCAATTTCACAAAACCAACAGAGACGAGTTTTCGCCATAAATTATAGGCGCTGCGATCCTTTCTCATAATGATGATGAGATCGGCGTCTTGATGTTGTTCGAGTATACGAGGCAGATGTTGAAAATCAAAAGAGAGGTCAACGCCATTATGGGCAATCCAAGAATAGCGAGCCGCTTGAAAGCCTTTATAAAGTGATGGCCCTTGACCAATATTTTTGTTGTTTTCGATGATTCGGATCTTTTCACTGCCATATTTGTCTTGGTACTGCTTTGCAATTGTGAGGGTTTTATCTACTGAGGCATCGTCAACCACTAGAATTTCATATTTTGTAAAAGCGGACTCCGCATATTCAAGGGCGGAGTCGAGAGCTTTTGAAAGTGAAGCTTCTTCATTGAATGCAGGGAGGACGATTGAGATCTCCATCCCCCTTACTCAGTGGCCAATTTTTCAAGCTTCGGAAAAAGCGCTTCAGGTGTTTTGAGGTCATACACAATATCTTCAAAAACCAGTGAACTGAAATCTTGCGCACTCTGACCGAGATAATCCAGAGAAATAGCGGCCGTTTGTGGCAGAAACGCTTGCATCAATAGACTGACCTGATGAATGCCGTAAAGGCATTGAAAGATCACTGCGTGAAAAAGCTCAGGATCATTTTTATGCTTCCAAGGCTCGCTATCATTCACAAATTGATTGACCTTATTGACTGCTTCCCAGAGAGCGTCCATCGCTCGGTTATGCTCTCTCTTCTCCATCGACTCTTGCATCTTGGTCAGAGTCTCACTGAAATTCAGCAATGCCGTGGCCTTCGGGGCCGAGATTGAACCGGTAATGGTTTTCTGTGCGAGCTTAATCACTCGCATAAGCAGGTTACCGAAATCATTCCCAAGCTCATTATTGTGCTTATCAATCAATTCTTGCTCTGAGAAAGCGCCGTCGCCATTGGCCGGAATATTTTTAAGCAAATAGTAGCGGAAAGAATCGAGAGGATATTTCTTGAGAATTTCCTGAGGATCGACACCGTTATTTAAACTCTTACTCATTTTTCGGCCGTCTGCCGCAAGAATCATCCCGTGCACATAAACTTGTTTTGGGAGTGGAAGATCAAGAGCGTGCAACATACAAGGCCAGAACACAGAGTGAAACCACAAGATGTCTTTGCCGATCACATGAAGATCAGCAGGCCAGTATTTTTGTTGTTCCGTTGTGAGTGCAGAGTAGTAATTAATAACGGCATCAAACCAAGTGTACATCACAAAGTCTTCTCTGCCAGGAACCGGCACTCCCCAGCCCGCACCGGGGCGAGAGATGGCGAGGTCGCGAAGGCTTTCCCCTTGGAGGCGCGAGAGAATTTCATTATAAGCTGATCTTGGTGTGACGAGGTTTGGATTTCCTTTCAAGGTATTTAAAATCCAGTCTTGATACGAACTCAATTTAAAGAAAAAACCTTCTTCTTCCTTGAGCTCAAGTTTTGTTTTGTGATCAGGACAAAGTCCTTCTGGGGCTTGCAGTTCAGTATAAAAGGACTCGCAGTGGATACAGTACTGACCAGAGTACTTCCCCGAATACACATCACCTTTAGCTTCTAATTTTTTCCAAAAACTTTGGGACACTTGATGATGTCGCTCTTCAGTCGTTCGAATAAAATCATCATGAGAAAGACGAAGATCGGCACACAGCTCTTTGAACTTCTGCACTTGTGTATCAACGAAAGGCCCTGTTTCCATTCCCGCATTTTTCGCAGACTCGATAAGCTTTTGTCCGTTCTCGTCAGTGCCTGTTAGGAAATGAACATCATAACCCAAGAAGCGATACCAACGAGCGTAAGCATCGGTGACAACTTTTTCGTAAGCGTGTCCCATATGAGGCGTGCCATTTGGATAATCAATTGCGGTCGTAATATAAAATGTCTTACTCATTCGATCCTCTAGTTGGGTTTCACCACAAAATTACAAATTTTACCTGGGACAAAGATTTCTTTTACAATCGTCTGACCATCGAGAAACTTCGCGATCTTTTCATCTGCTTTTGCAAGAGCGAAAAACTCATCTTTTGTGATCCCCGTTGCCACGTCAAGAGTGTGACGAGTTTTCCCATTGATCTGTACCGCAATCGTGACCTGGTCATCTTGAGCAAGGGCCGGATCAAAAACCGGCCAAGGCTCATAAGCGAGACTTTCTTTTTTCCCTAAGCTCTGCCAAATCTCTTCCGCCGCATGAGGAGCGAGAGGGCTTAAGAGAAGTGCGAAGGTTTCGGCAGTTTTTTTCGTGACGGTGGCTTTCTTCAAACAAAGATTGGTGAAGACCATCAACTGAGAGATCGCCGTGTTGAAGCGCATCCCCTCAATGTCTTCTTGCACTTTCTTGATTGATTTGTGCAAAAGATTGAGAACTTCTGGATCTTCGTTTTGATCTTGGCGAAGGTGAGCTGGATCACAGAAAAACTTAAATGATCGATTCAGAAAATTATAGACACCCTTTACACCATTCGTTTGCCACGGCTTCACTTTCTCTAGTGGGCCCATAAACATTTCATAGAGGCGCAAGCTATCAGCACCAAACTCTTTCACGATATCATCAGGATTGACGACGTTGCCGCGAGACTTACTCATTTTCTCGCCGTCTTCCCCAAGAATTAATCCTTGATTGACGAGTTTTTGGAAAGGCTCTTTGGTGGAAACAAGGCCTAGGTCAAAAAGGACTTTATGCCAAAAGCGAGCGTAGAGAAGATGGAGAACCGCGTGCTCAACACCACCGACATAAAGATCCACCGGCATCCAGTAATTCTCTAAATCGAGATCCCATGCTTTTTCTGTGTTGGTCGGATCAATGAAGCGCAAATAATACCAACATGAACCTGCCCACTGAGGCATGGTATTAGTTTCTCGGCGGGCTTTCTTTCCAGTCTTAGGATCAATGATCCAAAGCCATTCATCAATCGTTGCAAGGGGAGATTCACCAGTGCCAGATGGTTCGTATTTTTCAACTTGTGGGAGAGCGACAGGAAGCTCGTCTGCATCGAGGCAGCGAATGGTGCCATCTTCGTATTTAAGCATTGGGAAGGGCTCGCCCCAATAGCGCTGTCTGGAAAAAAGCCAGTCCCGAAGTTTGTACTGAATTTTTTTGTTTCCTAATTTTTTCTCTTCAAGCCAAGCGATCATTTTTGTGATGGCAGTTTTTTTATCCATGCCATTCAGGAAGCCAGAGTTGATTAGCTGACCTTCGCCAGTGTGAGCTTCTGTTTCGATTTCCGCGCCGTCAAGAACTTGCACTATCGGAAGGTCAAATTTTTTGGCAAACTCATAGTCCCGTTGGTCGTGAGCGGGAACCGCCATGATGGCCCCTGTTCCGTAGCCCGCTAGAACATAATCAGCGATCCAAACAGGAATTTTTTCTTGATTAACTGGATTGATCGCGAAGCTTCCCGTGAAGACGCCTGACTTGTCTTTGTTAAGATCTGTTCTTTCAAGATCAGATTTGCGGCTTGAGCGAAGTTGATAGTCTTCGATTAAGGCTTTTTGTTCTTTGGTCGTGAGGCTTTCAACTAATTTATGCTCAGGCGCGAGCACCATATAAGTGGCGCCAAAAAGTGTATCGGGTCTAGTCGTGAAAACTTCGATTTCATGTTTGCTATCAGCAGTTAAAAAGCGAACTGTCGCTCCTTCGCTTTTTCCAATCCAATTGCGCTGAAGTTCTTTAATATTATCAGGCCACTCGAGTCCGTCGAGATCTTCGAGTAATCGCTCGGCGTATTCCGTGATTTTTAAAACCCATTGTTTCATCGGGCGGCGCTCTACTGGGTGACCACCGACTTCGCTTTTTCCATCGACTACTTCTTCATTGGCAAGAACTGTCTTAAGCGCCGGACACCAGTTCACACTGATCTCGTCTTCGTAAGCGAGACCCTTATTGTAAAGGAGAGTAAAAATCCACTGCGTCCATTTATAATAATCCACATCACTGGTGGCGACTTCGCGGTTCCAATCGTAAGAGAATCCCAGCGACTTCAACTGGCGCTTAAATGTTTTAATATTTTCTTTTGTGATGGTGTCTGGATGAGTTCCGGTTTTGATGGCGTAGTTTTCTGCCGGCAATCCAAAACTATCCCAACCCATGGGGTGAAGAACGTTAAAGCCTTTATGGCGTTTATAACGAGCGACAATATCGGTCGCCGTATAACCTTCAGGATGTCCAACATGTAGACCAGAACCGGAGGGGTAGGGAAACATATCGAGCACGTAAAATTTCGGTTTGTCTTTGGTGGTGACAGTCTTAAAGGTCTGGTGTTCGTCCCAATAATCTTGCCATTTTTTTTCGATATCTTTGAATTGGTATTCCATGAGTCTCCCCTAGGCGGTTGAACTCAGAATCTTAACAAGAAAGAGGGTAATTAAAAAGCAACTTGTGGGTGTTTGGGGGTCATTAAGCCTCTAGAGAAGCCACATATTTCGTTAGCTGTTCGATTTGTTTTTTGATCGACTGAATCAATTGGCGAGCTGGGCCGTCATTTTGCTCATCGTTTGAAAAATACTTCAACGCTCGCGACTGAGAATAAATCGTTTCAAGGGGATTTGCTATTTCTTGGTAAAGGATTTGTGGGTCTTTTCCCGAAGAGCCCATCTTTTGAGACTGCTGATTTTTTAACGGCGTAACGTCGAGTTGGATGCCGACGTAATAACGAATTCCGAGAACATCGTGTTCAATGGGAAAGAGGCAAAGACGATTCCAAAAACTGGTTCCATCTTTGCGATAGTTCAGAATATCGTGAAAGCTCGCTTGCCCATCTTTTAGTGCTTGGCGCAGCCGTTCAATACTTTCTTTGTGGGTGCCAGGTCCTTGTAAAAAGCGGCAGTTTTTATTAAGAATTTCTTCTTTAGAGTAGCCCGTCATTTCAGCAAAATGTCGATTTATAAAGACCAAGGGGCGGTCATCTTTAGTCATATCAACGACGACATAGCTCATCTTCTCAAATGATTCGCCACAAGCAGTGAGTGCAGGTAATAAAAAATCCATCAAGTCACGTTAACATTTTGTCTATGTTTAGTCATAAGAATTTTATGCACGGAGCGTCGTAGGCAAGCTCTGTCTTTTCGCCTATAGTGAAAGCGTTTTATTTACTTTATTGGCGGGCTTTAACTGCGCGCTCATTTGCTAAGGAAATCTTTATGAAAATCGAAAAAAATCAAGTCGTCGCCATTAACTATACTCTTAAGAATGATGCCGGCGAAGTTCTAGACACCTCTGAGGGTCAAGATCCTCTTTATTATATTCAAGGGATCGGCAATATTATTCCAGGTCTTGAGAATGCTCTAGAAGGAAAAGTAAAGGGAGACAAGCTAAACGTCGTGATAGAAGCGAAAGACGCTTACGGCGAAGTCAATGAAGACTTGGTTCAGGCCGTCCCTCGTGAACAATTCGGTGATAGCAATGATATTGAAATCGGGATGCAGTTTGAAGTTCAAACTCAGATGGGTCCTCTTGTCGTTACTGTAGAAGCGGTAGAAGAGAATGAAATTGTTGTCAACGGAAATCACCCGCTTGCTGGTGTCAGACTTCATTTTGATGTAGAAGTTCATGCTATCAGAGCAGCTACTAGCGAAGAACTTGACCATGGTCATGTTCATGGTCACGGCGGCGTTGATCACTAAATAAAATCGGGCCCTCTTCGGAGGGCTTTTTTTTTCACATCTCTTGTCATATGGGAACCGCTCGGGCATTTTCTGTTTGTATGCAAGAAAAAACCACAGATATCTATGACTCGCTTTCTCGAATTTATGACAAATTATTTTTTGTCTTAAAGCCCGGCCATCGCAGGGTTGGAAAGTATCTTGAAGAACAAAAAATCAAACAAATTCTAGAAGTTGGTGTTGGCACAGGTTTAACCTTTGAGCACTACCCAGCTGATGTGCAGGTAACTGCTATCGATATGAGCTCAGGGATGTTGAAGTTTGCTCAAGAAAAAAAACAGTCACGGAATGATATTGCAATTGATCTCGCTCAAATGGATGCGCTCGATTTGAAGTATCCAGATAATCATTTTGAATGTACTTACGCTCCTTCGCTTCTCACAGTGGTTCCTCATCCTAAACAGCTTATTCGCGAGATGATCCGAGTCACTAAGCCTGGCGGAATTATTATCATCGTCAGTCATTTTGAAGGTGATTATTGGCAGGATCGCGCTTTCTCAAAATTCGCAGCACCATTTACGAAAAGACTTTTCGGTTTTCGAATGGATTTAAAATTTCGCCTTTTTGACCAGTGCCCCGAGGTAGAATTCCTGGCGCGCGAGAAAGTGAACCCCGTGGGGCCCTATTGTCTTAGTCATTTAGTTATTTTACGTAAGCAGAAATAGACTTTAAAAAACTGCAAAGAACCCATAAAAAATAACCCCCAAACAATGGCGAAAACTAGTGTTAAGAGATCAAAGCTTAACTGAGTTTCGATTGACCCAATCCACTGACCCGACAAGTAGGCAAAGGGGCCAAAGATTGCGCCGAGTAGAAAACTCATAAAGGGTTTTTGCATAAAGTGCTGAAAAAGTTCTGGGTAGTAAGCTGTAAAAATCAGCCAAATCCCGGCGATTGAAGCGGGATAAAAAATCTTTGGATCCCAGGACAAAAGCCCTAGCCAATTAAAGCACATATCAATGGCAAACCCCGAGAGAACCATTAAACAAGCAAATGCGGCGTACTTCCATGGATTGAGAGGGTAGCGGAAATAAAGTGCGTCTCCAACCACCGCAAGCGCGCTAAGCAAAAAAGGAGTCCAGTGATGGCCTCGACTGCCTCCAAAGGCACAGACGTACCAAAGAGATTGAAAGACGATGATTTTAAGGATTCTTGCCATTGCTTAAGTCTTCGTTCGTCGCGAATAACTGTCAACGATAAAATAAATAGCGATCTCTTGATTGCCTTACCTATAAGTGTTACGAGGGGCTCATGAAATCTTTATTATTTAAAATTCCTACTGTCAGCGTGTGCTTTTTTATTTTTTCTCTGTCCGTTTCTGCGTACGCAAACTGCAAGTACGATGATGTAAACCACTATCGTCTTTTAGAGTTTAGACGGACTGTTATTTCTAAAAACGAGGAGACCTGGTCTATTAAGGTCGATGGAGTGGGAGGAGCTTACCAAATTCAAGCGACGGTGTATCCGGCTAGGCCTACGAGGCTATCTGCGGCAAAAGATTCTGCTGATAAAATGGTCTTATTTCCGACTATCGATGGAGAGAGCTTGTTAGAAAGAAGAGTCGGTTCATATTTCGCTAGACGAGATTTCTATGTCGTGATTCCCACTATCGAGGAACTCAATCAAGAATTTGATCTTGAGACGGTCTGTCGCATGGATCAGATGATATTGAGAGTGCAGCAATCGGCAGTATTACTTTTTTCAGAGCTAAAGAAATTGATTCCTGGCGGGCGAGAGGTGATGATTGGTGCAAGTCAGGGCGGAATAAGATCAATCTCTGCCGCGTCCGTATTACCTGATTTACACGCCGTTTGGGCAAATGTGGCGGGTGGGGATTTCCCAAGCATTTATGCCGAGTCCAACGTCAGAGCGATCACCGCCTTTAGAAGCGAGCATATGGCAGTTTTAGGTTTGAAAGTTCCTAGTGAATACGAAGCGTTTCTTCGAGATCGACTAACTCAAGACCCAGTACAGTCCTGTCCAAAACGCTACGGCCGCTTGGCCATGGTCATTGCCTTAAAAGATGACTCTGTTCCGACTTTAAATCAGCAACTTTTACAAGAAAGCTGCGCCCCTGATTTCATTCGGACTCTAAATGCTGGGCATGTTCGAGGTGCAGGGGATTTATGGTTAAAACGTAGGGAAGTTAGGCAGTTCCTCGAGCAAAACTGAGGATTTTTTACTCCCTTGCTTGCCGATTAGCGCTCACTCTTCGTAGATATGGGTTATGAAAAAATTCATCCTCTTTATGGCCATTTTTGGGACCTCGACATCTTATGCATCTGAAGAGAGTGCATCAAGAGGAAGAGGCCTTTGTGTAAAAGCAATTTTGGAGCGAGGCTCAACTACTTCGTTTGCAGTCAATTCAGTTTGCACATTTGTAACGTCTGAGGCACAGGGACTTTGTGCCGCCGCAATGATTGAGATTGGTCGCTATGAACGAGAGGCAGTCTTGGGAGAGTGTCGAAAGGCCAAAACTGTTGGGCAGGCATTGTGTGCAGCAGTTTTGATTAAGAAGGGTGAGAGTGTTTACAGCGCACTTGATGGCGCTTGCAAGCGACTTTAGCTAGTTTAAGAAACTTGATCGATCGGTTTGATTGGATCTGGAGTTTCAAGGTCGGCCAGCAATAAAACTTTCTCTAACGCTTCTTTTAAACTCAAATTGATAGCTTGATCATGAATGGAGAGGGCGAAACTTAAGTTTCTGACTCTTGATTTCCAAAGCCCCATTAATGGTGCCTCGCTAATATCTTGACTAAGAAAAGCTGGATGAGCTTCTTTAATTTTTTTACAAAGACTTAATTCCTTCGCTCCATTTTTGTTCAGCCTAGCACCCGCCCCAAAGACTCGACATAGACTTGGTCGCTTTTGGTAGACGCCACAAAAACCTTTTGATCCTTCTTCGTTCAGTTTTTTATAAAAAATACAAGAGGGAGGCGGTTCTTTTAGAGAATCGAGCGTCTCTGGGGCTAGACCTTCGTCGAGTAAATATAGCGCCAGGGGAAGTAGCTCAAGGGCGCTCGCTTCTACTGTTGGCGCTAAACAACAAGCTCCACATTGGGGAAGGCACATGAGATTTGATTGTTGTTGAAAATGGGAGAAAACCTCTCCCATTTCAGAATAGATCTTTTCAATTTCTAGAGAAAGCTCTCTAAGTGATACTAGGCTCAATTATTTCCAGCGCTCCATCACAAACAATGCCGGGTTATCTAGATTGTCGCCTACAGTTCCATAATTTAGACGTATTTCATCATCTGCATAGATTTCAATTAAGCCACCTCTAATTCCGCTCGGTGGTAAAAAATCAGGAAACCTGACAGCTCGAACAGTGCGATTTTCTAGTCCATCTACAAGGCCCGGCATTGGTGTATCAGAGTTGCCTAAAATAAGGCCAGTGCGATTAAATTCTACTGCAATTCGATCATCTCTAATTTCAAAGTTTCCACGAAGGAAACTTCTGATCAAACGATTTCCAAAGTTGTATTGAGCGAAATTATAATAGTAGCCCTCTGGCTTAATGACTTGATAAATATTTTTAACATCAATTCTATCGGGAACTGTTTGAGAATCATCAAAGGCATAGGGTCCCCAAACCTGTCTCCATGCCCCGATAGCTTTTACAGCACGGTCTTGAAAAGACAGTCTTGGAACTAGCAGAAGAAGCTCTTGAATTTTCACTTCAATTTCTTCTTGTTTTGACCCGTCTATATCTGCTTGTCCTTCAAAGCTATATGCGAGTGCAAGAATTTCTTGCTTTAGAAAAGTGATCTCTTCTTGTTTGGTTTCAAAACTATTGGCAGAAGTGATCGAAAGAAAAAGTGCGATAATTAGAAATTGTAACTGTTTCATAAATCCTCACTTAAAAAAAGAAAACTGAATTGTTTTTAATACGCTACTCGTTCTCTTTAAGGCTGCCAAGAAAACTCATTTAATTGCCGAGCATATTGCACGGTCTTTTGGGCAGAAAAAATGATCAAAATTTTTAAAGAATCAGATGGGTATGACTGTAAAAACAGATATTTGGGTTTTTATCAAAAGCTTTCATTGAGCACAATTTGAAACTAGATGATAATGAATATGTCTTAGACAAGGGAAAAGTCATGCCGGTTCATAAAAAGCCCTCGCGATTAGAGTCCAATAAAGACGTCCGACGAATCCTCTTAAGACATCGAGTAGACTTGAGCCAACTGGCATTTTCTTGCC
This sequence comes from Bacteriovoracaceae bacterium UBA6166, assembly GCA_002435795.1. GTDB lineage: Bacteria > Bdellovibrionota > Bacteriovoracia > Bacteriovoracales > Bacteriovoracaceae > UBA6166. The sequence goes on along the minus strand of DIUE01000008.1, from coordinate 97,595 downwards.
ATGGTCGAACAGTTTCATTTAGTGGTGATCTGGTAAAAGATGGTGGGCGTGATTTTAGCGCTTCTGAAATAGATATGATGGTACTTGAAATTTTAGGACTTAACTTAGGGGTTCTCTCAGATCTAAAAAATTGGGATATCAACGGTGGAACAATTTCTAAAAGAGAAGTAAAAGATAAAGATGAGTAAGAGAAGTGTCCCTCTGATTGAGCTCTTCTGTTTTATTCACCTTTCGTCTATACTTATTGAATGTTTAGAATACTAGTTGTTTTTTTTATCATTTGTTTTTCTTTTTCTCATGCCAATTCCTATGACTTGGTTGTCACCTCTCCACTTAATCTCAAAGAGATAGCACTTAAAGAGCATGGCTTGGTAAGACATCTTAGTCTCGATGAGTATGAATCGCTTCTTTTAAAATGGAATCCGCATATTACTTCTTTGGATCAGCTCTTGCCGGCCAGTACAAAGATCTACACGCGTTTACCTTTTGATCCACATATAGCTGGATCGACTTATAGTCCAAAGTTAAATCTCGGCCAGCATTTAGCGAAGCGATTAGTTTTTGACTTTGGATTTCTCTCTAGCATTAGAAATTTACAACAAACATATCAACAGGTCTCAACGGATAATGTCCAAGTTTCAGGTCTTGGTTTGCAGGCACAAGTCTCTAGAGAGTGGGGAAGCCGCCACTTTTTAAGCCTCAACCTAAAGTTTCAAACCTACTCCGAGCAAGATACAATCGAAGGCCTCGATTTAGTAGATTATAATAATGAATATGGAGTCGCTCTAAACTTTGCTTCTGGATTTGGAAAGCTCACTAATTACAGCTACCCACTTGTCTCAATCAGCTATGAGCAGATTAATCGTCTTAATCTTGAATCTCTTACTCAAACAGCGATCTTAACTTCAGAGAATCTCGGCTTAGGCTTTTATTTTGTAGGATGGCATTACCAATCCTTACTTAATGAGAAAATGCCAGCTCGTTTTATTTTGAAAGGCGGTCGAAGTTTTACTGAGGAAGAAGCCGCCTATAAAGCTGAACTTGTGACAACGATAGACCTCGCGAAATCTGTTCGTTTAAAAACAAATATAGAGTATTTCACGCTGACAGGGGACTCTAAGCTTAATTATAAGCTCTTGGGACTAGGTCTATCCTATCTTTTTTAGCTCCTAGCTTATAATTCTTACTGAAAAGCTGAATAATATTGCCAATGACAGAGATTATTGAGAGTAACTTGATCATTCTTTTTTTCTTAGGTGCCCTATGACTGATTCTATCCCAACGCCAATGCCCAACTCTTACCGAATTGTCCTTCAATTGGAAGTTGGAGAATCTCGCATGGACAATGTTCTTTTAAAGGCAATTAGAGAGCAGGAAGATAATCAAAAGCTTAAGATGATCTCAAGAACGGCGCTGAAAGATTTATTTAATGACAAAAAAATATTTATTAAAGGGCAGCGTGCTAAATCCTCATCGGCCCTTTCAAAAGGCGTGACGTACGTAGATATTCTAGGTTTTTAGAAAAAAGCTGATTTCGATCATTGATTAAAGAATCATTATCCTTTTACCGAAAAAGACTTATGGATAATGATGAACTCTTTGAAATTGTTCAATTAATTAATAAGAATTTTTACGATAGAGTCTATGCCGATCCTTGGCTTCGTAAAATGTTTGAAATCGTTCCTCAAGATGTCATTGAATCACAGCAAACTGATTTCATGGTCGGAGCGCTTGGAGGACCTGTTCGTTATAGGGGGCGTTCCCCAAAAGATGCTCATCCCCATTTATTTGTTACTGAAGAGATTTGGCAAAGAAGAGAAGATCATTTGCTGGCAACATTTAAAGAATTGAACATAGACGATCAGATCGCAACAAAATGGCTAAAAATCGATAATGCTTTTAAGCAAGCAATCATTAAGAGTTCATTAGATGAATGCGAGAAAAGATTTTTTACGGACGAGATTATTTCTCTTGATAAAAAAGCCGCTTAGTCTATTTTTTCCAATCACTGCTTTGAATATGAGAAAGTAGCGCCAGGACTAAGTTGGTAAAGGTTAATTTTTGATAGTCCTGATCTAAAAGATCAAGTTGAGTGCATCTCTGTTTAATCCATGATGAAGAGACGATTAAGGAGAAATGTGTGATTTGACTGAAAATCACTCTCGTGGCCCAAATCTTCGCTGCCTCAGGGGCCTTGTTTCCAATCTCTCTTTCAATTGCTGCCAGAAGAACTTCCCCGCCCGGAGGACCGATATGATTCTCTGCTAGCTCTTGAGTTGGGATATCTCCAGTGGATTCTGTGAGAATTACTTTAAAAGAGTTCTTCATTTCAAAACTACGTTCAATAAAATAATCAAAAATTCGTAAAGTGAGTTCAGTCACTCCTGGTTGATCAAGTGCAAGCTCCGCAATATCTTTTTCCATTCTTAAGCAGTTTGCATCCATCACACTGAAATAGAGATTTTGTTTATTTTGGAAATGATAATTGATAGCCGCGAGATTAACTCCTGCCGCTTTCGCGATATTGCGTATTGAGGCTCCCTCAAAGCCATGACGTGCAAAGAGCTCGGTCGCCACTTCTAAAATACACGCCTTGGTTTCGTTTTCGCTCATTACACTTCCTTCAGCAAACTGCTACTTTCTGCAGTGGAAACTTTAAGTATTTTATTTTTTATCTTATTTAGCAATGAAATCCAGTCTTCTAAGATAGCGTAGGCTGCTGGAATCCAAATCAGAGTCAATATTGTTCCACTGGTTAAACCCCAAGCCATCGCGAGAGTCATGGGAATGAGCATTGCATCCGCACCACCTATTCCATAAGCCGTAGGGATTAAGCCTGAGATGGTCGTAAGTGAAGTCACCATGACGGCCCTAAGCCTTAGGCGTGAGGCTTTCGCCAAAATATCATTTAAAGCCATTTTGCCTTCCGCTCTCATTTCATCAATAAAAGAAATTAAAACAATTCCGGAGTTTACGATGATACCACCGAGGCCAATAATACCAATTAGCGCCATAAAGCTCACTGGACGTCCGTGCAGCCAAAAAGCAATTGAAAAGCCCAACAAGCCTAGAGGGATCGTTGTCATAATAATAAACGGTCTCAAGTAGCTTCTGAACAGGAAGACCATTAAGGAGAAAATTCCAATAAGTGAGAGAACTAATGCATTCATAAGCGAGGTGAGAGACTCATTGGTGCTATCTGCAACTCCACCAAACTTGATCGAAACTGATGGGTGTGAGTCCGCAATCTTATTCCATTCTTGCAGCAATATTTCATTTGCTTGGATCGCGGTGATTTTTGTTTCATCTACATTTCCAAGTAGAGTTCTTGCACGCTTGAAATCATACCGTTTAATAAAAGCTGAGCCATCTTCGTCTCGAAAGTTGGCTATAGCAGTTAAGGGGACGAGATTGCCCTGAGAATCCATTACTTGAACTCGACTTAGGTCTTCGACATCTTTTCGGTCTTGCTCACGAAAACGCAACATCAAATCCACATCTTTGTTCTCGAGAGTCACGTCAGAAGCGATAACTCCAGCTCCTGCAACCTTAATCGCATCTCCGATTCTATCAACTGTTAGTCCTAAACGATTTGCCTCGGCGTACTGAACATCCACCCAGACCTCGCGATCACCAACAACCTCATCTGTTTTTAAATCGAGAATACCGTCGACATCTTTCATCCTTTCGATAAGTTTTGAAAGGGCCAGCGTCAGCTCTGAATCAATATTAGAGCGAAAAGTGGCTTCAATAGGATTCCCTACAGGTGGCCCATTTACTTGTTCTTCAAAGCTGATAACGGCGTCAATTTTGTAATCGTGATTTCTCAGCTTTTCCAATATTTCGGTGTAGTAAATATTGTTTTTTGCATACTCCGAAACATACATAATCATCATACCAACACTTGCCGAGTCACGAGCTTTAGGATCGTCAGGTTGAACTTTCGACGTTCCGACTCGCCCTGAAATATGTTGAATATCATCTCCAAGTATTTCTTTAATTTGATTTGAGACGTTTTTCACATACTCTTCAGTGACTTCTAAACGAGTCCCAATAGGAGCCTCGATTCTACCGATATAAATTTCAGTTTGCTCGGCAGGGAAGAGAATAAACTTATTCGCAACTACTATTAGCCAAAGGGATGAGAAGACAATTCCTCCAAAAACAACCATTACCCAGTAACGACGGTTGATGACGATCTTCATAAATCTCTCAAATTTTTCTTCAAGGCCATGAAACCAATCATTCTTTGTTTCGGATCCGTCAGCACCATCGATTTTTGCATTGACTAGAACTAAGCGCATGGGAAGAAAAAGAAAAGACTCTAGAAGTGATAGAACTAACGAAGCTGTAACGATAATAGGAATGAACTTAATAAACTGTCCCATAATTCCCGTAGTCACTAGCATGGGGAGAAAGGCAGCTATTGTTGTGAGCGCAGTCGCCGTGATTGGAAGCCAAAGACTTCGCACCGATTCTCTCGCGGCACTTACAGCATCCATTCCGTTTTTTCTAAGTCTTGTAAAATTTTCTGAAATCACAACAGAGTTATCAACTAACATACCAAGAGCAATAATAAGTGCAAGGATAGTGATGGAGTTTAGAGTGTATCCCATTGCATTCATGACACCCAAAGTGCCGAGGATGGCAATTGGTAAAGAGAGAGAGGCCATCACGCCAATTTTTCCAGGAAGGAAAATAAAGAGGAAAACCACAACGAGTAAGAGTCCTTGAACAGCGTTGCTCTTTAGTACATCAAGCTTGTTCTGAACAGTTTTTGCTTCATTATGATAAACATAAAACTGGTGTGTGGAGCCATAACGCTCCTTAAAGCTTTCAAGCTTTCTCGAAACGTCTTGAACCATGGCGAGAGTGTCAGCACCACCTTTTTTATTCACAATAATGAGCGTCGCCGGTTCTCCGTTGTATTGAGCGACTACAGTTAGCTCTTCTTCCCCGTCAACAACCTCTGCTACATCTTTTATCTGAATTTTTTTACCATTAAAATTTGTTCTAATAATAATATCTTCGATTTCTTCAGTACTACGAACTTTCCCTTCCAGACGAATCAAACTTTGCTCACTCTCTGTTCTGAGCTCTCCACCCGGAATATTAAGGTTTCGAGCCTGTAGACTTCCTAGGACCTCGTTAATCCCAATATGATTTTGTGATAATTTTTCTCGGTTTAGAAAAATCTGGAAACGTCTATTTGCAAAGCCCGTGAGCCTGGCTTCTTTAACTGACGAGTTGTCCTCAATCTCCTCTTTTAAAAGATCCGCTATTTTGTCTCGCTGCCTATTCTCATTCGTTCCCGTGACAGCAATCTCATAGACAGGGAACTCTTCACTTTTAACTTCTGTGAATGATGGCATTTCTTCTAAATCTGTTGGTAAGCCTTCCGCTCGATCGACTGCTTTTTGGAGATCATTCATGGCCTTTTCAACATCTGCATTGTCGATATCAACGCGAATAAAAATTGTCGAAAGACCCGGTTGTGAAACTGAACGAACATCTTTAAGTCCAGTAACGCCTCTTAATTCGTCTTCGATAGGTTTGGTGATTTTAGCTTCAATATCCTCCGCAGAGGCACCTCTGTATGAAGTTGTCACAATCGCTTGTGCAAAATCGACTGTCGGATAACTTTCCGCATTCATACTGTTTAGGCCTTGAGCACCTACAATCAGTAAGCCTATAGAAAGAACGATAGTCAGTTTGTAGTTACGAACAAAAAACTCAGCAATATTTTCCATAGTTTTCTCTTATTGATTTAAAGGACATGGGGTTGTGTGAAAGACAGAAAAATAATCTAAAAGAGTCGTAATGACGGTTAGTTTTGTTCTCACCTCATCAAGATTGCTCTGTAATAAAAGGTCTTGGTCAGCAATGAGTTCTCGAAAACTAAGCCGAGCTTGCTCGAATTTATTTTGAGCAGATCTTAAACTTTCACTTAAGTCTTTTGAGTTTTCACCCTGGGTACGTACGGCCTGTTGAAGAAGAGCAATATTTCTTAGGGTCTGAGTATGAAATGCTTCAATTTTTGCCTGAATAGCGTCTTTTTCACTTAGAAATCTTTTTTCATCTAAAATTCGCTGCGTTTCTTCTGTAGTTGCTCTTTTCCCATCAAGCGGGATGTTTAATTGGAGTCCTACACTCATCCTATTTTGAGAATCGTCCGTAATATCCCTGAAAGAATTATTGTAACTATATGCTTTACCAAAATATTGAACTTCACCGTTAAGCTTTAGGTCCCATGTATTTATAGCATTAGTTGAGATCCTCTGTTCTTCATAGGCTTCGTTTACAAGTTTTATGACTTCATCATATTTCGTATAATCGTAAGGAACAGATCTATTTGATTGAATAAGTGTTGTACAAACTAATACATCCGATATTGTTTTCGATAAACTTACTTCTTTCAAAATAATTTCGCGATTTGCAAACTCAGGAATCATTTCTTTCAACTGCTGCATTTGAGTTTCTAATTGATATTCTAGTAAAAGAATATTGGACCTTCTCGACGCAACCTGAGAACGACTGCGAGCGACGTCTCCAGAGTCTGCAACATTGCTCTTTCTTCTTTGTTCAGTGTCTTTTAATTGTCTTAGCGCTGTATCTAAGAGTCCCTGAGAAATAAGAATTTGTTCTTTGGTTGCGGTTATAGACCAGTAAATTTTCCGCAGGTTTTGTAGAAAAGCTTTTTCTTGTATCTCTCTTTCAAGCTCAGCTTTTTGAGTTAAAATTTGAGCATTTTTAAGTTGCGAGCTGGAAAGTTTCCCTAAAAAATTCTTCATCAAATCTACAGAGAGACTTAGGCCAACACCAGTATTTGTACTGTTTTCAACAAATGTATTGGAGATTTGATTCGTAAATGCTGACAGGCCAACTTGAACTCCATTTGCGTAGGGCTTAATGACTGCAGCTTGAATTTGCGTGGCATCTATTGTGACAGCATCAAATTCAGCAAGTCCCTTTTCATTAGCTTTTTGATAAGTCATATCTGATTGGAGTCTCCAGCCGAATTGGTCGTTAAAAGAATCACGATTTAGCCGAATACTTTGTAAGCTGGCTTCGATTTCTTTGAGTCCAGGGGCGCTTCTGAGAGCCGCTTCTGTAAGTGACTTTTCGTCTAGTTCGATCGGGGGGAGTTGGTCACTGAGGACTATTACAGGAAAAAAAAGGACAAGAAAGATAAGCCTACCCATTGGTGCACTCCAAGCATTCAAACGTTTGTTTGAATTTAAATGCTGTCAGAAAAAAAATCAATAGAAATTTTTGAAAAATTAATTTGTTTAATAATAGGGACTTAGGTTTGATTGCTCATAGAAGCGCAGGAAAATCATTTAAACATCAAGCCTTTAAGTCGAAAAGTCAGGAGGAGAGTGGGTATGAAGGTTTCATTTTTTATTCTTATGCTCGGGTTAATCGGTTGCACCAGTCTTGGCCCTAAAGTGCAGCGTCTTCCTGCGAGCCAATTTCCATTCATTTCAACTGATCTTCTACAGTCTACAATTGAATTGAGGTCCTTCTTAGAGCAAGAAAAAATCAATAGTAGTGTTTGTGAGGACTCACTAACTGAAGCTTATGATTTTTTGGCCAATTTAGATTCAGATTTTTTTAGAGTTGATTATAGCGCTGAAGATTATCAAATGATTCTCACAAACCTATGGAAAGTGAGAACTTCTCTTCGCTCTCATTCGCAGAGCTGGTCATCATCTGGAGAACTTTCCCCAGAGTGCAGTAAGGCGATTAAAGACATAAATCGCGCTTTTCGCTATCTCGATGATTATGCTGGTCTAAACTACTTGCAATTAAAAGGTCACAGTATTACGGGTTTTGAAAATGAAGATAAATCAGCAATGTTTTCAAGATCTTTTCCATGGTCGGCTACGACACAATTGAGTTTTGATTCGAAATCTGATTTAAAGACTGGCGATGTGCTTCTTTGGCGCTCTACTTCGACGGTTTCAGCTGCTATCGCAAGGATTGGTGATGTTCAAAATAGCTTCGCACACTTGAGTGTGATTTACGTCGATCCCAAAACTCGTAAACGCTATAATATTGAATCGCTAATAGAAACAGGTTTAATAGTTAGTGAATTTGATGAAGCGAAATTGCATCCAGGTGTTAGTAAACTTGTGGTGTATAGACACAAAGACTCTGACGTTGCCGAAAGAGCGGGCAAGTATGTATTTGATCTTGCCCAAAAAACGCAGAAGCACAAAGATCGTTTACGTTATGACTTCAATTTCAACTTAACTGATCATGAAACCGTATTTTGTTCTGAAGTGGTGCATATGGCTTTCAAATACGGCTCTAATGGAAGTCTTGTTTTGCCGACCTATGGAACTCAATTCAATATGAAAAATCGAAGTTTCTTACAAGCGATTGGTGCTGATATCGAAGAGGCTTTTCAACCAGGCGATATCGAACTAGAGCCAAATTTTGAGTTAGTAGCAGAGTGGAGAAATTTTCATCATGCTAAATATAATCATCTAATGGATGCAATTTTTATGAGTATGTATCAATGGATGGACGATCATGATTATAATTTCAAGTGGACATTCAGGGGGCGAGTCTTAGGAAGTTTTGTTTTTGGTTTGAGGCACACACCCCTTGTTGGATTATTTTTGAAGGATCTCATTTCTGATAATATTACCCGACAAACGATCTCTGCTGTGATCTCCGCTGACCAAGTTGCAATTACAATTCATAAAGATATGGTTAAGCGATTAAATAGAAAATCAGAAAATAAAATCTATTCCTTCAAAGAGTTGCTTACAGAGCTTGAGGCTTATAGATTGCAAGATCTGGCCCATCTTAAGAGACAAGCCTTAGAAAATAAGCAGGGGCAAGCGTACCACGATCCTCGTTTTCACCATCGTTTCGGGCCGAAACTCTAAAAGATACATAATTACAGAGTCTTAGGGCGGTATTAAACCACTTGAAGTGAAACAATGACACGGCGCGACCCCGCGAAAAGAAAACATGATAAAACTCCCAGAAAAAGGAGCAAAACATGAAAAATCTATTTTTAGGCTTAGTGATTTCTTTGATTTCGTTAAGTACATATGCAGTCACATTCACTGAGGACCAAAGCACAAGACCGATCGTCTTAAAATTTGGAACAGAGGACTTATTGAAGTCTGCCGGTCAAGGAGTGACCTATGAGTTTATGGATAAGGTCGGAACAACAAGAGTTGAGTTAAAGTTTGGATCAGGTATTGTGCTGATGAGCTATTTCAATTCAGACGGCTATAAAATTTTTGGAGAGATCATTGACGCTGGTCATATTACAAGAATGATGAAGAGTGTAATGTCTGCCAGAAAATGTCCAATCACTTTTACCGTACTGCCTGAAGAGAAAAGATTTGAGAATATTCATTTAGGTTGTGATTCAATGGCCTCATTAGAAGATGAGAGAACATTTATTTAATCTCGACTTTTAAATACATCAGCCTCAAACGAAAAAGGAACCAAAATTGGTTCCTTTTTTTATATTGATCTTGGGAATTGGCTTTTGAGGCGCTGGAAAGTGAGAAAGTGCTTATATTGGCATACATCGATCAACGTGAAATCAGAATTTTACTTGTGGTGTATATGGTAAAGAAGAGTGGTGAAGAATGATTCTCAGTACACCATTACCATCTTTTTTAAATCCCCAAGTCTTATCGACCGTAGTAATTGTACCGTCTTTATCAGTCAGAAATACCTGTCCCATCGTAAGAGCGATATTTCCATCAATGAAAACGGTCTCATTCTTAAAGTCATACTTAACCCAACCTTTAAGGGCGAAGCCAGAGTCAGTCGGATAGTTTTTGTTTCCACCAACGAAATATGAAAGTGCACCTTCTTTAGTTTTTCTAAAAATTTGAGCTCCATGAGACAGTGTTGGTTTAAAAAGAACAGGTCCAATATTGAAGTCATAGGCATCATCTAAAACCTTGCTAGCAATTTTACTAGCTGCATTTCTTCCGCCTCTTCCATCAAAAGCTTTACTGATTTGAATAAGCGCCGAACCTCAAGCTTCTTGAGCAGCTTGAACTTCTTTTTCATTGATATTTGTATTTGTGACACTCGATCCGAAGGCTGCAGACCTTTCATTGGCAGAGAGTGTATGCAAATTAAAAAGTGTGATTAAGAGAATTAAAAAAATGATTCTATTCATTGAGCCTTCCTGTTTTTAGCTTTTGATAAAGTCATATAGTTCACATTCCTATATTGAATGGAAAGTTGATTCGGATAAGACAAATTCACTCAAGATATCAAACAAGGACCTGTAAAATCCAAGAGAAATTTGAAATCGAAGTTCATTTTATGTTTGTCTTTACACTAAATCATCACGAAGTTTGGAATATTTTCCCTTGGATCGACTATAAGATCATCCCTGTATCGGTCTAAATCAGTTCGCTTTTCAAAGGAAGAATATAATGAAACAAGTCACTCGATTGATAATTTACTTAATGATTTCATTCACACTCATTGAGGCACCAATATTAAATACAGCTCAGGCTGGAATGATTGGCACTAATATTCTTGTGGAAAATATGACGAGAGCTGAGACTCAGCAAAAAGTTGTAGACTTCATCGAGCGCAATGATGTTAAGAATCAGATGATTCTTTTTGGAGTCAATGCTGAAGAAGCTTCTCAAAGAGTTATGCAATTGTCTGATAGCGAGCTTAGAAGAATTTCAGGAGAAATCGATAACTCTATGGCCGGAGGAGACTTAGGTGGTGTTTTGGTCATTGTTTTAGTTGTTGTTTTGATTTTGTTCTTAGTAAAAAGAATTTAATTGAGTCAACCATTTCTAACTATTTGGGTAATCTTAGTGGTGATCTTTTCACAGAGCTGCGCCACCCAAACACCCATAACTGATATCCTAGTTAAAGATTCTTCTAGTTTGCCAAAATCTTTTAAGATTGATTCCGTACCTTTTATCGAACAAGCAGATAATCACTGCGGACCTGCCTCTCTTGCAATGATTTTAAAATCCAAAAATATCCCCATAGATTATGAACAATTAACAAACCAAATAATGACGCCTGAAAAGAAGGGAAGTTTTTCTACTGATATTATTTCAACAGTACGTAGACAAGGTTTAGTGCCTGTTAGAATCAATGATCTGAAATCTCTCCTAACTGAGATTTCTCATCGTCAGCCAGTAATGATTTTTCAAAATCTTGGGCTGAGTTGGTATCCTTATTGGCACTACGCCGTTGCACTTGGTTATGATCTGTCCGGACCTGATATGATTTTACACTCTGGTAAAGAGAAGTTTCATACAACAGATATGAGATTTTTTGAGCGATCGTGGACTTTAGCAGATTCATGGGGGCTTATAGTTTTGCTTCCAGGAGAACTCGCTATAACAGCGGATGACTTAGAGCATGTTGCTGGAATAAGCGGCCTGGAGGCTTTAGGTAAGTTCAACGAGGCGAAATTGTCCTACGCTGCTGTTTTAAAAAGGTGGCCTCGGAGCTTACCTGCGCTCGTTGGCATGGCAAATGTGCTTTACGAGACAAAAAATTATAAAGGATCGACAGTTTTCCTTTCTCTTGCAACTGAGTTTCATCCCTTATCTGAAATCGCCTGGCATAATCTTGCTGCTGCTCAAGGGGCTTATGGCGAATTGAAAAATGCAAAAAAAAGTGCTCTTCGAGCATTGTCACTTGTGGGGAAAAATCAAACAATCGCCTATCAAAACAGCTTGTATAAATGGCTAGGTGAAGATCATTGATTGAAGTATCTCAAGTACTCCCTAACGAGATATCTATCTAGTTCAGCCTTTACAAAAAGTAGCCATAAAACTAAGCACAGACTATTAAGGAGCTGTTTGTGGAATAGAAGCATCGGCGCTACAAAAGTCAGCGGGCAAGTGTGATGGGATAGGGAGGCAGTTTAAAGAACTTCAGTCAGCCTTGTCTTTAGATTTTTCAACCGAATCATTTGAGCGTTGCTCAGAGGAGTGACTCCAGCGTTCATTGATTTATCAAGGGTCATAAGAACCTCCAGAACTTCATCTTGGAAATCGAGTTCTCTATGAGCAAAATACTTTGCTAAAAGAATCGCTCCCGCTTGCAAGTTCTGACGATTTATCACAAAGTTTTGTCGCAAAAGCAAATAGGTATAAGCGATCTCAAGAAACTCAAGTTTGAGCGCCGACCTCTCTTCATTCGTTTGAGTAAGTATCAGGTCTCTTTTGTATAAATGCATAAAGAGATCCATAAGATAAATACGCTCATAGGGGTTTGAGGTTCTTACGTTTTGATAAAACTCTTCCTTATAGCACAAGATAAGTAGGCTTTTACCTTTCTGCTGACAGAGGGTTCGCACCTGGTCGTGTTCATATTTTTTTTTTAGCGGATAGTAAGCGTGATTGAGAGTTTGGAGATGGGAAACATAAAAGTAACCAACGACGAGAAAGATTGAAAGTAGCACTGTGAGGATGACGCTTCTCCTCGAAATGCTCATATATTCCATATCCATTATTCTGTAGCATCCTTAAAATAGACACCGAGTCCCATTTTGATTTGATTTTCCTTGTTGATTGGCTCAAGGAGTTTAATTATGACTCGTCTATTCATTTGGATATTATCTTCGATTGGAAACCCTTCTTCATCTTCATTGGGTAGTAGAGGTTTTGTACTGCCAAGACCAATTGGAACAATTTTTTCTGGATCAAAACCATAGAACTCAAATCGTTCAATAACACTAGAAGCTCTGGCCGAACTTAGCGCCCAATGAGATTTAAAGAGAGATTCTTTGCTGAGAGGAAGGGAATCAGTGTGGCCTTCAACTAGGATGCGATAATTTAGTCCACGCCCTTTGATGATATCGATCATTGTGTCTAGGGCTTCTACCGCCTCAGGCTTAAGTTCATGTGCTTCTCCTTCAAAAAGGACGCTCCCCGAGAAGGTCACTAATAGCTCTCCGTCCTTCAAAGAAATTTTGAGTTTATCAATAAGCTCTGGATGTTTAGCAATTTCTTCTTGTAAGATTTCAAGTTTTGTCATGGAGTGTTTTGCACTGTCTCGGTTGAAATGGTTTGCTATGACTTGTGAGTCAATCGTAAAACCCACAGGGTCAAAGTTTGCAAAGGCAATTAGAAGAATAAAGAAACATGCGACCAGGGTCATCATGTCGGCGTAGGACATTAACCACGCGCCGCTGTCATCTTCATCTTCTTGAATGTCATGCTTTCTTTTAGACATTAAGCTATCTCTCGCCAGTCCATACGCTCTGATGGGATCAAAAATGAGTTTAAGTCTTCAATTAAAAGGACGGGGTTAGATTTTATAAGAATATGCTTAACACCTTCGAGAATTATAAGGTTTTTAACATGGGTTTCTTTACATGACTCGATTAAGTTTTCTGCAATAGGAATGAAGACAAGGTTAGCTACCACAACTCCGTAGAGAGTAGTGATAAGGCAAACTCCCATGGCAGGCCCGATCATTTTAATTGCGTCCTCTCCTCCAAGGTTTGCGAGGAGAACGATCATCCCGATGGTCGTTCCCATCATGCCAAAAGCAGGTGGATATTTCCCGAGTGTTTTTATTTTCTTTGCATCTTCAGAGCGTTTATAATTCATATTATGGGCTCGATCTTCTAGGATTTTGATTATTAGTTCATTATCTAAAACACCATCTGCAATCAGTTGAACTCCTTCTCTCAAGAATGGGTCTTCTGCTTTCTGAGCTAGCTGCTCGGCTGCTTCTCCCGTTCTATAAGCTTCACTTACAGAAGCAATATTTTGAATGATTTTTTTGTAGTTGATTTTTCTTCCACCAATAATATGAGAGACAAATATTTTTAGAATGAGTGAAATTCGGTCGAGCTGGAAGCTGATAGCTGTGGCAGCAAACGTGCCTCCTAAGACGATAAACATACTAGGATAATCCAGAAAGATTAACATGTTTGCGGATGCCATTCGAAGTCCTGCGAAAAAGACTACTGAAGCAATCAAGAACCCAGTAATAGAGAAAATATTCATGTGAAGACCCTTGGATCGATATAAAAACTTGAAACTTATTTTGTTATCCTTTCGGATCTTAACTGAGCAGATTTAGGTTCGTGGTGACACTAATAGTTGCTAGTGGGATTTTGCCTACTCCATTGGGGTGACTCAATTTATTTGTTAAGGCTCCGAAAAGACAAGCATCTAACTATCGTTATAGATAGAAAAATAAGAGGGCTATAATTCAAACCTATATGAAAACTCTTCGTTTATTAATATGCATTGTTTATGCAGCTAAAATGAATTCATTGAAATTGAATGTGCTCATGTTGCCGTTTATTTTTGTTTTAACTAACTCTTGCGTTGGTGTTATCGAAGATAAAAATCCACCGATATCAAAAGGTGCGGGTGTCGATCTTCCACTTATAAACTTTGCAGGGATACACGATGCTGTTCCAGTGTCTGATACAAAAATTGATGTTTTCTTTTTTAAGATTGATGGAGACGTACGCGATTATACTTATATAATTACATATGATGGCGCTCCAAACCCGATAACGATACCTGCCGATAGTATAAGGCAAGATTATCGCGGGTTAATGAAATACACAGTTAAGAACCTAGAGATTGATACTCGCTATAATTTTGTAGTTGAAGTTAAGCACACAAATGGGAGAAGGTCTGATTCAACTAAGTCAATTAACGCGAGAACCTTTAGCAACAGAACTGCAAATTTTGATGGAATAGGTACGGTTCGAAACACTGCCGGCACTGACGGCCTTACTTCTCTAAATATTACATGGCCTGAAGCGGAGAGAAGAGGAACGGTGTTCGTTCCCAATGAAATGGACGTCGTTGAATATATAATTGTAGCTGTTGACAGTGAGTTTTTAACTCCAGGAGATATAAATAATAAGGAGTTTGAACGCCCTGAGCGATATGAATTCATTATACCTGGTACAAGTTCTAGCCGAGTCATAAATGGACTTCAACCAGGGAGAGAATATCATATTCAAGTTCGAGCTGTTCATAAAGGCTTCGTTGATTTTGGTGGAAACCCCGGATATAAAGCCGAAGAAAATGTTAACTACATAACCATCTCTACGCTTTCGAGTGATTCAAATAGCCTTGAGTTTGATGCAAGCAATATCAGTGCACAAAGATTTAATGGGTCATTAGGTTTAACCTCTATGACTGTCAATTGGGATAATGCTATCGGTGCATTTGATCACTACCGAGTTTACTACAATCCTACTTCACAAAGCTTTAGTGCAAATAGCTCTATTCGTGTGGATTGCTCTACGACCTCAACAACGCCATGTAAGAAGGTTCGATTTGACCAATTCACAACAATCATCACGGATCTTGCACCTTTAACGGAGTATGAAGTTAACGTGGCTATTTGTGTGAACTTAGATTGCTCTCGCTATTTTCTCTTTGATAGAAAAACTACGATAACAGATCCTGGAGTCGCAAGTTTTAGTGGGATCTCTAGAATAGATAATCCAAGAGACCCTAACAAACTTAATGAGATATATTTATTAATGACTCCGCCTGATACAACTTCTGGAAATATTGATGGCCTTCTAGTTGAAGTAAAAGCTAGAGAGTCTGCAAGTGGTCCTGCTGAAGATACAATCCTTAATCATCCCTTTGAGCCTAATAACTCTAGTCTAATTTTAAACGAATTTAACTTTGAGACAGTTACAGAAATCTCTGTGAGAGGTATCGTTCTCGGTTCTCCTGAGCCATATTGCTTCTCAGTTTTTCCTTATGTTTTTGAAGATGATGAACTTGTAGAGAAAAGAGGAAATGAAACTATCAGATGCCTCACGCCAGAACTTCTTGCTCCTACAGTAGACCAGTTTTTGGGTTTAGAGGACGTGCTTATTGAACCTGATACAGGTGCATTAACACTTGTTTGGCAGCAACCGGGCGGCGGTCTTTTTCAGGAAGTTAGAGCATTTTTGCGATTTGATGGCGGCCAATTCAAATTTTCTGAAGCAGTTAATGGTGATGACGACTATCTCATGTTCACGACAAATGCAGAGTTCACTGACCTGACAATTCCTTTTCTGCCTCCCGGAAACTACAGTGTTGGCATACTAACATATTTCAGTGGGCTTTCAGTTGAAGGAGTCCCCAGCAGTGGTTATTCAGAGTTTAATCAATCTGTTTATACCATGGAGATTCCATGATGCAGATATTCACCGTGCATTTTAATATTTTAGCTTTACTATTTGCTCTAGTTTCTTGTGTAGGCACTATTGAAGATAAAAACCCTGCTATCACGAAGCCTGCAGAAGTCGGAACAGAAAATGTCGCTTTTAACGGACTTTCGAGAGCTATCCCTATTTCAAATGCTAGAGTCGAGCTTTACTTCAATCCTGCTCCTGGTAGCCCAGACAGCTTAACCTACTTGATTTATATTAATAACTCTTCTTCACCAATTGAAGTAAAGGGGGGCGCCCTTGAATCAAACCCTGTAGGAGAATATCGGTATACTGTCACAGGTTTATTCACCAATACACTTTATCAGTTTAGAGTGGGGGTACGTGATGCCGCGACAGGAGAGCAATCTAAAAACGATAAAAGTCTATCGGCCAAAACTTTTTCCAATATTACAGCAACGTTCAATGGCGTTTCAAGTGCAGAGGCGGCTCCAGGCATTGATGGTAGAACCTCAATTATTGTCAAATGGATCCCAGCAGTAACTTTGTCTTCATCTATTTTTTCACCCCGAATTACTGATCCTATTGCTTATGAAGTCAGATATATGTCTACATCTGATGGAAATATTTTGACTCTAAATGATGTAGGGAATCCGAATGTTACCACACAAATTTTACCATCTGCAGTCAACTCTAGCACCAACGGGAGCATAGAACGAGAGAGACTAATTTCTGGTCTAGCTCCTGATACACAATATTATTTTCAAGTTCGTGCTATTCATAAAAGTTGGGGAGATTTTAGGGATGACCCAACATATCTTTATGAGAGAAATACACGAGTGGTTATAGCAAAGACGAGAAGCCTAGATGAAGAGTTTGATTTCAATGGTAGAAGCTTGTCGATTTCGGCTCCTCCTGGACAAGACGGATTCAGTCGAGCTGATTTAAGATGGAGTTCTGCTATTGGGCCTTATGTACATTATCGTTTGTATTATCAAGTCGCTGCACCTGCAAATGCAGATGAGGCAGAACTCGACCAGCTTGTGGATCCTTATGATAGCGATAGCATTAATTTGCTTAATGAAGATGCGTCGAACTATACAATAATTAATCCTGGTGCTGTTTTTTTCAGGCTTACCAACCTAACGAGTTTTGCTTATTATCACGTTAAATTAGTTGCATGTTTATCCATCCAATGTAACGCCAATGAAAGACAAGTGTCCGACTTGATGCTTTATAGAGTTGTGCCTAAGATTGCTGCATTCGAGGGTCTTACAGCTATACAAAACCCGACCGATGTTAATAATTTAGATCGATTGAACTTAACATTTGAACCCGCTGTAACTTCCGTCGGTGTACTTAATGCTCTAGAAGTTTATTGCTATAGTTCAATCGATGATAGTAGTCCTGTTCTCGTTCCGATTGGTTCGACAATTGCCGATGGTACAAAACAAAACTGTGATGGGTTGGGGCGACTTACGCCGAACCCAGTTAATTTAGTAGAATACGCAACGTTCAATAGAATAGAAATTAACGGGGTACGATTTGTTGGAGCGACTACAGAAAATAACTACTGTCTTGCTGTAATACCAGCGATTACTAATGCAAATTACACAGAGAGAAGTTTCGAAAATGCAGTTGTTAAATGTACTCGACCTGAGTTGTCGCTTCCTTCTGTTGATCAATTTCCCGGAGCGATAGAGGGCTGTTCTGTTACAAGTGATACGATAAATGTGAGATGGATTCAGCCTCAAGGAGGGCTATATTCAAACTTTAAAGTTTTTTGGAAAGAAGTTGATGGTACTCCATTTAAATTCTCTGAAGCTATCGCGGGCTCTGATTTAAGATATTTTAACAATGAATTAGAGACTGCTGCTAACACTACTGTTTTAGGTGTTAATCATTTAGAGTACTTGATTGGTGGCTTGACACCCGGAAAAAGATTTCAGTTTGGAGTTCTTGCTTATGTCGAAGCCACGCCTGGTGAGGTGAGTTATAGTGAATTTAATCAAGCACCTAGAGAATGCTCTTTGCCTTTACCTAGAGCAACTTTTAGCGAGTGGGTTCATGTATCTGCAATTGGACCTAAGGAGAATGGACTAGTACCCTATGGCGCAAGTGATAGATTCCTATTAGAAACTTTTGATGAGAGTGGAAGCCCAATAGAAATTCAGGTTGATCCAGGTCTTGTGCCAACTGAAGAGTTTGAAGCACAATTTGGACTCAGGTCGGGAAATATAGAGTTCAATGGTGTTTATGGTTCTCTAAATGCATTGCCAGCTGCTGGTGAGAAGCATATGTACAGCAACTCAGGTATGGTTCAGTTGATTTGGAAAGATGTCGTTATTGACGGGACCTCTCCGGTGACTCTAGATGCTTTAATACCAACACCCGAGCTAGATGATTTTTTCATGAAGTCTAATAGAACAACTGGCTATAAAGTCTATCGATCTGATGATGGAATGAACACTTGGGTCAACTTAACCTCTTCCCAGTATGAATTTCAAACAATAGGAAATTCTGGACTTATTCAGCCAACAACTATGCTAGAACGTGTTCGTGCTAACACGACAGCTGAATCGTTTAGCGGTGTTATCTTTACAGATTATTCTGTTCAAGCCTTCGACTATCGAAGTCTCGTTCGTAATGATTACGACCGTGTTGATCGTGCACGTATTTATTATTACAAGGTAGTTCCAGTTCTCGATGGAATTGAACTTAACTATGTAGATGATGGAAGTCCAAGGCCTCAAAATATTATTAGAGTTACAGTTCCCCCTCGAAACCAAGCTCTCGTTCATCGCTTAATTGCAAATAGACAAACTTGCCGCGAAATGAGTAGAGCTCATTCTGGCGATGTAAAAACGTTTTATACATGTGAGTACAACGGAGTAGGTTCCAGAAGCCTTAGCGTTCCTTGGCGTAGTGAGGCTATGCTTTATGATATTGGTGGAGACGTTTTAGTCGATCGTTTTGAAGTCGGGTGCAGCTTTTCGCGAGGAGATATTTCGAATGCGAGAAGTATTTATTCTGGATCAACTAATGACCAACTGGCGTATGATTTCTATGGCCTGAATGATGAAGAAGGGGCCTTTAAAGGTTGCCTTCAGTCAAATTATCGTTCAGATGTTTCCAGTCCAAGTGGTAGCTTTAGTCCGTCAGGTCCAGGCTTCTATCTCGATGAGAGTTCACCTTCTGATGGAATGTCCTTTGATAGTTATAATAGTATTATAACTGGAGACTGCTTTGGAAGTGATAGCATGACTCGTTATACTGCTACTTCTGTTTGTGCGAATGCTGCGAATGTTGATACGATTCGGTATATTTTTCCTGGTGCTCGGAATTCCTCAGCTAATCCAGATGAGTTTTCTTGCGAGTCTCCGAGCAATTTACCACAAAACTACTTCTCACTTTTTAATGATTTAGACGATCAAAGAGCAGGTGCTATCAGTAGAATCCAAGCTCAGTCTGAGTTTGCCGGTGTTTATCACAATTCAAATATAAATGGTAATGTTCATCAGACTCGATCAGTTCCTCAATATCGCTCAGGTGCTTCTAGGCCTTTTAATAGCTCCGCGCTAGTTCCCTCATCTGGAGAAACACTTTCGTCTTCATGTTTTGTAAACCTTCCGGTCATGGATGAAGAAGATGGATCTAGGTTAAAGCCAAGATGGTTGTCAGTAAACAAGTTGAGTAATCTAATTTATAAAGACATAAATGGTGATGACGAGTCATCGTTGAATCTGATCTCAATGAGTTTGGGTGATATTCTTAATGACTTCCGAATGTATGACGATGGAAGTGTTATAGATATTGCTCCAAAGAGGGCTGCGAGACCTAGTGAAACATACATTGGTGCACGTTATACGAATGAAGTAGGGCGAATTACTCCTCAGACACCACTTGCTAGAATCTTCTCATCAAATTCGTCCAAACTTCCGCCCTTAAGGAGTATGAATCAAGCTGATGCAAATCAAGTTTGCTCTACTTATCAGGTTGAGGTGGGGCAGTTAGATCGAAGTGGTAATTATAATAGAATCGCTTCTCCGAAGCCTAAGAACCTAATGCGGAAAAAAGAGTTTATCACTGCTGCTGCTTGGGACTCTGAGATGGATCTCGCCGGGATTCTCGATTTAGAAAGAGGAGAAAAGTTGCGTCTACCTGTAGATGACGATCATCCAGCGGCGGTTATCGTCAACAACTCATGCAATGTAAATGCACGTCAGTATCCGACATACTCTTATGCTGGAGTGGCTGCAGGACAACTTCTTGATCCGAGATCTTTTGACATACGAGCAAGACCCGCTGTTTTTACAGGAAGCTCATTTTACGACCATAAAGATTATAATAGCAGTCTTTGTCAAAGCCGCTATGGCATTCAAGATATGATTGGAAATATTGCAGAGTGGGGTACTGAGGTATTTCGTTGCGATACACAGCAAGAGGAATTCTGGCTTGGTACTAAGAATAACCCTGCTCAATCAATACGGATTGATTCAGGATCTATTGTTGATTCTACTCTTCAACCATGGGTACTAGGTAATTTGGACTCTGGTCGCTGCTCACCTGTATCGATTGGAGATGACCGACCACGCAGGATGGACTTAGATTTTATTCCCCGTAGTTTCGATATAGGTGGAGTCTTTTCGTCTGTATATAATGGTCTTGGTAATTTAAATTCAAATTTAATATTACAGCCATGGCCACATGATCAAGAAGGTGTCAATCAGTTGAGAAATGGCGATGGTCGCTTTCTGGACTTTGGCTCAACTGGAATTGGCTCACCTATAGATGCCCATGACACACTTGCATTGTTAGCTCCAAATAGAGGGACTCCAGCGAATGATCGTTACCGCGATGGAGATTCACGACGAGGTTTATCCTTTAACCCTGTGATAGGCATTCCACTTGAGTGTGCATTTGGATCTTGTTTGGATACAACCGATAATACACGGTTTATTACGGATGGACTTTTAACTCTTACAGGTGCGGATGAAGAGAATTTCGAGGTGAGTGATTTTCCAATTGGTAATAGTGATATCAGAAGTGATGGCTTAGCAGAGTGGCACAGAACAGACACCTTCATGACCAATAGTGCAACAGGTGGAGATTATACTTATATCGAATCAGTTCATCCTGGTGAGGATCCAAACAGAACCATGAATACTCGAAATCGACGAGACACCGATGTTATGCATACTGCTTATCGCGTGACTTATGAGGTTCCAAGAAATGCAAGGATGACATTTGTAAATGGAGGACACAGAACAAATGCTCGATCTGGGCGATATACGACTGCTTTTACTCTGGCTACTGCACGAAACAGTGGCTCTATTGATGAATCGGGTGTTCGATGCTCGATTATGATTAATATGGAGTAGGTAGCAATGTTAAAAAAAGAAATACCACTTCTTTATTTATTAATCATTTTGTTTCTAGTTTCTTGCAAAGGAAGCGAGGAAACAAAAGGTCAAAATGATCCTGTCGTAAAAGTTAATACGTCTGGAATATTTGAACCTCTTTTGGTTGAGAGAAATTTTAAAGATCATGTTGGTAATTTTCTTTTAGGCGCCAGTGATAAAATATTGACTTATACGCTTACCAATCAATCAGAGTTTGATCTCACAGACATTCAGTTTTTAATCGATGACTTAGAGACAGCAGGCATGACTTTTGTGAAAGATAGTGATGGTGCAAATCGATACCCAGGTGTTGGAGGAACATGCACTACCGTAATTAAGCCGAGTAGATCGTGTACAATCAAAATAGTATATTCACCTCAAGTGCCTGGAGCGTTCTCTCAAAAAATTACTATCAACTATACTAACTTAGTAAATGCGGAAGTAATATACGACAGGCTTAGTGTCCTCGCTGGTAATCCGGCATCTTTGGTTTTTGTAAATGATACAACAACTTATAATTTAGGCATCGTTGAAAGAACATTTCCGAACGACAGATATTACCAAGAGCTTATTGTTGAAAATCGAGGTGGACTACCAGCTGTAAACTTTACTGTACTGATTGATAACGTTCCAAATACTGGAGCCTACAGAATTACAGAAAATAATTGCCCCAAAACGTTAGGTTTATTGCAATCTTGTAGAGTCCTTGTTGAATTTTCTTCGATGAACTTTAGTTCAAGTGCACCTGACGGAGAGCAAGATCGCTTGAACTACGAAGCAACTATCCGCTTTGAGTATGAAAGAGACTCTGATGGAACACTGGCCACTTTGAACGGTAGAATTTCTACGCTTTCAACATCGATACAAGCCGAAATGGAGCGAGGAGGAATTGCAGATATAACCTTTCCAGAATTAGTGGTTGGTAACTTTACATCTAAGCCATTTCGCTTTTTGAATACAGGGTATAAAGAAGCAATAATTTTTGCAATTCATCTTTCTGGCCCTGATGGGAATCGTATTGGAAGTTGCGTTAGAAATGGAAGTTCTACTCTAGAATGTCGAGATCCTGAAAGTCCACTCGATATAGGTGCGCGTTTGAGTTTGTCCGATTTACCGTTCAGAGTTGTCGATTCAAATGACTGCTTATCTGAGATTGGATTGTATCCCTATAGTCGGACGGCTTCAGGAGACTTGTCGGTAGATGGACTTCGTTATGTTGATGGGCAAAGTTTAGAGACGTCTGGTGAAACTTGTAATTTTCAACTCACATTCCATCCCTCCGTTGAGTATACAACAGATGGACATTGGAATGGGTTGGAAGTTGACGTCGAGTACGATTCTACCTGGAAAGATAAAGTCGTTTTTCGAAGTACTGAGGATGTTTTTGAAGGTAGATTTAGAGTTGCTCAAGCGAACTATCGTGCAGCTGGTTTAATTGTCAATCAAAGGTTAAGGCTAGATGGCACATTACTTAATCGTACTGAATTAACTAGCAATTTGACTTTTTATAATTTGGGCAGACTAACTCTAATCAGCGATCCTGCCTTTAGAACAGCAATTGACTTTAATTTTGTAAACATAGGCGGAAACGAAGTTCAAATTCTTAAAATTGAGGACGGCAAGGAACGAGAGATCACAACTCAGAATCAGTTTTTAGATGCCTACTATAGAAATGCGAATCATGATTCTTGTAATACCCTTACTCGTGGTGGGAGTGGAACTTGTAATGTAAGGCTTCAATTAACGCCACTTGCTTCAACACTATCAAATGGAGCAGATGCATCGAACTGGGAGAATAATCTCATGTTCGATACGGATGCTCCTAATCGTTTGAAAACTTTTACTGTTTTCTACACCGATGGTGTTAACTGGGAAGACGATCTCACACCAAGACAACCTCGAACTTTGACTGTGACCTTTACCGCATTATTAGCTAGAGCAGGATTTCTAGTCTATGATCCAGTCTCTCCGCCTAACGGAGATATGGGGACTCACCTCCATAGAACGAATGCAGAGTATTCATTCGCCGTTCAAAATGTTGGAACTGGGCCTATACCTTTTTTGAGATTTGTTCCAGGAAAAGATCTCTTGGGTACGACTCCCAAAGCTTTTGGTAGAATATTCCCTTTTGAACAAATTCAAAAATCTCCCGAAGAAGTTTTGGCAGATGGTGGTCCAGAAGTTGACTTAGATTGTTTTGATATTTTTGGTCCATCTGTTGGTCCTAGTTCAATACCAAATGCAATTATTGGTGCTAATGCTCCTGGTGTCCTAAACGCTGGCCAAAGGTGTTCTGTTTCAGTACGAGCAAAGCTTCGAAGAACAGACATACTAGATTTGAACGACTATGATGAGTTTAATGATGGCAGCTCTACGCCTTATTTTTATGAACTAGATCGAAAGATAGTTTACGATGACCCGTGGCAGTCGTGGGAGCAAGAGAGTGATATATTAAATACCAACGTTAATATAGTTTACTACGACGGTGATGGGATAGAGGATGTAGAGAATAATCACTATCCTGAACTTCCGGGTTACGGAATGCTTAGACAAATTGGTTTGCCATCTCAGCAGGATCTAGGGATTCGCTTTCGCGTGTTATCAAGTGCAAGGCTTGTGATTGATAAGCCGTGGCCTAATTCCAGTGCTGTCATTCAGAGACCCTCCTTCACATTGCCTGCTATTCCTCAAGACGGATGGGGAAGTTCAGTAAGTGCTTTTAGCATAGACGATCTTTGGAATTATGCGGGCGTGTATGACATAATTAGTAACTTTAGAGCCGCTGCGGCGATTAGAAGTCGTTTGTTTTTAACAACTGGTGGAGGAGGAGGCTCTTTAGAAGCTTCTTCGAATTTAGTTCATTATAATATGCATGCAGGGAGCTTCCCTGCTGGCGGAGAGTATAATTTTAGATTTAGTTTAAAAAACTCTGGAAGTTTTCGCGGCTTAATTAGATCACTTTCTTTAGTGGACAAATCCCCAGTTGACTCTTCTTTACATCTTCTCAATGGGGCCCTCGTTACACAGCCAAACGGAAGTATGGGCTTACAGATGGTTCAGGGAGAAGAGTACGTTTTGCAGTTTAGGTTTACACCAGACGAACTAGACTTAGGAGATCATACGGCTTATTTAGAGTTAAGTTATGAGACTGGAGTTTTGATTGATGGAGTGCCAGAGATCGATAATCTTAGGGTTAAAATAATTGCAAGAGCTATCAACTCTAATTACGGGCAACCTAGTATTACTTATCAAGATGTTTTAATTGATTACGACGAATTTAGAAATCCTGCTATTATAGAGACTTTAGATTCAGATATTGTTGATATCGTTACTGGATATAACGACGCACCTTCAATTGAAGAAAGAATTTCGTATCGTGCAATTAGAGGAAGTACAATCTATGAAAGAAAAAGATTTGAGGTCACTAATACTAATTCTATGCCGATTCAAGGTTTAACATTTTTTTTAAAGGATAGTCCTGTTGCCTTAAGCTTAAGAAATTCATCAGGGCCTGATTTAGGTTTCCAACTTCAGGACAATACTTGTAATAATATTCTACTTGCAAGTGGTGAATCTTGTTCTTTTTGGATCCGCTTTAAAGCCGCGGATGCTGAGCCACTTTTAAGGTCACTTACAGGTGTTTTAAGTTATAGGCTTGGTACTAATAATCAATATACAGAGTCGATGTTTAATATCGAACTCATAGCCGTTGATCCCGCGATCCTATACCCTGTAGGTATAAATCCCACAACCGTTTCAGATACCGTTGGAAACTTGATACCACAAAGTTATGGTATAAACTTAGGTGAGGTTGTTGGCTTCTCGGGAACGAGTCCGCATCTTGTCCTTACAGACAACCCAACTATTACTGAGAGAAGCCCGATTAGAATCATGAACATTTCCTCTGAGAAAGCTTCATTTATTGCGGCATATCGCGACTTTGTTGGAAACTCTAACGCTGTACCTGACGACTCTGAAGATTGGGTAGAGATTTATAATCAAAGGAGATTATCAGTTTCTGCTAGTCTTGGTTGTTTCTTTGGAGATGATTATAATGACGATATCCCTGAAGACGAAAAAGGTTTTAACAGTGTAAGTGTCGAACCTTGTTATTTAAGGCCTACTTATACCGCTGGTGTAGAGTATTTATCTGAGGAAATCAATTCTTCTGAGAACGTACATAGGATCAAGTTTTATAATAGTCAGCGCTCATCAGTGAATTTTATGAACTTTTTTGTCTATGGCTTTATTGAAGGTAATCGCTCAAGTCGTGATGGCAATTTTTTTAATCTTGAAACCGATAGTTCTGGCACTCTTGAGATCAATTGGAATCCTATGAATCCAACTAATATGTCTTGGGGGCCAATTATTGGTTATCGTGTTTATTATTCTAACCGAGCAGCACCTGTAGATAACTTGTTTACTGATACATCGGTTCTATATATAGATGTAGCTTCAACAAGTGCTGTGCTGACTGGCTTATTACCAATGAGACAATACTATTTGAGAGTTGTTGCAATTCGCTCTACTGGTGGCAAAAATTATATTTCAAGAGATAGAGGTTGGGGACGTTTCAGCTGGATTGTTCCAGACACTGAACACTTTTATGATTTTAATTCAACATCTCTAGTTACAAAACGCCTTGCACCTGTTGGATCAAATCCATACTATGGGACAAGGGCAGGAGCTATAACTTATTGCAGTTCAAGAGTGTTGCGTATCAATTCAAATGGAAGCAATAGAAATATTGGAATGAAGCTTATTAGTGCCCCACAGTACTCGGCTATTGCGTCTGATGAATCTCATACAATTGCCGACAGGCCTTTGAGTGTATTACCACAGTGGATTGCAGGCCCCAATATCAATATTCTTTCAATATTCGGTCCTGAAGCAGAGTTTTCAATGTCAGGTAATATTGGACTTAAACTTTATAATAAACCCTGTCAGACTTGTAATTCTCTTCCTTACTTCGAGGGGGGAGATCCCGAATTTCACCCTCCTGGAGCCACTGTCTATGTCGGTGGAGATACATTCCCTGCGTTTGCGAGATGCTACATCTCAAGACCTTAGTTATGTGGAAATAATTTCTGATCTATTAAGGTTCACAAAACTCAGTGATCATTAACCATGGTCATATATCGTATATTTATACTTGTGTTTTTTGTTTCGATTATTCCTTTTAAACTGTTGGGACAAGAGAAAAGCGAAAAACTAAAATTTCTCCAATTTCGAAACTTTGACGTTCGTGGAGTAAATAAAGATATTATTGATCAGATAAAAAAAACGGCCCTTTCTGCAGGTATGTCACGATCTGACTATGAGCTTTTGATTGGAGCGAAGCAAACAACAAAAAACGAAAGTATTGAAATGCATGAAATTCGCTTGCGAGTCGTTCCGATAACCTGGGCGGGAGGTTCGTCAAAGGGATATCTAATTGAAGGTGTACTAATTGATGTCTTAACTGAAACTAGCTTAAATAGAATATTGAGAGCTCGTGTACCATCGACACAGATTGTTTTTACAGTAAGCCAAATTTTCAATGGTTTACTCTCTGGGCAGAAAGAAGAACTGCGTCCACTAGATTTTGAATTAGATGGAATTGTAGAACCATTACCAGATCTTGCTGATCCACCTGCGAATAAGCAGAATGCTAAACCCAAGGGGCCAAAGGGCGATCAAGCAGAAAAGGCTGACGTTTCAGAGGAAGGTGAGATTGCAAGTGAACCTCCAGATGCTGAACCTGAAGTTACTGACAGCGATAAAAATAAAGATCCCAAAAAAAATCCTCAACAACCTAAGAAAAATAACCTTTCTAACTCAGAGGTCAAGATATCTAACTTTGATAGCCCCGATATTGATTTAACCCGTGGTGAAAATGTTTTGCAATCAGAAAGCACTCCATGGGTTTTCGTGCATTCTTTTGATTTAGGACTCATTTATGGAAGAGAGTCAATTTCATCAGTGAATATTATAGATGTATCAAATAACTTTTCCTATTCGGGGATTTTGGTTGAGCATTACATGAACTTAGATGGCGAGGAGTCGAACTCTGTTAGAAGTAAGTTTTCCTTGCGTCGACTTGCTTCTGCATCGGAATTCGAAATTTCACCTCGGATTTCTTTGGAGTCAAATTTTCATCTTTCTGCGTTCTCGAGAATTCTTCAACCTTTCATAGGTTTAAAACTAGCGACCTCCTCATTTGTAAATCTTGCTGTAAGAGGGGAAGGGTTTAAAAACTTTGGGACAACCGCTCTCTGGGCAGAAGGAGGACTATACTTAGATCTGAGGCAACTAGGTTTTGGAACTACTATTGGAGCGTCAATAGGGAAAACTTTTCTAGGTTCAACCGACTATTCTGCATCTGAGGATGGACTCGAGATTCAAGGCGACTCACTGGCAATATTTTTTTCACAAAAAGTTTGGAGCTGGCTTCACCTGTTCGGGGAGTATAGAGGGTACGAGTTCACTAGTATTAGTTTGCAAGACTTTAAAAACTCGTATCAAGAGATGAGTTTTGGCCTCTTGATGAGGTTTTAGGACTTATTTTCCTAGTACGTAAATAAGCGACATTAATGGATAATGTTTATGAGGGCATCCATGGATCTAGCTAAAAAATTTTTAATGATTGAACAGGAGTTAGTAGCTCCAAAACAAGATACAGTTAACTATCAGTCTACTGAAATCGAAGAGATCGTTAATTGGAGAATGATGTTCTCTTATACATCAAAATGGTTAGAGAAAACCATGTCGAATATGTTTGATCATCACTATAAAAACAAAAGGAAGAAAATTTATATTGTTAATCTTGAGCAGGAATCAATTGAAAAAATCTTAAAAGACAAACTCGTATTACAAAGAGTATTGGAAAGCTCCAGCAGTCTGGTCAATAGCATCTCATCCAAATTTTTCATTTTTGTTCATCAGACACCTCAAACAGTTACTATGGATATGTATCACTTAGTGCCACTTGATAAGAAAGAGAATGTTGTAGATAGACTAGAGAAAGCTGTTTTAAAGGTTAAAGATAAACTTCTTGAAAATAATATAAGTGGTGTGTCTCTAGAATCGGTAGTTCAGATTGGTGATGGCAAAGACTATTATCTGCGCGGGGTTAGAGTGAGTCTGATTCAATATAAGACACAAGCGAAGAAAAAAAGTAGGGATTATGGCCAGTTTGCGAACCTTTGATAAATCCGTTATGACTGCACTCGTAGTGGTTTTCGCGCTTTTGTGTGGTGATTTTGTCTTAGGATCATGGAGGACTATCTTTGACAGTAAGTCAGCTCTTCATGTTGAACAATCTGATCAAATTCTACAGCATGTTGACGAGAAATTGAGTCTATACAATATTAACGAGCCAGCCTATGAAGGGGCGAATAAAAACATCACCCTTGATATTATTCAGACTGTGAAAAGAGGTTCTGACGTTTTAAGTCCAGATTTTCAAAATGTTATTTTTAATCAAACGGCCAGTCTTCTTAAAAATCCTGAACTTCCACTTGCTCCAATTATCTCAAATGTGAGAAACGAACTTGCTGAACTTTATGATACTTTGCTTGAGCGTGGATTTAGACAACGTCATACGGTTCAGAGTTTGCAATCGGATTTTCGTGCACGTTCAAATAGAGCGCTATTAGATAAAAACACAAAGGCATTTGAAGGCTTTGATAAACTCATTCGAGAGTTTCAATTAGGGGTTCATGCGAGTCCCATGAGGTCGGATTATATTGAACGAGTCGATCAACATACGACAAATCTTTTATCTTCCCTTGCACAGTTTAATGAAATTAAAGTTGATCGGGATCTTCTAAATAAAACAGTGGCTCACATGAGAACCATGTTGCTCGATGAAAGAACAGCGCTCTCCGTTCGTGCAAATAGTGAACGACGACATCTTTTGAAGACAATGGAATATGTTCGAAAAAGGGCTTATGTTTATTTAGCATTTGCTGGTTTACTTTTTGGAACATTTCTTGTCGGATATGTTCGACTGGTTACTAGAAAGACATTCACTTTTAGCGAAATGAAAAATAGATTCCTAGAAAAGGAAAAGAAACTCACTCAAGAAAATAAAAAAATAAATCTTCTTAAAAATTCTTCAGCATTAATACTTGCTATAGTTAAGCCTACAGGTGAAATAGCATGGTCTAGTAAAGGTTTTAGATCTTTATTTAACCGCAAAAGTGCAAGGGAGAGTGGGTGGAATCACATTAAAGCTACCTATCTAACTCAAACTTCTGATTCAAGTCATGTGCCGGGCTCTTACAGGCTTCGTAAAAAACCTGATATAGAGTTAATGATAAAGGAGTCTAGACTTGAAAAGGAAAGTGATTTTCGCTTGATCATTATCACTGAAATGAAGTCTTACTTTTCTGAACTCTCTCGGTCAGGCACATTACGAAGTAGGGCTTTAGCATACACTGAAAAAGGTGAAGATTTGTTTTTTGTCGATCAAGTTGTTGAGGATGTACTTTTATCAAACACTGATTTTATGAAAAACTTAGACGTTTCATTAGCTTACGAAGGCCGACTTCCAAACCCTGTCAAAGGTGAGACGTTTCCAGTAGCTCAAACGATAACTTCGTTTCTTGAATTAATCTCTCAGGGCACAAACCTGTTCGGAGAGAAAATAAAGTTAGACCTTGATTACGAGACTAAAGGGAAAGGATTGTCGATTCGATTCAACGTTCACAATGTAAGTCTCGATCAAAGAGGCATTACAGCTCCTTTGGGCCTGAGAGGGCGATACGGTAATGTTTGGGAATGTTTAACAGAACTTGAAGAGAAGTACAAAAACTATGGGATAGAAGTTAGCTTAAAAAATATTGTTAAAAAAGGCGGCATGGAAGAACTTCAGATTCTTCAATTCGAAGTTAATTTTAAAACTCTTGTCGCTGGCATTGAGGCTGAAATTGCTATTACACCTTCGTCAATTAGAGCAAGGCTACCCGAGGTCGTAGTGTGATTATTTTAAAGTGCATCTTCTTTTTTCTTCTTTCAGCGAGCGCATCTTTTGCTACTGAAAGGTTCTCCCCTACACTCAACTTTAGTTTTGGTATGGTCAATTTATCAGTAACTGAAAATCAAAGTACATTGGTTGCAACTGATACTGATGTCAATGTCCCAGAAACAGTTGCTGGAGTTGCTGCTGCATCTGTAACATCTTTTGAACTTAATTATGAGTTTGCACAGACCCAAAAGAGAGGTTTTTTCGGCAAAGCGATTGTTCCGCTCATGTCTCCTGACGGATCTGGTGTTTTTCAAGGAAACCTAGGTGTAAATTTTTATCTTAATTCATTAAGCACTACGTTTTCAGTTATTGAGGCGGGTGGGCAGTTTCGTGTAAAGCCGAAGCTGAGATATTATTGGGGGGTGTCTACTGGCGTTGGCTATCTCGTATATAATACTGAGTCGGCAAAGAAGTCCGATGTTTTCTTTGACCTATCGTTGCATGGCGGTGGCGGTTATACTTTTAGTGATCGGTGGGGAATGCGCGCGGAACTTTCTGTAGGACGTGCTGTTGGATCAGCGACAACATCAATTGCGACGAAATTGTTAATTGGTGCAAGTTATTTTATGTAGGAGTTGTCTGGTGAAGTTTTTAAAGTTTATTACAGTTAGTATTAGCTTCATCCTAAGCCTCCACTATGGTCATGCCAAAAATATTGAAATTATTACCAGTCCTGAAGAGGCAGAAGTCTTCATCATCAATCCAAGCTCTGGAGAGAGATTGCCCATTGGCGCTACTCCTTATAAGGGGCCAATTGATATCATGAAGCAGAAGGCTTCAGGTGCCTCTGCGTTTGTAATAGAAATTGCGAAGCCTGGATTCGATAGTTACCGAATGCTTTATTCTGTCCTTGGAAGCAGTGATGTTTCTATTCGCGTGAATTTATCGGTAGTTAATAATATAGCACTTGTTCAAGATTTAGATTTGTTGATGGCCGATTTATTTGATGTTCAGCGTATGGTGCGGACAAGAGATTTTACCTCTGCTTTGTCAAAAATTGAATTGTTAGAGGCTAAGTTTCCACAGTATTCGATCCTGCATGAGCTGAAAGGTTCTGTTTTTTATCTTACACAAGAGTACGCGAGAGCGTTGGCAGCCTATCGACGTGCATTCGCTCTTAATTCTAAAAATGCTGACGCTTACAGAATGAAAATTTATCTAGAGCGTCGGTTTGGAACAAATGAAGTAGCCTCGAATTAGGATTAATATTTGATGAAAAAGTTTTTGTTACTCATTTTGGCTTTGTTTACTACTACAGTTGTTGTCTCCAGTGTAAACGGAGATTCGATGGTTGGCAGTTTACCTAGCCTAAACTGGCAGAGACAAAATTTAGAAAGCTCAATTAGATCAACTCTACATGAAACACTTGCGCCAATTATTAAATCTAGTGAGTACATTATAAGTGTTGATATCCAGACAACCTTACCTGAAACACCAGATTTTTATACTTCTGATGTTGATAGGCAAATAGATGAAAGTGCTGACTCTCAACTATCAGAAGCGGAAAAAAAAGCTAAAGATGAAGGTATTACAGTCGAGGAAGCCAAAGAAAAGATGGCCGAGCAGGCAAAACTTGAAGATGAAAAAAAAGACGAAGCAGAGAGCAGAGGAAGTATTCGTTTTACTGATGAAGTACCAGACGAGAACTCTGATGGATATATTGTCATGTCCAAATTCGGTGTCATTGCACCCCTCGTAGACGATTTCAACGATTTTAAACCAGATGGTAAAATCATTTTAACAATGGACTCTGGGAACGAAAGTGCTGATCGAAAAGCAGATGAAATGGAGATGGATAGACTCCGCTCACAGTTTAAAGAACGAGAGGACAAATTTAAGAAACAGCTTGAAAGTATGAAAAATGCAACCCGCGAACCCTCGTTGATTGAGCAAACATGGAAATATAATCAAACCGTAGATATCTTCTCAAATCTTCGATCGGTGAAAATTTCAGTTTTATTGAATGAAGATTTAGCGCAAGTGACAAGAGATTCGGTAGAAAGGGCCCTCAATGGAATCAGCTTTTCTCTCGGTAGCGTCAAGCCTAGTGTCGAAATAGATTATATTCCAATGAATGAAACGAAGTCTGGGGGCTCAATTTTTACGAGCTTGCTTAACTTCCTCGAAAAATTTAGCACGGCAATTGCCATGATTATAGCTACATTAATAATTGCCTTAACCGCGTTATTTCTTCTGAAGCAACATCAGAACTCCAAGAAACAAGCTGAATCAAATCAAATGAACATGAGTGGTCGACTTGATAGTAGGAGTGAAAACGAAAGTGAAAATGAATCTGATGGTGGCGGTGTCGGTGGAGGAGACCCAGGCGCTGGATTAGATTTTGAGAAGGGGTTGAGTGGTATTGAGAGATTCCAGAGCTTTTTTGAAAAGTCACAGGTTGATGCTGTCATGCTTGTCAAAAGATGGATTCAGAGCGGAAATAAAGAAGATAATGATGCTTTAAGAGGCCTAGTTCAACAGCTGGAAAACGGCATCCTCGTAGAGTTGTTTAAAAAAATCACTGAGGAGGAGCGAGGTAAGTGGAAGTCATTACTATCATCGTCACTCTCACCAGAGATACTATCAAAAGCGAATCGTCACATCTCTAACCAAGTAGTTGAGCAAATAATTCTGCCTAACCCAATAGTTGATTCAGAAGTCTGTGATCTTTTATTAAAATTATCGCCAGAGCAAGGAGCTAATTTAGTCAGAAGTTCTCTCTCGGACGGCGCAATTTTAATGAATGTAATGAGCACGAAGTTTGTGAACCAGATCATGGAGCAACTAACCGCAGATATTACTTCAGATCTCATTGAAAAAAGTTTAGAGTTTTCAATGGGAGATCTCGAAAGTAAGATGTCAGGTTTTAAAAAGTCATTACTTGCAGTTTTAGACTCAAGAACTGCTGTTCCTTTCCTTAATAAAGTTAAAGAGCTTATCGTTAATGTAAATCCTAGTCGAGAAGGCCTTTTATATGCAGCCCTCGGAAACTCTGGTGAAAGAAACTTTATTCTTCAATTGGCAACGAAGAAGATACCTGCTGATTTAGTTTTTAGACTACCAACAAATTGCTTAAAGAGCATATTCTCAAAATACCCTATTTCAGATCGAGTTGAGATCCTTTTAAGCCTAGATGAAACGCTAAGAGAGGAGATATTGTCTGCAGTTGCACCTGAAGGTAGCAAGAACCGAGATGTGTTAAATATTGAATTTGAATCTGCTGTGAATAACTTTGTTCTTCAAAAGAAACTTAAAACTGCTAAGAATCAAATATTTGATAATTTTGTCATTCATACAAGGAATTTCTTGTCGTCAGATCGAAGCTATGATCAAGAGATCAGCGAATCCATAGATAATTGGTGTAGCGAAATTTGTCATGAGCACTCTAGGTCGGATAATTTATCCTCAATAGCGAGTTAGTCAAACCTTTACTCACCTGCGCTGCTTCACTTTAAAATCAAGATTGAAGATTCAATCAACATAAATACACTTCTCCATCAAGTATTAAGTCTAAACGACTAGTAAGTTAGCTTTGATAAAAATTATCACATTAGCTTGCAGTCATTTATGTCTTACCAAAGGAGAAATCTATAATTCATCAAGATATTCAAGAAATGTCTTCTACGTGGAGTGAATCCTCCCAGCACTTTGTTTTATAGAAATCAGCGAGCGTAGGCTTGCTTGTTTCTCTTCTTACTATGAAAGCACTTATTAGTTTGGGCAGCGTTTGGTGGAATCGGCACGAAGGCAAACGTGGACTGCGTGTTTACTATGATTGGGATAGACCAACTAGTATACAGGCATTAAAAACTCAAAATTGGCAGCTGTGATACTTTCCATCAGACCTCATCTTGAAAGTGGTTTAGTGAACCCTCGGCTTCATTTCTTAAACTGCTCAATATTAAGTCTATACTCCTTTCCCATCCAGATAACGTGGTCTGTGTGATCGGCGTAGTCATTACCGGTATCGGGGTGAATGAAAACAGTAAAACCTTGGCGGTTATTTAAAAACCATTCAATCATCTCAAGGAAATTTTCTTTTTGAACTGTCACCTGGCAGGAGCCGATGGGATGAGGCCCAACCGGTCGGTCCCAAATTCGTCCAATCGGGATATCTTGTTTATCTTGGGCAAGTTTCTCTAAGGCTTTTGTCGCCTTTGTTATTTCTTCGACGGGGTAGTAAAGATGGAAGTGGAAGAGTTTGAAATTCATCACGAATCCTTATGTTTATGAACCGCCTGTAAACGAAAGTTTAAATTTAAACTCTAGTTTAAAAGAACATTCATATTAGACATTATAGCAGGACATTTACTAATCCCAGACAGAGGGTTACTTGCAATCTCCAGTAAGTCTGACCCAAACATTTTCTGAACTGAGGAAGTTAGAGTGATCTGTGGTAGCTTTCCAGTTATTTTACCATTTTCCACCAAAAAGCCATTTTGCACTGGAGTAGAGTAATCTCCAAGATCAGTAAAGTCTCCTCCAGCGGCCATTTCAACGATAAGACATTTGGGAGTTTCTTTTAAAATATCTTCAATAGACCTTTGTCCTGGATTTACGGTAATTGTATTAAAATCAAGCGTAGAGCTGGAGTCGAAATTTCTTTGAGTATTCCCTGTTAAAGGCAGAGAATATTTGTGAGCATTGCGAGAGTCTGTCACAAGTGAAGAAAAAACACCGTTACGAACAATTGCTAATTCTGGATTTTCTCTTTGGTATCCATCGGCATCAAAAAATGACGTGGCTCCGATTGCAGGATTATAAGAGACATCAAGCAGAGTCAATTTATCACTAAGAATCTTATCGTTAAGTTTATTTCTAAAAATCCCTATCCCTTTATTGTAATTATCTGCTCTTGAACTTTCTAGAATTTTAGAGAAAAGCTGTGAAGAATCAACAAAGACTACAGGGTATTGACCTTCTTTCAGTTTTACTTCATGAGAGAAAGATTCTAAAAATGGAAAATAGCGTTCTACCTCATTCATAATATCAAATGAGCCGATATCTCCTGCTCCAAGGAAGCCATCAATAATGCTAGGTGAAGATCTATGCTTGTAAAGAAAGTACCACTCGGAAGCGTCGTAAGTATGTTTAAGCTTTCCAATATCAAAAAAATCAAGTGTTTTTGTAACTCTTTTTATATTAGCTTTTCCTGAAAAAACAAAATCAGGAAATTTAGTGGTGAGCAAGTTAAGTGCATTTTGATACTCAGGCAAAAGGTCATCACTCGATTTTTTCTGTAATAAATTCTCTTTGGAGTTTGATGAAATATCATTTAGCGGATGGTTATAAGTCAGGGCGCCGTCTTCGTTTTTGATGGCCTCTTCGAGCAAAAGGTTACTATCGATCTCACCGACAAATGAAGCAGCAAAAATCTTATCTTCGGAAAAGTACCTGCCACTAGACTTGGTAATGTTTTTGTTTCTTACAGACATTATCTTATTGCCAGCAGCTTCTATTGAGGTTTCTTTTTCTTTGAGTGTTAGAATTTCTTTTCTCATATTGACCTCAGCTAATGACCATTTTACTTAGAAGGACTTTTGAACCGCCGAAGCTTACGGGAAGTGGCCATTGTTCCATTTTTCCACAGCCTCCGAATGCAGTATTTATCATGCTGAAATCTTGGGAGCAGCCTTCAATATCTTCGAGTGCCTCAAAGATCGACCCTGATATTACCGAGACTCGAATTGGCTCTGCTATTTTTCCATTTCGAATCATATAGCATTTCCTTGGTGCAATAGTGAAAGTGCTTAAGCCAGATCCGTGATTAATATCTTTAGCATAAACTCCAAGCTTAACTTTTGAGATAAGTTCCTCAAAGGTGAGGTCTCCAGATTCGATATAAGTGTTTGTCATTCTAACGATGGGCTCAAATTCGAAGTTCATGGACCTACCGTTACCAGTGGGAGCTTCATTTAGAACTTGAGAGGTGTATTGATTGTGTAATCGACCAGTCAGAATACCGTTTTTGATTAGATAAGTTTTTTGAGTTTTAAATCCTTCGTCATCAATAGGACAATAACCGCTAGTACCAAATTCTTCACCTGAATCAACAATAGTGAGGCATTGATTTCCGACTTTCTTTCCTATTTTCCATGTCTCTTTTGCTTCGTCATCACCCAGCATAAAGTCAGCTTCAGATTTATGTCCAAAGGACTCGTGCGCAAAAGCACCAACAACTTCACTGGCCATTGCGACAGGATAATTTCCAGGACTTATTGGTTTTGCCTCTATGAAAAGATAGCTTTCACTTATTGCATTTTTAATTTCAGAATGTTGATTTTTTAGATCGTCGAATTGTTTTCCGTAAAAATTCACTCTGTCTTTGAATTGACCATCTTGGTCTGCGACTGTATATGAAATCGAGAGTCCGCACTGATTGAAATCGTATGAAAATTTAACTTCTTGAGATGAGCGAAAGTGTTTTATTTTATATTCATCAGAGTAGCTTACTTTCACACCTTTAAGTTTTTCAAATTCTTGAATGTCCTTGAAATAGTTTTCGCAAAGAGATTTTTTCATATTGATTGAGATTTTATCTAATCTCGTTTCTTCTGATTTAAGAATGCGTTCGGTGTAAGACTCTTGATTGTAAGGTCTTAGAGTCGTTTCATTTGTTCTCTCAAGGGCCTTGGACTGCTTTGAAAGAGTCATGATTTCGGCGGATAAATTTTTAAGGTCAGTTGTTGAAGAGTAAAACCACATGCCTTTGTCATAAACTCTTATGAATGCACCTAAAGAAGGCTTTTTCGAATAAGAAATTAAGTCAAAGTCTTGGTAGTTAATTTCCGTTTTAGTGGTTTGTTCAATTCGAACATCCCAATACTCACAGTTATTATCGGGGATATTGATATCCTCTAGGATGCTTATAAAATTCATACGATATCCTCAATGTAAGATGCGAGACGTTATTATAAATATAATGCTCTTACATTTTGGTTGTAATATTTACTTCTCATTGATGGAATAAAAATGGCGGGAGAACCGAATCCAAGGTCAGAACGTCACTAAAAGCTGAAATAAAAAAAGGAACCAAAGGTTCCTTTATTTTATTTAAAATGGCGGGAACGCCGGTCTGTTAATAAATTCATCATACTAACAAAAAGCTTTTCCGACAATCGCCTTTCTGCGTGACAGGCAGACGTTATAATCAAATTAACCGCTTCCCTAATAGTGCAAATGTATCTTCTACGTTTGTATTAAGAATACCTTACCAGAGTTTTAATAGGCCCTCAAGTGGTCTTTCCCCTCAAGGGCCTAGATTGTCGTCTTACTGGACTTGCTTGCTTCTGAAAGCGGTAAAGTCGATGACGTTCTCATCGGTTTTCGGCCTGGCTTTATGATGCATAGGGATAGTTCGATCAGCGGTCATCTGAGCTACTGCCTCTTCAAATTCCTCATCGTCTTCAATGTCTGAAATTTCTGAGGCGTTGCAGTAAGTAGGATTGTTGAATTTTGCGTCAGGATTGAAGGCCTCATCAGTTTGGGTAAAAAACTTAAGTCCCTCAGTTGCACCTTGAATCAAAATTCCGGCCTTTCTGATGTAGATACGCATTGTTTCTTCATCTTTCCAGCCACCCATGAGCATCACTTGATCCTTGGGAACACCCATCCCTAAAAGTTGAGTGGCCCAGCAAGCTCGGAGTGTGTGGAACTTAATGGACTTAAGCCCGTATTGCTCACAAAAGCTTCTCAGCACTTTTGCTTGTTCTCCACGCCTCCAACAGTCGTGCATAGGAAAGAGCCTTTCGCCATATTCATCACTTCCAAAGTTGGCCGTCGGGAGATAGTCACGCAACCACCAATAGAGTTCGCTATTGATAGTGATTTGCCTTGTTTCTCCATTTTTAGGCAGTCCATACTTTTTTTGTCTTTTCTGCCAAGACCGGTTGATGTGAATAATGCCGTAGCTTTTTCTTCTGTCACCATCGGGAAGCTTATCAAGTTCGCGGGCCGTCTTAACTGGTACTAATTCAATATCTTCTTTGCGAAGTCCCTCAAGCTCGCCCGATCTTCCACCAATGTGCAGATCAGTGAACCAGACTGGTTGCCAAGGGTGATTGATCTCGCTGGCCTTAGTAAGAAATTTAACGATCTCAAAGTAATTGAGAATTTCTTGTTCTTTCTTGGCCTGATTGAGTTTGTCACCTTCGCATAAGACCTCGACAGTTTTTGCAGGCGACTCCTGGCCACCAGCAATTTTCTTTTCTTCAAGGCCCCACTTCCAAATTTTATTGATAGTTCGTTTAAGCTCAGTCCTTACGGTAACGCTTGCACCTTTGTTGAAAGCATCCATGATGACTTGTCTTGCATCTCCCGTGGTAAGGCGATTAACAGGTTTTGGCATCCATTCGTCGGTATAGTTGTAGGCCCTCGCAATGTGATCTCTTAACGTATCATCGTTAAATGATCGGCTTGGAAATTTTTTCCAGTACATTTCAAAAGCTTCGACTAACTCCTTCCATGTAATGCCAACGGATTCTTTTTCAGTGACAGTTCTAACAACTCTTTCAATCCAACGATCTCTTAGTTTTCTTGCTGTTTCAATATCACTAATTAGTTCACCGTTAAAGCGAAGAATCCTTTTGTCTTGTCTTGCAGAATTGTGTTTGGAGCTTTTTCTGGAAATATAAATGCGGTAAAAGGTTTTTCCATCTTGTTCATAAGAATGGATATACCTTTCTATTTTTTTGAAATTCATCTTGAAACCTCCTAAATTTTGGAGGCTTCGATAATGAAGTCAAGTTCTCGTCTCCTGAAGTACAGCCTTCTTTGAAACTTTCTGGTCTTGAGTTGTCCTCGATAAACCATGTTTCTGATTTGACCAACGCTTGTGCGAAGGTACTCTGCTGCTTCTTCTGTTCTCAGCCATTTTAAATTGTGAAAGAACCCTTGCTCTTCCTCTTGCGAGGAAGTAGCAATTTGCTTATTTATCATAACAGTTCCTTGGAGTTTTGAGAGGTCGGAAAATGACCTCGATTTTGGATTTTTTGAGAGGTGAACAGGTGTGAAATTAGGAGCTTAGGAACACCATTTCTGGGCGTTCCTAAGTAGGGCAAAATCAGAGGGATTTTTCCTTTAAGAGAAGGCCGAAATACTCATCTTTGGAAATTTGTCCATGAGTCTTGCAATACTCCTGATAGGCGAGTTCCAGACGATCAGAATTGCTCATGGTGGATTGCTTGATCTCCTCCAAATGATCGTCACTTAGAAGTGAAATTGATTTTTGAATAAGATCATCTGGCTTTACTTTTTTCCCGTAAGGCTTTTTATTCACCTTCTGCAAAAGTGTTTTAATGGTTTTTGCGGTGGCCTTCGCCACACGAATCGGAGTCGTATTGACTGGATATTTTTTTGAAGTCTTTGCTTCTTTGGTCGCAGTAGTTTGTTGTTCCATAAAATGAAACTCCTTGTGAATTGTTTTGGATTTAAAGAGGGGAGAGAAAGAGGTTTAAGAAACTCGCTTCTTAGCGATTTCAAAGTAGGACTTATCCAGCTCGATGCCGATAAATTTTCGATCAAGTTTTTTACAAGCCTTTCCTGTTGTTCCTGCACCCATAAATGGATCTATGATGGTGTCACCTGGATTTGACCAAGAAATGATTTGATCTTCGGCCAGCTTTTCAGGAAACATGGCTGGATGGTCATAAGCAAACTGATCTGTTGTTGTCTTCATGTAACCAGTGTTGATCTGCCAGATATTTGTCCGAGTACCAAACGCACTGATCTCTTTGACTCTTTTCTTAGTGAGTGTCCCGTCTTTTTGTCTCTCTGAACCTTTGAGTAATTCACCAGCACAACGGTTTGCTCGATCTTGAATAGGATTAAATGTTTTTGGACTTCCTTTTGAGAAGACGAACATATATTCAAAAA
Source organism: Bacteriovoracaceae bacterium UBA6166 (assembly GCA_002435795.1). Classification (GTDB taxonomy): domain Bacteria; phylum Bdellovibrionota; class Bacteriovoracia; order Bacteriovoracales; family Bacteriovoracaceae; genus UBA6166. The sequence continues at coordinate 57,184 of DIUE01000008.1, read as the reverse complement.
TCTGTTGGTAACGATTGACCATGGGAAAGTTAAAACCAGTCTTCTGATAAATCATGGTGTCGTGAATGTTGAGGCCAATTTCTTTGAAGTATAGAGCCTGTTTGAAACTTGTACCGCTTTCACTTCCCTTTATAACGGCATCACCTACAACCCAAATAATCACGCCGCCAATTCTAAGGACTCGTGCAAGTTCATCTGCAATGCTCTTAAAATCTTCAAAGGTAAAGGCCTTTTGATTGTTATAAGTTCTCATATCGTCATAAGGTGGAGAAGTTAGAACCATGTCCACGCTGTTAGATGGGATTTGTCCTAAAACTTCTTTGGAGTTTCCACGGAAAAGGGTGCTGTCCTCTCCAATGGAGAGCTTTTTAAAGTTCGTCATGTGTTGTCCTTGGGGATTGTGTAAAGAGGTGGGAAGATTTGGAAGGAAGAAGGGAGGGGAGTTACTGGGTTAGATAAATTTCTTTGATCTCTTCCCAGTCAAATTCAAAGCTAAGAAGTTCAGGGATTGAGAAAAGTTCTAACTCTTGCAAAAGTTGAAAAACTCCCTCTTTGGCCCAGAATCGGTAATAGTCATTTAGTGCAGTCTTGGAACCGTACTCCTTTGGAAGTTCTCGCCATGCTAGGCGGTTTCCTTTGATGAATAGGATTCCTTCAAAAACTTTTTTTAGATCAAGTCTTGGCCTTCCTCCTTTGGGTGATGGTTGATACTTTGGTAATACGGCGACAAGACGAGTCCATGACTCGTCAGAGAGTTGATAGCTTTTCATGTGCGAATGTCCTTAAAGATTTGTTGGAAAAAATGCGTCCGAAAACGCGAGAAGGGGGCTAGGATAGAGTGGGTCTATCCTAGCAGTGTGGTTTGATGAGTTCGACAGGGATGGGATGACTCCAAGAGCAGTTGGAGCAGATTGGCTTACTGCTCTTGAATAGACACCAGAGAGCGAAAGGAAGCCAGAACATCAGCCACAGTGGGATGAACAAAAAAGGAAAGAAGCCGAAAAAACAAAGCCATTTCTCTAGGGTCTTGGGTTGCTTCTTGGCCTCTCCCTCATGTCCACACTGGCTACAGCGGTAAATCGTTTTCATGTTTGACTGTCTTCAAGCTGGATGCAAGTAACTACCCCAGCAATTTGATTTTGAAGGTTACTTACTTCCGTCCGAAAAGTGGCCCATGTTTCGGCTAGGTCATCGTCGTAAGCGTTGGCGTTACTTCGTCTCGCACTGTAAACGATGGCTACTTGTCGTAAGATGCCGTCTAGTAAGTTATCCATTTTTTCCATATTGGTCAGTTTGGCTTTATTAGGTTTCATTAGGCTGCCTCCTTTGTTTCAGGTTTTTTTATGCCTGAAATCTTGGCGTAAGCCGCTTGCCACAATCCACCTTCGCAAATGAAATCTTTAAAAGTGACAGTTTTACGGTTCACTCTTACTACTGGATACCAAGTGTTTTTGTATTTAATGAGGTCACCTTTTGAAATCGTTGAAGGTGATGGAATCAGCTCCCCTTTTTCTGCTCGTTCTTGCATGACTTCATTTAATAAACCTTTGAAATATTCGATCTTATCGACAACCTCTTGCCTTCTTGATTCATAGTCCGAATACCATTTTTTATTTTTGTCGATCTTTCTTAGTCTCGCTTCGTTTTCTTCGATGCGGTTATTAAGATAAGTCGGGTCATATTTCTGATTTTCGACTTTCCAGTTTATATGCTCAATCCGGTCTTGATAGTGTTCTGCCTTTTTATCTTCCTCAATACTTCTTCTCATTCGATTATCAAATTTTTCTAGTTCTCTTCGATGGCGTTTTTCTGAATGGTGGCCAATAAGAATTGGAGTGCCAGCCATGGCATGGAGAACGCCCATATTTGTTTGATAAAGTTGGCTAGAGAGTTTTAGGGCATTGTCCGCATACTTCTCATAGCGTTCGGCTCGGTTGATTGCTCTTTCTTCTTTTCTCTCTTGTTGTTCAGCAAATGAAAGTCGTCCTTGCTCTAAGATCGCTTTCGCGATTTCTAAAGTCGGGTCGCCTTCCCAGAAAGAAAACATCCCACGCCATCGACGGCGAGAGCATCCGAGTTTATAAAAAATTTGCTCAAGTCCACTTGTTCGCCCTGACACCTGCCACACTGGACGAGGTTTTTTATTAGCCCTCTTTGGGTCTGTTAGAGTTTCTTCTACTCGCAGGCCTTCTTTTCTTAAAAGAGCCTTAGCATCTGCAAGCGTGATATTTTCGGGATCAATAGAAGGTGTTTCTTCTTTGTTTTCGCTTGGTGTTTCTGGTTCACCTTCTTGGCTCAGTGCTTGCGGTTCTTCTTCATGATTACTTACGGGCTTAATATCTGGCGTAAATTCGTTAGAGTTGAAAGAATGGCAACAGATAGTAACTGTCCCATTACTATTTTTAGCAGTCCACCAGCCAGATGGATGCTCTACTAGACCTTTTGCAAATTCTACGGGGTCAAGTTCTTTTCCCTCTCCGTAGCTTTCTAAGTCTGTATCGTTTCGGTGATGGTATTTACACACGAGTCTAGTAAACTGTCCGTTTACCAACGCTCTTACAACATGGGGAAGGGTCCACTTCTTCGGTTCCTCTTTAAGTGGTTTAATCGTAGAAAGATCAACGGCAAGAAGTCTTTTTGATTCCACGTCACGGAAGTAAAATTTAAAATAATCTTTTTTTAGTTCTTCTGGTAGCTCTTGATTGGTAGTTGCCTCTAGTAACTTGGTTGTGTGATCCATTAGTAAATCGTTCCAGATAGCACAATCAGGAGCGTTATAATCTGAATCAACTGCAAGCTCGTTGCACTTAGTCCCTTTTACTCCTGCGTTTGTTAGATCAGTAATGACAATAGAGCGATATTGCCACATTGAAATTTTATAAACTCTGCCTTTATGCTCCAAGTGTTGTGCCCCGTAGCTGTTCATTTCTAACTTTTCTTTGATTTCTACTCTTAACTTTTTCATTTTTTCCCCTTTGGTTTTTTACTTAAAAGCTTTTCGGCTTTTGATGAGAATATATTAGCTAAAAATAGCTAAAAAATAAAGTAAAAAATAACTAAATCAAGGAAGTAAAAAAAAGCTTGTTAAGTCAAGGTGAAAGAGTGAAAATCTGAAAATGCTAGTAAACGTAGAAACAACAAGAAAAAATTTAAAGGCTATCTTGGAGCGTGAAGAGGTAAACCCTTCCGTAGGTATTTCTAAGGAAAGAAGGGAAAACTTTAAGGCCGCTTGTGACCTCGAAGGGATAAATAAAATCTCAACCGTTTTAGAGGATTTGATCGACCAAGTAATAGAATCTTATTTTGAAACAGATAAAAAACTAAAAATTGAAGTCGAGGGCTTCGATGACCGTAAGGTAACTTCTATCTGCTGCGATTCAAAGAAGTGGGAAGCTTTTAAAAGTGGATGCAAAAAAAATCATCTTAGTTTTAGTGAAGTAATCGAAGCGATGATGGGCGAATTTATCGGCCAAGTTGAAAAATCGCATAAAGTTAAAATTTCAGGCGGCAAAGCGAAAAAGTAACAATCTTTTTCTCCTTTTGATTGATTGGGAAAGGGAACGGCTTAAAATCCGTTCCCTTTTTTGTTTGTGTGAGTGGGAAGTGAGAGAGTGAGTAAGATAGTCGCAGGCTAGAGCTAGAGGCTGGATAGAGATAGAAGTTAAAGTCGTGAAAATGTGGCCAAGTACAACTCAGTCAGAAAATTTGTAAAAGTAGCCCTCTTGAAAAGCTGAATGATCTCAAAGGATTAAGTAGTATTTTGAAAAGAGGGCTGGTTCCAGGCCTGGAACCAGATTGGAACCTCTATTTCTGCATCAGTTTTTCATCCCAATGTCATCACTTCGTTTTGCCAATTTGTAAAAGTAGGATTCTGGTTTTGAACAAGTTGCTTGAAAGTAGTGTAGTAGAACTTTGCTTTCTTCTCCTTGTCAGCTTCTCGCTCAATGCTCACAATCCTATCTAAGTCATCGGAGTTCTCTACAATGTAGATGACTCTTGGGATATTACTTTCCATGTAATACTTTGAAACAATATCACGATAACGTAGCTCATTCTTGAGAGACAACTCGTATTCAAGGGCGAACATATATGTTTTGCCATTTACTTTAACTTCGACAACAGCATCAGAATTGCAACGTACAAACGGCTCATATCTTTCACCTAGGGAGCTTATTGGCCATGTCTGTAAGGTGTTTTCAGCGTGATAACTTGAAACTCGATTTAGCTTCATCATGGCATGACGAATTTCGACAAGTCCAAGATCGTGTTGAACAGCATCACTTCTCAATTCATTCCTTTTGGGCTGTGAACTTGGTAAGTATTTCAGAAAAGCTTTACGAGTTAAGCTGTAAAACTTCTTCTGGCCAGCTTCACTATAAATGAAACCATGGATCAGACCTTCTCGCTGAAAAAATTGGAGTCTTTTGTAAAGCATCCATTTTTTTGATTCAGGGTAGGCATCCCTTTGTATCTGGTCAGTGTTTGCGACTTTTAAAGAGTGCAAATAGAAGAAGAAATCAATGTCCTTCTTCCCGACGCTAAACTTCTTATTCTGTTTGTTCATTTTGTTTTCCTGTTCCCATCAGCTTGTTAAGTTCTTCTTTCATAGTTGTTTCCTGTGTTGAAGCAACACTACTGATAAGTGGTTCATAGAGGAATCTCTCATTTGCTTTAAACTCATTCTTGATTCGGTTACAAACTTCTTTAATTTCTACGTCTTTGATGTAAGGAGCTTGAACAATTACTTTCTTGTTCCCTACACTCCAAATGCCACGTCCTGCAATCTGAGGGAGTTCGGTTGAATCTTTATTTCCAAGAACAACCAAACTACCTTGTAAAGAAGTTGATCTAAATGCCATACGTCCTGTGATGTTTTCAGAAACAGACGTTGGAATAACCTCTTTATCAAGTTTTTGAGTCGCAAGGATTAGGTGAATAGCAGCGGCACGGGAAAGTTTTGAAATAGAGTCAGCAAGTTTTCTCGCTTCTAATCCAAGTTTAAAATCATCATCATAACGGCTTCTGTTCTTGTAAAGCACACTGGCTTCATCAACTGCTACAATGATTCGATCTTTTTTATCTCGGCTAGGCTCAATCTCTTTGTGGTTGTTTTGTTCAAGGTAGGTAAAGCGATTCATCATCTCTTTTTCAACAAGTTTCAAAACATCGACCGCATCTTGTACTTTTTTTACAATTTTGACATTTGGTGCATCCTTGAAGTCAATCGCTTCAAGACCACCTTTTAGGTCGATGATATAGAGTTGAAGATGCTTAGTGGATTCCAAAAGTCCTAAAAGGCACTGTTTAAAAAACACTGATTTCCCTGACCCCGTGGTTCCGGCCACTAGCATATGGGGTAGATCCGCAATTTTTTGTGTAACAACGCCCTCAGAAGATTGTCCAACATAGAAGGAATCCGCTGGTAAAATTTTTTCTTCAGAAATGCTCTGATAGGCCACAGAGGCAGGCATACTACGCTTATTGAATGTGACAAGAACGCGGCCAGGATGCTTGCCAGTGATGATGGACTCAACTTCCATGTTGAACATGGATTCAATACGGTTTTTCTTGTCCTCAAACTCATTTATCCCCACACCGTTTGCATCAAAGTCGTATTGCATACGGAACTTATCTAACCGCTTGAGGTAAACCAGCTTGGGCGTATCTCCTAAACCATTTGTAAGTCCGGCCGTGGTAAAGATTTTGATGAACTTGTTACGAAGGTAGCGAAGTTTAAAACCCAGAGATACACAGACGATAAATGCAAGAATACTCAAAAGAATCATGTGGTGATAAAAGAGAGGAATCTTTAAGCACCATTCGAGAACCTTGAAAGTGAATAAACTAGGTTCAAGAAAGTGCAACTCAACAAGGTGGGTAAGATTCAGGATAATTTGCTCTGTTCCTGCATAAATTCCATAAAGAACAGCAAGACTCCAAGGAAGAAAGCGGTACGTTAGCTTTGCCAGCTCAGAGAGGCCGATCATGGAGATCACTGTGATTTCCTGAAATAGATCCATGAGCATCTTCACGCCTTCATCGAAGGCCTTTAGAGATGATTGAGATATATTGGGAGAAGAGGACGAAGAGGGGCTTTCCTTTTTCATAAAAGATTCCTTTTGTGTGATTAAACTTTTTGGTTTTTTAGATTTCGGATAGGGCGAGATTAAAAAGGCACCTGCGATGAGGTGCCTAAGATTTGAAGATCGGTTATTACTTACTTTCTAACTCCTTTTGCTGCACTTTTAGCTGCTGTCATTGCTCCAGCTCCAACCCCACCTGTTGCTGTTGCCCCTACGGTAGCAGTTGTCGTGGAAATAGCTTCCGGCGTAGTTTCTTGCTGGCGGTCATTTAGAAAGCCCGTAAACATACCCCAGGCCAGGATCATCGTAGGCAAAGGCCCGACAATGAGTTGAAGGTAGGAGTAAATGGCGTAGAATTGATAAATCTTGTTAGTGACTAATTCTGATGAGTACAGCGAGATACCATCATTCATGCGTCCAAAGGCTTCTAAAACATCCGTAGAGAGTGCTACGGTAGTCATTAAGTGATAGAGCAGGGTCCAGAGCGGGGTCCATAAGAGAACCGAAAAATAGACCGCCCACCATGAGATGATAATTTTCCATTTGCCAGCGAACACAAAGAAGATCAGCCACGGAAATGCTGCAATAAGAAAAAGCTTAACCATACCCTTTAGATGGGGGGCACGTTTCAAGTATTCGTTAAATTGCATGGCCCGCTCTGCGGTGAGGTTTGCCCCTTCAAGGTGTTCAGCACCAAAGAGACTTAAAACCCCATCCCAAGTTGTTAAGCGTTTCCAACCTAAAAGAAACTTGGCAAAGCCTCCACTTGGTATCTCAGCACCCCTTTGAATGTTGAGCCTTTGGGTTTCAGCTTTTTCCGTGAAGTAGTTATTTAAAGCAGCAGAAGCGGCTTCATTTACACTATGTCTCGGAATTGTGATCTTGATATTTTCGTCATACTTGGCCGTCTTGTTTGTCACTTTTCTGGCGTAGTTATAAAGATCACCATTAACCTTTTCTTTTAAGTCATAACAAGTAATTTCATCACCATTGTGCATCGGTAGCTTAATCTCTTTCAAAGCATTGTCCACAACCCCATAAGGCTTAAAGAACTCAGAAACTTTATCTTCTCGGTTTGCCAATTCAATTTGTGGGATAACCTTGTCGAAACATTCTCCCGAATACAGATCAATCATAGAACGAAGTTTTGGGTCTTCGATGGACACTGAACCAGCGTAGAGAATGGCCTTGTAAAAAGCAGATGGGGCGTGTTGCTCTGAGTTTGTCTTTTCAAAGAGTCGGTCAACCACAATACCTAAAAAGTTTGCCATCTCTTCTGCTGATTGTGTGAGAAGATCAAAGACAAAGCTGACTTTGTAATTTTCCTGAAGGTCTATTACTTTAGTCGTGATGTAACTGTTATTGTGCCAAGTGACTCGCTTATGATCTCTGACGTTAGATAGGGAACCAACTTTTAAGAGTGAAACACCAAGTAAGAAAGAGGCCAGGAGCTTGACGAAGGTTCCAAGGGTGGCCCCTTGAAATCCACCAAGCGACCCTGGCAAGTATCGTTTGAAATATCCCCAAACAGCAAAGAAGAAAGCTGCTCCAAAGGTGATGGCAAGAATCCCTGCAAGAATGGCTTGGGAAGTGATAATTTTTATCGAGGCCTCGTGAAAATGAAGCCCGATAATAGAATAAAAGGCCTCGTAGGCCGTGGATGAAAACATACATTCTCCAAGATTTAAGTGTTAGAACTCCTTGTGGCAGCCGATTCTGTCAGCACAGTCAAAGAAAAGATTATCGAGACGTTTAGACATTTCCTGCTTACGATCAACCGTAAGTTCCTCTTCGACGACGACTCTCTGATACTTTTCTCCTTCTCTGTTAATCTGATGGAGAACTTCATTGAGAGGTTCAGAGTTTTGCTTTTCAAGGGCTAGAGTCATTTCGATTTGATCTTTTAAAACTCTAGTCTTTTGAATGGCCTCTTCTTGACGTTTAGTTGGCAAGTGAGGGTTTCCAGCAAGTTTAGACGAGGTAAAGTCTATTGTTCGCCCCATATCGTCGGAAAAGATACTCATAGCGAGAGCATCAGAAAGTTTTTTGCACGCGATTTCTCGCTTAGTGTGAGGAAGATAAGCAAGTGAGAGAATCGTTTGGCGGTCAATCAGATAAGTTTCTGAAGCTCCACTGAGTCCCTTGAGGTCATCGTCGGTGATGAGTTTATAGACATTGCTACGATAGCCACCTTTAGCAACAATCCTTTTTACGACTCCATCACAGAGTTTTCCAAAAGTGTCCTGTTTTATATCTAAAAGATAAGTTCTCGGTGTAAGTTGAACTCGACGAGGCCCGTAGTCAATGCGAAGACTTCCACGCTTGATGATGGTGTCTCCAATCATGGCCTTGGTTACGTTCACAATACGATCTGCACTTGCTCCTTGGAATCCAGCCCACTGAGCAGTACTTTCAATTAGACGATTTTCAGGAGTTTTATTTCCTCCACCGGCCCAGCTTGCAAGATCAGTGTCCCAATAGTTTTTACATGACTCCATGGACTGCTCAAAGTTACCACCTGACTGTTGGTTAGCTTTCCGTACACACTCGGCTCTCTGTTCGTAAAACTCATTCACTTTTGAATCTGTATAAGCGTCAATGGCCTTACATTGGTTCATACGAAGTTGAGCGAGGAAATTACTTTGCAGTTGTGAGTGCTTGAGAATAGAACACCATGTAGGGCTGAAATAACAGGTTAGGAGCAAAGGACTGGATGCCATAATATCCTTACCAATATCTCCGAGGTATTTTGAGTCAAGAATGTTTCTTAGTGCTGCTTGCATGGTGTTGTGGATATTCATTCGTCCACAGTCTGCACCAAGCCCTAGGTTGAGATTCAAGTCCACTGTTCGATAGTCGTCAAAGACCGGATCACGGCTCCTTCCATGGGAGCCTAGAAGATAATCAGAGGGAGAGAGTGTTCCCATGTTTCGGTAATCTAAGTCAGAAGCGGCAAAAGCCGCCTGACTGAGAAAGACCACCAAAAGAAAAAGATTTTTCATAGGTTGTTGTCCTTGTTAGTTTGGAAAGTTCTTCACCAGATAATCCAATGCCTCCCACTTGTCCTCGAACTTCTCTAATGCCTTAATCGCTTCCCTTGCATCCTTTGCGTTTGTTGGGCTTAACCAACGCCTCATAGGAGTCTGAGAGTAGCGGAAGGCCCCTTGCATTGTTTTGTTCTTGTTCGTGTAGAAAATCTCCGCGAACTTTCCGTTCACAGTTTTAAGGGAGCGGACGATTTCGGCGGTTGCTTCATCTAAAAGGGAGGATTGAGTCGTGATAAAGTCCACGTTATCAGGATTCATCTGTAAGAAGATATAATTGGAGGCTACTGACCAAAATGCCTTACCGACTTCTAACTCAAAATAGTTTTGAGGCCTTGGAGTTAGAGTGATTAGCCAGCAACCACGCTTCCTCATGGTTTCCGCGAAGTCGATGGCGAAGTCACGGAAGCTTGGATTATTTCGCCCTAGCATGGCAAACTCTTCCATGATTAAAAATCCAGTACGTCCTTGGTTCTCAGGAAGTGAAAGGATGCGACGGATTTCTTCAATTACAGCCATAGTCATCAGAGTTTGAAGAACGGGGTCAGAATCGAGGGCATCTAAGTCATAAATGTAAAATAGTTTTGATTTACCTTTTTGACGTTCACCACCGTTGAAGAATTTGGCGTAAATACCATCACCATAGAATGGGCGAAGCTTAGAGAGGAGAACGTCGATAATTTCACGACTTCGTTCATTCTTTTCATCATTCAAGCTACCAAGCTCGATGACAAAATCCTCCATGGTAAGCTCAACTTCTTCATCAGTTTCTTGCCTTACAAGTTTTCCATCAAGATACGTCAGTCCTTTGCGGTCACACTTTTTGAGATAGGCCTGTTTAAGTGCTTTGGTGATAGCCGCTTGGTGTTCACTTTCAAGTTCAAAGCTTGGCGAAGTAAGAAGTACCGCCGAAGAAATCAGTTTTGTGAGGAAGGCAATTTTTTCTTCGTCATAGAACCCACGAAACGGCGAGAATGGCACAGAGGCATTGCGATCAAAAACCGTAAGGTTTCCATCGTAATACTCTGAAAGCATAGTATAAGACGATTTCTTGTCGATTACGAATATAATCGGCTCAGGGCTGAGCCTTTTCGCAGCGGTAATCAGCTCAATCACAAACGCTGATTTTCCTGAGCCGGTGTCGGCTAGGATTACAGTGTGGTTTGAAGTTTCATTCTCAAGAAGGGATAACGGCGTGAGATTGTTCTCACGAGAGAGAAACAAAGAAAGAGGTTTCTTTGTCCCACGGAAGGAATCAAAGATAGGGAGAAACTTGATAGCATCAGAGCGTAGGATTCTGATAGCCCTTTGAGTTGAAAAGTCTGCATCTGGTGAATAGCAGAGAGGAAGAGAGTTTAGAGTAAGTCCAAGCCCGATCTCATCATCTTTGATGACTTCACAATCCAATTGATTGTTGAAAATATGACAGATTCTTTGTTCCCTATCGTTTAATTCTTCTTCTGTTTCACCTTCGATGATGACGTTAAACGTAAGCTTTAAGCATCGGTCATTTCGTGCGAGTTGTTCTTGAACCTCTTTGATTTCTTCTCTCTGTAAACGTGCTTTAGCAGTAGGGCCATGCTCTAAGAAAAATTCTTTTGTATCAAAGAACAATTTAGTTTGATTCTTCGTCGGGAAAGAGAAGTTTAAAGACAGCTTGAAAGGGAACAAGAGAGACAAGAAATAGGCCATCCCACCTGGATAGGCGTAAAGTGGACTGGTTTTAAGTGTCAGAGTCCTGCTTTTAATTCCTTCGCGTTCAATTCCTGTAAAATCTAGCGTTGGTGAATTGTAAATAAACTGGTCAGACAGTGGGACGTTTTTGTTGAAAGAAGCAAAACTTCTTTTGTAATACGTCTTCGGATTAAAGAAGCGTCTTAGAACATCAAGTAGATTTTCAGCTTCAAGCTTTTTAAGCTTTAAGGGGGATGCTGTTTCAATCGTTTTGAGACTTCCTTTAAAATTGTTTAGCTCAAAGACAAATTCTTTCATCTCTCGATAAAGAGTCACCTCACCACGGTCAAGATAGTCTCTTACTTTCTTCTGCTTGATGATTTTGGGAAAATATCTGATGGCAAGATAGAGCTTTCGTCTAAGCGGTGATTGTTCATCTTGCTTTGAGCATGAAGACTTAAGTAGATCCATCCTTTCCTTGTGTAGAACTTGGCTAACTGGATGGGATTCTGGATAAGTGTTCTCAATAGATGAGATTTGAGAGTCAAAAGAAGAAATACAGGCCTGGTCATAGAGAAATTGCAGAGTGCAGTTTTCAGGAAGAGAGAAAAATGGCTTTAGACCATCCACAGCATCCACGATCTGCTTTGAAGTCATGGGTTCATGCTCAAGAAGTTCTGCTTCATAGACAACTCCTAAAGAGCCATCTTTCATTAAGTAGAGTTTGTCCTTTTCCAGATATTCGTCATAAGGAAGTAAAGCCGATAATGAATCAGGCCTTGTAAATAGAGCATTGGTAAAAATGCTCCTATCTCCCAATGCCTTTGAAATAGGCAAAGGGAGATCATTAAGCTTTAGTGCTTTCAAATTTAGCTCCTAGTTGAAGGGGATGATCTGGCTGGACTTAGTGGCGAGGACCGACAAACTCACGGATGCGAGGCTCACGAACCTCTTTGACAGGTTCTTTTTTGATTTCTTCTTTCGTTACTTCTTCTTGAGAGGTAGGCGTGGCAGTAGATTCAGTCAGCTCCCACTGGCCGCCTTTAACGATTGAACGAACATAGCCACCACGAAAATAATCACCGTGGACTGTTTCGTGAGGATGAACGTAAATGTCCACTTCCTGCGGCTTTGTTCGATTTGGTACAAATAGAGCCGAGGTTTCATTTACGTCTTTGAGTTTTGACTTACCATCGTAGTCGGAGCGAATTTCGAGAAAGTTGATGCTTGGTGCTCTGGTAGTAGAGCAAGCGTTTAAGAAAAGGACAGAGGAAAGAATTAAAGCTGTGTTTAGCTTTTTCATAGAGTAATCTCCAAAAATGTTGTTAGTAGTGGGCTATTCGTTTAGACGGCTTAGGTAGGAAAAACTACCCATGGCTTGAGAAGATTTGGCACGGGCAAAGTACCAGTTGGGAAGGTCAACAGTGTCTTGCAGAACAATCCAAACGTCTTGCCCCGAACCGATGTTGATTGTGGGGAGAAGGTTCTGGGCGTGTTGAAGATACCAGTTAGTCACAAGTGAAGCAGCATTACTCACACCACCAGCGGCCATGTATTTAGCTTGGTCGCCTGTCACGATAGAGCTTGCACCTCCAAGAGCATTAGTCTGGGTACTTGTTTGTGCTTGTTGAATGGCACTTCCAATGCCTTGAACAATAGAGCTAAGAAATGCCATTGAGGCCACTCGATCTTGCTTTGAATTTACAAGCCCTACGATTCCAAAGCTTGAGTCTTTGCCATCGGCCATGAAGCCGTTTAGTTCTCGCTCAAACATTCGTCCTGACTTTGAAACACAAGAAATTTTGTTGGCCTGCATTTCCACACGTTCGATTGAAAGATTGCCTTGGGATTTTGCAATGATAAAGCATCCAGCAAGGTCAATCTTGGATTTGTTTGGACCAATAAAAAAGAAGTCAGCCTGAAGTAGAACAGGAACAGGGCGAGACTCACTGGCTTCAACTCCTGTCAAGAGTTTTGCCTTGAGATAGGAACCGGCTGGGACTTTGACTGTCATTTCCTGCTGGACTCTTTCTTTTGCTTGAACAGGGAAAGAAATAACTGAAGGCCCTCTTGTAGCCTCACGGACAAAGGTTTTCCGTCTTGATACAACAGTTCGTGTAGGACTTTCGGAGTATGGTGGGACGGAATTAGTATAGAGGGGGCTTGGAGATGAAGAAAAAGAGACTTCTTCTGGTAGTGGTTCGGGTTCAGAAGTGCTTTTGGGGACTTTTTCAGGAAGACCTTTAGGCTCATCCTCCTTTTTGTCTTCTTGTTCTTGCTCAGACTTCTCTTCTTTCATTTTCTGCATGGCCTCTTCGTAGCTTTTGGTTTTCTTTTCCAGTTCCTCTACACGTTTTGAAAGGATTTTTTCTTTCATCTGGTAGATGGTTCGACTATCTCCAATCGTTCGGCCACCATTGAATGTGACCTTCTCCTTGTGGACATGAACTTCATGTTTTCTATTCTGATGGAGAGCAAACGAATAAATGCCTGCCATCGTTGCAGCAGTGAGAACCCAAGGTAATTGCTTTTTATAGCTTGGGTAATGCTTTTTAAGAAAGGAAAGCGTTTTTGCGTAAATGTTTTTGATCTTTTCCAAAAGATGCTCCTTGTGAGGTTATTCAGCCACTTGAACTGAACCGAATGGAAGATTGACGTTGTAATAGACAGAGCTGGGCTTTGCGACTATACGGAAAAAAGTTTCTTCTTTAGGTTTCAATACAGCTTTGTCCGTTTGTGAAAGTAAGGCCTGGTTAGGTTTGCCGAGAGTCAGGAGGCGAATGTCCACTGAGTAGCTTTTAGTCTTAGACAAGTTACTTAACTTAAAGACATAGCCATTAAATTTAGCTCCTGTGTAGATACGAACAAGCTTGGCGGCAAGATCAGGAACTCCCGAATTGACTTCACGTTCAATGGCCCGTTGGTCAACTCCAAGCACCTCCTCTCTGCGAATCATGGACTTCATGAGTTCGAGATCAGTAATGTCGGAAGTGATATTGCCTTCTTTTTCTACAAGAGAACTTTTGGCTATGAAGTCATAGAAGCTGTCAGTCTTTTCGGGGATAGCCTTTGGCACGGTTTGAATCTTAGTGCTCACTACTGAGCCATTGGCCAGGAGAAAAGTTATCTGACTTGTTCCTTGAGTGAATCGAGGAACGACGGAGAGAATCGAGTAGTCAGGATTTGCTTTATCGGCTGGGCCAATTTCAAAATCTGAGGCTCGGCTAATAGTTCTTACTGGTTCATTGAAACGTAAGATAGTTTCACCCCCATAGACGATGTTCACGACTTCGGTTTCTGTGCCGTAGTAGATTGTCTTCGCATGACATTGGCTGTGCCTAATTGCAAAGGCAATGGCAGAAGCAAGCAAGAGAAATTGAACAATCCCTTTTAGAGCTGCCATGATAATGGGCGGTAGATGAACGAAAAGAAACTGGTCAATGATTTGAGTGACTTTTCTTAGAATAGAAAATTTCATTTTTACCTCTTAAGGTTTGTGGTTATTTGGAAAGGTTGTTTTTGGTTTGGAAGGTGTCGGCTTTCGTCCATGAGAGTGAAGTAAGTTGCAGATACCAGCGGTGACTCTTTTGTGGTGGTGTGAGCTTCATGGTCATCTCGATAACTTGATCTTCGTGTCCTAAATACTGCTGATTTGCGTAGAACTCTGCACGGGCAGTTGCCGTCACTTGGTAGTTTCCGTCGTTGTCTGTTTTGATCTCCTTGTTAATGACGGTGAGAATTTGTGAAATACCTTCGGTCTTGACTTGCTCAATCCAGTCAGCAGTCTCCATTTCAAAAGTGACCTTGAGCTTGTCACTCATGAAGCGTTTTAGCGTGTTGAATTGCTCGTCAATGTTGTTAGCACTGACATTTCCTAGATCAGCAAGGAAGTCAGTCACGGCATCGTTTACATAAGAGTCAGGTACAGCTTGAGGGGAAGCTGTCGTAAAATCCAAGACACCTGGGGCGAGGATATATTCTTTCTCTCTGAGTTTTTGATGAAGTCCAGAGACTTCCATGCGAGTTGAGCAGTAGTGAGTGCTAAAGAGGACTGCCATAATGGCGAGAACTGATTTTAGGGTCATCTTCTCTTTTAGTAGGGAAGCTTTGTAGCAGATAAACTTGGGTAGAGTTTTTAGATCAATACCTTCATAGCTTCCTACTGGTGGTGATTCGACTTGCTCTCCTTTGATTCCCTTTTCTTTTGGGCCAATCATGGATAGTAGCTTGTTGATTTTCTCTTTCATTGATTTCTCCTAATGAATTTAGTCTGAGTATTTTTTGCGGCCCTTGGGATTGATGAGGCCAGGGAGGGACATAAAGAACTTGCGATAAGGCCAGTGTAGATAAACTCCTTTTTTATTTCTCTTTCTGACCTGTGGACCAACGCCAAGGATGAGAACTAAAGACAGAAGCATAAGCCCCCATGAGTACAGAATGACTCCGAAGATGAGCATGGCCCCAAGGGCAGCAAACACTTCTGTTAGCTCAAAATAATCAAAAACCATGATAGGGCTATCAATCGTCTGACTTACTTTGCTTCCGTGATTTTCTTTTAGTGATTCATACTCATACATAGGCGGCCCCATGCTGAGTCATCATTGAAAAGAGAGTTCCACCACCCATGTCAAAAATGTTTTTAACCCACATTGGAGCCGTACCAACCATGATGGCCCCGATGATGGAAATGAAAGCAAGGCCGAAAGCTTGGTTCTTAAGACAGACACCAGCGTTTAAGATCAAAAGACCGGCAAAAATTCTTGCTCCCCATGAGAACAAAGCGCTGTCGATGATTCGTAAAAGTGTTCCTGCTGCTTGGAGTTTGTCACTTTGATCCGTTCCTGGGAGGCGTGGGATAGAAGCTGCAAAGGCATCAGGGCCAAAGCAGCAAATGGCAATGAGGATGAGTAAAACAATCCAAGGCCATGTTGGTGATGGTGGGCCAGGATGGTAGTATTTCTTTTCCTCGGTGAGTTCGTGGATTCGTTGTTTTACAAGGTAATAGTTGTCGTATGGGTCTAGCATAGACTCCTCCAAAAGGTTTAAATGTGAAAAATGGTTTTTAGTTGGACTGAATTGCGGAAAGGACTTCTTGAGTAGAACGATAGCCGTTAATTCTATAGGTAACTTTCTTCTTTAGATCACCTACGAAAAGCACGGGCCACGAAGTGATCTCTTTTTCTTTTAGTTCTTGTGGTGTTGCTTGCTCTACTGGAAAAGGTAAGGCTTGTGCCACTTTAGAATTTTGGTCAATCTGTTTGATCTCGACATAGAAGCCAGAATCCTGAAGCTCTTTCATCGTTTCCATCATGTGCTTGCAGTGAGGGCAAGATGATTCAAAATACATTCGGAATCGGTAACGAGAGTAATCTACGTCCGTCGCGGCAACACCCTTTGCGGTTTCAGTGAAGACTTGCTTCTCTGCTGGAACTAGCTTGGAATTTTTTGAGAGATACTGCTGCATCCTTTGAGATAAGCGTGTTTGGATTTCGTTCTTTTTCTCTATCAGCTTAAACCAGTTCGTTATATTCTGATCTGTCGGATTTCGTGCCAGCTCCATAAAAGCGGCTGGTGGCGTGTAGTCTCCCTCTTTAAAAAAATCATCGTTCTTAGGATCTAATTGTTTTTTCCAGTCAAATGATGAAGATGGGGATTCATTAACAGGTTTCTTTTCTTCCTGTGTTGCTGACTCTTTGACAATAGTAGGAACTTCTTTCTTTTTAGAGTCACCCCAATAGTCAATTTTTGAGCCAAAGTAATCAAAGGCCAGGGCTTTTCCTGAAAATATCAGAATAAGTGCCAAGGCACTAAAAAAGGAGCTCATACATACCTCGATGTGGTTTAGATAATGGCGAGGGCTTCGGAAAAATCGACTTTTCCAGTTCTCGCTAGTTCGATGATTTCGTTTTTAAGAGAGTTCTTAGGCAAATTAACGGATTTTTTTGGGGAGTCGATGAATTGCTTGATTTCATCCTCTCCCATGTACTCAAGAACTGCGATTCTTCCTGTTACTCCTGATCTGCACTTAGAGCAACCATCGACGTTAGTTTTCTTAAAACTTCCTTCGATGCCTAAAAGCTCGACTTCCTTTTGACTTGCCTCGATAGAGCAGTGAGGGCAAATCAGGGGGATGAGTCTTTGAGCTGCACTTAAGCGTAAATTGCTTTTAATGGTGAAAGTATCAACGCCAAGATTGATAAGACGCTCTACAACTTCCTTTGAACCATTAGCGTGAACGGTTGAGAAAACTAAGTGTCCAGTTGAAGCTGCTTTAAAAGCGAGGCTAGCTGTTTGATGGTCGCGGATTTCACCCACAAGAATAACATCAGGGTCTTGTCGCATGAGTGCTCTAAGTGAACCCTCAAATGTCGATACTCCATCCTCACGGATATTAACCTGATTGACTCCTGCTAGTTGATACTCCACTGGATTTTCCAGAGTGGAAACATTGAGCTTGTCACGTGGTAGTTCGTAAAGAACAGAGTAAAGAGTCGTCGTCTTCCCTGATCCTGTTGGCCCAGAAATAAGAATCAGACCGTCCTTTCGTTTTGATACTGTTTGCAAAGTACGAACGGCATCAGAAGAAAGTCCCGACTGCTCAAGTCTAAAGTCTCTTTCTTGGTCAAGAAGACGTAGAACAATTTTTTCCCCCCATAGATTAGGAAGAGAGTTTGCTCTTATATCGGTTTTCAAAAGTTTAAAAGAGGCCCTTGCATCTTGAGGTTTACCAACAATCGCTAAGTCCATATTCACAATGTTCTTAACTTTGGAAATAAAGCCCTCTCTATGTTCTTTTTTAAGGGCCTTGTAAGTCGCAAGTGTCCCGAATAAACGAAAACGAATGGTCACACCTTCATTTGTAGGTTCAATGTGAATATCACTGGCCGAACTTTTTTTAGCTTCAACCATAATTTCTCTAAACAGCTTGGAGTAAGGGGAATCTTCTTGCAGTTTTTCATCATCAGAAAGATTCTTACTGACTACTAATTGAGGACGATCACCTACGACCTGTCCTGTGGACTGGCAAAGAAAGTTAAAACCTTCTTTATCAACTACCCAACATAAAGCTTTCTTTCCTGTCATCGTCTGAGCAAGTTCTAAAAGTTTGTCGTCTATGAGTTCCATTCTCACAAAGTCGATCTGATTTTTAGAATTTTGAGAAATAATCGCCTTATGGGACATGGCCAAGGATTTTAGTTCCTGAGGTAGAGATGACATGAGTTTCATTTCTTGATGAAGCCCATAGACGTTTTTAATTTCAGGTTTAAAGAAGTTAGTTAATCCTCGATTCAGCGTCTCTTGGGTAATCAATCCTAGATCAACTAAGAGTCTTCCGATTTTCTTTTTCTTAAACTTCTTTTGAATCTCTAGTGCATCTGCCAGATCGTCTTGGGATATTTTACTTTCTTGTACTAAATATGTACCGAACTTCATTCAATCCCCCTACATGATGCTTGCATGACTCCTGGCCACGCTAGAGTGGATGGGATGGTATGAACGTCACGAGTGCATCCCACACGTTTCCAAACGACATAGAGGTAATTCTTAAACTTGGTACTGACGAGGCGACCGATTTCAGTGACCCCTTTTGTTTGGAGGATGCTGACATTTTGCCCCTCTCTAAAGCATGAACTAGACTGAGGCGAGATCATCTGCCACTTTTCATCGGGAAAAGTCGGCACTGATTGAAAAACCTCAGAGCCTAAACTTCTCATGCGAGAAGCAATCATAAGTGAAGAAGTCATCTGATCTGAGTTTGTGACGGTTCCATAGCGAGGGAAGAAGATTCCCCAGCCATTACAGACTGGTTGGTTACTTGGTGGATATTTCGCCAACAAGCTACGATCAGTAGAACACATATAAGAACTGGCCGGATAACCTGTGGGAGTGGAACTTCCTGTTGCAGAAGTCACTGCTCCTTTAATCAGACAGGCCTTTGGGGCCGCACTCCAGGCCATGAAGGCCGGTTGAAGTAGATCCGCGGTCCCAGTCTTCCAATTCGTCCCTAAATGCTCTGACATGGAAGTAAAGCACATATTGTCCCAAGAGGTTCCACCGCAAGAAAGTCCGTAGAAGGCCCAGTATGTGAATGGGACGTTGATAGTATGAGCATGGTAGGAATACTCCCCACTATCTTCATCTCCACCAAAAGGGATAATGTCTTTCACTAATGCCAGTTGTTTTGCTGCTGCTGGCATAGTCGTAAAAAAGGACTCCCTTGGATTTGTTACCACTTCAATGAAATACTGAGGCACATAGTAGGTGTAATGAACACAAGGACGTGGGGGAAAACCACAAGAAGATATAGTCTTCCTTAGTTCAAGGCATCCTTGAAAGTGTGGTGAGTTCACTACGCTACAAACTGTCGGAAAACTCCAAGCGAGTGTTCCATAAGTAGCGGCTATGAGTGAGATAAATAACTTTTTCATTATTACCCCACCAGAAGAGTGTTTTCTTCTATCCACTCAGGTTCAAGCTCTGCCAGCTTACTGAGCATCTTCTTACGAAGAAGAGAAATGGCATTAGTAAGAACAGTCTCAACATGACTGCGACGGATTCCTGCATGATGGGAGATTTCGTCTAAGTCAAAGTTGTGCCAGAATTTAAGTCGAATTACTTGCCGCTCTTTTTTAGGAAGTTCATTAACGAACTTCTCTAGGACGGTAGTATCACCGTCGTCACCAAGAGTTTTAAGATACTCGTTTACGGTGTTCTTGTTTGATTGATTTTCGAGTTGCTTTGAAGTCATTAGAGTTTCCATCATGTTTTTCTCCGATTGAATTTTTGTTAGGGCTAGGCTGCTTCATCAAGTGATTGGCAAGCCGAAGTAAAAACAAACGCATAGAAAAACCGTTGTTTCAGGCAATCATCTTTTGCGTCGTAAGTGATAAAGTTATAGCTCCATAAAATTTGTGTGAGATGAAGCTGAATTTTTTTGAAGTCCTCGTCAAGGATGCCTTGAGGAAGAGAAACCTCGAT
This sequence comes from Bacteriovoracaceae bacterium UBA6166, assembly GCA_002435795.1. Lineage (GTDB taxonomy): Bacteria > Bdellovibrionota > Bacteriovoracia > Bacteriovoracales > Bacteriovoracaceae > UBA6166. The sequence goes on along the minus strand of DIUE01000008.1, from coordinate 37,404 downwards.
TGAAGGCCACTTCATGCCAGCAACCACTTTGAAGCCAAAATGATTTCTGAGTAGCGATTCATCTTTTTGGGCCAAGAAAATATCTCTGGCAAAGTAGGGGATAAGGGCAGAAACGCTCAATTTACTTGTTTCGTCTGCAAGTGGTCCCTTGATGCACACGGTTCCGTTTACTGGATCAACGGCACGGACGACCGACTTAAAAATTTGGATTTGATCTTTCATGCTAAATTCTCCGTTCAAAAAAAAGTCCTCTCACCCTATAGGGAAATTCGTTACAAAAGCGTTACAGTTTCTTAGGCAACATCTCGTTTTATTTGAATTTTGTGTCTGGTTAGTTTTTGCTTAAATTCTTGAGATGGCAGGAGAGCTTGTAGTTTTCGTAAGGCGCGTGATTTGATGACCCGAATGTTGCCTTCCGATGTTTTTAATTCATCTGCAAGCTGTTGAGTTGGTATGTCTTCCCAGAAAAGTTTTTTGATAACTTTTCTTTCGGCCCTAGAAAGCTCGTCCAGTGCTAGATCGAAAGCATCCTTGATAATTTCATAATGCTGATTTTCTCTTAGATACTCTAAAAGTTCAGCCCCTTGTGAGATGAGTTCGCTATTCATGTCAGGAATGAAGACTAACTCTTCATCTTGAAGGGTTCCAACATCAGCGTCTAGGTAGAGATTCCATACTTCAGGACTCCATGTTTTACTGATTTTCAAAATTTCTTTTTCTGATTTCTTTGTTCCATCAGCATTAAGCCAAGGTTTATTGTTCAAACTTTTCATTTTGGTTCCTCCATTCGTTGAAAGTTTGATGACGGCTAAGGCAATGGCTGTGCCAAGTTTTTAAAAATGATTTTTTACGAACGTGTGGAGTATGAAAAACAAGAATGAAAACAACGAACTAGAGAAGATTGAAGAGAAAGTTTTGTGGACGTTTTTTGGTGAGCTGAAAAATTCAGTTGTGACGAGTATTCGTCAGAAACTCCCTCGTAAAATGTCATTTTTCTTTTTAAAAACAAGAGCTTCAAGAGAGTGACGAGATTTTTTCGGTGTGATGAACTTTCGTCACGGTAAAATGACGAGTTCTCGTCACTACTAAATGCGAATGATCTTTAACGGTTAGATGAGAATTTTGAAAAATGATCGAAAAAGTGACGAGACTTCGCCACATTTTGATTTAAGCATCTAAGCCACCAGAATGATTACCAAAATTGCTAGTGCTACTTTGTCACCATGTAAAAAAGTGACGATAGTTCGTCACAAATTTGAAATGTTTAGCAACAAAAGTTATGGTGCTCCTCCCGTAAGACTCCAAAAATATAGAGTTTCTGAAGTTGGCACGGTGATTGCCATGGAGGTGCAAAGGGAAAACAAACCAGAGAGGTTATTGTGAAGAAACAAAAAATTTTAGTCGTGGATGATGATAAGTATGTCATCCAAGCGTACAAGGAAATTTTCAGCGATGAGAATTTCACTGTTGATTATTTCATGTATGGCGTAGAAGCCTACAGACATTTCCAAACTCACCCAAGTGATTATGTCATTGCCTTTGTTGACTATAATCTTCAAAAGGATAACGGCACTTTTTCTGATGGGAGTGAGCTTGCCAAAAAGTTGCGAGAAATTAACGAAGATTTAGAGATCGTAATTGCTTCAGCCGATGGATCAGATGAAGCTTATAAAAAATGGATTCAGGTTGATTCGGCTAAAATCCTTTATAAGCCGATTTCAAAAGAAAAGGTCATCGCCAATATCAATTCGGCAATGGATAAGCAAAGTCAGGAGCTGAGTGAGCTATCCTTGGGAGTGGTTCATAAGAACTATGTCTCTATGACCGGCATGATTGGTATTTCTACAGAATACCAAAACACAGCTAAAGATATTCTTCGCTTTGCAGAACATGATACCTCCGACGTTCTTATCCTGGCCGAAACAGGTACAGGTAAGGAACTTGCAGCTAAGGCCATTCATAACAATTCAAAAAGGGCCAAGAGCGGTCAGTTTGTTGCAATCAACTGTTCTGCTTTTAAAGGCGATAGCAACTTGATGGAGTCAGAACTTTTTGGCCATGAGAAAGGTGCCTTTACTGGTGCGATTGCTCAGAAAGCTGGTCTTTTTGAAGTGGCCCACCGAGGAACTATTTTCCTTGATGAAGTCCACCATCTAGGAAAAGACGCTCAAGCCAAGTTGTTGCGAGTTTTACAAGAAAAGAAAATTAAGCGAGTTGGTGGCACAAAAGAGTTTGCTGTTGATGTGAGAGTTATTTGTGCGGCTAAACCGAAAATATGGGATATGTGCCAAGGTGATAATCCTGATTTTTTACCAGACTTATATTTCCGTATCACTCCGCTGGTGCTTGATATTGCTCCCTTGAGAGAAAGAACAGAGGATATTCCTTCCTTGGTTAAACATTTTTCAAACATGATGAAAGAAAAATGTGGCAAAGAGAAATGCTTTTCTCCCACTGCACTCAGGGCCTTGAAAAGTTATCACTGGCCAGGAAATATCCGTGAATTGGAAAACACCGTTGAACGTCTCTTTGTTATGATTGATTGTGGAGTTATCCGAAAGAAAAACTTGCCTGATGAAATCCTGCAAGCAACTTCAATCAAGGATGCTATCGCAAACTTGGATTTGGAAACTTTGGAAAAGCTACAACAAGAGCAGTTAAAAAAGCTGATATTGGTAGCCTTGAAAAAGCATAACCACAATATCAAGCAAGCAGCTATTGATCTTAATGTAAAGAGAACGACTTTAAACTCAAGGATGAAAACTTTAGGAATTTTTGATTCAACTCCTGAAGAACGCAATGGAATGTTAAAAATAATTATTAACAACCTATCTAGCTTTAAGTTTTTGAGAGAGGAAATCGTATGAAAAAGCCAATTTTAACCTTAACTATCTTGTCATCGGCACTAAACATGAGTCCATCTATGGCGACTGAGATCATTCAGAATCAAAGAGTGGAGAACATTCACAGTCTGGATGCGATTTATGTAAGTTCTGTTCAGCTTACAGAAATCCCAGACATTGTTCTTCGCAAAGAAATTGAAAAGGCATTAAACCGTCTTGTTTCAATGAGCAAAAACATTGAATCTTTTGCGAAGTCTTACAATGTAGAAGAAGTGGAAGATGCGGTCCTTTCTATGAAGGAGAAGATGACTTTACTTGATGAGCAATACCCGACCTTGGCTAATCATGTTAAATCGAAAGTTCTCGGTGAAATGCTTAAAGAAGGGGTGGTGATTATTGACGAGAATGAAACGACCCGTTTTGAGCGAGTCCAGATTTCTCTAAATCGTTCTATTGTATCTCAATTAGAAGACAGACAGGGAGTTATTCGTACACTCGCTGGTGAAGGGACAGTATGTATTTAAGAAAAAGTAAAATAGCGTTACTATTAGTGTCAGTGATTATTTCAGTAGCAGCTTATGGATATTTTAGTAAGGAAGATAGAGAAATGAAATTACGAGTAGCTTTCCCATATAATCAGCCGGTAGAACAGTATGAGCCTACGGCCATTCACTTTGCTCCTGAATATATCTTTCTTGAGAATATCTATAGCCCTCTGATTGAAGTTTCCAATGCCAATGGAAATCCTGTTGCAGGAGTCGCTGAAAAGTTCCAGTGGGATGAAGAAACAAACGAGTTCTTCCTTCATATTCGCAAGGGTCTTAAGACTGTTGATGGGAAAAAAATCACGGCCTATGATGCAGAATTTTCTTTAAAGAGATTGCTTATCATTGCCAGTAATACTCATGGAAACTTTAAAGACTTAATCTGTCCTAAGTCTGAGATTAAAAGTATAGAGTCTAACTGTGATGGGATTGAAGTTCGTGATGAGTACACTCTGATTCTTAAACCTGGGGAAAAGAAGGCGTTTCTTGCCAACATCATTACGGCGATTGATTTCGCTATCATCCCGATTTCGTCGGTAGATCCTAAGACATTAAAGATCATCGACTACAGGAATACTTCTGGGCCATATTATGTGGATTCAAGAGATGCTGACGGGAAAATTACTTTAAAGGCCAATCCTAATCATTACCACTACAGCTCTGATCTTGCTCAAGAGATTCAGATCATCCCAAGTGGAATTGACGGGCTTCCATCGGCCATTGACCTGTATAAAGAAGGCAAAGTCGATCATATTACCACCATTGATAAACTTGGGCCTGGTAAGATCATCAACTTTTCTAAAGAAGTGAAAGATGCCTCTTTGCACACAACAATGGATATTAGAACCTTTGCCATTTTCTTTACAGAAAGAGGCTTGAAGGAATTATCCGCAGAAGAACGATTGGCCTACGGTAAAGCAATTAAGGCAAGTCTTACTGAATATTTTATGTCTCAAGCTGGTTTCCAAGATAGAAAACATTTTCTTCCTAGTTTTGGAGATGGACATTTATCAAACGATCAAGCTGCTTCTTTAGAGAGCAAGTTGGACAGCATTAAGCCAAAGACGAAGGCCGATAATTTCAAGTTATCACTTCTTCGCGTTGGAACGGCAGAAGACTATAAGAAGTATTTAGAAAAGGATTTACAGGGGATTGATGTTTTTGAAGGAACCAAAATTCCGACATTGGCCTCTTCCAAGTTAGAAGAGATGCCTCACGCTTTCCTTGCGGGGCCAGACGTTACTTTCAACGAAGATATTTCCTTTGTTTCTTATTCCATCAATGTTGGATTGTTTGGAATGAGTAAGGATGAGCGTCAGAATTGGTTAAAAACGTATATGTCCACTTTGGATAAAGCAGAGAGATTAGAACTACTACAAAAGCTCCACTTTGAGTCATTGATGGACGGTGTGATTTATCCACTGGCTTCTTCTCCATATATTGCTTTATTGAGGAAGCCTTGGGTGAGCCATTTGCCACAACTTTTTGCGAATAACCCACTATGGACAATCAAAAGAAATTAGGAAATTGGATTTTGTGCCACGTTCATTCGCTTGATTTGAAGATCGAGCGGATGGACTGGATTCAAAACTGGTTTCCAGAACACAAAGACTTTAAAATCTCTTTCTCGGCTTCGGGTGAAGTTCTGACGGGGAGAGGGATTGATACGGATGAGGACACGGCACTCATTAAGGCATTTTCTGAGCTAGTAGAACGCTCTGTTTGTTCAATCCACGGTATCAACAGTAATGGCGTAGCTGCTCATTACGATAAAGAGTCTGCGGTTTTAAATGCAAAAAAAGAACTGGCCGAAAGGGATGCGATACTTTGCCATCACCTGACGGGAAAACCATTCTTTTCCAATGAAAAACCAACAATGCTGGATGAACTTAAACTTGCTTTGCTTGGTTTTGGAATGGATTTAACCTTTGCAGAGGCCATTAGTCCTGTTGCTGGTCTTCATGTGGTTGTTTGCCGAATTTCAGGGCGTGATCGTTTTGGAGCTTTGTGGGGATTTGGTTGTGATGCCGATTTGAATAAGGCTTTTGACCATGCCGCTTTTGAGTGCATGGTAAATGCCTCGGCATATATTTATGGAAGCTATGGGCTTACTCCTTCCTCTAATGATTTACGGAAAGGCCTGGATCATCAGAGGTTTCATTTTGCTGAAAATGTTTCTGAAATGAAAGTTGTTCGTGATTTTAAAGTTCCTTCTCCCATTTTAACGATGGATGAGATTGAATGTATCGAATTGGGGGCCGAGTTTTCTCCTTGGCTTACGGCCCCCATTTTCGTTATGCAGGCCAAGTCTTCATTGCTTCAATCAATGTTTTATGGTGAAGCCGATGAAAACAAACTCAATACTGAACGATTGAGTTTATTTTCAGGAGAAAAACTAAAAGAAATTTCAAGGATTCCGCATCCTATTGGGTAAGTTATGGCCATCAATGAAAGAAAAATATCTCAGCACTTCCGCTTCCTTTCCATCATCGTTTCCTTAGTGCTGTTTATTCTCACTACGAATCTGGGCCTATATTACGTTTACTCAGTTCGTAATGAAAATGCTTCAAGTATTGCAATGATGACGGAAGGCTTACTTCGTGCTGGTCGTTACCGTGAAGCTATTTATGCTCTTTCCAATGTGAAGTTACAAAACTTCGATGCTGTTGGATATTATGACCGTGATAATAAGCGAGTCTTCGTTTTACCTCCGACATTGGAACCTGATTATTTTCAAACTGAAAAAGATTGGCTGTCCACAATAACGACAAGCAATATCGCGGTTGATATTTATTACGATGAAACAATGCAAGACAAGGCCGGAACTTTGAACTTTACTTATAATCATGTTCAAGTGGCGAAGGTTCTCTTCCTGTTTTATATCGTGGGAGTATCACTGATACTTTTTATCCTTCATCAGTATAAGAGGCTTATTAGAAAGGGTGTTGAAAGAGATTTATTAGCTGAAAAAAACAAAGCTATTCAGGAAACTGTTAAACAAGTACGACATGATATTACTCAGCCCCTCCAACTTCTCTACGTTCTTGTGAAGAAAGGTAAGGGGATGGAAGCAGATGTGAAAGATAAAATCGAAAGTGCCTGTGATGATATGATGTCTATTGTTGATGACTTAAAAGAGAAGGGAGACAACTTTAATTCTTCTCAAGTTCAGACAGTGTGCCTTGCAGCTATACTAAAAGAGATTTCAGAAAAAGAAACTGTGAAGTTGTCTTTTGAGAGTAAGCCCGTAAAACTGACGATTGAACAAAATTCCATCGAGTCGTTTTCTGAATTAAACGAAATGGAATTGAAAAGAATCATGAGTAACTTGATTGATAACTCTGCTCGTTCCAGTAAGACAGGTCAAGAGATCGAGATTGTTCTTTCACAAAACGATTCATTTAATGTCATTCGAGTCATCGACGATGGAGAAGGAATTAAGCCTGAACATTTGGCCATGATTGGAAAACGTGGAGTTTCATTTAGAAAAAATGGAAATGGTCTTGGCATTAGCTATGCTATCGAAAGAGTAGAGCAGTGGGGTGGGAAATTTAATATTTCTTCTGCCTATGGTTCAGGAACGACGGTAGAGATATGCCTTTCTAAAGCATCCATTCCTGATTGGTTTATGGGGAAAATAGATCTGCAAAAAGTCAGTGAGTTTATTCTGACTGATGACCGTCCTGTGATTCATACCCTAGTAAAAGAGAGATTGGATAAAGTGGACAAAGATATGAAGCAGTTTTTTCACCACTCATCAGATGGATTTGACTCTTGGTATGCTGGACAGAAAAAAGACCTTGTTTCTCCTCTCTTCATTTTTGATTATGATTTAGGAGAGGAAAGAACAACTGGCCTGGATATTATTCAAAAATTTAATCTGTCTTCTAAGTCTGTACTTATGACCAACTATTATGATGACCCTATTGTTCAGGCCCAGGCCATTAGTGCCAATGTTAGAATCTTTCCAAAAGCATTGATTGAGTATTTGGGAGTTGTCTAAGCTGAACTGCTAAAAAATGGCGTTTATGAGAGTCTCAGGAGCAACTGGCTTGAAAAAACATTTCACGTTTGAATGTTGTTCCATCAGTTCATCCATGACGTTAGAGTTGTCCCATCGGCCAGAAACCATGACGATCTTTTTTAGCTGAATGTTTCTTTTGAACAGTTCTGTTATCAGTTCGTCACCGTTCATCTTAGGCATATTGAAATCAGTAACAAGAGCATCAAATTGAACATCACCATCCGTTAGCATTTTTAGAGCATCTTCTCCATTGGTGGTTGTGTAAACAGTCGCCCCTTTGAGCTTAAAGACCATTTCCATCACGTTTCTTATGCCTTCATCGTCCTCACTAATTAAAATCACCATCGTTTGACTCCACGGGTTAGTTCTTTTCTCGTAATATAACACGTATTCAACTATTCGCATATACCGTCGGTATATAGTTACTCTGAGTAACTAATAGTCCAATTTACTCATGAAGAATAAAGATAAACGCTCTTACCGCCCGAAAGGACAAGAGCTGAGCAATTTCTCATTCACGAGTGCAGCGGAAGAAAAATTTGTAAAAAATTCTGTTAAAAGAATTGCGGGTAAGGTTAGAAAAAAAAGAATAGAAAAGGGGTTGTCTCAAGAGAAGCTGGCAGAGTTAGCTGATGTGAGTCTTTCAACGATTCGATTCATTGAACTCAATCAAAGGGCACCAAGTTTACCAATGCTGTTTAAGTTGATTTATGTATTGGATAAACAGGCCAGGATTTGGGAAGAATAAAGAAATCTTAAGTGAATTAGGTGCCTGATTCGATCAGGAAACTCCTTGTCTTGATGGTTTTCAGTTCTCTTTGCATAATCTAAGTACGCAATGGAGTCTGCTTAGAACCATTCTTTGAGTGGTTTTTTCAATCTTCCCATCAACACACACTTCACCATGCCTGCCTCATCTCATACCATCAAACTGCCAATCATGCAGACCGATTGCTATGTCCGTGAGAGAGACAACAAAAGAAGGCAAGGGCCGTCCAAGAATCTAACAGTGGGATGCTTTGACTTTTGACAGGACATAACCTCACAAAGCTTAGTTCTTTCCATAGGATCTATGTAACTATCTAAAATATCAGGACATTCTTAAATACGTCTTCTATTACGAGTCCTGCCCCTCAAGTTTTCAGACCTAAACCCGATATAACCATCGGATAAAATAGGAATTATGAAGACTAAACTACTCAACCAATTTTTACTCATTTCAGTTCTCGCTTTAGCGAGTGCGTGTAATGGCGTTGGTACTGCTGACTTCAAAGAAGCCGCAGTCGGAACCGGTGGAGCACAAACTGGTGACGGTACTGATTCTTCAATTTCATTTGCTGGTATTACTTCCACAACAGGAAAAACAGATTCAACCGTGACACTCCATTGGACCGCTCACGCTGATGCGGTTGCGTATGATGTTTTTGATACAACATCTGGCACACCTATTTATAAAAGCACGGTCGCTGGACAAGCCTCGAATCAATTTAAGCTTGATGGACTTACACCAAATACGAATTATAAATTTCGTGTACGCATGAAAAATTCACTTGGAAGTTCGGATGCCAATACGGCGGACTTTTCTGTTTCAATGAATTTAGCTCCTGACGTTCCAAGCACTCCAACACTTCACACTCCTGCAACTTCGCCAAACTTTGATACTCGCCCAATCTTAACCGTGGGTGGAGTAAAAAAAGGCGATACGATTAGAATTTTTAGTGATGATACTTGTAACACTGAAATTGGTTTCAAAACAGTAACGGCCGACGGTGCGACAAGTGTAGAAGTCCAAGCAACAAATCCTCTCACTGTTCAGACTTATAATTTTTATGCCAACTCTACAAACACCCAAGGTCATGCTTCGGCTTGTACTGGCACGGGTAACTTTGTTGAGTATATTGTGAATGCTTGTCCAGCTACTTTTGTTCCCGTACCTGGCAATACAGATTTGAATGTCGGTGCATTTTGCGTAATGAAGTACGAAGCGAAAGCACAGTACATGAACGCAGGAGTTGCAGGAACAGTGGTCGCCGATGGAGGAAACTCTCTTGGTTCCAATTGGTCAAAAGGCTCCATCTATCATCCAGTTAATAATACCACTGGCTATCGTCCAGTTTCGCAAGCAGATCAACACCCATGGAGATTTGTAGATGCAACCGATGCCAAGGATGCTTGTCTTAATCTTGGAGCAGGTTTTGATCTCATCACCAATGCAGAATGGATGACGATTGGCTGGAACGTGGAAGCACGAGGCTCCAATTGGTCAAACGGCAATGTGGGAGATGGCTGTCTATTTCGAGGAAATAACGGAACGGCGGGCGCTTGCGGTTACAATGGTGCTGACCCCGAAGCAGGCACAGGACGAGACAATAAAGCAAAACTCACACTTTCAAATAACGAAGAGATTTGGGACTTCGCTGGTAACGTTTGGGAATGGGCTGACTGGTCCCATCCTACAGTGAGTGCAACGACAGGAACGGGCTTTTTAAGGGGTCCTACGACGTGTTCAGCATCAGCAGTCGAGATTCCACTGGCCGGTTGTGTTCCTTTAGCAGATGACGATTACTTACCGGCTAACCCTGCCAGCATCGCACCAGCAAGTTACAACTCAACTTATGGTTTAGGGAGATTCTGGGCTAGTACCGGCGGCGCTGCGCTTCGCGGTGGTGCTTGGAACAATGGAACAGGCACGGGTGTGTTTGCTCTGTATTTGAACCATGCTCCGTCTGTCACGAGCTCGCTCTTTGGGTTCCGCTGCGTGTATCGACCTTAGACTCACTTAGTCACCACAAATTAACGTAGAAGCAAGTAGGCGTTGGCAGGCACTTGGATTCTTGACCCTTGGTTCTTGGCTATTCTTCCCTAAGCCTTGCGAGTGATAAGGTTTAACCCCCGAAAAGAGCAACAGGCGGTCTTCTGCCCCGAAGGGGCAGGGAAAAATTTTTTCGGAAAGATTCGGAAATTTTCCGGAAAATAAGCTCTGATTTCCGAAAGTTTCGGAAAGGGAATTTCCGCATTTTCCGAATCTGAAACTAAAGCTTAAAGACAGTTTCCAAAGATTTGAGGAGTTTCTCTGGCCGCACTCCGTATAACTCACAAATTTTGAAGAACGTGGACATGGTGATATTTCTGCCACTTTCAATTTTTTGGAGATATTTCCAATCATGCCAGCCGTGCTCTTCTGTTTCTTCCAACGTCCATCCTTTCCTGAGCCTTAACTCACGAAACAAAGCACCTAGCAATTCTAACTCTTGTTGATCTCCTGACATTCAACAAGTTTCTGGTATTCGTAATAAATTAAGTACGCAATAGAAGACGTATTTGTTAAGTTGTTCTTTATGAAAAAGGGAAAAGGAAAAGAAGCAAGTGTAGATGAAGCGTCACAAGTTTTAGATGTGACTCCACGGACTGTCATCAATTATATTAACTCAAAAGAGATTGAAGCCACCAAAGTTGGGAAGTCTTGGTTCATCAATAGAGCTTCGCTAGAAGCCTTTAAACAGCGTTATAAACTGGGATTGAACGCTCCCCCTAGTCAGGGTGAGGATTCGGAAAATGCGGAAATAAAGGATTCGGAGACGAGAAAATTTCCGGAAAATTCGGAAAGTTCTGCAAGGCAAAAGAAAAAAGCTGACCCCGTTCATACCCTGCGCTTGTTCCAGATAGCTAAAGAAACACTGCAAAATATAAATTCTAAAAATCTTTTCCCTGCTGACCGTGCTGATCTGCATAAGAAATTCCTAGATATGAAAGCCGAAGCCTTAGAACTTGTGGGGGCCGGGTTTTATTCCTACGACAACCGACTAAAGGCGAGACTCTACGACCGTTCTAGGGCCAAAGTCGGTGGGATGCTTTCACTGGTTTATTTCTACAATAAAGATGGTGGCAAGCTTCCCGATGTGATCCAAAAAATTGAACACGAACTGATGCCAGCTTTTTCTTCGCTTATCAGGAAACTGGAAATTAAGAGCGAGAAAATGGTCAAAAAGTATTCGGGGAAACAAGGTGGTAAGCCATGAGAGAAACCAAAATTTATTCTGATTGCTACCAAGCGACGATTCAAGTTTTTCATCGAACAAAAAACTTTTCTAAGGCCATGCGTCCCACTCTTGGACGAAGGATTGAAGAGGCGACCCTAGATTGCCTAGTGAATGTTCGCAAGGCTTCCGTGGTGAAGTCTCAAGCTCAACGCTTGAAACACCTAAGCAGTGCAGATGAATCCTTGGATGAACTCAGGACTTTAATCCAACTCGCAAGCGAATTGAAGGAATTAAATGTAGCCGCATTTTCAGAGCTGACAAAGCACACCAAGGAAATAGGTAGGGAGTTAGGAGGATGGCTTAAGCATGAATCCAAGTGAAACACTTTTCGATAAAGTTTCTTCATTTGAGAATCTTGTTCAATCGTTCAAGGATTGCTCCCGTGGAAAAAAATCTAAAATGGGCTATCAGAACTATCTTTTTGCTTATGGTGAAAAGTTAAAGTTCATCGAAGAGGAACTAAATAAAACGAAAACTTTTCGCTGGTTCGGCTATAGGGAATTTGATGTTTATGAACCTAAGAAGCGTCTGGTGATGGCCGCTCCTTATAGAGATCGAATCGTTCACACGGCCATTCATCGAGTGTTGTTTCCGCTTGTTGACCCAACTATGGGAGCAAGAACTTATGCTTGTCGCTACAATATGGGAAATCATCACGCAGCTTTGCGATTGCTTGAACAATTAAAAGTCATGGGTAAAAATCGTTATTGTATCAAACTTGACGTGAAAAAGTATTTTGAGTCTATACCTCACGAAGAATTTTTAAAAAGATTTCTGAAAATGCTTCCTGATAGGAGTTTAGATAAACTTCTTGAGAGTTTGATTGCGTCCCATCCACGTTACCATGAACTCAAGCGTGGGATTCCGATAGGAAATTTAACGTCACAATTATTTGCCAACTTTTATCTTTCTTCCGTAGACCGTATGGCCTGCGATCTTTTGGGGATAGATTTTATGGAAGATAAAAAGGAAACTCATGCTCACTATATCCGTTACATGGATGACATGGTGATTTTAGCAGACAACAAAGAAAAAGCTTTTGAAGTGGCCACAAAGTTAGTGAAACACGCAACGGAGGATTTGAGTTTAACCATTCCACCAGAAAAAATGATGGTGATAGCTTCAGATCCCGTTCCCTTCTTGGGATTTGTTTTGAACCATGATGGTTACCGACCTTTAAGAAGAAATGAAAGACGATTTAGAAAAAAGATAAAACGGGCAACAGCAAATGGAGCGAGAGAATCTTTAAAGGCCCAGATGATGTTGTCTTTTGAACATTGGAAGAAATTAGAAAGATTAGTTTAAGGGGCAGGACCGACTCGCCGCCTCCGGCGGCGCTGCGCTTCGCGGTGGTAATTGGAACAATGGAACAGGCACGGGTGTGTTTGCTCTGAATTTGAACAATGCTCCGTCTAACACGAACACGAACATTGGGTTCCGCTGCGTGTGTGGGCGTTGGCAACCTTGTGGAGACAGTACAGGTGATGGAAGTCAAAGATCACGGTTTTTGACCACCTTCCTCAGATTGATGAGGCCCCAAGGCACTCCGGTCTTGCTCCTGGGCCAACCAAGGGGGGAAGTTGCTTCCTCCTTTGGAGTCCGAAACTCGGTAGGGTACAATGGAGAACGGGTATGAAAAAGTTAGTTGCTCAGGTTATTGTAGTGTCCATGGTGGCGAGTTCTGGACTCGCACAGGATATTTATACCGTAAAATTTGGAGACACACTTTCTCATGTGGTTAAAAGACGCTATCCCACTGACAAGCTTTATGGAAGACGTGGAAAGCTTGTAGAGGTGTTGGAGCATAACCCTCATATCACAAACCCTAATCGTATTTTTCCTAATCAGAAGATTCATTTTGTTCCTGCGATTGTGGTTGAACCGACTCAATCAGTGGCAGTCGTTACGCCTGTGATCGTGCCAGAAGAAATGTCCCCAATAGTGGAAGCTACGCCTGAACGTCCTCAAGAGAATTTCGTAGAAGCAAAAACAGAAGTGACTCCTGAAGTGATAGAGCCACCCAAGAAGGAAGAAAGCCGCAAAGTAAGCGAACAAAAAGGGCTTGAAGAGTGGAATATCTCAGCCCTTTATGGCGCTAAATATCTCTCTGTTTCTCAGACAGGAGCTTTAGGAAAAGCCGAGGTGGGAGTGCTTTTCTTAAACGATCTTAAACTTAATTCAGAATTTTTATTTGAAGACTGGTCATTCGGATTTCAGATTGATTCATACAAGTTCAAATATAAAACTTTAAATTCTGGCGACTCTCAACAAATGTATGCCGTGAATCTTTACGGTTCTTATAAATGGCTCCTTGGTGGATTGAACATCGAGCAGAACCCACTTTTCAGAAACAATAATGGCAACATTGAAATGACCAAGATGACGCTGATGTATCTGTCTCTTGGAGCTAAAAAAGACTTTGAACTTCCTACGAGAAAGCCTACGACACTTAAGCTGAAAGGGTGGGTGAACTATCCACTTTCAGCATCAAGTGATAATGCAGATATTAAACTTGATTCAGTTAAAGGCTTTGGTGTCACCGGCCAGGTTGAATTGAACCGTCAGATCATTGCTAAAAATGATTACTCCCTTCATGCCACATGGATCACTCAATTAGGTGTTCAGAAGATCACTCAAGACGTTGAGTGGGACGTTTCAAAGGGTGAAGCTAAGTCGAGTATTGTGGATGCTTCTACCGCTATCGGGCTTCTCTTTAAATTCTAAGGAGAAAACCATGTGTCATGTTCAGCCTGAGCATATAAATCTTTTAAGAATTTTTGGGACTGGGCTTTTAGCTGCTGGGGTACTTTCTCTCTTCGCTCAGAAAACTTACTACCGAGGGATTATCAAAAGAGAAGATAGTCCATTTTCTTATTGGTTTATGGTCATATTTTTTCTGGGATTCGGGGCCAGTATGTGGTTTGGAACTTACTATTGCAAATGATGAAATTTAGAATGAAAAAAGGCTCAAGAAGTTCCTGCCGAGATTGACCGAACTCAATAAAAATCGTAATATATTACGAGTTGATTAAAGAGGTAATTGAAATGAAAATCTCCTGTCTCCTGTCTCCTGTCTAGGGGAAGTGTAGCCTCTTTTCAAGTTTCATCACAAAATTTTTTCCATCATACATTTATCGCAGGAAGGTCACATGGCCGACGATAAAAAATCTGCGACAACTTCCATTGTGAAAGTCGGTGGAGCTGTTTATTTCAAAGTCTCAGGTAAAGTTCAGAAGGATGAAATGGTTGATCTTGAACAGGCCAAGTCAGAACTTGAACAAGCAAGAGAAGAGAGAAAGTTCATTTTTGATTTTTCAGGCATGGAGGATGCCATCATCCCAGCGGTCAGAATCTTGATCCAGATGCAAATAGAGGCCAGGAAGAAGGGTTCTGTCTATGTCCTCACTCCAAACGCGGAGATGCTTGGCAAATTAAAAGATGCCGGTGCTGTTAGGGAGTCCGAACTTATCAAAAACAAAGATCAGCTTGTCCGTGCCCTCAAAGGTATGACCTAGATCAGGTTTTATGTCGTTTCAAAGCGAAAACGTCGGATAATAGTTTAAGAAAAATTAAGATTTGAATTTGGTGAAAGGAAGTTCCTTCCTTTGATTGAATAGCCCTAATTAAATCCGTAATATATTACGATAGGGTGAATTATGGAAAAGCATCACTGGGCATGGTCATTAGATGCTTGTCGTTTAATTTGCTCAAGTTTGAAATTTTGAAACCGAAAAATCTTATTGAGAGATACGAGCGTATTAAATTATGAAACAGGTAAAGGGTTTAACATTTTCGGATTTGTTTAAAACAGAAAAGAATTTTTTTGTTTGTGATAAATTCGCTTGCGTTGAAGGCATAGGTCCAGCATCCTATCCTATCCTATCCTATCCTATCCTATCCTATCCTATCCAGCCTAAGCCGACAACTATCTAAACTCTTTCAAAACATTACATTCTTTTTAAATAACTGTCACTCGTTGATAGCACATTTTCATTCACAAATTTTCTCAAAGATTTTTTTGTCTTTGTTCGCGAGTAATACGACTCGCAGGGGGTTCTAATGTCATCTTTTTCACAAGAAGAGATTGAAGAATTTAAAGTAGAAGCCCAAGAGCTGATGGATATGTCAGAGAAAAGTTTGTTGGCATTAGATCAAGGTGGAGAGTTTAAAACTTGCTTCGATTCTATCTTTCGTGGACTCCATAATCTAAAAGGTGGGGCTGGAATGATGGAGTTTCTTGAGCTTCAGGCCCATACTCATGAACTTGAAACTATCTTTATGAGTTTCAAAGAGAAAACTTCTATCCCCAAAAACTACATTAACTTTTTTCTTCGTGGAATTGATGCCGCTAGATCCATCTTGGAAGGTGGAAAAGTTGAGTTTGATTTCACTGTCAAAGATGAAGCTCTAAGCGAAGCAAAGGCAGAAGAAGTTGCACCTGTAAAAGAGGAAGTAAAAAAAGAAGAAACGAAAGTAAGTCTCGTCACTCCTGAGCCAGTTGAGGCGTTAGTTGAAAAAGCTTCGTCTGGATATTCAATCCCTGATGAAGTGATGGCCGAGTTCCTGGCCGAAGTTGAAGAGATCATCGAGAGCATTTCTCAAAAATTACAAAAAATAGAAAATAAAAATTATGACAGAGAGCTGGTCGATAATCTCTACCGTGACGTTCACTCTCTCAAAGGTTCGGCCTATTTGTTCTCGTTTCATAAGATGGGTGACATTGCTCACGCCATGGAATCAAGCCTTGAAGGTGTGAGAAACGGAACGCATTTACCTAATGAACGCTTGCTTGATTGTCTCTTTAAGAGTCTTCGAGTGCTTGAAGCTCTTGCAGGCAAAATGAAAAAGAAAGAGTGTGATGAGGCTTTTGCCAAAGTCGTGCCAGTTGTCGTAAAGGCCCTGGCCTTCGCCGCAGAGAAATTAGAAAAAGTGGAAGTACCAGTGACAGAAGAACCGGCCCTTACAGAGGCTATGGTGAATGAGCTGGCAGATTTAATAGAAGAAGGAGAAGCCTTAAAAGAGGAAACTCCAAAAATTGAGGAGGCCGTGATGTCTATTCCTGCACAAACATCAGTGGTGAAAGAAAAAGAAACTGAGGGATTGAGTTCAATCCGCGTTCCTGTTGCCCTTTTGGACAATCTCATGACTCTTATGGGTGAGATGGTCCTCGTGAGAAATCAAGTCTTGCAATACTCCAACCGCACTGAGGATTTGGAGTTTTCCAGCATGAGTAAACGCTTGAATGTAGTCACTAGCGAGATTCAAGAGGAAATGATGAAGACAAGGATGCAACCCATTGGAAATGTCCTTGAAAAGTTTAACCGCGTTGTGCGTGATCTTTCTCACGATCTTAAAAAGAATATCAATTTAGTGATTCAAGGTGCAGAGACAGAACTAGATAAGTCACTTCTTGAAGCAGTAAAAGACCCTCTTACTCATATCGTGCGTAACTCTTGTGACCACGGTATTGAGCTACCAGAAGTTCGTAAGCAGTGTGGGAAAAATGATACGGGAACTATCATCATTAAGTCTTATCACGAAGGTGGTCAGGTGGTTATCGAGATCACTGACGATGGTAAGGGGTTACATAAAGATCAGTTGATAAAAAAAGCGATTGAAAAAGGGATTATCAATCAGGCACAAGCAGCAGGACTTACAGATAAGGAAGCGTATGATTTGATCTTCGCACCTGGCTTTTCTACTGCCGCCCAGATTACCAATGTGTCTGGTCGTGGTGTTGGGATGGACGTTGTACGCACTAACATTGAAAAGATCGGTGGAACGGTTGAGCTTTCAGGAAAGGCAGGAGCTGGGACTTCCATTAAAATCAAAATTCCTCTGACTCTTGCTATCGTTCCGGCCTTGATCGTGAAGTGTGGCAAAGGAACTTTTGCTATTCCTCAAGTGAAGATCGAGGAGCTGGTGAGAGTTGACCCTGAATCAGAAAATAAAATTGAAATGCTCCATGGAGCACCAGTTTTTCGCTTGCGTGGAGATATTCTTCCGCTGGTGGATTTGAATAATGTTCTGGGACTTCAAGATGGAACAGAAAGCTATAAAGATAAAGTTTCAAATATCGCTATTCTTAATGCCGAAACATTCTCATTCGGTGTCATCGTTGATGAAATTCAAGACACGGTGGACATTGTGGTTAAACCACTCAACCGTCTTTTGAAGTCTCTCCAAGTTTATGCAGGGGCCACAATTTTAGGAGATGGCTCTATTTCACTCATCTTCGATGTTGTGGGTATTTCAAAACTTGCTCAACTGGGACAGGCCAAAGATAAGGCGGCGAAAGTGGAAGAAGACAAACAACGCAAGCTTAATGATATGCAGGAGCTTTTACTTATTAGTCTAAATTCTCCTACTAAACACGCTCTTGCTCTCAACTACGTCCAGCGTTTGGAGGAGTTTGAAGAAAAAGAAATTGAATACTCAGGAGATCAAAGGGCCATTCGTTACCGTGGCAATATCCTTCCACTCGTTTCAGTCAATGAGCAATTAGGTTATGAGTTGAATCGAGAAAGGAAAGAAACCGTTGCGGTCGTGGTGATCGAACGGGCCGGTAAGCTTTTTGGTGTAGAAGTAAATGAAATTTTAGACACGTTCTCTACTTCTATTGAGCTAAAAGAACCTATCAAAAAACATCATGGAATTTTTGGAAACATTAACACAGATGAAGAATTGATCGTTGTGATTGATCCTTACGAAGTTATCAGTCGTGCTTTTGACCTTGAAGACATGGACCCTAAATTTGATGTTAAAGAGGCCGCAAAGTCGATTGCTCTAGGTGATAAAAGCGGCACGATTCTTTTAGTTGAAGATACTGTTTATTTCCGTAAGGCCATTAAGGCGGTGCTGGAAAAACGTGGTTACACCGTTGTCCTCGCTCAGGATGGTCAAGAAGCACTAGAAATTTTGAATAAAGAAAATGGAATTGATCTGATCGTATCAGACATTGAAATGCCTCGAATGAATGGCTTTCAAATGGCCAAAGAGATTCGCAAACACCCTGCTTATGCCAAGATTCCAATGCTGGCAGTTAGCTCCAAGGCAGACAAGGACTACCGCCGCGAGGGAATGAACTCTGGCTTTGATATGTACCTTGAGAAGCTAAAACCTGAAGTTCTCCTGGCCGCCATTTCTGAGCTTTGGAAAGAGGAAAGGAAAGCGGCATGAGTGGAGTAGAGAATCAGGCCCATAAAGTCGAACAGCTCACTACGTTTTATGTAGGCCATGAGTTGTTTGGTATTGAAGTGATGAAAGTTCAGGAAGTGACGGGAAATCCTCATGTGGTTCCAGTTCCACTTGCCCCTGAATTTGTCAGAGGTCTGGTAAACCTACGCGGTCAGATTGCTACGGCTGTAGGACTTTCTGAACTGTTCGCCCAGAAGAAAAATGAAAATAAAAAAGAAGAAATGTCTGTTGTCTGCAAGTCGGAAGGAAACCTCATCTCCTTGGTGGTTGACTCCATTGGTGACGTTGTAGAAGTCGATAGACATAAGTTCGAGAAAACCCCTGACACTGTACCGCAAACGCTCAGACGTTTTGTAAAAGGCGTTTATAAGATGGATGGCGTTTTGCTCAGTGTCCTCGACATTGAAACTATTTTTAAAGAGCTATCACCAATAAGTGAAGCGTCAGGAAGAAATTAAAGATCATGGAAAAGATTAGAACACTTATTGTTGATGATTCAGTTGTCTATAGAACGCAAGTTAAGGCCGTTTTACAAACGCTAACAGAGATTGACGTGGTAGCGGTAGCATCGAATGGCAGGCTTTGCATTGAAAGAATGACTCAAACTGCTATTGATCTAGTGATCCTTGATCTTGAAATGCCTGAGATGGATGGGATTCAAACACTCAAAGAAATGCGTCGCCTTGGTTTAAAGTCTAAGGTGGTGGTGTTCTCTTCACTTTCAAAACGTGGGGCCGAAATCACCATGGAAGCCTTGTCATTAGGGGCCAGTGACTTTGTGACAAAGCCTGATGGAAGTTCAGAAGGTAATCCACAAGATAAAATTAAGGCCCTGATACTGCCAACGATAAAAGCTTTATTTGCTGATACGTTTAATACAGTTAAACCAGACATTCTCCCTTCAAAGTCTTCGGGAAAATATCCTGCCATTATTTGGGATCTATTTAGGCCTCAGATCGTAGTCATTGGTTCATCAACGGGTGGGCCTAATGCTTTAGAGAGGATATTTTCACAACTTCAAGGGCCAGTAAACTGTCCCATCGTTATTACTCAGCATATGCCACCTATTTTTACGGCGACTCTTATTGAGCGTCTTGGAAAGCTTAGTGGGATTTCTGCCTCTGAGGCAAAGGATGGAGAGGTGCTAGAGAGTATATCGCCCCCGGAAATTTTCATTTAAGACTTAAAAGTGAATCTGGAAAAACGACCCTGCAATTAGATCAGGGTGAACTTATTAACTATGTTCGTCCTGCTGTTGATCCTCTCTTTGAAACGGCATCGAGTATCTACAAAGACAAATGTCTTGGTATCGTACTGACAGGAATGGGGGCCGATGGTAAGGCAGGGGCCGAAACGATTAAAAGTCGTGGCGGTGCCATGATGATTCAAGAGCCAAAGTCATGCGTAGTTTTCGGGATGCCAGGTGCGGTCTATGGCAGTGGGGCCTATGACCGTATGGAAACACTCGACGAAATAGCTACTTTCCTTCAGGAAAAAATCTGTTTGGGAACAGTACAAGGGAGGAAGTATGTTTAGAATCCTCATCGTGGATGACACGAAATCAATCCACACTTTTGTTAAGTATATTCTTGCAAAGAATAATGCCATTAAGACAGAAAGCGTTTTTAACGGAAGTGAAGCTATTGCCTGTCTCAAAAAAGACACGTCCTTTGATGCCATTCTTCTTGATTGGGAAATGCCACTAGTCAATGGCCCAGAAACATTACAGGCCTTAAAAAGGCATGGGGTTTCCATTCCCGTTATAATGATGACTACTAAAAACGCCACTACTGACATTCAAATGGCACTGAATCTTGGGGCTTCGGAATACATAATGAAGCCATTTACTGAGGATATTTTGCTTGAAAAGTTAAACCTAGTCACAGGGAAGGATTTTACAAATGCCGCGTGACCAGATTTTAACTTTTTTTTCTAAGTATATTGAGTCAGAGCTGGGAATGATCTATTCCGAGAGCAACGATTTTCAGTTGCAGAATCGTTTAGAAGAAATCGTAAAGCTTCACAATTTTGCAAACATTGGAGAGCTATATCAATCAGCACAGAAAGGAATCACAGGAAGTTTAAGGCAGCTTGTTCTTGATGTGGCCACTAATAATGAAACCTCATTCTTTCGTGATCCAAAATACTTTAGAGCGTTTGAAAATCTTATAGAAAAGCAGATTAAGGGTGATCTCTTCTCTGATAAAGAGTTGAGAATTTGGTCGGCGGCAAGTTCCACCGGCCAGGAAGCTTTGTCTGTTGCGATACTTATTAAAGAGTTAAAACAAAAGTATGCTTCAGATTTATCATTCTCGATTTTGGGCACAGATATATCAGAAAGGGCTTTAGAAAAGGCCCGTGAAGCAAAGTATTTTCAGCTTGAAGTTCAGCGAGGTTTAACGACTCCGCAGATGCTCAAATACTTTACTAAGAATGATAAAGATATGTGGGTAGCATCGAGTGAACTCACGAAGCATATTCAATACCAAAAAATGAATTTAAAGGATGCCTTTTATCCTCACGAGGGCTTCCATTTCATTTTCTGTCGTAACGTCCTCATCTATCAGAGTGTTGAAAGCAAGATAAAGATTCTAAGTAAGTTAGAGTCTAGCCTTGTCGATGGTGGTTTTCTGATTTTGGGTGTCGGTGAAAGTTTGATCGGTCTTAAACAGGATTACGAAACGATAATGCTGGATAATGCCGTCGTTTATAGGAAAAAACAAAAAATTCTGAAGGTGGCTTAGGATGGCTTTATTGAAAAAAAACAAAGTGGACGACATTTTGCTATTTGGTTGCATGAAAGACGTTGATCTTGGAGCAGTTAGCGAATTAGCGAGTGAAACAGAGAAAGAGGATAGTTTTACAAAAGTTGTTTTGGATATGAACGAACTTTATGAAGTTACACCTAGTGCGATTAGAAACTTAAGTCTTTTTGCTTTGGATTTAAGAAAAAAGAATAAAGTTTTTTACCTCCTCCATTCACCTAAAGCTTTTGTGCGAATGATGGCCAATAAGGGACTGGAAAAACTATTTAATGCAATAGATGACCTAAGTGAAATCAGAAAAGAAGTTAAAAAAAGAAAGAATATCGACGTTAATTTTCTCAATCCTTTCATTGAAGCAACTGTGAATACTTTGCGTATTCAATGCTCGTTTGAGTCTCAGTCTGGAAAGCCAGAAGTAAAGAACGAATCATTTTCTCATCCCGTAGATATTGCAGGAGTCATTGGTATTACCAGTGAAGGATTTACGGGCAGTATTTCGATCTGTTTCACAGAAAAGATTTTCCTTACTCTCATGTCCAATATGCTTGGGGAAGAATGTACGGAAATCAATCAGGATATGGAAGATGGGGCCGGGGAGCTTTTAAATATCATTTTTGGTCAGGCCAAGACAACCTTGAACCAATTAGGTTACAGCCTTGAAAAAGCCATTCCTACGATTGTAAGAGGACGAGAGTTGAAGGTTAAGCACATTACTCCTTACTCGACGTTCATTCTGCCATTTGAATCACAGTTAGGTTCTTTTTATATGGAGATTGGTGCTGAAGTTTAAACGGAAGGAGTTTTATGTTTAAGAACGACATTAACATTTTGGTGGTTGACGATATGCTCACCATGAGAAAGGTGGTTTCAAAAATCTTAAGAGACTTAGGATATATGAACATCACTCAGGCAACTGATGGTAACGATGCTTGGGAAAAAGCTAAAGAAGGAACTTTCGGTCTGATTATTTCAGACTGGAATATGCCTAATTGCACGGGCGTGGAATTTCTTA
The DNA here is from genome assembly GCA_002435795.1 of Bacteriovoracaceae bacterium UBA6166. Lineage (GTDB taxonomy): Bacteria > Bdellovibrionota > Bacteriovoracia > Bacteriovoracales > Bacteriovoracaceae > UBA6166. The sequence continues at coordinate 14,978 of DIUE01000008.1, read as the reverse complement.
AACGAGTTCGTGCAGAGGCCAAGACTGCTAAAACTCCATTTTTGCTTGTTACTGCGGAGGCCGAACAACATCAGATCGTTGAAGCTGTCCAAGCCGGAGTCGATCAGTATGTGGTTAAGCCATTCACGACTGCTGGCCTTCAGGAAAAATTGGCCATGGTTTACAAGAAATATAATAAAGCGGTTTGAGCATTAAATAAATTATTAGTCGATTTGACTTAAAAAAAGGAGTTTTTATGTCTGGTGAGAATTTTTCTTCTAAGGAAGAGGTGCTGGGGTTATTAGAGAATGCTCCAACTAATATCATGTATTGTAATCGTGATCTTGTGATTCAGTACATGAATCCACAATCATTCAAAACATTGGAAGGAATTTCTCAGTATCTTCCTATCGCCGTGGATAAAGTTGTTGGAAGCAAAATTGATATTTTTCATAAGAATCCGGCCCACCAGCAAAAGCTCCTGGCCAGTGACAAGAATCTCCCAATACGCTCTACCATTGATGTTGGCCCTGAAAAGTTAGATTTATTAGTTAGTGCCATTTATGATGCCGACAAAAAATATGTTGGAGCGATGGTTACTTGGGAAGTGATTACACAGCAACTCAAGATTAAAGATGACAATGCTCGTATTCAGTCCATGATGGAAAATGCTCCAATCAATATTATGTGTGCAGATGTGAACGGGATTGTGACTTATTTAAATCCAAAATCAAAAGAGACATTATCAAAGCTTCAAGCCCATCTCAAGATACAAGTAGATAAAATTCAAGGTTCATCATTTGATATTTTTCATAAGAATCCAGCCCACCAAAAGAAACTCATTGCAGACGAAAAAAATCTGCCAATTAAGTCCATTATTGAAGTAGGAGGAGAAAAGCTAGACTTGTTAGTAACACCGATGAGGGATCTCAACGGTAAATATACAGGGCCGATGGTATGTTGGGAAGTTGTAACAGAGAAGTTAAAATCTGAAAGCGAAATGGCGAGAGTTCAGTCCATGATGGAAGGTGCCCCAATTAACATTATGTGTGCTGATCTTGATGGAGTCATCACTTATTTAAACCCGAAATCAATCGAAACTTTACAATCTGTTGAGAAGCTCCTTCCTGTAAAAGTAAAAGATATTAAAGGTGGAAGTTATGATGTGTTCCATAAAAATCCGGCCCACCAACGTAAACTTCTTGCTGATGAACGGAATCTTCCTTATAGGGCAATGATTTCTCTTGGTGATGAGAAGCTAGACCTTTTCACCACTGCGATGAGAGACAATAACGGTAAATATATTGGTCCTATGGTTGTGTGGAGTGTAGCGACGAAGAAGGTAAACCTTCTTGATACTCTAACTAAAGAGCTTGGTGGTTCAGCTACAAGTTTGACTAAGACAGCAGAAGATATGTCGGCTAGTGCTCAACAAACATCGTCTAGTTCTAAGAGTGCAACGAAAAATGCTGAGGAAGTTTCCCTTGGTATCAGAACAGTGGCGACAAATACCGAAGAAATGGTGGCTTCAATTAAAGAGATTGCCAGATCATCTTCTGAGGCAGCAAAGATTTCTAAGATGGCCCTCGATCAAGCTAAGTCTGCCAATGACATTGTGGCAACCTTGAGTAAGGTTTCAACGGATATTGGAAACGTTATTAAAGTGATTAGTACGATTGCTCAACAGACTAACCTCCTGGCCCTAAACGCCACGATTGAGGCGGCCCGTGCTGGTGAAGCTGGTAAAGGTTTTGCGGTAGTTGCTAACGAAGTTAAAGAGCTTGCCAAACAGACTGCGAAAGCGACTGAGGACATTACCCAGCAGATTACGTCAGTACAAAATTCATCATCGGCAGCCACTAATGCCATTACTGAGATTGCAAAGGTTATTGAAGAAGTAAACTCGATTGCTGGCTCTATCGCGGCGGCAGTTGAAGAACAAACTTCTGTGACCAATGAACTTTCACGCGTAGTTAGTGAGTCAGACAAGTCAGTAAGTCAGATCGTCGAGACATTCAAATATGTAACTGAGGCAGCCGACAAAAACTTATCTGGTGCGAATAAAACTATGGAATCCTCTAAACAGATGCTTGATCTCGTCGAGAACGTGAAAGAACTTGCTAAGGAACTCTAGGTGGAAGCTCGTAATTTAGTTGTAAAAATTATGAAAAATGGCAAGGAGACAGTTAATGTCTCTTTGCCTGCTCATTGTGCAAGATGGTTTATAGACTTTATCCCCCAAGATATTCTTGATAAGATTCAAAAGAAAGGCATTTCCTTGGATAAAATTCAGCAGGACTTCAAAGAAACGGGAGTCCTGCATCCAAGATCTATCTTTGAATTGGCAGAGGATGAGCGTTCTATCTATGTGGCTTTGGTGTAGGTTGTTATGTCGGTGATAATTTTTCAAGTTCAGTCGATTCTTATTTTTTCTCTGATTCTCTTTGGGGTTTATCTCGTTAAGCACAGACAGGTAGCAACTCATGTAAAAGTGATGAAAATTGCCATGGTTTGGGACATTCTTCTTATCTTGCAAATTGAACTAAATCGAGGGGCGATTGCAAAGGCAAGTAAGGCCATTCAGAATCCAATGATACTGAATATCCATGTTCTACTTGCGATTAGTACGGTTGTACTCTACGCACTCGTATTTAGATCAGGAAGAAATTTGCAAAGAGGTAAACGCTCTGTTTATCCAATTCATAAAAGACTTGGAATGTGTACGGTCTTTGCACGTTTTGCCACTCTAGCTACAAGCTTTATGATCTGAGTGATGAGACTGTCTGCATCATCGTTACACTCTATACTCCCATAGATATTTAGTATCGCTCTGGGAGGCCAATTTAATTGAATAATTTGTCATGGAATCTTAAAATAGTTTCATTCTTAAATTACGGAGGAGATGAGTATGAAAGACAATACGAAAAGTAGAGGAACATCAAACCGAGATTGGTGGCCTAATCGTTTAAATCTGAACATTCTGAGGCAACATTCAAACCTTTCTAATCCAATGGATGCGAATTTTAATTACGCTAAAGAGTTTAAGACTCTGAACTTGGATGAAGTGAAAAAAGACCTTATAAAAGTAATGAAGACTTCACAAGACTGGTGGCCAGCAGATTATGGCCATTATGGCCCATTGTTTATTCGTATGGCCTGGCATAGTGCTGGAACATACAGAACAGCAGACGGACGTGGTGGGGCAGGAAGTGGAACACAACGATTTGCTCCCCTTAACAGTTGGCCCGATAACGGAAACCTTGATAAGGCCCGTCGTCTTCTTTGGCCAATTAAACAGAAGTATGGACAAAAAATTTCGTGGGCCGATTTGATGGTGCTTGCAGGAAATGTAGCACTAGAGTCAATGGGGTTTAAAACTGTTGGCTTTGCTGGTGGTCGCGTTGATGTGTGGGAACCAGAAGAAGACATTTATTGGGGAAAAGAAGGAAAATGGTTAGAAGATGAACGCTATAGCGGTGATCGTGAATTAGAAAATCCTCTTGCGGCCGTTCAAATGGGACTTATCTATGTAAACCCTGAAGGCCCTAATGGAAATCCTGATCCTGTAGCTTCGGCCAGGGATATTCGTGAAACCTTCAAACGCATGGCCATGAATGACGAAGAAACCGTGGCCCTGATTGCTGGCGGTCACACGTTTGGTAAAACTCACGGAGCTGGTGACGCTAAACACGTTGGTCATGATCCTGAGTCAGCAAGTATTGAAGAACAAGGCTTTGGGTGGAAGAATAGTTTTAAGTCTGGAAAAGGTGGAGATGCCATCACCAGTGGGCTAGAGGGAGCTTGGACTTCTAACCCGATCAAATGGGATAATGGATTTTTTGCTAATCTTTTTGAGTACGATTGGGAGCTAACGAAAAGTCCGGCGGGTGCTCACCAATGGGTTCCTAAAGGTGGAGCAAAGAATTTAGTTCCTGATGCTCACGATGCAAGTAAAAAGCATCAGCCAATAATGCTCACAAGTGACTTGGCCTTGAGATTCGACCCTATCTATGAAAAGATCTCACGCCGTTTCTATGAGAATCCGAAAGAGCTTGCTGATGCCTTTGCCAAAGCTTGGTTCAAGCTCACCCATAGAGATATGGGACCTAAAAATCTTTATCTTGGTAATCTTGTGCCGAAGCAAGATTTTTTATGGCAAGACAATGTTCCAGTTGGAAAGAAATTAACTGCTGCACAGATCACGACTCTTAAAGGAAAGATCCTAAAATCTGGTCTTTCAACTTCTCAGCTTGTTTGGGCGGCCTGGTCTTCAGCTTCGACTTTCCGTGGATCAGATAAGCGTGGGGGAGCGAATGGAGCAAGAATCGCCCTTCTTCCTCAAAGAGAGTGGCAAGTGAATGAACCTGCCAAACTTAAAAAAGTTCTAGCAGTGTATGAGAAGATCAAAAAAGACTTTAAAGATAAAGTGAGCCTCGCTGACCTGATCGTGCTTGGTGGATGCGTTGGCGTTGAAGAAGCAGCCAAGAAAGCAGGGGTAAAGATTAAAGTTCCATTTAAACCTGGGCGTGGGGATGCTACTCAGGAGCAGACCGACATTGAGTCGTTTAGTTTCTTAGAACCTCTATCCGATGGGTTCAGAAACTATCAAGCTAAAGACTTCTCAGTTTCTCAGGAAGAACTCTTGATTGATCGTGCTCAGCTTCTGACATTAACTGCTCCTGAGCTAACAGCTCTTGTGGGTGGGCTTCGGGTGTTAGGAACAAACTTTGATGGTTCAAAAGATGGAGTATTTACGAAAAAAATAGGAGTCCTTACCAACGACTTCTTTATCAATCTTCTCGATATGAGTACCGAGTGGAAGGCGACTAATGAAGAGAAAACTCACTTTGAAGGACTTGATCGTAAGACTGGAAAAGCGAAGTGGACAGCAACACGTTTTGATTTGATTTTCGGTTCTCATTCTGAGCTTCGTGCTTTAGTGGAAGTGTATGCTTGCAAAGATTCACAAGCAAAGTTTGTAAGAGATTTTGTTTCTGTATGGGATAAGGTGATGAACCTAGACCGTTTTTAAGTTTTTTATGGGCCATCATCTTCTTATGGTGGCCCCACTATTTCACAATGTCATTTTTAAGCAAAAAACTTATTTTAAAAGCTAAACGGAAAACGATGAATTTAGAAAGGATTTACAGCCGTAAGTAAATCAAAATATTAGCCAGATATTTCATGTAGTGGTACTATGTATTAAGTGTCTAGGAGAATTTTATGGCCGTACTTACACTTCTTGATCAAGGCAAAAAGCAAGTCACTAATCCTGCTGAAATCAAAAGATTTTTGAATGAGCGTGGAATTATTTTTGAACAGTGGAAAGCCTCTATTCCTCTTAAAGATTCTGACACTCAAGAAATGATCCTTAAGGCTTATGAGCATGAGTTAAGACCATATATGGAGTCTCACAATTACCTTAGTGCAGATGTGGCCAACATTCATAGGGATACACCTAATGTTGAAGCTCTTAGAGGGAAGTTCCTATCTGAACACACTCATGCAGAAGATGAAGTTCGTTTTTTCGTGGATGGCGAGGGAAACTTTTATTTCCACCTTGAAGGTGAACAAGATGAAGTGTTCTTACTTATTTGCGAGAAAGGAGATTTTGTCTCCGTGCCTAAAGGAGTAAAGCACTGGTTCGATCTCGCTCCAAATTACTCTTTTAAGGCCATACGCGTATTCCAAACTCCTGCTGGTTGGATAGCAAATTATACAGACTCAGAAATAGAAAAGAAGTATCTATTCTAAATCCGTCACTAAACCTTCTAACAAAATCCTAAACGCTTAATATCGTGGCCATTCTGGCCTCTTTCTTTTCTCACTCAATTTCATGATTATACGGCCCTGTGTCGATTGAAATTTATCCGGCCTCGCGAAATGAAAAAGGGTTTGAAACTTGTTTTAATTTTTTCCGCCAAGATCAAATTTAAACAGGAATGCAAACCCTCTTATGAGTAAACTATCTCTAAAATACACTCGTTCTGCCAAGACCCTAACTTCATTTTCTGGATTAAAAATTTTCTCGGATCTCTTTCACAAATTTGAAATCCAAGCACTTATCCATTCCTACCTCCCAGACAAGAAAAGAAAGTCTGGTTGGAAGTCATCAGAAAAACTCCTCTGCGGTGTGATGGGATTTATTGCAGGTGCTCAATGCCTGGACGACTTCGATTGGTTGGGAAACGATCCCTTGTTTCAAGAGATGACCGATGCCCCATCATCAGTCACCATGAGAAAATTTCTTTACCAGTTTTCTCCTCGTCAAATCGAACAACTCAGAAACACACTTCCTGCCCAGGCAATGAGACAGCGTCTCTGGTTAGATCATAAGCTTCACAAGATTGTTTTCCGTCTGGATGCGACCACTCATGAACAGTTCGCTAACAAAATGGAAGGGGTTGAATGGAATTATAAAAAGATCAAGTGTCTTAGCTCTCAAATGCTTTTTGATGATAAGGGATTTTGTTATGGATTTAATCTTCGCGCAGGAGCTGTACATACCAGCGTGGGTGCCATTGAGATGCTGGAGAATGCGTTCAATGTTGTGCCTAAGGATGTTCATAAGTACTTGGTTGCCGATTCTGGTTACGCGAATCTGGACATGTATAACCATCTCATCACGAAGAAGGTGAACTTTGGCATTTGTCTGGGTGAACTAGCATGGGGAGCGCTTCTGAAAAAATATGGGAACAAAATTTCCTGGAAGAAAACTCGTTTGAAGTTCTTTGACTCTCAGAAATGTGAACTTGGGGCGTGTCTTTATCCACTCAAGGGACTTGCGGAGAAGAGATCTCACCTGAGAGTAGTTTTCATCAGAGCGAGGAAAAAGAAAATTGAGAGTGGCGATAATCATCCCTATCACTACTATGCCATCGTAACGGACATGAGTTCTGCGGAGATGAATGATGAGCACCTTATTCGTTTCTATCGCAAGCGTGCCGTTGTTGAAAACAACATAAAAGACCTCAAACAAGGCATGGATTTTTACCACTTCCCATGTCGTTCTCTTCAGGCAAATAACGTCTGGGGAGTGATGGGAACCATGGCGTACAACCTCATGAGGTTGGCGAGCTTCACAATCTCGAAGAACGGCTGTTTTGTGGATACGGTGAGAAGAAAAGTTGTTTTGATGGCGGGTGAATTTATCAAGAGCTCACGCTATCTTGAAATACGTTTAATGGATTACTTACTCCGGGAGGTGGAAAGAATAAAAATGATTCTGTGTGGATTGTATTTTGAGATCGTTAAGGATCGCGATGGGCCCTTACTCCATTGAGTAACTGGCCTCTCGTCCAGTTCTTTGAAATTCGAATATTAATCTACCAGTTGAACTATCCTGCGTGGGCAGAGGTGTGCCTTAAAACATCTCTTTGAGTGCAAAATTACCGAGACTCGAGAAAAATTTGCGGTGATGAGGAGGATTATTTTGATGGAACGACATAACTAATCTCAGAGCGGAATGGGATTGGGATTTTTTTGTGACTGAAACGTCACGCGGATAAGTTTGTGGGGCTTAAGGACGGATTTGGGATCTATAAGGCTGTTATGAAGCCTTTTAATATTTATAGAGGAGCTTCTGACAGAGTTCCAGTGCAGCCTGCTCTGATAATGCTGAGCTAGTTTCTAGGTGGGTGGGCCTAAGTTTCCAAATTTTATTCAGTTATATTTGTGTTGGTTTGAGACTAATTTTATTGACTATTGTTTGACCCATAATTCAATCATGCCAGAGCCGATTGGGATTGAGGCTTCACATTCATATCCATTAGGGAAATTCCCACCGAATCCATGATAAGTGACAACACGAGTGCCCTTTTTAAGTTTCTCTAGTCTCGTTCTAGCTGTATCAACATACATATCAAAGCGGTTCTCACTTACAGCCACAGTGAGGTCTATTCTTGTAAAGGGAGACATTTTATTTTCCCAGAAAGGGTTGAAAAAATAAAACGCATCATACTGATTCCAGTCTAAGCGAAGCATATTTCCATCTAAGAAACTCACATTCTTGAGATCAAAACTTTGTGATGCTCTTCTGGCAATCTCGTTAAGATATGAGCGTTGTTCGATTCCAAAAAACTGAGAATCTGGTTTCGTAATAGCTCCAATTAGACAAAATTTTCCACACCCTGAGCCGACATCAAGAACTTTAGTTCCTTGTTTGGTTACAAGAAGATCGGTTACAACTTGGGCGACATTCACAGGAGTCCAATGCGTCGTTGAAAGCTTGCGAAGCATTTTAGGATAGATTCGGTCGAATCTTAGGTTCGAAACTTGTTTTCCGACCTTGAGATCCTCGGTAATTGAAATCGTATGATAAGTGGGACTTTCTGCAATGTAGAGTTGTTCTGTGAGTTTTTCAATTTCATCTTCAAGTTCTCTGATAATCTCACTTACTGTAGATAGGGACATTTGACCTACCTTTTACAGCGTTCACAGTACCCGTAGAAAACCATGGATAGGTTTGCTTTTGAGAATTCATGAACGTCTTTCAGAGCTTTTTCAATGCGGCCAAAGAGTACTTTGTTTCCGCGACTGGCCTTACCGCACGTCTTGCAGATATAAAAATGATGAACTTCTTTATCAAAGATATATTGAAACCGTTTTCCTTTCTTAGGTAAATTTAGCTCCTGAATAATATCGAGTTTTTTGAGCAATTCTAAATTTCGATAGACACTAGAGCGATTCACTCCATCAACAGTTGTTTCCAAAAATCGGGTAATCTCTAGAAGAGAGAGTTGCTTGTCCTTATGATCGAGTATGTATTGGATAAGGCCTCTTCTCGCAGGAGTTAATCTTAAATTTTTGGCCTTCAAGATCGAGATAAGGTCTCTATGTTTTTTCATTAATTTCCTACGGTCCAATGCGTCTTTATTGCATCATGGTGCATTTGCAACTTGTTGCAATAGTGTGTGTGTTATAGTAAATAAAATTTAATCCAAAATCAAGACGTTCTTCCTTGTTTTGTAACTCCCATTTTTTTCGTAGGTAACGATGTATAAAGACTTTAAAAATGAATTTTGGCTCAATGGCGAAGAAAAAGATTTCTACTTACGAACACTAAAGTCAGTTCGGTTTCATAAGCCTTTGGAAAGGATTGATGCTCCTACGACAACATTACTTTTTGTTTCTCGTTTAACTGACCCATCAATTCGTCAGCATTTTGAAGATAGTTCGAGGCATTTTAAGACTTATAATCTTTATACAGAGATAACGGACTTTTTCTCTGTTCCTGGTGAAAGTGAACAACTTGAAGAAACGAAAACTCCTGAATGGTTTTTTGTGGTGATAGAAAACATTTTTCGAGTTCCTCTACTAAAAAGAGTTCTTTCTCGATTTTTGTCTGAGTCTCAAAGTTCATATTTAGCCTACAGAAAAAAATTAAAATCCATGACAGTGTACGATCTTGTTAATGAGATAGCTCTTCTTTATCAGACAATGGGACTAATCAATTTAACCAAGTTAAACGTCATCGTGAGTATCAATGATGAGAGAAATGTTCGATATGGCATACGTTTTCTGAGTCAGGTTCTTAATGATCCGAGCGTAAAAGAAATACTTGCGAACAAAAATATCCTTATCCCGAATGACTATCAAACCTTATATGGCGATTTTTGTATCAAAAAAAATAAAATACGAATTGGAAATAGAGATAAAATCTTGAGTGTGAATGATTCTTTACTTCATTATCTTGAAAAAAAGACAACATGGGTGATGGAAAAAGTACGAGTTAAGGATCTTGTTAAAGCGAAGAGTACGAATGACAGCAGAACTCTTATTATCGGCAGAAGAATTTTAACAAGAGGTCAGGTCGTTTTGAATGAGAATTGTTTGATTCAATCTTACGATTACAAACATGATATGGATTTTAAATTTATTCAACGAATTTTAAAAAAGTTCCTACAGTCTTTTAAGGCAGCGAATGTCGGAGCCTTGATTCTTATTGAGAATTATCCGGCCCATATCTCTGAATTGATAGCAAGAGATGATGACTTAAAGAGACTGCTTCATGGAAATGATATTGCTTTGGCCTGTGTAGAACCCGACTCGAAAGATATTTACACTTTTGAGGGAGATCAATTTATTCAAAAAAGCCTGAAGCAGATTTATTAGAGAGGGTTATTGTGTTGTATGAAAAACTTGCCTTGAGGGCAAAATTAAAATGTGAATTATGTTCGAGCCAACAAGGAAAGATGGAAGTTTATACAATCCAGCCGACTCTTAAGGTTGATGAAAATTCATCTTTAATTTTGTGTGAAAAATGCCGTGCTCAAATTGAAAATCCAGAATCGCTGGACGTAAATCACTGGCGTTGTCTAAATGAAAGTATGTGGAGTGAATATAAACCCGTTCAAGTCATGTCATATAGAATGTTGAGTCTTCTTAGGCATGAAAGCTGGGCCAGTGAACTTTTAGAGCAAATGTATCTGGATGAAGATTTGATTGCATGGGCCAAGGCAGGATTACCAAGCAAAGAAGCAGCCGACACCGAAGCTCCTACCTTCGACAGTAATGGGGTCAAGCTTGTTGATGGGGATTCCGTTACATTGATTAAGGATTTAGATGTTAAGGGTGGCGGTTTTACCGCGAAAAGAGGGACATTAGTTAAGAATATCTCACTCACAAATAATCCTAAGCACGTTGAAGGCAAGGTGAATGGTATTCAGATTGTACTTGTTTCTGCTTTTTTGAAGAAGGCGTAATGCTATACGGGAACGCCTCAATTTCTCATTATTCCAGAAGCAATGTCTCAATCTGGCTGATTATGGCTTTTCAAGCCGGTCTGTTAAACATCGGTGGTTTCCTAGTCGCTCGTAAAATCGTTTCACACGTTACAGGTTTTGTTACTTTTTTTGGACATGATCTAAGCCAAGGAGAGCTTACCCAGGCCTGGGGGATGCTGCTTGTGCCTTGTTTCTTCCTACTAGGAGCCATGGTCAGTGGTTATTTTGTTGATGTTCGGCTGAAGCTAGGGAAACGCCCGAAGTATTATATCACTTTTGGGATCATGTTTTATCTTAATGCTGTTGTTTATATATTTGGTTTGTTGGGGTACTGGGGAGATTTTGGTCAATTTCCACTAAGCCTTCAAGGTTATATACTTTTGGTCATCCTTTGCTTTGTTTGTGGGATTCAGAATGGCACAATTTCGACTGTCTCAAAGTCTGTTGTAAGGACGACTCATTTGACTGGTATTACTACAGACCTTGGATTAGGAATTGTTAGAATCCTTAGTCGGCACAAACTTAAAGATCAATTACCGAACGAGGGCAAAGCAAATCTCATGAGGGTTGGAATCATTGTTTCATTTATTCTTGGCTCTGTTCTAGGTGGATTTGTTTTTGTTAGGTTTGAATACTCAGGATTTTTATTCCCTGTTTTGATTTCAGGAAGTCTTTTTGGTCTGATGATATTTTTTCAACTCCTAAAGAGTCGAGATACAAATTCTATTTAACCCATTCAATGGCCTGCCAATCTTAGCTGTGTTGCATTTTACTGCTTGTATGCAGGGAATTTTTCTTTCTAGTAGTTCTTAAGGGAGATCGAAAGTTGGGTTGATTTGTGTTACTCGCTGCCTTCTTATTCAACAATGTCATTTTTGAGCAAAAAACCCCTTCTTTAAAACTTGATTAAACCGTTTGTTTTACAATCAGCTAGTTTTTAAATGGGCCTAAGCCTGTCTGTGACAGTCTTTAGTTTGTATCTTTGTGATTTCAGTCACTTACCAGTGCCATGATGACTGGTTTAATTATGCTTAATATCGTAAATATGTGCATTTTTATGTAAATATGTTGATGATAAGCATATTTATGTTAAACTGTGACAATAAGCTAACTAATGGCTTTGTATTAGGGGTAATTGTGCTTATATGCTAATATAGTCCTATAGAAGGGGAACAAAATGCAAAGCTTTGGGGAACTGAGTGAAGAGGACATTCTTAAGCACATTGGTGAATCAATCAGAGGGGCCAGAGTAGCAAGTGATCTCACATTAGAAGAGTTGTCGAAAAAAAGTGAGATCAACAAGACGACACTTTCAAAAATTGAAAATGGAAAAACGAATACAACGATATTGGTACTCTATAGAATTTTTCTTTCTCTTAATCGAGAAAAAGAAATCGAAAATTTATTTCCTGAACCTTCGGCATCTCCCATTTTGATGAGTAAGCTTGAGAAAAAAATTCCGAAACTTCCCCAAAGAGTTCGCAAAGGAAAGAAAAAGAAAGCTGAATGGAAGTGGGAGGACTAATCAATGAGTAAAGTGACGGTGGCCGATGTTATTCTATGGGGAAAAAAAATTGGTGCGATCTTTTGGGATGCTGAAAGAGGGCTTGGCGTTTTTGAATATGATTCAGAATTTGTCGAGGTCGAGGGGATTGAGCCATCACCTTTTAAGATGAAGAAACGAAAAGGGCAGTTTAGTTTCGCAGGAGAACCGAAAGAAACCTTTAAAGGTCTTCCTGGCCTGCTTGCAGATTCTCTTCCAGATAAATTCGGAAATGCTTTGATTGATACATGGTTGGCCAAAAATGGAAGAAGTTTAAGTGACTTCTCTCCTGTCGAAAGACTCTGTTATATCGGAACAAGAGGAATGGGAGCCATCGAATATATCCCTGCCATTTCTGAACTCAAAAAAGAAAATGATAAAGACATTGTACTTTCTGAAATGGTTGATCTTGCTTCCAAGATATTGAGTGACAGAGAGGGCGTACAAGAAAAAATAGGAGACAATGAAGAAGAAACCGAAGAGGCCATGAAAAAACTTCTCGTGATCGGTTCCTCGGCCGGTGGAGCAAGGGCAAAATGTTTAATCGCCTACAACGAAAAAACAGGTGAAATCAGATCAGGCCAGGTAAAAAATCCTGACGGATTTGACTACTATCTTCTAAAGCTCGATGGTGTAGATAAGAATAAAGATAAAGAAACACTTTCTGATCCTAAAGGATATGGAAGACTAGAGTTTGCTTATTACAAGATGGCCATTGATTGCAAAATAGAAATGTCCGAGTGTCGTCTTATTGAGGAAAACGACAGGGCACATTTTCTTACAAAAAGATTTGACCGAGTGAATGGTCAAAAACTTCATATGCAGTCTCTTTGTGCCCTTCAACACTATGACTTCAATATGGCCGGAGCCTATAGTTATGAGCAAGCCATGGACACGATTAGAAAGTTAGTGAAGACAGGAACAAAGAAAGCACTCGAACAGCAATTTAGAAGAACGGCTTTTAATGCTATTTCCAGAAATCAAGACGATCACACAAAGAACATTGCTTTCCTTATGAATAAAAAAGGTGAGTGGTCTTTATCTCCTGCCTATGATGTGGCCTTTAGTTATAATCCAACAGGGAAATGGACGAACAAGCATCAAATGCAGATCAATGGGAAGAGGGATAATTTTGAATTAAGTGATTTTGTGGAGCTTGGGAAAAAATCTGATCTTTCAGAAATAAAAGTAAAAAAGATTTTGAAAGAAATCATCGAAGTTGTTTCAAAGTGGGAAAGCTATTTTGAAGAGGCCAAAGTTCCAAGCCGACTGATAGAGGGAGTGCGAGGAAATTTAAGACTGGATTTATTGTCTAATGAATAACATCAAAATAACCAATGATATGATAAAGCCGTTTGAAAGTATCTGGCGTGAAGTATCAATGAACTTTTCACAAAGTGACATAGAGCTTTTTTATAAGATCATGCCTTGTAAAAGAAAGACGAAAAACTCACCGAAGAAATTAGCTCGAAACATTATTCAACATTTAATTATTTCAGAATGGGTGGGTGTGCGGAAAACGTAGTTTTTCCCATTTATATGCTAAATGGAAAATCAAAGAAGGGTGATTTTAAAGTTTTAGTTAATCATACAGACAACTTTCATTGCGTGGTTTTTCAAGAATCCACAAATACAATTTTTGATCCTACCTATGAAAAGATGAAAGATCAGATCATAGACTTGCCGAATGGTAGAAGTTTTATCGGACTAGGGGCAACCTTTCCAATGTTGGGAGAAGATTGCTTTTTCATGGAGCTTGAAGAGTATCTTGCAACTTACTCTTTTAAAAACAATTCAACTCAAACAGATCAAATTCACGATCTTGATAAAAAAATTCCATAAACCAAGTAGGTCCGACTTCATCGTGAAGCCGGACAAACAAGCAAGTTTACTCAAATGCTTTTTCTAGTTCCACGGCGTGTACCATCTGATTAGTAATATCGACTATTTTATGTGTGGCATTTCCAAATTCACCGAAAGAAAAATGTTCGGGATTTTGTTTTACTTCTGATTGGGAAGAGTTAGAATTGTCTGTCTGTCTGTCTGTCTGTCTTCGCCATTTTAAACTCCAATTTTAGTATCGTGAAAAGCAGTATATCACCGCGAAGAAATTTTATTGGAATCAAGATTATCTTTAGATTGGGAAACAAAAGTGTTTCTTCGTGATTTATAGGGTCTGCCTGAATCAGCAGACCCTATAAGAAAAAATCGAATCATTTTTGGGTTTGAAGCATGGCCATAAGAATTGGATAGAGATTTCTCAAGGTGTCTTCGTTCATCTTGTTTAGAACAAGCATACACTCATTTCTATAGTTCATGGGGATAGGGCGTTTTCCAGTTTTGAACTCCTCCATGTCTCTTTCAATCAATCTAAAATGTTTCATATACATTTCACGGCGGTGATCTGGAAGGCGTTGTCGTCCGACTTCCCAATGCGAGACAAGAGAATTTTGGCATCCAAGTTTGATGGCCATTTCTCGCGTGGTGAGTCCTTCATGCTTCCTAAGGTGTGTGAAAACTTCCATCTCAAAGTAAC
>DIUE01000008.1:0-150 GCA_002435795.1 Bacteriovoracaceae bacterium UBA6166 | reverse complement strand
TTTTTTGGAGTTCTTTGAACAATTTTGAGTTTGAAATATAACCAACTTATAAGTGCTAAATCTTCAACACGACGGGCATTTGTGATGCACTATAAGTTGGTTATAATCTTTCTCTGTGGCCGAAAATCATCACTTTGAAATGTCGGAAAA
>DIUE01000003.1 GCA_002435795.1 Bacteriovoracaceae bacterium UBA6166 | reverse complement strand
GGGATGATTGCGTTGAGATGAGTAGCGAGCAGTCGCAAGCTTGTCTGCCTTGGTGTGAACTGACTTCTCATGTCGATGCTCCATCGCAAAAGCGCTACTGATGAAGAAAAAAAGGATGAGAAGTTTCATAGGTCCCCTACTTTAAAAAAATGTGCAAGGATTCTTCAGGAATGATTCCGGAAAGCTTTAGTCCAACTTTGAGATCTTTTTGCCGACGATGCTGAAACTTAGGATCAATCTCTGTGTTGATATATACCACTTCGGCCAGAATTGGATACTCCAGAGCGAGTCCCTGAAGAGAAGTGACCCAAAGGATGCGGTTGTTTTTTAAAAACTGTCGGTTTGATTCAGAGACAATCAGACCTAAACCCTGAGGAGAAATATCAAAGACCCTGACATTTAACTCGTTACCGGCATCAGCGGTAAAATTGCTTCTCAAGGTAGAGCGAATACTGACGTACTTGTCTTCAGTAGGCTTAAAGGTGTGACGAGGTATTGATCTGAGTTCTAGAGTCTTCACCAAGTCCGGAAGAGGAAAATGAATGGTGTGATGACTCTGACGATATTTAGAACATTTGAATACAGTCGTGCGATATCCCAGCTTGATGTAGATCGGTAAATCTGCGTCCACCTTGTAGCGATCCGCATCAATAGTTACCACCACTTCCCGGGCCACAAAATCAATTTCCAGGAGCTGAATAGGAACGATGTTCTTACCTAGAGCATGGGATTGCCATAGCAGGTTCTCTTCGAGGTTGGTCGCCCTTTGTAGGATCCTGAGTATCTCCCGGTATTCAGAGCTGGAACGATAATTATCGAGTGCGACAGTCATCTCATTAGATTGCAAAAAAAGTCGGAGATTGACAATGAAGTTAGGCTTCTAGAGTGAAATCGTCGCCTATTTTGTGATGTTCTTGGCTTCCAGATAGCTGCTCAGGGAGTTCATCTCCACCATGCTCTGGTCTTTGAAAATGCAAAATGCGCGTTGGTCCCCACCAGAATTGAGACCAATGGTGGCACGGGCCTTGTAGGCCAGAGCGCAACTATCCGAGCCCGTTGAGTTAACAAACTTCTTACCCTTACGAAGCTTAGTCAGGTCAATTTTCTTGGTGGATTCAATAACCTTCAAGGCTTCACAGCCCTTCTCACAGCCATGAAGACTTAAGCCGTTTTTTTCAGAAAAGTCATATGTCTCGCCGGAAATTTTAAACTTCTCACCGAAGGCAAATGTAGGTAAGAGAAGGGTAAATAATATAAACTTTTTCATTTGCGTCTCACTTCAGTAAATCTCTCTACTTTTTTGTAAATGTGCTCTTCACCCACCCAGCGTGAAACACCGTCTTGTGATTCCCGAATAAGGAGCTCACAACTTTGAGTTTGTGGATTAAAGCGAAGTCCAGCGATAGTGTTGATGTGCCAGCCAGAGCCAGTGTGGAAGGTATTCCCAACAGGATATCCTTGAAGCAGACTCTTTATGACGACTTCCCGCTTCTCAGTAGCACCATTCAATTCATTGCCTAAAACTGTGCCACAAAAAAATCCATACTTCGGTTTTTTCCGGTTATCTTCGTTAAGGCAAGAAGGCGCGATCGCTAGTTGCATAAGATCAGAGGTATATTTAAATTTACCTTTATCATCAAAAAGATTGGCAGGATCAATTTTTAATCGGTTGAGCTTTTCTGACAGATCAAAAAGGGATTTCATCATTCCAACTTCTTGATCATTAGAAGTCATACAATAATTCAAGAAATCGTTATCAGTCATGTCATCTTTTTTTATATGCTTTCTCAGGAAATTAAGACTCGCTCGCACTCTACCTGGAAGATTTGGTTTGCCAAAATCAGATTCAACCTGAGCCTTATAAGAATACTTAAAGCTTTGCAGGGCCGAATCTAATTTATACTTGTTAATAAAATCGGCCATGGTAGAAGTATACTCTTTAAATATATCATCTAGCCCTTTTCCTGCGAGGACTGCCGCAACGTACTTAGGTCGAAAGGCAGCGTAGGCAGCCTCATGATCTGCATAAAACTCTTTTTCAGGCACACCTTTCTTCAAAGTCCAGATCCAAGTCTCCTGAAGTTTTCCTTGGCCAGGAATTGGATAACGAAGAACCGGCAATGGCAAAGTGACATCAGGATTGGTGCTAAGGTCATCAATGATCATTTTTGCATTAGATAACAAACTTAGATCTTTCGAATTCTTTTCAAATTTACTTTTATCTTCAAAAAAATCTCCCAACATATCTATTACTGCAGAGTGAGAATTAAGATCTGTTGAATATGGCGAAAATAGCCCGTCGGCGATTTCGTTTTTCTCGCCCATCTCAACAGGAGAAAAGTCTTTAGGGCAATAACCATATTTTTGAATTTGATTAAGAGTTGAACATGTCTCCCCACCTTCGATGTCTCCATTCAAGTTTCCAGCAGCATCTCTCTTAAACTGCAAGGCCATATCCAGAAACGAAGCATTGTCTTCACCTTTCGAAATCCCCACGAGCATATTCTTAGCAGCATTGGCAAAGCAAGTTCCAAGTCCGTCCTGGTTATCACGAGGAATGTTATGAAAAGGTCCTTTGAATTTGGCACCTTCAAATGGAGCTTCTTCTTCGAGATTGATAGTTGGAGTTTCGGGCGAACACTTAGCAAACTTATCGTTCTCCTGGATGAGTTTTTTTTCTTCTATTTTCCTTTGAGCGACATTTAATCGAAGTTCTATTTGTGGTCTTTGGAAAACCATACTTCTGATATTACTATCATGGACTTTTACCATATTTTCGTTTTTTACTAGGTCCAGTTCCAGGTTCTTGATTTTTGTATTTAAGTCATTCTTTGATTTGCCAACTCTTTGATCCCAATCGGCAATTAACTTCAA
>DIUE01000093.1 GCA_002435795.1 Bacteriovoracaceae bacterium UBA6166 | reverse complement strand
GATTGGGGCTTCAAAAAAAATCCCTATGAATTCGCTAGAAGGATTTATTCGTCAAATCATGGGATGGCGAGAATTCATCAGAGGCATTTATCAAGAGTTCGATGAAATCCAGCAAGCTGAAAATTTCTTTCAACACGAACGAAAGCTCAATGAGCTTTGGTACTCGGGGGAGACTGGCATTCCCCCGTTAGATTTCGCTATTCAAAAGACAGTACGTTTTGGGTACGCCCATCATATAGAGAGGCTGATGGTTATTGGGAATATCATGCTGCTTTGTGAGGTTCACCCGCAAGAGGTCTACCGATGGTTTATGGAAATGTTTGTTGATTCTTCCGACTGGGTCATGGGCCCAAATGTTTTCGGTATGGGCCAGTTTAGCGACGGCGGAATTTTTGCGACTAAGCCCTATATCTGTGGCTCCAATTATTTGCTTAAAATGAGCGATTTCCCGAAGGGCGATTGGTGTCCCATTATGGACGGACTCTACTGGAGATTTGTGGACAAGCACCGAGATTTTTTCCTGACCCAGCCTCGCCTCTCAATGATGGTGAGGACGCTTGAAAAGATGGACCAAAAGAGAAAGGAATTTCTCTTTGCAGAAGCTGAAACCTTTATCAAGAAAGTGACTTCATGACGCACCTAAACTTAGACAGTCTTTGCCTCGGGTTTTTGCAAGAGGCCCCGTCGCTTATCATTGATCTATGATGAAAAAAATTTTTGCCCTCATAAGCTTGGCCTTTTTTCTTTCCTCGTCTGCTGAGTCTTCGATAGAAGCAGAGAAAATCTCAGTCAAAATTCATACCGGCCGTTGGAAGATGCATGAGACTTATGGCGTCTTTCGCCGCCAAGATAAAGTCCAACAGATTTGTACGCTCTCGATTAAACGGCAGTCAGCAATCGTCCCTGTTTCAGAATGCGGTGTGAAATTAAAAATTCAAGTAGACGCAGACAAACTGAAACTCGAAATCTTAGAGACGAACGCCAATCTTGATTACGCCCTTGAACTTCACCTCCCTACAAATAATCCTGAAACTTACTACGGGCTTGGAACGCAGTTCTCTCATTTCGTTTTAAATGGACGGAAGTTTCCCATCCTCTCGCAAGAGCAAGGAAATGGACGTGGCCTGCAACCCATCAGTTTCTATCAATCTATTTTCGCTCGAGGTCTGGCCGGAAATGCCAAAACCACATACGCGGCACTACCTGTTTTCGTCACTTCTGATTCAAAAGCCTATCTAGTCGACACTTATGCTTACGGCGAAATCGATTTCACAAACCCGAGGGAAATCGGGTTTTATTTTCAAGACAAAACACTCACACTTAAAACCTTTCAAGAAGCCGATCCAGAAAGTCTGACGGAAGTTTTGAGTCTCGAACTTGGTCGTATGCGACCACTGCCCTCTTGGATTCATAGCGGACTGCTAGCGGGTCTCGTTGGCGGGGCCCAAAGTGTTGAGCGCAAAGTGAATCGATTTAAATCCATGGGCATTCCCCTTGCTGGTGTTTGGATTCAGGACTGGGTCGGGATTCGTCAAACGATTATCGGCGAGCGACTACTTTGGGATTGGAGAAAAGACGAAAAACTCTACCCAAACTATCCGACTCGAAATTTACCGGTGCTTGGTTATTTTAATCCTTTTCTCTCTTCAACCGATCGCAGATCAAGTCGAAATGGGACGCTTTTTGACAAAGCAGTCAGCCAAGACTTCCTGATGAAAGTGAACGGCAAACTCGCCCCTGTGAGCATGGGCGGATTTGAAGGGCATCTGGTAAATCTTTTTAATCCTAGTGCTCGCTCTTGGCTAAAAGAAATTATGAAAACTCAAGTGAGAGAAAATAATTTCAAAGGCTGGATGGCCGACTTCAGCGAAGCCTGGAGTTTTGAAGCTGATCTCCCGATTCCTTTTGATCGCAGCGGTGCTCATCATCTTTATATTTTGGAGTGGCTCAAATTGAACCGCGAAATCGTCGAAGAACTTGGTGATCCTGACCTAACGTTTTTCGCTCGCGCTTCAACTCTTAAAGGCTCTGCTCATTCCACTCTCTTTTGGCTTGGAGACCAGATGCCCACTTGGGACGATAAAGATGGGCTGAAGACGACTGTCATCGGTCTACTTTCTTCAGGAGTTTCAGGTCAGGTTTATAATCATTCCGATTTAGGGGGCTATGCTGAGATTTGCTTTCGCCCCTTCTTTTGTTACCGTCGAACGCCTGAGCTGATTAAACGCTGGCTTGAAATCAATGCTTTCACGGCACTCATGAGAAATCATGAAGGGCTCAACCCCGAAAACTCTTTGCAGATTCACTCCACCGCTGATTTGCTTCTCACAACTAAGTACTGGGTAAATGTTTTTCGCTCTCTCATGCCTTACCGCGAGAAATTAATTCAAGAGGCCAGTGAGAATGGACTGCCTCTCGTGCGTCCGATGTTTTATTATGATTCAAGTATCACGGCTCAAAAAATAGAAGACCAGTTTTATCTTGGCCGCGATCTTTTAATTGCTCCCGTTATGGATCAAGGGAAAACGACTCGAGAAGTTTATTTGCCAGCGGGAGAATGGGAGCATCTTTTTACCGGTGCGACTTATCAGTCAAACGGCGAATCCTTTAGGATTAAAGCTCCTCTAGGCCAGCCAGGTGTGTTTTTTAATTCTGAATTTCCGCGAGAGATCGTCGAAGAGATTAGAGGACATTTCTATCCACCGTCGAAGAACTAAGGCAGAGTCTAAAGATTTAAGAGTTTTAGTTTCTCTAAGAAATTTTCGATGATTTCGGATTTTAGTGCGACGTTAGACTTCTTTAATTTTTCTTCTAAAAGGCTGATTTCCCTTTCGCTAAGCTTTGTTTTTCGAACTTCGTCTCCCCAAGCATTTCCCCAGTGCTTTCCATCGAGTTTAATGGGAGAAAGATTTCCAATTCGGACTCCTAGCCACATCAAAACCGAATGAGTGGGCGCTCCCTTTTCTTTGACACATAATTTTAAATCTAAATCAGCAAGCGTTCGATCTTGTTGTGTCCCCCCTGCCCATAAATAGAGATCATGAGTGACACAACAATCTTCCCAAAGGCCAGGCCGGTCCAATGTCCCGTCGAAATAGCCTGTGCAGAAATCAGTGGTAAAAGGACGTGCGGTTGAAGCTTCAAGGCTTGCTTGAGTGAAGAAGAGGGCCCAGAAAAGAAAACAAGCAGAGAGTATTTTCATAAAGGCCCAGAAAAAAGCGCCCATTCAGAGAATGGACGCTGATAAAATTAGAAAAGAGATTTAGGATCAAGACCTTCCAGTTTTTTCTTAACGGTATCGAGGANNCGAGGAACATTCCCCCAAGCTCGCCATCAACAATACGGTGGTCATATGTATGAGTGCCATACATCATTTGGCGAATCGCGATGGCATCGTCTTTCGTAACAATCGGACGCTTCTTAATCACGCCAGCTGCGAAAATTCCTACCTGTGGTTGAAGAATCACAGGAGTCGCCATCAAAGTTCCGAAAGAGCCAACGTTTGTGAACGTGAATGTTCCACCAGTGAGGTCATCCATTGTGAGTTTTTTGCTACGAGCTTTTGTAGCAAGTTCATTCACCTTGCGCGCGATTCCCGTAATATTCAAACTATCAGCATTTTTAATAATCGGAACAATCAAGCCATTTCCAGGAACGGCGACGGCACATCCGAGGTTAATATCTTTTTTCATGATGATCTTGTCGCCGTCGACTGATGAGTTCACAAGCGGATGCTCTTTTAAAGCCTGAACAAGCGCCCATAAAATAAAAT
>DIUE01000012.1 GCA_002435795.1 Bacteriovoracaceae bacterium UBA6166 | reverse complement strand
GGTGCACAGGTCGGACTTGATTCGGCCGCTTTGAATATTTCAACTGAAACACTTTTGCATGATCTAAAAGTGGCTCAAGTCTGTCGATCATTACTTGATCTTAAGGCAATCAAAAGAATCGAACTTGAGCATGAAATCATACTAGATAAGGGAAAAACTCAATATACCCCAGACGCTCTTGTTTATTTTGATAACAAGCGTGACACATTTAAGATGGCCTTTGAGTTGGAACTGACACGCAAGTCAAAGAGCAAATATCTCGACAAGATCAGCTTTTACTTGAACTCCAGCTACTATGATTATGTCCTCTATTTTTTCAATGATCGTGGTGTTTTAGAGTCCTATAAGAAGCATGTCCAAAACGCTCATGGAGCAGCATCATTTGAAAAACTACTACTCGCATTAAATAAAAATTTGAATCAAAAGAATCCTAAAGTTGAAGAAAGTCTTGTCTTCTTCATGGGAAAGGAGGTGCAGCTTAAAGACATTTTTGACAAGTGAAATGGTGGTCTTTGATGGGGCTTTGCAATCCCTTTGGGGGGTCTTTGATAGGACTTCAAGGCCCTAATAATTTTAGCCCCCGCCAACCGCTTAATTTCCTTCGGAAATTCGCGCTCCGAAAGTGACTCCCCACCCCCAACCAAGTTTGAGTGTAGGGAGTCACTTTCGGAGCGCGAGAGGAGTTAAATAAGCGGTTGGCGGGGAGATAAAAAAGGAGAAGGAAGTGGAAAATAAACATAGTGAAGTATTGGGAATAGGGGAACGGGAACGGGTGCGGGATCGGGGAACAAAGGCCAAAAAACAGCCAAGGAAGCCAGCAAAAAGAAGAGAGCAATCTAAATTTTTCGTCGATCTTAATCAAGAAAAAGAAAATCTTAAGCTGATTTTTGGCCTTTTAGAGAAATGCAATCAGAAGAGCTACGGCAGGGAAATTCTGTTTAAAGATCTGTGTCTTTATGCCGTAGCAAAAATTATGGATAAGGACATAGAAAAAATACAAGAGATGAGCTTGTCCGAAATGGAACGAGTCGAAAGGGCCCTCGACGAGCATAACAAGAAGGCTGGCACCATATTAAGCCTGGGTGAATTTTTAGTGAAGAAGCTTGGTATTAACTAACAATAAGGAGTCAATTTATGAACGATCAGAAACAAATTATTATTTATGGTCACCTCGAAAAAGAGCCAGAGCTTAAGTATACAAGAAACCAAAACGCTATCTGTCGTTTCGCTGTGGCAGAAAAAATTGATGGCGAAGAAAAACCAATCTGGCACAAAGTTATTGTCTGGGGGGAGGAGGCCGAGTGTTGTCAGGTTCTTCTTAAAAAGGGTGGAAATGTTTTTGTGCAAGGACGAGTTGTTGAAAAAGAATTTAGAAATGAGAAAGGTGAGCTTAAAAAATACAAAGAAGTTACCGCATATAAAGTGGGATATCCTATGGAGTTCAAGGCTTGAAGCAGTGGATGACCTCTGAGGAGGTTGCCACATATTTAGGCCGATCGAAGAATGCCATTTGGCTCTTAGTCTCAAGAGGACTTCTGGTTAAGCGTAAATGGCACGGCCGACTTTATTTTAAGCGTTCTGAGATTGATCGTCTAATCGACTCAGGGATGAGATAGGGGGAAGCATGGCAATCAGAGAATGGATAGGGGATCAAGGCGAAAAAGAGTTTTCTGTTTATGTTAATATTCGGAGTCGTCCGATGCCACACTTGAGATTTCAAAAACGAATAAGAGGTATAAAGACGATTACTGAAGCTCAACGAGTAGAGAAGAACCTCTTAAAAGAACTCACAATGAAGGTCGCCCATAGTGAGGGACATGGTTTTACATGGAGAATGGTTGTTGATAAATGGGCCTCTTTTGTTGATTCTCCCCACTATATGGATAGGAGATATAATCCATCAACAGTACGGGATTATATTGCAATGATGCAGACATGGACGAAGGACTGGCTAGATAGGCCAGCATCTGAACTCAGTCGAGGTGACGGACGAGAAGTGCTGGACTGGGTTCTCAGGCAAGGGAGAAGCAAGGCTTTCCAGAAGAGATTAAAGAACACAATTAATATGATTTTTAATTGGGGAATTGAAACCAAAATTATCAGGGGAGTCACTCACTCCCCTGTATTTGGAGTAAAGATTACTCTTAAGGAAGACAAGAGGCCGGAGATTCTTAAGTTGGATGAGATGCGACTCTTGTTGAAAGTGGCAAGAGAAAGGCGACACCCTTGGTTCTCCATCTGGGCCGTGGCCCTGTTCACTGGTATGAGAAGCGGTGAGTTGTTTGCGCTGAAGTGGAGTGATGTGGATTTTGACAAAGGCTTTATAACTGTTCAACGCTCTTATAATAAGAGAACAAAGGAGTTTAAAGGCACTAAGGCAGGGTATTGGAGGACAGTGCCAATTTCAGTCGAGCTTAATTCTGTTCTGAAGAATCTTTCTAAGCCTGACGAGTTTGTACTTCCTCGACTTGAGCTATGGAGGCAAGGACAGCAAGCGAAAGTGCTTAAAGAGTTTTGTAGAGTGATCTCAATCCCAGAGATTAAGTTCCATACGCTGAGGGCTTGCTTTGCGACCCAATTGATCTCTAGTGGGATTGAGCCGATTAAGGTGATGAAGGTCTGCGGATGGCAGGATTTGAAGACGATGGCCCGTTATTTGAGGCTTTCGGGAGTTGAGGAAAAGGGTGTGACGGATGGGCTTAGCCTACTACCAGTTGAAAATAATATGGAGGCTAACATATTGAATTTTCGTTAGGTGTTGTGTCTACTTTCAATAGGCTATAGTACGATTGCAAAAAGCTGTAAAGAGTGTAAAATGGTGTAAAGGAGTGGGGTTAAAGAGCCGATAGATATAAGGCCCTTACCTCACATTGGAGCACTATATGTCTGCTGAAAAAATTGAACACAAACACACTTACAGCTCAAAGACTCAGATTGAGCCAATGAAGCTTGAGGAAATAAAAAATGCGATTCATAAGTTACAAAGAACAGTTGGAGTGGATCGGAAGCTGATTGATATGATTGATTATTTATTTGATAAAGTAGCGGAAGGAAAAACTGTAAGTGTTGTTGACCAGACGGATTTGTGGTCAGTAACTCAAGCCGCAAAGGAATTAGGTGTGACAAGACCAACAATTTATAAAATGTATGAGAGAGGGGATATTCTAGGAGTCGCTCTTGATGGCCTCAAAATAGTGCCATCTTCGGCTGTTGCTTATTTAAATCGTCAAGAAGGAATTAGAACGAAGGCTCTTGCTGAACTATACAAGATAGATCAGTCGCTTAAACCAGAAACAAGAGAACTCGTTTCTGGAAAAGACACCTCAGAATTTTTTGAGGATATTGATCTTGAATAGTATATTTCTTGATGCAAATATTCTTTTTTCTTGGAACTTGAATCATCTAATTATGTTTTTTTCAGATTCAAAAATAGGGCTTGTTCAGCCCTATTGGTCTGATGCTGTTATTGTGGAAGCGGTAAAGAATATTATGAAAGCGGAAAGAGCGGAAAATGTAAAAAATGTTGAAGCTCGCTTCGCTAAAATGAATGAGGCTTTTCCCTTGGCCTTAGTTTCTGGTTATGAAAACTTGCTTAACGTGGCAGGTGTGGATGAAAAAGATCAGCATGTGGCCAAGGCGGCTCTTCATTCAGAGTGCAGGTTTCTCGTCACCGAAAATATCCCAGATTTCATTAAGGGAAACTTTAATGGCGGCCTTAAAGTCATAACTCCAGATGCTCTACTTACAGCACTTGTGAAAAAGCATTCAGAAAAGTCATTCAAGGCAACAGCACTTGCTTGGTGGCACAAAAATAGTGCAGGAACTTTTGATGAGTATCTTGTTTTTTTGGGGCGTAGAACTTCTGGCCTAGGGTTGTCTCATTTTGAACGAGAAATTAGAAGCTACATCAATATTAGTGAAAAGGCTACTGAGGAAGTCAAAAATGAGGCTTTAATGGGTGAAGAGAGAAGATATTAAGATGGTCGAAATACCTAGGGATAGTAAAATACTGGTTACGATGTCAAAGCTTGGAAGTGTTTATTTTTCCATGCTTGGAGGTGACAATCCGTCCCCGATGGTAAGAGATTTTTTTACCTATCATGAAGCACCGTCAACGATTGATATTAAGAGGGCAGTTCCAGGAGTGGGGGCAATAGGCCTCCGTTCTGGGGCGGGAAAATGGAGATCAGGTTTAGAAAATCTTTTTGATCAGCACCACTCTTATACAAAAGTTTGGAACGATGTGATTTGTGATCTAGTACGGAAAGCTCATCGAAAACTATATGATTTTCAGAATCCTATTTTGGCTCCGTATGACTCTTATTTACAAGAGGCTTTAGATAACGCTGTGAAAGAACTTGAGCAGTTTGAGATTGAGATAGACGCTCATGGTGAACTGAAATATCAGGAAGATGCTTCACGCTTCATTTCAGATTGTATTTTGAAAGAATGCGAATCTATTGAATACAAGTCTGGTGATTTACAGGTCAACGAAACGATGGCCCGTATTCAGACTCTAGAAGAAGGTTCTCAGATCATTGAAATCGGGGCGGGTAAAGGACGTTGCCTTAGTGAGCTTGCTACGATGAATCGGTTTAAAACGTGGAAATACCTTGGTGTGAATTTCACAGATGAGGAAGTAAGTGAGTTAAATGAAGTTATTTCTGGCTTGGGAGTCCCTTCTAATTCACAAGCTATTCTGAATAGCAATTTTGAGAATAAAGATACACAAGCCGATTATGTTTTTTGTGTAAATGTATTACATGGTTTGCTTCCGCAGCACCTGCTTTCTCTTTTTGAAATGATGTCAAACAAAACAAGAAAGGGGGCAACTATGTTATTGCACGATTTTTCCTTCACTGAAAAAGTTGGGGAACAGGGAATCTCGCCAGTTGATAAAGAATTCATAGTGGAGATTCTAACAGGGTGGTGTTCTGAAATAACCCATCGTACCTTTGAAAGCCGAGGGAGTGCCGCGCTTTGGACGGTGAGCGCAAAGAGGACTGAAGATTTTCAAAAGGATACTGAAAGATTAAAATCTTCTTACGAAAACTTAAGAGAAAGATACTTGCCAAAAAGGAATGATGCTTCAAAAGCAGCTCGTCCTATTTGGAATGAATATTGTTCTAATCTCAGCGAGAAAATACTGGCCTTATAAGAACCTAAGATAGCTGGACTACACTTCAAAATAGCTTTATAATGGTGAAAGGTGCTCTGATGAAAACTCAGGGTAGGTCTTGTGATTGTTTAAGCGGAAATTCACAAGATGAAAGAAATCCTTTGGTGGTCTTGGCTATTTTGGCTACAAACAGAAGCTAAGGTTTTAGAATCAAAGCAGTAACGCCACCTCCACCATCGGA
>DIUE01000086.1 GCA_002435795.1 Bacteriovoracaceae bacterium UBA6166 | reverse complement strand
GATTATTAAGAATAAAACTTCTGGGGCCAAGTTCATCGGTTTAAGAAATGTTTATTGGGATGGTGAGAGTGATACGTCTTCAAATAGGAAATTTAAAAAGGATTTCAAGAATTACTTTGGAGATGTTGCTAATCCTTGGTCTGCTATAACTTACGACACTATGACCATCATCGTAGAAAGTTCTTTATCTATTAAAGGGAAATTAGAAGGTAAGGCCTTGAGGGATGCAATAAAAAATTATCGAGGTAAAAACCTTCTTACTACGAGTGATTTTGTTTTTGATGATTCAAATACACCTAATCAAGAAGTCGTCATTTATCAAATTGATAATAAAGGAATTGGATATTATGGAAAAATCTAAAGAATTATTTAGACCATTAACTAATTTCTATTATGGCTCATTATTGGTCATTATGATTGCTCTTGGAGCTGGTGCCTTCTTCTTAGCAAGTTCATTCATTCAAAATGAGCAAAAGAGAGCTTCTATTAGTTCTCTACAAGTAGAGCAAAGTTTAGAGACTGAACACCGCTATATTGTCGAGGAGTTTTTTACAAGCAGTTATGAGTCTATTTTTATCCGAGTTTCTCATAGCCTTCAAAAATTTGGTTCTCCAAAATTTGAGCTATACCTTTATAACAATGAGGGGCAATGTTTACTTGCGAAGAGTGAGAAAGATTTAGAAATCCCCTGTAAGACAAATATTAGTGCAGATGAAGGCCAGCTTTTTTATAAATCTGATCTGAAGCTAGGCTCGACTCGCTTAGGGACAATAAAAGTTTTGATTGAAGATCGTTTTCAGTTTTTTACTGGCTCAATATTGCGTTATGCCTTTGTTAATTATTTGCCTATTCTTCTTCTCGTTCCTCTTTTGTGGATAGTATGGGCCTTCTTTTCAAGGAAATATATTTTAATTCCGTTCTATCGTCAGATGATGGCACTAGAAAAGGAAAAGGTCTCAACTGATATAATCAGACAAATTATTCATGATACTAAAGGGGAGATTGCTTCCCTAGACCTTGCTATCTGCGAGTTAGACGATAGAGAGAAAGCAGAAGAGATGAAGCAGACTCTCAATCATATTAGAGAATCATTTAGTAATCTGTCCCACCATAAAGAGGGAATTGTTACGACAGTGAGAGAAGTTCCTTTAAAGGCGAATGATCTTTTTAACGACTTTATAGAACAACAAAAAATAAAGTATAAAAAACATTCTCCACAAGTCATTATTGAGAGTTCATCAAAAATTGATTTTGACCATAAGGTTAAAGTTGATTCTAATACATTCTATCGAGTCCTATCTAACTTAGTTGAAAACTCTGTGACGGCCCCTAATTCTGATAAGGTTATAAGACTTAAGATCAATTTCACTGAGACTAAAGATAAAACCATTTTCTCGATTGAAGATAACGGGGATGGTATTAGCGAAGAAATCAAAGATAAACTTTTTATCAAAGGCTTTACGACAAAGAAAACGGGCACGGGACAAGGCCTTGCCTATATTCAAGAGGTCGTTAAAGGATGGAAGGGGAAAATATCTTTTGAAACAAAAATCCTTGATGGAAGAGGTACGATTTTCACTATCGAAATCCCTGCATACCTCAAGACTAAAGTTGTTATTCTCGATGATGCGACAAAGCTACTTTATCGCTATAAGAAAATAGTAGAAAGGTTTGGACATCAAACTGAAACTTTTGAAGATATTTCTTCTCTTTTAAATCGTTCTGAAACTTTTGACACTGATACGATTTTTCTTTTAGATTTTAATCTTTCTGATAGTTCTAACGGGGGAGAAGTTGCTAAGAAACTTCACCATCTTGGAATGAAAAATGTTTATCTTCATTCTGGTAATCCATCACTCTCTCATGATGATTACCCTTTTGTAAAAGGTATCTTAAGCAAAGGAAACTTTATGGAAACGATTGCACAGGTTGGAATTGGATAGTTAGAAGCTAACTTGAAATAAAACGGACATTTTATTATTTGTAATATCAGTAAATGAATTTTCTAACTTCGTCATTGCTACGTTAGGAATGATTGAATATTTTTGAGCTGTTCCGAATGAGTATGAACCAAAGGCCTTAAGCTCATATCCTTTTGAATCCATATTATCACTGGCCTTGAGATAAGATGCACTTGCTCCTAGATTCATTTTGTCAGTGAGTGCATAATTTCCAATGGCCCCAACAGATAAGAATGGAGTTATGTCAAAACGAACATTAGAGAGCGTATCAATAACTTGGATATAGTGTTTTGCTCCGACCTCTGCACCAACTTTTAATTTATTTAGTTTCTTAAATCCAATAAGAGAACCGTTAAAAACTGGTTTATTGATCTCAGCTTCAAATTCACTTGCATCAACTGAAACATATTTTTCCACTTCAACCATTCCGACTGCTTCAAAAGAGTTTGAAAATTCTTTTTTATAGCCGACTCTTGCACCGAGGGAAGAAGCATTTACGTCAGTGCTATAGTGGTTGGCCGATAGTCCAACGCTAAACTTTTGAGGTTTGTTTATTTGAGAGGATATAGAGTCAATCTTCGTTTCAATCTCTACTTCTTTAATAGGAAGGGCCGAAACAGATGCCAAGTCTCTTTCGTTTAAATTTCTTTTAAACATATAGCAAGAGTTACTTATGCTCCAATAGAGCTGACCTTTAATCTCCTCAAGTTTATCCACGCAGTAGGGACTACTTGTCTTAAGTTGTCTAAGCTCCTCTGGACTCCTTTGAGCGAGAACAGGGACAGAGATAATGAATAATAAAGGTATTAACTTTTTCATCGTCTAACTTTTCGACAGGTCATTAAAAAGGTTTAGCCTAAAGTTTAGACAGGCAAGGATTGCCCGCTAGGAATAGTCGGAATTTGTTAAAGTTTTGCAAACAATTGCCGATAGAAAATTGAGATAACTTAATTGTTCAAGGACTTAGCTATGATGAAAAAGATTTCAATGGTTCTTCCACTTCTTGCCCTTGTTGCATGTGGAAATACGCTACAAGTAGAGAAAGGAGCTATCACAGGGCCTTCAGCTTCTAAGATTTGTGCAGGGGAAGTAATTGCAGGCGTTACAGGGACGGCAAATTGTTCTGGCGGCGGTGGTGGCGGTTCTGTTTCAGTAACAGAAGGCTTTTATATTTTTGCGTCCCGTGCGGACGTTGATACTTTAGATTTTGATGCTCTCGTTGATGATCTTTGGTCAGGAGTGAACCCGTTAGCTACTCGATCAGTAGCAACTCTTAAAGATGCTCAAGACGGTAGTCTTCTTTATGTAAATAACTACTCAGTTATTCCTCGTCCCCTTTATGAGTCTGACGGGCGTTATGAAATGTATGACTGGAACGGGAACCCCGTAGGAGTTCCAGAAAAACGTCACTACCTTGAGACTATTATTTCTAATAGAACAAGTGGCTCTCGTGCCGATGTTCAAGTCTGTGGAGCGTCAGGAGATATTGAAGCAAGAATTGCTGACTGTAGAGGTGTAAACGGTCAATGGTCGTTTTACAGTGGTGCTCAATACGGGCAAAAAGGTGAAGGGGATTGGAGTCAGGTCGCCGTGGTTGATGATGGTGGTACGAAGTACGAAGTTTGGAGAGATGAAAGAACAAAGCTTATTTGGTCTGACAGAGCCGCCAATGATTATAACTGGTATCGAGCTTCTGGATATTCAAAACCTCAAGCGGACTCAATTGCAGAAACAGAATTTACCTCTGAACCTGGTGATGTTCAGACTGCTCCCCTTGATCCAGACCTTGTAAATAACTGGGGGTGGTCAGTTGCTCAATCAACCATGCAACCGTCTAACCCTATTTCTGTTTGCCCTGATGTTGTAGGAGCCGCAGGATCAGGTCAAATTGCCGCTGGTGGCGGACACTATACAAACTACGACGTAAACCCTGAAGCTGCTTTTAAGGGCAATTTAAACTACTCTCATAACGTGGTCTGGAAACTCCCTTCGATTGATGACTGGAAGTTAGCAGACGTTAATGGTATTAGAAAAGTTCTTCCGAATATGGACTACGGTTTTTGGTCTTCGTCGTCCNNATGACTACTCAGTCCGCTGTGTTGCCTTTGTGCGTGATTAGTTAGATGATTTAATAATTTGATTATTGGGTGGCGCGAGCCACCCTTTCTTTTGCCTCCTTAAAAAATAATAACAACGAAAGACAATAGAGTTTGGAATGAGTAGATACCAACACCTTCCTTTGTATGATGCTATTTATCGCTATCTCAGAGAGCTGTATGCTTTGAAGGAGAGAATGAAAAAAAGCTTAAAAAATGATTTAGGACAAGCTCTTTGCGAATCCGGTCTTCGATCTTTGAAATTAGTGGTCTATGCCAACGGTTCAGAAAAGAAAGATGCCCCACTTCGAGATTTGGCTCTAGAGATTGAGGTGCAGTGGGCGTATCTTCGTCTTGTCCACGACCAGAAAGGTATGTCCTTGGGTCAATTTGAGGCTCTGGGAAAGCGTCTTACCGAGATCAGTAAACAGGTCACGGCATGGCGGAAATGGTACAAAGAAGAGATAAGGAAACTTAAGTTGTCAAAGGACTAGAAAAACGATAGAAGTCAGCAAGGAACGGGCGACCAGAATCATTTGAGATTACGGTTTCAAAAGAGCGTGTCACTTGTTTAATCACGGGAGCCTTGGCTTTTCTTTCGAGAAGAGTTTTAAGTTGTAAAATCTGTTCTCCTGCGTAAGCAGACAACAGATGGGAGTTCATCAAGGTAAATTTTTTGGTCTTCGTCGTCCAACTCTAATAATCGCAACAATGCGTGGAACTTCAATGGAGACAATGGAAACCTAGACAACAATAATCGTATTAATGACAACTCAGTCCGCTGTGTTGCCTTTGTGCGTGAGAAACCCCGTTCCTTTTTTTATTGTCTTGAGGTGGTCGTGTTTACATTTGATGAGCTTTATCGTGCTTATAAATTATGTCGTCTAAGAAAACTTCCTTCTCCTGATCAAATTCGCTTTGAACAAAAACTTATTGAAAACTTGACTCGACTTCAAGCTGAGTTAAATCTGGGAACTTATAAAGTTTCTGCCTATCGTTGTTTTATTGTTATCCATCCAAAACCTCGTGAAATATTCGCCGCTAGTTTTAGGGATCGGGTCGTTCATCATGTGATTGTCTCAAGACTTATGCCGATCTGGGAGAAAAGATTTTATTATGGAAGCTTTGCTTGCCGAAGAGGCAAGGGGACTCATGGGGCCATGAACTACCTTCTTAAAAAACATCGGGAAGTTTCAGAAGGTGGAAGGAAAGAAGTTTTCTTTTTGCAGATGGACTTAGCTTCTTTCTTCGTGACCGTTAATAGAAATATTCTCTTTAACCTTTTTCGTCCCGACATTCATGACGATAGATTTTTGTCAGTTGTGAAATCGAGCACATTAAATGATCCGACTCGAAATGTTTTTATTCAGTCGGGATCTGAGTATAGAAACCTTATTCTCCCTGATAAATCATTATTTCTTAGGGGCGAAGGTCAGGGAATACCTATCGGAAACCTTACGAGCCAATTTGGTGCGAATGTTTACCTTAATTCTTTAGATCATTTTATTTCAAGAGACTTAAGGCCGAGGGCCTATCTTCGTTATATGGATGACTTTTTACTTTTAGATACTGATAGAGAAAAACTTTTAAATTGTATTCGTCCGATTACTGATTGGGCTTTGATTGAAAGGAAGCAAAGGATTAATCCAGAAAAGACAGTCTTAGGAAGTTTTAGAGAAAAAGGTATGGATTACCTAGGGCATAAGTTTACAGAGAAAAAAGGGGAGCTTGCTTTTTATCCTCAAAGCAAGAAAAGATTTAATGTCATTTGTGTGGCCAAAAAAGTTTATTCTGATTTTGCTCCAAGTGAATCCTTTCATCCTTTGATACCTAAAGAAAGTGCGAATCGGGATTATGTGAAGTCGTTTGCAAGTTTTAGGGCACACTTAGGGAATTTAAAACATTCAAAGTCTTATCAGTTTAGAAAAAAAACTGTTGAAAAACTTAATGATGATCTATTTGAAAAATCCCAGTTTTTAGGTATAAAGAGAGATAAAATAAAAGTCTGATATGAAAAAAGAAAGAAAACCTAGAAAAAACTTTATGGATTTGTCTCTCAATGAAAGACAAGCGTTTGACGAGTTTCATCTTATTCACAAAAAGAATGATATTTATCGAGAGCAAGGGCAGACTATCGAGAGATTAGACTTAGAAGAAGATGAAGCCTATAAAAAATGTATTGAGGCCGGGATGCTACCAGAAGAAATAAATGATTTCTTAATGAGGCGAGAAAATCAAGAGGATTGATTTTTTCTTGATTCATTAGATGCCTTATCTCAGCAGAGAGATTAGTTTTTCAGGTGAAAATGGTTTATTTTGAAAAGTGATTTTATAATTTTCTTTATTTAATTTTTCTATGTCTAATTCATTCTCGCTTTGTCCTGATAGAATAACGATTCGATCAAGTGGGATTTTTTGATTTATGACTTCTCTAACAAGTTCGCCGCCATTCATGTAAGGCATATTGAAGTCAGTAACCAAGGCATAAAATGGCCCCTCTTGCTGAATTTTCTTAAGTCCTTCTTTACCATTTAAAGCGGTGACAATTTCAAATTCTTTAGGGGCGAGAATAGAAATTATATCCACGCAGACCACTCTAATAAGTTCATCATCTTCAACTAGTAATATCTTTTTCATTCTATCCTCTTAGGCATTTCATATTAACTCTTGGCAACTCCCTGTTTTTATATGTAGGGGCACTTTGATAGTACTGGAGCGGTATATATGTTCCGTGGTTTAAATATACCGCCTAAAAGACCATGTAAAGCATGG
Organism: Bacteriovoracaceae bacterium UBA6166; assembly: GCA_002435795.1. GTDB lineage: Bacteria > Bdellovibrionota > Bacteriovoracia > Bacteriovoracales > Bacteriovoracaceae > UBA6166. Next base: position 760 of record DIUE01000086.1, on the reverse strand, counting down.
CAGGCAAAAATTTAGATAAGCAATATATTAAGATCATGGGAAGGATTTCTCAGAATATTCTAAGATTGAGAGAAGCTAGAAATCTCACTCAAGAGGATATGACGACTTTTGGTTTTGAAAGAAGATGGTATCAAAGGCTTGAGAGTGGCAAACATAGTATAAGCCTTCCGACTCTTTACCGTTTGTCTGAGGTCTTCAAGGTGGATATTTCAGAATTTCTTAAGAAAAATTGATTTTTGATAGGAGAGCCTAAAACAAGGCTCCCCAGATTTTGTGAATTATTGGGGCAGGGTCGTTTTAGTCATCTTAGCGGTAAAGCTAGAAAGTTTAGTTGACCCCTGAGAAGCTTTTTTGAGGGCCGCTAAACGGATTTCTCCGGCCAGTAAGCAAACGGTACTACCTACAACTAAAGTCGTTACGGCCTTACCAATAAAGCTAGAGATTGATTCGATGAGACTGTCCATGTTCTTCCCTTTTGATAGCCGTAAAAATGGCCGCCGTTTCGTTACTCTCAAGATCAAGACTTGCTAGAGTTTGATCTTTTCTAATCTCCCGTAAATAACCCCTGATAGTGTGTTCAGAGAGTTTGAAAAACCTCGCAAGGCTTGGGAGCTTTTCACCTTCAACCCAGTGCATCCGTGCCAACGTCGCAAAATCGGGCTTCACTTTAAACCATGTCATAGGATAAACCTTTGAAATAGTTAAACCTTTTGGTTCAACTAGTTTTACCAGTGGGGCACCACTTATAAAAAGCCAGAGT
>DIUE01000007.1 GCA_002435795.1 Bacteriovoracaceae bacterium UBA6166 | reverse complement strand
GTTCGATTCCGCGTCGAGGCACCATTAAAACAAGTCCTCGAACCAAAATTATTTAAAATATTTTTGGTTTCAAAGACTTGCAGAGAAGCCGAATCAGTTTCTTCTCGCGCAGAGACTGGTTCAAACCATTTTAAAAATAGACGGGAGTTTTTTAGCTCCCGTCTAAAATGGCTCGATTCAATCTTAAATTCTACTTTTATCCCATCTGTATCAACTTCAACCTTAGAGATAAGCATCTTAACGATCTTTTCCTTAATTTCAGCAGTACATTTAGAGTCAAACCATAGAACTTTGATGGTCTTTAAAAAGTTCTCATAATCCATAAGTTCCACTGGTGCATCTAGCCATAGTTCAGAGTTTAAAAGAAGGATTTCAAGCTCTTTTTGGGCCTTGTCTCGTTTCTCTCCCATCAGTTGCATGGCCTTGTAGATTTCATCGGCAGGGACGTTGATAGGAAGCTTCGCAAGTCTAGCCGTCAGTGCCTCAAGTTGGGCCGAATAGCTGGATAATTCTCTCTTAAGGCTTTTCTCTTTGATTCCTGTCTCACTTTCCTTAGCGTGTATTTTATGGGCCTCTTCTATGAGGCTTTTGGCCGCATTTCTATCTAAGAAGAGGTTTTCGATCTGCTTATGAACTAGAGGCTCTAAAAGTCTTGAGGGGACTCGATTGTGCATCCCACAATTAAAGGCCTTCTCTACAAGAGAAGCATTTTTTACAGCGTTCCATCCATGTTCATAGTAGCCAACTTTTCCATTTCTTCCGTGGGCCGATCTTCCACACATGACATCACCACATTTTTTACAAAAAACAATTCCCGAAAGAGTGTAAGGGTAACGGTTCTTTTGAAATGTTTTTTTCTTACGATGATTCTTTTTTAGAATGTTCTGAATCTGATAAAAATCTTCTGCCTCAACTAAAGCGGGCCACTGGGCCTGAGCTTCAAAAGTCTTACCTTGCTTCTTATATTCCAAAACGCCGATATAAACCTTGTTAAGAAGAATCTTATAAACATTTCCCACGGTAAAATGTCCGAGTCTTGTTTGCCCCGTTCCTTTCATGATCTTAGTTGGAGGAGTGAACCCCTTTGAGTTCATCCAAAGAGCCGTTTGATTAAGAGTGCCTATTTCAAGAAACTTTTTAAAAAGTAATTGAGCAATAGGGGCTTCGGCTTCATCAAGAGCAAGATGGCCCGGCTTATCCCCCTTCTTGTAGCCAAAAGGAATAATACCACCATTAAAAAGTCCACGTTGAGCACGGTCAATGCGTGAGAGAGTCACACGCTCACTTGTCATACGTCTTTCGTACTGGTTCAAGTTTGCCATGTTATAAAGCATCATCTCGCCTGCGGCAGTTGAAGTGTCCCAATTCTCTCTTAAAGAGATCACAGAACACTTGAGACCTTTTAAATGCTCCCACATTTGGGCGAAGTCTCTTAGGCTTCTTGAAAGTCGGGAGTATTCAGTCACCATGACCATGTTAATTTCACCGATTTCAATGGCCTTTAACATTCTTTGAAGTGCTGGCCTATTGGTGTCCTTCGCTGAAAGTTCCTCGATAAAAATTCCTGTTAATTGGCCAAAGGGATAAGCACGATTTTTCATTTCTAAATCGTACCTCAAGCGTTGCTCTTGGTTTTTAATCGTTCCTTCTGGATTGGCAAGAATCCCTTGCTCCTCAGTTGAACATCGAATGTAAAAAGCTACTTTGTGATTGCTCATTTTACTGCCTCACTTCTTTCTCTAAGAGAGATCAAGTCACATTTAAAACTTTTCAAGTGATCCCAAATTTTCGATAAATCTTTCAAGTCTCTTGAGAGCCTTGATTGTTCTGTCATCATCACCATATTGACCTCACCGAGTTCAATGGCCATAAGCATCTTTTGAAGTGCTGGCCTATTGGGATTTTTGGTAGAACCCTTATCTACGAATATTTCAACTAATTGACCGAAAGGATAAGAACGATTTTTCATTTCTAAATCGTATCTTAGATGATGCTCTTGGTTTTTGATGACAAGAAAATCTTGCTCCTCATCGGAACATCGAATGTAAAAAGCTACTTTGTAATTACTCATTTAAGCGACCTCCTGTAGAGGTTCACCTAATGACTTGGATAAGTGAGACTGAATTTTTTGACGTTGGCGAAAATAATCATATAACAATCTAGCTACCTCCACAATAATTTTTTGAGTCTCTTTTTCTGAAACTGGTTTGTAAGTTACGGCGACATTCTCGGCCGTGAATAAACTATCAAATTTACTTTTCCTTTTAGCTCTTGCCAAAAAAGAACCTTCCAAAAAATCGCACTGAATAATAATAAAGATAGGCCCCTAGCTTGCGAGAAGCTTTAGCAATCTTGTTTTTACTTTGTTGGTTGACTTGATCGAGCATCGTCTTAAGGAAAATTTCATCTGCTTCTTTTCTTTCCTCATCACTTCCGCCCTTCGTATAAAGGTCATCATGAAGATTACAGGCCTCATGAACTGAAACGCCTAGAAGGCTGTCAGGAATAATTTTCCCGACAACCCCAGAAGGCCCACACCCGTTAGCTTGTGACTTCACTAATTAACTGCTGATTCCACTTGATCGAGCTTATCCATAAGCTTTAGGACTGCATCGAGCTTGTCATTTGATAGGTGAGAGAGTCTTTCCTTGGCATTTTTTCTTTTATCGCGGTACAGATCACAAATTCTTTCCTTAGACTTGGGATAAATTTTAGAAAAAGTTTCAGCGATACAAAAAGAAATCAACTTTGTGTAATTGATCTTAGGAGGGGAGGGCATAGCGGCCAGTCCCTCCATCATTGCATCAAGTTGAGCTTGGTTTTCGTCTGGAATCCTAACAACAAGAGCTTTCTTTTCTCCCATTATCGCATCCCTCTCTCTGGAAACTCTCTAAACCATTTAGGCTCCTGAGTTTTAAAGTATCTCTCTTTTTCTTCCTGCTCAGGTGTCATGAGTTCTGGCCCAAAGACTCCATGCTTTTCAAGGTTAAAGAGCGTTTCCTTTCTTGTTTCTTCGTCACGTTTCTTTAATCCTCCATCTATGAAGTAAGCGACGATTCCTCCAACTAGGGCACCGATAACGCCGCCAGTGATGGCCCCTTGGCCTTGTTTACCGTAGATATTTCCTAGGGCCGCACCAGAAGCGGCACCTACAGCAACACCAGTACCTAGACCGAGAGCAACAGATTTTCGAGTGGATGAACAACTAGAAGAGATAAGGGAAGTAGCGAGCATAAAAGTGATAAGTTTTTTTGACATAAATGAGTCCTTTGTAAAATAAAGTTGAAAGGCCCTATATACTCAGATTTATCTGAGAGTTTTTAGTTAAGCCTTTCTTGTGTGTTGTTAATTGGTTAGAGTGATTTAGGAAGACTGAGGCCAGTCAACTCCTTGGTAGGGACTTGGTGGCCTCATTTGTAGTTATTTAATGACTATCTTTTTACTATCTTGATTTTCAAAAGCTAAAGTTTTTTCTCCTTTGATTAGTTCATCGTACTGAATGAAGTACAATCTTTTATTTTGGTTTGTTGCAATTTCTGACTCAGCCTTCTTAAGGGCATTTTCAATCTGTTTAGTTTTGCAGATATAAAGAACTGCTTGGGGGCGACTTTGTGAATAAATCTTTTTAAGCTTTGATTTATAACACTCAAGACCTTTTTGCGAGTTTTCATATTCAAGGCCAAATAGAAAACTCCCGTTTGTTTCTGTTTTATATTTGATAAGTCCATCAAAACCAAATTCTCTAAAATATGAAAGTGAGTCATCTTCTGCAAAAAATCTTGAACTCTGGATTATATTTTCTGGCCAATAAAATTCTACATTCATTTTAGAACTTATTAGCTTTTCAATCTCGACCAGTGTCACATCATGAAAAGGGGAATTACTCTTAAACCTCTCAACTAAGAAGGCATGGGGATTTAAGATCATTAACTGTTTAAATCCCTGCTTTGTTAGCCCAAAGATCATACTACTGTTAAGATGAGGGGCCTTTCCTGTTACAGAGATGAGTCCACACTTTCTAAGTTTTGTGAGTCTTTTTGATACTGTTGAACTATCTCGATCAAAAAAGTATTTCTCAAGTTGTTTAAAGGTGACTGCTTTAAATCTAAAAACAAACTCTAGGAGCTTAATGTCTCTCCTTTGAAGTTGTATCTTCAAGAGGCCTCACTAGCTTGGTCGGCGTTAAAAACTTGTTCACCTCCACGGTCTTCTATTGTTTCAGATTCTTTAAAGGCACAGAACTTAAACTTTTTAGATTCGATCAACTCCTTAACTCTCGTTTTAACTTCTTCATCAGTCAAAAAGGGAGATTGAACCTCAGTATAGTTAGCTCCTTTCTTCCAGATTGCACGGCCCGGAATCGCAGGAAGGTGATAGGCCATGTTATTTTGAAGAACTCGGACAGAGTTTTCCATGGTGTTCATCCTCAGAGCAATACGTCCCTCGACGTTTTCTTGGACTCTCGTTCCCATAGAGT
>DIUE01000048.1 GCA_002435795.1 Bacteriovoracaceae bacterium UBA6166 | reverse complement strand
CCGTATCCTTTTTAGCGCGCAAGCTGTCGACTGCCTTCTCGAGTTGTTTTTCATGGTCTGCGATACAGGCGAGTACGTCCTCAAGTTTCTTGGCTTGTGACTCTAGATCAAGCAAGGCTTTTTCGCTCTCTTTAAAGAACGATAACTGAGCTTTCTCTTTAGCTAAGTGATCAGCTTCAATTGTACGAACCTCTTCTTGCCACTTATTAATCGTCTGCTCATTTGCTTTGGCAACGCTCTCTCTTAGCTTGTCTGAAACAGTCTGTCCGCAAGTTGGGCAAAGTTCTGAGTCCACAGCGCTCTTTACAATCGGTCGCGCTGGAAGAGGCGAACGCGTGATAACTGGAGTTTGGGTCATCTTGGTTTTAAGCTGCTTGATTTCACTTAAAAGCAATTGAAGCTCTTCATTAACTTTTTGCTTTGTTGGCTGGTTTTCTCTTTTCTTTACTTCGAAGTTTTCTGTTGCAAAAGAAAGCGCGTTCTCAATATCGGTTACCTCTGCCTCTTCGCGAGCAAGGTTATCCATTGCGATCCCGTAAACACCTAGTTCTTTCTCATAATTTTGTTCCATCTTAGCAAAAACTCTTTTCGAATGTGAGTTCTGCATAAGAAGACTGATCTCATTTCTCAGAGCTTTCTCGCGCTCCAAAAGAGGCTCTAGGTTTTCTGGTTCTACAAGCTCCTGCCCATTAAGCTCTTCAATATGGCTAACTTTACCAGTAAGCACTGCGACTTCTTTCTCCAAGGCACGTCTGTCGTTAGTGATAGTCGTGGCCGTTGTCTTTTTTGAGAGGTCGTACATACTGACATCGTAACCAGTCATCTCTTGAATCAGCTTGTAAGGATCAATATTCCCTAGGGCTGCATTGATAACTTCTTTTCTTTTTAAAGTGTTAAGAGTGTTAAGAAAATAGCCTGGGTAAATAGCAGAGAGAAAGCACTCGAGTGTTCCAATNNTCAGCGCCATTTCTGATAAGCCACTGAGGGTTTCTTCCTCCAAAACGGTCAGTCCCATAATAAACAAAGGCTATGCCGTCAATATGAGAAGTTTTTCCTGCGCCATTTGGGGCCTTTATCTCTGAGTACCCTAATCCCAAGGTTGAGGTGTGTTGTTCGTATTTTTTAAAATTATTGAAATCAATCTCAATGATTGGCATGTGTGTTCTCCAGTATAAATAAAGCAGTATTAGAAATGAAAAGTCAACAGCGGATTATTGTGAAATAAAGGGCTTGATTGAAAGATTAAGATCTTCGACTAAAGCTTTTTGAATAGAAATGCCATCAACGCCTGTTACAGTCATCAGTACACCCATTTTCTCAACAGGAACTGAGCAAAGACCACGTTCAACATTACTAATAAACTGACCGTTTTTGTATCCTAGAAGACTTGAGAGTTCCGTTTGGGATAACCCCTTTTTAAGACGCGCCTCTTTCACTAATTTGGCTATATTGGTAAAAACTTTCTTCTTCATATGAGTTCTCCTTAAGGGGTAAATAGATATTTAAAGTCTTATGACTGAATATGGTTATTATTTTTAACGCGGAATGATTAAAAAAAACGAGCGAAACTTCTTTCTAAGAGAATTTCTTTTGGAGGCTCTTCTGGAGTGTTCCTTGCTACCTCGGCATTATTTCTATCTACAAGTTTTTCGCGAATAATTCTGAGATTATTTTCACCAATAACATCTCTTTTTGTCACCCAGAAACTTTCATTTGGCTTCAAGCTTTCAAAAAACTTCACTAAAAGATTTTTACTGTCTTCATAAAGAGTTTCTTTGTGTGATGAGGTATTTTTGGCGCATCTTACAATTTTAGAAAGACTTAGCATCTCATTTTGAAAAATCATTATAGTAGACAATTCTTTCGAACCATTAAGACTTAATACTTTTAAAATAACAGTGGCCTCAGTTGGACCAAAGGAAGCCACTGTTGTTTCAGATATTAAGAAAAGACATTCTTTTAGGCGCGGGCGCGGAGTTTCCACGAACTTTCTACCTCTTTCTTGAATCTTCTGTATGAAAATAAAATCTCCATCAGTCTATTTAAAGGGTAACTTGGATCTTTAAAGTAAACACGACTTACTGCGCACATGGGGTAATTCCACAAGTAGTCCTCAGAATAGAAATTAAAGTCATTTGAGTTCTTTCTTTTTGAAATCTGTAACCTCAGTATCGCTGTCCAAGCTGTGTAAAACAGGGAGAGTATGGGTAAAAATAATTTGATTGGCTCATACCTTTTTAATTTTGAATCCTTCAAACTGAGCATTGTCTCCATTCTTAGTGAGTGCATCATGATCCCGCTTGCCTGAAATCCCTCTTTGCCTTTTTTCTCTACTCTTAGAACACTAATAAGGGCCGATAGAAAAAACCAAAGCATCTCAATGAGAGATGGCCTCTTCCCGGCTGTCACTTTATAGTACAAGTAATCTCCACTTTGTCTTGAGTATCTTGCCCAGTCTTTAGAAATTTTAGGTTTGCCTTCTCGGTCGTTAAAACTACCTCCCCATTTTTCGCCATACTCAAGAATGTCATCTACGAACATTCCTTTGTATTCACCAGGAGAGTCTAAGTCTGCTATGTAGGCATTATCAGCGGCGTAGTCCATTGCCACTATTCCCGTGTACTCATCTCTTGAAATGTTGTCATCAATACCTAGAACTTTCTGTGAGCGAGGAGTGCGATGGTAGAGTCCTTTTACTGGTTTATATTCTTTTTCATCGTAAACAGTGATGGAATCTATCCATTCGCGAATAAAGCTTTCTAAACCAACAGTCTCTACCCAGTGCTCACTTGTTACAGGCATATCCATATGCGCTTCATTGGCTATCAACCAATTAAAGGCAAAGACCTGGCCCATGAATAAACTTGGGTTCTCATTGTCAATCATATTAGGGTGGTTTGCATCAAGGATATTAAAAAAACCATAATAGTTTTTCCAGTACTTAAAATATCCCCCCATGATTGAGTTGGTTACTTCAGCGACATGAGCTGCAGTTGATTTTTTCAACATTTTAAAAACAGCCTGTCTCTCACTTTCTTCTAGCATCCAAGTTTTTTGTTCGCGCTCGAGTTCTATGAGAGTGTTGAATTCCAACAGAGATTCATAGGGGTTGTAGTAAACATGTTTTCTGGGAGTGTCCTGAAATTTTTTGTTAAATAAGACGTCAAATTCTGTTGCGTCCATGAAGAACCTCTTGTTTGGCCAGTGGGTTAATAAGTATGTAATTGTTTTTTTCTAAAATTTCTAATTCTTTAAGAGTCGGATCTCTTATGCCATTGAGAATGTCATACAAAGTGCTTCTCTTGAATCCAGTTTGTCTCGCCATTTTAGAAACATTGTCTGTTGAAAGAGCTTTAAGTTGACTCCTGATTGAAAAATCTTGTTTATTGTGCACTTGAATTTTATTCTTACGACTGTAGATCCTGGTCTTCTTCTCGCTCTCGCTGTTCTCGTTCTCTCTTTTCTTGCCTGAGTCCAAGATTCACCTCCTGATTAACTTTCGTTTTCCTCACTAGATTTTGCAAAGTTGTTAAAGCTGTTTTATCAAAAAGAGTTGTCTGTACCATCAGTTCTGTTACTGAAAAAGTAAATGACTGAAGCCTTCTTAGTCTTTCCATCAGAATACAGCGAGCTTCTGTCATCGCTTGATTTATTTCAAAAACAGCACGTTCTCTATTTAAAGATCTTTGGAGCAAGTCTTCTCTTTTGTCAGCAATTCTTTTAGTGTCTATGAAGCATTCGAACAATTCATTTCTCTCACCCCAGATGGTTAAGATTTCTTTTTTTAGCTGCTCATGGTCCTGCCCCTCTAAAATATTGTTTATCAGCCGCAAATCCTTTCTTTGCTTTATATCAAAGACACTATTTGTCATCTTCATCCTCTTTTTTAAGTTTTGTTATAAACCACCGCTCACCCATTGGAACGTCATGGTGAGAGATAGTTAATTTTAAGTGAAAAAATTCTTCTGAGGATAATGGTTTTTGTGCGGTCAGAGTGTACTCAGAATTTGGCGTGATAAGTTCTAGAAGTTTTTCTATTCTTACTGGATCCTTCCTCTGAGATTTTAAAAGCTGACATCTTTCATCTGTATCCTCAACTGCAGAACCAGCTAGCCCTCGCCATGTTCTATTGGTCCAACGTATTAGGAAGCAGCCTGAGTCTTTCAAGTCTTCAGGTAAAGCTTCTGCTAGTCTTGTGGAAAAATCTTTAAAGTCGCCATACTCAGGACCGTCGACATAAACCCCTTTCTCATCATGATGTAAATAATCATCAGGCCACACACCCAAAACAACAGGTGTTGGCGTTATTTCTTCTGCTTGTCCCATTTTAAATTTCTCCTGTTGTAATGTCTGAAAGATTTTCATGTTTCTCAATCCATAGTTTGTTCATGGCCAAAAGATTTTTCCCTGATGATGCCTCTGATAGAGGGAAATTTATAAAGCACTCAAGGCATTCCAAGGTGGCTTCTTCGTTAAAAGTGTTAGTGACTTTTATTTCTTCTGTTTTAACAAACAACTCTCCGTCTTCTCCAAGATAAACCGGCGCTCGAATAGCAGCGTCTCTTACTGATGAAAGAGGGTGTGAGCATTTAGGGCATCTTAATACTTCTCCGGCCATAACAATGACTCCTTAATAAATAAAAATATCAATAAAGTTTAAAAGTAGTAGCCCGCAAAAAATATTGCGGGCAAAACAGGTCACTGGAAGATCGTAAAGGGCTCGTATTTCGATTTTAAACTTAGAATAGTATCTAAGTCGCCAATCGGGGTTACGAAGGCCCTATCGTAGTATTCTGAGGTCACCTCAATGTCTTCCGGAGATACGTCCTCAGTCTCCCTAAGACCATCATGAAATTCCGTGTAAAGCACCGACCAATCTCTTCCACTGGATTGTTGAATACGGCGCCATGCAGGGTCAGCTTTGAAACATTCAAAACTCATTAAAAATTGTTGCACTTGAAACCTCCTATGTAAATTCAAGTCTTTAAACACTTATACCAAATAAAAAGCATTAAAATTGAAAGTTGACAAATAAAGTACGAGTTGTTGCGTTTCGGTGTTACACGTTATTTTGCTTTAAAAGAANNTTGGACAAATATCAGAAAAAAATATGTTTTTTTGAAGTCCAGAAAATCGGCTATCAAAATATTTTTTTATATATAATAATATTAAGTGTGTTGTAACTTTTGTAACACAATATATATATTGGCGAACTTGTTTTGTGATTTCAATAACTTAGGCTCTGTTTTTCTGTTGCGTTTGGGCTTTTTTCGAAACGCAACAGACGCAACAAGGAAGACAATTGTTGTCAGGTATAAAAAGAAGTTTTAATGACTTACAATTTATGCTTTGAGTTTAAATAAATTTTAGGATTGTAAATAAGATTAATGAAGCTCGACTTCAGGATTCATATCTAAACACATTATGTGTGCACGCGAGGTTCCAAAAGTGCCGTCTCCTCTGGTGTAAACAAATTTGTAATACCTGACCATTGGACCAATTGACCGACCGCATTTATCGCACATAAAAGTTTCAGGGTGTGCCGGCATGACATGTTTCTGTAGGACTTTTTTGTTTGCGTCAAGCTTGATTCTCTTAGCCAAGACCCGCCACCTTTTGCCATGTGCTCAGGCATTTTCTATACCCTTCAATGGTTCTTTTAGGTGCTTCCTTGAACGCCGGAAACGGCAGCTTGAAGAGATTGTGCCATTGGCTTGGTTGGCAGTAATAAAACCCTTTAGGAACCTCAAAAGAAGCTTTTGTGACTTCTATTTTTTTAAGTTCAATAGATCCTGAATAGTTAAAAAAAAGAGGGAGAATTTTCTCGAATGACTTTATGCTTTTAACAAGGAAAACCCTTGTCTCTTTGTTATCATAAATAGCGGTTACTGACACGAGTTTCATTAGGGCCTCAATGCTAATAATGACACATGAAGAAAGAGTAGGGAAGGCTATTAATGCCCTCCCCACCGACTTTTACGTTTCGCTTGGAGATTACTGATAATTCTCGAGTACTCTTGTTTCTCATTGGACTCTTTTTTCTCAATCCCAGCGTTAACGTCCTCATCAGAAGTAGCGCGCCGGACAGAAGCTTTTAAGAACTCAATCAGGAGACCATCATCCTCTGACATTTCCATCTTTTTAATTCGTGCAAAAAGCCTAAGAACTTTTTTACCACTTCTAAGTGGAGAGTACATCATAAGCTCTTTATAAACAGAAAGGTCTTGAAGGAAATCATTATTAATACTCGCTTTAGGAATAACAACAATACCCAGTTCAATTATACTCTCCAAGACTGAATCGTCTTTCACATCAATTCTAAATTCCATTTCCCAACCTCTTTAATTCTTCTTGCACCCATTCAAGCATAATTTTTTCACTTTCCACTAAAAAGCTATTAAAAGGCCCCACTAGAGAAGTAGCAAGGACAATAATAGAAAAAATACCGAAGGCAGCAAGAGCACTAAAAAGCAGATAACTAAAAAACTTTTCATACACACCGACCTTCCTTTGTTTCCCAGTTCATAACTTTTACAGTACTTATCTTTTTATAAGCCTTTGTTCCGCAAAATTTACACTGCTTAATTTTAGGACTTTTCCTCTCAAATTCGCAATGACTTGGGCTTATAGAGCAGGCACCAATCTCATTTAAAGCTTTAAACACTCTATCAGTAATAGGAAACATCCAGATGCCATTTGGCGTTTCTGAGAATTGAAAAATAATTCTTCTAGAACTAGCTCCAGTAAACATTTGCCTTTTTAAATTAACTCCTGCATACCCAGACGCTCTGACAAACCCCTTTCGCGTGACTTCTCGTATTCCAAAAGGATTTCCAATAAACATCTGAATCTCTGACAGATCTGTTTTATTTAACCTCGCTAAAGAGATGCATTTTTTATCTTTTGGGAAGAAGGCCCAGACTTTACTCATAGCAGGTGTTTTTTTTAAAGCTTTTAGTAACCCCGGCGAAGGGTTGGGCATATTTTTCACTTGTTCATACATACTCATA
>DIUE01000059.1 GCA_002435795.1 Bacteriovoracaceae bacterium UBA6166 | reverse complement strand
ATTGCCGAAACGGAGAAGACGACTTTCTTTGCCATCACCAAGCATGAGCTTGTTGATTGGAGAATCGATCGGGTCGGGAAGGTTGAGGATGGCCTTCTTGTGAAGAGAGTGTCGGTCTTTGAGGAGGAAATGTGGGGCCATAAATCCCATGTCTTTTTGTTCTCTCTAAAATTCATTTCTCTCGCCACGGAAGTAAGCTTCCACCTCTTAACAGGAGTGNNGCCCTATTGAGGGCCTCTTTTTTTTACAGGACTAAAAGAAAAAACAATTTGTCAGATCTGCAGATTGTACATAATCCAATTTGGACTTCAGTCTGCCACTCATAAGATATTTATCTAAAAGAAGTGTACCAGTAGAAATGGTTGTCGCTCTGTCGTCGTCATATCTCGTCAAGGCCAAGTTTAAACCAAAGCTGCCATCTGGGTTAGCGATGAGATCTTGTGAGGTGGAAGGTAAGGCGTTGACTAGTTTGCCCAAGCTATCAACTGTAATGACCGTGAGATTTGCCTCTTGAATTCGACGGCCATCAAAACCGACCTCGTAGACAATATGGAGTGAGACCTCATCACTGAAAGTCGGGAAGTCAGCTTCAAGATCGCATGTCAAAATCGGCTTGAAACTCACTTCACCACCACCGATCATTCCACCATTATTCAAGTTGAGCCTAGCTTCTGCAGAAAGAGAAATTAAGATCATTAGAGCTGTTAAGATTTTCATACGTACTCCTTTAAATTAATAATCAATTACCGTCAATAAACGGTATTTGTCTTTGTTGCCTTATAAAGATTTTTACATGAGACAATCTCTGATAAATAGAATAATTGTATCTATATATTTTGAGATAAGGATGTATATGATAACGTTATCAAAAGCGATTCACTGTCAGGACTACCGAGAAATGATTGAAATAGCGGTAGGGTTTGTGAAGGAGCGAAGACCTAGGGGGTCGATACAGCTACTTGCCAAAGCGACCGGCTGCCATAGCACATACATAGCGCAAGTTTTAAGGAAGGAGCGAGACTTAAGTCTTGAGCAGGGTTTGGCCCTGGCAAATGCTTTTGGCTGGAGTCCAGATGTGAAAGAGTATTTTCTTTTGTTATTGCAAATGGGCAGAGCTGGTAATCAAGAGTTGAAAAAATATTTTAAAAATAAAATCACCCTCTTTACTGAAGAATCACTGGACCTTTCGCCGCGAGATCGAGCGTTAAAAGGGGGGCTAGAGTCTCAATACGAAGCCGAGTATTTTGGCGATCATCGCTATCAATTACTTCACGCTCTTTGCCTCTTAGGCAAAGATTTAAAAACATCTGAATTGATAAAGCTCACCAGTCTTTCCGAAGTCGACTTAGATTATATTCTCAGTCGCCTGGAGCTTATGAATTTGGTGAAACTAGAGAAAAAAATTTGGAAAGGAACTGAAAACTTTTTGCATCTAAGTAAAGCTTCACCTGCTATCCATAAGCTTCACGAAACTTGGCTTTCTAGGGTGATTTCAGATCTTAATAAGATTCATGATCAGAACACTAGGTACAGCGGGCTCGTTTTGTTAAGTGAAGAGGATATTGTTTTGGTAAGAGAGGAAATCGTGAAGCTTATTAATAGAGTTAGAGAAATCGCCACGAAATCAAAAGGCGGAAAAATCTCAATTTTAAGTATTCATCATTATCAAGCCTACAACTTATAAAATAACTTCGTTTTACAGGGTCTCTTCTTTTTTCCCTTTCACAATTCGGGCATTACTTAGGGGATAGAAAAATTGCCCAAGAAAATTTCCTTCAATCTCTTCGTCGCCATAAAGACCGTAGTCGCTTGGAGTCTCGGCGGGGAAAACATATTTGCCAATCATCATATCCCACCAAGTAAAAGTCGCTCCGTAATTTTGTCCGCCGCTTTTTAAGAGGCGCCTCTCGTGGTGCCAGTGATGAAAATGGGGGCAGGCAATAAAACGCAAAGGTTTTGGCATTTTAAAGCGGATATTAGAGTGTAGAAAATAACCGTGCAGTCCAAAGAAAATAAAACACAACTCAATCATATGACTATCGATCTTCAGTAAGTGCAGCGGCAACAAACAAAATGCGATCAGAAAAACCTCTTCAAGATAACCAGAGCGAAAAGCGGAGGTGAGTGAGACTTCCTTGGCCGAGTGATGAAGCAGGTGAACGGGCCAGAGGAGTTTTGATTGATGGGTGGCGAAGTGGACGATGAAGCGCAAAAAATCTCCCACCACCAGGGCGATGACAAATTGCCAAGGGAGAGAGACATCTTCTAGCCAATCGGGAGCAAAGGATCTGATCTCTTGGAAACTCATGGGAAAAACGGAGTGGAGAATGGGGACTAAGAAGACTAAAAGTAGTTGAAAGCCTAGATCACTGAACAAGCCCATTTTGAGCCAGCGGTAGGGATGCCGAGGAAAGACACGCTCAAGCAAAACAAGCCCTAAAACTAAAGTATAGCTTAAGATTAAGAGTGTTTTTAGGTCTAAATTCATCCTTTAAGTTTAGGCCCAGACGAAATTTCCCACAAGCTCTGGGACCAGTTTACTGTTGATTTTAATGCCTCTTCGTGAAAAACTTCACCCACTTACGACTCCCATTATGACGAGGATCAGCATGA
>DIUE01000021.1 GCA_002435795.1 Bacteriovoracaceae bacterium UBA6166 | reverse complement strand
TAGCGCCACACAAAAGCCTTCTCAACAGAGAAGATAATCGCTGTTGGAATTCCCACTCCTAGCAGTAACCAGGCGAGTAGAGGGGCTTGATAGTGAGTGAGTAAACTCAAGAAGCCTATAATCGTAATGGAAAGGATGCTAATCAAAGGCAGCTTTTTCATGCCTTAAGCTCCTGTTGAAGCCAAGTCTTCACTTTTTGAAGAGTTTCATTTTTTTGATAGTCAGGGCTTAATCGCCAAGACCAGTTATGGGGCCCACAGGTTCCAGGGATATTCATTCGTGCTTCATCATTAAGTCCTAAAAGATCCTGCATAGGAAAGACGATCCACTCCGAAGAAGTGTTAAGGGCCAATTTTAGGAGGGAAAGATGGGCATCTTGTGTATCGAGCTTACTTATAATCTTTTTTTGATCGGCCGTGGTTTGCCACCAACCCATCAAGGTCTGATTGTCATGAGTTCCGGTATAGGTGATAAGCTTGCGAGCTTTGAAATCAGGATGATGAGGATTAGAGGAGGGATCACCATCAAAACCAAATTGTAAGATTCTCATTCCTAAAAATTGGAACTCATCGCGAAGCAGTTCGACTTCTTGAGTGACGGCACCCAGATCCTCTGCCCAAATTGGTAGAGGGCCAAAATGTTTGCTGAGAGTTTGCAGTAACTCCCGTCCAAGGGAAGTCTTCCATTCACCAGTTCGGCCGGGTTCAATCTCAAAAAGATGATGTAGACCGATAAAATGATCAAGTCGAATTTTATCGGTCATTTTTAAGAGCAGTGAGAATCGCTCAATCCACCACTTAAAGCCTTGAGCTTGATGGGCCTGCCAGTGAAAACTTGGGACCCCCCAATTCTGTCCATCGGGATTGAACTGATCACCCGGCACACCCACACTCACCTGAGTATTGAAGAGTTCGGGTCTTAATTGAACGTCGGCACTATTGCGACTAACAAAAAGTGGCAGGTCGCCAATGATCTGAATACCTGAAGCATGGGCATAAGTTTTTAGTTTTTGCCACTGAGTGTGAAAAAGAGTCTGGCAGCTGAGCTCAAACTCATAGGAGCTGCCGGTCGTTTGAGAGCGGTGTTGTAGATGCATCACGAGTTCAGGATTTTTTTTCTCAAACTCGCTGGTGTCTGTATTTTGAGCGAGGTCTAGTAAAGCCTCCCTCTTTAGCGCCGCAAGTTGTTCATAGTTGACTCGCTCTGTGTAATTCAGAGGCACTTTCTCGTTGTAGAGATACCATGGAGAAGCCGCTAAGCTCGACCATGAACTGTAGGGCGAACCGTTTGTATCAGGAGTATTCAGCGGGAGAATATGCCAAGCTTGAGCACCGATTGATTTTAAAAAATCAACAAACTCAAAAGCACTAGGTCCTAAATCTCCTATCGGACCTTTTGAAGGTAAGGCCGATAGAGGAAGTAGAATGGCAATATTGCGATTTAGAGCCAAAGGCATTGTCCAAATTCAAAGGCCTCGGCATTTCCTTCAAAGTGTGGGTAGAAGCGCATTCTTAAACGTAGCGGCTTTCCATTGGCCGATGAAAGTGTCGTTTTAAAATGCGCAAGTGCCTGAGTCGAATCATAAGAATCAACTTTGAGTGGGAAAATTTGGGCCAGTTCACCAGTTGGTAGAGTCGCCACAATTTCTCCTCGAACTTCAGTAGGATCAATTTCTCCGAGATAAACTTGCGCCTCTACTTGAGTTTTAGCAGCTTCAAAGACTCGACCGGGGCAAGTTTCGTCATAGGGAAACTCAACGTGAAACAGCGGAGTCTTGGCATAGGCCTCATATTTTGAGTGAGTTTCAACCGCTTGGTCACCAAAAGAGAACGACTGAATTGTGACAGATGGCCAGTTTCTTCTCAAACGATGACGAGCAGTGTGATACTTTTTAGTATGCCCGTAGTTTGAGGCCTTAAATCTTTGTCCGTATTCCATGGCCGGACGATAGAGCTCTTGAACGTAATCATGAACCACTCGATCCATACTATAGATCATGATGGTTGAAGTGAACGCCTCAGCACAACGCTCAAGCCACGCTTGAGACAATCCATTGGATTGAAGGTCATTGGTTTTTTGTTGGTAATACAGAGGTAGAATAGTGGACTCAAGAGTTTGATAAAAATCCTGTGCATCTTCAAAGTCTTGCACTTGCTCGCTGGGATAATCTTTTTCTTCTCCTATCGTCCAACCATTTTGACCATTATACCCTTCACGCCACCAGCCATCGAGGACTGAGAAGTTTAGACCAAAATTAAGCGGAACCTTTTGGCCCGATGTGCCTGAAGCTTCCATCGGTCGACGAGGGTTATTAAGCCATACATCTACACCACTAATCATGTGGCGAGAAATATTCATATCATAGTTTTCTAAAATAATGATTTTCCCAAGGAAGGCCGGTTGTTGAGAGAGTTGAAAAATTTCAGCTATAAATTTTTGGCCGGGAACATCAGCGGGATGGGCCTTGCCAGCAAAAATAAACTGGACAGGTTTTTCAGGATCATTGACGAGTTGTTCAAGTCTTTTGAGGTCTTTGAAAATAAGCGTGGCTCGTTTGTAGGTCGCAAAGCGACGAGCAAAACCAATTGTTAAGGCATTTGGATTTAAGAACTGGTCAATTTGATCAATTTCTTGCTTTGATTTTTGATGGCGCTTGTACTGCTCTTTTAATTGTGTGCGAGTAAATAGAATTAAGTCTCTTTTGAGCTTTAATGATTTCTCTTTAATAAGAGCTGAATCTAGTGAGTGGATTTTGTTCCAGAATTTTTTATTCTCCTCATTGAGGAGAAGGTGTTGATTCCAATCTTGACCTAAGTTTTCTGCTAGCAATTGCTTATACTCTTCATTCATCCATGTATCGACATGCACTCCATTAGTGACATGTTTAATAGGATTATCTTTTTCTGGAACATTCTCCCAGAGGTAGCTCCACATTTTGCTCGCAATTCTTCCATGAAGCTCGCTCACACCATTGGCAAAACGAGAAACATTCAAAGCAAACACTGTTAAGCTAAAATACTTATAGTCAGATTTTTCTGGAACTAATCCTAGACGCAAAAAATTGCGCCATGGAAGCTCAAGCTCCTTGATCAAGGGAGAGAAATACTTGTGCATCAGAGGAAGGGAGAAAGTCTCGTTCCCAGCTGGAACGGGGGTGTGAGTTGTAAAAACACAATCGCTGGCACAAGCCATCGTCGCTTCGTGAAAATTAAGTTTTTGAGTTTGCATGAGTGAACGAATGCGCTCTAGCTGGAAAAAGCCCGAGTGGCCTTCGTTCATATGAAACACATCTGGCTTAACTCCCATTTTTTCCAGAGCTCGGATACCGCCGATCCCTAAAATAATCTCTTGAGATAAGCGCATCTCTCTGTCACCACCATAAAGCCTGGCCGTTAAAGCTTGGTCTTCTGGGGTGTTTTGCTTTAGTCTTGAATCAAGTAGGTATAAATGAACTCGCCCAACTTGGGCCTTCCAAATTTGTACCGATACACTTCGACCAGGCAAAGTTACGTCAACGAGTAAGGGCTTGCCATTATCATCCATCACTTGGCTCAAGGGCAGGTGATCTGGATTAAAATCCAAGTACACGTCATTTTGTTTTCCGTCTTCGGCAATTTGTTGAACGAAGTAGCCGTTGGCATAAAAGAGTCCCACAAAAATCATAGGAACGCCTAAGTCAGAAGCCGACTTCACATGATCACCGGCCAAAACACCTAAACCACCACTATAAATTGGAAGCGATTCATGCAATCCGTACTCGGCACAAAAATAGGCGATCTTCTTATTCTGCTCATTAGGGTAGGTACGTTGATACCACGTATCTTGTTTTTCCAAATAGTCTTGGAGGTTTTTATATTCGGTCTCAACTCGTTCTATAAACTCGGCATTATGGGCAAGCTTTTCTAGTTGAGCGGTAGAGCTCAATAAAGTTTTGACAGGATTTCTTGATTCCATCCACGCTTCTGGGTTGATATCGCAAAAGAGTTGGGTCAAGGGATGATGCCAACTCCAGCGCATATTAAGAGCGAGTGGTTCAAGATTTTTAAGTGATGGAGGAAGATGATATTTTTTCATAGGAATCCTTACTGAACGGGCAAAAAGAGGTAGCGAAAGTTTTTAATATCAAAAATAAATCTGTAGCGGCCGGGACTGAGAGTAGCGCTTAAGTTGGGGCGATCGGGAACATAGCTTACAAATCCAGAGTTTTGATTCAGTGGTACTTCTGAGCGCGCCCATGGCACAAGTGGTTCACCGTGCCCTAGCTCTATGTCCCAATTCTGGGTGGCAATTTTAAATTCAAATGCCTGGGCTTGCTTCACCTCAATTTCAACTCCATAAAGATCGCCTTGCTCTGAAACTTCTTTGAGTAGAGTTTGACTGCTGGCCATCCAGTTATTCATAGATGAGCGAAAATATAAAGGGACCGAGCTTGTGCCTCTGTTGCCACAGGCAAAGATGCTGATGGACGTAGCTTGAAGACGGACGAGATTAGAGCGTCCACCAACTTGAGAGATGATATTGAGAGAGCGCATATTTTCTTCGCTTCCATACTTTGGATGAGCGGAGCTGACGACTTCTTCCCACCAGCAATTCGATGGCCCTGGAAATGGCAACCAGAGATCAATTTTTTGGAGTCCAAAATTTAAAACCACAAAATGCTGACCACGTCCGCGACCGATCGTGTAGCTCATTACTCCTTGCCCATGATCAGTCACCATTTTGGCGTCTTCGAAATTGAAATCGGGATGATTTCGTTTGAGCTTTAAGAGGTCTTTGAAAAAGAGTCTGTAGCCATCAAAGAGCTTGTGTTCTTTTGGAGTGAGGAAATCAAGTTTGGGTTCATCCCAAGTATTGAGATACTCCCAAGGAACGCGATGAGAACGCACGTATCGATCAATGTCTACATCCTTTGAAGGAATAGAGTTGCCATCTTGAGCATCGACATAAGACCATTCGTTTTCAATATTCAGATCCTGAGCAAACTCTTCCCCTTGAAAAAAGAGCATCGATCCCGGTCTTGTCATTAAAGAGCCGTAGGCCAGCTTCCCAGTGGCATGGGTGAAGGCATTGTGGATTTGTCGAAATTTTTGTTCTCTGTTTTTGGGTTCTTCAAGAGGACTTACGCGATAAAAAGTATTATTTCCTTCGGTTTCAAAGGAGAGGTGCTCAGACACTAATCGAACGATAGGGTTCTTGTTTCCAACGAAGTCGTGACTGCCAATATAATTGACCGTTCGAAGTGGTCCACCAAAATGATACTCACTCCCGTTATTACGATGGTTAGAATAACCCATTAAGCTTCCAATCAAAGGGGAGGGATCAAACTGTCGATGATGAGCACGGTATTGATTAAGACCGTCTTCAAAGGCATTTTTAAATTTATCATTCCACTGAGAATCAAAGCCTAGTCCGCCTTGTGAGATGGGATATGTCGCCCAAGCATTATCAGGAAGCTGTTCGGCTGAATTATAGAAGCGCGGATTTTCCATTTTGGTGAGGATATTCATCTCTTGCACGAACCTGTAGCCAGTGGCCGAGCCGATATAGACATACTCAATCATGTCATAGCGAAATCCGTCGGCGTGAAACTCTCGAGCTACTTCCATCAAGCTATCTTTGATCCATTTTCTGACCATCAGACTTTCAAAGCGTGGCTTAGGTCCCCAGTCGGTGTTGCCTCCATAGAATTTTGAAGTGGAGACAGTCGCGCTTAGCGGATCGCGAAGGAGTGTATTGTTGACGTGATTGATGACGACATCAAAAATGATTCTGAGTTGCCGTCGATGCATCTCATCGACCATGCGTTTTAAATCTGTACGAGATCCAAGCGTTTTTTCAATTAAAACTAAAGAATCAAGCGCGTAACCCCAAGACGCTTTGAAGCGACTTTCGTGAACAGGTAGTAATTCAACTGCATTGACTCCTAGGTCGGCCAGGTAATCAAGTTTGGGAATAACATCAAGAAAAGTTCCAACTTGATAGCGTCCGTCTTTTTCTTGTGGATTGAAAGCTAGGGGCCATAGTTGATAGATGAGCCAAGGTTCATGTTCATGTTTTCTTCGAAGAGCGATATGCTCAGAAAAACGCCATGAGAATTTTTCCGGAGCTGAGATAATTCCCCTTGGGTTTTTATAATTATTGAGACTGCCACCTTTGCGCTCATAGGTGAGCTCTCGGGCGAAGGGGTCAATTTTAACTGGATTCAAAATGCCCGTATCATCCACTTCAAGCTCTTCATAGCGACCGCCTTTAATGTATTGGTAATGATACTGATCTCCCACTCGAGCATCTTTGAGATAGACGAAATGCTCACGCCTATCATCGTTCAGCTGTCGATGCGCTTGAAGCCTGACGAGTGGATTTTGATTGATAAAAAGATGAACCTCCTCAGCAACGGGTTCCCAAAGCCTAAAGAAAACTCCACCACCTTCAACTGGCGTGGCCCCTAGTCGGCCTGGGAGCATGGCCATTGATGGCCTAGTCGTGAAGCGTTTAGAGGGGAGCAAAGAGTCTTGATAATCTTCAAAGTACAGGGCCTTTCCAGTTTGCCGATCAATGAATCGAAGAAAGTAAAAATTCTGTGAGAGGTTATTGAGATCAAGACCTCGAGTGCGCGCGTGAAACCAACAAACATCTTGGTTGTTGAGGCCATAAGGAGCATCCCATGATTCTAGATCAATCTGAGCCATAGGCTTAAAGGTGGACACGGAGAGAAACGGTGATGCTTGTAAGACAATTTCTGCGCGCACTAAGGCTTGGCAGAATTCTTTTTTGATCCAAAAACGTTGTTCAAAACCATCAGTAAAAAGTTTTTGGTAGTAAGTGGAGTCGTCGGTATAGAAATGGTTAGTCCAATCGGGAGTGACTAAATTATTAGCTAATGCTTTTGATGGGCCAAAGCCAACAGAAATCAGACACAATAAAAATCTGAGAACATTGAGCATAGAAACTCCGAATGAGGACGCGTGGCAGTAGGATAAGAAACTTGCTCAGGTTTTATATCTTTGCCACCTCCAAGTTTCAATAAAAGAAGTACTACTGTACTTCTTTCAGGCTGGCTTTAATTTGCGCGACAGCGTGGTCAAGGGACTCGCCGGGCGAGCGATCTTCGCCAATGGCGCTGTTGAGAGCCTGGCCCATTGCACCCCAAACGGAGCCCATCTGTGGAATATTGGGCATTGGGATCGACTGGTTCGCGCTTAAATTAAAGCCTTCAAGTGTTGCACGGTCGAGATCGTTCATGTTTGAGGTAATAGGGCCCAGAGCGTCCATTCGACTAGGGCCCCTTGGGTCATGTTGATAGAGCTGAGTGATTCCTTGCGGCGTCATAAACACTCTCTCGATCAATTCCATCGCGAGCACTTTGAGTGGACTAGAGCGGCGGACAAAAAAAGCATGGCTTCCGCCAAAGGGATGAGCAATAGCGCCGCCAAGTGTTGGCAACGGGTGGACTTCAAAAGGAACTTGGGCTCGCTTGAGATCACTAATGGCCCAGGGTCCATCGATCATGGCGGCTAGCTTGCCTTGGCGAAAAGAATCAAAAGCGATGCTTCGATCGGTGGAGCTAGGAATAAGTCCTCGAGATTTTAATTGATGAAGAAAACTCAGACCTTTCATCGCTCCTGGATGATTCAATCCGATATCGTTGGTGTTAAGGGAGCCCGTCTCGTCACTTCCAAAAATATATCCACCTTGAGCGTTGATAAAGGGAAAGCTGAAAAAGAAATTTTTGAAATCAAAAAGAAAACCATAGGAACCAGGATTTTGCTGTTGAAACTTTTCAGACCATAGAGCGAGCTCTTCAAAGCTCGAGGGCACTGTCGGCAGCAGGTTAGGGTTGGTAATTAAGGCAACAGATTCGACGTTATAAGGGTAGCCATAAAGGTGACCACCATACATCAGGGCATCAACCGAGGAAGGAATTAAGGCCTGCTTCAAATCGGGAGGAAGAATGATCGGCTCTAAGAGTCCAGATGAAGCGAGCTCACCTGTGACATCATGGGCCCAGCAAAAAATATCAGGACCTTTTTGGGTCAAGGCCGCTGTTTTAAACTGACCAGTCAAATCTTTGTTGAGGACAGTGATTTTGATATCGATTTCATTATTTAGCGGGCTTTCTTCCACCAATTTCTTCAATGCGCGTTGAATATTTTCCGAAGAGGTCCAGATTTCTAAGCTAGGCTTAGCCAATAAAAGAGCAGGGTATAAACAGACGAATGTTAAAAAAAGACTTAAGAAGTTTTTTGTAGGGCGCATAGTGCTGCTCCGTAAACGCCTGCAGAATCACCGAGTGAATGACCATAAAAAAGCGGTCTCGATGCAGGAGAGAAGAGTTTTGGATAGACTAATTCTTCTATCCCGCTTAAAAGTGGTTTAGCAAGACTAAGCCCACCTCCAAAAACGTAATAATCAAGGTCCAGAATATTATTGAGATTGGCCAAGAAGTGGGCCAACCGGTTTCGATATTGGGTGATCGCTTGCTGAGCGATGTCATCCCCGGCCTCGGCCTGTTTGAGGATTTTCACAGCGGAAATTCTGGCCCCATTGATCTGCTCATACTGATCTTCAAAACCTGTTCCAGATAAAAACAATTCAGCACAGCCATTTTGTTTGCAATAACAATCTCTCAATGATTGTTCTAAAAAACTATGACCAATTTCTGCGGCTGCATTAAAGCTACCTCGCCACAGCTGCCCTTGAAGCAGCAAGCCGCCTCCCAAGCCGGTACCGAGAATAAGCCCGAGACTTGAGAACTCTCGAGGTTCACGATTTTTCTCTATCGCATGCTTTTTTCCAACTCCTAAATACGCCTCGGCCAGGGCGAAACAATTAGCATCATTTTCTAGGGTAACCGGAAGTTTCAATAAAGTGGCGAGGTCTAAGCGCAGTGGTTGATTGATGAGGATTTTCGTGCCACCGGCAATCATTCTCTCTCTAAGGTAATCCAGGCTTCCTGGAACGCCGACACCAACTGCCATGGCGGGGTATTTTTCGAGCATGGGTCGAAGTTCAAGATGGAGCTGATCTAAATAAACGCCGTAGCTGGAATCCTTGATTGTAAGAAAACGCTTGGAATGAACAGGAGTGAGGTCAGTGTGGTCAAGCGTTGTTGAAAAGACTGTGCACTCTGTTTTTGTTCCGCCTATATCAATACCAATACAATACTTCATAAACTAGGATTGAGACCGTCTTCGCTGTTCGTTGGCGAATATGTGATAGACCAAGGTGCGCAGCTCATCCATGGAATGAAAAAAATTAAAATAAGTAATTGTTTCTTCATGGGCCAATCCAACTGGTAAGGGTGTTTTCATGTTACACGCTGTTCGTAACAGAGCTATAAGTTTATAAAGATCATTGAATATTAAAAGAGATATGTCAGATTTATTTTAAACTGGCCCCTTTGTTTGTTGCACTAAATTTCATCTCGCCCTCAATTTTCTTGCTTCCGAACGACGTCATAACTCCTTCGTTTTAAGGGGTTATGACATTCAATCTAGTCATAGCATTTTGCAGTGTCATTCCTATGAATCATCGCTGCCCTCGCTGCCATTCAAATAAAACGCGCGCTCACGGCTTCTACACACGAAGCTCGGACTCTAAGACAATCACTCGCCGCTATTGTTCCAACTGTAAGCGCGCCTTTTCAAGCGCCACAACCAGCTCCTGTTTCAAGCAACACAAAAGACGTATTAACTCCAGACTGGCAGATCTTCTGAGTTCCGGCGTCTCCCAAAGACGTTCAGCCATTTTGTTGAAAGTGAATCGCAAGACCATTAAACGCAAATTGGATTTTCTGGGACTGCAGGCGAGGCTTCGCCATTTCAACTTTTTAAAAACGCTCAAAGAAGAAGACTTAACCCATCTGCAATTTGATGACTTGATTACCAGCGAGCACACCAAACTTAAGCCTTTGAGTTTAAGTGTGGTCGTGACCAAAAAACGCAAGATCATCGGAGCCACATTGAGTGAGATTCCAGCGTTCGGCAAACGTGCGGCGTTTTCAAGACTTAAATACGGTCGCAGAAAGAATGAGCATTATAAAAATCTGCTAGAGCTTTGGAGAACTTTAGCCCCGATGCTTCCCGCTGAAGGCAGAGTCGACAGTGACAAGCACAAAAACTATGCCCCGATCATCAAGACCCATCTGCCGAACTGGGAGCATCGAAGTTTTGAAGGATTAAGAGGAAGCACCGCAGGTCAAGGGGAGCTTAAACCTTATGCCCGAGATCCGCTGTTTAGTATCAATCACACCCTCGCCATGTTTAGAGCGAATATCAATCGGCTCTTCAGAAGAACTTGGAATACCACCAAAGACCCCGCCGCGCTGATGAATCATTTTTGGATCTATGCAGAGTTTCATAATAGTCGGTTGGTGAGTTGTAATAATTAAATCGGCAGCTTATCTCCACACCCTCAATCAAGATTATAGATATTTTTGGTTAGACAAAAAAATGGATTTAAATTCCGCCGAAGGTCAGTGAAGTTACAACAAACAAAGGGGCCAGTTTCTAAAATTTATCCAACTTAGCTAGTGGTCATTCATTTAGACTGGAGTATAGTTTGTCCCATCCATACTTAGGAGGACTTATGCTTTACGAAATCACCATTCCGGCCTTTATAAAAACTCTCGGCAATATGCAAAAGCTACTCGACAAAGGTGCAGCTCATGCAGAGGCGAAAAANNATGATTCGTCAGATTCAAATCACTTGTGACACAGCAAAACTCTGTGCTGCACGTTTGAGTGGTAAAGAAGCTCCGGTTCATGATGATAATGAAGTGACACTCGCTGATATTAAAAATCGTATTGAGAGCGTGGTGAGCTATCTTTCAAGTTTTAAAGCAGATGATTTTAAAGGCGCTGAAGAGAGAAAAATCTCTCAACCACGCTGGGAAGGGAAGTGGATGACGGGTTATGACTACGCTCTTCATCACGCCATTCCGAATTTTTATTTTCACACAACAACGACTTACTCAATTCTTCGTCACAACGGAGTTGATGTTGGGAAGAAAGATTACTTGGGTGAAATGCCTTATAAGCACTAAAAGGAAGAATGATGAAAACTTTTGCCTATGCAGCCCACAGCGGGAAAGCTCCGCTCGCTCCTTTTATTTT
>DIUE01000069.1 GCA_002435795.1 Bacteriovoracaceae bacterium UBA6166 | reverse complement strand
GGGGCTTAGTCATTTCTTGTTATATTGGAATTATTCTTACTATGATGGCGTATCTAAGTGTTGGTCTCTTTGCTTCAAGTTTAACAGAGAACCAAATTGTCGCGGCCGTTTTAAGTTTTTGTCTTCTTCTGGCGCTAATGCTGATGGTGATTACTGCACAAGCGACACGCAATGAGATCGTGGCCCAGCTTTTTCAATATATGAGTTCTCCTTATCATTTTGAAAGTTTTGTCAGGGGGACAATTCGATCATTTAATTTAGTGTACTTCTTGAGTTTTATTGGATTTTTCTTCTATGCCACTCATCTCTCTCTCGATGNNATAAATTTTTAGGATTCACATTAACAGCAACCAATATCATTCTCTACCTTGTGATGATCGCTCTTTGGCTCTCAATTCCTGAAGAGCTATGGCTGTGTCTTTCATTAACGGCGTTTAATATCTCATTAAGCGTGATGATTCTTTTTCTCGAAAGGAAGAAACTCGCTATTCTTTTGAAAAGTCATTGGTTCAGATCTTTTGGTCAAGCCATCGTTAGTCTTTTCCTTATTTTTTGTATTTTAGGTCTTATTAATTATTTAAGTTTTAAAACACCCAAGGCATGGGATCTAACGGCTTTTAAGTTGAACTCCTTGTCTTATCAAACCCGAAACCTTCTCAACAGCTTATCAGACGGAGCAGATACTTTAGAGGCCATTAATTTTAAAATTTTTGCCAATAGAGAACAGGCCCCGGCGATTCGAAGTCTTGTAGAGCTTTATCGCTTAGAGAATTCCGCGCTCAGAATTGAAGTGATAGACCCTGAAGTGAGACCTGATCTTGTGAAACTCTATGAAGTGACAAAACCAAACACTATTATCGTTGAAATGGGGAGTCGCAGAGAAAGAGTTGAAACTTTAAATGAACTCCATCTGACCAACGCCTTGATTAGAATCACTCGAACAGATGATCCGGTTTTGTGTTTCACAACGGGACACGAAGAAGCGAATTTGAGTCAAGCTGGTGCTGAAGGTTATTCTTTTTTTCGAGATCTCTTGATTAAAAATTCTTATCGAATGCAGGAAATTTTGACCGTGGCATTAACAGAGATTCCTTCCGAATGTCGAGTGGTCGCCTTGCTTGCGCCTCAAAAAACGCTACGGACGACGGAGCTCGAACTTCTCAATGATTACTTAAATGCTGGGGGCAGCCTTTTAGTTGCGATAGGTCCTGATTTCAATCAAGACTACCATCATGAGCTGAGAGAGTTTTTAAAAGGGTATGATGTTAAAATCCATAATGACCTCGTGATTGATCAACAATCCCATGTCTCTGGATCAAATGGCACAATTCCTTTGGTGAAACGTTTTGATCGTGACCACCCAATAACCAAGGACTTTGAAGGATTAGTCTTTCTCCCTCTTTCTTCGTCATTAGAAATTCTCAATCAAAAAAGAGATAGTATTCGCCACACTGTTTTGCTTGAAACAACTCCTGCGCCATTTAGCTGGGCCGAAAAAAACATCGATTCTCTAATCTCGGGTGATTTTAAGTTTGATGAATCCCTCGACCGACCAGGGCCGATTCCTTTAATGGTGGCCCTTGAAGACAGTAAGTCTCGTTTAGTCTTGATGGGCAATGGCACCCTATTGATGAATAGTTACTCAAATTACGGTGCGAATTTTTTATTAATGCAAAACGCCCTTTCTTGGCTAGCAAAGGAAGAACGACTCATTGCTTTTGAGACTGCGGCAGTTAAAGATGAACCGGTTTTTGTCAGCGGNNTTATGTTTATCGAAGAAGGTCAAAATTATGAAAAAAAATTTATTATTATTTCTCGGTTTGATTATTCTCTTGGGGACTACATATATTGTGCATGAACGAGGAGACGAACTGAATCAAAAAGCTCATTTAGAAAAACACCAACTGTTCAACCCCGAAAAATTGGGCGAGATTTTAAGTTTTTCTAATGGAGTCGCGACTCTTGAACGCACAGAAACGGGCT
Source organism: Bacteriovoracaceae bacterium UBA6166 (assembly GCA_002435795.1). Taxonomy (GTDB): domain Bacteria; phylum Bdellovibrionota; class Bacteriovoracia; order Bacteriovoracales; family Bacteriovoracaceae; genus UBA6166. The sequence continues at coordinate 2,399 of DIUE01000069.1, read as the reverse complement.
TTGTGACCACTAACCAAAAAATAAAAGTTGATCAGCGAAAATTTGACTCGGCGATGGAGATACTAGCGCCGATTCAAGCGAAGCGGTTTTTGATTAATGAAGAATTAGAAGACCTGCAATTTAATTTGGCCTTTCCCCATCTCAATTATAAATTCAGCTTCAAGTTTGAAAGAGGTGAAGTGGAGTATTTGATTGGCGAGAAGCTGCAGTTTAGCCAAGATTTTTATATGCGAGTGAAGTGGCGCTACGACGGTGAGGAGGAAGTTGTAAAAACTGTCATAGCGACCGATGTTTCCCCTTCAGAGGGGGTTTATTCGCAGGAAACTTACCACCTTTCGGATAGAAAATATGTTCGTTTATTAAGTTTAGTTTTCCTAGATGAAGAGTTTTTCGCCGACACCCGCCTCCTTCCCAATCTCAATCCTGAGTCTCTCTTAAGTCTTTCGCTTGAGAATATGCATAACCGTCAATTTGAAATTGATTTTCAAAATAATGAGGTTAAACCTAAGCCTTTTGATAACTTAAATTCAAACTTAAATGAAATCCAAATTTTAAAAACCCTTCTCACCAATATTTCGGGGGATCGTTTAATTTCTCATTACGAAAAAAAACATCTCGGTGATTTGATCGCGACCATGAAGATTCGTTTACAAGATCAAAAACCTGTTGAGCTTAAACTCTATCAAAACTACAAATCTCACGGCGAGATGGTGGCGACAAGTTCTCTCGTGACGGGGCTATTGCCCATAATGCCTGCGGAGGCGAATATTTTCTTGAGGGGGCACCAATTTTTTTGGGACCGTACTCCGATGATTGAGTGGGAAAATCTTCGCTTGCAGAACTTAGACGAATCGATGGTTATTTTTCAGTCATTGCCAGTTGAAATCAAAGACGCTTGGGTGCTTTTCTTTGATCGCCCGGCCGATATGATTTCAGATANNCTTTGCCCTTTGTGGTCGATCCAGCCCGCTTAAAGGCCATTCAATGAAAGAGATTTTTCACCATTACTTCCTGAGCATGACACGGCCATTTTGGTTGCACGAACAATTAAAACTTAATCGTGATAATACAGCGAAAATTATTTCTTTTGATTTCGTCGAAGTTCTCTCTATTTCTTGGTTGATGATGGTGATCAAAGGGATTTACTCTGTGATCGCCTTGCTCATAGGTCTTGAATGGATGGCGGGCACTACTGGAGAAGGACAGAGTTTCGCTCTAGATCTTTGGTCAAAACAAACTCAAAAAATCACTCTTTATGTGATCATTCTAGAAGTAATTTTGTTTCCCATGACCCTTTATTTTTACGCGAAATTTTGGGCGGTTATTTTGAAATTTTTCTGTGTGCTTTTTAATCGCGAAGAACAAAATACAGAGCAGATCACGAGTGAGATTATCAATCACTCTTTGGTTTCTAATTTCTTTTTGATTATTCCGATTTTTGGCGGTCTGATTCGCCATATTGCAGGTCTTTTTTATCTGTTCGCAGGTCTTCGTCGGAATTTAGGTTTTAATGTCTTACAAAGCCTAATGGTTTTGACTGCTCCACTCATTTTATTGCTTTTTATTCTCTTCCTAACGCTCCTTTATATCGTTTTGATTATTTCGATGATTTAACGCTAATCATAAGTATGATGTCAGAAAATTTTTGTTTTTTTGTGAGCTAAGTGCGTTCGCAATTTCCAACAGATGGCCGTTTTGTTGAGCGAACGTTCGTAGACAGAACCCCGACCTTTTGAAATGATCTAAGAAAAATGAATGAGTTGATTTGGAGGTTTCTGTGATCGGCGGAGCTGGGGCGATTGAGGTTGTCTGTGGACCTATGTTTTCTGGAAAAACAGAAGAGCTAATCCGCAGAGTAAAGCGTGCACAAATTGCAAGACAGAAAGTGCAAATCTTTAAACCTTCTCTTGATAATCGTTACCACGAAACAGACGTGGTTTCACATTCATCACTCACAATGGAAGCGACTCCCGTTTCAAGCTCGTTAGAGATTTTAGTGAAGCTTCTCGACTCCACTCGTATTGTTGCTATTGATGAAGTGCAGTTTTTTGATGAACAGATTCTAAAAGTTGTTTCAAAGCTTGCACGCCGTGGCCTTCGTGTCATTTGCGCGGGCTTAGACCAAGACTATCAAGGTCGCCCTTTTGGCCCTATGCCAGCGCTGCTGGCCATCGCTGATAAAGTGGATAAGGTGCAAGCGGTTTGCACAGTATGCGGTGCCCATGCCACGAAAACTTACCGCAAAACTTTAGAAGAGGCCGATCAAATTCTGGTAGGAGAGACGGATCACTACGAGGCCCGTTGCCGCTCGCACGTGGATTATTTTGACGAAGAGGACGATCTCTTAGCGCTCTTGCCTTTTGCTAAATCTTTGAAGGAAGCAGAGAGTCTACGCGAGG
>DIUE01000028.1 GCA_002435795.1 Bacteriovoracaceae bacterium UBA6166 | reverse complement strand
AATTTATAACTGCTAATGGAATTACAAAATTAAATAATACGAACAAAACAGTTTTGTTTCGTGTCGCTCAAGAGGCCCTTTTTAATATTATCAAACATGCAGAAGCGACAAAAGTCAGTGTCAAAATTAAGAAATACCTCCATAAAATTCGGCTAGAAGTTAGTGATAATGGCAAATCATTTGATCAAAATACAAAAAACTACAAAACGAAACATAAGGGAATAGGGATTCAAGGGATGGAAGAAAGGGTAAAAATGGTTAATGGTGTTTTTAAAATTACAACCAATCCTGGAGTTGGGACTAAGGTCACAGCGACTATTCCTTTTGAAAAGGAAGAAGTTTATGAGTGATGAGAAGATTAGCCTACTCATTGTTGAGGATCACAGAATCGTTCGTAAAGGACTTCTCGCTTTACTTGAGCTTGAGCCAGACATCGTCGTTGTTGACGAGGCTGAAAATGGAATGGAAGCGGTAGCGTGTGCTATCAAACATAAGCCAATGGTTATTCTTATGGATATTGCTATGCCCATTCTCAACGGGATTGAAGCGACAAAACAAATTATGAAAAAGCTACCAGAAACAAGAGTCATTATTCTTTCTGCCTATGCAGATGATAATTATGTCGACAAAGCACTCGAGGTTGGGGCCTGTGGTTATCTTCTAAAACAATGCTCCCCAAGTTTACTAGTTGTAGCAATAAGGGATGCATATAATGGTGATTATGTTTTCAGCCCTTCGATCGAAACTAGATTGAAACATCTAAACCAGGAAAAAATTGATAATAATGGTCATTCTAAATTTAAAACGCAAACTTTAAGCAGTAGAGAAAATCAGATTCTCCAATTGATTGCAGAAGGGATGAGTAATAAAGTCATCGCAAACCTACTAACAATTAGTATAAAAACTGTAGACAAACATCGACAGAATCTTATGAAAAAACTTTCTATTCACGATACTGCAGGCCTTACTCGTTATGCGATTACAGAAGGCATAATTGAAAACAGTCAGCACAGTCGAAGGTCCTCAAATTAGTTAAAGACCCAAGGGGCTTACACCTTATATTTTTCTCTGCTTTTGTTCGTTAGAACAATAACTGCAAAAGAAATCTTCATAGGGAGGGCCAATGATTAATTTAACAAATACATCATCATCGCAAGATGGAAGATGGTCAGAAATCAGAAGCAGGCTCAAAGCAAGATGGTCAAAATTAAACCATGCCGAAATAGAGGCATTAAAAGATAATCTTGGACTTTTGAGTACCCAACTAACAAAGAGATACGGTTTTTCAGATGACTTCGCACAAAGAGAAAGCGAAACATTTATGAATTCTCTCTCAAAAAAAATGAATGACATTCAAATTGAAAAAGACAACCCGAACATACATGAGATGAAAAATCCTCCGAAAGCAGGAGATGTATATGGTTAAAAGTTTGAATACAAAATACTTTAAGCTTCTTCCTAAGGAACTACGTGCTTTGAAATTTCACTCAAGAACAAAACGCAGTTGTCATATTTGCGGCAAAGATTATGACTCTAAGACGAGATATGACATTTACTGCGATTTATGTCTTGAAGAAAGTGAATATTTTCAAAATACAGATAAAGCTTAAAGCTGTTCACAAGCTAGGACAGGACTCATTCCTCTCCTAGCTTCTAATTAAAGCCCCAACACTTAAATCATTTTAAAAAAATGAAAGGAAATTTATGGAAAAGATGAAAGCAGAACCGTTCAACAAACCAAATAGTGTTCGTCCATTTGAAGATCAAATTGAGAACGCGACACTTGTTGCCGGTAGAAAAGTTGGACAAATCGCTAATGATATTTCAAACACAACATCTGACTATGTTAAGAATAGCCGGGCCTATGTTAAAGGGCATCCTCTAACTGGCGTTGGTATCGCGGCCACTGCTGGAGTTATGGTAGGCAGCCTGATGACAATGGCCTTGCGTCGCAGAAGCCATGTTTAATTCGTCCATAAGCTTATTAGCAATGATAACGCTAGTTTGTATATCTATCATCGTTTACTCAATCGTTCACCTTGGCAATTTTATAATGGCTTGGGTTGGAGGATTTGAAAACGGGACAGGATGGCAGATTGGTGGCTTAGGCCTTATGATCGTTTTCAGTATGACTTTTCTGACATTCTTAATTAAAGGGGCCAGCAATGGCTCCTTTTTTAAGAAGGCAGCAACACTTGAGAAATTGACTTCTTTAAATATTCAAAATATTGCCTGCCAGTTTACTGCTGGAATGATTGAAGGCTTTACAGCTAATCAAGATCAAACAAAAAAAACAAACACAAATCCTTAAAGGAATTTACATGAAAAATCAGGTCATTTTATTATTTACGCTATTTATCGTGATCAACTGTAGCAGTGGACCCGTCTATCAAGAGTATCCCGACACTGCAAGTCCAACAGAAGAACTCGCCTCACTTGAAAGAGACATGAGAGAAGCTAAAAAATCTCAAGCCGACATTCTTTCACCCCATAATTATGCAGAAGCTCAAGATGCTCTTGATGATGCCCGGGAAAGTATCGAAGACCAAAAACCCGCGAAGAAAAGTCTACACTCTATTGCGAAGTCCCGTGCTTACTTGAAACGCTCTTTGAACTTCACAAGCCTCTCTAGAACAAATCTTTATGAAGTCGTTAGTGCGAGAGACCAAGCAATCAAAGCCAATGCACATAACCTTGAAAAAAATGATTTCGAAAAAGCAGATCGCGAACTATTATCTATTACAAGAGACATTGAAAAGAATCAGCTTAATAGTGCCATTAAAGATGGAGCTAAATTACAAGAAAAATATCTTGAAATCGAACTCACCACAATTAAAAAAAATAATCTCGACAAATCTCGAGAGTTAATAGAAGTTGCCGAAAAAGAGGGAGCTAAAGATCACGCCCCTAGAAGCCTGGCCATCGCCAAAAAAAATGTCGCCGATTTTGATGCTTTCCTAACCGCTAATAGACATAATGAAAATGAAATCCGCAGATACCTGATAACGACGGAGAATAGTGCCAACCACCTTCTAAAAATTACTCGAGACGCAAAAGCGGGCAACTCCCTTACGTCAGAAGATATGGCACTTAAATTTGAAGATGAACAAGGTTTAGTTGCCGCCAAGCAAGGACAACTTGATCAAAGTCAGCAAAAAATAAAAAATCTCTCAACACAAAATACAACTCTAGAGAAAGAGAGAGTTCTCAATGCCCGCTATGAAGCCGCAAGAAAAGAATTCAATAGCGATGAGGCAGAAGTTTATAAACAAGGCAACACCCTAGCGATCCGCTTAAAGGGCCTAGAGTTCCCAGTCTCTCAATCTGAGTTACGTGGAGAAAACTACGCCCTATTGGCCAAAGTCCAAAAGGTCTTAAGTGAATTTGACCGCAGTAAAATTGTTATTGAAGGACATACCGACTCAGTCGGCGGAAAAGAGGCCAATGAAACACTCTCCTTCAATCGCGCTGAAGCTGTGAGAAAATACCTGGTCTCAAATCAAAGAGGTCAGCCACTTGATATTGAAGCCGTTGGACATGGATATCAAAAGCCACTTGGAAGTAACAGAACTGCTGAAGGACGTGCTCAAAACAGACGGGTCGATGTTCTTATTACTTCACCAAACTAAAAAACTAAGTAAATCCCACCAACCCCCTGTCCTTTGGGGGTTAACCCTCTCCTGCCTCTTCTTCAACTCATCAACCTGTCGCTACGGGTCGCTCAAGCTGAGCGGCCTATCAATTTTTAAACTGGCCCCTTTCTTTGTTGCACTATATTTGCTGTTTCATGACTTTTTTTAACTTCCAACACCTCATTTCTCTTTCTTTTTACAATCATTTACAAATTCAATCTAGCCGCCGAACTTTGCAGTACGGTCCGCATGAATCATCGCTGCCCTCGTTGCCATTCAGATAAAACTCGATCACACGGCTACTATAAAAGAAGCTCTGACTGCAAAACCATCGCTCGTCGTTACTGTTCGAACTGTGATCGTTCATTTTCAAGTGCTACTACTAGTTCTTGTTTTAGACAGCATAAAAGACGGATCAATTACAGACTTGCAGAACTTCTAAGCTCAGGTGTTTCTCAAAGACGATCCGCCATTTTGCTCAGAGTGAATCGCAAGACAATTAAAAGGAAGCTTGAGTTCTTGGGAATACAAGCAAGAGTTCAACATTTCAACTTTCTTAAAGAACTCAACCAAGAGGATCTGAGTCATTTACAATTTGATGATCTAATTACTATTGAGCACACTAAGCTCAAACCTTTGAGTCTTAGTGTTATCGTGACTAAAAAACGTAAGATTATCGGAGCGACATTGAGTGAGATTCCGGCCTTTGGTAAAAGAGCGGCGTTCTCCAGGCTTAAATACGGTCGACGAAAGAATGAACACTATCAGAAACTACGAGAACTTTGGCAAACACTTGCGCCCATGTTACCAACCGAGGGTAGAGTCGATAGTGATAGGCACAAGAACTATGCGCCGATCATTAAAAGTCTTTTACCGAACTGGGAACATCGTTGCTATGAGGGATTAAGAGGTACGGCCGCTGGGCAAGGCGAGCTGAAGCCCAATGCTAGAGATCCACTCTTTAGCATCAACCACACGTTAGCTATGTTTAGAGCGAATATCAACCGCCTGTTTAGGAGAACGTGGAATACGACAAAAGATCCAGCTGCTCTAATGAATCATTTTTGGATCTATGCAAGTTTTCACAATAGTCGGCTATTGAAATCGTAGACATGATCAAAATTCTTCAATTTTGTTGATCATTTATTTCATACTAAAAAATTTAATTATTGATTAAAAAAAAATGACATGAAATTTGTGTAAAAATAGCAAAAGTTACAACAGAGAAATGGGCCAGTTAGAGAGAGTTAAGCCCGTCTTTTAAAGACGGACTTAACAGACTCAAGAATATATTGCCCATCCGGCGTGCTTATAGACTTCGCTTTCCTCACGGCATGAATCGCAGTAGCGAACATATCTTGAAGAAGGTTTAAAGAGAATTCCACAAATATTGCACAATCCCTCAGGATGAACATTATACTTCATATTTTCGAACTTAGAGCGCCAAATGGTCTTCTTGATCACGGTATTCTTATTCATAATCATAATCATACTCCTCGTTAGACTTATGGTTGATCATCAAAATAGGGCGAATTGTCGTGTGGGAATCTATCGGCCCTTGGTTGGTTGTGATTGTTCATTTTAGGTGCTGAAACTTGGTCAACCTTTCCAAGTTGAGTTGGTTCTTGTGAAGCATTGTCTTTTGACTTGATTCCTTCAAAAAAGGTATCCGCTTCTGATTCAGCAAAATCTTGAGAAAATCCGTAAGCTTTTACGAGTTGTTCTGGCAAAAGACTATGCTGATCTTCAAGGCCATCGAGTTGTTCTGAACTCAATTTATTCCAACGGTTTTTAATTTTTCTACGAGTTTCGACCCAAGATAAACCTGACTGATCATTTTCTCTTAGACCATCCGCTTGCATTTTGTTTTCCATACTTCCTCCCTTTAGTGACCGACTCTTGATGTGCAGGGTATACGGTTTAAGAAACTAAATACAAATAAGGTGTTCTCATTATGACTAAGCTAATTTTTCAAACGAAAAAAATTAAGAATTGTTATCAATCTGAGTGCAAAAATTATGTCACTTAGTTTATGGAGAAATTATTTTTAAAATAAAACGAAAACAATTTGGACAATAGTTCGCTGAAAAACGCACTCAATGAATTATCTCAATTCGGTGATTTTTTTCGTATCGAATGTTTGATGAAGTCTCTAGTTGATGAAAAAAAACGAATGAAATTTTACGAAATAAGTCCCAATAACTTAGTTATTGATTTTATCTTCAAGGCGATCTGGCCTGCTTTCTAGGTGTAAATTCATCAATTTACATATAGGACTTACCGCAGTATATTCATCTAAACATTAAAGACGGATATCCCATGAGCGACCAACCAGAACGCTGTA
>DIUE01000090.1 GCA_002435795.1 Bacteriovoracaceae bacterium UBA6166 | reverse complement strand
ATTTTGTTCTCTCCTTTCTTAAAACTCAATGCTTCTTGAGATTTTGTCTCAAAAAACGCATCTACAAGTTCAAAAGTTAAGAACTTCCGAAGTTTTAGGGCTACCTGCTCTGTATTCGGCCCATAGACCTGCTGACCATTCACAAACAGGTAATCCGTATTGGTTTCGTTGAACTTCTGTTGAAACGAGTTTGAAGCGATAATTTTACCAGTTTCACGTTCAACAACTCTGTAAGTGACTCGACCGATGGCAAAGAATACTTTTTTAGCCTTCAAACCTTCAGCGTCGTGAGAGAAGGGTTCTAGGCCCGATTGTTCTTCGTAGGTGATGTAGAGGAGATAATCGGCATTAGAATCACGAGGTTGTCTTCCTGCAAAGGCATCATCAAATGATTCATTAAATTTTGCACGATCCACAAGATTAAGTCCTTCAAGGTTGGCCCTCTCAATGAAAAGGTTTTCAAAGCTTCTTGCCGCAAAATTTGCATACTCGCGGTTACTTAAAAAATGCCTTGGGGCAGGCCCATGTTCAAAATGGTCTTGAACCTCTGCAATCGAAATAGTTTTACTACGATCAATCGACACTTTAGCAGGTGTTACAACCTCTTTATAGATCGTCTTTGTGCTTGAGCAAGAGTAGGCGAGAAGAGACAATACTGTGATAAAAATTAGTTTCATGGCTTTTCCTCCTAAAATGGAATGTCCTCAAAAGTGAATGATCGGTCTTCCTTACTTTTTGAATCGACGATCTTAATTTCCTTCACGTTCACATAGCTGAAAGTTTCAAGTTCCTTAGTTTCTTGATTTTGGTTCATGTGGTTCTTTTGCTGTCCAACAAGAAGAACTTTGCATCCTGCTTTTAATCGAGCTTCAAGAAAGTCTTTCTTCGCTCCATAAATCTTGCAATAGTGCCAATCTGTTCTGGATTGCCACTGATCTTCCTTGTCCTTCCAGGATTCTGTCGTAGCGAGAGTGAAATCAAGAGAGTCGCCTTTCTGACTTCTCCATGCGTTCTTGCCAATGTTTCCCATTAGCGTAATTTGATTCATATTTCCGTCCTTTGTTAAAATCTCAGGCACTACGCCAGAGAAGGTTTATTCGTTATTTCTTTATAAGTTTCTAATTGAAATTCACTGAGTGGTTTTCCAGAGAGAATTTCATCGAGATACATACAAAACTCTGGGTTCATAGAAAGAGTGTCTTCCTTGATTTGCTCTTTTCTGACTGCTTCTTTTAAGTAATTAAGAAGGGTATTTCTAACAAGTAGGTCTTCATTAAGTTGCACAGCTTCTCCCTTGTTTTTTTTTCTCTGTTTTGCTTCCGCAAAAAGAAACGCCTCATTCCCTGATAGCAGGGCAAGCGGCACTCCAGACTCGACGGCAGTCCACAAGAAAATTGGGGGCGACCTTTAGGGGGAACCGATTTTGTTGTTGACTGACTAGAGCGAGTGCCAAGACTGCATCCCAAAGGGAAAGAGGTGTTCAAAAGTCCTCCACTGTTATTTCTGTTTTTGGTTTTTCTTCTGGAAGAACAACAACCTTGGATTTCATGTTAAAATCACTGTTGTACGTCGCTACCTCAGAATCGAGGTAGCTAAAAATTGGAATTTGAAATTTTGATCCAAAATCAAAATTAACCTTTGAAACTGAAAAAGGGGATTGAGTGTAAACGACTCCTTCTCCAAGCCCAAATTTCTTAATGTCATCGGGGTGGATGATATACTCCTGCACTTCTCGGATACTTCCGGTGTAGGTATCCGAATGAAAATTTCGATCATCCACCCTTGTTGTTCGCTTCTCGGAAACTTGAGTTCCCACAACTGCGGCACAATAGTCGGCGGACTCTGGATCACTGACACGCAAGAACATTTTAACTGTAGTGGAATCTGCGATCTGTTTTCTGGTTTTAGTCCCATCAAGTTCAACGTCCCCAGGACTTTGCGTGGCAAGGATCAACCGAAATTTCGATGATCTAGCCTTATTTAGGAAGTTGATAAAAGTTTCTGTAATGAAGGAGCCAAATTCATCCACGATGACGGTGGTCTCTTTCCTGTCCTTCGGTTCGACCTGAGATTGAATTTTATTAGAAAGGGCCATTAGCGACCCTAGAATAATTCTTCCAAGTTGTTTTGAAGCTTCTGGATAGCTTTGTGTGTTCAGTGAAAAGAAACATATTCTATTGCGAGTGTGAAGCTCCTCCAGGCTGGGAGCATCTTCGCGGTCAATCAGAGTCCCAAAGTCCGATTTACACATGATTTTAAGGTCTGCCTTAAGTCCCATAAACTCTGGCTCTTTTGGAATCTTTTTCTCGATTCTCGATAGTGTTGGCCGATCCATCTTTTCCAGAATCTCAAGAAGTGCCATTTCCGCCATTTTCTTGTAGTAGGGTTCACTCCATTCTGTGCATGAAATGATAAGGTCTTTGATTTCATTGTTTGTAATTCCAAGTAGAGGGTTGAAGGCACAGCTCTTTTGGGGATTTGTGATAGAAAAAAAGAAAAAGTCTTTTTCCCTATTAAAAAGTTTAGAAGAAGAGAAGACATGGTTACAGAAATCCAAATCCCCTTTGGGGTCGATGACGAAAAGCCTTCGACCCCATTTAATGTCAAAGTAACATTGCGGTTGAAGAGTAGAGTAGGTCTTGCCAGACCCGCTTGCCCCATAGATCAGTTGGTGATGGGTAAGGAGAGCGGATTTTACGACATTGTTTTCAAGGCCATAATAATAACCCTTGTGCAGAGGCCTTGAATTTCCTAGATAAAATTCCTGGCTCTTTTCGTGGATGCTCCCCTTAGCCGTTTTCCTCGAAAGTTTTTCAATCACTACGCGAGAGAGCAGTCCTGCAAAAGCCGCTAATGGGTATAATCCTTCAAAGCGGATAAAGCTGACTAAAAAACTCACCGCGAGGCAAATGACGCAAAAAAACTGAAGTTTTTTTGCGATCTTTTTCTCCTTGTAACGTACAAGGAATTTTGAAAAAAGATTCCCTAAGATAAAAAATAAAATGATGAAAATGAATGGGGTAGCCTTTAGTACATACAACTGAATCATGCGGATTTTTGCGATTAACATACTTTCCCCTCCATGATTGAGTGAATTAAATCGTCAGAGTTTTTTGAAAAAAATTCTGAAACTGTGATGGCGTTAAAACGCCCATTCAATTCATCAAATTTCTTGGCGGTCTTTGAGATTGCCGTCACTATTCCATCTGTTTTACAGATATAAAGAAGTGTCCCGAGGTGAGGGGAGTCAATATACTCTTTTAGCTTTTCCTCCATTCGTTTGTAAGTTTTACGCGTAAGCTCCACTTCGATCATCACTGTTCTGTTATCAGACTTAAACATGATGAGATCGGGGATTAGTTCACCAAAAGGAGTTTCTTCACGGGCCTTCCTTTCAGAGTAAAATTTTGTATACCCAAGATTTCTGAAGCGAAGATAGATTTTTTGAATCTCAAAATCGTGATGGAACTCAGACCAATTGATGTGATCTAATCCCTTAATACTCTCAAATCCTCGACGCTCAATTTCTAAACTTCCAGATTGTGTGAGACTATAAATCCGTTCAGAAAAATCAGGATGCGTTTGCTTCTTCAGTAGGCCCCTCTCGTGCAGATGTTGAATACGTCGTCGGGTAACTCTCATGGCACAGCTATTTGCTAAATTCTTAAAAAATACACTCTGCACCATTGACGTTGAGCTAAAGCCAAACTGAT
>DIUE01000080.1:358-3601 GCA_002435795.1 Bacteriovoracaceae bacterium UBA6166 | reverse complement strand
GCTCGAGTTGATCGAGCAGTGCCTTCTTATTTCGTGGCTCGAGAATATGAAGCTCAGTTCTCTTAATGAAATTCAGCCAAATAGTATGAAAATCATCGCGTAGCCCTTGAGGCAAAAGGGCCGACATAGAGATCTCTGCCAGCACTAACATCTCGTGAACTTTCACGCTCAGCTTTTCTTTTGTCAGCGGGCTTGGCTCGTAAGGAGTTCCACTCAACATCAGTTTGCTTTCGAGGCGGTTCATAAAATCATTATTCAGTTGGAGAATTTGACCTAGCGCCTGTTCGAGCCAAAGAATGGATTCGATGTTTTCATCAAGTGAAGCGTCCGAGTACTTCAGAAAATTCTGCATATGTCTAAGCACTAGCTGATCAATATTTCTTGATCTGCGATACAACTCGCTGATCTGGGGAGTGCAAAGCAATGTGAGTGTTGGACAAGATTTTTCAAATTTTTCAGTGTCTTGAGAGAGGCGAAATAATTGTTCTCGTAAATTGATGAGCTCTCCCGAATCAGGAGCTAGCTGGCGAATCATTAAGAAAAACTCTTGGTGCACACTTCTTATCTGAGGGATGGCGTAACGATTAAACATATCATCTGATAACGTCAGTGGCTCAGCATTGAAGTGAAACTGATTGGCCAGCAGCGGGTAAGAGAAAAAAAAGAATAAAATCGTTAAGCCTTTCATAGGCTTATTTTGTCAGGGGGAGTGAGTTTCGTAAACCGATTAAACTGGCCCCTTTGAATGTTGCAAANNCAACAATCAAAGGGGCCAGTTTAAATCAGATATTGATCTATCACTTTCATGGCTTCATCAACGGAAGGGGTCTCGCCGGTGTAGCCCGGCAAATTGTTGAATTTGTCGTAATTTTCAACGAAGTTTTCGAGATGACTTCGGACTTCGCTCTTTGACCAAATGGTATCGTCAGCACGGTTGATTTCGCGGAGTTTCGTCGCCCACATAAAATCACTGAAGGGAATCGTGTTGGCCCCTATGATCCCGGCTTTTTTCAAGAGCCAAGCCATGCCTCTAAAATAGTCTTTTTTTAAATCAAGCACCTGTTTTGGAATTTCTGAGAAGTTCATCAGCTGGTCTTTACGGTAGGGATAGAGAAGGGATTCAGCGAACATTTGACGAAAAAATTCATCTTCACTCAGTGATGATTTATCCTCGATAACCACTAGTCTAATTTTAAGATCATGGGCCTTGTCTCCAAATTTTTCTAGGAGATGCTCTTGAGATTCGGCCAGGCCTCGGAGTGTATTATGTCTATCGACCATAAAGCGATCTGACTTGGGGCCTAGAACTACTGGGATTGGATGTTCATCGAGATAGAGTTGAACATCTAAAAAATCCATTCCCTTGATTTTTTCTTGAATATATCTCACCCGTGGTAGACCGTAATCAAATTGAGTCGGCCTAAGCTCAGTGATTCCTTCAAATAATCCAATGGATTCTTTCGGTGCACTCGCTAGGGATTTTAATAATTGGAGGCAGCTTGGCTTCAGCTCGGCGCTTGAAAATGAACTCCATGCCAGAGCAATGAGGAATAAGACCTTTTTGATGTTGTTAAAAGAAAGCATGTAGTTTCAATACTATGGCGTGCGCGACGCATCAATGCGAGCGGTAGAATTTACATCTGAAAACTGACACAAAATCAGTCTGTTAGCTAAGGAAAAGGCAATCTTAACGAAATTCAGACTCAACCAGAAGGGTGAATCTGAATTTTTTTAAAGCGACTATTAGAGTTGAATTGAAATGATCTTTTCAAAAACAATGGTGACTATCGACTCGGCATAGTCCCCAGTTTCATCATCTGTAGAAAAATCGATGGAAACGTTGACGACGATGTATTCAATATACTCTTCAATCATTCCAGAGCCATTCCAGAAAACCGGGACTCCAAGTAAATAGGTATGGCCGAAAGACGTATAGCTGCCACGCCCGCTGCTGATAAGCCAGATGTCTCGTTCATTTGGCGTTGTGAGTTCGCCACTGTCTTGAACTTCATCAGCGTTTATCCGAGCGATTTCTAGGCTTAGGGGAGAAGTTGGATTTTCAAGTTCGCTTTCATAGAGGGCCAAAATAGCTTCGTTAATACTTGTTTCGTCACCGAGAGCAAGTGTGTTGCGCGCGAGAGTTTCGCCGCTTAGTACACTGGAAGAAATCATGAGCGCAAAAATAAATGAGAGAATTTTCATTGGTGATCCTTAGTTTAAGTCATTTGAAAACTAAGTATCACCAATATTTGAATAAGAAATATCGCTAGTAATTGTTACGCAGCTCTTGGTCTTTTTAAATTTGTATTAATGTACGCTGGGCACTTCGCGAGAGTTTGAAACGACGTTAACCAAGACGAATGAAGTTGAAAATGAATCTCAACAGCTTTGGCCTGTTTGGTTTCACGTATCCACTTCTTCGGGAAGAGACTTATTGGGGCATCGGAGAGTTCAAAGATCAAAACTTTGTTTTGTGGCAGACGTCCGGAGTAAATGGCCGCGAGACAAATAAAAGCACCGAGGTCTTGGGCCACGATTCGAAGTTCAGTTTGATTTGATTGGTGGATTGAAGTCAGAAGTTTTTCCACATAAGGGAAGAGAGATTCTTCTTGCAGATTTTGGTAGTGAACGATTTCCTCACGACATTTTTGTGAGAATTGTCGTTTCTCTTCGTCGTTGAGTTTGAGGTTTTTGAAATTGGTCATCAGAGTTTGTTGGAGGCAGGGAGCGGACGCGGGGGAGACATCGAAAGGAAGAACCCAAGTTTTGTTTGCAGTCTTGAGCCCGTGGGCTTGGATTTTGCCCTTAAACGCAGTTGTAANNGAACTAACGATTATACCTCTATCGGCAAAATGGGGACTTCATTGAGGGAAATATTGCTAAGTCTTTAAAAAAAGACGGGACCCTCTTTCAATCAGAGGGTCCCTAAGTCTAGGATAGTTTATGGAGTGCCAAGGATAGTTGATAGTCATCAACTTCGAAGGCCAAAGCGCACTGGGTTTTGACCTCGGTGATCCCATCGGCCAGGGTCTCAGATTGGATATAGGCCTTGTGTTTTAAGATCGCAGCAGCGAGGGCAGGGTCTGCTTGGAAGTCCACGCGAATTCGATCTTCTACGTTAAAGCCTAAGTCCTTGCGAGACTTTTGAATGCGATTCACGACTTCACGGGCGAGGCCTTCGTCGATGAGCTCTGGGTTCAAAGCGCAGTCGAGATCAATCGAGATTAAGCGATTAGAAAGGGC
>DIUE01000080.1:165-325 GCA_002435795.1 Bacteriovoracaceae bacterium UBA6166 | reverse complement strand
CCATGAACTTGCCCATCTGATTGCCAAGTCTCTTGCCGAGCACAGGCAGGTTGGGTTTTGCGTAGAGATTGATATAGGCCTCTTCGTCCGTAGAGTATTCAACGTCTTTGATATTGAGTTCGACCTTGATATAGGCTTCGAGTTTTTTAATTTCGTTCAA
>DIUE01000080.1:0-144 GCA_002435795.1 Bacteriovoracaceae bacterium UBA6166 | reverse complement strand
GACCGAGCAAAATCACTTGCTGCATACGATTGACCGCTTCTTCGAGGTCTTTATTTAAAAGCGATTCATCAGCTAATGGATAAGTGCAAAGATGCACACTCTCTGGATGCTCTTTCGGGGCTCCTGTGAATTGCAATAACTCTT
>DIUE01000065.1 GCA_002435795.1 Bacteriovoracaceae bacterium UBA6166 | reverse complement strand
TGCCGATAATAATATCCGCTTCCTTCGCCTCACGAAGACCTTTGAGATAACCACAATCATTTTTAAACGGACACTGATGTCCTGTGCAACTGCGGTAATCAACGGCAATGGTTTTTTCTTCTTCTTCGAGTTTCTTAAATTGTTTTTTGAGAACGAATGCGAGGTCGCCTCTCGTCAGCGTATCAACGCTTGAGCTTTTCGCGTTCAACACAAAAACGTGATCGAGGTAGGCCCGTGTCCACTTGGCTTCAAAATCTTCTTGCGGCGAAAAAAGATCATCGTCGCGCTCGCTTCGATAAAGCAGTTCGCATAAATGATTATTCGATCCCACCAAAGGTTTAATCTTAAGCTCTCGCTCCGTCACCCCTAAAAGTTTTCGAAGGGCCGGCACATCTTTTTTCATGGCTTGGTGCTGAAGGGTTTTCGTTCCCGTCGCCACCAGCACTTGGTGCTTGTCTTCTGCTTGGTCGAGATTCATCAAAGCCGCAGGCAAAAGATAGCCCATGGTTTTTCCCGTTCCCGTCGGCGCTTGAATCAAGGCGTGTACATTATTTTTGAAAGCTTGCCCCACGCGAAGAGAAAGTTCTTCTTGTGATTGGCGAAAGCGATAGCCTGGAAACTTCGCTGCGACTTGGGCAGTATCAGACCAGATTTTTTTGATTTTCTCACTGCTAAACCCTAATTCAAAACTTTTCTCAAACTGAGTTTCGCTTTGCTCTTGCGTTCGCTGTTCAATCCAATCAATCGCTTTAGGTAAATACTCTTCAACAGAAAAATCGAGATGCCCTGCGATCTCTTGTCTCTGTTCGCGGTTTAAAAAAAGAAAACGGGCCATCCACCACGACTCGAGCAATTGATGTTTAAGCACGAGAGATTTTAAGAGTTCAAGGTTCTGCTTCCGGCGCTCTAAATATTCCATGGAGATTAAGAGAACTTTGAGTAAGTCCTCACTGTCTTCTAAACCGCGATGGACTTCGTGGGTTCGAAGTCCCATGCCTTTAATAAATCCTTCGAGACCCAGACTTGAAATCCTCGGGAAAAGGAAGCCGAGGAACGGCAAGCTGTCTTCAAAATGAGGGATGTCCGAGGCGCTCGCCTCAGCCCGAAACCACGGAGTTAAAAAGCCCGCCTCAAAAGACGCGTTATGGGCAATCAAATGATGGCCAAAAAGATCCGATAGCTCTGTGCGCACTTCTTCGGGTCTCGGCGCTTTTTTAAGTTGTTTTGACTGAATGCCGGTGAGTTTTTGAATAAACTGCGAAAGTTCCAGCTCAGAGCGCACCAGACTTGAGTAGCGTTTGACCAGCGTGGTGCCGTCGAACTGCAAAAAACCCACATCGATGATCTCGTCATCAAAAGGGGTCACTCCAGTGGTCTCAATATCAATTACGGCCCAAGAACCCAACGAAAAGGCGGTCATCATCAGCGTCTCCTACTAAAGTCTACCTGGGACCGTTGCAAGCTTAGGCGTTGGTCATTGAACTCTCAAGTCTTTTATTTTAAAGTGGGGGCATTGTTTGACAAGGGAAGCTTCATGTCGTCTGCGGTCATTTTTCAGATCCAGTCCTCACTTATTTTAGGTCTCATGATTTACGGAGTGCTGCAAGCGCGTAAAAACCGCAAACTCCACGTCAAAATCATGTGTTCTGCTATGCTTTGGGACCTTTTGCTCATTTTGCAAATCGAACTGGCCCGCAGCGCAGTCGCCAAAGCGATGAAAATCGTGGAAAATCCTATGATGCTGAAGGTCCACTTGTTTTTTGCCATCGGCTCGGTCGTGCTTTATGGCTTTATGCTCTACTCCGGCGCGAAGGTTTTAAAAAACAATCATGGATTTTTACCGCGACACCGCACGGCCGGTAAACTGACGCTCGTATTTCGGGCACTGACTTTGGTCACCAGTTATTTTGCCGTTTGATAGTTCATTTTAACGATTGAGGCCCCTATGGATTTTGAAGAAATTAAACAACTGATAAAAACCACTCTGCCTGACGCAGAAGTTGAAATCACCGATCTCACCGGCACCCGCGATCACCTAGGTGTCACTGTCACCAGCGACGCCTTTCTCGGAAAGCGTCTCTTGCAACAACATCAAATCGTTATGGATATTTTAAGCGAAAGACTGAAGACGGATATTCACGCCGTGAAAATTAAAACCCAACTCAAAACCCCAACAAAAATCTAGTTCACTTTTAGGAGTCAACAATGTCTCAAAATGAAAATAATCCTTTTAAAATTCTCTCCGCCGACGCTCCCCAAGCCGTCACCGAAACCGATAAGTCTCTTCCCCTACAAGAGCGTATCAAAAACCTCATCGGCTCAAGTGATGTTTTCCTTTTTATGAAAGGCAACCCGGCCATGCCACAGTGTGGATTTTCCGCTAACGTGGTTGGCATGCTCAACCATCTTCAAGTGCCTTTTAAAACTTTTGATATTTTAAGCGATATGGATATTCGCCAAGGGGTGAAAGATTTTTCAAACTGGCCGACCTACCCGCAACTTTATGTGCGGGGCGAGTTGATCGGCGGCAATGATATCGTGATGGAGATGTTTGAGAACGGCGAGCTACAAAGTGTTTTGAAGGGCGAAGCTTAATTCGCCTTTAAGATTTCAAAAATTTCTCCACGGCTTGCTTTAAGTCATCACTCAGAGGCAAAGTTCGTGGAGAAAAACGCATAACGCCCTCACCTTTGGGGGCGATTAAAAATTTCTCAAAATTCCAACTCACTTCCTTGCCTTGACTCTCAGTTCTTTTCAATAGTTCTGCGTAAAGCGGGTGCTTCGCCTCTCCCACAACCACTTGCTTCGTCACGATGGGAAAGCTCACTCCATACTTTAAGCGACAAAACTCCGCCACTTCAGCATCACCCTCAGGGGTTTGCCCGGCAAAATCATTGGTCGGAATTCCCACAACTCGAAGGCCTTTGTCTTTGTACTGTTGATACAGTTTTTCAAGGTCGTCGAGTTGCCCGGTAAGACCACATCGGGTGGCAATATTCACAATTAAAAGCGGTCCTTTTTCATTCAATTGAACGAGTTCGACCGCCGTGCCCTTGTCGTCTTTGAAGTCGTGTTTCAAATCAAGATTGCCAGCGAATACTAAAAACGGAATCAGACTTGTGAGTGCAATCAGGAATTTCATTTGAGCTCCATTTAGCGAGAGGAAAATTTCAATAATAAAGACTTTCAGAGTTTTGCCAAGACCTGTCTTAACAGTATCTAGCCCAGTTCGTTAGACCGTCGAATTTTCATAATAGAGACGGCACTCAGCGCTCCAAAAAATAGAACAAACACCAAACCTAGGTTCTCAAAAAACCACGCCATCCCCGTCCCGAGTGTGCGAATGGTGAATTGCGTTTTTGGACTCTTTAATATTTTCTGTGCGTGGTTCGGGGCCCAGCTGTAGTAAAACTTAATGAAAGTTCTCCCCAGAGAAAAAGAACTCAAGACATGATCTCGAAATTCTTTCATCACAAACACCACCGGATGCTGTCTTGTGAAGCCGGCGGTAAAGAAAAAACACGATTCCTCTTTTAAAAGCTCTTCAATTTGTAAAGGAATTACTGATACGGCATCAGACAATGGCGTGACATAACCATAATTATCGACCAAAGCGACACTTAAAACGGACTCAGCATTATTTGGCAAGCGAGCGACGTTGATGATGCCACTTGCCTGCGCTGGAAAGTCTTGATCAATTACCTCTATGTCTGGGTAGTCTCCTACAAATAAATTTGGCGCAGGATTCGCTATAGAGTGACGAAAGACAAGAGTTCGATTGAGCTGACTAATCGTGCTGCTGGTCGAGTAATCAAGAACCGCACTGGCATCTCCGCGATAAGAATCATTCATAGTCGTTCTAACATTAGCGTGATTACGGCTCGAAAAATTCAGCTGATAATGAACACCATGACTTAGATTTGCGTCTGTGATGGTGACGGGATCATCGAGCGCTAAGAGATCGAGATTGAGAAAAAAATAAACTTTAACTTCGAGAATGGCCGTAGGATTTGTGAGTGTATTGCAATCAATTCCGGTGGTGTCGCACAGATTTTGCAACGTCAGCGTAAACCCTCTCACTTGCCTTAAAATTCCATTGGCAATAGGCGCAGAATTTACAGACGCAACCCGGTAGCCAGAAGTCGTTTCAACCGCCGCATGTAAATAATGAGTCGCCGGTTCATTACTGGTAATGGTGACCTCTTTTTCAAATGTCACAAAACCTGGATAAATATTTGTTTGAAATACTGGAATTCCTTGAACGCGACCAGAGCCGTTGACCGAATAAAGAGAAGCATTGGGCGTATCATCGTTCCCCGCTCGAATTGGCAGAAACGCCCGAGCAGGTGCAGCGCTCGATGTTCCGTCGCCACTGGGTCTAATGCTATTCATATCTAAAGAAATGCTATTAGTGACTAAGCGCACGCGCGGCAAAAGCTCCGTATCGTCTTCAATCCCACTAATTCTGACGGATTTTGTGGCAAAAGCACAAAATGGCATCAGACTTAAAAGAAGGCATACACGGAAGAAATTCATGACTCTATTATCCAAATTTTGCAGGCCATAAGTCAATGTCCACTCTACAGAATTAATGAACGCTGACATAATGGATAGTATAGCAGAATTCGCCTTTAGGAGGCTTCAAAATGTCCAATATCATCGTAAACATTAATGGGGAGTGCACAGACGGTGCCTCTGCAAAAATCTCTGTCTTTGACCGAGGCTTTCTCTACGGCGACTCAGTTTACGAAGTCACACAAACCATCGATCAAACGCCCTTTTTGCTCGAGGACCATTTGGTTCGCCTGCAAAACTCAGCACAAAAAATTGGACTCACGATTCCCCTTTCCATGATTGATCTCAAAAAACAAATGGCCCGCGCCCTCGTAAAACTCAATGTTAAACAAGCTTATATTCGGGTGATCATCACTCGCGGCGAAGGGGAAATCGGCCTCGATCCAGCTCTCGCCGGCACTGGAAATTACGTCATCATTACCAAAGAACTGCCCGACTACCCACAAACTTGGTACCGCGAGGGGGTTTCCGTCATCGTCGCCAACACCCTTCGAAACACCAAAGAATCCGTCGATCCCAACGTGAAGTCCGGCAATTATTTAAACAATGTCCTCGCTTACGCCGAGGCCAAAAAACTCGGGGCCTTCGACGCCATCATGCTCAACCACCAAGGCTTCGTCACTGAGTGCACCACCAGCAATCTCTGGATCGTCAAAGACGGCGTTCTGTTCACTCCCCCGCTTGAATCAGGTCTGCTCGAGGGCATCACTCGCAAACACCTTTTAACTTTGTGCCAAACTCACAATCTGCCTCTCTCCGTCGTTCCCATTTCGGAAGACGAGCTGCGAGCAGCGGATGAAATCTTCTTAACTAGCACCACCAAGCGCTGCGTTCCAATAACAAAACTCGACGCCGCCCCCATCGGCTCCGGCAAACCGGGCCCCGTGACCCTGCAGATTTCCAAGCTCTATGACGATTTTGTGGATTCCCTTTTTACCCGCGAGAGGGCAGAATGGGCGCAAGTTTTGAAGAGCTTGAAAACATAGAAATGCGGTGTTGACACCCACGTTCGTCAAATGATAGTTCTACCAGACAATTTTTATTCCCATGTTGAAGTGGATTTGCTTTAGCTCACGTAATTTCAGAGGTTTAGAAGATGGCAAAGAGTACGACCGGCCGTAGCCGATTTAAAATGCAAAGATCTTTAGGTCTTGAACTCCCAGGTTTAGGAAAAGCTGGCGCTCTCGAGAGACGCCCGTATGGTCCAGGTGTTCACGGCAATAAAAGAAAAAAAGTTTCTGATTACGCTGTTCGTATGAAAGAGAAGCAAAAGCTTGTTTTCCATTACGGTCTTCGTGAAAAACAACTTGTGACTTATGTTAAGAAGTCTAAAAGAGTTAAAGAAAGAGCATGGATGGACACACTCATCATGACTCTTGAGCAAAGACTTTCAAACGTGATCTTCCGTTTGAACTTCGCCCCAAGCATTCCAGCTGCAGCCCAAATGATTTCTCATGGTCAAGTTTTGATCAACGGGAAAAGAGTTGACCGCGCTAGCTATATTGTTCAAAAAGGCGATGTGGTTTCTCTTACAGCTAAAGGCTATAAGAACCAAACTTATCTTCAATCACAAGCGACTCCACGTCTTCCTTCAGTTCCTGCTTGCTACAAAATGGAAGGGACTGAAACTAAGAAAGCGACTCTTGTGGATCTTCCACTTCCAAGCGATGTACCATTCGAATACGAAGGTCAGCTCGTAACGGAATACTACTGGAAAGTGAAGTAATTCCAAATTACATTTTTTCTTCAAAAGGCCTTGATTTATTCAAGGCCTTTTTTTTTGCCTAATTTCAGTGGAGGAAAGATCTTCATAGGCATGCCGTGAAAGTAAAACCAGCGGCTTCTTCGTCTCTCGTTGCAAATCCTCGCGAATTTTTTCTAAATCATCATACTCAGACCCACTCAAAGTTCGTGGAGCAATAAAAAGACTCTCTAAGCTCTCGAGTAACTCTAAATAGTTTTTCCATTTTCTAAAATCTCTCAGGTGATCGGCCCCAACCAAAAGAGATTTTTTTCCCCGAACGAGTCTCATCCAATCAATGGTTGGATTGGCCTGCTCCAATAAGAGAAAACCTGGGTAGACGCTCGCCCCAAAGGCTTCCGCCTTCTCGGTGAGCGAAAAATAATCCTCTAAGCTCGAGCCTTGTTCATAATTCTTCCAAGGATTTCGATCAGGCACAATCACAATCTCGGCTTCAGGCTTCGCTTCTCGAATCAATCTCAAACAAGCCCCGTGCCCTTCATGCCACGGAGAAAAGCTGCCGCCGAAAAAGACTTTGTCCGTACTGACTTCTGCCCCGAGGGTGAGATGCTCTGTGAACTCATCAACCGCCGTCGGCATAGCAGGGAAAAAAGCGCTTAGGGTTTCGAAGATAATCTTAGGGTCTTTGACAGCTGTGACTTGCTCAAGCTGTTTGGCATCGAGTTCACTCCAAAGAAAAACTTCTAGTCCCGAAGGCAAAACTTTCTTCGCCAAAAGTTTAGATGGAGGGTTGGGCGGCGAAGCGGAGAAGATCAATTCCCCTGATTTAGCGAAGTGCAGCTCTTTCATGGGAGTATCGTATCCTATCAACCGTGAAGAGGGCCAGTGCTCCCCAAACAAAAGCAAAAGTTATCGCCGTCGCCGAGGTAAAAGGCTCCTGGTAAACCCAAACTCCACACATGAGCTGCAACACAGGAGTCAGGTACTGCATAATACCCACTGTGCTTAAGTTGAGTGTCTGAATGGATTTGTTGAAGAGATAGAGTGGCAAAATGGTCAAGGGCCCCGCCATCACCACAAAGAGTTGCTCTCCAAAACCGACTTTAGAAAAAAGAAACGCTCCCTCATGAAAGAAGAAGAAATAGGCGCTCAGTGGAATCACCGCCAGAGTCACTTCGCCAAAAAGACCGCTTAGAGGTTTAACTCCCAGTTTTTTTCGAACGAGGCCGTAACTTGAAAAAGTCAGTGCGAGCCCGAGCGAGATCCCAAGAGACAAGCTAAGCGACAAGAGCGAAGAGACAGACCAGAATCCGCCATCACTAAGACTGCCACTCAAAATCGCTTCCCCGAATTTAAAGGCGACGCCAATCCCTGCGATCATGACCGCCGCCCACTGAAGTTTTCGAAGCTTCTCTTTCAAGATCACAACACCTAAAAGAACACTAAAAAGTGGATTCAAAAAATATCCCAAGCTCGCTTCCACAATATGACCGGCGTTCACTGCCCAGACAAACAAATACCAATTGCTCATCACAAGAGCGGAACTTAGAAAAAGTCCGAGTGCACTTCGGCGTGAGCGGAAAACTTGATAGAGTTCACGAGGGCCAAGAATCAAAATCATTAAAAGAAAGGACCACCATAAACGATGGCCGAAGAGCTCCATCGATGAAAAGGCCGTTAATTGTTTCCAGTAGAGAGGAACAAATCCCCAGATTCCGAAACAAAGGAGAGCGTAGAGGTGGCCGATTGTCATAGTCTCTTTCTTTTATCAAACCCATTTTTGTTTCAAATTTTTACAATAAATAGAGGAATATGTACTGAAAAATTTTGTCCACTCAGCCTTTTCAAAAATAAAAGTCAAAACTCCCGAGTAAACTTATTGTTCAATTTCAGAAAACAATAAATGATCTATTAAAATACTTGTCAGAAACGATGGGAATTCTAGGGAGGAATTTTCCTGTATTTCAATACTTAGCTTTGATATAAAATAATTTTATTATGAAATTTTTCTTTATAGTTTTGATATTTTTAAAATTGTCTCTGGCTAATGCGATAGCTTCAGAAAATATTTATATTCGTGTTAGCTATGGCGATACGCTTAGCTCCTTACTTTTTTCTGTTGGTTCAACTCCTCTCTATCGAGAAGTCGGTGCAGTAGAGATCCATCAAGTTGTTTTTAAATCATTCTACGAAAATTATCTTGAGATTGGGCAATCGGCTCCCATACTAAAGTCCTCTATCCGTTTTCATGAAAACTTGATCAAATTAGAAGGCAACTTGTATGACATCAAGGAGAGAATCAGAACTTTAGATGATTACAGGAATTACTTAGAAAAAAGATCGAATATCGGAAATATTTTAGATGAACCAGTAGCAACTGATATTCAAGACAAAGCAGATCAAGTAATTGAAAAACATGAAACTATTTTGCCAAAAAATATTCCCGTTGATGAAAAGAAGAAAGTGTTCTCGTCTCTAAAAAACCTTCGAACAAAAATTGGTTTAGGGTATCGCTTTTTAGATAGGAAAATAACTCAAGGGGCACTCGACACCAAGACTCAATCTAATGGTCAACCGTTTTTAGGAGTAGATTCAACCCTAAATCTAAGTCTGATTTCAACCCAAGCTCGCTTTGAACTTCAACCGTGGCTTGGTGGTTCTGAGGGGCTCAGCTCTGATTATCTTTTTGGTATCAATCAATACCTTTCAGATTACAGATTGAGCCCATTGCTTGGAATAAAATATGAGAAGAGTGGATTTATCTCTAGGGATCAAAGTGTTAGAATCGCTAATGCATCTGAAAGTATGATCCTTGATTTTGGAATGAGATTTTCTTTAAATCCTAAAATGACTGTCATCTTAGCTTATGAGCTGGGTTTAAAGACTGATTTTGAAATTGCTAGCGGTGACCTAGGTTATAAAGGCCTATTGGTTCATTCTGAGTGGCATTTTCATCATGACTGGAGTTTGAGTTTTGAGTATCGCCATTCAACAATAAAAAGAGATGAAGAACTCAAACTCACCCGTTCAGGTCTCTCAACTAGATTAAGTTATGGGTTTTAATTAAAAAAAGCGCCATAATCTTTACTCTCTAAGTACTCAATTACAGGAAAATTCCTCCTACAGTCACCAATAATTTCTGGCAAGTACTCTAGGCGAGTTCCTCTTTACCCGTTAAGGCCCTTGCACTAAGCATTCGTTATTCAATGACTTCTTCAAATCGTCCGCAAACTAAACTCTAAATCCGCCATTCCAACTTAAACTATGACTAACAATCACCGATAAATACTTGTCATTATTGGAGCTCTCAAAAAAACTATGGCCCACGCAAGAATTCTCACCATTCTTCTCTCGCTCATTCATCTCACTTCTTGTGGCGTTAAAATCACTGAATCTGGAAAATCAATTTCAGAATTCGTCCTCGGCTCTGTTTCCCCCCTCAAAGGGCTAATCTCTCATCATAGTCCTCAATCTTTTCAACTGATCCAAAACGCCTATTCTGCTTCATGCCCCGCGGGTGTCTCCGTCGATATTCATCCACTGGATTCCGACGGACAAATTGACTTCACTACTATTGTTGCAAGCGCTCCTCTGCAAGCTGATACCAGTTTTTCTGTTCCACGCTCTAGTCTTCCCGAACTCAGTCAAACCACTGTACGCTATATCGCGAGAGTCGTTGGCTGTCATGATCGCATTCTCATGCGACCACTGACTTCATCCCTCACTCCTGAAGGCGAAGATATTATTCAAGATATTACCTACACCACAACTTTGATCTCTGCTTCTCATAACTCCGAGTCGCAAACAAAACTCAATCAAGTTTCAAAAAAAGAAGTTGAAGAATTTATCAATGCTGTCGGATCATCTTCAAGCGAAGTAGACGCCTTTAATTCGATCACTACAAAAACCAATCTGACGAGTCGTTTTGAAAATATGTTCAACTCAGCTCCTTCCGTTTTACAAAACGCTGCTCCTAAGATTAACCCTGTTGTACCAAAAACAATCTCAGAAAACACACCTAGTGAGTTTCGAGCGATCGCTCACCATTGGAGCCCTGCTTATGAGATCGCTTATCTTTGGAAGCTAAACGGAACGTCTACTTCTACAGATGCAAATTGGAGCTTCTCGCCAGGTGCGAATGATCAAGGAACTCACACCATCACTCTTTATGTTGGTAGAGATGATGGACTCGGAGAGATAGATCTCGATCTTCCATACACCATGACGAGCTTTCAACTTCAAATTCAAAATACCATTTTGCCACAAGCACCAATACTCTCTCTCAACTCGACTGAGCACTCAACTTCAACTATTAGTGACACTCTTGTTCACTTAAAATTAAATACTGGAGCCGAGCAGATCAATTGTCAGTCGTTCTCCGCTCTCGCGTTATCAGAATCAGCAACAAGACCAAGCTCTTCATCCGCCTTCACTATAGAATGCGATACAAATTTTGAACAAGAACTAACCTATACTCTCTCTCCCGCGGATGGAAACAAAACTCTTTATCTTTGGGCGATCGATAGTTCGGGAACGATCTCTACAACAGCAAGAACTCTCTCCATGACACTCGATCGCAATCCTCCAACAATTGGCTTCACAAATCTGGCAAGCAGCATCCGTGGAGATCACAATTATTTGATTGAATGGAGTTCGAGTGATGTTAGTGGAGTGGCAGAACACAAGCTTTATTACTCCGTTGATGGATCGAACTATACTTTGATTGTTGATGAACTTGTGGCGCAGTCTTATCTTTGGAGTGTACCTGCTATTAATACATCGACACTCACCCTTAAGCTCGAAGCAATCGACACCATTGGTAATCTTGGTGAGATTGTCTCAAGCAACAGAGTCGTCGACTCCACCGCTCCCGTTGTGAGCATCACATCTCCGGCAGCAAATACGCCCTCGCAAGGACAGGTCACGATCACTGGTGCGTGTGAAACGGGTGCGCTCAATGTCGTAGTCACAGGTGGAATTGTCGGAAGTATTTCCGCCGCTTGTAGTGCTGGGACTTACTCGGCAACGATTGAACTGAGTGGTGCAGACGGAGCGAAAGCAGTCACAGTCACACAAGCTGACCAGGTTGGAAATAGCTCAAATCAGTCGAGATCGTTTGTTAAAGATACGACAGCTCCTGTTTTAACTCAGACGACGTCGGCAAGCGGAATCTATTTGAATACTGACACAGTGACGATTGGTGGTGCCTGCGAAGGAAGTCTGGCGATTACAATTGGTGGCACTGATAGCGCTGTCGTGAACTGTAATAGCAATGCGTGGACTTATGAAACTGAAGCGCAGACAAATGATGGTGTCTATCCTTATACAATAAGATCAACTGACCTCGCCGGAAATCAATCAGCAGTTGTTAACTATACTTGGAATCGCGACACTCAAGCCCCAATCGTACAAAGCATTACAATTAATGATGGAGAAGCCAGCACCGCAAATAGAAATACCGTAATCGATATGACGGCGAGTTCAGAGCGTGCTGATATACAAGCATTTTGTATGAAAGTTAACACCTCCGTTAATCCTACAACTAATGACACTTGCTGGGTGCAAGTCTCTAGTCTTGGACAGAGTATTACAGCAAGTTTAACAATCACAAATTATCCTCTACAGCTGGGTTTCACTCTGGGTACTTATACAGTCTCAGCTTGGACGAAAGATGAACTCGGAAATGTCTCAAGTATTACAAATACTCTCGGAGTCGATAAAAGTGAAATAGGCTATACTCCAATTCCACCTGCAGTTATTAGCAGCCTAATTTCGACAGCTACTGATACTCCCTCAGATCCTCTCGCTCCAATTGATATTCAAATCGCTGAGGATAGCGATCTTTATATCAAGTGGTCTATTACAGATGAGAATCCCATCCCTGCTGGAAGTATTGACCTTCTGTGGACTGAAAACGGCACAACATTTTATCCTCTCGCGAATGACCTTAATGACGGAACTAATGGTGCTTGTACTCTTACTGGACTCCAAACCGGCTGCGCTCTTCTTAGTGGGGCGAGTCCGACTAGCACTTATTTTAATGTGGTTCTTTCTGTAAGAAATCAAAATTCTCTTGAAACCATCTCCACGTCGAATCCACTTAATACGGCGAGCTTTCAACTCTTAAGTGGGAATACTTCTCTTGGTATCGGAGGAAGTGCAAGTTCCTCAATCATTTTTAGTCGCGGCGAATCGATGTTATCCGATAAAAGATACGGACAATTTGTTGTCACCTCTTCAGGAGATATTTACACGCAATACGAAGGCAGAGGACTAGCTCAAGTATCCTCTTTGACTGGAGATATAAATATTCTTTCAGCTCAGACTGGTTCATCTACTGGAGACAATGGTCCCCTAAGCAATGCTACGTTTAGAGATATTCAAAGAATTCTTCTAACCTACGACGATCAGCTTTTGATTTGGGATCACGATCGTGTGAGAAAAATTGATCTAAGTAATCCAGATAAAACTATTACCAGATTATTTGGAGGCGGAGCGAACTCCAGTGACGGAGCAGATGCGCATCAAGCACAATTACCAAGTATGTCTAGTACTTACCAAATGGTAACTGTTACGCCAAACGATAGAGTTTATTTCGAGAAAAATCTCGAAATTTGGTTTTTTGACCCTACAGATAACACAGTAAAAAAATATCTTACACTTAATGGGACCGGGGCAGACAATATGGCACTTGGAACAAGTGCTGATTTTGAATGGGAAAACTGTGAGACGAGGAACACGGCGATAGATTTTAGCTCTAGCACGAGCCAAATTAATAAAATTATAAGGCGTGCCGTTTTTAACACAACATCAAATTGTGGTAACCATAATAGAAAAGAAGAGTCATTTAACGGAAATTTTAACGTTACAACGGGAGAGACTCAACTTCCACATCCTGCAAGGACCATGTGGAGTTCCGTAAACTTTACGGGTATGAATGGTAAAATATATACCAACTCAATGTACCATCAAATCCTAGAATACGATGAAAATACTAATTCTTTCATTTCAAAGGCTGGAGTCTATAATACTTCAGGCCGTTGTAGCGATGGAAGCCTCGCAACGACATGTAACTTAAATGCTAAGAGTATTTTTGTAGATCGATTCGGTAAAATATTTTTTAATGATCTTGGTGTTTTTAGGACAATTGATAATGAAGGTCGCGTTCAAACGATTGCTGGTCAGGCTCGTAACTTTGGCGTTGGAGAGAACCCTCTCGCAGCTCGATATTCAAATATTTATTTCTTTGACTACAAAGACGAAACTATTTATGTCCGAAATGAATCTGAAAATCAAATTGTGAAATTCTCACTGGCCGGAGGTAACCTTGAACTCGTCGCAGGGAATGGTATCCAATCTAGCCCTAGCAATAATTCAAACGCGGCATCCTCACCTTTGCCTAATAATAGTTGGAGTACTCCGACATCTTTCGTTGTGCAACCTGCAGAGAATAAGATTTTCCATCGCGTAGGTGGACGCTTCTCTTTTATTAATACTAATACGGGTAATTGGAGTGTTGGCACAACTGACATTCATGTAAAAGACGGAACAGTAGCAAGACCAAGTTATCTACACAGCAACGGATCAAAACTTCTTGTCTATTCTAGTGCTCACTTAGGAGGACTAGGAGAGCAAAGTTACTTAATGGAACTGTCTCTCGATGGCACAGAAGTCGATATTGTTATGGGGGTAAATGAAAACCTACCATCTAGTACTCCTACCAACTACTGTGATGGTGATAATTCTTTAACATGTGGAATCCCCGGAACCTTATCTGATTTCTATCAAACAAGAGCAAAGCATGATTCCGTTTTAGGAGCTTGGCTGATCGGATACGCAGGAAGAAATTATATCAATTCCCTACCTTACGGTGGAGGGATCACTGCACGATATGTAACGACCACTCATAATCTAAACGCCTTTGATTACGCAGATATTGAAGGTACTCGCTATTTGTATTATTGCTCAACTGGAGGATTCCTCTATCGGCGAAACCTTACTTCTGGAGTTGAGGCACAACTCCCACTTCCAAGCCCAACCATTAAATGCGGGGGAAGATCAATGTTCTATAGTTCAACGAGAGAAAGTCTCCTTTTTAGCTTCCAACAAAATGGCCTATGGGGGATCGCAGAGTACTTGTTGCCGTAATTTTTTCATTTTTGAGTTCCACAATTAAAGGGCCCAGTTTATGTTAGAGGTATGAAACTAACTCTCACCATTGAAGACCTCGAGTGCCTACTCGAAGTTATTGAAACCCCCAATTTCACCCCACAATCAGTGACTCGTATTCACCCGGCTGAGCTTAAAGCACTGACCTTGGGAGAGATTGGCTATTTCAGCGTTTTGATTGAGACAACTCAAAAGAACCAGAAGCTCAACCACTACTTCCCTGGAATCCTGCTCTCCATTGATAAAGAGGAGAGAATCAAGGACTTAGAGGACTTTCTAGAAGATGGCGGGGCTCTGGATCATATCCTTAAGCACTGGGAATTAGTGGAATAGACCCCAAAATAGACAGACCCTTACCTTTTTACGCAGGGCGACACCGCCGCGGTGTTTTTTTGTACAATAGTCGAAACCAACTGTCCAAAGGATCGTCTGTTTTGCGTAAGACTATTTTGACCCTAGGGTTATTCTTATTCAGCTTTTTGAACGCTTTATCGGCACAGACAATGCCGGAGAATCTCTATTTAGAGCACGTCAGAAAAATCCAGGAGCTAGTCGGTCGCTCAAGCTTAGAGACAAAAAATTCAAGCACTATTTTTTCTCGCTTAGAAGACCACGAGACTCTTTATCATTACACTCGAAGTTTAGGTTCGTTTTTGATTCAAGAAATACAAAACCAAAGGGCCCTTTCAGGCAATCATCTTAATCTGATTCACCGTTCACTTTCGGCGCAAATATTATTGACGGAAAGATTGCTCAAACTTGCCGACGATTTAAAACCTAGAGAAATCAATTTCACTCGCGATCCGCAAGACTCCCTCTCCTATTTGGCGATCCAAGTCGCTATGACGGAAAGATTTAAAACATTGCACTCACTCTATTTTCAAGAAACTCTTTTAAGACGAATCGTCAGTAGCCAAGCTCTTTACGAGCAGTACGGTTTGACTCGCCTTCCGGAACTGTCAGCTAAAATTTTAAACGCAGAAAAACAGCGAGAAATCGTTAACGGTTTAAAGCTGGCTCAGAGGACCTCTATCCCGCAAAATTCACTCGCTACTCTTCTGAAAAACTCAGGCCTCTATCGAATGGTACTCGAAGATCAATCTGTAGATTCCGTTTTTAAAGCCAACGAATACTGGAGTGACAGAGTTAATAATGTTTCAGGAAGTATCACAAGAGCACTCAGCTGGGCCTACGGCCAAGTAGTTGGTGATATTGAGTGGAGAACGGGTCATCTACATAATCATGCAGCGATTAAACGACAGATTCTATCCGAGCTGAAACCACTAGACCTCGTCTATGAGAAGAAATCTTTTAAACTCACTGATTACACAATTCCCGGAAATTGGGGACACTTAGCCGTTTGGCTTGGTACAAAAGAAGATCTGATTAAACTCGGTCTCTGGGATAGGCCTGAACTTGATGCCTTTAGAAATAATATTGAGAATGGATACAGTCTTTTTGAAGTCAGAAGATGGGGCTTACAATTTGATAATATCGACAATTTTTTAAACCTAGATGAGATCGCCATTAATCGAGTCAGTGATGTTCTCAAGAGAAGCAACGATGATATTGCTGATGTTTATTATAACCTCTCACAACAGATGAATAAGACTTATGATTTTACTTTTAATGCTCTTGCGACAGACAGAGCAACATGTACTGAAATTGTCTTTTTATCCTATGGACAAATCAATTGGCCAAGAGATCAAATCTTAGGACGAACGACAATTACACCAAATAATATGGCCGAGATTGTTTTCTATGAAAACTCTCCGGTTGAATTTATCTCTTATTATACCGCCACTGAAAGACATAAGATTCAGAAGAAAAGCATCCAAGATTTTGGAAGTGTGATTGATTACGTCGTCAATCCAAAGCGGTCTCGCAATGGAAAACTAAGCTTTGATTTAAAATCACGAGATTGCAAGAATGTAAGAAACAGAAGAAATGGTGGCCTTAGAATGGAGATGGTTTGTAAGGATAAATTCGAACAACGCTTCTACACTCCAAGCAATGATTTTAATCACCAACTGCCTTTCTAGCGAAAAGCTTTAAACTGACTGGAAACAATTTTGTGTGACTGTTCCGCTAGCGCTGCTGTATCAAAATCAAGCTTGATATTCATCAATGACCCAATCAGAATTTCCGCTTCGACATGGGATTGTTTAAAGAAATTCCAAAGATGGGGCAAAAAGGACATATCACCATACCAACATAAGAGATCGCGATTCTCTTTGGTTACTGGAGCCCCACTAACTGACTTATAATTCAGAGTCATCGCAAGAATAGGTTTTTTGGCATCAATTGCAGATTGAAATAATGGCCTTCTGAAACGAATCACTTCAGAGCCATCAGTACTAGTCGCCTCAGGAAAGATAGTCACTGAGAGACCGCTTTCCATGGCCTGGGATAGTTCTTTAACTTCACGGGAGAGATTGGTTTTGTCTCTGCGCTCGACAAACAAACAACCGGCCAATAAACATAATTGGCCAAGAAAAGGTGTTTCGCGAATCTCTTGAGATGTCACAAAACAAGACGGCATCTGTGAATAGAGAACAAGAACGTCAAGATAAGACATATGATTGCAAACAATCAAGCCGTTTGAGAACTGTGGGAGGTACTGACTAGGATCGTGTCGCTTCACTTTAACTTGCATAAAGAGCAAGCCGAAGCGACAGAAATTTTGCAAGAGATGAATTAAAAAAAAGCGAGCTTTCCTATTTCCGCGACTCAAGAAAGGCAAAAAGGGAATGGTGACGAGGAAATAAAAAAATAAAGTGGCGATAAATATCGCCATCTTCAAACTCGCTCTAATCAAACTGAACCTTTCTTAAGAGAAATAACGTCTTTTGAAGCTGGCACTCAATTCAGTTAACTTGAGAATCGTTAAAAAGTCAAAACACTCAAACTCAATATCAAGCGCTGGCGTACCGTAAACTTTAGCCCCTGCAGAAAAATAACTTCTCAGAAGTGGTGGCAATAATCTTTTTGAATCCACCTCAAGCATGGCAGGACGGAGATCACTGAAATCCACTTCGAAGTCACCGTATGAGCGAATTTCATATTCGTCAGATAAAAGCTCTGATTGACTGAGTTCCTGAAAGAGCGCGAAAGCCGTGTTGATATCTGTGGACTTTACAGAGCTGCAACCAAACAAATACTCCGCTCCAGACTTTTGAACATACATTCCAATTCCGCGCCATAATAAATCAATCACTGAACCATTGCGATGATTGTGATGAATACACGCGCGCCCAAGCTCCATTTTTATCCCTGGAGTTGAAAGGAATTTCTTCATTCTAAATTCAGTTTCAGAGTAGAAATGATCGGCGGTAAGGCTTGTGAGTACGCGGTAAGTTCCACAGATTTCATCAGTTTGTTTGTCGATAATAATTAAGTGGTCACACTTATCGTCAAACTGATCAAGATCATAACCATCAGCATGTCCGCCGCCTTCGGTGTGTTCGAGAAAAATAGAATGCCTAAGACTGAAAACGGAGATCAACTCATCCATGCTTGTGGCCGTTTTCAAAATATACTGAGAGCTCTCTAAGTGAATTTTAAAAAGTGGCTTATAAGACCAAAAACGAGGAGATAAACGAATATCCCAGCCTTTTAAAATATCCAGATCGAAACTTGCTAAACTGAGTGGGGTTGCCTTCATCCTTGACTCCTTGTCAGTGTGTGCGGTTCAAAACTTAAATGACTTAGAAATTGTTTTAGGGCGGTTGCACGAGTAAAAAGAGATGAAACATCAATCTTTTCATGAATGGTGTGCATGCCCGATGCAATCGGACCTAGTCCATCAAGACAAAACTGCCGACCGTCAGAAAAATAATTGATGTCTGCAGCCCCACCAGTAGAAACTCCACGGTAGGTTTGACCTTCAATTTCTTGCAGCTGTTTTAAGTAGGAATCTGTAAATCCCCAAGGATCGCGAGAGAGCGGCATGGGTGGACAATCATCCTCGAGGCAATAAAGACTTTGAGAAGCGATGCCGCTGATCAGACAATGAGTAAAAGACTTTGCAATAATCGCTGTGATTTTTTCGTGGAGCTCATCACGAGACTCAAAGCAGGGAAAGCGCGTATCAAGCATCAGTTCTGTTTGACCACAAATGATATTATAAAGACCATCACCGCCTTTAAGGCTTCCGATATTCACTTTAATGCGCTTTTCTTCATCACCGAGTTTCATCAGCTCGCAAATCTTCATCGCCGCTTCGTGAGCGGCATTGAGAGCTGGCTCTCCAAAGCGACCAGCGTGAAAAGGCTTGCCTTTAATCTGAATTTTGTACCATCGATTTCCATTTCGGCAGCGAATGATATCTCCATTTGGAAGTGATGGTTCAAAACCAAGTAGCACCTGTGAAGCATTTCCAATTTCTTTAAAAAGATCGTGCCATCCGATAGAGCCGGTTTCTTCACAAGGAGAAGAAACAAAAACTAAAGTCGGTCTCATCGTATGAGAGCGAACAAAATCTTCAAGTCCTCTTAAAGCGACGAGTAGTCCGCCTTTATTATCGGCGATGCCAGGGCCTGTGGCGATCTTTCCGCCTTCTGAGAGAGAAAAGCGATAGCGAGATGAAACACCGAGAACTGAGT
This sequence comes from Bacteriovoracaceae bacterium UBA6166, assembly GCA_002435795.1. Lineage (GTDB taxonomy): Bacteria > Bdellovibrionota > Bacteriovoracia > Bacteriovoracales > Bacteriovoracaceae > UBA6166. Next base: position 102,849 of record DIUE01000065.1, on the reverse strand, counting down.
CTGCATGGCCAATATGGGTGACTTGAAAAGGAAGGGAGCCCGGGAGTGTTGCCACTAAAAGATCAGCGGAGTCTTTGGTCGGATGAGCATGAAGGCGAACTTCAAAACCTAGACTGCGCAAACGAGTGGCCAAATGATTTTGTACGGCTTGAACACCGTCATTTTTTTTAGAGCGAGAATCAGTATCGACAAGCAAACGCAAAAACTCTAGTTCTTCTTTTACAGTTTTTAGGTCTGTCGCGAAAGGTATGGAGTCATGTAGTTGGTACAATGGCTTCTCCTTGATCATATTCTAGCGTTATTTCTTGCAAGAAAACTATCAATATCGAGATAGCGTTTTATCAGGATTCTATTAGCCCCTTCCCTTTACTGCCTGTATTCGATTAGATTGTTCTCAAGGTGGGTAGGATTTATGACTAGTATGCCTTGGGAATCAGAGAAACTTTATCACGATGCTGATTTGTATTTTTACGATCTCCTAGCCGCCATCAAAGACGCCAAAGAATCTATCACTCTTGAAAGCTTTATATTTGCCCGCGATCTCCTTGGAATGAAGATCTGCCAAGCACTCTGTGAAGCTGCTCAAAGAGGTGTTCAGGTCAGGCTTTTAATTGATGGCGTCGGGAGTAGTCATTGGTTCTCAAGCTTTTATGCCTTCGTCAAAGACTTGCCTCTAGAGGTGCGCTTTTATCACCCACTTCCTTGGCATCCTAAGCCCCTTTCGAGCTGCCTTATAAAATATATGACTCATTATTTATTAGGTCTTGAGTGGATCAATAAAAGAAATCACCGCAAGGCTTGTGTGATTGATAGCAAGTATGCCTTTGTCGGCAGTTTTAATATCACCACTGATCATCTGAGAAGTATTGGGCCTAAAGCCCCTTGGCGAGACTCTGGTATCAAGCTGCGCGGACAACAGGTCAAAGATATTAGCTTGGCTTTTGAGAGAGCATGGCTAAAGTTTCCTTCTCTCGCCAAAAAGCGCTCAGTCGTCAAAAGGCTTCACAACTTCCAAAGACGCACAAGTCTCGTGCGCTTAAATGACACTCCTCAGATGAGAAAGCTCTATCATAAAGACTTAATCCTGCGCTTAAAATACGCTACGACTCGCATCTGGATTACCAATCCTTATTTTGTTCCTGATGCCCGCATGATTGAACTCTTACAAGAAGCACAAGCAAGAGGCGTTGATGTGCGCTTAATTCTGCCGGAACTCTCCGATATGAGTCTATTTCCGTGGATCAATTCATGGGCGGCTCGAAAACTCGCTAAGTCGGGAGTGAAGATTTATTATTATAAAGAAAGAATTCTTCATGCCAAGATTGTCATCATTGATGAATGGTCAATGCTTGGTTCATCGAACCTAAACTCGCGAAGCTTACTGCATGACCTCGAGATGGATATTGTTCTGTCTTCTTCAAAAACACGGGAAGAATTGAAAAATCAATTTTTACTCGACCAACAATCTTCTGAATTACAAATCTACGAAGCTATCATCAAACGGTACTGGAGTAAAAACCTCTTTTTCCCCTTCTTGCGACTCATACGCTATTGGATTTAAAATTAAGTTTATCCTAAATCCAATAAAAAGAACCATGAATCCTGAAGAAAAACTTTATCGACGTTTACCTGAACTCAAAAAATTGAGAGAGCTGGAATTAAACAAAGACCCTCTGGTTAATTTTCAAACACTCGGAAGCGTACAGCATAAAGGACGTGAGTATCCAATCCTCTCCGTAGAAATTGGCTCACAAGATAAATCTCTTCCCTCCATCGGACTTTTTGGTGGCGTTCACGGAATTGAAAAAATCGGCAGCCAAGTCATCCTCTCTTTCTTAAATACATTTCTGCAGCAATTGCGTTGGGACGAAGATCTTCGCACCAGAATGGAAACCTGCAGAATCGTTTCAATCCCACTCGTTAACCCTATTGGCATGGCCTACAACACTCGCAGTAACGGACAAGGCGTGGATCTGATGCGAAATGCTCCTGTGGACTCGGAGGACGAAAAATCCCCTCTACTAGTTTCAGGTCATCGTCTCTCAAATAAACTCCCATGGTTTCGAGGCACTCCAGAAGAGAAGATGGAGATTGAATCCATGCTGCTTTGTGAATATGTGAGAGAGCAATGCTTTCCTTCAACCTGTCATATCAGTGTCGATTTTCACTCTGGCTTTGGACTCAGAGATCGCTTTTGGTATCCTTTCGCAAAATCTCGCGAAGATTTTCCTCGACTGGCCGAAGTGATTGCTATCAAAAAACTTCTCGATGAGACTTTTCCCCATCATATTTATAAAGTTGAACCCCAATCAAAAGTTTATACAACTCATGGTGATCTATGGGATCACCTCTTTTTACAGCATCAAGAGATCTATGGAAGGAAACATTGTTTTATGCCATGGACGCTTGAGATGGGTTCGTGGTTATGGTTGAAGAAAAACCCGCTGCAGATTTTTAATCCTTTAGGCCTCTACAACCCGATCAAGGAACATCGTCACGAGAGAATTATGCGAAGACATTTACTACTCATCAATTTTTTACTGCGCCTAACAAGGAATCCAAAATCATGGGTCAAATGAATTGGGTCTTGATCAGAGGACTCTCACGAGAGACAAGGCACTGGGCCCAGTTTCCAGAAAAGCTTAAAGCCCACTACCCCAACTCCGTGATTAAAGTTTTAGAACTGCCTGGTGTTGGAACGAAATACCATCAGAAATCTGAAACGAGCATTGAAGGTTTTGCTCGCGCCCTTAGACCTGATTTTTTAAAACTCAAAGAAGAAAATCCTGGCGATTATGGAATCATCGCTGTGTCGATGGGTGGCATGATCGCCATGAATTGGGTCGATCTCTATCCTGAAGATTTTAGGGCGATTATCACTGTGAACTCCAGTGCAGGAAATCTCTCAGGCCCGCTTGAGCGCATGAGTCCAAAAGCGATCAAAAAAATTCTGCAACTTTTCTTTCGAAATAACCTAGCTGAACGAGAAAAAGTGATTTTAGAGCTTACAACGAATATGACCCAAATCACTCCTGAGCTGGTTCAAAAATGGGCGTCTTTTGGAGAACAGTATCCATTGAAGCGAGAAGTTTTTCTCAAACAAATCTACGCCGCTTCAAAATTTGTTGTGCCAAATGAAATACGAATTCCTTTTTTAATTTTAGCGGCAGAGCAAGACCAACTGAGCTTGCCGAAATGCTCAAAGCTTTTAGCGAAACATTTTGGATTAAGTCCAGTTCTCCACCCTACAGCAGGTCACGACCTGCCTCTAGACGATCCCGAGTGGATGGCGAAAAAAATCTTTGAATGGGAGAATCAATCTTCCCAGCGATCAAAAACTTGAGGTGATCTCAAGCCATAAAGATCGTCATTACCATCGTCATGTCTGATAACTTTGACTAAGGCCTTGCAGCTTGCACGTAAAAGATTGCGATGATTTTGCGGGCCAGAGAGACTAAGCATACTAAAGCTCTCTAAACGGCAACCAGTGGCACAGTGATAAAGACTGACTTGATTTTGGACTCTACCGAAGCCATCTACATAAGTTAGTTCATAAACGTAGCGAAGAACTTCCATTTCGTTTTGAGTTTCGTTAAAGAGTTGGCAGTTCACATAATTACCAAATAAAGTACTACCTTCAAGCACATAACGTTCGTTGTTTTGTCGTGGAGTTTCCTCGAGGCCTGCAAAAGCTAAACCTTGAGCTAAAAGAAAGAAAAAAATCCATTTTTTCATCATCATTCTCCCAATCAATTGACTACTCTTAAAATTATGACTGAAGAAGATGAAAAAAGCTATTTATTGAGGGCACTGACCATCGCGTTCTAAACGATCCACTAGGTTTTTCCCATAATCATAATCGTACCAAAATTCAGAATAGGGCTTGCCCGCGACTTTGATCTGATAGATCGCCTCTCTTGGGTGTTTTTCAAGACGACATATTTTCTCTGAGGCAACTTCTCTCCCCCCTAGAAAATTCAATCCCTTAGGTCCTTGGGGGCCAAAGGTACAAGCAGAAATCAAGATCAGAATAATGATTAACTGCGGTTTCGACATGCCAACTCCCGAAAAGAGTCCAATAGATTGGACTCAATTTTTATCGGTTAGTTGAGGTCAAAACTTGAGCAAAAACATCAGCTATAAGTTCTTACAAAAGCGTTGAAGTAAAGCCGGTCCCTGATCTTGCGGGCACTTATCCTTCTGAACCGGATTGGCCCCGAGCCACAAAGTTTGCAGACTTGTGTAAGGAATCAAGCCTCTCAGGTCCTGCAAATTGTTGCCTGCAATATTAAGCCACTGAAGTTTTGGAAGAGAGCTCTCTTGAAAAATCGCAAGATTCTCTAAACTCGAGTTCGCTAAATTTAGTCGCTCCAATTTCAAAAGGTCTTTAAGAAGAGATGGATTACGAGGAAGAGATTTAGCGTTTGAGAGGTCGAGATCTCGAAGCTCAGTCAATTTTCCAAAATTAATATCAAGGTTTGAAAGATCTACAAGACCTGAAAGACCAGACAGGCGAAGCACTTCTAGTGAATGAACGTGGTTTTCAAGGCCTCTCAAAGAAGTGATTGGGTTGCGACTTAAAATGACAGATCTCAAACTCTGCATCTGAGAAAGATCAACTTCAGCAATTTGATTCGAGAGAAAATTCACTTCTTTAACCTGAGCTAGAGAAAAAATAGTTTCGATGTCCTGTAATTGATTCGCTTGAAGATCTATTTTTTCAAGCAGTGGTAACCGACTAAGTGGCGCGAGATCTGAAATTTGATTTCTACTGGCAGATAGCTCAGTTAGGTCCTCAAAGGACTCAATTCCCGAAAGCTCTGTAAGTTGGTTCAAATCGAGACGCAAACTGCGAGGCTTAAAAAGCCTGCCAAAATCTGCAATGTCTTCAAGATTTTTTAAACCCGAATTGCTGAAATCTAAAAACTGTAATTGAGGCCAATGACCATTTAAATCTCTAAGACTCTCGAGATCGAGTTTGATGATAGGAAAACCGTTAAAGTTTAATCGCTTTAGGTTAGATAAATATTTAAAGAGACTCAATGAAGACAGATCATCTTCAGCGCCAAAACTTAGCTCTGATTTATTTGTGAGAAGTTCCGATAGACGTTGGCAATTCGTCAGCACATCTCTTTCAGTCTCCGACGGCAAACGATCACTCAACACTTTTAAGGCAAGTGATTTTAAAGTTCGCCATTCACGGTCTGCGGGGATAATGGTTTCACAAGTTCTCACAAGAGAACTCAAGTCCAGCTCCTCGCGAGTTGGGGCAACTCCTCCCAAATTTAAACCAGTCACTGATTCAATCCATGTTCCGTAGAAATTGACAGCCCCATAGAGAATTTCTCCACGGTCACAGTAAGCCAGAACTGGAAAGTCAGGATCCCCCGTGTCTTGCAAAGAGCCTCTGGTAATCGCTAAGTCAAAACCGTTAGTCACTCCCGAGATGATCCACTCACCATTTTCAAAAGCGTAAGCCGGGCCACCAGAGTCGCCATGACAAGCTCCGCTTCCAAGCTCTGCCCTCAAATAAAGCAAGTGGCGAAAAAACACACTATCTAGATACTCTTCAAGCTTCACTGTTAAAAATTTATTTCTTCCGGCAATGATTTCACCTTGTCTGGCACTTTGATTTCCAAAGCCTGAAATCAATAATGCTTGGTCTGCATCTGGATTGATCTGAGTCGCAATCGGCAATGCTCTGTAAGGAAATGGAACTGATCCTTCTATTTCAAGAGCAGCGATATCGTGATTTGGAAATTCAGCTCCCCAATGAGCGGCACCATCATACTCCCATTTCTGACTGACTTGTCGATAATCCTCGGGAGCCGCAAGCTCAGCATCGTGAGCAAAAAGAATTCTTAGGTCTTGATGATCTCTATTCAAAGTGCAATGTCGTGCCGTCAAAATATGGCGATCGGAAATGATCGAGCCAGTACAAAAAACCCGAAAATGATTTCCTTCAACTCTAGCAAGCGCCACAGTATTGAAATAGGCCGGTGATTCTTGATCGTCCTCTGTCACAAATTGTCCGCCGACAATGGCCCGTGCAGAAAAACTCGAAAAGAAAAAAAGCAGAAAAAGGAATTTCATGATGGACCTTAGAGGAGGTTTAAGAATTAGGACCTAGGCTTGACGAGAGACTAGGTCCCAACGACTTTGAATTAGCAGAAAACCATTCTAACCCTATCAAAATGATCTTCCGATTCTTTGTTTGTGAACAAGTTTTAACTCTCTTCAAGACCGCTCTCAAGGCTTCAGAAAGTCTGCTTCTACAATTCCTCGTCACCGTTCAGAGATGACGAAGATGCCCCTAAGTCATTGATTTTAAAGACACATGGTGCCGGCTATTTCTGTAAAGTAGAGTAATTTTTATCGAGCAAAGTGATTTCCGTTGCGAAGCGTTACTTTTCTGGTAAAAAGCCCTACCACCAATCAAACGGAGCCCAACATGAAAAATTGGATTGTCCTTATACTCTTGGCCTTGAGCTTTTCCACTAGCCTTCATGCAAAAGAGCAAAGACTTTTAACTGTCACAAGTGATGGTCTTGATGGAACTCTTGATTTAAGTGCCTTCGTTGATTCAGAAGACAGGGCAGTAAAATTAATTCTGACAAAAAGAGAAGATCGAAATTATCGCCGTGAATTTCCTGCAGCTGAACTTAAGCGAGGAATTGTGATTTTAGAGATAAGTGGTCAAAACGTTGTCATTCTTAGAAGTGGTGATTTTGATCTGACTCGCGGTGGACATGTGGTGGTAGACTACTTGAGTTCTGGTGTAACGAAGTCAAGACAGCAAATGGAGCTTGAAGTTGAACACGACGGCAGATCATGGGTTGTTTTACATCGCGGTGGAAAGATCACGAGCATGTTTATGAAGGCCCGTACTCTCTTTGGCAAAACGGTAGGTATCAGCGGCGTTCAGATGAAGTAGTGCCTTTGCTGAAATAAAGTAAACTGCAGCCTGCGATAAAAACGAGAATGGAGAGAATTTGCCCGACTGAAAGAAAGGCCACAATATTCTCTCCTCTATAATGATCTCCCCTATAAAACTCTGTGACGAATCTTCCCAGTGGATAAAGAATGCAAAACCAAGCCATATGGAGCCCGGTGGCTTTTTTTTCTTTTCTTAAAATAACAAAAAAGACGAGTAAGCATAATGCCCAAAATGCATCATAGATTTGCACTGGGTGAACGGGAATTCCGAAATAAGGCATGACTGAGCGAGGGTCAAAATAGCGAACGGAAAAAAGGGACGCAGATATTTTCCCCCAACAACATCCGTTGGCAAAACAACCCAGTCGCATCAAGAGAAGAGTCAAAGTCAGCATCAACGTTCCATCATCCCAAAGTCGTTTTTCGTGAGTTTGAGAAAAGTTGAAAAGTTTGATTAAAATAAAAAAGCTTAAACACCCAAGAAAGAGCGCGCCGTAAAAAGTCATGCCATCAAACTGAGAGAAAATCTGTTCTGGATTCTTGTAAAAATAATCTCCCCTCTCAAATAAAACATGAAATAAGCGCGCACCAACAATTGACATCCAGCCAGTGACTGAAACAATAATGGCCGTTTTCCAAAAAGAAATCTCACCGCGGTTAGCGCGAAAGAGAAAGAATAATGAAAAGACGAAACTTATACCCATTAGAAATGTATTGGTGTGAAACTCACCCAAGAATGGCAGCGTAAAATAGGGCTTCAAGCACGGTCTCGTTTAAAGTCCGTCGCGTAAAGCAGGGTTTCATGGCGATGGGAAGGAAGTTGAAAATAACGAGTTTTAAGAAAACCCTGTTTTTTTAAAGTCGTTCGGTAGCGCTGCAAATACTCTATGTCTTCCACTCTCGAAGTTTTCAGAGTGATCATAAAATGCTTTAGGCTTGGCAACCAAGGAACAAGTCGAAGGGATTCTTTCAAGGATCTCGATGGCATTAAATTCATATCGACACTGACGAATTCAATTCTTTTTAGTGCCTGACCTAGGTCTTCTCGTGTGACTGATTGAATCGGTTTTTTGATATGGCGAAATTTGGGGTGCTTCAGACATTGTTGATCCATTTCAGCAGCATCAACCCCGATAACTTCTGTTCCTGACTCTAAAAAATAGAGGGATGTTCCACCAGGGGCAGAACCCAATTCTAAAATAGTGGGAAAGCTTTTTAGAGGAAGACCCAATAGCTCGACAGCTTCCCGAGCTTTATGAAATGTGCGAGAAGGACCATCTCCCTTGTCGCCTGCTATGGCAAAAACTTGGTTGCGATCAATCACACCAGGTCTTGGCAATCGTTTTCCGATCCAAAACTCTCCGGGTTTGACTTCGAAAGATTCAAAAATCATTCCGACAGCTTCATCGATGTTTTGTTCGTGAGGAGCACTGGCCTTATTTTGAAACACACCGATGGCACGAGCAAAGCTTGGGTCCATATTTTGGAGCTCAAGCAGGAGCTCTTTCTCACTTAGATTGCCTTCGTATTTGAAAGTTAAGTATCCAGAGGTGGAAAAGGAAAATTTCCAAGGCCATTTTTTAAATTGAACTTCTTTTTTAAACCAAGCTTCATTGCCAATATTGACGATGGCATAAATATAACGTGTCTCTTGCAAAATGGATCTCCTCTAAGAAATCAAAAAACTTAAACAGAGTAGTCCGCCAATGACAAAAAAACTCATCGTGCGAGTTTCAACCATTTTAAGAGCGAGTACTTCCGCTTCACCGCGAGTTGGAGGTCTGCCATTTTTTGAAGTTAACCACTGAAGCGCCAGCTTACGGGCTTGAGGTAAATACTGTTTTTCACTAGGCATAAGAAGTTTGATCAAGACCAGAATCGCGATAAAAGCGAGCGGTAAGCCTGGCACTTGAATCCACTGTCCCCATTGTAAAATCCAAACAGGGAGTACTAAGCCTAAACCTAAACTTAAATAAAGGCGATAATGAAAATTCCAACCAAACATGAACTAAGAATACATCAACTTGGCAGTCTTGACATCATTTGTAACAAAGATCTGAAGCGTTTCTTCCGATTCTCGCAATTTATCCAACAAGTTCTCATAGGAATTGGCCCTCAGGATCAAATGACCGATGTTTTGTCCCAGTCCTTCACGAGTGGCGACTTGGTCACCATGCTCAACTTTAATTAAGAGCCGTATGCACTCAGGCCAGCTTCTAAGCTTTTCCTCTCCGAGAATGGTCGAGATCTCCCCTTCTCCGGGATGAAAAATTGCGCTCGCGCTAACGTATTTCGCCGCATTTTTTATAGTGGGTTTCACTCCAAGCTCTAAATCGATAACTGCTTGCCATGGATCAAACTCATAAGTTTGTTCAAGTAAGTCCATAATAAAACCGCCGGGCGGTCTAAGAGCGACTTCTCCAAAAAGAAACTCATCTCCTTGCAAATAAACTTCAAGATGAGTCATGCCATCACTAGCGTTCAACGCTTTCAACACTTTTTCATTCAAGGCCAAGAGCTTTTTGGATAATTCTGGAGACAATTTTCCTGGCACGATATTGATATGTCCCTTGCGATAATATTCCGTAATATTTGTAAAAAGAATTTTTGAATTCGAGAGAATCGTCTCGACACTGTATTCAAGTCCATCGACAAATTTCTCAGCAAGCATCCCTGGCTGAAGGGCTTGCTCCAAAACAGATTGGTCTGAACTTATAACTAGACCACGACTACCGGATGTTGCCGTTTCCTTTATCACTAGCGGCAGGCCAAGTTTTGCAATCACGTCCTTCAAGGGAGGTACATCGGCGCAGTAAATATAGGGAGTCATGGGAATGGAATTTTTTGAAAGCTCATCTTTCATTAACTCTTTGTAGCGAAAAAACTGAGCTTTTTGTGTCGCTTGAGAGTCATGTCCAAAAGCTTCTTTGGCCATCGCTCGAGACATCACTGATTTTTCTGAAGTTCCTAAAATTGCGCTAGGAACAACCCCTTGAAATTCTCGTTGCCAGAGCTCTTGAAACTCTCTTAAGGGCAATTCGTACTCGTGCTGGAAGTGTCCTTTGAGTGAACTTCGATAGTCCAGTGGGGCCTTCAAAGGACTCCACAAATAAACATCAAATCCCTGATGAAGAAGCCTTTTTAATAACTCCTTATCAGGGCCGATTAAGAGAACGATTTTTTTGGCAAAATTGGCCATAGGATCGGGCTATTTGCCCCAACGAAATTCAATTAACTCTAAACTCATTCCAGGGCCCGTCATCTTGGCCATTCCATTAATTGGAAAAGCTCCCATCCAAACAAGAGAGTTAGCCTCTTGCTCAAGGATTTCGCCCATCCCAATGAAATCACCAACGGGAGTTGTGATTTGACAGGCCGGAAAACGACCTCTTCTAAGAGGAACGACAACTTGCTTTCCACCGAGTGAGGCACACTCAGAAACGATCATTGCACCCTGCTCTGGAGTCATCACTGAATCGGCTTCGACCCACTCTTCAAGATCTTGGATCGCTCCACCAAAACTTGATTTCGTCACAATAAGAAGCTTATCCTGGCGAGCATCGTAGCGAGTAATAGATGCCTCGATACGCACCTTCATTCCCTCTGCACGCCCCTCTAATACAGAACGATCACCCACACGTGGGTTTGCCCATAATGAAAAAGAAATAAAAGCGGAAACAAGGGCGATAAACTTCATAAAATCTCCATATTCAACGACTAAAACGTCAATGTTTAGGGAATCATTTCAAGAATCTAAGGCTTGGTCAATCTCCGCTTATTGTAAAAAAGACCCTGCCCTGTGGCCATGTGGTCTCGGCTTTTTTATAACCAGTTCATCTTGTCAATCTCATCGATTACCACTGGAGCCTCTTTATGAAATTTCTTGCGCTTATCGCCGTTACTCTCTTTCTTAATTTTAACTTAACAGCACAAGAACTTGATCCAAAAACTCAACTCTTATGTGTTGATCAATTTTCAGGTGAAACATACGACCTCATGAGAGTAAAAAATCGCCCTAGCTGTTTGGCCGATCTAATCTGGGGATCAAAAAATATTTGTTATACTGGTCAGAATGGGTTGATCGTCGAACTTATGAATAACAAGTTCTTTAACAATACATCGTCTGGGCTCATTATCGACAATGCCACCTCACTAAACGTAAATACGATTGAGTTTACAGGGGTTGATCAAATGAGTTTTTGGATGCAAAAATCTCGAATCACTCGCTGTCAGTAAAGAGATTTAATAATCTCTTGTTGTGAGCGAAAACAGCTGCGACGACCTAGGTCCAATGAATCTGTGAAATAAGCGCTAAGCTCCGCGATCAATGGACCTGACCTCAACTCGGTCAAATCAAGTTCCTTTTTAATTTTGAACGTATGAAAGCCAGAAGCCAATTTTCGCATTTGGCGATAATTCAGTTGATCGCCACGAGCGAGCTCTGGAACAATAATTTCTTCCCATGCAGACAATAGATGAAAGGGATGGATATCTCGGGGAGCTCGGGAGATCAGCGTATAGATATCCTGAGTCGATTTCGCTTGGATGATTGATCGCACCCAATGGTGAATCCCCTCAACTTCGCGAGGCGAGCCTGGCATCGCCACCATAAACCTTGAAAAGCGCAGTTTGAATCTCGCAAATAATTCTGAACGAGGATCAGTTGAAAGCTGATTAATAATCATCATCACTTTTACTCGTTCATCTAAAACAGAGTCATTTAAGAGCCCCATATAAACGGGCTCTGTGAGTTTTTCTTGCTGTAAGAACTTTCTGATTTCATTTAGAGTAAGCTCCTCTTTGACGAGGCCAAATTTCTTAGCGATGGTCGCCTTTATACTGTTTGCACTTGCGACAAAATAAACTGGCCCATCATCAGTAATGGGAACGAAGAAATCGGTCTTTTTAACAAGTGCTAGTTCTTTCAGAATATTATTATTGAGCTGTCGGTATTCTTTCACCGCTTGCTTGCCGCCCATCAATTGCCTCATCCTCATTTCAAACTGAATTGAAGTCACTCCGTGATGAAGGAAAATAGTCGGAGGGTTCACTGGAGCGATAAAAATGATAGCGGCTAAGACTGGTTGACCAAACATGGTAAGAAAATAAGGAATCACATAATTGAGAATATTAGCGATAACAAGCGAGCCTAGTAAGCTCAAGCCGCTAGTGCGTGCAATAGTTAAGGAGTTGCGCCAAATTTTTAAATGCAGCTGGCTCAGCTCACTCCAGCGAAGTTTCTCCATCATTGCTTGAAGAGGTTTTTTATCTTCAATCGAAAATCCACCAATCTCTGTTTGTTTACTTACATATTCTTCTGTGATTTCTCTAAAAGACTTGGTCCACTCTTGATCGAATTTTTCAGGGGAAAGGTTTTGACTTTCTAGGTTTGCCAAACTTAATTCAAGTCGTTTCTGAGTTTGAACCATAGTGTTCATCAGACGCATTTTTAAATCAACGTCTTGGTGGAAACGAATCAACGTCTCAGTCTCATCGGCTTGTAGGATTGAACCAAAGAAGAGGCCTGTAAAAAGGAAAACGAAACTCACCCATTTCATAAAGATTTATCGGAATTTTCCGATAAATTAAAAGTGAAAAAGACACTCATCCTTATTTTCATGACGACTCTCACAAGCTCTTGTTCTTCGCTAGTGACTGATCATGCAAGGGGGCCCGCGAGCTCCGATCAGAGCTGCAAAGAGCTTTTAAGCGAGTTATTACCGAGCCTATCTCCTCGATTTTATAAGATGTCTGATTTCCCTGAACTTTCGACTTCATTCATTGATCAGGAACCGAAGCTTAAGAAGTTGGTCGAGCTTCACCACTTGCCTGAGCACCAAGAACAAAGCCGAATTATTATGGGCCTACTTAAACAAAAATCACCCGAGCTAGATGGTCAAGATATCGCGCGAGCCTATCAGCGTCTCTACAATCGCTGCCCCAAGGCCTAATTGAATAAAGAAGTCAGATAGGCTAAAATAGAGTTATGCAAATCAACACGATTGACTCCATTCCCTCAAGAAAAACAGTCTCACTTTTTTAGAGACTATTTCTTCTATTAGTCCCCTCCTATTTACACAAATTTTATAACCCATAGAGGCCATGATGAATGACGACACAATTACAATGACAGAAAAAGACTATTTACGGATACAGCACCTGCTAAGTGTGCAAACAAATCTCGATAACGAAGATCTTGAAATAGAACTTGATCGCGCGCGAGTTATTAGTGACTATGAGGTTCCTCACGACCTTGTCACAATGAATTCTAAAATTCGTTTTGAAATCCTCCAATCTAAAAAAGAGATGGTGATCACTCTGGTCTACCCACACGAAGCTAATTCGGAAGCGGGAATGATCTCTATCTTGGCCCCTCTGGGAACCGCCTTAATTGGTCTTAGGGTAGGTCAAAATATTAATTGGATGTTTCCAGACGGCGAGACGAAAACTTTAAAAATCCAAGAAATCCTCTATCAACCAGAAGCTAATCAAGATTGGCATCTTTAACAAACGAGAATGTAATGAGTGTTTCAATGGCTTGGGTTCTGCTTTTTATCGCAGGCCTTTTTGAAATTGGCTGGGCCATCGGTTTAAAGTATACCAATGGATTCACTAATCTTGTACCCACTCTCCTAACGATTAGCTCTATGATCATCAGTATGTATTTACTTGGGAAAGCCGCTTCTATTTTGCCTATAGGCACTGCCTATGCTGTATGGGTGGGGATTGGAGCGGTTGGAGCGGCGGTACTTGGGATACTTCTTTTTAGAGAATCTGTCGCACCGATGAAAATCTTTTTCTTGGTAACACTTTTGATTTCGATTATTGGTTTAAAAGCCTCTGCTTATTAAGCAGAGGCCCTCAAAACTAATTACTTAAGGTCAAATCTATCGATATTCATGACTTTGTTCCAAGCGCTCACAAAGTCTCTGACGAATTTTTGCTTGCCATCGTTTGAAGCATAAACTTCTGCGATCGCACGAAGTTCACTATGTGATCCGAAAATAAGATCCACAGTTGTTGCTGTCCAGCGAAGCTCGCCTGTCTTGCGATCACGTCCCTCGTAAAGTCCTTCTGTCTCTGCCGATTTCGACCATACTGTCGCCATATCAAGGAGGTTAACAAAAAAATCATTACTCAAAACACCTGGCTTAGCGGTGAGAAGACCGTGCTTTGAACCGTCAGTGTTTGCACCAAGAGCTCTCATCCCACCTACTAAAACTGTCATCTGTGGAACAGTAAGAGTTAGCATATTTGCTCTATCAACCATCGCCTCTGCAGGGGCAAGAAAGCTCTCGTCACTGTAGAAATTTCTAAACGCATCAGCCTTTGGCTCTAAGAAAGCGAATGATTCCACTTCTGTTTGCTCTTGAGTAGCGTCACCACGGCCTGGAGAAAATGGAACATTCACTCGAACACCAGCGTCGCGAGCTGCTTTTTCAACAGCGGCAGTCCCTGCTAGGACAATAACGTCTGCGAGAGAAACAGTTTTTCCACTTGCGCGGTTAAAGTCTCTTTGAATTTTTTCTAAGCGAGGTAATACTTTCGCAAGCTCTGTTGGATTATTCACTGACCAATCTTTTTGTGGAGCAAGACGGATACGAGCACCGTTAGCACCACCACGCATATCAGTTCCTCTGTATGAGGCAGCCGATGCCCAAGCAGTTCTTACAAGCTCAGGAACAGTAAGACCTGAAGAGAGAATCGTCTGCTTTAACGAAGCGATTTCAGTGGCATCAATCAACGGACGCTTTGCTGCTGGAACTGGATCTTGCCAAGGAAGAGTTATCTTCGGAGCATCAGAACCAACATAACGAGTCTTTGGTCCCATATCTCTGTGAGTAAGTTTGAACCAAGCTTTAGCAAAAGCCATTTCAAATTCTTTTGGATTATCCAAGAAGCGTTTTGAAATTTCGCGGTAGCTTGGATCTTCTTTCAACGAAAGGTCTGTCGTAAACATGATCGGAGCGTGTGCTTTAGAGTCATCATAAGCATCTGGAACAAATCTGTTTTCCTCTTCATTTTCAGGAACCCATTGAATCGCGCCGCCTGGGCTTTTTGTCATAACCCAGTTAAAGCGAAAGAGGTTTTCAAGATACTGATGTGTCCACGCAGTTGGGCTTGCCGTCCAAGCACCTTCAAGACCGCTGGTAATTGTGTCAGCACCTTTGCCGGTTCCACACTTATTTTTCCAGCCAAAACCTTGCTCTTCAATTCCTGCAGCAGCTGGTTCAACATCAACGCATTTATCAGGACGTTTTGCACCGTGAGCTTTACCGAAGGTATGTCCACCTGCAATCAACGCCACTGTTTCTTCGTCATTCATCGCCATACGAGCAAATGTTTCACGAATATCTTTTGCAGCTAAAAGCGGATCAGGTTTGCCGTTTGGTCCTTCTGGGTTCACATAAATTAGACCCATCTGAACTGCAGCGAGAGGTCGCTCAAGTTTTCTCTCACCTTTATAGCGTTTATCATCGAGCATTCTAGCTTCTGGGCCCCAGTATACGAGGTCTGCTTCCCAGTCGTCAGCTCTACCACCAGCGAAACCTAGAGTTTTGAATCCCATTGATTCCATCGCGACGTTACCGGTTAACACCATAAGATCTGCCCATGAAAGTGAGCGGCCGTATTTTTGTTTGATTGGCCATAAAAGACGACGAGCTTTATCTAAGTTGGCATTGTCAGGCCAGCTATTGAGTGGCTCAAATCTCTGCTGCCCACCACCAGCACCACCACGTCCGTCAGACACGCGATATGTACCAGCACTATGCCAAGCCATACGAATAAAAAATGGGCCGTAGTGTCCCCAATCCGCTGGCCACCAGTCTTGTGAAGTCTTCATAAGTTTTTCGATATCAGCTTTTACGGCTTTAATATCGAGCTTCTTAAATTCTGCCGCGTAATCAAAATTTGTCCCCATTGGGTTTGATTCAGCAGCGTGCTGTCGTAGTGGCATAAGATCTAATCTTTCTGGCCACCAGAATTGGTTTGACTTGTTTTCTCCCTTGGCAATTTTCATTGAATCACTGTCACCAGTAGCACAACCAAATTGCAACAAAGCAGAGGTCAAAACAACGAACATAGGCAGTTTTCGTTTTAACATAACTCTCCCTTCTCTCTGAAATTAATAATCTTGTCTGTTGATGTTAGGGCAACTCAATTTAGATCGCCAGTAAATTGGGTTGATCTAGTCATAGATTTTCTCTATCAGCTTATGTCTAGCTGTTTGCACTAGGCAGCACCCTAACAGAACTAAAACACTCAAGATTTTATTTTTTTCGAACTGATTAGTTTCAATTGGATAAATGGCATCTATATTAAAGAAATACATTAATGATGCCGCCGATTGACTCTAACTAGATGAAAAAAATAAACCTGACTCATTTGTTAAATCCTAAGCTTTTCAGACCACTCATGATTTTAATGAGCTTCGTCAGTTTTTTTCCTATATTCATAGCGGATAACCTTTTAGACCGAGATGTTAATCTCGTCATAGGGCCGCTGACGGGTGTTAATTCATTACAAGACTATTATGATATTTTTATTACTAAGGCCCTGACAGATATCCAACCTGTAAGAGATATTTTTCTACTGCTAGATATTCAACTAACAAAATTAATTGGTTTTCAAGTCTTCGGCATTTCAAACTGGATTATTTGGATTTTGTGCTGCTTAGTTGCTGAAAAAATCGCCCTTAAATACTCGCCCTCATCTCCAATAACAAAAATCCTTCTCTTGATTCTCGCTTGTCACCCAATGCTTGCATGGGTGATCTCTTGGCCTTTAGCAAAAAAACATCTCTTAGCTAGTTTATTTTGTTTATTGGCCTCTCTTAAAGCTGTTGAATTCAAAGAGGAGCAGGAAGAGACAGGATTTCTCATTTTTCTTTTCTTTTTTCTAGCGCTTTTGAGTCAACCGATTCTTATTTTCTGGCCCGTTGTCTTCTTCTTTTACTTAGGTAAAAAGAAAACGGAATTAAGATCGATCAAATTACTCACGGTGCTATTTCTTTCTTCATTAATGATTGGTCTTATAACACTCTTTTATTATAGTAAGCTTCTTCCTCTCTATTTTGGAATGACTATTACTCAACCGCCATTTTTCTATGGAGCTTCTCAAAGACTTTTTGCTTTCTCCAGGGCTTACACACAAGTCCTTCTGCCATTGAGCTTTTCGGGAAATTACTCCTTAGTAAACCCTCTGGGGTTCATTGGGCTTCCACTGTTATCCGTGATTCTGATTGCAAAACTAAAAGACTATAAAAAGGCTCTCTTTTTTCTTTTGCTGATCAGCTATCCATTGCTATCAGCAAATACAAAAATCACCAGTGTTTTTCTTTCTGATACCTACTTGGTTTCATCATTGCTTGGGGTCTTTTTACTTCTTAGTTACAAGCCAAATCGAACAAGTAAAATGGGATTCATTTTCTTTGCGCTCGTTCTGATTTACGCAGTTCCTAAATCTCTCTACGAATCTAAAATCGCCTCAAACGAATCATCTTACTTATTAAAAAGCTATACGAGAGAACCTGAGTGTAAAAATATTATTTCTCTCTCTGAATACATGCTCAGAGTCGCCAAAATAGAAGACTTTATCCATTATTCAGGAATTTCTCTAAAGAATCGCTGCTTTCTTAAGGGATTCAATCCCCAATTTATGATTAACGATCTTTATGCTTTTAGAGTTTTTTTTGATGAAAACTTATCAACCGAAAGCAAGCTAGAATCATTTCGAAAAAATAAATTTATTTCACCAGACGTTCTTTATTTACAGATCGTATTGCTACACAAGCTTGATAGAACAGAGGATGCACAAAAATTCACTTCAGAGCTCCCAATAGAAGCTCTGAAGTATAAAGAAGCCATAAAAAAGATTATTGAAAGTGAGTGTTCCGTCTGTCCTAAAATTTAATCATCTTAATTTTAAAAACATCGGGATCAATCTGTAGCGGAGGCATAAACACGTTCACTTCAATAGAAAGATCCATCCCACTTTCCAAATAAATATGATTATTAGATGGAGAGAAATAGGTGTTCGATTCACCCATATAGACACTGGCGACAGCATTAGTACCTACTAAAAATCGAATTTCCGCTGAACCTGAAGCCGATTTTGGATAAATCAGAAATTGATAAAAACCATCTTCCACAATTGGTATTGTCTCATTTGTAATAAGTTCCATCGAGGCTTGATTCTCTGTGAAATCATAAAAAACTCTATCAATAGGTAAGATCGTTGGCGTCATTGAATCAGAGTAAGAAAAACTTGATGATAAACCTACCGCCATTCCAACTGGAATTTGAGAGAGTGCTTCATTTATTTGTTCAAAATTTTGATTCACTTGACTAGAGCTAATGGGAGTATCAGGTACAAAACTGTTCAACGCTAGAATTTGAAAAGCGTAGACAAAAGTCGAAGTGATCAACATTGTCAGAACAATACCAACGATCACTTGAGTTTTAGAAAATAGGCCACTCTTAAATTTTTCAACCCAATTCATGCTTGATTTCCTTGTGCTAGTAAGTGAATGATTCTTTGCAAAGACCCTAAAACTGGCCCGACAGTAAATCTTAACTCAACTAAATAAAATTCGCACCAAGTATGAAAATCAATAAAAATCAACCACATAGAAAAGCCTAAAAAGGAAATCTTTGCTTAGGGCAATCCTCCCACAGCCTCCCCTTCGCCCTCATCTGTTGATTCCGCTCTGGGTGCAATGGATAGAAAATCTTATCACTAGGAGCTTCGCACTCCCCGACACATAAATAGAAAACGTCTTTTGAGGACTTATTATAAACAGCGTGAGCGATTCCTGATCCCGCCTTAAAATCAACGGCGCTGAAACTCTCAATCTTATAATCTTCATGATTAAGCCACAGAGTGGGAGTTCCCTCTAAAACAAAAACGAATTCCTCTTCTACCGAATGGGCATGAGGCCAAGCCGATCTCAAGCCTGGAGGGAGTTTTTCTAACCAAACAGCAAATGTCCCAATTTTAAAGTCACGGCTTAAACAGACTCCATGTCCAAAGGTCTCTGTGTCCCCGGGGTAACTAGAAGTCTGCGCAGACTTCAGCGCTTCCGATGAATTGATGGTTTCAATTGATTCATCAATCATGGATTTATCAACACTCCCCGGCCACCCATTATGAGGTCCAAGATTCTGCAAAGGCATATCTGCCCACCAAAATACTTTGAGCTCTTCTTTGAGTTCAGGCTCAAGATGGAAATGACATTGGTTATCGTTTTTGGTTCTTTCACCGACGACAAATAAAAGCACTTCTTTTTGACTATTGTTTATAAAACAGTGCCCAACTCCAGTTCCAGCGGGGAAACCAATACATTCACCCGATTGCATTTTCTTGATTCGCCCATTAAACCATAGATCAACTTCACCATCGATCACAAAGACAAACTCGTCCTCCGTTTTTTCGGCGTGGGGTTTCGATGTTCGCATCCCGACTGGAACGCGAACGAGGTGAACTCCAATTCTCTTTAAATCAAAATGACGGCTAAAATTAACAGAGGAACCGCAGATCTTTGCAGACTGATCATTGTACTCTTCTTCGATCTCAGAAGAACGAACTATAAGTTGTTTCAAATCAAAATGATTCTGGATGGCCATTATCTTTCATAGCTCATTTTTTTATCCTCGAAGCTTCTTCTTCACGAAGTGTTAAAACCTCATAACCATTCTTGGTGACTAGTATGGTATGCTCCCACTGAGCTGACAACTTCCCATCTTTCGTCACCACAGTCCAATCATCTGAGAGGTGTCTGATCTGTCTTGAGCCTTCATTGATCATTGGCTCGATTGTAAAAGTCATCCCTTCTTTAAGAACAGGTCCCTTGCCTTTATGGCCATAATGAGGAATTTGCGGCTCTTCATGCATCAAGCTTCCAATTCCATGCCCGCAATATTCACGAACGACACTAAATCCGTTTCGAAGAGCGTGATTTTGAATCACGTAGCCGATATCCCCGACTCGCACACCGGGGCGGACAACTTCTATCCCTTTCCATAGGCATTCATAACTTACACGACAAAGCTTGAGAGCTGTTTCTGATACCGTGCCGATCGTATACATTCTGGAGGTATCCGCAATGAAGCCATGTTTTTTGACCGTCACATCTAGGTTGACGATATCGCCGTCTTTTAAAATTTCCGTTTTCGAAGGAACGCCGTGACAGATAACATTGTTCACAGAGCTATTAAGAGCGAATTTGAAATCGTATTGTCCGATAGAGGAAGGGATCGCAGAGAATTTATTAACGATTAAATCCTCAGCGTACTTTGCAATAGAATAAGTATCGATACCTGGCTTCAGATAATCTTTTAGAATGGTAAGGACTTCTGCTGCAATTTTACCCGTCTCGCGGTAGAGGGCAATCTCTTGCTCAGTTTTCATGCTTTTCATTTTATTTCGTTATTTTGAGGTTAACCTTAGGCTTGGTCTTAATGATTTTTTCGATGGATAAATCGTCGTGCTCAAAGAGAATATTTCGAAGCTCTTCGTAGGACTTGTTTCTATAGAGCTCGCTGAGCATACCGATTTTTAACCAGTGCTCGGCTTGAGAGTTAAGGGAGCGATCAAGGGCCTTTGAAGCCTTTCTTAATTGCTCGTGCATTTCATCTGAGATTTTTACGATACCCATTTGGGCAATATACATTATAGAGCAAAACATATACAAGGAAAATCGCAGAGTTTTTAAAAACCCTGCGAAAGAACTACTTAAATTTTAAATGGTCGCTAATCCTCAGGATTATACTGCTCGACGGAAATTGGCTGACAAATATCAATCGGAAAATCTGTTCCCGTAGAGTAATCTAATTCAAAGACAACTTTATAATAAACATTCACATCCGGAACAGTCGTCCAACCATAATCTCGTGCAGAGACGCCACCATCAAGAAGATTTGTGATTCGAACACTATACTCAATAGGCTCTTTACCTGGGCCAGCGTAGACGTAGCTCGTAATAATATTAAGAAAATCACCCAAAGACTGTACCCGATTACCAATCTCTTTCTCGTAAGCTTCGACAGCATACCTTTTTGCCATATAATCACATTTTAGCGAAGAGGCAAAAGCAATATTAGAATTCGAAAACTGAATTAACAAAGGAAGGCCAAATAAAAAAAAGAATCGACTCATAAAGAATTCCTTAGTTGATGGTCAAATACATTTTGGAGGTCATTTCTTACTACACTTATCGCTTAAAAGAGCATTTTAAAAGATGCTAGTAAATATTACGTTAGACCATGCTCTTGAGTATTCGCAACTAAGATTCATCAAGTAATACAGTAAATTCTAGTAGATAGACTTATTTTGCAACTTTAGGATAAGTATTCTATTCACGTTTCCAATAATACTCATAAGGTTTTAGCAATTGTAAACCTGACTGCAACCGAAGCTAGACCTAACTTTATCCAATTGATTCATAAAATTCTTTCACCGCTCTTCGCGACCTAAGCCTATAAAACTTCAGATGAGAAAATTCTTTCGACTTCAAACGAGCTTCGTGCCTTTCTTTGTGAGGCTTGTAGGTTTTAAACAGCCACCAAATAATTGAGTCGCTTGAGAACATTCTCATAAACGATTCCCTATTCCCCGTCCCTTCCCAAAGTTCCTGTCTCACAACAGCTCTTTTAACTGAGCGAGAAAAATTCTGATAGAAGGTCAACCAAAAAGGGAAATCAATCCAAACAACGGTGTCAGCGACAGCCCATGTGAGGTGATTGGTTCTTGTGTAATTACCATCGACAATCCAAGTTTCAGAATCGATGGCCTGGCTTATTTTCTCAAAGAACTCTTCATCGAGTGTCCCCTCCCAATTGGCTTTCCAAAACAATTTATCAAGCTGAACGTAGGGGTAGCCAAACTTTACAGAAAGCTTTTTGGCGAGAGTCGACTTACCACTCCCAGTAACACCTATGACGATAATTTTTCTCATGAGATAAATACATTCTTGGATAACCTAAGGCTATGCGTTGAATCTAAAGGCGAAATGTGCTATTATCAAAACATTATGAATTTCTAATCACCTCATATTCTTTACTTTTCCAATCTTTCTAACTCGAGGTGATCATCGTGGATATATTCAAAAATTAAGTCTTCCCTAAATTAACTTAAATTTTTGAGGTATTCATGAAATTACCAGTGATTCTGATCGCTGGTCTTTTTAACTACTTCCTTTTTGACTTAAACCTTTTCAGAAATCATCGACTTCACTCATCAACTCGTGAGTCTAACTCGTTTGAATTCACAGATCAAAAAGAGAAAATTAAAAAGATTCAGCGAAAATATAAAAAGAGAAAATACAATAAAAAGACAATCTATCTCAACAAACAAGTAAGCTACCGCGACTCAAACCCCAGAGACGGTCGCTTTAGCAATCAGAGATCTTTGAGAAGGATGTATCGAAATGGATAGGCCTATTTTGCTTCTGTCTTGAGAATGAGACAGAAGCTTTTGCTCTAAGTTATCAAGTCTTTTCGTATCGACATCATAGATGATTGCTAAATCACTACCCAATTTTACGAATTTATTTAACTGGGAAGCCTATCAAACGACGGTATGGCTTCCAAACCTTCGTCCCAGTTTGCCTTACTCGCCACAAATAAATGGGCATTAGGCTTTATTTTTACCGGGACATCTAAACTACCAGCAGGAACGACAATTAATTTCCCCTGATTTTGAATACTAGGAAGGGCAGAGCCACAATGAGAACAAAAGGTTTTAACATGCCTTGTACTTGGCAAATGAAAAGTTTTATTAAAGTCCTCACCTGACAACCAACTTAATTTTGAAGTTGTAGAAAAGAGATTTGCCGCATGAGCGGAGCCAGTATCCTTTTGACAGAATTTACAGTGGCAGAGAAAAAAACTTTCAAAGTTTCCCTCAACCTCAAACTTTACTTTTCCGCACAAACAAGACCCTGAACTTTTGTTGCTCATTTAATAATTCCTCTACAATGGTTTCATGGTTCATTTTAGGACGTAAAAAAATCTTGTAAAAACAAGAACTGTGCGGTTAAAGCAAAAGATCGCGCAGAACCTATAACAAGTAAGCAAATTTGTGGAGACACAGTAATCATGCCCCCACAACCTAAACGATTAGCTCAGTCCAGTTGCCACTCTGAAAGACTCCTAAAAAACTGACAACCGTTTTTTTCAAAAACAGCTTGCATTGCTTTATTATTAAGATTTGTTCCACCATGGTATTCAGTACCACCCTGCTTCTTGAGCATTTGAACTCCATGCCTCTGAACCCAAGTACCTAATCCCTTGCTTCTAAAATCCGGATGGACTCCCATATAAGTAATCCTTGACCAACCAGATGACGACTCCACTTGAGCTACTATAAAGCAGCAAGGGAAATTCTCACCCTTTAAAAAACCAATTTGTAGGCAATCTTTCTGATTGTACAAACCAGCTTCAGATAAATAACTCTCAAGACATTCCTTTGCATTATCTGTTTCTTGATTAAAATCTGGGTCATCCTGTGCAACGGCTTCCATAAAGTCGGCAACTTCATCAAAGCTCATTGAATTATCAACAAGAGGAGAAATCCACTCAAGAGGAGATTCTCCATGAGATGAAAAATCTAGATTTTGAATTTGAGTTTTATACTCAACTCTATTACCAATAACTTTAAAGCCAAACTTCAACATTTCTGGTTTTAGAAAGTCATACTTCTCATCATGGGCCATTCTACAGACAAGCGCCCTGCCTCTTAATGCCACAAGCCTCTCTTTCACCTGAGAGAATAATTGGTTTAGAGCTTTTGTATCCTTTTCGCAAAAAATAGGAATCTGAAGAGCGTACTTATCTGACTCAATCTTAAAAATTCTAGATGCTAGAACTTGATGACCTTTCTCATTACGGATTAAGAAATAGTCATCTTGACTGATCACCTTATCGGCAAACTCTTTTTTATACTTCTCAATCTTTGAGTCAAGGTCGACTCTCTCAAAACTCGGGAAAATTAAATTTAAATAATCTTGAATATCATTAATTGATATTGACATAAAATCTCCTAAGTAAAATTAAATGGAGACCTCTAAGTGATTTATGAAAGAAACAAAGAGGTCAAAAGAAAAGAAATTGAATGAATCATAAGTGACCTCCTTTTTTAGATAAGAACTGGAAACGTTGTGACCATAGCAGTTAAAAATATTGTCTGTCTAGAATGATCTTCTTGCCATCATCCTGAACCTTTTCCCTTAAGCCCAATTTTCTTTCTATCAGAATCATGAGACGGAAGCTTCTGTTCTAAATTATCAAGTCGTTCAAAGACAATTTTAAAGAGTTGGTTTGTCCCGTTTTCGAGCGTATCCATCCTACTCTCAATATTTTGCTCCATTAGTAAAAAGCTTCTAAGTTTAGTAAAGATCCTCATGATAGTTATATTGACCTGTATGGCCCTTTTACTATTAAGGACCGTAGAAAGCATGGCCACTCCATTTTCCGTAAAAACAAGAGGTTGATATCGTCTCCCTCCATGCTTTTCACTTGAGGTCGCAATTTGCGACCTCAAGATTTCATATTCTTCAGTCGTCAGCTGAAACATAAAATCAACCGGAAATCTTTCTGAATTTCTTCTCACTTGCTCATTAAGTCTTTTCGTATCGACACCATAGAGATTTGCTAAATCACTGTCCAGCATCACACGCTGGTCTCGAATCACATAAATCATGCTTTGAATCTGTTCTAATTGTATGTCCATTACTCCTCCAAAATTTTGAAGGGGCAGTAATCATAAAATGATATGGAAGGAGGAGGAGCTAAGAACGAAGCACTCATTTTTTCTTTTTTGAAGAGCGACATAAAAGGGCAAAAAAAAGCCCCCGTGGGTTAAACGGAGGCTTTTTTTGTTTTAAAACATGATGCCCCGACGTAGGCAACTATCGAAATGCGATATTGGACTTAATCGCCTGAAAATACGCCCCTTGAACATAAATTTCTGCGCATTTCTATATGTGCAGAAAGCTAAAGGGTGCGCAGAAAACAAGTTGCCTCAATTAAGCGATTTCGCCTCGTACTCAAACCTATTCCGTTTCCCCAACGCACTTGCCCCAGAACAGAATAAAAACGTGTACGTGCTTTTACCTGGATTAGTTCAGACTTAACAACGCATCACCCTTCCCCCTTCAAGGACCATTCCTTGCATTAAGACATCTCCCATTCCACCTAGCTGCCCCATCGTCGCCCGAAGACGCAATGCGTAGCAATTGTATTTGCGACGATAATCTTATAACTTACAATCAGGCGACCATCGCGCCACTAAGGGAAGTAATGCGTTCATGACATACCCTAAAATTGATTTTGAAAAATTTAATTCCTCAATTCAAAGCCTGATGAGCACAACTCTATCTATTCAGGTGCGACTTCTAGAACTTGTTGAGTTTGAAAGACAATGGGAGGGGTTATTTAAAAACCTAATCCCTGAATTTGGCAAGGACGTACAGATTCACATAGCAGATCAGCTACTTCTTAATAATTATAGATACGATAAGTTTCATGTAATCTATGACGACCTTCTAAGCCTGATTGAGAATGAAATTCAAAGCGAGTTCTCCGTGGCTCACAATGCCCCATATTATTTAAGAGTTAAGCCCATTGAAGATTTTATCGTACTTGAAAAGAATATGGACTACGTTGGTGTAGCGACTAACGAAAAAGCTCTTTTTGAAAAAATATTCGCCTCAGAAAAGCGAAAAAGTTACGTCCATACATATGAAAAACTATTTGGTACTAGTGGGGATTTGAAGAATTCAAAGGCTTACTTGAAACAAAGGCTTTCCAAAGTTGGCAAAGATATAAAAGGACTACGAAACCTATTTTCACACAGGCACTTAACCATCGTTCAAAACAGATACTCAGAAAGCTGGCAACATCTAGAAATCAACAATACTACTTCTATTTTTAAAAGTTTCTTTGCTATTGTAAAGGACATGTATCTCCTTCTTACAAGAACTGAGCACAAGGGAATAAAAGCAACAAACTTTATCGCTTCAATCTCAGATCAAATTGACCTCATTCTTTTCGGCAGTATTCAAAATTGTATCGAGCTCTTCGGTAAGGCCTTTCCAAACAAAGACTATAGTGAAGCAAGAAGGCTGTTTTATAACTCTAGATACTTTAGTCAAAAAGTCGTTAGTTCAGCCTCTGAAATCTCCTCTACTAAGAAGTCATGATTGCGTAGAGGAGCTTCCTATAAATCTTTCTTTCACAGCCTCGTTATATAAATTTATTTGATTGTAGTGAAACGTAAATTGACCTAGCCTCTCTCACCGCCAAATCAAAACTAATCTGGCAATGATGATGCTCCTTTTCCGCTAGACCAACAAGGTTTAACAATGATAACAGCGGCTGCTTCAAAACCCCTAAGCCAAGAACTACCATTGGATAAATATCTTTCTCTTTTATAATCGGGGAATAGCCTCCATTTTTATAGGTATTAAGAAAAACAGAACTTCCATGTGCGGCAGTGCTGCAGATTCTGTAAAGATCCTCATATTCCTTTTCGCAATTGTTTCTTTTGGCAATTTTAAAAAGTGAGTCATTATTAACTCCAGTCCATCCTTTTATCTTTTTCCTTATAGATTTTTTCGTTGTTTCACATAGTCCCATCAAGGCATTCACTCTGGAAATATATTCATGTTCGCTTATAAATCCTTTACGAAGCTCATAGTCATACTTTTCAATCTCTGCATACTTTAAGAATAATGGAAGATTCCGAGAAGGATTCTTTTCCACCTCTAAAAGATTGACCTTTAATTCAAAGGCCACGCGAGCCAACAGGGATGCCGAAAGAATCGACCCCATCTTGTACGCCCCTCGAATTCCCAGCAAAATGTCATATAGCAAGTACATGACACCACACAGATCCGAGTAGTGCTCACTCTTTCTACCTGCAAACGTTTCATCAAACCATGACTCAAATATACCTGCGTAAACAGCAAATACCTCATCCATTTCTGATTCTCTTTTGACATATTCAGTATCAATAGCTCCTCTTAATACAAGTAATCCATTATTCGACATCATTGCATAAAACTTATAGAACGATTCGGGATCGACCTCAGAATCTAGACCGTTCTCTCTCCATGCTATGTCAAACTCATTACGCGATATCATTTTTCAATTCTCCATCTTAATAATTATAATTAGAATGCAATCAAAATATTACCAACCTACTACATTTATTGATTTTTCCTCCGAGGAAACAATGCTGCATTAAAATTTTTGTCTTATTGATAAAAGTTTAAGACAGAGCAAAGCCTATATTAGGACATAAAAGAGCATGGATATCCGTCCAAATGTGCTGAAGACTTAAAATTAAGCTGTGGGGATTTTACATATGGCGATTCCCCCAAATTACTAGAAAACACTACGATTTCTGACTTCAATCAAAACTATATTTGAAATTCCTCCCGACTCATCATGAAAATCATCCACGAGTAACTCACTCAGTATTTTGTTCAGACCGTCAAGAGCTTCAACATCATCTTGTCGAACGGATAACAAGCTCTTGAGCCAAGACAAGCGATATAAATCTACAACCGCACCATTTTGAACAAGCGGTGTACCGATGCAAAAATTCAACAAACAATCAAAGAAAGTATCAATGTGTAAGCAACTGTGAACGAAGCTTGATTTAACTCCTTTCACAGTGACCGCATCGTGAAGCGAGCACCCCAACTGATTTGATCGGAAGCTCCCTTTTTTACTTTTGTACATGGCTTGCCTGAGAATTAAATCTTCAGCGATTGAATAGAATAAATCATATTCCTTAGAGATATTTCTATAAAAAACCCCATAACTTCCAACAGAAGGGTTTAACGCGCTTGAAAGTAGCTTAACAGGCGGATTAAACTTCGACACGTTCCCTTTTGTTATTAATATCGGCCTTTTCGCTAAAAGCTCCCATTGCTCAACATCGCACCTACTCAACTTCGCCTTAATTTTCCCATTCTGATAGATATTTCTCTCATTTAACTTTAAATCGTACTTACTTTGATGAAATGTCATTCTTATTTCGTCATGAGAAAACACAACTATAAGCAAGTCGCATAGCTCACAATTTGCATTCGCTCTAGCCTGATTTACTGAATTTTTAAATGTTACCAAGTGAGAGGTTCCATGCAGCCGTCCGACATTAATATTGGAAAACTGGTTAATCATTAAGTTTAGAAGTGAATCAAACAAAAGGATCTCATTGGGTGATCTCATTCCCCTTGCATTTAACAATGCAGAAACCTCACTCTGGAATGCTTTTCTCATTGTCATCCTAAAGATCGATCTTGTCATGAACTTGAATATATTTCATATTAAAAGAATCACTCCCATCTTGGTAATGATCAGATATTCTATAATAGACCAACCTTGAGTAAGGATAACCAAAAGGTATCATCCTTCTCCACCAGCTCCAGTAAACGCTTCCCCTAAACTTTGTATAAAATATCGGATAATAATCAAACTCATCCCCCTCTGGATCAACATGAACAATCCAGTCATACGGAACTACCCCAACAGGAAAGACTGTCATAGCCTTCTCTTTGTCCGACAAACAAGAAAAACTCAATCTACCATCCTTGCCCCTATAGACTGCGCGAGGACTGCTACAGAAGAACTCGACGCCATCATGTCGCGTGGCTTTCACCTCTCCCGCAATTACTGAATAACCACTTACCTTTTCGACGTTGGACGGATAGTCTTTAAAGTATCTATTAACATTAACAAGAAGGACCTTTCTTCTTAAGTCATTCTTTTCAATATCATTGATTATTTCATCTGCCCTCGCCTTTATTCTCTCCTTGTGCTCAAGGCGATCCCTTGCTGTTAGTTTCTTTGATAAAAAATAAACATGATAAGCAATCACAATTCCTATAATGGTTCCTATTAGCCACTGATAATTAGCTATCATCCAGTCATGCACCTTTCAATCTCCTCTCTACCTATTAATTCACTACGTAGTCCTATACTTTTCCAGAGCCTCCTTGTAGAGGCTCTCGCTCTCGTCCCTAAAGCGGGTTCTTTGCTCATTTAGCTCTAAAAGCTTTCCGTGCAACTTGTGGTAAATTATCTCGTGCGCCTTATTTTGAATTAACCCCACTTTGGGGTCATCCATTTCAAAACCATTTTCAAGCCCACTCGAAACGATATGAAGCAAATCCCCCTTGTTGATTGAGTCAAGCTCGTGCCAATCCTTTTCATTCAAAGAAAAGTAACCTTTACCGCTATCTATCCTTAAGTATTTCATACCTCTCCTTTCTTTCTTTATAGGGTTCGCTTCCTGCCTCCAGACAGTCCAGCAATACTTTATGATTTTTTGTAACCTCACCATCTCTAGACTTCAAGATCTTGTCTCCAGGATGACCCGTATAAAGCTTGTAAGCAACCTTGCCTTCTACATATTCTCGGGCTGTATACACAAGAAAGTCTGGCTGGATCGAAGCGCCAACAGTGCTATTGTGGGTAACAAGAACAACAGGCATACTCCCTGAAAGATCCTTTATTAACTTATTTACTCGACTGAACAAAAACATGTTATCAAATGATGACTCAGGCTCATCAATGAGTAGCAAGTCATATTCATTCGCATCGCTAATTTCCTGCAATAGTCTATATTCTGAGCGCTCTCCTCCAGAAACAGGAAAACCATTAGAATTGAGGATTTCATAGTCAATTTTAACGAACAACTTGTAGTAGTCTGTCTCTCTCAGTGAATCTATCTTACGAAGTTCTCTTAGGTAAGAATATCCATCCGCATGATAAAATTCAAACGCTGATGCATATGAGAGTTTTCTCGCCAAAACAGCTCCAACGTCCTTGGCATTTTGAAATGATGACCTTCGGGCGACCTTGAAAAATCCCGAAACCTCTTGTCGTTTAAACTCCCTCTCCACTTTTATATGCTGGCAAAGCTCATTAAATTTCTCAATTCTTTTGAAGTCCATCATTAAGTCGAATAAATCTATCTCGCTAATGGTTGTGGCTGAAGTGTGAAGCTTTAAACCCTCTTTTATGTCTTCTATTATATCATTGATGTATGACTTCTTAAGCTCGTTCTCCTTTTGCCTCTCATACTCTAGAATTAATGCGACTGCTAGACCTCTCAGCGACTCCTTGGATACATGCTTATCTACAATATCTTGAAACTCGACATTTTCGACAATTGTTACAACTGAAGAAATCATTTTCTTCAATGAATCCAGATTGTTTAAGGAAAATGCCGATTCCGTAAATAGCTTTGCATTCGCAAACGAGTCACGGCGATGGGATTCAGAGGCATGCTTAAGTAGCGACGACATAAACTTATCAAGAGCTTTATCAAGCTTATCTCTATTAACGTCCTTCATTCCCTCCACGGCAACGGCAAATTCCTTTAAGTAATCTTCGGTTATTCTCGCCTGACTGGTCTTCAGCCTATTAGAGAACTCTCTTTCATCATCCTCATCTTTTTGAAGAAGTGAAAACTGCCTAATATACTTAACATTCATATCTTCTGTACTAAATTCATCATTGATTAAATTAAGCGTGTATGATTTTCCAGTGGATCGCTCTCCAAGCATTACATTTAACCCGGTAGATAGAGTAAGTTTATTGCCCAAGAGATTAAAAAACTTATGCCCATCCTCTCTTGATAAAAAAACTTTTTTTCTATCTTTAAATGCAATTTTCAAGGACTCCAAGGTTATCTCCCCGACATCTACAAATGTTTGCCTCGATGGAAAAATCTTAAGTTGCTCCTCAATTCGTAAATCACTAAAAAAAAGAGGCACAAGAGAGCTTTCATCCCTTATTGCATGAACAAATTTCTTAGGTCCACTTACTTCACCTGCATACACCAAGTCACCAAGCCTCTCTAGCGTAACGCTTTGAATCGCGGGATGTTTTTTATAATGGGGTATGAGCAAATACTTTGAAAGATCTGGAAAAACCTCTCTTAACGTGTCTAGCGAAATTGATGAGCAACTATCAGGAATATGCATAGAGATTTGATCGCATTTAGACTTAAAGTCACCTAACTCATTGTCTTCAGAAATGAGTAAAATATGGGTTCCTTCAACATCAATCTCAATTCCAGGAAATACTTTTGCCTGTACACTGGATTTAATTTCTAAAAACTGCTCCTTGTCGAAAATGTTGTGATTAGTAATCGCAATAGCATCCAAGCACGCCTGCTCAACATAAGACTGTAGGGTGTTAATACTGAATTCAAATTCTCGGTCGCTCACTGTTGAAACAGTGTGGATATGAAAGTCTATTTTTTTCACTGCACTCACCTAAAGCCTAAGATTCATCTTGTATTTATTAGCATGACCTCCTATCGGGGTTAAACATATAACCTTGAGTAAAGTAGCAATAAAAACCTTGGGCCTTTGGCCCAAAGGCAAGAGTTCTAAAGCACTTAGCAGTAGTAGTTGACCTGACTAGTCGCCACATTAGACAGTAGTCGTCACAACGTCACGTAGTCACAATTGACAACCTATCAACCAATCTAGTGACAACTATGACGATAGTGACAACTTAAGCTGAACTTATTTTCATATCTAAGAAACACGAAGAAATACAAGAATATAAAATCCAATGAAGTAATTTAAATCACAATAAAACGAAAGAGAGAAAAAACCTCTAAAATACGAACAACAAGCCAGCGGCAAAATAATAACTATCATAAATTTTTAATTCTATCCCCCTCCACTCATAAGACCTGCAAAGTAAGACAAAGAACAACAAGGCAAATGAAGGGGAATTAACTCTATAAAAGTCACGATCATATTGATCGGAGCAATTAAAAAAACACAAAAACAACAGGAGAATTTGTGAATAATGATTTTTCTAACTTAGATATTGAGACAATAAAAGAAATGTTAGTGGGCAGAAAGTCACCTCCTCCAAACACTTTAAGAAACAGGCTAGTGAGTCACTTCAAAGAGCAAACAGGCTCGACCATTATTAATGAAAACACTCATCAGACTAGAAGTGAAGAGTATAAGGAAAATCTGACAACAGGATTCACTGAACACGATCAACGTTCCGAAGTCTGTCCAGGAGAGCTGTGCCCGATTTGAAAAAGCCGTTTAGAGAATTAGTTGAAATAAAAAAAGCCACTCCGGAAAGTGGCTTTTTTGAAGAATGGTGCCCAGTCGCGGAATCGAACCACGGACACAGGGATTTTCAGTCCCTTGCTCTACCAACTGAGCTAACTGGGCATGCTTAAAACGTCCCACAAAAATAAAGGATGGCAGGAGATACGTCAATTATATTCTATTCAAGACTTTGAAAATTAAGTAGGCTACGTGGCTATGAGTGTTCGTTTGCAAAAAATAAAAGTCCCTTTCGGTGCGCACCATGTGATGGCCTTTGCCTTCTTCCCCGCTCCGGATCAGGTGTTAAGACCCGCACTGGCATTGATGACTCATGGCTATACGTCTCATAAGGGCTCGATTCTGAATTGGGCGGTCCGCTTGGCCGAGGAAGGAATGGCGAGTCTGCTTTTTGACTTGCCTGGACATTATCTTGGAAGCTTTGAAGAGGTCGATTCGACTGAGGAGTTTCAAAAAAGCGCTCATTTGCTTTTTCCCGCTGCCCACAAAATTCTTTTAGAGAAGCTAAAAACGGAGCGTCCGCTCGACTATGATCTCGCTCAAAATGGCCCACTGGTTCTTTGTGGCCATTCTCTTGGTGCATTGCTGGCGCTTAAAGCGCTCAATCTCAAAGAGTGGCAAGAGACGGACGTTCAGGCGATCTGCGTGGGGCTAGGGCTCCCGCCTCAAGGCAAGACTCATTTATTTCATTCGGCTTTCTATAAATCCACCCTGGCGATTCGAGGGCAATTGGTCTCAGAACACCTTGATACGGATATTATTTTTCCTTGGATCAATGAAGAAAAACAAAAACTCGTATTAAAAAAAGCGCGAGCGCATTTTATAACGGGAGAAGATGATCTCGTGGTTGGAAGCGATGGAACCGAGCGCTTTGTTGAGCAATTAAACCCAGCTGAAAATCAACTCAGCTTTGAAAAACCCACCAAGCTCCCCCACCATCAGCCAGAGTTAGCGGCCGGACACATCAAAAAAGTTCTAAAAGACCAAGGGTATTTTCAATAAATTTTTAGATTTTTGAGTAGGCCATTTTTCCCGAGACGCTCAAAAACACTGCCTGCAAAAAATCGGCGAAAACCTTTTTGCGAAAAATTTTCTAGCTCTGCAATCACTTCATTTCTCGGACGTAAAAGAAAATAATTGGCCCATTTCGAAGCCCCCTGTAAACTTGTTTGCTGAAGGGGCTTTTTATTCCATGGACAAACATCCTGACAGAGATCACAGCCAAATATTTCTCCCGTTCCCCTCTCTAAATGCCCCGGAATAACGGGAGCCTCTTTAAAAAGTTCGATGGTAAAAGTCGATATGCATTTCTCTGCAGTAATCGTTCGCTGAGCTTCGTTGATCGCATCTGTGGGACAAATATCAAGACAGGCACGGCAATTCCCACAATGATCTGTTTCTAGTCTTGGGGTCGGTGTTTGAATTTCTTGATTTAAAAGCAGAGAGCCAATCATGACAAAACTTCCAAGTCCTTGATGAATCAGCATAGAGTTTTTTCCAAACCAGCCGAGGCCACTTCGATAGGCCAGGTCTCTTTCCAGTACGGGATGAACGTCTAAGGTCAACACGCCTTCAAGGCCCGAATATTCTTTTTTAAGAGTATCTAAAATACTGATCAATTTTTTTTTCAAAACAAAATGATAATCCTGATCTTCAAAGCCCAAGGCGTAGCTTGCAATCTTCCATCCGTTCCAGTTTTGATCTTGATAGATTTTCTCTAGCCCCGCACGCTCTTCGCTATAAGAAAAAAGAAAAACAATCGCCTGCTTAAAGTCGGGATAGAATTGTCTCAGATCAGAGCGCAACTCAAGACGATGATCAGCTAAATAAGAGAGCGGTTTATGGTAATCTCGCTTCACCCAGCCAGCGTAAGCACTGAAGCTTATCGGCACCGGCTCATTGGTCACACCAAAAGCTGAAACCTGAAACGGCTTTAAAAGATCTTCGAGCTTAGACACTATTATCTGTAATGGTTGAAATGATTTCAATCGCCCCAGTCGGACAAACTCTGACACATTCCATGTCCGCTGCGCACTGAGAGACTTTATCAGCGTCAATCGTCGTAGCGCGTGTTCCATCTTTTGCAACTGTCCAAATATCATGAGGACAAATGCTGATACAGCTGTGACAAGAACCGCAGATGCTGGTGTCCAGGAGGATTTTCTTCTTTGAGTCTGAGGCTTCGATGAGATAGTCAGACGATCCCAGAACTTTTGGCTTGTCTTTAATGATCTCAACTTTTACTGAGTTAGAACTTCCGCGAGCGAAGAATTTTCCATCACCGCGAGTAATTACAAGTTTATCGCCGTTGACGAGATTGAGATCAGCTTTTACTTTTGAAATCACTTGTTCTTGAAAATTAAAATTATCTTGTCCCATATCAGTCACAAGATAAGGTGAAACTCCCCAGTACAAACAAAGTCGACGAGCTGTGGCAAGGCTATTTGTAATACCCAGAACCATTGTGGATGGGCGGAACATGGAAATTTTCAAACAAGAATGGCCTGATTCCGTAACGGAGAGAATTCTTTTGGCGTCAATCTTTTCTGCAATCATTGATGCCGCGACCATCGTAGAAGAATTCACGTTTGATAAATCCATATGACGAATGAATGGACGCTCCTTAGGAGTTCTCTCAGCTTCAATAATAATATTCGACATCATCCTGACAGCAAGCACAGGATGTTTTCCAGAAGCGGTCTCCCCGCTTAGCATAACGGCATCCGTTCCGTCCCAAATAGCGTTGGCAACGTCAGAAGCTTCAGCACGTGTCGGAGTCGGGTTTTCCGTCATACTTTCTAGCATTTGGGTCGCTGTAATGACCGGAACATGTTTTTGATTACACATGGTAATCATCTTTTTTTGAATTGAAGGCACGAGGTGATTCCCGACTTCAACCCCCATATCTCCACGGGCCACCATGATCATATCAGCAACTTTGAGAATGCTTTCAAGATTGTCGACCGCTTGTGGTTTCTCAATTTTAGCGATGATAGGCGTCTGAGCGCGAAGTTTATGAAGAATATATTTCACTTCGAGAATATCTTCCGCTTTGCGGACAAATGACAACGCAAAGAAATCTACATTCTGCTGAAGACCGAACATCAAGTCTTCTTTGTCTTTTGCGGTAAAACTCGGAGCCGAGACATCACAATCTGGAAGATTGATTCCTTTATTGGATTTTAATGTTCCGCCAACAGTGACTTTTATTAAAAAAACATCTCGGTCTCTTCTAAGAGCTTGTGCTTGCATCAGACCGTCATCAAAAAGCATTCTTGCGCCGTCAAAGCAATCATCGACAAGTTGTTCATAAATCGTTGGGATAAATCTGTCTTTGTACTCAGGGTACTGACTTTTTAGTTTTGAGGCGCCAATCACCCACTCATCACCTGCATTCAAAATGAGTGGCTCTGGCAATTTATCGACGCGAATTTTCGGCCCTTGAAGATCCATCAGGATCGCCAGCTCTTTTCCCATTTTCTTTGAAGCTTCTCTAATAGTTGAAATCAAAGTGGCATGGCCCTCATAAGTCCCATGGCTCATATTGACACGAGCAACATTAATGCCGGCTTCAATTAACTCACAAATTTTTTCGAGGGATGAACTACTAGGCCCTAGGGTTGCAATAATCTTCGCGCGTCTCATAACACTCACTCACCTGATGTTTTCTTTTATTTTAACACAAAAGAATCAGATTTAGGCAGTGGTAGGACGTTTAGACCTAGTTGTCTCTTGAGATTGATTTGCCATTCGCATTTTATCTAAGCGAAGTTCGTATTGTTGAATAAGAGACTCACGCTCAATTTGTGACTGATCGTGAAGCCTAGCATAATTCGCTTCGGCTTCTTTCATCTTTAAGTTCATCGTATTGGTGTTTTCTTGATTCTGAGTTCTAAGCATTGTCTCATAACGATCGGTCAATTGTTGAATTTGTGTATTTGTCGTATTACGCAAACGCTCTAATCGTCCTTCGTACTGACCTCTTTGCTCTAAGATTTCTTTATTTTTTGAACGTTCAAGTGCTGCTTGTTCGGACTTAAAAAGCGCTAGGTCATCTGCTCTTCTTTGATTTTCAACTCTGCGAAGGTTATTGACTTCATCAGCATTCTTTTTCTCAAGATTAGATATCTTTGTCTCATATACTTGAACAGTACGATCAAACTCTTTTTGCTTGTTCTCCATATGTTGAAGATAGCTAGTCTCTTTTCGCTCGAATGACTTTATTAGGTCATCTCTTAAAGAGAGTTTCGATTCATGCTTATCTTGTCTCGAACTTTCGATATAATTCGTTTTCTCTTTAGAGAAATCTTCTTGAATTTGGCTTAATGCTTCTTGATTTCTCTCATTCAAACTATTAATTAAACGGCCGTATTCAACCCTTTGATCATCAAGACTGCGATTGGCATTTTGTCTTTGAGCAATTGATTGTTGTTCATTCTCAACCACTGCCAAGTTCAACTGATTTCGATACTGAGAAATAGACTCCTGACTTTGCTCTTTAGAGTCTGCTACAAATTTGGCTTGAAACTCTCTCCCAGACTTATCCATATCTTGAATTTTGTTTTCATATTTTTGCCTTTGAGTGGACATCTCCGCTTTCTGTTGAGCATTGAGTCTCTCTCGCTCTAGCTGTTGTGTGTACTGAATCTCATCCATCTTGTTTTGAGTATTGCCTAAACGATTCTCATAAGCTTCAGACACTCGTTTGGTACGTGCATCTGCTCGATCAAGCTCTGAGCCACCGGCAAGTCTCTCCGCATATTCACGGCGTACATTATAGAGGTCTTGCGCCTGTTTTTGATCTTTCTCTACTAAGGTTTTAGAAAGTTCAAGGCCTGACCTCTGAGCTTCCATCGTATTTCGTCTTTCTGATTCATTGGCATTTTGGGTAAAGGTCGCTCTTATATCTTCAATTTGGTTGTCTTTATTGGCGATAACATTCTTCACGCTATCAGAGTGATGATCTTTCATTTGAGTAATTTCTTGCTGTTGAACAGCTCTCAAACGGTTTTGCTCTTCTTGGTGAGCAGAGTTCATTTTATTTCGTGAAATCGTCGCGTTTCTCACGAGCTGATTCTTTTCACCCTCATTGCTCGCAAGTATTCCCTTTTTCTTATCGTTATAACCAGCTTTCGTCTCTTCTATCGCCGTTCTAGATTGTTCATCAAGAATATTAATATTCTTTTGATACTCCTGAGTATTGCGGGCCTCTCGCATTTTAAAACTATCCGCTTGATTTGAACGAAGCTCACCATTTCTTGCTAGTTCTTCAGCAAGTGAGCTTCCGTAAGCCGACCTGATACCATCGATAGTATCGGACTTGTCCATTTTAAGGCGAGTTACTTCTTTATTGTACTCACCTAACTGATTCTTCATATTTTCGTTATAACGATTCTTACGAAGTTCGATTTCATCATTAAGTTTTTTATTATAAAGATCAGTATTATCTTTAACCTCTGCCCCGATATTTCTTGAGTCATGCTTTCGTTGAGAAGTCAGTCGATTTTTAAGTGATTCCATCTCATGAGCTTGATTTTCTCTCAATGATTCCATTTCAGATCTAGAGACTCTTGTTCGAGCTTTATTTTGATCAGAAAAATTTCTTGTCAGTTCAAGCTCTTTCTCTCTGTTTTGATCAATAAGCGCTTTCTTATTCGTCATTTCTTTTTCTCTCATTACATCAAAACGCTCTTCATTGCGACCTTGAAGTTCTCCGAGAGAGTTTGCAAAAGACTCTTTCTCTTTCTGGCTTTGGGCCATATGTCGATCACTCATCGTTTTAACTTGTTCTGAGTGATTTTTCTCTCTTTGCTCAAGAGCTGTACTGTAAGTATCTTTTAAATTATTTAGACGATTATCAAATTGAGAGCGAATCGCCTGTCTTTCTGAATCAAAGTTCTTTTGCTCTTCTTGAAGTTTTGCTTGGTAAGATTTGTTAATAGCATCAACCGCAGCTTGAGTTTTATCTTTGCTATTTTCTATGGCCTTGCGATTATCTTCTTCGATACGCTGTTGGTTTTTTTTATGGTTTTCTGTTTGTTTTGCCAACTGCGTATCATGACGGTTTTTTAGTTCATCTACTTCACGCTTATGATTGGCTTTTTGCTCAGCATGAGCATCGTGAAAATTTTCACGTTGCTGGGCGAGACGATTGTTATAATTTGTGACGTCCATCTCTGTCCTTTGCCATCAAAAGAGCTAAAAACTCTCTAATTCAGTATGACATGGACCTAAAAAAAAAGGGCCCCGGGAAATATTTCCCAGGGCCCTTCAACTAACTGGTTCTATTTACCTAATTCTTGATCGATCAATTCAGAGAAGACCTCAATCGCTTGAGCCCCTGTAATGACCATACCGTTTACAAAAAAGGTAGGAGTTGATTTGACGCCTACAGAAGTTCCTTGTTCAACTTCACTATTAATCTGATCGGCAAATTTTTCCGTCGTCATACACTCTTCAAACTGCTCAATCTTAGCCCCTACTTGGCGAGCTTTGCTCTTCAGCCCCTCTTGATCAAGACCTTGTTGGTCTTCAAACATTAGGTCGTGCATCTTCCAAAAGGCTTTTGGGTTTTGCTCATGGACACAAAGTCCGGCCATAGCAGCGGCACGTGCGTGATTATGAAACGGTAGAGGGAAGTTCTTAAAAGCAATCTTCACTTTATCACCGTATTTTTTCTTAATTTCATTTGTCACTGCAGCTCCACGAGCACAGAAAGGACACTGAAAATCAGAGAATTCCACAATCGTTACTTTTGCGTCTTTGTCGCCCATAAACGGAGCATTTCCTACTTCCACTTCGAAAACAGGACGATTTGGTTTTTTAAGATAGATTTCAACTGGATTTTTAGCTGTCTTATCTGCAATCCACTTGTCCACTGCCTTATGCTTCAATTCCATTTCAATATATTCTTTGATTCTGGCCTTCATCTGGTCATTCATATTTTCGGCAGGAATTTGTCTCTCAGCTGCAAAAGCATCAATTTCTTTTTGAGTGACTTGGATGTCTTTTGCCACGTGTGTGTTAAGAAATTCGTCGTTAGACATCCCTTCTTTTCTTGGGTCTTGTTCCATCAATACTTCTACAACGAGCGCTCTCAAGCGGTTCATCTTGATTTCGTAGACTTTGTTTTCTGCTTCAAAGATATCGTTTTCAACACCTTTATAAGCTTCTTGTTCTGTGATTTCTTTACCAGCGATTTTAGCTACGAGCCCATCAGTTGGAGCGGATTTAAAAACATAGTTTGGTTGATTTGAGGTCGCTGTTTTTGTACAAGCGACAAAACCGGAACCGAGGCCCAGACCCAATGCGAAGGTCAGTAATATCTTCATCTCTAAACTCCCTGATCAAAGTATTCATTAATGAGAAAATACTAACTTAGTTGAATTCAGATGGCGACATTTCGGCGATAAATTCTTGATAAGCCGAAGATTGGTCTAAGAGTGTCTGATGATTTCCCTCGGCTACTAATTCCCCTTGGTGGAGGACTAAGATCTTATCTGCCTCCACAATCGTCTCTAGGCGGTGGGCGACAATGAATGTCAGAGCGTGTTGCTGGACATAAAGAACGATTTTTCTAAGTGACATTTCAAGTTCTGAATCAAGGCCTGAGGCAATTTCATCAAATAGCACAATCGATTTCTTGAGATAGCACGAGCGAATGGCCGCCAGTAATTGTTTTTGACCAACAGACAAAGTTTTCTGATCTAATACCGTCTCTGGCTGAATCTTCCACGTAGAAAGGTAGGGCAAACGCTCTTTGAGCCAAATCCAAAACTCATCAAAATCGGCGGGCTTATCAGGCGTCAGGCAGATATTAAAAATCAGTGATTCAGAAAAAATATGCGAGTCTTGGGAAACAATCCCCACTTGCTCGCGGTAGCGGATAACATGTGCGAAATTTTCTTCTTTCGTGCCTCTGCCAGGAAAATGAATCCCGGTTTTTCCTTTTGTCAGAAGTTCAATCTCACCATCATCGGGAATAATATTTCCGGCGATAATATTGAGTAGAGTTGATTTCCCACAACCAGATAGACCAACGATACCAACCAGCTCACCCCTGTGAACCTTAAAGTTAATCTTCTTAAGTGCAAACCCTCCGTCCTCACCTTTGCGAATGGGATAGGCGAAATGCTCAAGACGAACATGCAGCTCTTCCACCTCTAAGGTCTGAGACTTCATATCCATAGAAGAAAAATGCCCTTGACCAAGATCCCCGACAAACTCTGCTATCCGCTGAAAGCCCGTCACCGCTCGCTGAACGTTCGCGATTTTCCCGGCCATATCTTTGATCGGGTTAATCGAACGCTGAATTAAATCGACGATCGCTAAAATCACGGCAGCTTCTGTGATTTTCGAATAAGGGAAGATCAACACAATGAGGGCCAGGAAAAGTGGGTAGAGCGATTCCGCCACCGAATAATAAGAGGCATCCCAGATATTTGATGTCAGTTGTTTTTTCAAGAAGTCTTCAAAAACAATTTCACCTTTCTTGCTGGCGTAGTGCTCGTGTCTTGTGTAGTAAGTTTCCTTCACTCCGCCCACAATATTGGCGACGGTTTTTGACACTTGGCCTGAAGATTTTCTCACGGAAAGAAAGATCTTTCTCATATAACCACTTCCCCAGAGAAGGAGAACCGACACAATCACCTGAGCTGCAGTTAAAATAAGACCCGAAGTAGTATTCATGGTAATAAAACTGATAAGGCAAGAAATCACAAAAAACAGATCGATGAAAATCCCAAAAGTGCCGGAAGTGATAAGCTCTCGCACGGCTTCAGTATCACTCATGATTCGAGCGAGCACTTCCCCTTGCGGGTACCGTTCCGATTCAGATTTTTTGGACGTTTGAAGATCGTAGTGCAAAAGCCATTTAGAATAACAAAAAGTGCGTACCTCTTGAATCAACTCTCTAATATAAACATTGACCCCAAGTTGATATAGAACGCGGTTTAAGTAGACGCCTAAGAAAATAAAAAAGAGCGCCAACATAGATGAGAAGTAATCAGCTTCGATGGCATAGTTTCGAGAGAGGTCAGCGATGAGTTTCGGAACGAAAGCTCCAAGAGCTGAAGACGTGAGGAGGCAAAGAATGATGAGACCCACCATCCAACGCCCTCTTTTAAAAAGAAAAAGATTAAACCAATTGATTTTCGAAGTAGACATACGTCAAACCCTTTTTAGCAAAAACCTCATCGACCGCACCTTTTTCTAAAATCCCCTCTTCTTTCTCAAGATAAATCACATGATCACTTTGTTTCACTGTTGTAAGTCTATGGCTCGTAAGAATTAAGGTCTTCCCCTTCAAAAAATTCTTTCGTTTTAATTCTTGAACAATCACTCGCTCTAAGATGACATCCACTGACGAGAATGGGTCATCCCATATTAAAACTTCAGCTTTACTTAAAAGACTGCGCACAAGTGCTAAGCGTTTTGCTTGGCCACCTGAGAGTCGTTTGCCGTTCTCCCCCACCTCAAGATCAAAAAGCTGCTCTTGATTTGCGGCGAGGAAGTCGAGTTGAAAAATCTTCAGAAGGCTATAAGCTTCTGCTAGGTCTGCTTCAGTGGGCACACGACCAAGGAAGAGATTTGATTTGATATTGTCGTTATAGAGATAAGGGTCTTGGGCCACATAAGAAATAGTGCGCCCTTTTTGCATGATGATTTCTGCGAGCTGGTGAAGCACATAAGTTTTCCCATGGCCGGTTTTCCCTACAATCACGTTCCACTTCTCGGGAAAAACCTCAAACTCCAAGTCCTTTTCCCAGAAATCTAAGTGAATGTTGGCAGTTTGATTTTTAACTCTTAGTTGATTCTCTGTCTCTGACGGCTCTTTCAAAGTCTTCACTAATTCTTCCACTCGCTGCCAAGAAGCAACTGAACGAGTGAAAACAATGCCAATCCAAGAAAGAAACATAAGGGGCTCTAGGAAGAGAAAGACAAAACCAGAAAACAAAATCAAAGACGATGCGCCGAGATCTTGCGTCTTGATAATATAGGCGCCCCAAACAAAAGAGAGACCCACGCCAAAAGGCACGAACGGTAAAGAGACTGCAACTCTTTTACCAGCTTTGTAAAAGAAGATAAGTTCCCGCCATGAGTAGTTTTTAAAATGATCAATAAACGATTTTTCGGCATGGTAGTTTTTAATGGTTTTTTTCCCAATATAACTTTCCATGATGAAGTTTTGAACTTCCCCTTGCATCTCTTGGTTTTGACGATAGAGATCTTTCGTCGTGCTCACCACGAGAGTGAAAAAACAGAAAGAAAAAAGCATTGGGAGAAGTGCGATCAAAAGGTCAGAATTGAAAGCCGCCATCTTCGGAACAAGAACCGCCACGGCAATGATAATATTTCCCACCTGTAGAAGAGCGAAGCCCACTAAGGCCCGAAGTTGCTCGATATCATTGAAAAGGATTTGAAATAATTGTCCGCTAGAATATTTTTGGTAGCGCAATGGCGACACACTCTCAAGCCTCGCAAGGAGTTCGACTCGAATGTATTTTTGCATGACCCGCGCCGGATAGAAAAAAAGCAAGCGCGAAGCAGTGCGAAAGATGATGATCCCGATGGCAAAATACACAAAGATCCAAGTGTCGATTTCTTGCGTGCCGGTCTCAACCATTAGGGCCAAATCCCGGGCTTTGAAAGGCAGAAAACTCTGAATGGTATGAGTCGCCCAAAGACAAAAAAAGGCCCCAATATAATAGGGCCAGAACTCTTTAAATTGATGGATCAGAACGCCGGTTAGCGTGCGTTCAAGACGTTTTTGCATGAAAAGAAATATAGTCCATTCACTGCAACATGGCTAGGTTTTGTGATTGACGGCCTTAGCGCTTGAGCCTATATTTTGACTCTCTTTTCAAGACCATAGGACCGTAGCTCAGTTGGTTAGAGCGCTACGTTGACATCGTAGAGGTCGCGAGTTCGAATCTCGCCGGTCCTA
This sequence comes from Bacteriovoracaceae bacterium UBA6166, assembly GCA_002435795.1. GTDB lineage: Bacteria > Bdellovibrionota > Bacteriovoracia > Bacteriovoracales > Bacteriovoracaceae > UBA6166. The sequence goes on along the minus strand of DIUE01000065.1, from coordinate 59,848 downwards.
CCATTGTAAAGCTTGAACAAGCCGATAATGGTGGTCTTATAACCAAACAATTCTTATGATTAATGCCTCACTTACACTTTCTTTCTAGATGGATAGGAATAGAAGATGCTTAAGCTGCAATTGTTTGCCAATAAACTGAGATTTTCTTTCGTCGTACTAACAATTTTTACAATTTTTCAAGCGGGCCTGACTCTTTGGGTTTCTAAACAGTCCCGCTATCATATCGAGAGAAGCCGAATTGCGAATATCCTTCTCAGTGAATTTATTGATCTCGGTGGGAATAAACAAAGACTCAAGGTTTGGCTTGCTCAGTATCTACTTACAGACAACGCCCCTCCTGAAGAGAAAATTGCCCTGCAAGAAAAAATGCAACGAACTCTCTTGAGACTCAATCAATACTTGCTCAACGATAAGATTATATCTAGCGAAAATCCCCAAGATATAGCTCAAGTTGATCAACAAATCGAAAGGCTGAAAACTCTTGAGGCGAATATCCTAAGTCTCCGTTCGGAACTTGACCTTATTTCTCAAGGTGGAAAGCAAACCATCGACTACCGCGAGATATGGAAATTCATGATCCAAGTTTTTGATAATCTCGAAGGCCGCGATCTCAAGAGACTTATCAACGATGCTATTGAAATTCAGCGCACCCGAGCCGCTGAAGCAGAATTCAACTCCGCTCAGTCGATCCTCTTTTTTAAAAAAATGGTTTACGCCCTGACAGTCATGACACTATTAATTGCCTTCATACTGGCCTTTATTATTCTCAAGGCCCTTAAAAATCCCCTCGAAGAATTAGTTGTTGCTACGAAGGCGATGATGCTTGGAAATCTAGGCCATAGGATTACAGAGATAGATCAAAGCGAGTTTGGGCTTTTGGCCAATCAATTCAATTTGATGGCCGATGAAATTGAAAAATCTCGAACACAAGAGAAAAATGAGCGCAAACGAATTGAGAAAGAAGTAGAAGACAGAACTTATGAACTCCAAAATGCTCTGCAAGAATTAAAACGAACTGAAAGTGAGCGAAAATCTTTTTTAACCAGTGTTGGTCACGAACTAAAAACTCCCGCGACTGTTATTATGGGAGAAGCTGAAGTCACACTAAGGGGCGGAAAAAAAGAAACCGATGAATATATAGAAACGCTCAAAAATATTCATCTCACCAGCAAACAACTGAGTATGCGAATCGAAGATCTCTTAGTTCTTGCGAAAGATGAAAATGAAATCTTTTCTGTGCTCGAAAATAAAGTTGATGGACAATTTCTCAATCAATTGGTTCAATCCACAACCTCTATCTATAAAAATGGCAAGAGTGAACGATTTACTTTTAAACTAGACCTGAGTTCTGATGCTTTACTCAGCCTTGACTCTAAAAGAGTTCAACAATTAATTGTGATCTTGCTCGACAACGCCGTTCGCTACTCCCCTGAAAAAACACAAATCAATATCCAAACCACTAGCAGTAAAGACAAGATCGTTCTGAGAATTTCAAATACCGCCTATTTTTTAGATGAAATTCAGCTTGATAAAATTTTTGATAAATATTATCGAGACGAAAAGGCCAAACGTTTAAGACCTGATGGTTTAGGTGTAGGGTTGTATATTGCAAAATTGATTGTAGAGGCTCATAAAGGAACACTAAGCGCTCAAATTTCTGATCCAAACTTATTTACCGTTTCAGTTGAATTTCCTAGGGATCAAAGATGAGAAAAAAAGTCCTTATTATTGAAGATGATTCACGTGTCTCACAATTTCTAAAACGAGGATTAAGTGCTGAGGGCTATATTGTCTCGGTTAGTGAAACCGGCGAAGCGGGCTTGCAAAGTGCTCTCGAAGATAATCCTGACTTGATTATTTTAGATAGAATGCTCCCTCTCATGAATGGAATTGACGTGCTTCAAGAGATCCGTGCCAATGGACTTAATAAACCGGTCTTAATGCTTTCGGCGATGGGACAAGTTGAAGACCGGATTCTCGGTTTGAAAATGGGAGCAGACGATTATATTTCAAAGCCATTTGATTTTGAAGAATTGCTGGCAAGGCTTGAAGCCCTGGCAAGAAGGACGCAAGATCTTGCGAAAGAAACTAAAAATTTAGTGGTTGAAGATCTCACCCTTAATCTAGAAAGTTTTCAATTAAGTCGAAAAGAGGCCAAGATTGGCTTAACAGCGAAAGAGCTTGCCCTTATTGAATTGCTGATGTCTTATCCAAATAAAGTTTTTAGCCGAGAGAGGATTATCTCAAACGTGTGGGGCAGCTCCTATGATCCTCTCACAAATGTAGTTGATGTTTATATTAAGCGATTGAGAAATAAGATAAACGAAGGCCACGAGAAGCAATTGATTATTACTCATCGTGGCCTTGGGTATAGTCTTTTACCTTAGAACTATTCTGGCATAGCAGAAGAATGGTGGTGAGTGATTAGCCATTCCCCATTAATATGCTCGTAGTTAAAACTGTATCTCGCTCTTACTTTATCTGTACCGTTCAAAGTGAAGGTATAAATTCCCACGTCAGAAGCGGTGTTACAGCCAATCCTCACTGTTCTCTCGTCAATGACGCCCGCAGGTCTCTTTTTCAGGAACATCTCAAAATAGTCTTCGATAAGTTTGTGATTTGTTCTTGGAGTATTAGAAACGGTCGGAAGCAAGACTGCGTCTTTTGCATAGTTTTTAACAACCTCTTTCGGCTTCAATGTTTGAAGCGATCCATTCCAACGCTCAAACAATTGAGAAACTTCAGAAACCGTTACATCAACACAAGCATTTGACTTGCCGGCCATCGAGTAAACATTAGTTGAGAGAACCAAACCAGTAAGCGCAACTAGAATTCTTTTCATAAAATCAACTCCTTAATTTGTGATGTCTGTATCCTAAAACACAAATATGGAGTGAAACTGAAACTCATATTAAAAAAGATTAAACGAAAGATGAATAGAAGATGAACAGGGAGCGCTAGAGCTTAAAACCCAATCCCAACGCTCACCCTCAGCTCCTTGATCTCATCCTCAGTTGAAACCCCATGATAATGAAGCCCTACTCTGTTGATAAAACCAAGCCAAGCTTTTTTGGGTTGCCACCCTCCACCAAGACCTAGGGTTGTGAAGTTCTCACCACCATCAACATTCCAGCGCTGAAGGCCAGCTCCTAGCTCAAGAAAAAAACTCTCCCCAACGGTGGCCTCTGCGAAGGCCATCATCTCGATCACTAAAAACTGTTCGGGCTCTAAACCGAAGTTCGCTTCATACAAGTGCCCGCCAACTTGGCCTCGAATGGCCCAGCCCGTCTCTTTAAATTTGTAGCGTGGAATCCAAGCGAAGTTCAAAGTCGCAAGGGAGCCATCGAGATTATTGGAAATTTGAGAGAAAGCCAGTGAAAATCGTCCAAGTCTTAGTGCGCTCAACTGCTCTTCAAAAAATTCTTCCTTCTTTTTTTCGGTTCGATCAGTGTTCTCCATCAAGTCCACAAGATCTAGAGACTCTTCATCAAGGGTCTCTCTTTGATTAACAGAAGATTTCATAATTAAATTTGATGATTCGACCACAGGCGCTTGAGATCTAGGCTTCGCTTTATCAGTGAGCAGAGGTTTTACAATAGGAATCTCAGGATATTTTTGTGTCGTCTTTGGCTGCGACTTCGGAAGTGGTGCTCTTTTTGACTCTGACCTAGGAGGTGCAGGTTTTGAGCTCACGACAAAATTTTTCTGGTTTTGGCTATGATCTTTTCCAATAGCAATCAATCGTTTAGTTTCAGTCAATCTTGAAAATCCCGTATGAATTCGTGCGCACTGATAATCAAGTTCACATTTTTGTTTCCCATTTTCTAGGTTTTGACAGCGCCAACCCGCGCGCGAAGACTTTGGCATTAAAGCCCCACGACAATAGCGGGTGTCCCGTGCCATCGATAACTCTGCTCGATTTTTAACATAGTTCAAATCTTGTGGAGTCGCCTCAACCACGAGCTGAAAGAGTCCTTTCATATTTCCACTTTGAGCTTTAGCCACAGTGAAACAAGTAATAAGGACGAAAATAAAAATCGAAACCTTCGACATCAAAACACCCTCGCAAACTTCAGTAACAAAGACGAGGACAAAAGGGAGTAGTCAGACTGATAGAAGGTCTGATCAACTAAATCAGGAACAACCAGAGATGTACTGTATTTTTGAAAAACACTCTCTAACATCATATGCCAATCTGTCGTTAAGGCGCGAGTATAGCCAACTTGAATCTGATAATATGAAGTCCCACTCACTTCAAAAATACTTTTTTGAAAATTCAGTGGGTAATAGTTCAATCGTAGTGATAGATGGTCGCGATCACTCACATAATGACGATACTGAATTCCAATAGGGATTGAAAAAGTGCTTATTTTATCGAGAGACAACTCTCGTCGAGATGATCTAAAAAAATATGGCAACCTCATTCTACTGATGCCGGAAGTAACCTCTAAGCGACGGTTCCAAAAAGGAAAAGTGAAATGCCCAAGGATATTTTGTGATGACCACGAGAAACGACCTTCTTCCTCATCAATCGAAAAAATTTGATTCTCCGGACTTTTACTCATCTGATGTAGGATCTCACCTGAGAGATAAAAATCTCGCCCTAAACTATACTCCACACCTAGCTGAATAAGAGGCATTGGGAACGAAGTGAAATTTTTTCTGATATTTGGTTGATCAATAAGCTGACTAAAGCTCATTAAACTTAGCCCAAGACCTGACTTAATAAAGTTTTTTCGGCGATAAGTTTCAATTCGAATCGCCCTGTCGCCAAGATCTTTTGTTTGCTCAGAGGCTTCAAGATCAGCTTTCTCTAAAATTTCTTCATAAGTCAGGAAGCGTTCAATATTAGTGTTATGACTAGTCTTTGCAATTCTTTGCAGTTTTGCTTCATTCGCGGTCACCTCTAAGATAAAAAGATAAGAAAGTTGTTTTTTAGCTAAGTTTTCAAAAGTCACATGAAGCCGATAACGAGCTGGTGGTAGTTCTAAATTGAGTTCGAAGTTTCCATCAGGTAAAAAAACGATTCCGTCTTGAGTCGCGAGTCTTTGAAGGGCAGGCTCAGCGTGATAATTTTTTTTTTCATCTAATGGAGCAACCATCATCACAGGCGATAGTCTCATGAGTTTGAAATTTCTTGTTTGCCCCGTAATTGAGATTTGTACAAGACCTTCTGACAACTTCTTACGACTAGGTCTATTCCACTGGATATCATTAAGTTCTGAGCGACCGTATTCATCCCAGTTGTGAACGTTTAAATCCTCACTTGCGAGACCAGGGCCAACAAAAAAACTATAGCTAAGTACTGCCCCAAAAAGGAGGCAAAATAGAAATTTACAATGGCCCTTTTTAAGGTAAAACAAACTTCTGTCCTTCCGCAATTAGACTCAATTAGCTCAGTATTCATCATACCATCCAGCTTAAGTTTTTAAAACTACGTACGGCAATTAATAGCAGTGTAACTTACTCAGCTACAGCTGAGATTTTTGCCTCTAAAAACATGGAAAAATATGCCTATAGGTCCTAGATTGGCGTCTCTTATTCATTAAGGGAGCAACTCAGTCCGATTAATCCAAGGTGTAAATGAATTAGGGTGATGAACGTGAAGTTGTTAGTCCCATTAAAACTCCATTCTGGTTTTTTAAAAGACCATCTCAATTATGGGATGATGGGGCTTTTGCTTATTATTCTTTCAGGTTGTTTGGGATCTAATCTCGAAGGACCGCAGAGAGAATCGCCCATTCTAGAAGAACCACCTATTCTTCAAAGTTCAACTCCAAGTTTTGGAGGACAAGCATCTCCCCCAGAAATTACAGTAACCGGCGAGTTTTTCTTAGCAAGCTCTGCTGTGAGAGTCGGAAATAATACCTGCACAAATAAATTTTTTGTTTCAGAAAATGAAATTCGCTGTACTCCACCAAGCAATCTTCCCCCAGGACTTTACACACTCTCCGTTGCTCACCCCGATGGCTCAACTAGTTTTTTAAGTGACTCTTACCGAGTCATTCCTCAACCCAATATTACTTCCATCTCCCCAGTCGGGCGCCCACTTATTGGTGGTGGAGCACTTACAATTACAGGTTCAGGATTTACACAATTTTTCGGCGGCCCTCAAGTCACTCTCGGAGGCGCTTCTTGTACAGCGCCTAACGTGACCTCTTCGTCTACAATGACATGTACCATTCCTGCTGGTGTGGCTGGGCTTGCAGATCTGCAAGTCACAAATCCTGGCAATGGTATTGCGGAACTTGCGAATGCCTTCGAATATCTTAACAATCCGCTTTTCACTTCTGTGACTCCTGAGTTTGGGCATTTCCTAGGAGGAGAGCTACTTACAATCACTGGTTCTCGTTTTTCAAATCATACTGGTAATCCCATGGTCTCGATTGGTGGCGCTAATTGCTCATCGGTTAATTTTATCTCTACAACGACTCTTGAATGTTTTGCTCCGGCCCTTGCTGCCGGCGATTATGCTATCACAGTGACCAATCGAAGTGGACAGACTGTAACTTCAGGAAGTGTGTATTCATCTGTACCTGCTCCAGTCGTCACTTCATTTTCACCAGTTGGTGGAGTCCTCGCCGGAGGAACTTTAATTACCTTTAACGGCAGTCAATTTTCATCTGAAGGTGCTGGTACAACTGCGACGATTGCAGGATCACCTTGTGTTAATCCAAATGTTGTTTCGACCAGTGAGTTTACTTGCGAGTCTCCTGCAGGAGTGACAGGCTTGGCCACTATTGTGCTAACTAATCCAGGAGGCGCAACAACAACACTTACAAATAGCTATCAGTACAACCCCGATCCCATTTTCACGAGCGTCGCTCCTGCGTTCGGTCCCATCAGTGGCGGGACGGCCATCACGATTACAGGAAATAATTTTTCTGATCACACAGCACTACCAGAAGTGACAATCGGAGGCGATCCTTGCACCAGCTTAGTCAGAGTTTCCGCGACAGAACTTACTTGTACTACTCCGGCTCAAGCTGCTGGAGCCGCTGATCTTGTCATCACAAATGCCTCAACTCAAACAGTGACAGCGGTTGGTGCTTTTACTTATTTAGCCGCTCCAACAATTGCCTCCATCACTCCTGAGTTTGCCGCCTTGGGCGACACACCTGACATCGTCTTAACGGGAACTCTTTTTTCAAACCTCGCGCCTCTTTCAATTTCAGTAGGCGGAGTGGCTTGTACAGCTTCAGTTTATAATAATGCGACGACGGCGACTTGTACTGTTTCTGCTGCACTTCCTGCAGGAGAACACGATATTGTCCTCACCAATCCTGACGGGCAAACAGCGATACTTGTTGACGCCTATAATTCATTTGCAAACCCGACGATCACTTCCATCAGTCCTGTCGGTGGGCCTGAAAACACAGCGATTGAAGTCACGATAACGGGAACAAATTTTACCTCTGCTAACGGCGGAACAGCTGTAGAAATAGGAGGAGAAGTCTGTACAGGTGTGGTTGTGAATTCTAGTACTAGCTTGACCTGTGATGCTCCTGTTATTGGAGTAGGAACTCAAAATGTCGAGGTTGTAAATCCTGCAGGCTCTGGTGCAGTCCTTCTCTCAGGCTATGAATATTTAGATGCTCCAAGCTTTACAAGTATCGCTCCAGCATTTGGCTCACTTCTTGGGGGGGATCTTGTTACTATTACAGGAACTAATTTCTCAACTCATTTAAATGATCCCACTGTCACCATAGGCGGAGCTGCTTGTCTTTCCGTTACGGTTAATAGTGCAACTGAACTGACATGTTTAAATCCAGCGAGACCGATGGGAAGTGCAAATCTCGTCGTTACAAATCATAGTGGACTAAGCTTCACTGAAGCTGGGGCTTTTGAGTATATCGGTGTTCCAACAATAAGCTCTATCAGCCCTGTTGGCGGAGTTCCTGCCGGTGGCACAGTCATCACGATCACAGGAACAAATTTTTCAAACCTCGGCACTGGGATGAATATTCAGTTTGGCCTCGATACCTGTAATGCCATTAATTTTGTCAACAGCACCATTCTGACTTGTGAAACACCGGCCATCGCTCCTGGCTTAAGTTCAATCACATTGACGAGTCCAGCTGGCGAAGCAGTCACAGGGACAAATATTTACGAGTATCGACCAGACCCAAATATTACTTCTATCACTCCGGCTTTCGGCTCAAACCTTGGCAATGCAGCTTTAACAATTGTGGGAGCTAATTTTTCAAACCACACTGCTCTTCCAACAGTCACCATCGGTGGTGAAGAATGTAACTCACTCGTTTTTGTCGATAATACAACACTGACTTGTAACTCTCCCGCACTCACAGTTGGTGATCACGATCTTATTGTCACAAATCCAAGTGGACAAGCAGTTACTGTAACAGACGCTTTTGAATCTCTTGCAAGCCCAACTCTTACAACACTCACACCAAGCTATGTGACTGTAGGATCAAGTTTCCCCATCACTGTGAATGGAACAAATTTCTCAAACCTCGCGCCAATTAATATCGCGATTGGTGGAGTTAATTGCGTAACGACAAACTATGTCTCCGCAACTCAAGCAACTTGCGACCTCCCCTCACTTCCTGTGGGTATACACTCCGTTGTCTTTAGAAATGCAGACGGACAAACGGCTACTCTCTCAAATAGCTTCACTGTACTCGGCGTTCCCACCATCACGGGCTACGCCCCCACTGGTGGACTTATCGCAGGCGGTACAAATCTCATTATTACGGGAACAAATTTTACAAGTCTTGGTACAGATACAGAAGTCAGTATAGGCGGAGCAATCTGTGCCATCAACGCGATCACTACGACTCAAATCTCATGTACAACAGCCGCACGAGCTGCGGGAGTTTATGATTTGACAGTCACAAATCCTGGTGTCGATGGAGGCTCCACCACTTCTCTTGGAGCGTTTCAATACTCTGAACAACCCGTTATTTTAGATATCTCACCCGAAGCCAGTACACTCGCTGGCGGAGTTGAAATCATTATCACTGGCGAGCATTTTTCAAATCATCTTGCCATACCCACAATTCTGATTGGTAGCCAAACTTGTTTGACTCCAGTTTTTGATAGCACTGAAGTCATTCGCTGTACTGTTCAAGCTGGCACTGTCGGAAGTAAAAATATAGTGATGACAATGCCCACTCAACTGACGGCGAGTCTCGCTGGTGGTTTTACCTATGTCGCTCCTCCGACTCTTAGTGCTATCTCACCTGTTGGAAGTGCTCTCGTTGGGGGAGGAACTCTAACGCTCACAGGAACGCAATTCACAGAAGTTGAAGGTGGTACGACGGTTAACATTGGTGGTTCAGCTTGTTCAATTATTGATGTATTAAGTCCAACAAGTTTAACGTGTACCATTCCTTCCGGAGTCGCAGGTCTTGCAGATGTCGTTGTCACAAATCCTGGCCTGACTCAGGCAACTCTCGCCAATAGTTTCGAGTATCGCGATGACCCAACCATTATTGCCATCACTCCAAATTACGGAAGCCTTATTGGTGGACAATTAAGAACTATCACAGGGACAAATTTTTCAAATCATACGGCCCTTCCAATAATTGAGATTGGTGGCTCAGCTTGTACTAGTCTCAATTTTGTTACAAACACTGAACTTAATTGTTTGACTCCGGCCCTGACGGCCGGTGATCATGACGTTGTCATCACTAATCCGAGCGGTCAGCAAGCAACGCTGGTTGGTGGTTTCTCATCTCTTGCGACTCCAACTCTCACGACTGTTGCTCCTGAGTTTGCCTCGGCGTTAACAATAACGGCACTCACTTTAACCGGCACCAATTTTTACACCGGTGCACCAGAACCTACCGTTACAGTCGGTGGAGTCGCTTGTGTGCCATCAGCCGTGAATGCCACCAGTATTGATTGCGATTTACCTGCGACATTAGCGGCAGGCTTGCACGATATTATTGTGACAAATCCTGATGGGCAAACGGTAACCCTTGCAGATAGCTTTACAAGTCTGGCACCTCCAACCATCTCGAGTGTTGCACCAGTTGGTGGAGTTTTAGCGGGTGGAACTTCAATCGTCATCACTGGAACGAACTTCACGACTGTTGATACGGGCTCACTTGTGACAGTTGGAGGAATTAACTGTACCCCTCTCACTGTTGATTCGAGTACGCAAATAACTTGTACAACAGGCGGTCATGCTGAGGGTATTGTCGATGTCATCGTCACAAATCCAGACACCATTGCCGCCACTGCAACAGCGGCTTACTCTTATCTTGATGATCCGCTTTTTGCGAGCGTTGCTCCAACTGTTATACCAGCAAGTGGCGCTACGATTACAATTACGGGATCAAGATTTTCGAATCACACTGCGCTCCCTACGGTTACTGTAGGTGGATCAGCGTGTACAGGCTTAACTTATACTTCAGCAACGGAAGTCATTTGTACGGCACCAGCACTCACAAGCGGCTTAAAAGATCTAGTCATTACAAATCCAAGCGGACAAGCGGTGACCGAAGTAGGAGCGATTACCTATTTAGATCCGCCGAGCTTGACGAGCATCGCTCCAACATTTGCAACCGCAGGCTCAACTGATCTTTTAACACTTACGGGAACTCATTTTTCTGCGCTCACTCCCGCCCTCACAGTCACCGTAGGCGGACTGCCTTGTACTGGGGCAAACTATGTTTCGGCCACTGAAGTGAATTGTAATTTACCTGCTGCTTTAACAGCGGGAACTTATTCTGTCGTGCTCACAAATCCAGATGGCGAGACAGCAACACTTTCAAATTCATTTCAATCTCTCGCTGCTCCCACTCTTGCCAGTGTCTCACCTGTGGGTGGTGTGGAGGCAGGGGGCACAAGCATCACAGTCACAGGAACGAATTTTTCGAATCTAGGCGCTGGCCCATCAATAACAGTCGGAGGCTCACCATGTTCTTCGATTGTTTATAATTCTGCCACAAGTGTCACATGTACAACTCCAGCAGGAACAGCTCTGGCAGACATTGTCCTCACAAACCCTGGCGGAGCGACGGCAACTTTAGCTAATAGCTTTGAGTATCGAAACGATCCAACATTTGTCAGTATCAGTCCGGTTTTTGGAGCCGTCACTGGTGGCACTCTCGTGACCATTACAGGAACTTTATTTTCTAACCACACCGCCGATCCGGCAGTCACAATCGGCGGAGTCTCTTGCGCTGGAGTCACCTATAATTCAGCCACAGAGCTCACTTGTACAACTGGTGCAGGAGTTGCTGGAGCTCGCGATATCGTGATCACACAGGCGTCAGGACAAACAGTAACAGCGACAGCTGCATATACCTACACTGCTGCTCCGATCATTTCAAATCTCTCCACAGCTATTGCAAATGCGTCAGGTGGAACGATTATCACTCTCACAGGCCAACATTTTCTCTCTGGGCTCGCCGTCGAAATTGAAGGCACTCCTTGCACTAATTCAATTTATCTCAGTAGCACATCTGCCACATGCGAAACTCCAGCGCTAGCAGTTGGAGTCTATGATTTAACTCTGACAAATCCAGACACTTTAGATGTCACGCTAACAGATGCTGTCTCTGTCCAAGCCGAACCCACCATCGCAAGCATCTCTCCAAGCTTCGGCCCACAAACTGGTGGAACAACCATCACGATTACAGGAACTAATTTTGATATTGGAGTGACAGTGCTCTTCTCACAAGGTGGATGCACCAGCATTAATCGAATTAACTCAACACAATTAACTTGTTTGACTACCGCTTCTGTCGGCGACGGTAATACAGACGTGACTGTCAGAAACCCCAATACATTTGAAGCAGTCAGCACAAGTGGATTTGTCTATTTAGGTCCTCCAACTATCACCTCCGTCACACCAAGCACCGGGGCGCAAGGAGGTGGTACGAGCGTTACAATTGATGGAACAAACTTCGAGCCTCCACTAACGATTACCATTGGTGGAATAGCTTGCTCTGTCACAAGCGTGAATACGACTCAAGCGGTTTGTACTACTGGTGCAAATAATCCAGGTCTCTACTCATTAATCTTAGAAAATATCGACGGCCAAACTATCATAGAAACTTCTGCCTTTACTTATACCAATGATGCCACAGTTGCTTGGATTGCTGGAGACCCAGATTATGGTTCAACAACTGCCTTTGTGACAGAGACTTTCACGCTTGAAAATACCGGGCCGTTCGCGACCGGCAATCTAACAATTAGTTTAACCGGCGGTCAGTCTGTTTACTGGGCGATTCAATCAGACCTTTGTACCGGAACCACTTTAGATATTGGAGAAACTTGTGATGTCGACATTCTTTTTAGAGCCGGATCGGGAACTGTTCCATCAGGCGGGCCGTACGCAACAACTCTGCGAATGAGTGCTCCCTTTTTAGGTAATGAAGAGCTCACACTGACTGGAAGTAAACCATGATGAAGTCACTTTTCCTTCTTTCATTATTTTTCTCTTTTTCGACACTTGCTTCAGATGAAGCCTGCGATCAAAAGATTTTGGATTTCGGCAATGGATCGGGATTTGATCATATTCCAGAACACTGTTTATCAAAACTTCATCTAGCAGAGAACAACACTAAAAGAGTTGACTTTCATCGCAATTATTCAGTCATCGCACTCGACAAAGCCATTGCCATTTATCGAGGAAAAACAAAATCTGATTTTCTTGCCGGAGAAAAAACACTGTTAGAGAAAATCACAGCTCTTAGACCGCGCTGGGATTTAAAGAAACTCTTCGTCTTACAAGGAAGCGATAGCGGAGAAATTCACATTTTTAACTACGAATTCCTGGGCAACACACGGGCCCCGCAAGTGCTAAAGCATGATGATTTTCTTGGGGCGACTGACCTAGATATCGATTCCGTGAACAATGAAATTTTCGTTTTAAATAGCAGTCAAAATAAAATCAGCGTTTATGATAGCGAGAAAAATTCGCGGGCCCGTGGCGATCAAGCTCAAATGAAGAAACACCGTGAATGGCTCGAGGTCCCAGCTCAAACAATTAGCTTTGCGCTACTGCCAGAAAATCAAATGGCAGTTCTTACCAGCACTGGAGAGCTCACTCTTTATCAGACAAAAACTTTTAAGAAAATAGCTGAAATTGAGCGTCTTACTAGCTTGGAATTTCCTTTGAGCCTCGATTTTGATCCTAATCACAAAGAGCTATATTTACTAAAAGGCGACCAAATCATTCGGACATGGAAGATGAAAATTCCACTTATGCTGGACTAAAATAAGACCGAATAGTATAAATGATTTTAAAAGTCTTAATCATTTTTACGACCTTTTACTCCCCTTTTAGCCAAGCCTTCAATGGGCTTTATCAGGCAGCGGAAGAAAGCAGAGAGATCGTCTCAAGATTGCCTGAGATTGCCCCGCTCTCTAACGCTCCTTTTTCAATTACAAGAGAGCAAGCCGATACAGTTGTCGCTCTCGGAAAACTAGATTCTGAAATTGATGCCTTCGCCTATCAATCACAACAAGAATGTGAAGAAGATGCCATCGCCAGAAGAAAACTCAGAGAAGCGATTGCCGATAGGTCTTTAAAGATTACTTTTTCGATATCTTACTCAGGGGACGAAACGGAAGAGAATCTTCACAGCAAACTTCAAAGAGATACATACGCAAACGCTGTCTGGAGCCAGTCAGGTGGTCGGACAGAAACTGACATTCCTCCAATGAGTTATACCGCCCTCGTAAATAAATTTGAAAGAGAGTCTCCAGTTAACTTAGATGTTCTTACAATTAAGCAAAGAGCTGAAGCTCTCCAGCGTTATCTTTCTGAAAATTATGGTATGGATATTCCCAAAAGTTTTTTAATCGAAGAAGCTCTCCAACAAGAGATGATTCGAAACCCAGAAGAGTGGAAATCAGTCGCTGGCAGCGTCGCAAATGAACTTAACTTCAACGAAAAAATGCGCATCTCCGCCAGACTCGGAAATACATTTCTCAATCGTTATAATGATCAACGCGCAGGCACTGCAGACGGCAAAGCGGTCACGATGATTGAGTTATTAGAATCTGCTGGCTCAGGTGAACCAGGTGGTGTGTGTCGTGATATTGCCGCCGCTCAAGGGCAGCTCTTACAAGCGATGGGAGTTCCAAAAGATAAAATCTATATTGTGGGTTATGCGACACCCGATGGACAGCACGCGGTCCTTGCTGTTCAAGACCCAGACAATAGCGATAGACTTGTTCAACTCAACTACGGCGAGATGACTCAAACCGAGGGCGCTTCAGGTGGAGCGGCTTTAAAGCAACAGACATCTCTTCCAAGCACTGGGATCGCTATGAGAATTTACGATGCCGATGCAAAACCTATAGGCAGAGTACCGACAGAAATTGGTGCTCTTCTTAAAGACGTCACGAATGCTCCAAAATCTTTTATTGAAATTAAACCTTATACACTTGCAAAGGTTGGATTTGAACACCCACTTGGAAAAGCCAACGTCTTCACGGGAACAACCAGCACTGGAGACAAAGTTATCGGTGCAGCCGTTAGCCATGAGAAGAAAACTGAAACCTCTCTGGTACAATACGGATTTGGGGTAGTTCAACAAGAAGTAAATTCTGCAACCGTTGTCATGAATCAAGATCTAATTTACGGACGAGTTCGACAAGAAATCTACACACCGAATCTTACAACAGGCGCAGTTAAAACACGCGCTGAAATAGGTATTGAATCTGAAGTGATGTTCTCAAAAAATTCTGGACAATACAAAGACTATGATCGTGAAATTGATGGATCTTCTCTTGATGTTACTAACTCTATTTTTACTGGCGTAACTTCTACATATGAAGCTCCCGATGGAGCGTTAATAACGGCTAAGGGAAGAGTGTATGGGTTTGTAGATTGGGCCGATGCCACAGCAGCTGGTGGACGTACTTTGGCTTTCGACCGCGCGGAAGGAAGTGTTGAGTACCGCAAGCCACTCTCAGGTGGAAATATCGCGATCGCTGAAACAGGACTTGTTGCTAGACAATACGGCGAAGCCATTTTCATTGGAGGAATCCTAGAGAATCCGGGCCTTGGAACTCGTTACACCGCCAGCTATAATGCTCCTCTTTCTTCCGACGTCCCAAGCTTTATGCCAGAGAGTCAGAGACGCTTTGGTGTCAGTGCCTCAAGAAATGTGGGAAGAATGAATATGGAATTTGGTTATGAGCGCAATCTCGATAGTCAAAAAAACCAATTTATTTTCGGCTCTGAGTTGAAGTTTTAACACTTCGAGTTAGCTGGACACAAGAAATTGGCGAATCCTTCTCCACTTTGGTAGGCTTTCCCTGTTTAAACTTTGGATCAAGGGAGCCCGCCATGGAAATCAGCCAAGCTGCTATTCAAGCCATTCAAAATTTTAAAATGCCTGCTGAATTTGGCTTCGGAAAAGTACTCTCTCCTGTCATGGTCAGTTGCGATTACAAAAACGGAGCTTGGGGCCCACTTGAACTTGTTCCCTACGCTCCTTTAACGCTCAAGCCAGTTGCTAAAGTTTTTCACTACGGACAAGAAATTTTTGAAGGTCTTAAAGCTTACGCTGTCGATGGAAAAGGCCCGCTGCTTTTTCGTCCTGAACAAAACGCTCGCCGCTTTAATCTTTCAGCCGCAAGAATGGCGATGCCTCTGATCCCTGAAGAGATGTTTCTCTCTGCTGTCGAAACACTCACAAGCTACTCCCATAAATTTATCCCAACAAAAACGGGAGAATCACTTTATATTCGCCCCTTCATGATTGCCACAGAAGAGAGCCTTGGAATTAAACCAAGTGAAGAGTTTAAATTTCTCGTGGTGGCTTCACCTTCGGGCTCTTATTTCAGCTCAGGCACACTCAAAGTTTTAATTGAGCGAGAGTCCACTCGAGCCGCCCCCGGTGGAACAGGAGCCGCCAAAACTGGAGGCAACTATGCAGCGAGTTTAGTTTCAGCACAAAAAGTTCAAAAGCTTGGGTACTCTCAAACTCTTTGGCTAGACGCTAAAGAACACAGAAAAATTGAAGAAATGTCCGGCATGAATTTTTTCGCTGTCGTCAACGGAGTTCTTACAACTCCAATGCTCACAGACTCAATCCTCGAGGGCATCACTCGCAAATCAATTCTTCAAATCGCTGTTGCCGAAGGCTATAAGATTTCAGAAGAGAGTATGGATATTGGAAAACTCACAGAGCAGATTCTCTCTGGCGAATGCACCGAAGCTTTTGCTTGTGGAACGGCCGCTATCATCACACCGATCGCTTCACTTCATGAAGTCGATGGAACAAGTTATTCATTTAAAGATTCTGAAGGAAAATTAGGAGCTGTTTTAAGAGGTCGCTTACTTGATATTCAAGAAGGCCGAAGCCCAGGTCCGGACGGGTGGATGAGAACCATCCACCCAGCAGAAATTGATTAACCGTCGCTGCCGATAGAGGCCACAGGACAAGCGTCTAACTGGTCTTGGCAAAGTTCGATCTCTTCCGGAGTTTGCGGCTGACGGTAAACATAAGCATTACCATCGTCGTCTTCTTTAAAGAAATCCGGCGCGCCGGTATAACAAACATTACAAGCGATACAGCCTTCGCCGTTATCGTCGTCTGGATCTGTACAGTACCATTTGCCTGAAATATTATCGCGATGCTTCATCTTTGGGTTGGCCATAATAATCTCCTTGAACTCTTCTCTCAATAGGCCCCACCTTAACTCACAGACGCCCTTCACAGCAAGTAAAATCACAAGCCTACGTGCTTGCCTAACACAATTCTCTCTGCGAACATGGGCCATAAGCATTCATTAAGGGAAAAATTATGGATTCAACTATCCTCAAAAAAGCTCAAGATTGGGCCCAAAATCCTGTCTTTGACCCAGAGTTTCGAAAAGAAATTCAGGATCTCATAGACCAGAAGAATGAAAAGGAACTAACCGAGCGCTTTTACAAGGACCTTGAATTCGGCACTGGCGGCTTGCGCTCAATTCTTGGTGCTGGCGCCAATCGAATGAATACCTATACGCTAAGACGTGCCGCCCACGCTGTCGCTCTCGAGGTCAAAAATACTTTCCCAACTGAAGAGCATAAAATTGCCATCTCTTATGATTCTCGCCGCAAGTCTTTCGAGCTCGCCAAAGAAGCCGCAAGAGTTTTTTGCGCCCACGGTATCCAGTCCTTTATTTACTCTAGGCTCAATCCCGTTCCCCTCTTGTCTTATAGCGTGCGCTATCACGGCGCTCAAGCGGGAGTGATGGTGACCGCTAGCCATAATCCCAAAGAGTATAATGGGTTCAAAGTTTATTGGAATGACGGAGCTCAGGTCACACCTCCCAATGATAAAAATATTATTGATCATTATTATAAAGCGGAAAATTTCGCAGAGATCCCGTTGATGGATTTTGCTGAAGCGGAAAAGCAAGAACTCATTCACTGGGTTGATGAAGAAGTCGAAAACGCTTATCAAAAAGATATTTTCTCAAGCTCAGTAAATGAAAAACTCTGCTTTGAGCACGGCCATGAATTAAAAATCGTCTACTCTCCCATCCACGGAACGGGCCTTGTTCCATGCACGCGCGCGCTCGAGAACCTGGGCTTTACTGATGTACATATCGTAGCGGAACAAAGTCAGCCCAATAGCGAGTTTCCCACTGTCAAAAGCCCGAATCCTGAAAATCCAGAAGCGCTGACCATGGCGATTGATCTCATGAAAAAACTCAAAGCGGATTTGGCGATGGCCTCTGATCCTGATGGCGACCGCTTGGGAGTCGCTTTTCAAGATAAAGGCGAAACAATTTTTCTTAACGGAAATCAAATAGGAACGCTGATGCTCTATTATATTCTCGAGAGCAAAAAGCGCCAAAACCAGCTGCCGAAAAACGGTTATTTTGTGAAGTCGATTGTCACAACTCCACTTCAGGAAAAAATCGCTAAATCCTACGGCTTAAAAACCTATAATACGCTGACAGGTTTTAAGTGGATCTGCGGCAAGATGAATGAGCTAGAGAGAACCTCACCAAATGAACATTTTGTCTTCGCCACGGAAGAATCTTTTGGCTACTTAAACCATCCCTACGTCAGAGATAAAGACGGAGTCAGCTCCGTTGCCTTAATGGCCGAGATGACTTTATGGTTTAAAACTCAAGGAAAAACTCTTATTGAAGGGCTCGACGAAATTTACGCCGAGTTTGGTTTTGCTCATGAGACGCTGCTCTCCCTTGATTATTTTGGCATTGAAGGGGCTCAAAAAATTTCAAGAATCATGGATTCTTTTAGAAAGTTTAAAGGCGGAGAATTCGCTTCGTGTAAAATTACAGCGACGGAAGATTATCAAAGCCTTGAAAAAGTCGATTATCTGCAAAACAAGACCTCTCCCCTCGCACACGCTAAAAGCAATGTCTTAGGCTTCTACCTTGAAACCGGTGATATCGTTTTCCTCAGACCCTCAGGAACAGAGCCCAAGATTAAGTTTTATATCATGATTCAAGAGTCCCACGGTGGCCTGACTGAGAAAAGAACTCTTGCCGATAAACGGACGAAAGAGTATCTAGGCTTCATTCAAAAGATCGTCGATCAAGCTTAAGGACTGGATATGGCCCAAGATTCTAAATTAGCAGTTGTACTCGTCAGCGGAGGCATGGACTCTCTGGTGACAGCGGCCCTCGCCTCGCGGGCCCATGAGCACCTCGCCTTTTTGCATCTGAATTACGGCCAAAAGACTGAACAGCGAGAATTAAAATCCTTTCACGCCATCGCCGATCATTATCATGTCAGACCAGAACTTAGAAAAGTCATTGATGTGACCTTCTTAAAACAAATCGGTGGCTCATCGCTGACAGACGATAATATTGACGTCAAAACTTTCAACCCCGATCACACTGATATTCCAGATAGCTACGTGCCGTTTAGAAATACTCACCTGATTTCCATGGCCGTCTCTTGGGGCGAAGTTTTAGGAGCAGAAAAAATTTATATCGGCGCGGTGTTTGAAGATTCCTCGGGCTATCCCGATTGCCGTCCAAGCTATTACGAAGCGTTCAATAAATTAATTAAAGAAGGCACCAAGGCTCAAAACCTAGAAATCATCACACCCGTGATTCATCTCAAAAAACATGAGATAGTCTTGAAAGCGCTAGAGCTCAAAGCCCCACTCGAGCATAGTTGGTCTTGTTATGCAGCTGAAGATCAAGCCTGTGGTGTTTGTGATTCATGTGCCCTTAGGCTTCGTGGTTTTGAAAAAGCTGGCGTGACCGATCCACTCCCCTACAAAACCAGACCCTCTTACTGCTAAGATTTTTTAGTACTTATTAATTGAAGTGCTTTTTGAGTGGACTCAATCAACTCAAGGTCCCCTTTGACAAGTCTTAATTCGAGCGCCTTCAAAAAAAGAGTTTCCGCTTTTTCTAAATAGCCCATCTCCAAAAGACATTTACCGTAATGCTGAAACACATAATCGAGATAATCACTGCAAGCATGCCTAGGGTTGGCTTTCAATTCCTGCAGCAGTTTTAGGAAGAGGCCTTCGGCCGTCACAAAATCTTCTTTGTACTGATAAGTATGGGCCAGTCGAATTTGACAGACAAACTCTGGAACAGTTTTTGATTGGGTTTGAAAAATCCTGAGCGCTTCTTTGAGTTGTTCAACTGAGTCATCTAAGTCCATCACGATACGACTAAAACCACCACAAAGACTCAGCATCACTCCTCGTTCCACGCTCTCATGTTCGCTCTCTTCAATCTTATTTTTGAGCCAATCGATTCCTTCACGAAACTGCTCGAAGTCTTCGGGGACTTCTCTCAAGCTTTCATTGAATGACGTTTTCATATTAAAAGGGATGTCGGCTAATTTCATTTAAGTTTATTTCTTTAGTAATTCTAAAGAGTGAATAGAATTGAGCATTTCTTCCAGCGTCTCAAAACCGTAAAAATCTAAATGGCGATCAATCTCATCTTTGATGCTGTCGAGAATTTCAGGCCCTTGATAAATAAAGGAAGTATAAATTTGCACCATTCTTCCTCCTTCTTGCCAAAATTTCCATAAATCAGAGAAGTCTGAAATTCCACCAACGCCAATCAAAGAAAAAGCTTCTACGCCTTTAAGTTCTGATAATAAAAATGAGCGCACGGCCTGTGATTTCGCGCTTAAGAGTTTTCCAGAAACTCCCCCCGCACCTCGCTCCGGCATAATGGTCGTATTGGTGGCGATGATCCCTTGAAGTTTGTATTTTAAAGCTAGATTTAACATTATCTTGAGGTCTTCAAAAGCTAAGTCTGGTGCCAGTTTTAAAAACAAAGGACAAGGTGTTTTCGCTCTCACAGTATCAAGTGATTTCAATAATAATTCGAGATTCTCACTGGCTTGAAGGTCACGAAGCCCTGGAGTATTAGGGGAGCTGATATTGATCACCAAATAATCGGCCAGAGGAGAAAATTTTTCATATAAAACTTGGTAATCAAGATTCGCAAGCTCGGAAGGCGTATCTTTATTTTTTCCTAAGTTCACACCAAGGCAATGCGGTCTGACGGAAGCTTTCTTCAAGCGATAGACCATCGCTTCTGCCCCTTCATTATTAAAGCCAAAACAATTTCGAAGAGACTCTTCATCTATGTAGCGAAAGAGTCGAGGTTTTGGATTTCCGGCCTGAGGTTTTGGAGTCACAGTGCCGATCTCAACCGCCCCGAACCAAAGTCTTGAAAAATAATTAAGCGCTCTTCCGTTTTTATCAAGACCTGCGGCGAGCCCTACAGGAAACGCCACGAGGCCAAGTCCAGGAACAGAGACTTGGTAGCGTTTATGAGAGATGGTCTCTAATCTCTCACCGCCCGCAAGACTTGCGGCCACCAGAGGACAACGCTCCAAAAATGCCATTGAAACATCGTGTGCTCTTTCAGCATCAATGGAGAAGGCAAGTTTTTTAAATAAAGAATAGGCCGACATAGAATCCTAATAAAGCTGAACGAAATCACCTTCAAGCACTGAGCCACCAGAGTGTAAAACTCCGATTGCACCGTCAGGCCCGAAATAATCGATAATCTCAATTGTTCCTTTTACTTCGCCTTTAGCAGTTCCAATCAACGCCCCTGTTTCTGGGTCGAAAATTTCAGATCCTTCCGTCATGACCTTCAGAATATCTCCAATGGTCAGTCCTGACGCTCGTCCGGCATTCACATAAATTCTATTCCCAACAATTTTTGCCACTCGCCCGACCCAATCAAGCTTATTCGCGATATCAATAAGTGGCGGAACTGCTCTTCTCATTCCCACTCGCACGCCGTATCTCATAAGATCACGTCGATACTGTAGTTGAGTTTCTCTATCAGCGCTGAAAAGCCTAAAGGTGGAATCATCGGCAAAACCTCTGACCGTTTCGGCGTAGATCTCGCGGTTGGAATTCACATCAAAAACTCGGATTTCAATTTTTGATTCGGTATAGGCTTTCGTTTTCCTGACAACCCCAATCTCGTCTGTGTTTTCGCGAACACGAGATTCTAAAATCCGACCAAAGATCACCAAATTGATTCCCTGAATTTTAGCTTGGCGAGAAAGTTGAACAAGCTTCGCTCCGGCTCCAGCGTAAATTTCTTTCGAATTTCCAAAAGTTCTCTGTGCCATTGGATCGATGGTAAATTGTCCAGTGCGGGCCAACTCACCTCTTAATTCTTCCGTCGCTACAATGGCCAAATCTTCGCCGCCCTGAGGAGATTCGTTAAAAAATGTCAGCAAAGCGACTTTCTTTTTCACTCCGCCAAAATGGCGCATGGGCGTTTCTCTGGGCTGCATGCCCGAATCTGTTCTTTGGACTACGGGAAAAGAACATGACACCAACAAAAAAACTAGGGCGCAAAATTTTAGCTTCAGTAAAACCATTAGAGATTCTCACTTTGAGTGGCATTATGTGTTTGAACTAAAGGCGCGATCTCAAACTGAGAAGGACGCTCTAGATTTTCAATCCTGAGTTCATACCCTTCGCCAAAGTTTGAGAGATGAAAGCTTTTGAGAAGATCTGTCATCTGTTTTGGATCCCCTTTATAATTGAGTTCAATTTGCGCCTCTTTGCCATTAAATTCTTTGAGGGTTGGATTGAAGTCCAAAGTTAATCCTTTCTGAGCCAACAAATTCGAGAATTGGTAATAGTCTCTTAGAGAGCGTAGACCTTTGAGTTGTAATTGCGCGCGAGCGCGATCAGAGCGAACATTATTCAAGATTCGAGGGATGCGATCAAACTCTGCACTTGGAATGCGTGCCATCGCCGTAGCAATCGCTGAACTCAGCGCCTGTGGGTCCTGAGTAGGATAAGACTGCTCGACAATAGGAAAGTCAAAAGACTGGAGTATGGCTTGGTCTCTGAGATCAATCAACAAAAGATCCCCTTGAAAACTTAATTGTCTGGTTTCAAGCAATAAGTCTTCATCAACTTTTGTAAGTGTCAGTCTAATTTTAAGTAAGAGCGAGTCAGTCAGCACTTCCGATGTAGAAGTAATCGATTCACTCTCACTGACTTGAACTTCTGCCAAATTTTCTGTCGCGACAAACTCATCTCCCTCTACTTTTTCTTCTTGAGTGACGAGATCTTGTGCAAATTCTAACTCACTTGGGAGTTTAAGATAATCTTGAACGCGGTTTGAAAGGTCAGAGTCTACCAATTTAACTTCCCGAACCTGTCTTGAGAGTTTAGGTGTAAGCGTAGTTTTCCAATAGTTCTCTAAAACTCTCACAAAATCTTGTGATGAAGAAACTCCAAGCTCAGTCCATGCTCCGTCTTTCAAATCAAGTTCAACGGCAACGAGTAATGATTGAAAAAAGCGGGCACGCCCCTCTCGCATAAAATCTGAATAAATACTGTTCAATATTCGACGGTCGACTCGAGCATTAATCGTCATAAAACGAGTCGACGTTCCCTGAGTTGAACGACTTTGGTTTTTGATAGAATAAGAAGTGACGGCCCGAGCTAGCGAGCCAAACTGAGCACGCATGGTCAATCGGCGCTGCCTAAGCTCTCTATCATAAGATTGTTTTTGTTTAACAGAGACTGTCTCACCACTATCGATTTTGTATTTTTGTTTTAATTCCTCATGTACCGCTTGGAAGGCATCTTCAAAGCGCTGGTCAAGTTTTTGAAAAAAGCCTCCGGCATTGAGTCCCATCGCCTGCAATTCTTTCTCGACAACTTGCCTGACAGCATCTGCAATCAACTGGCTACGAATGAAAGTCACAGAATCATCTTCCGTCGACTGGAAGCGCCCTTGACCTTCGACTTGATTCGTCTGTGCAAACAAAGAAGTACTTAAGAGCCCCCAAAACAGGGCCAATTTAATCATCGTCATTAGGAGTGTCCTCTCATTTGTCCGTCTTCTACTTTTCCATCAACAATAAACTGCACCGAGTTTTCGTTGAGGATCTCATTAATTTTTGCCGCCATCTGTGGGGTTGGATTAACCAGATACTCTTCACCAAGTCGCATTCTTGCTTTTCCTTCTTCACTTTCAAAAATCACATGGCTTGGAACACTGCCTCGGTAACTTAAAAGAACTTGTTTAAAGCGCTCAAGTCGCTGGGTATTCATCCCTTCTATTTTAACATTAATTCGCACACCCGTAACTCTTTCCTCAGCTTGGTCAGAGAGTTTTTGGATTTTGTTTGGGAAAAACTTTCTGGGTTCTTCCGAAAGATTCACTTGGCCGGTCATAATCAAAGGTTCATCAGAGGACAGAAGAGATTCAAATTCAGCGAAGGTCCTGGGAAAAATTAAACACTCAATTTTACCTGTTAAATCCTCCAGCCCCAAAAAGCACATTTTGTCGCCTTTTTTAGTCAGGATTATCTTCTTCTCCGCAATCATTCCTCCGAGAACAAAATCACGCTTTCCCTCACCCATCACAGTGTGAATATCCGCCACACTCATGGAAGTCATTTGCGCTAGAACATTGGCGTAACGATCAAGAGGGTGACCTGAAACGTAAATCCCCATCAAAATTTGTTCGTAGCTTAGTTTTTCTCTTTCATCAAAATCCGGAACTTCATTGATCGCAAGCAATTCTCTCGCTTCTTCTTGACCGCCACCACCGGCCATATCAAAAAGACTCACTTGCCCGAGCGCTTTCTCTTCCTGTTTTTTTTGGCCGTAACTCACAACCAGTTCCATATTCTCAAGCAAAGTTCTGCGATTGAGCTTTTCACAGTTATCAAACGCTCCCACTTTAATGAGGGATTCAATCACTCGTTTATTGATTTGTTTTAAGTTCACTCGCTCGCAAAAATCGATAAAGCCTTGGAAAGGTCCGTTCTCTTCGCGCTCGCGAATAAGCTCCGCAACCGCACCCTCACCGACGTTCTTGACTGCTCCCATTCCGAAACGAATATTATTTTCGACAACGTTAAAATGCCATAAAGACTCGTTCACATCAGGAGGAAGAACCTTGATATCATATCTTTTCGCATCACTAATATACTGAGTGACTTTATCGGCGTTTGAAAGTTCAGTGCTCAGAAGAGCCGCGAAAAAACAAGCAGGATAATAGTGTTTAAGATAAGCGGTTTGATACGCAATCAAGCCATAAGCCACGGCGTGAGATTTATTAAAACCATAAGCCGCAAACTTCGCCATCAATTCAAAAAGATCAACCGCTTTCTTTTCGTCATAGCCTTTTTCAATGGCACCTTTTCTAAAAATTTCCCGGTGCTTATTCATCTCTTCCGGTTTCTTTTTCCCCATCGCTCGGCGAAGCATATCCGCTTGACCTAAACTATAACCCGCAATGGCGCGAGCGATATTCATCACCTGCTCTTGGTAAACAATCACACCGTAAGTGTCTTTTAAAATCGGTCCCAGCGTGGAAAATGGCAGGGCCATTTCTTTGCGGCCGTGTTTAATATCAATGAAGTCATCTACCATTCCCGATTCAAGAGGACCCGGTCTGTAGAGAGCGTTGATCGCCGTGATATCATCAAGAGTCCCTGGCTGAATTCTTTTACAGAGCTCAATCATCCCAGAGGATTCAAGTTGGAAAACACCAATGGTTTCACCACGAGAAATGAAATCGTAAACATTCTGATCTTCAAGATCAATTTCTTCAATATCAAAATCGGCTTTCAGGTCTCTGCGAACAAACTTGCACGCCTGATCGATCACGGTCAAAGTTTTCAAACCAAGGAAGTCAAATTTCACAAGGCCTATGAGCTCAGAGAAATCTTTATCAAACTGAACGACCTTCTCTCCCTCTTTGCCTTTGAAAAGCGGACAGTAATGATCAAGGGGTTTGTTTGTAATGATCACCCCGGCAGCGTGAATCGAAGCGTGGCGAAGTAATCCTTCAAGCCGTCTAGAAATATTAATAATCTGTCTAATCTTCGGATCCGTCTCCATCAGCTCTCTGATCTTCGGTTCCATCTCAATAGCTTTTTCAAGGGTGATCCCAAGCTCTTCAGGAATAAGCTTCGAGAGCATATCCGCTTCTGAATAAGGTAAACCAAAAACTCGCGAGACATCCCGAATCACGGCCTTCGCTTGCAGTTTTCCAAAAGTGATAATCTGTCCGACGCGATCTTCACCGTATTTCTTGGTCACGTATTCAATCACTCGCGAGCGACCGGCCTGACAAAAATCCACGTCAAAGTCAGGCATGCTGACTCGTTCCGGATTGATAAATCTTTCAAAGAGCAAGTTATAAGGAAGTGGATCGATATTGGTAATCTGAAGGGCGTAAGCGACAAGTGAGCCCGCTCCTGAACCACGACCTGGCCCCACGGGAATCCCATTATCTTTCGACCACTGAATGAAATCTGCGTTGATCAAAAAATAGCCAGGGAAGCCCATCTTGATCACCATATCAAGTTCTTCTTCTAGCCTCTGCAAATATTTAGGCTTGAGTTCCGTCTCCCAATTTTCTTCTTTAACAAGCTTACTGAAATGGGGGCCCGCAAATCTGCGATCCATTCCTTCTCTGGAAGTTCTTCTAAAATACTGATCAGTCGTCTCCCCGGTATCAATAGGAAAATCCGGCAAATGGTAAATTTGTTTGCCTTCGTTATCGACCCACTTGAGTTCAACATTACATTTATCAGCAATTCGAAGCGTGTTGTCACAAGCTTCCGGATAGTAATGAAAAGCCTCACGCATTTTCTCAGGGCTCTTAAAATAAAACTCCTGACTAGTCATACGCATACGATTTTCATCGGCGTAGGTTTTTCCTGTTTGAATACATAAAAGAACTTCTTGAGCGGTAGCATCTTCAGGAGTCATATAGTGAGCGTCGTTAGTGGCCACCACTTGCAAGCCGTGCTCTTTAGCGTAAGAAATAACTTTCTGGTTAACGATTTGCTGCTCGGGAATTCCGTTTTCTTGAACCTCGAGATAAAAATCATCACCGAAAATTTCATGGAGTTTATGAATCGCCTTCACAGCGCGGTCGTCTTGATCGGTGAAAAAATTATAACCCACTTCACCTTTCAAACAGGCGGTCGTGCAAATCAATCCCTCGCTATACTCTTTTAATAATTCGATATCAGCGCGGGGCTTATAATAAAAACCTTCCAGGTATGCTTGCGAGAGCAGCTTACAAAGATTGTGATAACCAATATTATTTTTACAAAGTAAAATCAGATGGTGAATTTGGCGACTGGACTCTTCTTCATCTTGTGAGCCCACAGTCTTCGTTCTCTTCGCAGCCGCACGATCATGTCTTGATCCAGGAGTGAAATAAATTTCAGAACCCAAAATAGGTTTAATCCCCGCGCCTTTACAGCGATTGTAAAAATCAATCGCCCCAAACATATTGCCGTGGTCAGTTTGGGCAATTGCTGGAACTCCCCACTCGCTGGCTTGCTTGACTAAATCAGGCAGGCGAATCGCTCCATCAAGAAGCGAGTACTGAGTGTGAAGGTGCAAGTGGACGAAACTTTGGGGATGAGTTTCCAAAAGACTTTGATTTGAAGACGACATGATTTCCCTCGTAAAAACTGATAAGAAATCCTATCGCTCTAGTGGTCAGAAGTCAGGTCTCCGAGGGTCGATTTTCCACCTGAGCACCGCAAAATAACTCGTCGCGCATGCAAAGTTTTTTTCAACACGAGCGATTCTTTTGTTAAACTTGAACCCAGACGCCATGATGGCCGTTTTTTCGACACGAGGTTGACCCATGACTCCCCTAAAACTCTTAATTGTCCTGCTTTTTATTTTGATTACTGGTGAACTCTGGGCATCAGTCTCTCCCGGTCTCCAAACGGACTTGATTCGCGTCGACCGAACACTCACCAATCAAGAAATGCAACAGATCTCAGATTCAAGTTTTAAAGAATTCATTCAAAAGGTCGCGGGCCTTTTCCCTCGAGAATCCGCTCGGCAACCGGGTCCCGTGAAGGAAATTGTCTCTATCAATTCTGAGCTTTTAGCTGCAGGAAAAGCGATGCGAGAACTTAAGCGCCTCACTTTTCGCCACCCTCAAAACCTGCAAGAATCCATGGATTTCTTGAAAGAATGCTCGCGCTCAGAGGAGTATATCTCGACCATCAATGCTCTCTGCCTAGGTCACGCCCTAGACCTGGCCCAGACTTTTCGCATCCCTTTTGACCTCACAGGCTACCCAAAGACTCAAATTGAGCTAGCACAGCTGACATTACCTCAATAAAAACAATAAATTAGGTGGCACCCTCGGGCCCTCTACCTTTTTTTAGGCTGGGTTTGTCTGTCTCAATTTTTGCGCTATAGTGCCGCCAAATGGCCAAAAGAAAACTTAAAAATATTTCCCAAATGGAGTTCAATCTTTTTAGACCGATTGAACACGATCGCAATTTTCATCTCGGTGGAAAAAGTTTTTATTTTTTTGATTTCGACGACAACGTCGCTTATCTCTCAACCCCTATTTATCTTTTTCACAAAGAGACAAATGCTGAAATAAAAGTCAGCAGTGGCGAATTCGCTCTCCATAATAAAACTATCGGCAGCGACGGTCCCTACAAAGACTTCGCCCTAAATTTTAACGATGAAACAGGATCGTTTAGAAATTTTCGAGATGCTCCGGCCATCACAACGCCAGGTTCGCCAAAACAAAAACAAAGATTCGTTGAAGATATCGAAGTGGCTTTAAACAAAGCTGACTATCAATGGAAAGCGCCATCGTGGAATTGTTTTTATCACGCCACTTATAATAAAAGACCACTTTCTCTCATCACGGCGAGAGGACATCAAAGTACCACCATCATGGATGGCATCGAGATGATGGTTCAAAACGGTCATCTTCCTCATACTCCAAATTATTTAAGCATCTACGCCGTCTCACATCCTGAGACCAGAAAAGAACTTGGGGATCTACAACTCAAGTCTTCAGTGGCAGAACTGAAAAAAACCGCCATCCGCGAATCCGTTGAGAAGGCCATCGCTCTCTACGGTCATAGTCCCTTTCACCGCTTTGGCATGAGTGATGATGATCCCCATAATGTGGAGTTAATTACGGAAGAAATGCGCGGACTGAAATCCCGTTATCCAGAGATGAGCTTTTTTGTGATTCAAACTTTTAAAGATTCTTATTCGAAAAGAGAAATTCTTGAACACCGAACCCGCGAAGTTGTCAGTGAGTTCGAATCGCGAGCACGACAATTGAGTTTATTCGATCTTTAAATTTTAAGGTTGGGGTTTTAAAAGGGCTTCCAATTTTCCGTGTCCAAAATATAAGTATTGAAAGTTATTTGTATAAAGAAAACTAGAAGCCCTACTTCTATTCTAATCGTCTATTTGGTTCACGCAAGAAAATTCGCTATTCCCACTCAATCGTGCCCGGCGGTTTGCTTGTAATATCGTAAACAACTCTTGTGATTCCAGAAACTTCGTTCGTTATGCGAGATGAAACGCTAGACAAAAATTGGTGTGGAAGATCAGACCATGTCGCCGTCATCCCGTCAGAACTATTGACAAGTCTCAGACAAATCACGTCTTCGTAAGCGCGCCCATCACCTTTCACACCAACAGTTTTCACAGGAAGATAAACAGTGAAGGCCTGCCAAACTGCTTTGTATTGGTCTTGTGCGTGCAGCTCTTCAAAAAGAATTTGATCTGATTGTTGAACACGAGCGATTCTCTCTGGATTGATTTCACCCATGATACGAATTCCAATTCCAGGGCCTGGAAACGGATGGCGATGAACCCATTCTGGTTTCAAGTTAAGCTCTACTCCAAGTTTTCGAACTTCGTCTTTAAACAAAAAACGCAGCGGTTCTAATAATTTTAATTTCATCCGCTCGGGCAATCCCCCCACATTATGGTGAGATTTAATGGTGACCGACTTTCCTCCTTGTTGATGAGGCGAAAGACTTTCAATCACATCGGGGTACAATGTTCCTTGCAATAAATAATCAAAATGAATCTGGTGTTCAGATTGAAACTGCTTCACTTTCTTTTCAAACACTTCAATGAAGGTTCTACCGATGGCTTTGCGTTTCGCTTCAGGCTCTTCTAATCCTTTGAGCGCAAGATAGAAATCTTCCTTGGCATCGATCACTTCAATATTTAAAGCCGTCTCTTTCTGTAGCGTTTTCATATGACCGTAGTCTTGCGGTCTAAGAAGTCCGTTATCGACAAAAAAGCAATACAGATTCTCTCCGATCACTTGATGAGCAAGACTTGCGGCCACCAGAGAATCAACTCCTCCAGAGAAAGCACAAAGAACTTTTGCGTCTCCAATTTTCTCAACTAACCCTTGGGCCTCTCGAATCATTTGTGTCTCGGTCCAATCAGGTTTTAAAGACGCAATATCGGCGTAAAAATGCGAGAGGATTTCTTTTCCATATTCAGAGTGTTCAACTTCAGGATGAAACTGAAGTCCTAAAATTTTGCGGGTCTTGTGCTGAATGCCGGCCACCAAACCATTATGACTTTTCAACACGACATCAAATTCTGCGGGCACTTTTGAAATATGATCCGAGTGACTCATCCAAACATTAAATGTCGAGGGACAATCGGCAATTTTAAATCCGGGAGTCAAAGTCATCTTAGCGTGACCATACTCACCAATAATTCCCTTCTCCACCACGCCTGAAAAATACTTTCCTAGCAATTGCATGCCGTAACAAATGCCAAGAATCGGAAGTTCTTTCAGATTAAAAATGGGAGCATAATCATTTTCATCTGTAAAAACAGACTGTGGGCCACCGGATAAAACCAGTGCTTTAGGTTTTTGCCCTGAGCTCAGTCGGCTAAAACATTCATCAAGGGTGATGATCTCACTTGAGTAGCCAAGCTCGCGAGATTTTCGAGTGATTAACTGAGTGTACTGTGAGCCAAAATCCACGATCCAAATTTGTCTGACGGATTGAAAAACTTCTTCCATGATTTGGCCTTTTAATTAAGTTGGTAGTTAGGAGCTTCTTTGGTCACCATGACATCGTGAGGATGACTCTCTCTTAAGGCCGCCGCTGTAATTTGCACAAACTGGGCCTTCTCTTTCAATTGAGACAAGTCTTTCGCTCCGACGTAACCCATCCCTGCACGAAGTCCACCCATCAATTGATAGATGCTGCTGCTCAAAGCCCCGCGGTAAGGCACTTGCCCTTCAATTCCCTCTGGAACTAATTTTTGTAACTCTTCCACTGCGCCCTGACCATAACGATCTTTTGAGCCCAGCTTCATCGCTCCAAGAGAACCCATGCCGCGATAAACTTTATAAGTTCGCCCTTGGTAAAGAACCATCTCACCTGGACTTTCATCCGTTCCCGCAAACAAAGATCCAATCATCACGGAGCTCGCTCCTGCGGCCAGTGCCTTCACTAAATCCCCTGAATACTTAATCCCACCATCGGCAATCAAGGGAATATTGGCGGCAAGGCAAGCCCTCGCACAATCCATCACTGCGCTCAATTGGGGAACGCCAATTCCGGCGACAACTCGAGTGGTACAAATGGATCCCGGTCCAATTCCCACTTTAATGCCGTCAGCTCCCGCTTTAATCAAAGCTTCACAAGCCTCAGCTGTAGCGACGTTTCCTGCGACGAGATCGACATTTGGAAATCTTTTGCGAAGGAGTGCGATCATTTCCACGACTCCCTTACTATGTCCATGTGCTGTATCCACAACCAGAGCATCAACTCCCGCTTCAACCAGAAGAATCGCTCGCTCCAATTCTTTTTCTCCAACGCCCATAGCAGCGGCAACTCGTAGGCGCCCAAGTTGATCTTTATTTGAACGAGGATAATCGATAGTTTTTAAAATATCGCGAATAGTGATCAGTCCTTTCAATTCCCCTTGAGGACCGACAATCGGAAGTTTTTCAATACGGTGTTTATGAAGCAATTTTTTGGCTTCTTCAATTGTCACTCCAACTGGCGCTGTTATTAAGCGCTCTTTTGGAGTCATAATATCTTTCACTTTCTGATTGAGATTGGACTCAAACTGCATATCTCGGCTGGTGAGAATTCCCACCACCACATTTTTTTTATCAACCACGGGCACACCAGTGATTTTGTAAATATGAGTGAGTTCTAAAAAATCTCTCAGCGAGAGTTCCGGATCAACTGTCACAGGATCTAAAATCATTCCCGATTCATATTTTTTTACTTTTTGAACTTCTCCTGCTTGCATCTCAGGTGGCATATTTTTGTGAAGAACCCCAAGTCCTCCTTCCTGTGCCATCACGATCGCTGTCCGTGACTCTGTCACTGTATCCATCGCCGCAGAAACAATCGGGATATTTAAGCTGATATTTTTTGAGAAGCGACTCTGTAAAACTGCGTCTGAAGGCAAGAAATCTGAATACCCAGGCTTGAGTAAAACGTCATCATAAGTCAGGGCCGGAGTCAGGATGGTTTTTGACATGGGAACCTCGAGGAGAGAATGGAAAACTTAAAAAAGTATACCAAAGCTCTGCCTCAAGATCGAGTGCCTTAAGTGTTAATTAGTAGGAAGGATTGCGATCCATATTATAATTTTTGAGATCGCGAATCAGAGAGTTCACTTCTGGTGTGTGACGCATTTGCTTCTTATAACTCTCCATCAATGCACTCTCAAACTCGTTTGTTTGAACTGACGCAGGCTTTCGAGCTTCTTTCAGCAACTGCTCTACTGGGCTTTTCACAGAAGCTGGCGCGCGAGCAGCAACTGAAGCTTTGCGGGCCGGTTGACCGAAAATATGCACAGGAACATTTGAACGCTTAGGTTTTGCCACCACATTTGATGATCCAACTGAAGCCGGCGCACGTCCCGCAGGACTAGCATAGGACTCAGTCAATTTCATACGAGTGTCAAAAAGATCTTTCTCTTGTTTTTTAGTCAGAGGAATAAAAACAATTTTGCCCGACTGAGAAGGTCGGTCTTCACCAACTGAAGCTGGCGCACGAGAAGCCGCAGGTCGTGAAGCGCTGGCCATTACGCCACCTGTAGTCGTCTTTGCTTTTTCAAACATGGCGATGACTCTCCCAAGAGTCTGCTCACCTGCTGGTGTCGCTCGTCTTGGAATGCCTTCATTGTGTGCACTATCAACCAGCGAGAACTCACCACTTCGAACCATCACATTTAATTCTCTTTCTTCTAAATTTCCAAACTCAAAAGTTCCAGAAATAGACATGAACTGCGAAAGGCCTGATTCAGAATCAAATGATAAGACGCCGTCACCAGTTGCGTAGTTTAGGCGCGAATTAGCCGTTTCAACAGAGAAGCCTTGGTTGTGTTGACCAAGAGATTGAATCCAAAAATAGCCGCGGTGAAGTTCGATGGTGCGATTGAAAAGTCTAACCTGTCCAGAACTTGCAAGATGGTAACGATGATCAAAATAATCATTAAATGAAACCTGTCCATCAATCGCCGTGACAATTGTCGCGAGGTCGTAAATAAATTGTCCGTCGCGAAGCTTTGATGTTTTTCCATTTTGAGTCATGAAAACATCACCCTTTACACTATTAACAACAGCGACCGGACTTGGAGTCTGGGCATAGCTGATTGCGGAAAGAGCAAAGAGGCAAAAACTAATTTTTATATTTTTGAACAATTTTTTCATAATGTGCACTCAGGATGCTCCACTCTGGAGTGTTACGGTATTTTTTTCTAAACTCTTCTACTGTTGCAAAAAACTTGTCGTGATCACCCATCTGTAAATGAGTTAATCCCATCCAAAGCTTGGCGCCACGATAGTATTTTGAAGTCGGGTGATCTTTTACTAAATGTGATAAATGATCCATCGTCCAGGCGTGGTATTCACCGGCTTCGTACGCCGCCACTCCTGCATGAAAACGAAACTCGTCTTTTTTCACCATCGGATGATCTGGGTAATGAAAAGACATCGCTTGATAATACTGTGCTGATTTTTTGAAATTCTTCTTATGAAATTCTGCTTGTGCTGTCCCTAAAATTTGCTCTGGAGTCCATTGGTAAACTTCAAACTTCACCATGTCTTCATCGCCCGCTGGCAACATAGTCCGAATGCTCGCGATCTCACGGCCTTTATTTTGAGATTGAAGCTGCACTGTCATTCTTTTGTTTTGATTTTCAAGCTGGCGGTTTTCTGCCTTAAGCGCCGTCATCTCTTTTTCGCGCTCAACCGCTTGCATTTTAAGAGCGATAATTTGCTCTTCCATTTGATTTAAGGTGGAAGCTTTTTGCTCTACGGTCTGTAATAAATCACAGCCGCTAGAACTAACCCCTAATAGAAGAAGTAATGTGAAATGTGTAAGCCTTTTCATATCCATTCCCTTAACCTTAAGTAACGAACTCAGGTTCTTATCGGAGAATCAGTGGATATGTTTAGAACTTAAGTTCAAAGCTCGCTTAAGTTATGAAAATGACTTCTAGTGGAGTTCCCTCTCAAATGAACTTATGGTCCGCTCAACGACATCAAGCGAGCCCTGCCAAAACTTCGGTTTACTTATATCTTCTTGAAAATACTTCTGGATCAGGTCTTCTGCCGACATAACACCGGTGTCTCGAAGAAGCCGACGATAAAGATCAGGAAAGTCCGCGCCGTACTGATCCTTTTTAGAGTAAAGACCTAGACTAAATAAATAACCAAAAAGATAAGGGAAATTGTAGAAGCTTATTCGGCTCATGGAAAAATGCAATTTGGTCGCCCAAAAATACTCGTCAGTTTCTGTTAAAGTGTCGCCGTACCATTCATTCCAAGCTGACTTCATAAAGCTTTTTAAAGCTGAGGCCTCAAGAGATTTTGTCTGTCTTTGCTCCACCATAGTTTTCTCAAATTGGTAGCGAGCAGGAATATTAATTAAAAATGCAGAAGCAGAGCCGGCTTCTTGCCAAAGAATCTTCATCTTATCAGTTTTATTTTTAGCTTTTGTCAGCAAATGATCTCGCACCAAAGTTTCTGCAAAAATTGAAGCTGTCTCAGCAAGAGTCATAGGATAGTGAGTTTGAGTTGGAGCAAGGTCTCTCATCACCCATGAGTGATAAGCGTGACCCAGTTCATGGGCGAGAGTCATCACATCCCCAAGGCTTCCTTGATAAGTCATAAAAACCCTTGGTTCTCTTTGGCGAGCGAAGCCAGCACAAAAAGCTCCTTGAGAGCGATTCTCACTTGGTCTTGCATCGATCCAACCTTTGCGATTCATCATCAAGGCAAACTCTCCCATCTCAGGAGAAAAACTTCCAAAGGCTTCGGCAATCAATTCAAATCCTTCAGAATAATCCACAGTCTTCGATTGAGCTCCATCAGTCGGCATTGGAGCGAGAAGATCCCACGGAGAAAGTTTTGGAACCTCTAAAACCTTTGCCATTCCCCTCAGGGCCCTCTGCCCGATAGATCTGGAAGCATAGGTAGTCGTCATCAAAGTCTCTAATGTTTCTCTTGAGATTCTCGACTGATGAGCTGCTTGATCCAAAGGTTGCAGCGTTCTTTTTTGAGAGCGCAACTGAAACATTTCATTGCGCCACCCAGTGATAGAATTGAGAATAGTAGCGTAGACGATTTCATTCTCAGCGAATTTTCCTTGAATTGATCGATAGGCTAGCTCTCTCGTCAACCGATCTCCCTGACGCAAGAGACTGCTCGCTTCGGCAAGGCCAATTTCTTCGCCTTTCACCATAAGTTTCATTGTGCCCGTTAAGTCATCATAGAGTCTTCCAAAGGCATCTAGGCCATTTTCACCTAGTCCCTTCGCCATAATTTCTTCTGGTTTAGAAAGTAAAAACTCGTTTTGAGTACGCTGATATTTCAGAGCAAATGACATTTCTCTTACTCGCTCGTCTTTCAAAAATTCTTCTAAAAAATCATCTGATGATTTTAAAAGGATCAAATCGATTGGTTTGGTGGCCTGACTAAACTTGGCATTAAGACTTATGACTTTTTGATACAAATCCTTTGCTTCCTTATGAAGCGCATCTGTACTGAGCTTTAAATAAGCAAATGTCAGTAGCGTTCCGACTGTCGTATATGTATCTAGATTCACTCTCGAAAGTTCAACCAATTCATTTTTAATGGGCATTAAGTCTGAAGCCTCTTCCCATTTGCTGAACCAGTTCGATTTCTCTTGAAAGTGACTAATCGCTTGAGAAACGGCTGCGATGTCCGCTTCAATTTGAGAGTCATCAAAACCTGAATAAACAGTCGATTGATCCCAAACAGGTCTATTTTCTTGATTCATCACACGCTCCCATTCAATTTCGTTATTTCAAAAATTCGGACTTCATTTTTCACCGCGATTTCAAAACTCTCACCGATCGCAAGTCCTACAGTTTCTCTACCTAATGGTGATTGAAGACCTAAGACTAAAACTTGTACTGAGCCGATTTCGATTTGATAACCACCAGTGGTAGGACTTAAAAAATAATTTTTCTCACTCCCCTCAGATTTCATTCCAAAAAGAGATCCGATGGCAATCACATCAGAGGCCATCGACTTTTCCTGGGCCAGTTTCTCCAAGAGGGCCAGTTCTCCTTCAAGTTCCAGCACTCTTCTTTTTTGCGCACCCGCAAGATACCCCGCTTCAATTCCACGAGTGTCATACTTCCCATCTGATTTTACTTCGCCATGAGTGGCGTAATCATGAGAGCTTTCATAGGCAGCCTTGGCAGAAGCGAGTTCTCGCTGACAAATAAATCGCAGTTCCTGCAAGATCAAGTCTTTCACACTCTCACCGCTCCCAGCATTTTTTCACAAAGATCAAATCCATCAAAAAAAAGCGCCGGTCCCGGTTGCAAGAAAATTTCCGGAGGACAATCATAGATCTGATTATTTTTTATGGCATCAACCTGACTGAGTTCAGGCCTTGATTTTATTTGCTGAATATCCACTTTTTTACCGCACCAGCAGGCCAGAATTTTTTCTGGGTTAGCCGCCGCAATTTCGTCTAATGTCACAAACCTATCTTTCGCAAGTGACCCCTCTGATTTTTCTTTAAAGATCGGCTCCCCACCAGATAACTCAACGAGCTCACTGAACCAGCGAATGCCAGTAATTAAGGGTTCGTCCCACTCTTCAATATAAACTCTTGGTCGTCTTTTCCACTGGCGCGCTCGTCTTTCCAAAAGTTGTGTCTTAAATTGATTTAGCCATGGTTTCGCTTCTTCTGATTTTCCAACCAGGGCCGCAATCATTTGCAGAGTTGCCAAAATCTCATCGAGACTTCGTTGATTCGTAATGAAAACATTTAAGCCGGCGCCAATTAAATCCCTGGCTATCTCTTTTTGAATATCAGAAAATCCCAGAATAAGATCTGGCTTGAGCGAGATAATTTTTTTTAGATTAGCGTGAGTAAAAGAGGAAATCACAGTTTTATTTTTGACCTCTTCAGGTCTTACGGCGTAGGTTGATACACCAACGATTTTATCCTCGGCTCCAAGCCTATAAAGCCACTCCACACTCTCTTCCGTCATACAAATTACACGCTGGGGAAACTGAGGCATGGCCACTCCTTGTGCCGGACAGATTAACCTTGCGTCAACTCTCGGTCAAGTTGCTGTGATTTTATCCAAATGGACCATTAAAATCTAAAGTTGCGGGGTGAGAAGTCGATTATCTTCTGTTAGACTTATCTTCAGACCTATCCTTTAATTTCGACTCGAGGCAAGACCGCTCATGACTAAACTATGTTTGCTTTTGGTACTATTTTTCACTACTTTTTTCGCCCACGGTTCGACTCATCCCCCAATCGAAGAAATTGTTAAATTTCAAGTCACGAGCTTTAATCATCAAGGTCAAACCTATCTAGCTACAACCCTAAGACATCTTGAAGGTTGGCACACTTACTGGAAAAATCCTGGCGACTCAGGCCTTCCCACAAAGATTCGTTTTTCATTAATCCAAGGTGAATCTCAAATTCCATTTGAACATCCAGAACTCGTAGAGCTTGAGTGGCCAACTCCTAAAAGATATATCGAGGAAGGTCAGATCGAAGTTTTTGGTCACTCCGGCGATAAAACACTTTTTTACAGTCTATCTCCTGCTCTTTTGAAAAGCCTCGACGGAAAAAAAATGCAAGTGCACGGCACTTGGCTTATGTGCGCGGATATTTGCATTCCAGGGGAAACTCGCATTAAAGGAGCGTGGAAAAATGGCAGATGGATTAATGATGAGCCACCCCACTATGAGCTAATCGAGGACGTCCTGATTGGCAGACTTCAAAATCTTCCACAATTGAGTCAACTACCAGTTGATGCCGATCTGATTCTTGTCCGCGACCCAAATAAAGAAGGCCTGGTTCTCTACACTAACTTCAGCCAAATTTCCGCCGATCAATTAATTGAAAGAATGAATGTGCTCACACCCTTTGAGCAATCCCCCCTTGATTTTCGGCGTGAAGAAATTTTTCAGGACAAAGAGAATAATCTCTATCTCAAAATGCCCATCGACTGGGATGGCCGCTACCAAACGCCACCTCAAGAACTCCCTGCCGACGGAAAGTTTGAAAACCCCTTAACTCTTCGCTTTCTCTTCGCGAACCCAAGAACCCAAAAAGTAGAAGTTGTCGAAAAAACTTTCTCTGAATTCTCAACTCAAGCCTTTGAAGGATTAGAAAACTTTCATGGCATGCTAACGGCACTAAACCCCATCGATGATTCGAACCAGCCAACTTGGGATAAATCTGAAACAAGCTTAGAAGAAACAGTGCTAGAGACACCTGCGGTTTCTCAAGGACTCATTTCATTTCTCCTCTTTGCTTTCCTTGGCGGATTAATTTTAAACCTCATGCCTTGTGTTCTTCCTGTTATCTCTTTAAAACTTTTCAGTCTCATCAAACACGGACACGAAGGTCAAACCAGAGTTCTTAAACATAATCTTTCTTATACCTTCGGCGTTCTTGTCACCTTTTGGATACTCGCCGCCGTTGTCATCTTGCTTAAGTCTGCGGGTGAAGTGGTTGGCTGGGGCTTCCAATTACAATCTCCCTTTTTTGTTGCGTTGATGGCCTTAGTGATTTTTGTCCTGGGTCTCAATATGTTCGGTCTTTTTGAGTTCGCGACACCAGGTGGGAGCAAGCTTGGCAATATCAAACTCGAAGAAGGATTTAGTGGAGACTTCTTCAGCGGTGTCCTTGCAACAATTCTCTCGACTCCTTGTAGCGCTCCTTTCTTAGGTGCCGCTCTCACTTTTGCCTTTTCCTCATCGAGCCTGACGATCTTTCTCGTTCTAAGTTTTGTAGGACTAGGCTTAGCTTCGCCTTTTTTACTCACAGGCTTTTTCCCAAAGCTCATCGCTTTCTTGCCAAGACCTGGCATGTGGATGGACCATTTTAAAAAATTCTTAGGTCTAACACTTTTCCTAACAACTCTCTGGTTGCTTGATGTTTATAGCTCACTCATTATTGGAACCGTCGGAGTATTAAAACTACAAACACTTCTAGCTTTAATTTTCTTCGTTATTTACGTTCATCAAAAAATGAGTCGTTCTTGGAAGTTTAAAATCCCTCTCGTAGGTCTTATTCTAGCCTTGAGTTTTGGTGTTTTCACAACCCCAGAGAGCCCAGTAGGCATTCAGACAGATGGATCGGCGCTGCTACAAGAAAAAAATATGCAAGGCCTAGAATGGGTCCAATGGTCAGAAGCCGGGATGACCGAACTAGCAGCCGAAAATCAATTAGTCTTCATCGATTTCACTGCGAAGTGGTGCTTAACTTGTAAGGTAAATGAAAAACTGGTCATCGACACAAATCGTTTTCAAAAGATGGTAGAGCAATACGATATTAAACTAATGCTGGCAGACTGGACTCGGCGAGATGAAGTCATCGGGAACTGGCTTAAGTCACAGGGTCTTGTTGGCGTGCCTGCTTATTTTATTCAAAAACCAGACGGCAGTTTGATCAATCTAGGAGAGACACTAAGTCTTGGTGGACTTGAAAAACATTTTAAAGAGATCAGAGAACAACATTAAAGAGAATAACCACTCTTTGTTGCTGCCTCTAATGAATGAAAAAAGATGCGATTGTAAAAAGGGACTGACCGCGTTTCTTTAGGACCAAAAAGTTTTTTGGTTCTGTAATCACCTGTAAAATAGTGTCCTGTCTTCCCTTGGCGCTCAAGGCGAAAAAGATATGGTTCCATCAGCTCTAACGCTTCAAGTTTTTCCTGATTATCTTGGCTAAACAATCCCTTTCTTAAATCAAAAGCCTCTTTAGATGCTTTGGTATAAGACTCTTGAAAATCCTCAGCAAAAGGAACTAACAAATAAGGAAATGCCCAGCCTTCTTTTAAAAGTTTTAAATTAATATCTTCACCTTGATAGATCACAAAACCTAAAAGACGGCTGTGATTTAACGGATCCCCTGCTTGCACTAAAATTTGAACTTCAGAACCAACACCAATCCACGATTCAAGCGCCTCTCGCGCTTGATCTGCA
The DNA here is from genome assembly GCA_002435795.1 of Bacteriovoracaceae bacterium UBA6166. Taxonomy (GTDB): domain Bacteria; phylum Bdellovibrionota; class Bacteriovoracia; order Bacteriovoracales; family Bacteriovoracaceae; genus UBA6166. Next base: position 20,173 of record DIUE01000065.1, on the reverse strand, counting down.
GCTTCACCTTGTGATTCGCCGTGGAACTCAATCTCTGGTGTATCAACGCCTTTAAAACGAATAGAGACTGACTTGGGTCGATCAGGAAACAAAACTCTAATGGTGTCACCATCATAAATGGATTCAACCACCCCAGTAAAATAGGTATCTCTCTCGGCGCGAATAGTTTGGGCCGAGAGGGAAAACGAAAGAAAAAGAACGAATGCCAGGGTATTAAAATATAGTTTTCTCATCTCGACCTTATAGTGGATCAGAGATGAAATGTGCTCCCCGAGTGGTAAGATTTACTTAGTTAATCCAGCTCAAATCTCGAGGGTATGGTCATGATCTTTTGGATCACGTGCCGAGGGTCTTTATCCTCATACAAAACCTCGTAAAGGCCATTGAAGATATTGGCTCGAATATCGTATTTGGCCGAGACCAAATGGGCAGCCCTGGCCGTCTTATAACCTTCAACAACCGTTCTTTGAGAGGCAATAATGTCTTCAGGCTTTTTACCTGCGGCTATATCGAGTCCAAATCTTTTATTGCGACTGAGGTCTCCCGTAGTCGTCAAAATCAAATCCCCCATCCCACTTAGACCATAAAAAGTTTCAGGCCGAGCATTATAAACTTTTCCGAAGCGGTTCATCTCAGCAATCCCGCGAGTGATCATCGCCGCGCGAGTATTATGGTTAAAACCGAGCCCCTCAATAATTCCTCCAGCAATGGCCAAAATATTTTTCAGAGCGCCACCGAGCAGTACTCCTTTAATATCATAGCTTGGAAGCGCTTTAAAATAAGGACACTCAAGCATCTTAGAGACAGCTTGTAAGTTTCTGCGGGAGCGACCAGCTAGAGTCACAAGGGTGATCTGCTCCTCCATGATTTCTTTTGCAAAGCTTGGCCCCGATAAGAATGTAAAAAGCTCTTTGTGATTGGGAAATAACTCAAAGAAGAGATCATCACTCAACTCAAGTGACTCAGGATCAATTCCCTTTGAAAGAGACACAAAAGGGATTGAGCGCTTGAGGTAAGTGGCAAAACGCTGATGATTAGTACGGAAATAATCTGAAATCCCTGCGGTTGGAAGACCTGACACAATCAATTCAATCTCATTCTTATCAAGTGCGTCTACTTCATCCCATTCAAGGGCAGCAGAGATATTATCAGCGAGCTTCATACCCGGAAGATAAACTGAGTTTTCCTTTTGATCGCGAATCGCAAGATAGATATCTTCCGATCTTACCTTAACGATGACTTGTTTAAAGCTCTTAGCGAGAATTGTCGCGATCGACGTTCCAAAGGCTCCGGCACCAATAACTAAAGCTGTTCGCTGACTCATTATTTTCCTCCCGGAATTTTTTATAAGGCAAGTAGGCCTTGGATCTCTGAAACTCTTTCGTAAATTTCAATGACTTCTCTTGCATCTTTCAAGGTCATATAAACTGTGATGCTGGTGTATTTTCCTGCACTCGAAGGCTTTAGTTCAAACCTAACCTCTTCGTGAAAAAGCGCCTTTAAAATCGTCACTTGTCCTGTGGGAACAATAAACTTAAATAAGTACTCACAGGGCCATTCATGTGTTTCTTGAACGAGGTCGTGAAAATTCTGTTTCTCTGCGTCTGTTTTAAACTTCATGGAAGCACTCCAGCTTAAAATTATTTGAGATTGAGTGGTTTGCCGTCAAAATCAAGAATCTCTGGAAGTAATCCCTTCGCAAAACGCACGATCTCCATTACTTCTCGAGCGCACGCCATTCCACTTGATCGCTCAGTAATATAATCAACTCTCTCTCTGACTTCAAATGGGGCATCTGGGACTGTGGCAGAAAATCCTGAGCGCATAAGTAGAGGAAGATCAAAGAATTCATCTCCCATATACAAGATTTCTGATGGCAAAAAACCGTCGGCAATAACTTTATTATAAGCTTCTCGCTTATCTTCATTACCTAAAAAAACATAATCAAGAGAAAGGTTTTCAGCGAATCTTTTCTTCACCCCAAGGCTCTCTCCACCAGAGATCACGCCCACTTTTAATCCAAAGCTCATCATCATCTTCATTCCATAACCATCATGAGTATGAGTCGAGCGGTTAAAACCCACTTCGTCTCCATCATAAGAGATGCGGCCGTCCGTTAGCACACCATCAATATCAAAAAGCAAGACTTTAATTCTTTTAAGCTTCTGCTGATGCTGTAAAGCAACTATCTTTAAATCTCTTTCCTTCATTTATTAACCACTCGATAAATTTCTAATAAATCACTAATAATTTTTCCTGCTTGATCTAGAGGCAAACTGGTCGCTGCATCTGAAAGCGCTTTCTCTGGTCTTGGGTGCACTTCCATAAAAATACCATCGGCTCCTGCTGCAATGGCCGCGCGGGCGAGAACCAAAATCTGCTCCCTCTTCCCACCTGTGCTTTTTCCAAGTCCACCAGGTCTTTGCACACAATGAGTGGCGTCGTGAATAGTCTTGACGCCAAAACTTTTCATAATTTGAAAGGAGGCCATATCGACGACGAGATTATTATAACCAAACGAACTGCCTCGCTCAGTCAGATAAATTTTCTCAATTGGCATGCGAGTGACCGCTTTATCGACAATATTGCCCGTCTCTTCTGGACTTAAGAACTGTCCTTTTTTGATTTTTAAAAAACGCCCGTACTGTGCAGCCGCTTCCGCTCCAGCACAGATCATGTCCGTTTGCCTGCAAAGAAAAGCTGGAATTTGCAAAGTATCAACAACACTTGCAATCTCCATCGCCTGCTCTGGCGTGTGAAAATCAGTCACGACTGGAAGTCCTGTTTTCTTTTTTACTTCTTCAAAAATCTTTAAGCCTGCCTGTAATCCAGGGCCTCGGTATGAATCAATAGCAGAGCGGTTAGCTTTGTCAAAGCTCCCTTTGAAAGTCAGCTCCACTTGATCCGCAACACCTTTTAATTGTTCTTTCAAAGAAGTCGCCACTTCTAACGCAAGCTCCGTACTCTCTAGAACACATGGTCCCATAAAAAGAATGAGTTTTTTCATTTTTTGACTCCGTCTGAGGCTTTGATAAAGCTCGTGAAAAGCGGATGAGAAGCAAAAGGGCGAGATTTAAATTCAGGGTGAAACTGACAAGCGACAAAAAAAGGATGATCAGCAATTTCAATCATCTCAACTAAATTTAATTCTTTATTAAGACCCGAAATCGTCAAGCCCGCTTTTTCGATTTGATCGAGATAGAGATTATTCACTTCCAAGCGATGGCGGTGCCTTTCACTAATGATTTCTTGTCCATAAATTTTTTGGGCAAGACTGCCGGGCTTAAGCTCGCAGTCGTAGGCACCAAGTCTCATGCTTCCACCTTTTGATCCCTCTCTCGTCTGACCTTCCATATAATGAACAACGAGATCTCCCCCGCTGCTAAACTCTTCCGACGTGGCTCGTTCAAGACCTACTACATGTCTGGCGTATTCAATCATGGCAAGTTGTAGTCCCAAACAAATTCCAAAAAACGGAATCTTATTTTGGCGAGCATATTGAATCGCTTTAATTTTCCCTTCAGTGCCTCGTTCTCCAAAGCCACCCGGAACCAAAATCCCTTGGACATCTTTCAGCACAGTTTCAAGCTTTGCCCCTTTCTCAAGTTCTTCAGCGTCGATATAAATCGGTTTTAATTTTAATTGATTTGCCAGCGCTCCGTGATTAAGAGCTTCATCGAGAGATTTATAACTTTCAATCAAGTCGGTGTACTTCCCGACGATCCCGATCTTAACTTCACGAAGCGGATTTTCAAAATGATGAACGACTTGTTTAAGCTCCTTAATCTCTGGAGCTTTCGTCCACATGCCTAAAAGCTCTGTGACTTTTTTATCGAGACCTTGCTCAAAGAAACTCAAAGGTAATTTATAAATGCTATCCAAATCAATGGATTGAAAAACTTGATCTTTCGCCACATTACAAAAAAGAGAAAGCTTATCAAGATCCTGTGGCTCAGGAGCGCGATCAGAACGACAAATAATAATATTGGGAAATAAACCGATTGAGCGCAATTCTTTCACTGAGTGCTGCGCAGGTTTTGTTTTAAGTTCTCCCGCCGCTCCGATATAAGGCAGTAAAACCAAGTGAATAAAAATCACATGGGAAGGCCCAACATCAGAAGCAAATTGGCGAATCGACTCTAAAAATGGAAGCGATTCAATATCCCCTACCGTGCCGCCGATTTCCGCGATTAAGACATCACTATTTTCACTGGCGACATGAATTCGCCGCTTAATTTCGTCAGTAATATGGGGGACGACCTGCACGGTTTTACCGAGGTATTTTCCCTCGCGCTCATTCTCAATCACTCTGAGATAAACTTGCCCTGTCGTAAAATTACTTTCCTTAGATAAGGTCAACGACGTAAATCGCTCGTAATGACCAAGATCGAGATCCGTTTCCGCGCCGTCGTCAGTTACAAAAACTTCACCGTGCTGAGTGGGACTCATAGTTCCTGGATCGACGTTAATATAAGGATCCATTTTTAGCATTTTCACACCGAGGCCTCGGCGCTCAAGTAAACACGCTAAACTTGCAGCGGCCAATCCTTTTCCGAGAGAGCTTGCCACCCCTCCAGTGATAAAAATAAATTTCTTAGGCTGCTTCGTTTCCGATGCCGGTGACTTAGCCACGGAGGACTCCTTCTACTTTGTGTATATCTTCAGGAGTATCAACTCCCATGGACTCATAATCTATTTCTTCTGCGCCGATGCGAAATCCTAGTTCAATCGCTCGCAATTGCTCTAATTTTTCTTGCGTCTCAAGCAACGTGGGCGTCGCCTGACAAAAGGCCGCTAGGGCCTGAGGCCTATACGAATAAACTCCCACATGCTGATACCAAAGCGCCTTTTCACTGGCCCCATCTCTCTCAAAAGGAAGACTGGCCCTAGAAAAATAATGACATTCTTTTGTCTCTGCCGAATAAACCGCTTTCACGCGATTGGGATCTAAAAAATCAGGGTGAGTTTTAAGTTTTGGGTGGACCAAGGTCATGATCTCAAATTCAGGCCGCGCAAGATGGGTGCGAATCAATTGAAAAAGTGAACTGCCATTGAGGAGCGGTTCATCCCCTTGCATATTGAGAATCAAATCGACTTTTTGATCCTTATAAAATCTTTGATAAGCTAAAAAAATTCGCTCCGAACCCGAAGGAACATCATCATCCACTCTGACAGCTTTAAAACCCGCTTGAGTCACATGATCGGCAATTCGTTGATCATCGGTCACCACCGCCATTTCCATTTTTAGTTGAGCTTTCTCGCAAAGTTTTTGACATTCGAGTGCTTTTTTCGCCACTCGAGAAATCAAACTTTCACCCGCCAGCATAGCGAGGGGTTTACCCGGCAACCTCTGAGACTGATAACGAGCGGGAATAAGCAAAACCAGCGAGTTTTGGGACACGATTGAGCACCTCAAGGTTGAAAGGTAGAATTTATCACTAACGATTTTGCTTGGAAAGTTTGATAAACTAAGTGCTTATGAAGATGATGCACCTTCTTTTATACCCGACTATTGCGCTCTTGTTTTGCCAAGTTCTCCCTGCGCAAGATTTTCAGCGTTCTGTCATTACAGACCCAAGTATTTCGAGACGCTGCGAGGGACTGCTCAGCGAAAGGCAGCAAAAGATTCGCCACAAGCAGCGCCTAGACTCACTCCTCCTGCGCAATCAAAAAGTTCAGACCTTAACTCCGCCAGAAAAGCTGACATTGAAACGAAAACTAGAGACCCATAATAGCCGTGTGCAACAAGAGCAACGCTTAGCTCTAGTGCAAATTCAACAGCTAGAAGAAACCATCGTGCGCCAAGGTTGTCCCGGAATTCGCCTCTAAACTCTTATATCTTCACACTCGCTTTTTTTTATTCTATCCTTTCTTCACACACACACTGAAGAGACGACATGAAATTCTTGAACACTTTAAAAGACACCCATGTCTGGGTCTTTGCTCTAGCAATTAGTCTTCCCGCTGCGGCCCAAGACACCCGAACTTTCAACGACACTCAGCCGCTGCCAAATGACGAAAGTTATATACAAAGACTTGAGAGCTATGACCTCAATGAAAGCGTCAAAAACTTGCGTTTGAATGACGTGATTGAACAAGGCCTGCGACAAAACCCCGATCAAGAAATCAGACTCTATCAAGACTCAATTCTCGATATCGATTGGAAAGACACTCACCAAGGTTTTTGGATTCCAAACCTCACCCTCGAGCTCAACACTGCTCCACAAAGAATCGGAACCATTCGCGAGGGTAACGGCGGACTCACTTCCAAAACTCCAAGCGGAAGTCTGGCCCTTAGACTAAGTGACTACACTGTCTTCAACTGGGGTAAAGACTATCTTAAATACCTCAACAGTCTCTCAAGCTATAATCGCGGCAAAGAGCGCCTCAAAGAAGAGCGACGAGAACTTAAGCATCTTTTGATGGTGCAATTTCTCGACCTGCTTCAAGCCAAAGAAGTCGAACGAATCGCCGGCAATCAGCTCAGACACGCGTCTTTCATCTATCGCCTCAACCGCGATAAAGTCGCCGTCAATCGCGTGACCAGACAAGAGTATTATCAAGCTCGCGCCGAATACTTGCGTGCGCAAACAGAATACCACCAAGCTAGAGTCGAGACTCATGTAAGCGAAGAGCGCATGGCTTACTTGATTCAAGATCCGCTTGGGACACGCTATCTTATTAGTGACGAGATCATTCCTGTTCCTCTCAAAATCACACTCGAAGAAGCGACGAGACTTGCGAGAGAGAGAAACCCAGAAGTGCTCAATCAAAAGACGGCTCTTGAGAATGCAAAAAGAGATTACGATCTGACTCTCAGAGAAAACCTCCCCCTTCCACGCTTCTCTGTCGATCTTGGCGCTTACCGCGCCCAGTTTGGCCGCACAACTCAGTCCACTCGTTACGGCACAGGTCTTTCAAACGACCCCACCGAATTCAACAGCAATAGCAATATTGAATTAGTCGCCGCCGTCAATGCCAGCTGGTCAATCACGGGCCCAGGTGGACTACTTAATAGCCGCAAGACAAATCGCTCTCAGCTCTCACAAAGCTTGGCCTTCCGTCAGCTTTCCCGCTCAGAAAGCCAGACTGCATCTGAAGTGAGAGAGCTGATCAAAAGAATTCAGCACTGGCAAAATCAACTAAAAATTCTCGAAGCCAGAACTCCCACTCTTCAGCGCAATTTCGACACCATTCTTGAGAATTATATGAACGGCAAAACTCCCTTCGTTGATTTTAAAAATGCGCTAGAAGAAATGACGGAAGCAAATCAACTTCTCGAGTTCACAAAATACTCTCATGCCAGAGACAAAATTCTTCTCGCCAGTGAAATTGGTATTGAAGATTTTCCGGGCGAAAATTTTGAAACTCAAGTGCAAGAAAAGCGGAGACAAGCTCAATGAAATCTTTAGTCGTGTTGTTTGCTCTCATTATTTTAATTTTTTCAGTCCCTGCCTACTCTCAAGGCACCATGTCTGACGCTGACCAAGCCTCTATCCAAGAAATGGATGCACTCCTCAACGACCGCGCTTCAGATTCAGTGAGTAAAAGCGACAATAAAGCTCAAACGAAAATGAATGACGCTCGCTCCACTCAAAAAACTGGTTTTTTCAATAATGTTTTCGGCGGCGACCAAGACCTTAGAATCCAGCAATTAGACTCTGAAATGGGAATTCGCCTCGGCACTTTCTCAACCGCAGAGGACCGTTCAAAAATTGGTCTCGCCTACACTCTAAATGCGGACCTAAAAGACCTGACCGAACTTTCAAGCTTTGAAGCGAGCTATTCCTATCGATTGCAAAAAACTTGGCTCGAGTTCTTCGTCGCAAGAACCACTGCCCAGTTCGACCAAATCACCGAAAATAATCCCTCCCTCGGGGCCCTCACTCCTGCTGCAAACACCGACGAAGAAGAGCCAAGCACGAGCTTACTTAATTTCGGTGCAGGCTTGATGTACAGAACAACCTATATCCAAAACCTCATTGGTGGAGAAGGATTCTTTGAAACCATCGCGGCCCATCTAACCTACAACCAATTTGATGATAGCTTCCGCGAGGACAATTTTTCAGGCCTCGGTTTCAAAGCCGATTTTGGAATTCACCGCCGCTTTTCAAAGAACTTTCATTTCGGTGGTCGAATGACTTATCAAATGGCTTCAGTCAAAATCCCCGCCGCTTTTGAAGGGGAAACTTCAAGCGCACGCTCACTCCTTCTTCGTTGGATGGGCTTTGGTGTTGATATCGGTTTTTATTTTTAAGAGGAGTGCTTCATGATCCCACGTTACGAGAAAACTGAAATCTCCAAGCTCTGGACCGATGAAGCGAAATTCAAAACCTATCTCGAGGTTGAACTCGCCATTCTCGAATCCCTTGAAGGCGATAAAGTACCGGTCGGTGTAGCAGACAAAATCCGATCACAAGCAATTATCAACCCCAAAAGAATCGAAGAAATCGAAGCGATCACTCGCCATGACGTGATCGCATTTTGCACTTCAATCACTGAAAACCTCGACCCCGTCATCAGTCGCTTTTTCCATTTTGGCGTGACTTCAAGTGATATTATCGATTCAAGTCTCACTCTCCAAATCAGGGACTCTCTCGATATTATCTTGCCCCAATTCGCAAAACTTTTAGCGACCCTTAAAAAAACCGCCTTCGATTTAAAAAACACCATTACCATGGGGCGCTCCCACGGAATGTTTGCAGAACCCATGAGCTTTGGACAAAAGTTCTTAGGTCATTATCACGAATTCGCTCGCCGCTATGAAGAACTCAAAAACTTTCGGGAAAATGAACTCACCATCCAATTCTCTGGTGCCGTCGGCAATTATACAATTCTGACTCCCACCCAAGAAGCTCATGCCGCCAAAACTCTGGGCTTAAAAGTCGAACCGCTCTCAACTCAAGTGATTCCTCGAGATCGCATCGCAAAGCTTATCTCTATTAGCGCCCTCACCGCCTCCGCTATCGAGAGACTAGCAGTTGAACTGCGCCATCTTCACCGCTCAGAAGTCGACGAACTTCACGAAGGTTTTGCCAAGGGCCAGAAAGGCTCTTCAATTATGCCTCATAAGAAAAACCCCATCGCCGCAGAAAACCTCACAGGCATGGCTCGCTTTATGCGCTCACATCTCTCCATGGCACTCGAAAATATAGTGCTCTGGCACGAGCGAGATATCTCTCACTCATCATGCGAAAGACTCTATCTTCCTGACCATTTCGGGATTTTCTTTTACAGCCTCGAAAGGCTTACAAAAACTCTCGAACAACTTGAATTCCATCATGAAAAAATTGAAGCTCGCGTGGCGGAAAGCCATAGCTATCTCTCAAGCTATTATCTTCACCACTTAATTGAAGTCACGAGCTTCAGCCGCGAAGACATCTACGCCATGGTACAAGCGGCGGCTTTTGAAGGACAAAAGGCTTCAGATGCCACCGTCTTTCATAAGAGTTTGCAAGGGGCGCTTAAAAATCAAGGTCATGAGCTCACACTTGCCCTTCCGACTTTTGAAGAAATCAAAAGAATTTATCTTAAACATTGTGATGAAATTTTCGCGCGAATCTAAACGAGATCTTTCAGTTTAGATTCTCCACTTAAAAATTCAACCACCGACTTCACTTTCTGTGACTGAGATTTTTTCATTACAAGCAGTGAATCTTTATTGAGCGCGATCACCAGATCATCCACTCCAACGAGGGCGACAAACTTATCTGGAGCAAAAACAATATTTCCCTTGGCGTCTTCTGTGAAAAGTTCACGAGCGCGAACAAGAGTATTATTCCCTTCTCGAGTTTCACAGAGCCCTTCAAGAGCATCCCACGAGCCCAAATCATTCCAGTCAAACTGCGCAGGCACGACAAGAATCTTCGATGATTTTTCCATCACGGCATAATCAATCGAGTCTTTATCAATTTTATGATAGACCTCTGCTAAATGACCACGGTCTGCAAGCGCTTCTTTCAGTTCAGAGAAAAACGAAAACACCTCTGGCGCATGAGTGGCAAACTCCTGCAAAAGTACATCAATTCGCGAAACGAACATACCGGCATTCCAGTAATACTCACCAGACGCCACATACCCTTCAGCAATATGTCGATCAGGTTTTTCTTTAAAGCTTTGCACTTTAAAAACCTCTAAGCGGGTTTCATCCCCTCGGTGAATATAGCCATAACCAGTGTGAGGAAAATGGGGCTTAATCCCTACCGTCACAATTTTTTCTTGAGAGACGGCATTTTCAAAAGCTATTCGAAGCGTTTCCTGAAAACCTTTTGTGTTCAAAATAATATGATCAGAGGGAACGATCGCCACAACGTCTTCGTCTTGCGCGCCCTTCTCCAATAATTCGACTAGCGAAAGTAAAATACAAGGAGCAGTGTTGCGACCCGCCGGCTCCAGAATAAGATTGGATTTTTTAAAAAGTTCTGCGCCAGAACTAATCGCCAGCGACGCCTGATCTTTTGTCGTCACGAGAAATCGCCGATCAACAGCGACCATCCCTTCAAATCTCGATAGTGTTTGATAAAGTAAGCTGTGATCTCCGACTAGGCTTAAGTATTGCTTCGGCTTCGCTCTGGTCGACTCAGGCCAAAATCTGGTGCCATGACCACCGGCCATAATTAGAGTGTAAAGATGAGAATTAATCATGATTAAACCGCCTAGAAGCGCTGAAAAACGTAGTCTTCGCCGTGAAAAAGAGTGCTCTCTTTTAGCACATAATCGCGAGCATCACTTACAGAATCAAAGACGCCAATGCTGACTCGAAACCAGATTCCTTTGCCAGGAATTTCTGTTTCTTTAATGATGGGATTATAACCACGTACAGTAAAGCCACGAGCGAATTGTTCTGCTTCATCATAAGAGCGATGAGAACCTAATTGAATGGTGTACTTGCCATCCAAATCAGGAGACGTTGCCTGTGAAGTTGTAGTCGACAATTGAACCTGCGGCAAGAGAGAGTTTGTCGCAGCTGGTTCCGGCTTTGAACTCGCTTCATTGAGTCTAGCTTCTTCACGAGTAAGTTCTTCTTTCAATGAATCTTCAAGAAGTTTGTTCGTAACATCTGCTGGAATTTCTGTTGGCACAACCTGCTCTTGCATCTCTTCTTCTTTATCTGATTGAAACTGAAGTTGATCAAAATCTTTTTCAACTTGAGTAATATCGGAATAAGTAAAAGTCTTTCCTACTTTCACGCCTAAGACAAAAGCTGTCACAGCAATCAAAAGCATAAAGATAAAGATAAGAAGCACTTCTTTCTTTTCAAAGACGTAGAGATTTGTTTTGTCATCCATACCATCATTCTAATAAGTGCCTGGATTTCATGCAATCAACTTTTAGTTGGATAAATTTTCCATAGTTTAAATTTCCGACCATTCACCGCGGTCAAAGCCTCAAATTCTCTTAAGCCCCATCGGCACATGCCTTGCTTAAGCAACTTCATTCAACTCAACACTCACAAGGAGCCATCATGAAGTTAATACGCAATCAAAAAGGTCAAGGGGTCATGGAATACGTCATTCTCACCAGCCTGATTGGAATCTTTTGCTTAGTCACGGTTAAGCAATTTGGCGAGGTCATTGAAAAGCGCATCGATAATATGAAAGAACAAGTTGTGAAAACTATCCCTCTCAAGTCCAAAAGATAATGTATCTGTTAACTTCCGTTCTCGGAGTGAGCTTGATGCTCACTCTGAGCTTCTCCTATATCGAACTTGAAAAGAGCGATCATTGCCGCCACCTGCGAGCGCAACAATCCTTTAAATCCATGACTGAACTCTTCCACGAAAAAGAAAAAACCTCGACCTATGCCTTCGTTTGCCAAAAAAAATTAAAAACTTCTAGAGAGGGGAAGATCTTTTACATCCCAAACCCCATCGACAAACAAAGAATAAATCAATCATTAAACGGAGACGCTTTTTGATGAAGGCCAATGAAAATGGCTCTGTGACATTAATGGGAGTCCTGCTTCTCTTAGCACTACTAAGCTATGCTCTTTTGAGTCTGCAGTTAAAACTTGAGTCCCTCGAGCGCAGCCGCGAGCGCGCTCACACCTATCTCTGTGCTAAGAACTATATCGAAGCAACACAAGGTTATATCTCTCATATGGCAGCAATAAACGGCACCCTCTCGGTGCTTTCAAAACTGCGTTTAATCCCAAAACTAACCGTCTTTGCGCAAAATATGCACCGTCTGACTCTTTACGCCCAGCAATTACGGCATCTTTCATATTTGAAAAAACTCACAAGTCTCCCTTACTGCCCCTCCCAATTGACCGCCTATTGGCTTACTACTCTCCCTTATAAAACTCGCCTTTCCGCAGTGCTCGCACGGGACTTTGAAGGAATGGCGGTACCACAAGGGAAGCCATGGTCAGTTTATATTCCAAGCTCATTCGATCCCCGCAAGGCCTTCGCTCTGGCCCTCGAGTTGCGCCTCGACGGTCAATATTCGAGCAAGGCTTCTATCAAAACAAAAGAATGGGATGCCGAGGCTCTGCTGAACTCGAAATTGCCGTTTGGCTCACTCTTATGGCGTCTCTTCTCGTCTTTTTCCTAAAGACCAATCAAGAAATTTTTCAAGCTCATCAAAAATTAATCGAGGACTTTACCCATGAATGGAATCAATCATCAAATTGATAAGCTGACTCCTAAGGCGCTTCGGCATCAAGAAAAATCACGAGAGAAATGGCGCATGATCGCCGCTATTCTCATGAGCAATCTTTTTGTTTTTATTGCCACCCAAATTTTTACGAGCTCCGAAAGCTCGGCTCCTCAAAAAGGCCCCGAGCTTTTGGAAGGACACGACTGGGTCACGCTTCCGCTGCAAAACTATGTTCCCTTACAAGGGGATCAAACAAAGGTCTCTCTTTTCAATGAAGAAGGACAAATGATTATTCAGGCGGCTTTTATTGCTGAGGAGATCAGCAATCAATCCTTCCTTGAAAGTCATCCAAGCTATTTGCTGCAAATTTCAAAGCAAGAGCTGGAGCGGATTCTCCCCTATCACAATCAAGTTCTTAAAGCTTACCCCTTTAAAGAAGGGCCAAACCCAATCACGGAAAACAAACCTAGGAGGCGATATGAAATTCTTTTTTAAAACCATAACTCTGCTCATGCTAATGAACACGGCCGCTGCCCGAGATGTAGTCTTAGTTGCCTACCAAACGGCAAAAGAAAAAGAACACGCCGAGACTGTCGCGACGTTGCTGTCAGAGGGTCTAGGGATTCCAATGGAGTTTGTCCGAGTGAAGAGATTAAAAAAGCCGTGCGAGAAGGACGGCCAGCCCATTATTCAATTTTGTTTTGATAAGGATCTTAATCTAAGCACTGTTGAGATGGATGAAGCGACGGTTATGGGAGCCTTGATGCCATTTATGAATCTTGATGGGTTAATCAAATGAGTAGACAAAAAAAAAGCCTCTTTAAAAGAGGCTTCTTAAACTTTCAAAAAAGAATGAATTATTTTTTCTCTTCAACATGGATTTTGAATTTTGGCGTTGTTCCCTTATTACGGTTTTGCGCCTTTCTTCTTTTTCCAGAACCAACAAGTTTACGAGAACGTTTATTTTCTGTCACACGTGTTCTTGAGACCATTTTCCTACCCCTTCAAGCGAGCTTATCACAACATTTTATGCTCTTAAGTCGAAGAACTTTAACCTCAAGCGCCCAAGCTGTCAAAGTGTGTTTGCTATTATTTTTCTCAACTCCTCTGGTTATTGCATCGCAAAATATCATTCTCTCCCACGGCGAACACAAGCTCTTAAGCGTTCCGGGCCTTGTGAACTTCACCAATGGCAATAAGGACGTGCTAGGCCATCACCATGACTCGGCCAAGAAAACCCTGCTGCTCAAAGGCCAAAAATTGGGCTTCAGCGAGATTTTGGTTTGGAAAGAGGACAAAAGCCAAGAGACCTGGCGGGTTTATGTCTTGAGCAAAAGGCAGCATTTAGAGCTCTACCAATTGGTGCAGATCTTTGAGGACATGGAGCTAGAGACTCACGTCAACGGTCTGAAGGTGACCTTGAAAGGCGAAATTACGAAGCTGACGGACTATCAAAAAATTCACGGACTGAAAGAAACCCACGGGGACAAGCTTGATCTTGAAGTCACGCTCTCAAAAGAATTGGACAAGACGATCAAGGCCCGCGTTCTCAGAGTGTTTTTTGATCATTATGTGGACTCCATTCAGTGCCAAACACAGTCTTATCAAATTGAATGTGTTTATCCCGCCGACCGTTCGATTCCAGAAAAAGATCTGGAGCGCTTGGAGAAGGAATGGAAAGTGCGTTTTCGAAATCGCTTGGATGAAAGCGCTCACGCTAATTATCGCGTGCGATTGAAACTTATTCAGTTTGAGCAAACCGATGGCAAGGAATTAAGTCTAGGTCTTGATGGCCTGAATCTCACTTGGGGGGATTTATTTCAAAGAAATTTCCGCTCAATCGTCGAGAGTAATCTGGCCCTGCTTCGAAGTCATCGAGTGGAAGCTTCAACATTAGCAGAACCAGAAGCGCTGGTGAAACTTGGCAGTCAGGCAAAACTTAAGATCGGCTCGGAAATTCCCTACACCCAAACTTCTCAGACAGGGGCCATGGATACCCAGTGGAAGTTTGCGGGCCTTGAAGTTGAGATTGAACTCAAACGAGCGGGTCCACATTACGAGATTGTCTACACGACAGGATTCACGAGACCCGATAGCGGCTCTGCCGTTTCGGGCAACCGCGAATCATCGACGATTCTTATTCCTCTTGATCAGCCGCTCACGTTGTTTCAAATTCATTTTCAAAGCTTAGGCAAAAGAGACACGGGCTTTCCCGTTTTAAAAGACATTCCTCTCCTAGGTCTGCTTTTTGGTTCCAGTTCTGATGAGCGCACTTATAAAAACTTAACGGGAGTCATTCAAATTGAAAAACTTAGCTTCTAATGAATTGCTCAAGAAATATTTTAAGAATTTATTTCTCAAAGAGCTGAATCAAAAAAGAATCGTGTCTCTTGAGCAGCTCCTAACATCAGTCAGTGATGAGTTTGGACTTGATTCTGAAGCGCCAGTTTTGAGAGAGCTTGTTGAGTGGTATAGAAACATTGCAGAGCTGGCCTTTCTTCATCCAGTCCTAAATGAAGGACTTGGTTCGAGTCAGTCGCTGCAAGAACTTATTCTCCATTCTGAAAATCATCTTCATCTGTGTTTTGGTAAAACTACTGAGGAGCGCGTTCTCGAACTGACGAATGAGGATATGCAGTTGGCGCTTGAAACCTTGGCCGCTCGGTCAGGGGAAGACTGGAGTTATGCTAGGCCCTTTTGTAGTTTTCCAGCTGTCATCTTAGGACAAAAGTTTCGCGCCACTTTGATTCACAGTAGTTTAACGGCAAAGAAATCTGCGAAGCTTTTTCTGCGCACACAAACGGAGGAGCAAAGAGATTTCACGCTTCCTAAGGAGACGGCTGATTATTTAGTGCAAATGATGAAGCAGAAGAAAAATATTCTCATCAGTGGGGCGACCTCTAGTGGGAAAACTACTTTTTTGAAATCCCTGATTCGAGACTTAGATCCACTTGAGCACTTACTTGTGATCGAAGACACGGCCGAGTTAACCGGTTTAAATTCTAGCGTCACCCATCTAGTCGCAGATGAGAGGCATAGTGAAAAAACCATGGCCCATTATTGCAAGTACGCTCTGAGGCTTAGGCCTGAGAGAATTATTCTCGGTGAGATGAGAGGCGAAGAGGCTGTGAGTTTTTTATTATGTATGAATACAGGTCACAAAGGCATGATGACCACCTTGCACGCCAACTGCGCTCGAGATGCTTTAAGTCGCGTGGCCACTCTGTTTTTGCTTTATCACGAGAGGGAGTCATTCTCACTGGAGAATTTGATGAGAATGATCTGTCAGAATATTCAAGTCGTGATTCATTTGGAGAAATGCCAAATTCGAGAGATCATTGAAGTTCGAGGATCAGAGGGAGATATCCCCTATTTTGAAACTGTTTTTAAAAGTGCAGCGTGAATTTTTTGAGTGGTCTCTAAGCTCAAAGATTTTGGGAGTTCAATGATGACTCCCCACGGTTTTTTTTGAGTCGCAAAAAACAGTTCGCCGAACTCGCTCAAAATTTTATCAACTTGATTTGAACTCCCGACCAGACTAAGCTCAGCTTTATCCCCTAATTCTTTAAGGGCCATGGCAAATTTCTCTGTCGGGAGATCACTGATGAGCGTCCCTCGCGCCTGACTCTCGTAAGATGATCGAACCCAGACGGGGATCTTTAACGCCTCAACGGGATCGAGAGTTCTTGGAAAAAGAACTTTTGCACCACCTGTTGCTAGGATTCGAGCTTCCATAAAACTTAAATGATCAAGCCAACAAAACCCTGGCATAAGTTTCGGGTCAAAGCTTGCCACTCCCGCCACGTCTGTCCAGATAGTCACACTTGAGGCTTCGATGGCCTCCGCAAAAAGTGTGGCAGAGAAATCACTTCCTTCTCGTCCTAGAGTGGTGGTGGCGCCTTCTTTTGTTTTTCCAATAAAACCTTGAGTCACAACGACAGTGCTTGAGAGCAGTGGTTTAAGTAAACGAGTGGCGGCGTCCTTGATGTCTGAGCGCAGTGGGCTTCCGTGTTGATGATCATCGCTTGTTAAAATCACTTCACGGGCGTCAAAGAGCACAGCTTGAGTTTTTTGATTTAAAAGTTTTGCAAAGATTTCACTTGAAGCGCGCTCGCCCCAAGAATAGATCTCATCTAAGACTTTTTCTTTTCCTAGAGATGCGCTGAATTCAGTCAATTGTTTTTGAAATTGACTCCAGAGCGCAGAGGGCGTGAGGCCTAAGTCTTGTTCAATAGCGCGGTGATGATCTTCAAGCGCCTGCAAACTTTCTCTAGCTTTTGCAATATTGCCCTCGGCTTGAAGTTTATAAACCTGCTCGAGCCGATTGGTTGAGTTATAAGTCGCCGAAACGACAACCAGTCGACACTGAGGATTCAAACTCACAAGATTCGCTGAGCGCTTGAAAGCTTCAGCGTCTCTGACACTGGAGCCTCCAAACTTATAAACCTCAACGGCAGACTGTAGTCTAGAATCACTCATAACTTAATTATGCTCTCGTTAACTTTTTATAGGTCACCCGTTTTGGATTGATGGCGTGATCCCCTAAGCGGCGACGTTTGTCTTCTTCGTAATCAGAGAAGTTTCCTTCAAACCACACAACCTTGCTGTCCCCTTCGAAGGCCAGAATATGCGTCGCCAAGCGGTCAATAAAATAGCGATCATGAGAGATCACGACGGCGCAACCAGGGAACTCAATCAAGGCGTTCTCTAACGCCTGCAAAGTGTTTACGTCGAGGTCGTTGGTGGGCTCATCGAGTAAGAGAACATTGCCTCCCTCTTTGAGAGTGGCGGCAAGGTGAACTCTGTTTCGCTCTCCCCCTGAGAGTTCTGAGATCTTTTTATTTTGATCGTCGCCTGTGAAATTGAAACGGCCAATATAAGCGCGAGCGTTCACTTCTTTGTCACCAAGTTTAATAAACTCAGTACCACCAGAAATGATTTCATAAAGCGTCTTGTCTTTATCGAGTTCGCGTCCTTGATCGACATAACTCAGCTTCACTGACTCGCCGGTTTTAAAAGTACCAGAAGTGGGCTCTTCTTGACCGGTGATCATTCTAAAGAGCGTTGTTTTACCAGCACCGTTTGGCCCGATGATCCCAACGATCCCACCAGCAGGCAGGCTGAAGTTGAGGTTTTCATAAAGCAAGCGGTCGCCGTAGGCTTTAGAAACATTTTTCACCTCAATTACGAGATCCCCTAGTCTTGGTCCTGGTGGGATATAGAGTTCATTGGTCTCGACTCTTTTCTCTGATTGAATTTTTAAGCGCTCGTTATAATCTTTAATACGGGCCTTGCTCTTAGCTTGACGAGCTTTCGGGCTGGAGCGAATCCACTCAAGTTCTTCTTTCATGGATTTTTGTCTTTTCGATTCGACTTTTTCTTCTTTCTCTAACCGCTGAGCTTTCGCTTCTAACCAGTCGGTATAATTTCCTTTAAACGGAATTCCCATCCCGCGGTCGAGTTCCAAAATCCAGCCAGCGACATTATCCAAGAAATAACGATCATGGGTCACGGCGATGACGGTGCCTTTGTATTGTTGAAGATGGCGCTCGAGCCACCAAACAGTTTCAGCATCAAGATGGTTGGTAGGTTCGTCGAGCAAAAGAATATCGGGCTCACTTAAAAGCAAACGACACAAGGCCACTCGTCTTTTCTCACCACCAGAGAGCACTCCGATTTTTTGATCAGAGGGTGGGCAGCGAAGTGAGTCCATCGCCAGATCAAGACGACTGTCGAGATCCCAGGCGTTTGAAGCGTCGAGCTTGTCTTGCAGTTTCGCTTGGCGATCGAGCAGCTTATTCATTTCGTCGTCGCTCATCTCTTCGCCGAATTTTAAATTCACTTCATCGAATTCTTTCAGAAGGTTTACAACTTCTTGCACCCCTTGCTCAACAACTTCACGAACTGTTTTATCGGGATCGAGTTTCGGCTCTTGCTCGAGAAAACCTACCGTGTAGTTTTTTGCAAGAGTGGTGGTTCCTAAATGATCAGTATCAACCCCCGCTAAAATTCGAAGGAGCGTCGACTTCCCTGAGCCGTTAAGACCGAGGACGCCGATTTTTGCGCCGTAAAAATACGAGAGCGAGATATCTTTCAGAACATGTTTTTGTTTATAAACTTTGCCTACTTTAGACATTGAATAAATTATTTGTTTGTCATTGACCGGTTGATTCATCAAACCACTCCCTTACGCATTTAGTCATTCATGTATTTCACATTGGACTAAGCTAATATGCAAGGGGGGCTTATTCAACCAAAAAGCTTGCCACCAGACTGAGTAAATAAAGTAAGTAAGGAACGAGAAAAAAAATCATTAAAACCCCAAGCTTTAATACCTTTTCCAAGTTCATCAGCTTCTCTCCAGTTTGCAAAAAGAGAAAGTCGACTTCCTCAATCATGACTTCGCATTCTTCGGTGAGGGCCACTCCCCTTTCTCGCCACGCTCCGAGTAAACTTAAATACTGATCCTTGAGAGTTTGAAGATTGCCTCTGGTGATCCCTTGAATTTGCTCAAGATTAAGATGGCCCAAAAGCTGAGAGGAACTAAGACCCGTGCGCTTAAGAAGATCTAAGCGAGTCAAACTCTCTCCAATAAGATTCAAGGGATTAAAGAAATAGCTCTCTCCCCACTTTAGCAGAACGCCGTAAATGGCAACTCCCATTAGCGGAAGTCCCAAACATAAAAGCACTAAACCCGTCGCTGGGGCCCGTCCTAAAATCATGGTACTGGCAGCAATGAATGTCCAAGTCATGGCGAGCATTAAGACTGCTTGGGCCAGGCCTTGAGAGCGGCGACTTTTGAGAATCCGTGCCCGTTTGCGCTCTTCAATCAATCCATTTTTCCAGCGGGCCAGTGCCTTTTTAAGAGGAACGCCGAGGCGTCGGTGAAGCTCGAGCAAAAGTTCACATTGAGAGGTGAAGTCTTTATAGCGAGGTAAGATGGGTGTTTCGGTGAAGCCTTGGCGCTCGAGAGTGAAAACCGCTTTCATTAAGTCCGATGCGCGACGCTCTTCGCTTTGAAAACGTTGAAGTCGAAGCTTGGTGAAAGAAACTAGTTTTTCGAGATAATGATCGGGAAGCAGAAAGAAAAAAAGGAGGAGGGTAATATAAAAAACAAGGGTGATGATCAGCATGCTTTCTCCCGATTTGAGTCAAGAGAAATTGACGTAACACATTATTAAAGGCATGATACAGCTATGAACGACCAAAAAATGAACCAACTCATTTCTGAAACGTCAGGGGCCCATCTACAAAGGGAACTGACTTTGCTTGAGGAGAGAATTCTCAAGCTTAAAGCGCTGGCAGATACACTTGACCCCTATCAAGGGAAAATCAGTCCAAGTGAATTAAAGGCGTTGAAAGAATTTGAACTTGATCAAATTAAAGACCCGTTCGCTTTAACAAATCAATTGCTCAAAACCATGGAAGACGCTCTCGAAAGACGTCAAGCTCTGCGTTTAGGCCTGGGAAAAACAGATGACGAAGCCCACTTCCTCCGCCAGAAACTCACACACTAAAAAAAGAAAAGGAAACTGGAAACTCTATTTAGAGGCCCCCTTTCCCCGAGTGGCGCTGCA
>DIUE01000019.1 GCA_002435795.1 Bacteriovoracaceae bacterium UBA6166 | reverse complement strand
TCAATATCGTCTCTCCCGATCCCGCTATGATTATGCTTGGAAAACACGCCTCTGTTTCGCAGATTGAGGATTTAAGAAGAGAGCTAGGTCTTGATCGCGCTTGGTATATTCAGTATTTCGATATCGTCAAATCCGCTTTCACTTTTGATTTTGGTCGCTCATGGAACACAAAACAAGAAATCACCACCATGATAAAAAATGGCGCCATCCCTTCATTGACTGTTTCACTACCGGCTTTTTTGATTTCGGGAATCCTCGCCATTTGTATTGCCATTATTGTCGCTTTTAATCGCGGTGGGTTTATCGATCGCACAGTAGTTTTTATCTGTGTGGCTTTTATGAGTATTTCAAGTCTTGCCTATATTCTTTTTGGGCAGTGGTTTTTTGCCTATAAGCTTGGTTGGTTTGAAATCTCGGGTTATGAGCCAGGCTTTCCATACTTTATTCCTTACGTACTCTTACCCGTTTTAATTTCAGTGATTTTATCAGTCGGTCCAGACGTGCGTTTTTACCGTACAGTGATCCTCGATGAGATTTACCAAGATTATGTTCGTACTGCGCGCTCCAAAGGCCTTGATGAAAAAGTCATCATGTTTAAACATGTTCTGAAAAATGCCATGATTCCGATTATTACTTATGTTGTGATTCAAATTCCATTTTTGATTTTGGGTGCACTTCTGCTTGAAACTTTTTTTAGTATTCCGGGCCTTGGCGGAATGACTTTAAACGCCGTTAATTCTTCTGACTTTCCTGTGATCAGAGCGATGACCATTTTAAGTGCCCTGGCCTATATCCTTTTCTCATTAATCACTGACGTTCTTTACACTCTCGTTGATCCGAGAGTGAGGCTGCAATAGGAGAGTATGATTTTGGCAACAGCAACACTAACCTCACCCTCTCAATCCCTATGGAGCCATGCTCTTCGCCAAATCCTAAAAGATAAGGTGGCGCTGACTTCTCTCTTGATTGTGATCATTTACTCTCTCGCTGCTATCCTCACTGGCGTTGGATTGCTTGCTAGTGATTGGCAAGTTGAGATCGGTCAGTCTTATATGCCACCTAGTGCAGATGCGATTTTTGGAACTGATATTTTTGGCCGTAGTGTTTGGTACAAAACGTTGAAGGGCACTGAAGTGGCGATGTCGGTTGGTCTTGTGACCGCGATTATTTCTATGGTGATCGGAGTCACGCTCGGAGCGATCTCTGGTTATTTCGGTGGCAAAACCGATGAATTGATTGTTTGGTTTTACACAACTTTTTCTTCCATCCCTTATATTATGCTGCTGGTTGCGATTACATTTATTCTTGGGAAAGGATTGTTGGCAGTCTATTTGGCCCTTGGGCTAACAAGCTGGGTGAGCTTGTGTCGCCTAATCAGAGGCGAAGTGATTCGCCACAAAGAAAGAGAATATGTGCATGCTGCTCAAGCGATCGGTGGCGGCGATATGAGAAAGCTCTTTAAACATATTCTGCCAAACGTGCTTCATTTAGTGATTATTCATTTTTCTCTTCAATTTCAAATCGCCATTAAATCCGAAGTGATTTTGTCGTATTTAGGCCTGGGTGTTCAGGGGAGACCTAGCTGGGGGACGATGATTGACGACGCTAAACTTGAGCTTGCCCGTGGGGTATGGTGGCAGCTTGGAGCTGCAACGCTGGCGATGTTTCTTGTCGTCTTAGCTTTCAATACTTTAGGGGACGCCTTGAGAGATTCTCTGGACCCCAAACTCAAGGGAAAATAAAATATCGAAAGGGCTAGACGGCCGTCTAGCCTCTGTCTATTTCACCCAAAAAAATTACGCTAAGTTCTCAAAGAAACAAGAAAAAATGTCGATAGGATCACTGCAACTGAGGTCCTATGGAAGAGCAAAATTCATTTGAGCGACGATTTCAACTCTTGGAAAATTCTAAAGAGTTAAAAGAATTCACACTTGAGAGTGCGAAAGAATTTTCTTTTGCACCTGGAGATTTATTTTGGAGCAAGTCTGATGGACGGCTCTTTCGACTTTTAGAGGCGGGTGATCCGCTCACACCAGCGTGGATTCAACGCTACTTAAAGCCACATATTAAAGTTGTGACAACAGAAGTTGTGAATCGAGTGAAACAAAAAGAGTATTCGAAAGCACTCAAACGTTATTTGAATGGTCGCAGTGAAAAATTGCGCATTCTTAATCGCGATCAAATGCTCGGGTTGATTAAACCACTAGTCTGGGATGGGACACAAAATGGCTCATGGCTTGATTTAGTTTGTGTTTTTCATAACGAACTTTACCGCGAAGAAAACATGACCTTAGACTTTGAGTTAAGACCACTACAGTTTAAGAGACAAGCGCTTGTTGCGACAATGACGGTGATTGGGGCCATGGCCTTGGGTTATCATAAAAAAGAATATTTAGAAGATCTCTATCTCCTTTCATTTTTTTATGATCTCTCTCTTAAGCCAAAAGAGACTCCAGTTCTGTTTGAATTCATTGATAGTGAAAGAAAGTCGGAAGAGAAATTTTTAGAAATCAAATCAAAATTAAATCATCAGGAGTTGGATGTTTATCAAACTCATCCCGTAGACGATTTCAATCTGGTGAATGAAAAATATCTGCAGTTCTTTCGCTATCCTTCTGTGGTGAAAATGTTGTTGTGGCAACATGAAAGGGCCAATGGAATGGGTGGACCCAAGGGACTCAATCAAGAAGAATTATCTGATATCGAATTATGGGTTAGTTATTGCAATAGACTGATCCCTCTCGGGAGTTTGGAGTTTAATCTCTACGACGGAAAAGGTGCGCTTAAGGGGTATTTTGAGACGTTCAAAAAAAGAAAAAATCAATTTTTCTTTATGGGGCGCAGAGTGATGGCGCTGATTGAGGGTTGTTTTGATCATCTCGTGGTCGAGAAAGAGAAAAAGGGAGCTTAGGTTTTGGACGAGACGAATAAGAAAATTATTCGGGTCACAAATGATAAGCTCTTAGAGCTTATCAAAGGCTTTATTCCGAGCTCAATGTTTGAGCTCGTCGTCTCTAATGAAGAGATTCAAGAAGAAGCCTTTTTGGTGACATCTTCCTATAGTGATTGTGAAGAAACGATGACTCCGAGTCTTTTAATAGGGCCCTTTGAGGGAGACAGTTCAAATTTCATTTTAAATTCAAAAATTAAAGCGGTACTCGACCCAAAATGTTTAAAACATAAAGTGGGTGAAACATTCTTCTTACGGGTTTTAGGCTTGAGTTCATCATTAGGACTTGAAACACAGTTTGAATCAAGTGGTGTGAGTTTCAGAAATTTTCGTTTGATGGATGCCTTCAGCCAAGGCCATTATAGCGACTTGATCGTGACTGAAGCCGTAAAGGTCGGTGTTCACCAGGTCGTTCCACGGGTTTATTTTAACTCTGTTTTCACCTATCTTTGCGAATTGCAGTCTAAGAAGAAAGTCGATTTTCCAATTGAAGTCGATTACGGCGCTTTCAAAGACTGTTTTGTGATTCAAATTCATTGTTCTTATGAAGACATTAACAAAGAAATGATCCTTGGTTCATTTCATAATTATGAAACAACCACCCCTTTAAAAGGTTTATTGAAACTTGTCAGTCATCAAACGGATATTCTGGATATTTACTGCCTAGAAAGTTCAAAAAGACTTGTGATGACTGGTGTATGGTTTAATAGTAAATTTAAAGGTGTAAGTGGAATCAGTCCCTCAATCATGGTTCATCATATTCCCAATTTCAAATTGGCTTCTGATCAACTGAGTGCTAACCCTGTTCGTTTTGCGGGAAACACAAAGGGATCTCCTGAAGCCATTCTAATCGATAAAATTGAAAATTTAGAACTCAAGGATGTTGCTCAAAAAATTTTTGGCAAAGACCTGACTCCGGAAGAAACTGAGCAATGGGTGAGAGGACTTACGGTCGATGAAGAAGATTTTGTAAGAGTTCAAGGTCGCTTTGAAGTGGATGATTCATTTATAAGAATTAAAGAAGGCCAGCCAGTCACTGACGAAGAGATGTGGAAGTTCAAGAAGTCGGCGATTATCGCGCGCCTAGAAGAAAAAATTGTGGTCAATGGAAGTATTCAAGAGTGCCCACAAGACTTTAAACAAATCATAAAAAATCAGCTAGGGATTCAAGATGATCAGGTTGATATTGTGTTGGATACAGATCATGTAGAGACTTATTTGCCAGGGGAAAATCTCAAGCAGTTGTGGTCTGAAAATAAACGGGAAGATTTCAAAAAAGATCATGAAATTCTAAAAAGAGATGCTCAGATCCATAAAATGAAAGGATTGATTGATCGCATGAAGGCCGAGTTGTCTTCAAGAGCATCTATGCCGATGGGCAGTTCTGCAAGTGCGATGGAAGCCGCCTTAGAGTCACATGAGCGTCTGGTTGACAGTAAAAACAAGAAGATTGAATCCCTCGAAAAACGTGTAGATAATTTGATTCAAAATCGTTTGGAACAAGACCTAGACCAATCTGAAAGACAAGCCTTCAATGAAACAATCAAAGAAAACGAAAATTTAAAAAATCAACTAGAAGCTGCCAATAAACGTTTAACTGCGATCAATGAGAATATTGAGGCCAAGACAAAACAACAAACCGAAAGACTGACGCGAGAAGTGGACGGTTTTAAGAAACAAAATCAAATTGCTCATCAGTTTATGCAAGCTTCAAAAAAAGAGAAGCTCAATTTTGAAAATGAAATTGCTACTCTTAAAACAGAGAACGCAAGTTTGATTGAAAGGCTGAGCCAACTTGAAACAGCGGAACAAAACTCAAATCTTGAAACTGAGCTCCAAGAAAAAGACCAGTTGTTGAAGGATTCTTTAAATAAGATTAGACAATTAGAAGATGAAGTGAAGAAGTCGAGCCTAGCGATTAAGAAGTTTGATCAAAAAAATAAATTCCTAACTTCTCAGTTAGAAATTGCCCAAAAAGCAGCTGCCGGACACGTGGGAGTAAAGGGCCAAAAGGGCAACCCAGAGCGAGCTCAACAAGTTCGCGAAGAGAAGATGCAGAAAGTCCTCGATTCTTTGAAGGCCAATGAGGATCGGCTTAATAGTGAAATCGCTCTTAAAAAAGAAGAGCTTCACAAATTGAAATCTGAAAACACGGCACTGCAAAATAAAT
>DIUE01000029.1:296-5242 GCA_002435795.1 Bacteriovoracaceae bacterium UBA6166 | reverse complement strand
TCTCAATAGATTGATCGATGATCTTCAATAGTTTAATCACAAGACGAACTCCTATTTGACTAATGATTCATTGAGTTTTGTTAGAGCTTCTTCAGAAAAAAGATTCCCCTTAAGCTTTGCAATCATCTCATCTCGCAGTTTTTTTCCTGTTTCAACATCTGAATCAGGAAAAGTTAAAAACTCAATTTGCAAGGCCTTCATCGCTTCAAGAGCTTNNCTTCTTTCACAAATTTTTGACTGATTGTTTGAATCGTCTTCTGATGCTCTGGCGAAATGGATTTCCACACTTTATCCCCAACGAGAAAGGCCCCAATAGAAAAAGAAAGCGGAAGATTCACGAGATAGCTCACTCGCGTATTCCATTGAAACGCGACGATCCCCATGGGTGGAGCATAAGCCGCTTCAATAATTCCCGTTGAAAGAGATGACATCACGTCTGTAATGGGAAGTGGAACGGAAACGAGCTTCATCGATTCAATCATAGTCGAAACAAGGCGATCCCCTTCCCATGACCAAATCTTTATTCCCCTCAAGGCGTTTAAGTTTTCGGTTTTCTTTTGTGACACAAAATACACATCACCAAGTTCAAAAAAGCCCAGATTAGTAAATTTATTTTTAGTAAAGCCCTCGTTGAAAAAACCTTCTAGACTATTGAGGGACTTGATGGCTTGCTCACGGTTTCCATTAAAGTTAAACGGGATCTCCATCACGCGGACGTCACCGTTAATTTCGCCAAGCGTTTTTCCAGTAAAAACTCCTCCCTGCAATTGTCCAACACGAATTTTTCTTAAAACATCGTGCTCATCTCCTTGAGCTCCTCCAAAATAAAGTCGTAGCTTGACCTTGCCGCCGGTGGCGTCACTGATCTCTTTGGCCATCTCTTTCATCTTGATTGCCCAAGTCGTTCCTTCAGGAGCTAATAGACCGACTTTAATTTCTTGAGCTTGTAGATTCACAGACAAAACAGAGACGCATAAGAGCAGCAGGGTTAAAAACTTCATAATCATTCCTCAGTNNTTGTTTAATTTTTAAAATAAATTATTTTCATATTTTTTCATCAACTCAAATCTTTTGATCGCCAAGGCTTGATAAAATCGAAGTCTTGGCTCTTCGAAAGCTTCACGGTTTTTTCCTTTGACCGCAGACCACTTAAGCTCGGCTTTCAAATCCCCAGTCCACTTCTCAAAGCGCGGCTTCCATTCTTTATAGAGATCTTCTTTATAAAGCGGAAGGGCATATAGCTGTATATAAGAAAGTGGAACCAGCCAGTTATGGGGATTCTCTTCGATTGCATTGATGAAAATTTTCTGACTCAACTCTGGGTTCCCACCCATCATCACAGGACGTCCAGCTTCATAGGCTCCTTGAAAAATCCCACAAGCTCCGAAATTCATCTGTGGATCAAACTCGCAAACCCAATCAAACATTTCTTTGGCCACAGGCAGTTGTGCAACAATTGTCATATCTGTCCGTTGCATATTGATTAAACTACCCAGCGCCTGGGCGGTAAAAAGCACAGCTTCCCTATCTCTCATGTTTTTCAAATGCAGTTTTTGAGACAAGAGTTTATTGATCCCTCTCACTTCACGCATGCTCTTTAAAAGTTGTTCGTGAGTTATGCCCTCAAGCTCCAAATAGCGAAGTCCGTAATTCAAAGCTTTGCTATACATCTGTAAAGCTTGATCGTAGTGAAAACGACTAGGCCCTCCACTCCAAATTTCTTCGAGATGAAGCGTTTCATGAACGGCAAAAGCATAGCCAGTGTAGCCTTTAATCAGACTCACGAGCAGATTTTTATCAGTGCCGTGAACTTCCAAAAGACCTTCGAGCAGTTTCAAGTTACTTGGAACCGCCGTCTTGAACATTTCCCAGTTCCCCTCTTTCTCTATTTCGATGGAAGCCTGGTAGATAATTTCGGCGGTACTAGACACTCCCACTCGCTGGATACTGCCACAGCTCGCTAAAAACCCTAGCAACGCTAGTAAATAAAGTCTTATTAGACGATCCATCGATCCTCGCTTGAAAAGGCCACAATCTTCAATTTTGACCTAGATTTCAGGTATTTACAATATTTGGCCACCGGGAAATAACCTCCTAGCCAGTGCAGATGTGAAAAATTTTAAACTGTGCTATAATAAAACATGACTTTAAGGCATCGATTTAAGGGAGAGACTCCCTCTGCCGATAACTTAAAGCTAATGCCACCAAGGAGTGTCTTTGTTGAAAAAGCATTGCTCACAGATGAGGGCGGCTTTCTAAGACTCGATAATTGAGGTTTTCCCCTCCGTTAATCTTGTTCTTGAAAGCCATGAGTATGGATACAAAAACAGGTTAACTAACAGGAGGAATCATGAAAACTGATTTGAACAACCAACAAACTGAAGTGAAGGCAGACATTCTTAATGTCCGCACAGAATCTTCTCTTCAAAAAAAGCTAACAGTGAGCAAAGGCCTAAGCCTTCGTCCACGTAAGTCTATTACTGGAGTGAGAAGCCTTAAGCCTAAGACTTTGCTTCCAAGTTATTTAGCTAGAAGAGACGAAGAAGATTCTGAGTAAGATTAGCGAATTTGTTTCGCAAAGCTTGCATCCAGTTCTTGCAAAGCCCGCTCGCGAGCTTTTTGCAGATCTGCTTTTCGATTTTTGTGAAGCTCGTCGAGATAACGCTCGCGAGCTGTGTAGAGATTATTAAGATAGGTCGATTGCATCGCCTTTAATTCCCGAAAACAGAGTTTTTTCTCATCGGCCGTCAATCGGTTGTTTTGCTCATTCGTTCGACTCCCCGACTCACTCAAGATCACTGTCGAGAACTCTCCATTACAAACTCTTTTTTTATGATCAAAATATCGTTCCATATCGGTACGAAAACCTTCGATTTGCAGCAGGTACTGATCTGAGGTCAATCCTTCAAGCTGCGACAAACGTTCACGGATTTTCTGAGTGTATTCAAAGGGTGAAGTCGAGCTGACTTGGGCAAAGCCCAACTGAATAGAAAAAATAAAAAGCGCGAGAATCTTCATGAGTTCAGCTTGATCTAAACATTTGCATTTGGCATGAACAGATGCGCTAAAAAAGCGCGCGCCACTCTTCGCTATCGAGAGAGGATTTTTTAAGATCAGGGGCAAGGAAAGCTTTGAGTTCATCAATAAATTCTGCCAAAGGAAAGCCCACCACATTTGAATAGGAACCTTGAATGGACTTCACGAAGGTTAATCCCATTCCCTGGATTCCGTAGGCTCCAGCTTTATCTAAAGAATCGCCGCTCTCAAGGTAAGGGGCCATGACATCTTCGGTGATTTTTTGAAATGTCACTTCGGTGGCCACACTAAAACGACGAGATCGTTCTCTGCTTAAAATCGAGACCGCAGTGAAAACCGTATGGGTTTTGCCTGAAAGCTCCTGCAAAATTTCCCGAGCATGTTCAGTGTTATTGGGTTTTGCAAAAATCGTCTGTCCTAAAAAGACCGTTGTGTCTGAAGCGATAATAAGTGGATTGGTTTCTGGACTCATTTCTAAAGTCGCTTGCGCTTTTGCGAGCGCTAACGTCTCTACCATTTTCCGTGGATCTTGCTCATCAATCTCTTCGTCGATATCTGCCGGGCGAATTATAAAAGGAACTTTAATCCAACCAAGGAGTTCTTTACGGCGAGGGCTTTGAGAGGCAAGGATAAGCTGATAATTCATAAATAAGTTTTTAAAACGGTTTACGACGAGATTGCATAATTTTCCACAGAGGCTTTTGTGTACTATTTAAAATCTCTTCCGCCTCTCCTGTGGTGTGGAAGATTGTCTCTCTTTTTCGTTTGNNCCGAGTAGCTCATGCTCTCCATGGTCTGGCCTCGCTCTTCCAAAATATCTTTAAATCTCGCTGATGTGAGAAGTTGGGTAGTTTCAATCCGACGAGTATGTTCTTTTAAAAAACTCAAACGCTGACTCATATCACTGCCAGCATTTTTTAAGCTACCCCACTGGCGGTAGCCGTGATTGTAAGCCAATTCATAGGCCGACATTTCGGTAAAGACGAATTCAGAATACTGCTTCAACATCAACTCTCTGGCGATCAGGATGGAAGGAATCCGCGCTGTAATAAACTCACCAATTCCATAAAGACTTGGGGGCTCGTAAGGAGAAATAGAACGACCCCGTGGCTCAATTTCATACCACTGATTCAAAGCGAGCGGCATTTCTCTATTATTTTCAAAACCTCGGAAATAAAAAGTCATCTGCGGGACACTCTCTGAACTCGTATCGGATTTCTGATTCATATGGGCCGGAAGTCTCGATTTAAGATAAGACTCTCCGCCGAGTAGAATAATAAACTCCGCTTGAATATTTTCACCGAAAACGGAGCCATTGGGCATGACGAGAAAGGCGTAGGACTTTTTATCTTTCACGATTTTATTATTTTCTTCAACAAGTTGATTCAATCTTTCGAGTTGTTTTTCAAAGGTGCGGTCCTTTTCAATCCAGCTAAAAAGATCCGGTTTATTGACGTCAACCATTTCCAATTCGGGGTTCGCTTCATGATGGCTCAGGGGTAAAAACAATGTATCGGTCTCCCGCCCATCGGTCACTTCGAAAGGCAGCTGATTTCGACCGAGCCAAAGAATATTTCCCGAATTCAGTCTAACTTGGATCATGACTTCATGAGTTCCAATATTAATCTCTCGCAGAGTGATCGAACTCTCCGGCGAAAGTCGAACCATGGTCCCATCCATCAAATAAATCCAAAGATAACTCTCTTTCAAAGTCACAATATCGTCTCCTTGATAGAGAGAACTTCTGAAACTTAAAGAGTTAAACATGGTTCCTTGGTAAACTCGGCATTCTCCAACGCAATCGAGGGCCTTGCCCATCAGCTGCACGAGTCTTCTTTCTCTGAGAATCTGCTCCCAGTCGGGGGAGCTGTCTTTGAGAGCGGTCTCAATTTTCCAATTGGTTAAACTTA
>DIUE01000029.1:0-264 GCA_002435795.1 Bacteriovoracaceae bacterium UBA6166 | reverse complement strand
GTTTTCATAGGGAACTTATCGGACTTCTTGGGCCAGACTTTGGGCTATATGACGCAGAGGCAAAAAAGGCCTGTGCGACTATTCAATTGCGTCTCAACTTGCTAGAATCCCCCAAACAATTAAGGGGGACCTGGTGACACAAGAGACGAAGAACGGAGTACCTGACTCATTTTCCTTTGTAAAAGCCGAGGAAGCAATTCTCGATTTCTGGAAGGAAAAAAAGATTTTCAAAAAATCTCTCGACCAAACTCGCTCTGGTAAGCC
>DIUE01000051.1:2998-4343 GCA_002435795.1 Bacteriovoracaceae bacterium UBA6166 | reverse complement strand
CTCTTTCTTTGCCAAAGGAATGGCTCGATGAACCGAATGACTATTTACTCCCTGCTTATGACTTTACCGATCCTCTTGGGGCTAAGCTCGTGCTCAAGTCTTCCAAAAAATTCGGTCGCAGTTGAAGAGAAAAAAGTGGAAGGTGAAAAGGTTGTGGCCAGAGAAGTTAGCTCGGAGCCATCACCTCAGCAGCAGTTCGAAAAAATTATTGCAGACGCACAAGCAGCGGGCCCGCTTGCAGTTCAATATCTTTCAACAGACCTTTATCTAAAAGCCAATGACTCCGCCTCAAGAGGTGATTTGCAAACATCAGTCTTTCTGCTGGAGTACGTCTCCAAACTCAACCCAAATGATCTATTTGTGAAAAAGAAATGGGCGATTGAATTAATTCGCACGGGGCAGTTAGAACAAGCAGAAAATTTATTGGTTGAAGTTACTAAGCACGGCGATGATGAAATTCTTGATTTGATTTTAGGGGGCGTTTATACCGCCCGAGATAAAATCAAAGAAGCCCGTGCAGTCTATAAGAGCGTGATGAAGCGCTATCCTGCAAGCGAAGAAGCTTGTATTTTCCTGGCTAAGTCTTATATGGAAGGTCAGGAAGTTGAGAAGGCGATTGAGTTGCTCGATGGCTGTGAGAAAACTGTGAAGGCACCTATTTTCCCATACTACCGAGGGAAAGTCGCTGTTGATCAAGGGCAGCCAAAACAGGCGCGAGTTTTCTTTCAACGTGCCCTGAAGCTAGATCCTGAATACCATCAAGCAGTCATGGCGATTGGTTTGATCGAAGAGTCAGAGCAGAATTATGAAGCAGCTCGAAAGGTTTACGAAAACTTCTTAACCCTAAGACCTAATTCCTATCCAGTTCTCAGTCGATTGGTGCAAATTCTTTTTGCCATGGAAAAATACAACGAAATCATTCCCTACGCTGAGGTGTTGGCTTCTCTTGACCCAAGTGATTTGAATCTCAAGGTGCGACTCGGAATTCTTTATACTGACGCTAAAAAATATGAACAGGCCATTGAAACTTTCAAGTCTGTCCTTGAAGTCATTCCTGATTCTGACAAAGTCCTTTATTATTTGGGATCACTTTTTCAGCAAACACAAAACTACACAGAAGCTCTTCATCACTACGGAATGATTCCATCTGAGAGTCCGCTCTTTCACGATGGCCATTTGCAAATGGCGACGATGCTCCATGCTCTTGCGCAAGAAAATTCCATCCAAAACGAACAAGAGTTCCTAAGCTTTCTTGATGAGAAGTCTAAAGAAAACACTGATCTTTTCTTTGATTTCATGCTTATGAAGACAACTTATTTCGAATCACAAAATAGATTTGAAGACT
>DIUE01000051.1:2704-2978 GCA_002435795.1 Bacteriovoracaceae bacterium UBA6166 | reverse complement strand
CTCTTTTTGAGAAAAAAGGTGATCAGACTAAATCCCTTGCACTTATTAGAGAGATCTTGGCCGAAAATCCTGATCACGCACACGCCCTCAATTTCTTAGGCTATACAATGCTTGAGAAGAACGAAAATTTAGCTGAGGCTTATGTGCTTATTAAGAAAGCAGTGTCGCTCAAGCCAGATGATGGCTATATTAGAGATTCACTTGGTTGGTATTATTACAAGACTGGAAACTTGCAAAAGGCCTTAACAGAAATCAAAGCGGCACATCAACTTGT
>DIUE01000051.1:0-2683 GCA_002435795.1 Bacteriovoracaceae bacterium UBA6166 | reverse complement strand
AGCAAATGGAAAGCAAACGCCTTCCGGCTTCAGCAGCAAAGCCTTAAGCTTTGCTCTCGTTTCTGTTCTTGCAGTTCTTAGTGCTTGTTCGAGTTTAAATCGCAAATCAGATCCTACACTTAAAAACTTATCAGAACATTTTCAAAAAGCTTGTTTGAGTGCTGACGGTCGTGGTCGACTCAGCCTGCAGCAAAACCGTCACCTCTTCCAATACGATTCTATTCTCAGTTATGACGAGCGCAGATTGAAAATGGCGATTTTTTTCCCTCTCCATGGTGAGGAATCTCTGGCCTTCGAATGGCAAACAAAACTAGGTGAGCCGGCCCGCTTGATTGGTCCGCTGGCCGTTCGCTGGGAGCACGAGATGCGCTCCCAAAGTGATCTGGGGACCCGCTTTGGTGAGCTCTGGACGCTCTTTCAAGAGGGACTAGGGGTGTGGTTCCGAGCTCTCGCAAACGCTGAGCGCAGCTGTCAGTCGGATGGAGAAAACCGCTGGATTTGCGAAAAAAAAATGTCAGTTGAGCTGACAAAAGACGCCCTTAATTTTCATATTCCTCTGAATGAGAAGTACGAGTTTAGTGCTTATTTTGACCGCTATGATGGAGAGCAATGGAAAGGCTTTGCGCTCCTTCTAAAGCCCGTAACTAAGGGGCCTCCACTACCGCCACTACTCGGACTGGAACTGTTTGCACGGGAATGTCGCGCCGAGTCTCTTAAATTAGTCCACTAAGTTTCCTAGAAAAGAAGACCGGTTTAAGGTAAAACCCTCCCATCATTTATAAATCAGGAAAAGACTATGAATTGGTTGAAACTTACATGCTTCGCATTACTTCTCATTTTCGTTGGATGCTCCAAAAAAGAACAGACTAATGAAAAAATTTTGAAGTTTGCAGTGACCCAAGAAGTAAAAGGAATGGATCCGATTTTTGCCAACGATCGTTATTCTAGTAACGAAGTTGCGAGAGTCTACGAAGGCCTCTTAGAGTATCACTACTTAAAGCGCCCCTATACACTTGTCCCAAATTTAGCTGAAGCGATGCCAGAGGTTTCTAAAGACGGGCTGACTTATACTTTCAAAATAAAGAAAGGCGTTTTATTTCATGAATCTGAAGCCTTTGAGGGGGGGATCGGCCGCGAGTTAGTGGCGGAAGATTTTGTTTATTCGCTCAAACGATTATCAGATCCTAAATTGCAGGGCTTGGGGTGGTGGATTCTCGATGGGAAAATTGAAGGCCTTAATCAATGGCGTGAAAAATACTCGGAGCTTCCGGTTGTTAATTATGACGAAGAAATTCCAGGCCTTCGAGCTGTGGACTCTCATACTTTAGTTTTTAAACTGACTAAACCTTATCCTCAGTTTCTTTATTCGCTCGCTATGCCCTATGCGTTTGTAGTCGCTCGTGAAGTGGTTGAAAAATATGGCGCGGAGTTTTTGAATTATCCTGTTGGGACAGGGCCATTTATCCTTCCAAGATTCAATCAAACAAATCGCATCGTTTATAAAAAGAATCCAAAATTTCGGGAAAAATTTTATCCAACTGAAGCCTCTGAGGAGTTTCGGGAAGCTGGTTTGACTGCAGATGCCGGCAAACGCTTGCCATTAGTTGA
The DNA here is from genome assembly GCA_002435795.1 of Bacteriovoracaceae bacterium UBA6166. GTDB lineage: Bacteria > Bdellovibrionota > Bacteriovoracia > Bacteriovoracales > Bacteriovoracaceae > UBA6166. The sequence continues at coordinate 1,075 of DIUE01000051.1, read as the reverse complement.
TGGGATTGAAGTGAATGTTATTGTTGAGTCTCAGCCTCGTTGGCTCAATTTCCAGAAGGGAAATGTGGATTATATCGCGATACCGAAAGACAATTTTGACTCCGCAGTGACACCGGACCGCAATTTGTCTGCTGACTTTGAATCAAAGGGCATCAGTCTCTTAATTACTCCTGCTCTTGATATTACTTACACCGCTTTCAATCACGATATGCCGATTTTTAAAAATGCAGATTTAAGAAGAGCGATGTCGCTGGCTTACGATTCAGAGGCGGCAAATACTTTGTTTTATAACGGCACGGCACTCGCAGCAGAGTCAGTGGTTCCGCCGGGAATTGCGGGGCATATTCCGTCTTATAAAAATCCGTTTAAGGGCAGAGACTTAGAGAAAGCAAAAGAGCTTTTGAAAAAAGCGGGATTTCCAGAGGGAAAAGGCTTGCCTGCTTTCACTTATGATTGCCCAAACAGCACCATTGCAAGGCAAATTGGAGAGTTCTTCAAACGTCAGATGGCCGATATTGGAATTCAAGTCAATGTCGTTACGAATCCATGGCCGCAACTTTTAGAGAAAATTAACCGCCGTCAAATTCAAATCTACGGTATTGCTTGGGGAGCGGATTACCCAGACGCCGAAAATTTTTTACAGCTTCTCTACGGACCAAACCGCTCGCCTGGAGCTAATGGCTCTGGTTATTCGAATCCAGAATTTGATAAAATGTATGAGCAAGCGGCCGTCATGCAGGACTCCCCAGAGCGAACTGCCCTCTATGAGAAATTAAATCTTTTAGTCGCAAATGATATGCCTTGGATTTTGGGAGTTCATAGACAGGATTTCACTCTCGTCCATAGTTGGCTCAAAAATTTTGTTCCCTCGGATTTTGACTCAGGAAGGGCGCAGTACTTAAATATTGATCTTGAACAAAAAGCCGAAGCCAGCAAAAAGCTTTAAACCTCGATGGACTTTGATAAAGGAAGAAGATTGTGAATATTTGGACCTATATTCTGAGACGTATGCTTTATATCATTCCGGTGATTTTAGGTGTTTGTTTTATTATTTTCTTTTTGTTCAATATCGTCT
>DIUE01000087.1 GCA_002435795.1 Bacteriovoracaceae bacterium UBA6166 | reverse complement strand
CCATAAACAACATCGGCACCTTTGGAAATGATAGGTTGAAGCAAGACTCTATATTCATTTGGATCATACTCAAGATCCGCATCTTGAATGAGGACAAAGTCACCAGTGCTCAGCTCAAAGCCCTTTGTGATGGCAGCGCCTTTACCCATATTAAAAGGCTGTGCAAAAACTTGAATTTTTTCTTTGTCTTTCGTGTAGTCCTTCAGGACTTGTAGAGTATTATCCTGTGATCCATCTTCAACGATGATGATTTCGTAATCTGATATAAGATCCATTATTGACTGCAATGATTTAAGAACAGCTTCAATAATTACACAGACAGTAGCCTCTTCTTTGTAAACGGGCATGATAATACTTAGTTTCATTTCTTCCTACTTAGTAAAACGAGGGAGGGGCTTTCATATTCAATCATGAAGGGATTATCTTCACCTGACGGAGTTACAAGTGTCAAATACTCACTCTCAGTGAAGTTATCGTAGGGGCCATTTTTTAAAAGAATAAGCCTGCATCCGTATTGATAAATCGTTTTTAGTTTTGTGAGGCGTCTGTAGCTAGAAGAATAATCAAGCTGGCTTAAAAGGTGCCCACTTATAAAGATACTTTCATTCCCACACTGACTTAAAAGATCCTTTGTTTCATTCTGAAAATCTGCAATCTCTGCAAGTAGCTTATGGTTTGGACTTGGAGTTTGAAACTTACCGAGTCCTAATAGACAACTTATGAGTACGAACGCAAGTAAGACATGATCTCTGAATTTATTGTAGTAAATTTTCTGGTATCCAATAAGAAAATTAAAAACAAAATAACCTACTACATAGGAAGAATAATAAAGAGAAAATGTATTGATATACGTGTAATTGGCGGTTGTTAAAATAACTATTGGGACAATGGCAGCAGCAAGATACAAAGAAGCTACAGGTAAGAAGATAAAAGATAAAAGCAGCATATACAAACTTTTATTAGTAAAAATATCTGTCAGAACCAAATGAGGATTAGTCAACGCCCCTATGACAATTTCCGAAGTTCCCGAGCCGTAATGTGACCAGATATCAGTAAATGTACTCTCTGAGCGCAACTGCCATATCGGCATGAAAAAACGTGTCGCTAGGATGTAGTAGCCAACACACACAGAGATCATGAGAGCAGAGAGTGCAAAGTTCTTTCGAGAGGGTTTAACAAGCGGAAATACGCACCAAGCACTTAGTAAAATCAAGGGGCCATCTTCCTTGATTGAAAAAAATGCTAACGAAATGAGAACCATTCCTTTCAATTTGTTTTGTGAAAGAAAATAAAGCCAGAGAATAGATAGTGGTATGTAGAGAATCTCTGGATGAAACTCAAATTTGAAAGTGTTTAAGAAAAAGAGATTAAAACTAAAACCGATTAAGATAAGTGATTGAGCTAAATAGTCTCGAGGAAAAAAAACTCTTGTTAGATGATAAATGAGCATCAGGGTCAACGATGCAATACTCGCTTGCCAGAGAAAGGGAATGAAGTGGCTTGGAAAAATATAATAAGGCAATGCGAAAAGATAAAGAACAGGTGAAAAATGACTGCCAAGTATATTTTCGTAAAAAAGATCCTCTTGAGCAATACTGAGGAGAGGGCCATTTCCCACTGATATATTCCAAAGGGCGTAGTCGAAATGGGCGAAATCTTGTCCTGAGCCTTGGAGTGCTTGCCATGACTGAAACTTGTAGTAGAAAAAAAAGAGGCTAATCAGCAAATAAATAATTTTAGGTACCTGAGGCGGTACGTGTGAGCGAAGTCGATGAATCATCCAAAGTGAGAGGGCTCCCAATGCCATATATAGCCTTGGGTCAGCGACACTCTTGCCGAATCCAAAACTGCCGAGCGGTAAAAAAAGTCCCATTGCGAAAATGAACAATGGAAACAGAGCAGAATGTTTTGTCAAAATTGATCCAAGTGTGAAATGATCAAGCCCTAATTTAGTCAGCCTGTGTTTATAATACAACGATAAAACTATGAGTAAACCTTATATATTAATGGCTTTGCCTTGCTACAACGAGGCTGAAAACCTGCCTTTTTTACTGCAAGACTTTGCCGATTTCAATCATCGCTACGGGTCCCTCTTCACAGTTAAAGTTTTGGTAATCGATGACGGAAGCAAAGACAACACCCAAGAAGTTCTGAAAAATCTCAAGATGGATTCTTTCGTCTCGACCATCGTTCATAATCCCAATCGTGGACTGATGGGCGGAATCAACACAGCTTTTGATCAGTTCTATAAAAATATGAATTCTGAAAATCCAGCAGTCGCTTACGCTTTGATGGATGGAGATAATTCTCATTCTCCTTATCATCTTCCGGGCATGCTAGAGAAAATTTATCAAGGCTTTGATGTGGTGATCGCTTCTCGCTATCGCACCGGCGCTCGCGTCTGTGGAGTGAGTTGGTGGCGCCAAGTTCTCTCTTTTGGTGTGGCCTTCTTGTTTCGTATTCTTCGAAATATTCAAGGGGTGCTCGACTATAGCTGCGGCTACCGCGTCTATTCGCCAAAAATTGTCAAAAAAATGAAAGAGTCCCTTCCGGGCGATGTAGTGAAAGAAAAGAGCTTTGCCTGTATGGTGGAGCTTTTAGTGAAGTGTAATTTACTTGGAGCTTTTTGTACTGAAGTGCCGATCATGCTTCGCTATGACCAAAAACTCGGCGAATCTAAAATGCCTTTTCGAAAAACTATTATGGGTACCTTTAAACTTTTACTCACACTTTGGAAGGTCAGGGTTTAGATGAAACTTTTTTTTGCTTTTGGTACGCGCCCTGAGGCCATCAAAATGGCCCCGCTTATTCACGAGGCGCTTAAACAAAAACATGAAGTTATCGTCGCTCTCAGCGGTCAACACAAAGAAATGGTCGCTCCTTTCATTGAATTTTTTGAACTCAAGGTCGACCATGATCTCGAGATTATGAAGCCCAACCAAACTCTAACCGATATCACAGTGAACGCCCTCACAGGTTATAGTCGCTTGATCGCAGAGGCTAAGCCCGACGTCGTTCTTGTTCAGGGTGATACGACAACAAGTTTTGTGGCAGGTCTCGCAGCTTTTTACAATGGCTGCAAAGTCGCTCATGTGGAAGCGGGACTGCGCACTTTTAATAGAACCTCTCCGTTTCCCGAAGAAGTTAATCGAAGTCTCCTAGGTCGTATCGCCGACTTTCATTTTCCTCCTACGGTGGCGAGTGCAGAGAATTTGAAGAGTGAAAATATCACTGAGAATCTTTGGGTGACGGGAAACACCAGTATCGATGCACTTGAGTACACGCTGAAAAAAATCGCTGACAGCCCTGAGCTACAAGATCAAATTCAAGACTCACTCCCGAGGCTTGATCCTGATAAGCGGACAATCTTAGTGACAACTCATCGCCGAGAAAATTTAGGAGATGGGCACAGAGAAATTTTTCGTGCGATTAAAGAAATGATCGAACGCTATCCTGATGTGGAAATCGTTTTTCCCGTGCATCTCAATCCAAAAGTTCAAGACCTCGTGAGAGAAGAACTTGGTAAGACTTCAAGAGTCCATTTAACGGCGCCTCTTGATTACCTAAGTTTCGTTTGGATGATGAATCGAAGTTTTCTCATCCTTACTGAATCAGGTGGTGTTCAAGAGGAAGCTCCACATCTTGGAAAACCTGTAATCGTTTTGAGAGAGACCACAGAGCGCCCAGAGGCGATTGATGCCGGTTGTTCTTTTTTAGTGGGAACTTCAAAAGAGAAAATTTTGAAAAAAGCCTATGAGCTTTTAGATAATCCTGATTACTACAAAAAAGTTTCTAAAATCGCTAATCCATTTGGTGATGGGCATGCGTCTGAAAAAATCATTGAGGCCCTAAGGGATTCTACATTAAAGCCTTAGATTCTCTGTTTGATGGACAGTTTGAAATTATTTAACAAATAGGCTGAATACTTTGCTGTTTTCGAGCTTTAAATAACATCAAGGCAAGTACTGATGACTACTAGTTTTTCACATCTCCACTAAACGACCAATCACCTCCGAGCAGGTGACATTCTTGCGGTCCAGTCCACTTGAGAGAGCGTAGCAAATAGCTTTCTTGCGGAAAAAAATTAATATGAAGTTCAAAAGTAAAACGATTATAGCGCTGTCTTGGAACTGTGACGATCAATCGCTTTTTCGTAATCCTTCTCAGTTCTGCAATTGTTTTTTCAAGATCGAGGACGTGCTCGAGCACATGATTGCAAATCACATAATCAAACTGGCCGTCGGCATAAGGGAGCTGATCGAGATAGACAGAATCAATTTTGAGATGCTGAAACTCGGGCGTGAGCTTAGGGGGATGAAGATCGCAACCAGTTAAGTTGGTAAATCCTTTTTCACTCAAACGTTTTAATAGATAGCCTGAGCCACATCCGACATCGATTATGCTCGCCATTTTGTCGCCGGCCAATTTTTCCACAATATACTCAAGTGAAATTTGCGAAAGGTCTGCTTCACGAGTGGGAAGGGAATCATAAATATCGTAGTAGTGAGTGAATTCTTCTTTTGAAAGCTGGTGGATATGGTCTTTGAAATGCATCAGCTTCTTAACATTTTTACCCTTGTACCAAATATAAAAAAGGGGATACATGAGAAAGCGATTATCTCTGAGAATCGGCGGAAGAAGTTCGTCGAGAATAAATCTCAGTGCGTTCGTGATACTACGATTCATAAGAGGACCTTTAATGAATTTAAAGCTTAAGGCTATCTATCATCAAAAATTTTACTTGAGAAGGTTCAAGATGAGTTTTCGAGAGGAAACAGGCCCATTTGGTCCCATCGCTCCGTAATTTGAGTACTTCAACAGATAGTTTTGCTCAGTCTTAAGCTCACTCGGGAGCGGTTCCGTGAATTCTGTCGCTGCTAGCTTTCGAGTGTTGCCAGTGAAAAATTTTTTACATTGATTCATCACCATGCCCTCGTCTTTCGTCACTTGCACGAGTTTAAGAATCACTTCAGATTTTGTGAGCTCTTTTAAGCGTACGATGTATTCGCAGACTTCAAAACTTGAAGCGCTGAGAGTGGTGATTGGGAGGAGGCAGAGGAGAAAAAGTGAGGTGAGGGATTTCATCTTTGGGTCCTTCGTTGTTTGTGAGATTAGGGTAGTGAGGTTTGGGGTTTTAGGCAAATGAGTAGTTTTGAGCTGAAAAATGACCACGCTAAGTTGAGTTAAACCATTAAAGAAGAACGAACCAAATGAATCTAAATACTTAAAATTAATCCCGCTTGGGAGGATTTCGCATAAGCATTGACCCCAAATACGTTGTGTGCTAAAAATAGCACACAAGCTCTCGAGGAAGCTTGTTGAAAACGATTATATGGAATGAGAATGCATTAAAGTTTGTTCGTGGTCTCGAGCCTAAAACAAGAATGGAAATTGGAACCCTACTTACTTTGCTACAGATGGGCCAAAAACTCTCAGCACCACAATCGAAACCACTTAAGACCATTCATGCTAAAGCACATGAACTAAGGGTTAGAGATAAAAATGGTGCGTATAGAGTGATTTATGTCTTAGATACGGGAGAACAAATATTTATCCCTCATGCATTCTCAAAAAAGACTGAAAAGACTCCTTTAAAAGAAATCGAACTTTCGATTAGAAGACTCAAGGTAATTTTAGATGAAAATAAATAAAGAAACTAAAAAACTGGCCGAAGACCTAGGCCTTTCTGAAGTGGATGCCTTTATTATGGAGCTAAAGTCAAAGCTCTATATTAAATGTTCTAAACTTATCAAATCATCCAAACTTAGCCATGAACAAATTGCCAAGCATATTGGAACAAGTAGGAGCAGAATTAATAGGATTTCCAATATGGGCGAAAACAGCGTTTCTATTGAAATTCTTTTAAAATTGATTGCAGTACTAGAAGGCAAAGCGGCTATAAAGATTGCAGCTTAGTCTTCAGTCTCTTTTTTTCCAAATATTTCAGAGGGCTTAATGCTCTTCTTAATTCTGTCATGCCAATCTCAAAACATGTCCATCTAGATTCATTTTTTGTAGCGACTCAAAAGTTATCTTAGCATCACTTTGCAAGAGGGAAACTAACTGAATTAAATGAGTGGAGACTGACTCACAATCGCTGTAATTTGTAATTACATCTAATATTTCTAAGTCATTTCGGGGTCTTGTCCATAATACTCACGTCGTACCTATCGCAAATTCAGTGCTTGGACGTAAGAATATTGGGAGGATGACATTAGTATAGAAAATGTATATAATCTATATGGCGTCAGGTTTGAATGGGATCCTAAAAAATCTCAAGTTAATGAGGTTAAGCATGGGGTTTCTTTTGCGGAGGCTGTGCAGATATGGTCGAGCACTCATTTGACAGTCGCTCTTATGGCAAAGAGTTATGAGGAAGAAAGTAGAAGTGGGACTCTTGGTATTCTTCGAGGAAGAGTATATTTAGCAATTTGGACCGAACGTAATGATGGAATTCGGCTGATATCTGTAAGAAGGGCGAGAGAAAATGAAGAAAAAATCTATAAAACCAAAATCATTCAAAACGACAAAAGCGATGGATGACTATCTTGAGGCAACAGACTTAGGCTCGGTCTTCAAAAAAAGTGGCATAGTCGAACAATCAAAAATTAAAAAGATTAATATTGATCTACCAGATTGGCTGCTGAATGAACTTGACTACGAAGCCAAGCGCGCCGGAGTCTCAAGACAACCCTTAATAAAAATCTGGTTAATCCAAAAACTCGAAGAAGAACGAAAACGCCGTCAGTAAATCTGCTTCAGTTCTAAAAACCGTTTCCCATCCTGACCTTTCACTTGATCAGCAGCATGCCGAATGGCCGAACGCAAACCTTCTTCTAAAACAGGATGATAAAAAGGCATTCGCAGCAAATCAAAAACAGTTTGATTCTGTTGAATCGACCATGCCAAGAGATGCGCCATATGTTCACTCTCGGCCGTGAATAGCTCTGCTCCAAGCACAAGCCCTGATTTTGCGTCAGCGTATAGTTGAATCAATCCACCACTGGCATTCATCATGACGGCCCGACCCTGATTGCCAAAATCACTGGTGCCGATGACAAATTCTCCCGCTTTCAAATCGACAAATCGTTTACCTGCGGAAGCAATTTGAGGCTCGGTGAAAGTGACTGCAAGAGGTGTGCGAGTTTGAAATCCCGGAAGACTTTCGCCATTCGAAGCTGCAGAGAATCCCGTAATAAAACCTTGATCAGAAGCTTCATGCAACAGTGGTCTATGAGCGTTGACGTCCCCTGCTAAAAATAAATGAGGAGCATCTTTCAGAGAAAAATTGCAGGGATCATAGTCGGGCATTCCGCGAGAATCAAATTTGATGCCTGCATTTTCAAGTTGAAGGTCCAGAAGGCGAGGTCTGCGCCCAATCGCTACAAGTGCTTTGTCGACTGAAAAAATATTCCCACCACATTTTACTTCTAATTGATTCTTAGAATTAATACCGAGGATTTCAATTTCACCAAATTGAAAATTAAGCTCAGGTTCAAGTATCTTTTTGATTGAGGCTAGAACCAGTGGATCACTCGCCCCGCCAAGTTGGCTATCACGACCGAGCGAAACAACTTTCACTCCAAGCCGAGAAAGGGCAAGGCCTAGCTCAAGTCCAATAATTCCAAGACCCAAGATGGCCATCGACTTTGGTAGTTTATCAAGCTCAAAGAGCGAGTCGGTCGTAATTAAATGACTCTCGAACGCTTTCCAATTGGGAGGGATAAATGGAGCAGAGCCCGTGGCGATAATGATTTTATCGGCGTGGTGAGTTTCGCCCTCGAGATCGAGAGTATGAGCATCAATGAATCGCGCTTTTTTTCGGATCAAATGATCATCAAAGCCTTGCATGCCTTTGACTGTTCCACCAGTAAAACGATCGCGGTGTCTGCGCACATGATTCATTACCTCAACCGAATTTACAGCGGCTTGGTCAGCGCCAGAAATTCCCATTTTTTGCCAGTGGTGGCGACGATGAAAATCATTGGCGACTTGGATCAATGCTTTCGATGGCATACAGCCCACTCGCGCGCAAGTTGTCCCAAGAGGGCCTGGATCTATGAGGACGTAATCATCCGTCACGCGAGCGACTTCACGTCGAGCGGTTAAGCCTGCTGTGCCCGCACCGATAATGGCAATCATTCTGCTTCCTCTGGTGGGGCTTCAATACCGAGTAGGTCTTGGAAATCTACGAGGCTGAGCTTGCCACTGAAGTATTTATCGTCGTCTTCTGGCAAGAGATCGTAGAAAAGTTGTTTTTTGAGTTCTTGCAATTGTAAAACTTTCTCTTCGACAGAGTCTTTAATGATTGGTCGATAAACAGTCAGCTTGTTTTTTTGCCCAATTCTGTGAGCGCGGTCAATCGCTTGAGATTCAACCGCCGGATTCCACCACGGATCCATGATAAAAACATAGCTCGCTGCCGTTAAGTTCAGACCGACCCCACCGGCCTTGAGGCTAATGAGAAAAATTTGTGATTTGCCGTCTTGAAAACGATCCACCTGTTCTTGGCGCTTCTTGATTGATTGGCTGCCATCAATGCGCGAGAGGTTCCAGTGCTTCTTCTCAAGAGTTTCTTGGATTAAATCAAGATAGGTGGTGAACTGAGAGAAGACGATCGTTTGGTGACCCTCTTCTTGAATTTGGTCTAGCATATCGACTAGAAATTCAATCTTGGTAGAGCGCGAGTTTTGAGGATGTAAAGGGAGTTGGGGAGAGAGGCGCTGCCACAGGCAACTTTGCCTAAGCTCCAAAAGACCCTTGAGGATTTCGCCGTATTTATTGCGTGTCGGGCTTGAAGAAATACGATTTTTCGTTTGGATAAGCGAGCGCAAATAAAATTCTCGCTCGTCATCGGAAAAACTCAAAGAGACAGTGTTTTCGATTTTTTCAGGAAGGTCGGTTAAGACTTGTGCCTTTGTTCTTCTCAAAATAAAGGGCGATGCCGTCTTTCGCGCTAAAAGCCTCGACTTTGAAGTCGAAGAGGTGCGAATAAATTGTAGGTCTCCCCAAATGCCTGGGATTGAAAGGTCGAGAATATTATAGAACTCAGCAAGATCATTCTCGACAGGCGTACCTGTTAAGCAAATACGAAAATCGGCATTAATTTTTCTAGCGGCATAAGCTCCGAGGGAGCGAATGTTTTTGAGATGTTGAACTTCATCGAGAATCATTACATTAAATTTCATCTCACCGAATGTCGTTTCAGCTTCTTTTTTCATGACACCGTAGCTGGTGATAATAATTTTTGAATCTTGTTTGAGACCATTAAGATCGCGACTTCCTCCGTGATAGATTTGTATTTTGAGATCGGAGAATTTTTTAAATTCACTTTCCCAGTTGAGAAGAATGGTTACAGGGCAAACAATCAGCACTCTCTCTACATGTGGTTCAATCGATTGCAAGAAAGCAATCGTCTGTAGGGTTTTACCAAGACCCATATCGTCGGCCAAGCAGGCTCCCAAGCGATTTTCGTAAAGGAAATTGAGCCAATTATAACCAGTAATTTGATACGGGCGCATGATTCCAGCTAGTCGCTCTGGTACGGGATAATTCGGAATTTCTTCCAGTGTCGCCAATCGGTGACAAAGGGCCTCTTCTTCTGTTGTAAGAGCGCCTTCGATTCCAAGCTTTTTGAGTTCAAAAAGTTCAAAGATGCGGGCCTTTTGAAAAGGTAAAACAAAGCGTTGGAGTTGGTCCGTTGCTCCTTCTTCCATTTCGACAGCTTGACCTTCGTGCTGTGTATAGCGCTTCATAAAACGTATCAGGTCTTTTTGCTCTTTCGTCAAAAGGATCAATCCCTTATCTGTTAGCGCTAGCCCCTGCTCGAGATCGGCTTGCTTGATAATTTCAAGATCGTCTTTTGTCAGCTCGAGTTCGAGATCGAACCAACGTGTAGCGCTTTGCTTGCGCTCAAAACGAATACGAGAGGTCCACTTCGAAAGCTCTTGGCGATCGTAGTAAAGCGTTAAGCCGTATGGAGTGAGGATTTGGTTAAACTCCGTCAGGCCCATGAATAAAGAATTAGAGGTCATCAGAAAACGAAGCTCTTGCTCTGCCGGATCATAGCTGGCGTAGCGGTAGAAATTTTCTCCAAAAAGTCTAAGCATAGTGGCGAGGATTTCACCGAGCATGGAGTGATCAAAAGTGACAAGACATCTATTTTGTGGATCGTAATGAGTGCTGGTGGAGAGCTTGAGAAAAGACTCTGTAATCTCCATCAGCTTCTGGCGCTCGCGCATCCCGATCAGCTTCTTTTTATAAGCGTCGTGCCCATCGCGAAAACTGGTGACAACATCGAAGAGAAAGTCGTAGCCGTCTTTTTTCTTTTTAAAGAGCGAGAGTAGACCTTTGCCGAAGGTCAGATTGGCCAAAAAATCACTCATGGGAAGAAGGATTTGATTGGCGTCCTGAAAGACCAAATGAAAGTCGATATAGCCCTTTTTCTCGCTTGGGTTCAGAGTGACACGAGGTAGAGGCGAGACGACTGGCAAATCATCAAGTGCAACCCCATCGATGGTGACATGAATTTTGTCTCGAAGTTCTGGAGTTAAGACGAGCCTTAAATAATCGTCGAGTTGAAAGCGATAAAAATTAAGGCGAATCTTTTGAATGAGGGCCTTGAGTTCTGAGGGAAGGTGAAAAACTCGACCCTCCGACCAGTCAAAGAGGTAGAGATTTTCAAAAAGAGAGATTTCTGGAACTTCTTCACCGACTTCCGGCAACCAGCTATAAAGAGGATGGGCGGCGGAATCGGCGGAGTTGAGCGCCATTTTGATTTTGCCGTTCAAGGGCTCAGGCACTGGAAAGTCGACAATCTTCTTTGTCTTCAACAAGTACTGAAGCGAGCTATAGGTCGAGTTCGCGGGAGCATCTAAAAGTGAATGAGGGTTATTGATGAGCGTCCCATAAGTTTCGACACTAACGGAAAAATTTGTGCTGAGATTAATCGGCGGATAGAGAGGGTTTTCGTCGGCGGGAGAAAAATCTTCTTTTTCCTTCAGAAGCGCCGTGAGATAGAGGCTCGCCGTATGCTGACAATGATGTTCAGGGGTCCAGTGGATACAGTCGCAGTTTGAGGAGAGAGGAGATTCGTGAGTGCCTTCTAGACGTTTTTTATAAACAATCTTGCACTCATGGGCGCGGTCTTCTCTAACTAGTCCAGAGAGAATCAGATAGCCCTGGAGGTCGCCTTTACTAAAAGATAAGTTCACTTTACCTTTTTGAATCAAGTTGACCGCTTTTTGAAGCGCGGACTCTTGAAAATACTTCTTCGCATCAAGACTCAAAGTCTCGGGTAAAGTCCAATTGGCTTCCATGAAGCTCCTTTAAGCAAAAGATCAATTCTAGCAAATTCTTCACTACAATGCCTGAAGGAATGAGTTCTGCCGAGACTTAGATTTTAGGAATTTTTGTGTTACACTAAAAGATGGCAAAAAAAAGCCGCGAACTTGAGTCGCGGCTTTTAAGCACTAGTTATTGTCGATATACGCCTTGAGCAACTTGGCGCGGCTCGGGTGGCGCAGTTTGCGAAGCGCCTTGGCTTCAATCTGACGAATCCGCTCACGAGTCACAAAAAAGTCTTGTCCCACTTCTTCAAGAGTATGGTCAGACTTCTCGCCGATCCCAAAACGCATACGAAGAACCTTTTCTTCTCTTGGAGTCAGAGTTGAAAGAACAGAGCGAGTCTGCTCAGAAAGAGTCACACTCATCACAGCGTCTTGTGGTGAAATGATTTTCTTGTCTTCAATAAAATCTCCAAGGGAGCTGTCTTCTTCTTCACCAATTGGTGTTTCAAGAGAAATAGGCTCTTTCGAAATCTTTTGAACTTTCTTCACTTTATCAACTGGAAGTTCCATCTTCTCGGCGATCTCTTCAGGGGTCGGCTCGCGGCCTAATTCCTGAATTAATTGACGTGAAGTTCGAACCATCTTGTTAATCGTCTCAATCATGTGAACAGGAATACGGATCGTTCGAGCCTGATCGGCGATGGCACGAGTGATTGCCTGACGAATCCACCAGGTGGCGTATGTTGAAAATTTGTAACCACGACGGTATTCAAATTTATCAACAGCCTTCATCAGACCGATATTTCCTTCCTGAATCAGGTCGAGAAACTGAAGGCCTCTGTTGGTGTATTTTTTTGCAATAGAAACCACGAGACGAAGGTTAGCTTCTACGAGCTGTGATTTCGCGCGGTCGGCTTTTTCTTCACCTTTTAAAATAATCTTATAAACTTTTTCAATATCTTCGTACTCCATACCGGCGTCAATTGAGAGGCGACGAAGCTTACGAATAACATCTTCTTGGTTTCTTAAAAGCTGCTCAATCTTCGCATCTGTTGTGAAAAGATCTTTTGCAAGACGACGCTTAAAATTATCATCGTCCATCACCTGATCGTGAAGGACTTTGTATTCTTCTTCCCCTGGGACTTCAAGGAACTTGAAGATACGATCTTGTTGCTCAAAAAGTTCTCTGAACTGTAGATAGTATTTTTTCACTGGTTCAACAAAGCTATTGATGATTTTGCGGTTGAACGTCAGGTCGGCGAGGATTTCGCCGATTTCATTCATACGCTTTTGTTGCTCGAGGCTGAGCTTGCGAATAGTTCCGTCGTCTTTTTCGCAGTCGACGAGAATCTTATCGATATCGTCGATAACAGCGTAAATACGATCTTTGTATTTTTTAATATCTTGCGGAGAAGACTCGTCATCAAGACCACGAACAAGTTCTTTTACGAACTCGCTCTGGTTTTCTTGAGTTTCGATTCGCTCTTTTAAGCGGGCGATCTCTTTGAGAGCGTGAGTAGAGGAAAGACAAGAAGTGACGATTTCTCTTTCACCTTCTTCGATTTCTTTCGCAATCTCGACTTCTCCTTCTCTTGTGAGAAGAGCAACAGAACCCATGCGCTTAAGATAAAGTTTAACGGGATCAGTTGAAGCACTACGAAGCTCAGCTCTTTCTTCTTTTGAGAGAGCTTCTTCAATCACTTCAGTTCCGTCGAGGCGAATCCCTTCTTCATCTTCTTCGTCTTGCTGGTCAGTGACCTCAATACGAGCTTCTTGAAGCTTGAGCATGATCTCGTCGAGATCATGAGCGTCGACAATATTAGCGGGGACGGCGTCGTTTATCTCATCGGGAGTTAAGTAGGATTGATCCTTTCCCTTGATGAGTAACTTCGAAAATGTTTTTGAGCTTAAAAAAGCACTGGCAACAGACATCTATCGGGCTCCTTTAGGAGTGAGGGGTTTTCAATTTTATCTGATTAAGTTCTTGCTGAATTTTCATATATTGGGCCATCAAAAATTCTAATTCCGTTGAATCTGTACATTCTTGTTGTCGCCCTTTGAGTTCATCTCTTTGCATTTTTAGTTGATCCTC
>DIUE01000095.1:788-8206 GCA_002435795.1 Bacteriovoracaceae bacterium UBA6166 | reverse complement strand
TATGTCGGGCCCACATATTTACAAGATTCAAGGCAATGAATTGCAAGTCGAGGCCACTCGAGTTCCTCGCGATGGTTGGACTTCATATAACTACGCTATCTTTGTTGTTCATGGACAAAACGTTCACGCCCTCACTAATATTGCCTATGCTGGTGGGCAAATTATAAGAGAGCCGGTGAGATATAATGACGAGCGTTTTGAAGTAAATTATACTGAGCAAAATCAGCGATTTATCTTTAAGACTTTCAGAACTTCTAGAGAGCTTAACGGTCAGCCCATCGCTTTCTAGGTCTCTCCTTAAAAATTTTGATTAAGAAAACGCCCCTCTGAGAGGGGCTTTTTTATGTTATAATAGATCAATGGCAAGAATTGCCTATCGTGCGATGAAGTTGATTTCTTTGCTATGATAGGTGATGGGACAATAAGGAGTTGCCATGGCGCGAGATCACTTAAAGACCAAAGAAATTCTCATTGAAACTAGCCTTCAATCCTTTTTTTTCGATCAGCTGCAAGAAATCAATCGAAAATTTACCAAGCCTCTACCTCAAGAAGTGATTTTCTATTCTAGTGTTGTCTTAGACCAATACGGAGAGTCCACTCGTTATTTTGAGATTCAAGAAGGAAAAGTAAAAGAGAAGATCTTGGGACTGAAGCTACTTGAAAGCTCGCAGCTAAATGCTTCAACCCAAAAAAGAGTTCTTAGAGATGTCGGGGACACGGCGCTGATGCTCTGTGGATATTTTGGAGAATCTTTAAATAAAAAATTAATTGATGTCCGCTACTACCAAGACCTTGGTCGGATGGCCTATGAACGGCTTAATAATATCTTGCCGGAAGTTTATCAAGTGCCAGATCTTTTTTCATTGATCGCACGCTATTTTAAAGAGCTAACAGAACTTCTTTCATTTGCGGCAAGCCGGGCCCATGATCAGTTTGATCCCCATGAGGCCTTTATTATTGTGAACACAAGACCATTGAAGGCGAGTTAGTTCGGCCTATAAACACACCTGAAAGTGACATTCGCACTTGTGATATCTGCACTGCTGTTGAGGTCGAGGGTATAAATTCCTGCTGATTCTCCGTGGCGCCAACGTGAACCTCGAATAGCAGCTCCGCCAGATGTGTTCACGCCACTCCAATAGCGTCCGATATTTTGCTGACTATTGTGATTTTTGTATTTAAGAGACATCCAAAGTTTTGCCTCCATTGGTTTTCCTTTCTCAATATTCTTATCAATATCTGTAAATTCTCTCCAGTCCTCAAGAGAAGCACTATCTTTTGAAGCATAAGCTTTTTCTTTTGTCGGAATATTCCAATCATTCCAGTTCCATAAATTTCCAGCTAAATCCCAAATCTTCTGTCCGTTAGAAAGAAGGTGTGTTCTTTTTTGATGAAAATCATCTCCTGTCGTTTTGCAGTCCCCTTGCACATTTTCAATTTTGGAGTCGCACGGATTTGGCGGATTATTGTCTGAATGTCCGCGATTCAAATGGCCAACGCCGACTTTTTTTCCAGACCAGTTGGCATTTTGGTTCTCAATATTATTGGCAATCGTCATCCATTCTCTGTTGCTAATTAAGGCATAATTAGAACCGAGGCCCTTACAAGCTCGCCTTGCATTTTCTTGATCAATCATCCGCCACGGTAAACCTTCTGGAGTAGAGGCGGGTCTATAACTGTCGGCAGAACTTTTGTCGTTCTCTGTAGCGATTTTAGCCCAATTTGCAGTCGAACACGCTTCTTCCTTACAGCCTATTAGATTGATTTGAGAACTAAGGGCAAGTTCTGCACGAGCTTCGTATGTCATAACACAAAAACTTTTCTCAACGCCAAGATCGGCATTGGCCGGCACTTCTGTATAGTATTCAGGGCAAGCGGCAAAGAGTGAAAAAGGAAGAATTAGAGACAGGAAAAAGCTTTTCATAAATTTCCTAAGTGAGAATGAAACAAGGCTTAACTATAATTTTTTTTTAGCGTTTTTGCCAAAAAAAATGCCCGTGGAGTGAGGTAAATCTTTTTGGAATAAACCACTCAAGGATTTTAATAAGTGAAATGATGGAGGATGGCCATTCACGCTGGCGTGCCATATAGGAAAAAGCCGGCAAGAGGTGAAGGGAAAATCCTTGAGCATTGTGATGAA
The DNA here is from genome assembly GCA_002435795.1 of Bacteriovoracaceae bacterium UBA6166. GTDB lineage: Bacteria > Bdellovibrionota > Bacteriovoracia > Bacteriovoracales > Bacteriovoracaceae > UBA6166. The sequence goes on along the minus strand of DIUE01000095.1, from coordinate 6,066 downwards.
ATCTTGTTTTCTCATCGATTACATTAGGATCTTTTCGGTTTAAAAAACGATTAAGCCAAGTATTAACAGGAGCAATGATTGAGAGTGAACCGCCTTTTTTAAGTTTTTCCTTAAGTAGAGTTATATCTGAAATTGAAATATCTTCATTTGTAATGATCAAACATTCATAACAATCACTTGGAATAGAGTTCAGTTTGTTGATTTGAATAAAATCTATTATTAAAGATTTCTGTTCACGCCATTTTCTAAGCAATGGATGATCTTCTCGGTATAGATAAGCAACCCGTCTCTGAACTGTAAATTTAAGGTGACGTCGCTCCCACTCCAGTTGAAGAAGCCGTTGTGTCTTTTCTTTTTTATCAATATGTATCGGCGGCTCTGTTGCCCACCATCGATAAAGATCGTTATCATGCTTGTTGAAAAAATAACCAAGAGTTTGTTTTTGATTATTCTCCTTTTTCTCGCGATCGAGGTAGCGTTTTCGATGCAAAAAAAACTCGCTCTCAAATTGGAGGCCAACTCTTTCCGCTAGGGTTTGATGTGTTAAGATTTTCTCACAGTTTTGTATAAGACTCTCGAGCCTTTTATCGTTCAATTCCTGAAGACGACTGACTGCCTTCATGACAAGAGGCTCAAGCAAGTGGCGAGGCAGGATAAGAGGGCAAAAAATTTCGTGGGCACCGTTTGCGCTAGCAAAGTGAACATCGTAAGAAAAGTCATGATCTAAAATAAACTGCGCAAGCTTTTCAATTTCAAGTAGGCCTGGGAGTGTAATAGTAATTGTGAGTACAACTTCAGCTTTCTCTAATGCTCTCACGGAAATAAGATTTTCTTTAAATTGTCGCCAATTCAGTCCCGCACGAATGAATTCACCCATTTCACCAACGCCATCACAACTTGCAAGTACTCGCGTATGCTTAAATTGTGGAATGAGATTTAAGAGATCTCCTTCCGGTGTTTTTAGTAGTGCTAAATTGGTATTATAGATAACTTCTATTTCATGGGCCCGACCAATTTCAATCGCTCGATTCATCACCTGCCAATGCTCGCTTGCAAGCAGCGGTTCTCCTCCGGCCCAGTAGAGACGATCGATTTCGTTGGCTTCAAGAGCTGCAAGAATTTCAGGGAGAACTTGTTTTGTTAGAAAGGGGCGAACCAGATTTTCCACAGAGGTTTGTGTGTCTGCAAAAATCTTTTCAATTCGACTTGATGAAAGACCATCACACATACGACAGGCAAACTGACAAAGATTTGAAAATCGATAATCAAAAAAAACCGGTCTTAGGGTGGTTGCACCGTTTGCATCAGTATTTTCGCGAATTGTTTTCTCTGTAATTATTTGATTATTGAAAAAAAAGTGGCGTGGATGATCATTGAAAAATATATGTTTTTGGCAAGGGAAGCACTCTTTAGGGGGACGATTTTTGAGCATTTCCAGACGAACCGTTTTCATTTCCTCACTATTCCAATACTCGCTAAGTGGGATGTGATCAGCTTTCGTTTCTGCTTTGGCGGAATAGTCACGGAAACAGCAAAGATTTCTCTTCCCGCGTGTATTAATAAAGGCGTGAGTCCAAGGGGCGAAACAATAAATTTTTTCTAAACTGTTAGGCCCCATTGCACTGCCTTTATATTAAACCTTCGGTGTAGCACCAACGATGATTGTGTTCCAAGGTCTAGAGAGAATCTCTTCAATTCTCTTCTTAAATTTGTCGTAGCTTAATTTATTCATTTGCTCGTTCGACAAATGGTAGTAATCAAGTCCTAGGCCTTGCAAAAGAGGAATGGAATAAATATTGGCATAGTCATCATTAGTTTGGACGTTGAGGAGTGCTTGGCCTTCCATCATTTTTTTAATCCGTTCAAACTCTTTGAGCCCGAGGCCTTTTCCGCTGATATTTAAAAGAATCTTTTTAATTGCTCCGATTGCGGGACTTACTTTTTCATTTCCAGTCGCCATATAAATTCCCCAATAGCCACCTTCGAGTGCATTGAAATGAATCGGCTGGGCGGTATAACAAAGTCCTTGCCTATCGCGAACTTCAACAAAAAGCTCAGAGGACTGACCTGATAAATAAGTCGTCAACATTTTTAAAATGAGATTGTCGTCAGATTCGATCGAGCCAATCTGCACTCCATAAAAGAGATGTGTTTGCTCTCTTTCAAAAGGAATCGAGGTTAGACCTGTTTTTTGTTTGCTTATCTTTTTCAGTTTGTAGGGTTTTGTTTTTCGAGGCTTAAGTTTTGTTAAAAAAGGGTTCAGGAATTTGATCACTTCATTCAATGAAAGATTGCCACAATAAGTGAGCAGGATTTCTTCAGATTTTAATCTTTTTTGATGGAGGTTTAAAAGATCTTCTCTGGTCACAGCAGTAACAGTTTTTTTGGTACCTAGAATATTTTGCGAGTAAGGATGTCCTTCAAAGAAAACTTCATTGACCTTTTGGAAGCACTGTCTGACAGCGTCTTCTTTCATTGAGTCGAGGGCTCTTTGAGTAAGGTTTTTTTCATGTTTTAAATGTTTTGTTTCAATCCTTGGAGCGATGAGGGAATTCATAAAATGTTTTGTCAGCATGGCAAAGTCTTCTGTTTGTCCGTGCATCGTTAAGCCGTAAGCATTCTTTCCAGTGAAACCACCAAAGCTCGCTGAAGCGTTTTCAAGTTCGGTCTTTAATTTATGGTAAGTGGCTTCACTATGGCCTTTCGAAAGTAAGTTACTTAGTAAATGGTAATGTCCATTAAGTTTCCCTGACTCTTCACTTAAGCCGCCTCTTAGGTAGGCGTGAAGAATGAACGTCGGGTTCATTGTATTTTGACGGTAGAAAAGTTTAATTCCTGGTTTGAGTGTCACGAGTTGAACTTGTGGGTCGAATTTTGAATGCGCGATTGGATAGACTTCTTCCACACTCTTGAGAGTCTGTTTTTTAATCTTCTCATGAGCACTGGCAAAATCAGAGAGTAAAATTTTAGCTTCTGCGGTGGATTCCTTTTTAGGGATCAACGCATGAATATGCAGCGAGCGGCTTAGGGCCGTTTGAAGGCCTCGATTCGCATCCTCAAGAGAGCATTGTTTAATTCGCTGAACGAATTGCTCCTCGCTGCCAAGATCTCCAGTTTGTGCGTAACTATGTCCTAGAGAAAACGAATAGGATTCAAGAGATTCCATCTCATAAATTTTTGAGGCGACATACTGATTTTTAATACGTCTGACTTCGTCTTCTTCAAAACCCTTTTGCAGAAGATTGGCAAAAACGAGGTTGAGGCGACTAAGAACTGTTTTAAGATTTTTAAATGGCGTTACGATTTTAATAAAATGGGCGCCACCTTTATTCATAAACATGGTCGAAGCGGAACTATTGCTTGCGAGACTGTCTTTGATCACAAGGGATTGATAAAGTCTCGATGTCTCACCGTGGCCCAAACAATTAAAGGCGAGATCTTCCGCCGCTGCATCACTATGGCTAAGCGGCAGTCCTTCGAGAGTGATATTAAGTTGAACCATGCTCACTTCTTTTGAGTGGACATGAAGAGTGCCTTTGTCTTTTAAATGAAACTCAGGAAACTTCGAATTTTTGCCAGAAGGGAGAGTATACTTTTCCACCGTTTTAATGAATTCATTTTTTAATTTCAAATCACCAGAAATCACAAGCAAGGCATTTTCCGTATTATAGTGGGCCTTTCTGAATTCAACGAGCTGCTCGCGACTAAAACTCTTAATATGTTTTTCGCTGCCGAGAATGGGATGCTGATAGCCCCCAGTAAAAGAATGCTGTTGCATATTCATGAAGGCAAACTGGCTTGGGCTATCGATAGAGCGTTTATACTCTTCGTGAACCACATCACGCTCAGGAATTAGATCGTCGAGTTTGAACATGGGATCAGAAACCATATCCATCAGAATATCGATGGAAGTCTTTAAGTACTTGGTTGGGCTATTGATATAGTAACAAGTGTAGTCAAAAGAAGTGAAGGCGTTGATCTCGCCACCAAAACTCTCGACGTCGTGTGCGATTTTTGCGCCGGGTCTTCTTTCTGTCCCTTTAAAAAACATATGTTCGAGAAAATGAGCAATTCCGTGGTCTTTAGGTTTTTCAAGAGCGCTACCAGCGCGAAACCAAATTTGAGTTGAACCAGAAGTTGAACCGGGTGAATGAACAAAGAGGGTATTTAGCCCATTGTTAAGTTTAATCAATTCATAATTCATGATATGTGATGCCTTCTTTTAAGAGATGGTTATTAAATCAGTATAATCGGGAGTGCTCCGAGTGTCCTGTTTTTAACTTAAACATCTAAACAGATTTAGGCTTACTTGATGAAATATCTCTATCTTCATTTCCCGTTTTGCCGCCATCTTTGCAACTATTGTGATTTTTATAAAAAAATTCCTCAGTCTTCCGCCGAACTTGATTCCTTTCATGAGTACTTGACGAAATCTTGGATCAAATTAAGTGAGATGGCCGAGATCAAAAATGAATCTTTTTTAAAGCTAGAATCTCTTTATATCGGTGGAGGAACTCCCTCACTTTGGGGAGAAACGGGAGCTCATTTTTTACAGAAATTTATGATAGACAGAGGAATCGAAAGAGACAGCGACTGTGAGTGGACTCTTGAAGTCAATCCAGGCTCTTGGACTAAATTAGGTCTCGAGGCTTGGCGGTCAGCTGGAGTGAATCGTTTTTCTCTCGGGATACAAGCCCTTGATCAGCGTTTTTTAAAAATCTTAGATCGTGTTCACTCGCTCGATGAAGTCTACGAAACACTCACTTATTTCGGCGAAGAGAACCTAAATTTCTCAGTGGACTTTATGCTGGGGCTTCCAAACTCGAAACTTTGGGAGAGGTCGATCGAAAAAGAGCTGAATGAAATTTTGAAGTTTAATCCCAAGCATATCAGTCTTTATATTCTCACTGTGCCCTCTCATTACCGCCATTATGACGAACTTCCCGACGAAGAATGGATTGAGAAGGAGTATTTGTTAGTAGCGAATTTTCTGCGCCAACACGGGTTTGAGCATTATGAAGTTTCAAACTTCGCTAAGCCTGGCTTCGAGTCGCGCCACAATTTGGCTTACTGGCGCAATGAAACCGTTGGCGCACTTGGGCCTTCGGCGACAGGCTATTTCGCCGAATCGGGTTTTCGGTATAAGTGGATGACGACAAAGCCAGAGTTTGTTCCTGAGCAGTTGACTTCGGCTGAGCGAGAGTTGGAGAAAATCTATATGCGCCTTAGAACTTCTCTTGGGCTGAACTTAAAAGAGAGTTATTCCTCTCTTGATGAA
>DIUE01000095.1:0-763 GCA_002435795.1 Bacteriovoracaceae bacterium UBA6166 | reverse complement strand
AATGTTGACATGAACCCATCTGCTCCCAAGTTTGAAGCAGATAAAGATTAAAGAAGGAATGAGATCATGGCGGAAAATTTGAACAACGACCTGAATGAAGAAGCTGAGCAAGCTAAAGAAGCTTCAAAAAGCGAAGAAAGCATTCAATCAGAAGAGACAAAAGCTGCAGCAAACGAAACTCAAGCCCCTCCAACTGACGAGTTTAAGAGCAAGTATTTTTACTTGGCCGCTGAAATGGATAATATGAAAAAAAGATTTGATCGCGAGAAAGAAAATCTTTTGAAATATGGAAATGAAAAAGTTCTGTCAGATATTGTCGATGTTGTGGATAACCTCGAGCGCACAGTGCAAGCTCTTCACGCAGAAACAGACGAGAAAATTTTAAATATTGTGACCGGAATCAATATGGTTCGAGAGCATTTTATGGGCGTGCTGAAAAAGCATGGTTTAGAAACGATTGAATCTGTAGGTAAAACTTTTGATCCAAATTTTCATGAAGCTTTAGCGCAACAGCCAGCTGAGGGAAAAGAAGATCAAGAGATTCTTACGGAGTATCAAAAAGGCTACGTCCTGAACGGCAGATTGCTTCGTGCCGCGAAAGTCGTTGTTGTAAAAAATTAAAAAGATTTATTTTTAAGGGAGATTAATATGGGAAAAATTATTGGAATTGACTTAGGAACAACAAACTCATGTGTCGCCGTTTTAGAAAACGGTAAATACAAAATTATTGCAAACGCTGAAGGCCATAATACAACGCCTTCTG
>DIUE01000094.1 GCA_002435795.1 Bacteriovoracaceae bacterium UBA6166 | reverse complement strand
CTTGTAAATATGTGGGCCCGACATAACCTTATTAACGTGGATTTCTTGTCCAGAAGTTCCAAGACTTGCAGGTCTGCCAGAGACAAAATAGACACTTAAATTTTGCCCTTTAAATTCTGACAACCCAGTCAATTTGAAGGCGGCCACATTGGTGTCTCCAAAGCTTGAAAATGAGAGCGCGAAGAAAAATAGTAAAGCTGTTAAATGTTTTAGTTTCATATTCAAATCCTTATTCTAAAAAATCGATGTATAGCAGTAAATGTCCTGATTTATCAATTTGTGTTTTACGTGTTTTTAAATTTAAACCAAATAGACTGGCCGGAATTGGGAATTCATCCACAATTTCAAAGCCATCTAAATCTTTTTGCATTTCTTTGATTTTGTCATTCACCGCCGATCTTACTGTTCCGGCAAACATCCTAATATATTTTGAGTCTAGAAAAACTGAATTTAGGTCGACACCGCGACTAACCATTTTTGTTAATCCGGTATTTCTATCGACTTCAAAGGCAATATTCATATTAAAAGCTATTCGAATCGGGTTTTTTACAAATGCCGCTTGGAGTCCTGTCACTGTATACTCGATTTCTAATGCCAAATAAGGAATTGTTTTAGAATCAATTCTAACGGTCGGGACCTTTGAAAGAATAATCTTCTCTCCATTTTCAAGATCAACGGATTTGAAGTAACCACGGTTTGCACTTAGCTGAACAATTTTGTTTATAAAGCCTTGATTCAAACTCAAGATAAGATCATGGCTTAAAGATTCGGGGTTTTGAACCTTAGGAAGCTGTCTTGAAACTAAACCTGCTCCAAGCGCTGGGGTGTTTCGCATACTTGGATCTCTTACGAACCCGTCTAGACCGATATGGATTAATTCTCCAGAGAAGTCGAGGTCTTCAAGGGTCAATCCCCATTCAAACTTAGGAACAAGCGCTCCCGCTGGCGCGCCCGGTGGATCCATCTGGTTTACTTCAATTAAATCACCTTCAAGTTTTTCTACAAGTGTTTTATTGATCAATGCAGGGGCTTCAGTTTCTAGCCAGTTTTGAATTTCTGATTGAGCAACACGAAAGATCTCTCCTTGTTTTTCTCTAAACATTCCTTCAACTTCATTTTGATTCAAGCGCACAACATGATCGTTAATTCGCACTTCAATCACTGGCATTCTGAGTGGAGATCTAAAATTAGATTTTAAGATGACTCCATCTAGATTTGTCTCCGGTGCATCGACAACAATTTCAACTTGGCCATTGTCTTTATAAACATGGACAGGGAATTTTACAAAGAGTGGCTCGCTTCTTTCTTGATCAATAGAAACTTCAGCGTGATCAAGTCCGAACTCTCCGAGGAAGGGGTGGTTAAGATCTCGAATGTCGATCTTTGTGACATTAATTTGAACTTGTTCTGCCTCAATCATAAAGTCCATGCTTAGCCGCGGTACACGTCTAGCAAGTTCATTGAAAACCGGCTTTTTGAAATCGACTCTGATCTCAGACCATTTAGCAAAAAATTCAATCTCTGCTAGGTCGATCTTAAACTTGTGTTTATCTAAATCTAGGCCAATAAAAAAGCGACTAATATTCTCTTTAATATGCGTAACGATTTCTTTTAAATCGTCTTGTGAGCCAAGCATCTCTTCAATGGTGGCCTCCTCTGTTTCAAAACCAATCGCCGGAAAGAAGGCGTTTTCAATTCCCACGCCGTTTTGAAAGAGCAACTCTTCAATATTTGCATTAAGTGTATCAACGCCTTTGGGTGTGAAGTAGAGACCGATAGCATGAGGAATTTTCTCTTGTGCCCACAGCGGTTGCACCAAAGCAAAACTCAGCAAAACAAAAAGGTGTCGAATTTTAATCATCATAGACTTAACCCAAGGAACAAGTTAGGTCCGCAGAATAACATGAATGAGCTTGAGGGCTTTTCTTCTGAGTAATACTTACAGCGCTGGCTAGAGTCTAGACAGCGCCGTAAGTTATTGAAAAATCAATTTTGTTTGAAGAACTTTAGGAACTCCGACTCAGAGGACAGGATAAAGCGGGAGTCCGGCTTAAAAGTCCTTTCATAGGCTTCCATAGAGCGCGTGAATTCATAAAACCCAGGGTCGCTACTTAAGCTTTTTGCATAGATCGCCGTAGCGCGGGCTTCGGCTTCACCACGGATCTGCTGAGCACGTCTGTAGGCTTCAGATTCAATGGTTCTTAAATCTCTAGTCATGCGACCTTCGATCTTAGCTCGCTCACCTTGTCCGATGGAGCGAATTTTCTCGGCCACACGTTGGCGTTCAGAAATCATTCGGTCATAAACCTTGGCCTCAACGGATTTTTCATAGGAAATCCTGCGAATCTGAACATCAATTAGTTGAATCCCGAACTGCCCAAGCTCTTTACCAGCAGCAGCTACAATTAATTGGCTTAGGCGCTCTCTTCCAATCTCGATTGGCTCAATTTCACCGCTAATTTCATCATCAACTAATATCTCACCGGCTTCTAATGCCTTCTCAATTTCAATTCTTCGCGCTTCAACCTGCTCAATAATTTGATTGGTGTTTCTCACGGCTTCTACAAGATTACTATTTGAGATCACATCTCTTGTTGTCGAATCTAAAATCGTATCCAAGCGAGACTTCGCTCCTTCTTCATTGCGAACAGTCTGAATGAATTTAAGAGTGTCGATCACTTTCCATCTTGCGGTTGTGTCGACGCTAATAAATTTTTTATCTTTCGTCGGAATTTGATTCGGATACCCGTCCCAAGAAAGGATACGCTTGTCTATATAGCGAACATCTTGAACGAAGGGCTTCTTAAAATGAAGACCGGCATCCGTGATAGGCTCACCAACGGGCTTTCCAAATTGTGTCACGAGGGCCTGCTCGCCTTCAGTCACGATAAACATCGCTCCTTTTCCAATGATAAAACTTGCTAGGACAATAATGGCTACAATGATTCCTGTTTTATTCATTTGACGACCTTTGGTGATGATTTGAGATTTTCGCTACCGTAAATCGGAAGCAATCCTTGTGCCTTCGGATCAACAACAGTCAGGTTTTCAAACTTGCTGAAAACTTTCTCCATTGTTTCAAGATAAAGTCTTTTCTTAGTGATGGCCGGCGCTCTTCGATACTCAACTAAAACAGCATTAAATCTTTCCGTGTCACCCAAGGCCCGGTTCACAACTTCCTGTGCGTAACCTCGCGCCTCTGAAACCAACTGCTCCGCCTTCCCCTTAGACTCTGGGATAACTCTGTTATAGGCTTCTTCTGCTTGGTTCATCACTCGCTCTTGTTCCTGCATGGCCGCATTCACTTCGTTAAAAGACGGCTTCACACGATCCGGAGGATTCACATCTTGCAGTCTCACCGACACAATATTCACCCCCATATCGTAGTGATCCAATACCTCTTGCATGAGAGTCTGCGCTTGATTATTAATCTCCACACGACCAACCGTCAGCACGTCCGTAACAGACTTATCCCCCACAACTCTTCTCATGATAGATTCCGCAATATCGCGTACATTGCGAACCGGCTCACTCGTTTGAAAAAGAAATTTAAATGGATCTGAAATTTGATACTGAACCGCCCACTGAACGTCTGCAACATTAAGGTCACCAGTCAGCATCAACGACTCTTCTGCAAAATTAGACTCAGAATACTGAGTTCTTCTGCTAGAAGTATCAGAAGTTCTGTATCCAAACTCGGCTTGTAAAACTCGGCGAGTTTTTACCTTGATCACGCGATCAATCCCTAGCGGCAATTTAAAATGCAAACCTGGCGTATTGGTTTGATAAAACTTTCCAAGTCTGATGACGACGGCTTCTTCGTCAGGCTCGACTGTATAGAAGACTGTTGAAACAAGACTCACGACTAGAATCAGTCCTATAATTGGACCTATAAAACGACCGGCTTTCTTCAAATCGTTTTTCATTCGCTCTATATCGTTCTGATAATCTGAAGGATTCATGAGCGGCTCTCCTAATTAATTGTTTAGAGAGCGCTATTGTAAAAACATCGGTGGGAAATGAACAGGAATACAGGATAAAGATGAGGAAAAATCGACGCTCTTCATACAGAAGAGCGTCATAAAACTATTCGCCAGCGGCTTTTTTGCGTTTATCAAGTCCGTACTTCTCAACTTTCATAATCAAACTCGCACGGCTAATGCCAAGTTCTTTCGCAAGTTTTGATTTATTAAAATTACAGCGCTTCAATCCCTCACGGATCATCATACCTTCGAGTTCTTCAAGCGCTTGCTTAAGCGTTCCACTAGTATTTACACCACGAGCGGCAACACCACTGACTGCTCTTTCGCCGTTATCAAGAATTCGCTGGCTCAAAAGCTCTGGCGTAATCATCTTGTCTTCTGCTGCAAGCACAACGAGTCTTTCGATTTCGTTTTCTAGCTCACGCACGTTACCAGGCCATGGATAATCTAAAAGTTTTTCCATACATTTTTTCGAAATCGTCTTCATCGCATAACCAGACTCATCACATCTCTTTTTCAAAAAATGCTCAATCAAGATTGGAATATCTTCCGCTCTCTCACGAAGTGGTGGCAGATTTACGTTGATCACGTTGATACGATAGAAAAGATCTTCTCTGAACTCGCCTTTCACCATCATCTCTTTAATATTTCTATTCGTCGCAGCCAAGAGCCTGACGTCGGCTTTCTTAGGAGAAGACGCACCTACCGGAAGATAAGTTCCTTCTTGTAAAACCCTAAGGAGTTTTACCTGCATCGAAAGACTCGTATCACCGATTTCGTCCAGAAACAGTGTTCCACCGTTGGCCATTTCAAAGAGACCTTTTTTGTCTTTCACAGCTCCCGTAAATGAGCCCTTCACGTGACCAAAAAGTTCCGAGTCCAAAAGGTTATCGTTGAAGGCCGAACAGTTAACGGCCACAAATTGATTATCTTTTCGAGGTGAATAAAAATGAACCGCTCTGGCGATCAATTCTTTCCCCGTTCCGTTTTCACCTTGAATAAAAATCGATGAATCAGAAGTCGAAACTTTCTCGAGCAGTCGATAAATCACCTGCATTTTTTTCGATTTTCCGATCATCGAGTGATAGCGATACTTTTCACCAAGCTCTGAGTTCAGCTCTTGAATTCGCTCTTCACGTTTTGTAATTTCACTATGAAACGTCTCCACTTCGTCAGCAACTAGATCAACCAACTCAGTGAGATATTCAATATCTTTGGTATTTAATTTCTTCAAGCTATTAAAAGCAATCAGAGCGTCTGAAGGACTCGCGCCACACTCAACAAGCTGTGCAATCAATTCGTCCTTTTCATCATCAGTTAAACTATCCATCACAAACGGATACGCAAACACTGTTCCAAAGAACTCGCCGTCCACATCAACTTTTGCAACCACTGCTTTGACATGCTTAAAGAACGTATCAAAGATCATCACTTGATCAGGAGAATTCGACATGATGTCAGTGACTTTCTCAATGTCTTGGCTGATCAAATCATAACCATGATTAAGATTCATCTGAATTTTCATAAA
>DIUE01000035.1 GCA_002435795.1 Bacteriovoracaceae bacterium UBA6166 | reverse complement strand
TATCTGGATTATTCGTCATAAGTTTTATTTTTTTCACTCCCAATGCTTTCAACATCTCTGCTGCTGCATCGTACTCTCGAAGATCAGACTTGAATCCGAGCTTCAAATTCGCTTCAACCGTGTCGGCCCCAGCATCCTGAAGAGTGTAAGCTTTGATTTTGTTAGGTAGACCGATGCCCCTGCCTTCTTGACGAAGATAAACGAGAATTCCAGCGCCCTCTTTTTCAATCAGTTTCATTGATTCCGCTAGTTGATCACCGCAATCACATCGTAGGGAACCAAAGACGTCACCAGTTAGACACTCAGAATGAATTCTCACGATCGGGGCTTCTATCTTTGCAAGATCTCCCTTCACAAGTGCGAAGTGATGCTCTGATCCTCGCTCAAACATATGCAGCTTGAAGTTTCCATACTTATTAGGAAAGTCTATCTCAGAACTTTTTTTTAAAAGCTTTTCTTCCGACTTGCGGAACTCGATGAGATCTTTAATTGTGATCATCATCATGCCGAATTCTTTTGCCATTTCAAAGAGTCTATCTCTTCGGGCCATCTCTCCGTCTTCGTCGATGATTTCACAAATCACACCCGCTGGATGAAGGCCCGCAAGTCGAGCGAGATCAACGGCGGCTTCGGTGTGCCCAGGTCTTTCAATCACGCCACCGTCTTTTGCGATGAGTGGAAAGATATGGCCCGGACGCATAAACTCCTCCGGCTTCACGTCTGCTCTGACCATTTCTTTGATCGTTAACGAGCGATCACTTGCGGAAATTCCCGTTCCACCAAAAACACTATCAATTGAAACAGTGAAAGCTGTTTGATGAAGAGCATCGTTTGATTTAACCATCAGATCTAATTCTAACTCACGAGCACGACTTGCCGTGATCGGTGTACAGATTAAACCTTTGCCAAAAGTAGACATAAAATTAATCGCCTGAGGCGTAATTTTTTCGGCGGCCATCACGAAGTCACCTTCGTTTTCACGATCTTCATCGTCCACGACTATGACCATCCGGCCTTTTTGAATTTCTTTGATCGCGTCTTCGATCGTATTAAAGTCCGACATTAATACCCTTGTCCCTTCAGCCAATCTTCTGTAATGGTCGTAGTCTTCTTATGGCCATCTCTGTAAAAAATCAAGTTTTCTAAGTACTTAGCTATAATATCTACCTCTATATTNNCACCGACGCTATAAGAGGCAAGTGCCGTCTGATTCCAAGTATGTGGAATGATAGACACCTGAAATTGGTTGTGAGCGCGGTCGATATCTGAGACGGTGAGGCTGACGCCATTCACAGTAATCGAGCCTTCTTTCACAATATACTTCATTTGATCCACGGGAACTTCAAAGCTACAAACAAAGTTTTTGCCAGTGTTTTGCACTCGTCGAAGAATGCCTAAGCAGTTCACATGCCCTTGCACGAGATGCCCGCCCATAAAATCCATGGGCCTCAGAGCTAGCTCCATATTCACTGGAGAGCCAAGCTTCAGAAGGCCCAAATTTGTTTTTTCCAGCGTGATATGAACTGATTGAAAAGTAAAAGACTGTCCCTTTTTTTCGATGACTGTTTGGCAGGCACCATTGATAGAAACAGAGTCATCGATTTGCATTAGCTCGATCAAATCTTTTGAACTCACTGTAAAAAGCTTACCTTCCGCATTGCTTGATACAGACAGCACTCGGCCGACTTCTTTTACAATACCTGTAAACATTAGAGAGTCTCCTTTCGATCAATGGTCAGCACCACTTGCTCTCCAAGTTTTGAGGAAGTCATACCGTTGATACGAATGGCTTCGCTCATTTTGCGACTTGGATTTTCATAGAAAGNNCCAAAATAACCGGACAGAGATAGATTGTCATACGATCGTAAGAATTATCTTCAATTAAACTGGTTAAAAGCTTAGGGCCACCTTCTACAAGACAAGAGTGCACACCAAGCTCTGCCAGCTCTTTGAGACAATCAGTAAAAGTTTTATTTTTAGAATCTATTAACTTAATTCCTAGAGCTTGAATCATCTCAAGTAACTCTTGAGTGGGTGTAGGCGTGATAACGATGGTGTGCTCTGTCTTTTCTGATAAGAGATTTGAGGCAAAATCCATTTTTGAAAGGTCTCCAACGACAATTCGTTTTGGAATCTTTCCTTGATTATCAATCAGTCTAATAGAAAGCTCTGGATTATCTTTTTCCAAAGTGAGCCTACCGATCATCACGGCATCGTAAGCGAATCTTAGTTTATGAACTTCTTCTCTTGCTGTTAAATCTGAAATCCATTTTGAATCGCCCAAATGAGAAACCATTTTCCCATCAAGAGTTTGTGCCCATTTTAAGTGCAAATAGGGAAGACTTGTCTGCATAACTTTATAGAAAACGCGATTCAACTCTAGGGCTTCGGATTCTAAAACTCCTTCAATAACTTCAATTCCTGCTGACTTCAAACGCTCAACGCCCTTGCCACTGACAAGTGGGTTTGGATCGCGAGCGGCAATCACCACTCTTGAAATCTTGTTGGCAATAATGGCTTCGGTACAAGGAGGTGTTCTTTTATTGGTATGGCAGCAAGGCTCGAGATTGCAATAAAGTGTCGCGCCTTCTAGGCTTTCTTTTGCTTCAGAGATGGCCATGGCCTCTGCATGAGGAAGGCCCGGTGCTTTATGATATCCAGTACTCACCACACGATCTTGAGACACAATCACTGCGCCCACTAACGGATTAGGCGATACTGTGCCTATCCCGAGTCTGGCCAGCTCAAGCGCTTGTCTCATGAAAAGTTCATGCGTCTTCATTTCAAGTACTTATCCCTATA
>DIUE01000032.1 GCA_002435795.1 Bacteriovoracaceae bacterium UBA6166 | reverse complement strand
GAAGCATTTACCAAATTCGGCAAGTTTTAAATCAGTTTCTAGGCGCTGATAACTCTGCGCCCTTTGATCTTCACTCATTTGCTCAAGATCAGGTGGGATGACCTTAAAGAATCTGGATTCATCACCTGAGAGTGAAATAAGCTTATCTTCGTTGATTGAGTAGAGAGGAATCATTGTCTCTCTCCTTTGAGCCGCTCAATCTCATCTGCCCACAGATAATGAGTGGGCCGATTCAAGCGATACCTTACTGATGTAAAGTCGATATATCTTTTAAAGATTTTCCTAAGTCCAAAGATCACAGTGCAAAAAGTGAGTGATGTGATGAGCGAGAAGTTAAACTGTCCCATCAAGTTAAAGCTGATCGCTAGAATAAATAGATCAGCAACTTCAAACCCAAAGATCACAGGAGTGGCCTTAAGAAATTGAGGGTAGCGAATTGGTGTCATCATCTACCTCAATGTCCCAAAGAATCCAACAATGGCACTGGCCATGGAAACGATCAAAAGTCCGATGATATTTCTTGAAGTCTTCTGACTTGCTTCTTGGCTTCCAAGCATGAAGTAGAGCCCGCAGATAATAAGCCCCACAAGACCCACGGCCTGAGCTACAGACTGAAGTTCTTGACCGACTCTCTCAATGGGTGCTCTGAGACTTTGAGCTTTAGCAAGACTTGAAAACAAAAATAGATATAGTGAAACAATGGTCTTCATTGGTTTTCTCCTAGTTGTGATAATTTTTAATGATTGAGCTGACGCTGATACTAAAAGGCTGTTTGTAGTGAATCTTCTCACCACGCTGAATTAAATCCCATCTCACCGTGGAGGCCCATTCATTAAACTGCGTTGATTCGACCGATATTGGCCATTTGTTGTGACCAGCGATGTTTGAAATATGCAAAGGGCAATAGTAGCGATCAGCCCCAGTCATACTGGTAAGTTTTAAGCCGTTAAAGGTGCTTTTATTGCGAGTCTTAAGCGTTAGGAAAAGAACGTTCTCCTGCGCTTCGTGAAAGTCTTGAATCTCAGTCAGGTCATTGATGGTGAGATGAAGGTGATCTTCAAGCCATCTAGTGGAGACTTTATTTTCCTTAATGAGATCAGTAAGCTTAAACTCTGAATCATTGATAATAAGTCCTACGTCTTCAAGCTCTCCTTTAAAATCTCTCTCAAAGGTAAATGACTCACTTCTGTTTTCAACGATGGCGACATCAAACTTACAGGTGAATTGAGGAGCGGTGCAGTTTCTTCCACAGCTACCGCCTGCGGAATGGATTTGATCGCTAAAACTTTTGACATTTTTTCCATAACGCCTATAAGGGCGAAGCTGGAGGCTGACTGTAGAGTTTCTTGAGATATTGCCAAGGGGATAGATTTCATAGTCATCACCACCTGTGATTCTATGTCTTAGTGAATGAACTTTCTCCTGAGATTGTTTTGCAAGGTCTCTTCCTGTGAGATAGCTCAGGATAATGCTATCACTAGGGCCAAATTCATGGTCGAGATAGTGACGGCTAATTCGGTCGGTAAAAACGAACCATCGACCTTTCTTATCTTCAAACTTCACTTCCTCAAGATAGGTATAGTCTCGAAGATTATTTTCAAATTGACCAAGCTTTGTGAGCTGATCATTCTCAATTCGAAAGTTCTTGTCCATAATATGAGTCAAAATATTATCAGCCCTAGATTTTCCGCTCCTTGAAGCAACAAAATAGCGATCTACGTTTAGAGGGGTGTCGATAATGACTTGAGTGGATTTATTCTTGATGGAGTTCATTAAAGTTTTAAAATCAACACCGTCTTTATCTGGAAGAGAAAAGTTTTTAACCTCCGAGACAATAAACTCGCCTTTAGTGAGAAAATTGTCTTGAATCAACTCAATGGGTGCATTGTCGATAATGACTTTGAAGGTTTCAGTCTGTTCCGAGAGAAAACTTCTATCAATTTTGGCTGTTTCTATCAGCTCCCATGCTTCTCTTGAGTAGCTGTAATAGTAAAAGCTTAGCTCTAAGTCTTTTACTGATCTATAGATTGGGTTTCTGTTGAGCCTTGCTGTGTTTTCAAGTTCGATTTGAATATTTGAGATGTGATAGGTTTCATGTCTCAGCTCGTTGCTATCAAATAGAGCACTTTTCTCAAGTAGCGTTTTTAAATATTCTCCTGAATCTATCTCGGGATATTTAACCCATGTGAGGTCATGCTCTTGTAGATCTGCCCAAGTATGTGTGTTAAAACGTCCAACACGAGCGGCCTCTTGATGGGCTTTGTCTCGTGCTAGGATGCTTCCCACTCGATACTGAAAGCTTGGATCACTTCGGCCAACTTGGGTATCAAAGAAAACTGTCTCGCCAGACCGTACGACTTCACTAGTTTCTTTGCTTCTGAATTCCCAGAAAATTGTGATCTTGAAGTTTTGAAGAAAGCGAATTCTTAAATCTGGGACTTCTGCGATAAATGGGTTGAGTCCCATTTGAAGCTTGTCGTAGTCGGAGATCATATCTCCTGAGGTGTTGAGAGAGCGAAGCTCATCAATACCTAAATTTTGGTTTTGCCCATCAGAGGTCAGGGTATCTGACCGTTGGCTTCCATTGTCTGGTAGAGCTAGTTCGTCTTCAGAACTGTTAAATGAGCATGAGGAAATAAGTAGAGCGAGTGCTAAGAAAATAAGTTTCATAAAAGTCTCCAATTAAAGCTTGAGGTTCATGCGTCTGATGAGTCTGCGCATATGCATGACTTCTTCACGGACACGGTGGTTGTGAGTGAGTTCATTGAGGCTGATGGCCGATAAAAAGCGCTCGATTTCCAAGGCGAGGAAGTTCATGATCTCCTCCCTTCGATTGAACTGATTGTTCTTTGTACTCGACTAGCCGAGTCAGTAAGGTTCTGGTTATTGGCGATCTCTTCGATCGATAAGGCCCCGAGAAGTTCTCGAAATGATTCTTGGAGACTTTTCAAATTGGTGTGGGGTTTAGGACGCAGTGCAAACATAGAAACTCCTTTTTTCAGGAGTAGCTAAAACACTTGCGCCCTTATTATCACTTGCATAATATGCGGCGAAAGAGTCTAGCTACTCTTTGGTTATGAGGTCTTGGGGTCAAATCTTGCCGGATGGAACCCAAGGCCTTTTTTTCGTTTAGGCACAAATGATTACTGAAGCTTGAGCGTAAAAGACAAGGGCCCGAAAAAAGTATTTGGCAGACGCTTTGCGCAAGTTAAAGAACTCTGCCAAAAAAATTTATTGCAACTGCTTAAAATCAGAAAAAGGACATTCTCAGCTTTCTACCTATGCCTTGCATAATCAAAAAACTTTTCCTATATAAAAATATAAAACAAAGGCTATTGGAGTCGCAATGCTTGATTCTACAAACGAATCAATTCTTTCAAGTATAAAAGCAAAACCTCTCTACGAGAGGATTCAGCTTGATTTATTTGAGAGGCTGAACAGCTTTCCGACAACGAGTGCGGCTTACGCTTCGTTTGAAAAGCTCACAAACAAAGACCGTAGAACTCTTAAAAACTTTCTGGGGTCAAAAAGCACCCCCTATCCAAGCACTATCGTTTGCTTTTATAAGTGGGTTTATAAAACTGAAAATGAGAGCGAAGTTCTTGAACAGCTCTCATTTGGAATTAAAAATTATCTCAAGGCTAACGGATACAATATCAATTTGAAAAAGAAAGACCTCAATCACATTATCTTTAGAACCAAAATTCATTTTGAACTTTATCTTATGAGCGAAGACAATAATGTCTTCTCTCGTAATACTGTTCTTAGACTCTATGGCGAAGCTGGCAAAGAGGCGCTAGATGAGCTTCTTTTGGAAGAAATTGTAAGTGCTATAAGTGATGAAACTTTCACAACAGGTCGATATAGAGCAGATCAAACGACAAAATATTTTCATGATGCTTCTTCATTGATTCATGGACTTGTTCCATGGACAAAGCTTGAAAAAAATCCGATGACCAAGGATGCTGTAGCAAATCTTGGTAATTTTCTTGTTCCTAAAGGAAAAGAAGAAGAGGTTGATAAACTCGTTGGCGAGTTTTGGAAGAGATTGAATGATCTTCATACTGAAGGTCTCAAGATCGCTGACTCTAATAAGGTCACAAACTATCTTTACTCGCTTCTCTTGTTTAAGCCTAAAATGTCAGATGTAAGTGACGAGGAGACTCAATCATGAATAAAAAGATTTTCTTTCTCGTTCTTGTAAATCTTCTTCTCACTTTTCCTGTAAGCGCTGGACCTGGGGGGACAGGTGGTATTGGAACTGTTCCAACTTTGAGAATGAATGGCGAAATCATGCTGAAGCGAGATGAAGTATCTGCACTTATAACAAGAAATGGAGACTATGCACGTCTTAACGATTTAGCAGAAGGCTTTGTTCGTTTTAAGGGAGTGAGAGTTCTTGGTGACCATATAGAGCTAGCAAAGTCACACGAGCTTGAAGCCGTAGTGTTATCAACTGGTTTAGAAAGCCGCCTCTCAAAGCTTATTGGTGGAGATATGGGTGGTGGGGGAAGTACTGCACGCTAAGAGCTGGTCGGCTTTTTTTAACTCTCATTGATCGTTTTATATCCTGAGCCAGAAGTGAAATAATCCTTTAATTTCAAAATGTAGAAGCCGTTTTTGGGCTTGCTAAGCTGTACGCAAAGATGGAGGTTTTATGAAACGAAAAATTAGAGACATTATGAATGAAATGGATGAACTGGAAAATGTTGAAGTTTCTGATGAGTTCATCGAGAAGATGCGTGAAATTTACAAAGATGAAATTGAAGAAGATGTATGCAAAGATAATGAGAAGGTCGCTAGCGGAATTAACCTGGTAGTGCATAATGGAAAAATAAGCGATGGCCTACAGGATAGGCTTTAGAGATTTTCTTAATAAAGATTTTCTCTCAGCAAGCCACTCGAAACACCCCATAGAGCATCGTGTTTGATTTGATCGATGCTAAGTTGAATGGGCCATTCTATGGCTTCCAAATCTAGTGTGTAGCTTTTCAGACCCTTAAGTTATTGATTCCTGATTAAAAATGAGTGTGTAAATTACTTTAATTTTTCATTTAAGTGTCTGTAATATAATGGTTAAGCTGTATTCTTACATGAATTTTTAATAAAAACATTAACATTCACTCCAGAATAGGCGATAATATATGTATCAAGAGGAGTAGACAATGAAGTCCTTTACAGCACTAGATAAAATGACCAACTCTCTCGTTGAAGGGAAGGTTTATCGACGCTCGGATTTCATCGATCTGACTTCAAATGTAGATCGAAATCTAAAGGAGCTTGTTGCCTCTGGCAGACTGAAGAAACTTCAAAATGGTCTATATCACTGTCCAAAGAAAACTCCATTTGGAGAGGGCTTACCAAACGAAAATGATCTTTTAGAAAAATTTTTAGATGACGATCATTTTGTCGTTTATGGGCCAAGTATGTTCAACTCACTTGGACTTGGAACAACTCAACTCTATGACAAGAAAGTTGTTTTTAATCGCAAAAGACATGGAGAAATGAATCTAGGTGGGAGGGCCTATACTTTTTATCGTTGGAAAGAGGCTCCTAAAAAGTTATCAAAAGAGTTTCTTCTTGTTGAAATGCTTAATAAGCTTAATGACCTTGCTGAAGATCAAGAAAGTGTACTTGAAAATGTAAAGTCGAAGCTAAGTGACTTTAATTCGCTTAAATTGCATAATGCTCTCAATCGATTTGGAACAAAATCAACGCAAAAAAAATTAAAGGGCCTACTTAAGGAAATAAATGTATCTGCATAATCATCCAAATTTCAAAGATCTTATTGAGATAACTGCTAGCGAGCAAACTATTAAAGACCCATATTTGGTTGAAAAAGACTATTGGATTATGCAGAGCCTTTATGGACTTTCTAAGTTTGGTTTAAAAATGGAACTTAAAGGAGGAACTTCTCTTTCTAAAGGTTACAAAGTCATTCATCGTTTTTCAGAGGATATAGATATAAAAATTGAACCAGATGAAGATGTTGTTGGCTTCAAGGTTTATTCGGGTAAGAATCATGACAAACCAAAGCACAGAGAGAGCAAGAGAGATTATTTCGATTGGTTGGCACAAAATTTAAGAGGAAAAATTGACGGCATCATTGATGTCGTAAGAGATGAATCATTTGATGATGAGAAATATAGAAATGGTGGGATAAGACTACTTTATAAATCTTCATTTGCAGCAGTTGAAGGATTAAAAGAAGGAGTTCTACTAGAGGTAGGATTTGATAGAACTGCACCAAATCAAAAAATCGACATATCTTCATGGGCCTTTGATAAAGCTGCTACCACTTTACCTACGAACTCTGTCATTGATAATAGGGCCATGAAAATCTCATGTTACGATCCACGCTATACATTTGTTGAAAAGCTACAAGCGATTGTAACCAAATACACTTATTACAAAGATGGAAAAAATAATGGTAAGCTCCCCGTTAATTTCTTGCGACATTACTATGACATCTATTGCTTGTTAGAACTTCCAACGGTTAAAGAATTCATTGGTTCAAGTGAATATAATGAATATAAGAAAGAGCGTTTTAGGGGATACGACACTCGAATAAAAAATTGTGAAGGATTCTCTCTTGTTGATGATAGAGAAAGGGATATTTTCAAAGTGAATTATGAAAAATCCAGCTCTCTGTATTATAAAGGCCAAGTTGGCTTCGATGAAATCTTATCGAAAATTGGAGATTATCTAGACCAGCTCTAAAACTGGACGACAAGCCCTAGCTGGTTAGACAATGCCCAAGACTTGCGCTCAACAAGACCACTAGAAACACCCCATAGAGCATCGTGCTTGATCTGATCGATTCTAAGTTGAATGGGCCATTCTATAGCAATGCTGTAGTCCGATTCGTCTTTAGCTGATCGAAGACTTCGAGAGAGTTTTGCTTCCAAGTCTAGCGTGTAGCCTTTTGGACTTTTGAGTTCGATGCTTGGAGTGCTTGAACCTATAGTGAGGGGGAGGCCTGCAAGAGCGCTTAGTTCTAATTGAGTCGGTCGGCGAGTGTTGAAATGAAAAATTTTAGTCATTCCTGCCATAAGTGACAGACTTGATCCTTTTTCAAGCTCAATAGTGCCAGCATTATTTCGAAAGAGGGGAAACTCTCTTAAACTTGGGCCAAATTTGAACATTTGATATCGAGCTAACATTGTTGCTTCATAGGTCGTAACAGACCCCTGAGATTGGATGGAGGAAAATTTAAGATTTGAACGTTGAACATCTAGATCTAGTCCCCATTCATCAAGGCTAAAGCGGCTTCTCACGCTGAGAAGCGAGGGTCTAAAAATATTAACGTTTGCACTTCCAAGGGCACCACTTTGATCATGGGCATAATACTGAATTCCTGAGTAAATACCAATTTCCCACAGACTTTCACCTGTCATGGCAAATTGAGGGGGCTGCTTCGTTATGGGAGACTGGTTTGAAATATCTTCAGGTGGTAAATCAAAAGTCAGCTCTTTTTTTGGTTCTGTGAAAGTCTCATCTAACGTTGTTTTATCACGGACAGAAACCTTGCTTGAATCAGAAATTCTAAGCTGCTGACCTACAACGATGATATTGGGATTTGTGATCTCAGGATTGAGGTTAAGTAATCGATTGATACCACCCTCAAGAGTATAAATAGGCAGATTGGGGAAAAAACGTTTTGCTAGATGAGATAAAGTGTCGCCTGGTCGAACCATATAGTCCGTTGCCATCGAGGTATGGTGCCAAAAGATCAAAAAGATGAGAATGAGTGCTTTAAAATTTTTCATCAATAAATCTATTGTACACAGAAAAGAGTTTGATTCAATAAAACTGCCAAAGTTTTGAGGCAGACAGCCTTAGGATTAACCAATATTTTGAGTTTAAGTTCTTAGAAATTGTTCCGATAAGAGGTTGAACTGTTTAGTCGGTATAATCAGTTCATCTAGAATATTGGGCTTGATATGGACTTTTTTGTAAGGATTAAACTTTTGCTAAAACTAATGCCTGCAATCTTCTTGGGATTGGGGCTTATTTTACTTTCAGGCTGCGAAACAACGGCAAAGTTTGATGAAGTCGCAAGCGGAACTGCGCTTGGTGGGAGCGGTGGAGCTTCCTCGCCAGCGGCAGATTTTAGTTTTGATGGTATTTCTTCGATCGATCAGCGTACAGATAGTACCCTTAGAATCAATTGGACTGCCCATGCTGATGCTGTTGAATACACGCTTTTTAATGTAACCAGTTCAACTCCAGCTTTGGTGCAAACAATCTCAGGTCAGGCTTCAAACAACGTTATTTTAACGGGACTTACTCCCAACCAACTTTATCGTTTCAGAGTGCGTGCCAGAGACACTCAAGGCCGCACCGATCTCAATACTCACGATGTCAGTGTGACGACTAATTTGGCCCCAAATCTGCCAAGTGCGATTGCTCTTTCAGGAGTGAGCTCGAGCAGTCATCAGTCGCGACCGAGTGTTCTTGTCAGCGGGATAAAGGCCAATGACACTATTGAAATTTTTAGTGATAGTACTTGTTTGACCTCGGTGAGCAATTCAAGTGTCGCAAGCTCATCTACAATCACGATTCAAACAAATGTCCTGCCAAGTGTTGGGAGCTATAATTTTTATGCTCGTGCCACAAACTCAATAGGTGAGCATGCCTGCTCAAGTGTATCAGTCGCTTACACCTACAATCTTTGCCCTGATAACTATATTCCTGTTCCGGGAGATAGTGACCTTGGAACAAGTGATTTTTGTGTGATGAAATGGGAAGCGAAGGCCTATAAAAATGCGGGAGCCGATCAAGGCTTTAATGCCGATGCGCTAGAAGGATGTACCGCAGG
The DNA here is from genome assembly GCA_002435795.1 of Bacteriovoracaceae bacterium UBA6166. GTDB lineage: Bacteria > Bdellovibrionota > Bacteriovoracia > Bacteriovoracales > Bacteriovoracaceae > UBA6166. The sequence continues at coordinate 652 of DIUE01000032.1, read as the reverse complement.
ATGTGCTGCTGCAAACTGGGCACCTCTTTATCATCCTGATACTAATACGACCGGTTATCGCCCAGTCAGTTCAGCGACTGCAAAACCGTGGCGAAGAATTGATCAAGATCAGGCGCGAATCGCCTGCTCAAATTTAGGCACAGGGTATGCACTCATTTCTAATCCAGAATGGATGACCATTGCTCACAATATCTATGAAAGAGACAGTAATTGGTCAAACGGCAATGTGGGAGATGGATTTTTAAACCGAGGACACTCGGACAATAACCCAGCAGGAACTCCTTGTGATGGTCAGATTGAGAACGTCCAAACTAATTGCACTACTCTTGATCCCAATGCAGCGACCACGAGTTGGAATCAAAAGAGGACACATACTCTTTCAAATGGAGAAGTGATCTGGGATATTGCAGGGAATGTTTATAATTGGGTTGATTGGAACGTTACTCCCTCAGAAAAAGCTTATCGGGCTGCCGATGGCTCACCTCAAAATGCATGGAGAGAATGGAATACTATAGATACGAATATCAATAATGGCGATGAAATGGAAACTTCCACATGGCAATCAACTAACGTAGGGGCAAATAGCACTATGGGAATAGGTCAGTACTATGCTGGAAGTAATGCGTCTGGGGGCGCTGCGCTTCGCGGTGGG
>DIUE01000031.1:6554-6709 GCA_002435795.1 Bacteriovoracaceae bacterium UBA6166 | reverse complement strand
AATCATTCTTGCTTCACCGCCTGACCGAATGGCGAGAGATGACCATTGAACAAATCAATGACTACCAACGAAAGGAAAAGAGATGAAGTTTAAAATAAGAAATCTCTCCTATCGTCTGCAGCAACTCCTCATTCTGATTTTGCATCTCGCCCTTC
>DIUE01000031.1:4986-6481 GCA_002435795.1 Bacteriovoracaceae bacterium UBA6166 | reverse complement strand
CTTACTGGGCCCAGTATCATTTCGTCAAAGAAGTTCAAAAGAAACGCAGAGGACATGCTTCGTGAATACTTGGCAAGAGAGTTTAAGAAAGGCCATCAAGTCACAGCGAGAATTGAATCATTTCTTTCAAACAGAATTCGCTGAAACACCTTACCCGATTTTTCTTCCACTCAAACTTGCCGAGAAAATTCGAAGCCTGGGTCTGGATTCTCCTCTTGCAAAACAGTTTCTTCCACACAAAGACGAACTTGTATCAGGTGGGCTCGTAGATCCCATTGGAGATCATCGCCACTCTCCAACCCCCATGATTGTTCACCGTTATGAATCACGAGCGCTCTTTCTGCCGACTAATCGATGCCCCATTATTTGTCGTTATTGTTTTCGAAAAAATGAATTGTACGAAACACAAGATCCGCTTTTCAAACCNNCTTTTATGTTGAGCAATGAAAAGCTCTCTGAATATTTGAGTCAGTTGGAAAAAATCCCCCATTTAAAATACCTGCGTTTTCACACGCGCTTCGGAGTCCTTGTTCCGGAGAGATTTGATGATGAGCTCATTCAGATTTTAAAAAAAGCACAAACGCATTTTGATAAACTTATGATTGTCATCCACACAAATCATCCCGCTGAATGGGACGAGGAAAACTTGCAGCTTGTGCAGAATCTTGTAGCAGCGGGCTTCGATCTTCGAACTCAATCTGTTCTGCTTAAAGGCGTTAACGACGACCCACAAGTGTTAGTTGACCTGTTCGCACCACTCATAAAACGTGGGCTCACCCCTTACTATCTGCACCATCCAGATCAAGTTAAAGGAGCGCAGCACTTTCGTTTGACTCTTCAAACAGGCAGACAAATCTACAGTCAACTAAGACGAAAGCTCCCAGGTTGGGCAATGCCACGATATATGGTCGATTTACCAGAGGGCGAGGGCAAAGTAGAGGCGTTTAATCCAGAAGCCTTTGAGTTTTCGGGTCAATTAATCNNACATCCGAGAAAGTCTTTGAGATTAAAGGGAAGCTCCATTATCATAGATGCCTATGAAGTCTGTTCCTAAACTGATTAATCTTGATGATTTTCGCTCATTAAAACACCTCGTTTTTTTTAAAAACGAAACCTCTCAAACGGAGCTCCTCGACTCTACTCAGTTTCAGATGGTTGAGCTAGCGGATAAACTCATCATTATTGAAGGGCCAGCGAAGTGTGCACAGCTTGGACATCAAGTTCAGCTCTTCATTCTTCCTATGCAAAAGGATTTGAAACTAAAAAAACTTCCTCCAGTTGAACGCTACCCAAACCTTATTCAAATTATTGGTAAGGTTGTTGAACTTGAAGTATTGCCTGAAAATTCGCGGGTTATTTTAAGAATTCAGTTTAGTCAATTCAACCAGGATCGCTGGGAAGCCTTGGTCGAACAATATCAAGGACGACAAGAACAGTTAGAAGAAATCATTAAATCGGGTAAGGGTTAACGTGAATAAGTACTCTGCAGAAATAT
>DIUE01000031.1:2507-4974 GCA_002435795.1 Bacteriovoracaceae bacterium UBA6166 | reverse complement strand
AACTTTCAAAAAAGTTTTACGAGATATCGGCGTTCCACTTCAGTCTATTGAATTCAGTGAAGGCGGTTACAACGAAGCCATGACTCAAGTTCTCAATCTCAAGCCAGAACTTATAATTTCTCCCATGACGATTCAAAACTCATCGGCCATCGAACTCTATGAGTTCCACAAAAAAACTCTTGCGAATCGCCTTGAAGCTGGTTTTTTTATCCTTTCACAATCTAACTCGCTCTCACAAGCTTCTCTCATCCTCGATCATGAAATTGACGGGTGTATCAGTGAGCCTTTTACAGCTGAGGGAATCAAAAAAATGATTCTGATGTCGTTGGATGCAAAAATTCATACATCAGAGTCGGCGATTCAATATGAGAAGCTCAAGGGAAAGATTTCCGTCTCTCCACAGGAAGTCTCTCTCAATGAGATTGATGCTTTGAATTCATTCAAAGACCTCGAACGCGGCCAAATTGATTATTTAAAGGGTTATGCCTTAAGCTTACAGAATCAAGCTGATCAAGCCTGTGTCTATCTTCAAACGGCGGCTTCAGCTAATCCTAAATCGTACCGCAATCTCAAACTTCTCGCGGAGACGGCTTTTAGTGCAAAGAATTGGAAGCTCGCCTATGAGACCCGTCAAAAGATGCTTCAAATCTTCCCTCTCAATCCTGAAACTATCCCCGAGCTCATCAAGCTCTCAGTGGTAAATGAAAAATTCGATGATATTTTCGACTACCTCGAAATTTTTGAACAACTTGAAGAGAAGTCCGAGCTGACTGAGCGATCTATTGCTGCAGGCCTCACAATTTGTGGAAAATTTTTATTACAAAGACAAAAAACGGAACAAGGTTTAGAGGCCCTCGAAAAAGCAGTGGCCCTTGGTTATCAAAATATTGAAGTTCTCAAATCTGTGATCCCCATCTTTTTGGAACAAAAAGTTTTCAGCAAAGCCCACGCTTTGATTGAGCTCTACAAACCTTATCACCTGAGAAGTTCTGCCTTCGCATTGCTTGAAATGCAGGTGCTTTCTCAATCGAAGAAAACCTTACCGAAGGCGCTTAAAATTGCCCTTGAATTGATCGCTAAGGGTAAACGCGATGAACTGGTTTATGAATCGGTCCTGCGCCTAAGCGTGCAATTAGACCGCAACCCCCAGTTTATTGAAGATCTTTTTAATGACTCGGTGAAACACCACCCCCACCGAGAGCAAGATTTTCTGCAGATAATTAAAAAATCTTAAAGATTAGAAATTGACAAAAATCCTTCATCAACTTAAGATCACGTTCCANNGCAGAAGGTCGCGAGTTCGATCCTCGTCCCCCGCTCCATTTGATATTTAAGTTTTGGCGTTACCGCATATTTTCTCAATGTTTTTAAACAATTGTAATCATGAGGGCTGTCTCAGGCCCACAGAAGTTCATTTCCCGAAATTTCCCCATCTTTCTCAAGCCACTTACCAAATCCTTACCGGCCGATGAGTTTTGTAGCACCAGCAAGCGTGTGCTTGCGCTCAGTCGCTCTCTTTCGCCCAAATTCCTGTTTTTCCTAATGAATTTTAGCAAGCTCGTGCTTGCTCACTAAAAACTACCAACAAACTTTTAAAGGTCTCCAAGAACTCGGCACATGCTTGCCGCAAGGGAGGTCGTTTCTCACNNCGCCAACAAGCGGGCCTTTTATTCGACTTCTCTTTTAAATATATCGAGAAGCTTGAGAATGGGCGCGGAAACATAAGCGTCGAGCGTTTTAAGGAGTTCCAAGACAAATATGGATTCTCTGACAAGGAAATTGAAGAACTAAGACAGGGCCAAATTGAAGCCCCTACAGATGCCAATTGTATCAGGAAGCGAATTACAACCGAGAAGCGCAAGGATCGTCGCTTCTGTCATCGCCGAGTAACAAGGGAGTGCAAAACTCTTAAGGAGCTTAGGCTTATGAAAAATATCGACCAGTACAGAGCAAGTAAGCTCTGTGGCTTTGGCCGAAATACGATTGGCTTCATCGAAAACGGCAGAGTCACGCTTACAGATAAAAAGATACGTCATATCGTTGAGACTTACGGCTACACGATAGAACTTTTCAATCAGCTTTTAAAAGTCTCTCCGCTTCGTCACGAAATGATCGAGCAGTGCCATTCGATTTTAAACAATCTTGATGACAACAAACTGCGGATCATCATGCCAATGCTTCAAAGCATGGCCAATTAAAAACATAACATAAGGAACACTCATTATGAACGTAACTGCTATTTTGAATTTCTTTCTTCAATTTATTTTGATGGCATTGAGCTACATATTGAATTTAGGATGGTCTTTTGTTCGTCCATTCGTCTCGCTTTATTTTGCTTGGCTTGCAATCAAAATCTCAACCCTTCTCGTAGAGCATTCTGTTATCTTGTAGAATTCGGACTTCCCCAAGGTCTGACCTTGGGGATTGGCCCAGGGGTTAAGTCGGAAGTGCCTTGAGGTCTTCATAA
>DIUE01000031.1:1231-2439 GCA_002435795.1 Bacteriovoracaceae bacterium UBA6166 | reverse complement strand
CACCGCGAAGCGCAGCGCCCCCAGATTGGGTACGGTAATTTCGACTTAATACCTATTTAGTTCTATCAAAAAATTCGGACTCTATGGAGCATGAGCCCCATAGTTGGCCCAGGAAAATCATCGAAGTGCCTTGAGGTCTTCATAATGAAGATAAGTGGCCTAGAAAAAAATTTCTAAACTTCTTGCACTNNGCGAAAAACGCAGCGAAAGCCAGTGTTCTCGTTCGTGTTCGTCGAGGTATTGTTCAGATTGAGCGCGAACGCACCAGCATTCGCTCCATTATCCCAATTAGCTCCGCGACGCGCAGCGCCCCCAGATTCTTCCTAACGATGACTTCCCTATAACACTAATATAATTCCCTCCATGCTTCATAAGACTGTCTAACTTGGGCCTGATAAGACAAGCTATAATTGTTTTTATCGAGCCTCTTGATTTTTTTTGCAAATTTTCTTTCATTTCTTCTGATCACTCGATAACCACATTCATCCATCACGTATCCCAAAAAAGGAATAGGAGCATCACCCAGCACCACATATTTATTGGTTGGAATATTTAGTTTTAGATAATCCATGCAAGCTGAGCGAACCTGATTGGCAACTCTAATTGCCTTCTCCTTGGTTCTTGAGAGAATGACAATGTCATCCATATAGCGAATATAAAAATCATGTTCTTCTTTGAAGTCCTCATGAAAGTCGATTTCAAGTTCCTGACAGCCAACTTGATCCGCTATACTCAAATAGAAATTAGCGAAAGCTTGAGATGTNNGCATAATCTTTATGAGACTTTAAAAGACTGAAAATAATTTTCTTTAACGACTGATCTGGTAAAACTTTAAACAGCATCTCATAGAGCGTGTCATGATGAATCGATTGAAAATATTTTTGTACATCTAGCTTGATACAATAACGATTCTTACCCATTCTTTTTAACTGTTCTGATAATCTCAAAGCTGCAGCACGGTTCCCCATATTATTTCTACAAGCAAAAGTACGTGCTCCCAGCCTTACATCTAAGATTGGATCAAGCACACGATGGATAGCTGTATGAAGAACTCGATCTTTATAGGCCGCGGCCATCACTAATCTTTTCTTAGGATCATATACGTAGAACTCACGATAAGTTCCCCATCTATAATCAGAAGTTGAGATAATTTCCTGCTCCATACTCTTGATTTTTTCGCCATAGTTAAAAAGGAATTTCTGATGACC
>DIUE01000031.1:257-1188 GCA_002435795.1 Bacteriovoracaceae bacterium UBA6166 | reverse complement strand
CCCGCAACATTAAGGGCCTGCATATCTTTTGAAAATTGAATAAGTGTCCTCATCTCATCAAGCGCATCTGATGCCAAATAAAGATTCTTAAGTCTTGACTGGCCTTTTGTGACACTTGCCCTTTGAATGGAGAGCAGGCACTGAAGTGATGCTTCTTCAATTTTTCGTCCTAGTGTCGGCTTTAATGGCTTGGGGAAACTCTTTGTTTTATTGAATACCTGAATCGCCGCTTGATAACAATCGCTATAAACTTTAGGTTCTTTCATTTTTTTTATCAATCCTCTTTATCAATGCTGAATAGGCGGGCAAAATTTCATCTTCAACTTGGTTAAAAAAATCAGGATGGTTTCTTACAAAAGATTCTTCACAATAACAAAGGGCAAGAATTGCCCCCATTTTCTCTCGTGAAGTCGCATAAAATCTCAACTTGTCTTTAGGATTAAAAGAGTAATAACCTGATCCCATCGCTTCGAGACAGTCAGACTTGAGTATTAAAAATCTCTTTGAAAGTTCTTTATTATCAAGAAAGAGTCTGCATCCGTCATACTGCTTAAACAGAACCATCAATTTTTCGAATAGTCGAAGTTTACTAATAGAAAACTTTCTTTCACTAAGAGGTTTTTGTGTTTCCGAATTTTCCAGATTTGTTTCGTTGTTTTCTGTATTTTCCGCATCCTTTTCCGCACTTTCGGAAAAATCTGCTCCGCTAGTTCGCTCATTTCTGAAACCGTGGCGAACACAAAAAGCATCAACAGAAGCCACTCGCAAAAACCAAGATTTTCCAACCTTGATTCCTTCTATTTCTTTTGTTTTTAAATAATTTAGAATTGTTCGAGGTGAAACGCCTATAAGGCTCGCAGCATCCTGAACGGTCATTTCTTGGTGCTTAGCGCCTCTCATAACCAGCACCAGCTCATATTACCGCTTTTAG
>DIUE01000031.1:0-184 GCA_002435795.1 Bacteriovoracaceae bacterium UBA6166 | reverse complement strand
CTGCTCTGCTCTGCTCTGCTCTGCTAAAGGATTGTATTTCATGATTCTTTTCCGTCAAGTGTGACTACATAATTAATCTTTACATTTTTTAAACCCTATTGTCAGCTCAACTTTTCTGACCTTTCCGAATTTTGCGAGAGATTCGGAAAATATGGAAAATACGGAAATATTAAAGCAATTTTGC
>DIUE01000083.1 GCA_002435795.1 Bacteriovoracaceae bacterium UBA6166 | reverse complement strand
TTTTAGCTTCAGCTAACAATATGCTCACCATTTACCTAGGGATCGAGACGCTTTCCATCCTTTCCTATGTGATGAGCTCTTTTAAGCGAGACGAGGCAACTTCAACTGAAGCTGGACTAAAATATGCACTTTATGGCGGTCTATCAGCTGGTATTGCTCTGTTTGGTATTAGTCACCTTTATGGTGTTTTAGGTTCAATTCAGTTCGTAGAAATGATGCCGAAACTTGCAGGCCTTGAAGGCATGCAACTCTACATTGTGCTAATTTCTTTCCTCTTGTTCTTTGTTGGTATTGGTTACAAGATTTCCTTGTTTCCGTTCCATATGTGGACACCAGATGTTTATCAAGGGTCTCCAATCCCTGTGACAGCTTTCTTTGCTATTGTTCCAAAAATGGCAGGCATTGCAGCTCTAATTCGTGTTTCCTTCATCTTCTTTAATTCTGAATCTACGTTGACAGTCTCATGGGTTGGTTTGATTTTGGTTATCTCTGCCATGACCATGACAGTAGGTAACGTAACTGCCATTGGACAAAGTTCTGTGAAGCGACTTCTGGCTTTTTCATCTATTGGTCATGTTGGAATGATGATTTTAGGTGTAGTTGTTCTTAATGAAGACGGTATTCGGGCGATTCTATTTTATGGAGTGGCTTACTTGTTCATGACTTTGATTGCCTTCTACATTACTTCTCACCTGTCTGATATGTATGGGACAGATTCTTATGATGTCTTCAATGGCTTAATATATAAGCATCCCTTGATGGCGATCATTATGGCAGCGGTATTGTTTTCCCTGGCCGGAATGCCTCCCTTCAGTGGCTTTGTGGCAAAGTTCAATATCTTCTCTGTCATCATTGAAAAGAAACTTTATGGTATTGCACTTGTCGCAGCAATAAACTCGGTTATTGCCCTGTACTATTATATGAAGTTAGCTAAGACGATGATTTTTGGTAAGTCTGATGGTGAGACGGCTATTCTCGGCTTCACTACTGCTAATCAAACTGTCATTTTTATGCTCTTTATCCCAGTCGTCTTCCTAGGTATTTTCTGGGAAAAAATGATGACCATTTCTGGAAACGCTACGATTTTTATTAAGTAAAACTCTGCTGAAAAGGGCCCCTCTACGGGCCCTTTTTTGTTTCACCAGTAAACGCCAATTTCCTCTATAATAAGACTATGACCAAATACCGAATCCGGCTTAGGAATGGCCGGGTAATTGGACCTTTCGTAAAGAGTCAACTCTTTGAGTTGAAGGCAAAAGGTCACATTCAAGGTCAAGAAGAAGCACAAGTCTTTCCTGTTGGTGATTGGCTTCCACTAAAAGATCACGATTTCTATGATGACCTCATGGATCCCAATAAAACTGTCGTTGAAAGTACAAAGCAGGACGAAACTTTTGTCATTGATCTCACAAAACTCCGAAATGAACGTAATCAAAAAGACCTGGATAAACTTGATGTCACTTCTCACAGACCAATTGAGCTAACTGAAACTGTTCGCATTGCCTCATCTCCTTCATCTGCCCCTTCCAATGCTTCCGGCCAGACATCTGAACTTGAGCTAGAAATTGAGCCTTCTCAGGCTTTCGAGGCTCCAAACTTAAAATCAAATCAGGATAAGACCCTTATTAATCCTGTGGCCCAGCAGGAACTTGAACGTCTACGTAGAGAAGAGCGAGAGGCTAGAGAAAAGTCTGAGGCAGAAGAGCGCAGAAAAAAGGAGGAAGAAGAAGAGCGCAAGCGTAGGACCGAAGAAGCGAAACTGATTGTTCAGGATGAATCAACACAGATGATCAAGCTAGATAGCTTGGGAGATGACCTTCTTGAAAGTGCTCAGTTAGAGGAGCAAAAGTTTGAACTAGAATTAGTGGAAATAAAGAAGAAAAGAAAACTTGAAGAAAAAGAAGATGACGATCAGGAAAATGTCGAACAACTTGAAAATAAAAAAAATCAGAAGAAGAAAATTATTTATGTCGCTCTTGCCATAATTTTTTTATACGCCATTTTATTTCCTGACTCAGGTGAAGAAAAAAAGAAACCATTTGTACATGTACCTGTAGAAATTAGTTTTCCTGTCCCTTTTGACAAAGCCGATGCCCAAAGATCAAAGCTTGATTATGAGAAAGGTGTTAAGGCGTGGGACATGGGAACTTATGCAGGAACTATATCGGCCGGTAAACTCTTTAAATCTGCATTTGAAAATGACATGAGCAATCACAAAGCTCTTGGCTTAATGGTTCGAAGTTATGGTCAACAGCTGCGCTCATCTAAGTCGAAGTTGAGTGACTCTCAAACACTTTTCAATATCATTCAGGCCAATCGTCCCTATCTTTCAAAAGACCCTGACGGCGTGATTGGAATGAATCTTTTCTATATGTCGATTAAGAAATATGATGCTGCTGCTAATGTGGTTGCAAAATATCTCAAGCTTTATCCCAAAAACGTAACTCAGGATCTCTTTGCTGTTTATACCAAGTCTCTTTTGAAGATAGGTAAGATCGATCTTGCAAAAACATTTTTTAAAGCTCTAAGTAAAGCCAGTGGCAAAAATCAATATGGATATGAAGCTCTAATTAGTTACAGCTTAATCAATCAGGAAAATGACGATGCAATAAATTACCTGAATGAGGCGATGAAGAAGTATCCACACTTAGTTACCTTCTATCTCCAACGAGCTGACTATCATATTAAGAAGAACGAAGTTGCTCTGGTTGGTGACTACTTAAAAAAAGCAGAGGAGCTCAATTTAGAATACAATGATCTCTACAGGGCTAAGTTTTTAGAACTTCAAGGACTTTTGTATGCTTCCCGAGGAGATGCCAAAACTGCCACCTTGATCTTCAAGAAATCATTACAAATCGAAGAGTCACCCGATCTTCGTATGCGTTTAGCTGAACTCGCCTCATCAGATGATCCCAAGAGTGAAACGGAACTACTAATTTCAGAAAGTAAGGCTTATAAGCTCTTACTCCAGGCACAGAACTTTTATGATCAGAAGAGCTATGAGCTCGCTATGAGTTCAGCAGCTAAGGCGACGGATGTTTTTCCTGACCATATTCCTTCTAAGCTCTTTCTTGCAAAGGTTCAATTAAGACTAGGACTAGCAAAATACGCCATCAAAACGCTGGAAGAACTTTTAAAGCGATACCCAGACAATAAGGCTATAAATTTCGCTGTGATTGATGGCTACATCGAGACGTTTAAATTTAATGATGCTCGTAACAGAATTGCTATTATTTCAACTTCGGAGATGAAGCAAATGCCAGAATTTGCATCGGCGAATGCTCGTCTCTACATTAAGATGGGAGATTCTCTTCAGGCTATTTCCTGGCTTCGAAATTCAATTAACCTTAATCCATTGAATGATCAGGATATCTACTTACTGGCTGAAATGCTTATCAAACGCTCAAACTTCGATGCGGCCAGAACCCTTCTTAATAAGTGTATGGAACTTGATCCAGTAAATCCGGACTATCACATTGCTAAGGCTAAGATTCTTTATGAGCAACAAGATGATCAGGCTGCAGTCGGTTATCTTCTTAGTCTTTTGGAGCAGACAATTCGCGAGGATGTGATTGATGAAAATGGCGTAACTAAAACTGTTGAGCGAAAAGTCGCGGGTGAATTCGCTGACAATCCAAAAATTCTGGCAGAAATAGCAATCTTCTACTTCCGGGCCGGTAAGGTAAAAGACTTTCAGGCATACAAAGAAAAAATTGAAAAACTTCCCGGCAAAGATAAAGCTCTTTATGAGTTCTTGATTAAGGCTGCTCTACTCGATGAAAAATATGATGAAATACCAATACTGGTGGAGAAAATTCTCAAAGTCGAGCCTGGTGACATCGAGGCTATGATGACGGCCGGAAAAGTATTATTCGAGAACGGAAAATTCTCAGAATCCAGTAAATGGTTTTTGCGGATTCAGCAGAAAATGGAGACCTATCCCAAGGTTCAGTATTACATCGCTAAGATTAAATATTATGCCAAGGATTATGATGGGGCTATGACCGATGTGAAGAAGGATCTTGAGGCCAATGGTGAAAATGACGCCGATCTGGCACTGATGGGTCTAATCCATTCTGCTAAGGGTGAATTTGTAGAAGCAGAGAATGCTTACAAAAAAGCTCAAAAAATTAACCCTCGCTCATATGATGCTCTAATGGGCTTAGCCGACATCAGCACAAAGCGAAACAACTTTGACCTGGCACTGGATATGTATAAAAAAGCACATAAAGAGAAGGGAGATGAGCCCGTCATTCATAAAAAAATCGGTGACGTTTACCGACTTCTGGGTCAGGGTGCACTTGCCGTAGAATCCTATAAATTGTATCTTGAAATGAATCCAGAAGCCTCTGACAAGACTCAAATTGAATCATATATAAATCTCATGCAATAGGTGACGTATGTTGGATATCCGAAAATTAGAAACTGACTTTGAAGCAGTTAAGAAAAACCTTGGTAGTAGAAACTTTGATGTCACAATCCTTGACCAGGTTTTGGAATTAAATAAGCAGCGCAAAGCACTTACTCAGGCTTCTGAAACAAAGAAAGCTGAGATCAATAAGCTCTCACGTGAAATCGGCGAACTTAAAAAGAATAAGCTGGATGCCTCCGATCTAATGGGTAAAGTAGCTGCATTCAAAGCTGACATGGAAGAGGAAGCAAAGGATCTCGACGAAGTACAAAATAAACAAACTAACATCCTTCTGGGTATTCCTAACTTGCTGGATAGCTCAGTACCCTTTGGAAAGTCTGAAGAAGAAAATGTGGAAGTTAAACGCTGGGGTACTCCACGCAATTTTGATTTCACTCCTGTTGAGCATGCTGATGTGGGAGAGAAATTAGGAATGCTTGATTTTGAATCAGCTGCTAAGATTACCGGGGCACGCTTTGTCGTTTATCGAGCAGGTATTGCCCGTCTTGAACGTGCTCTCATAAATTTCATGTTAGATCATCAAGGTACTAAGGGTTTCACGGAAATGATGACACCTTTTATCGCACATGAGCGCTCACTCATAGGTACTGGAAATCTTCCAAAGTTTAAAGATCAGCTTTTCAAATTAGAAGAAACCGATTGGTATCTCATTCCTACATCGGAAGTAACTCTTACCAATATTAAGCGCGAGCAGATCATGGAAGAGGCAGAGCTTCCCTACTTGTACGCCGCCTATTCGCCATGTTTTAGATCTGAAGCTGGTTCGCACGGAAAAGATGTAAAAGGTCTTATCCGCATGCACCAGTTTAATAAGGTTGAAATGGTTTCCATTTGCACTCCTTCTCAGTCTCAAGAAATTCATCAAAAGATGGTGGATTCAGCTTGTGAGA
>DIUE01000001.1 GCA_002435795.1 Bacteriovoracaceae bacterium UBA6166 | reverse complement strand
TACTTTTGTTTGATATATCAATCAAGATAGAAAACTTCTCATCATGGGGGTCTTACCGTGAGACTTAAGCCTTATTTCTTAGGCCTGACAACGGCTGCTTTTATTTTATCGCTCAATTTCACTACTTCTACAAACGCTTCAGAGTTCGCCGAAAAATCAAAAATGGCCTACCTCAAACAAGTAGGAGAAAAGCCCTGGGTAGTCGTCAGAGAATTTGATTCTCAACTGCAAAAATACATTGAGAAAGATATTTCTGATAAAAATCAAGATGCTTATCATCCTGAAATGTCTCCCTTAGGTGATAGCGTTGCTTATTCTATCGGTACGATTAGGCCTGGCAAAGAAGTGAATATTCAATTAGTCATTCAAAACCTTAACGACCAATCCCTTGAAGAGTGGAGTGAGAAAGCCGATCAATATATTCATGTAGAGTTTTCTGGAAACGCTCAGTATTTAGTTTTCAGTGGGCCTAATCCAAAAAACCAAAAACAAAATATAGGCATCATCGATCTTTTTTTAGAAAGAGCAAAAGGGCCAGTCAAAACAGAATTACGAAATGGAAAACGAGTCAGCAAATACCAACCCAATGTGACTTATATTGATTCACCCTATGATTGTTATGCTCCTGCCGTCTCGTCAAATGGCAAGATGATTATTTATCATCGAACCCTTGATAGCTCGAGCAAATTATCACCTAAAGAGCTGGTGCAATATGATGTTGAGACGAAATCAAAAAAACTGATTTCAGAAAAAGGCGGACACGCTATGTTTCCTAGCCTCTCATCAGATGATCGTCATGTGGCCTTTGTCAGCAAAACAGGGGAGCAGTGGGATATCCACCGACTGGACTTATGGACTGGAGAAACAAATCAAGTGACCCTTGATGAAAATATCGAATTCACACCCGTCTTTGCACCAGATAATTCAATCTACTTCACGCGCTTTGATCAAAACTCATTAGGCGGCGAAATTGATATCTATCACCTCACTCCCCATCAAGTTTTTCATTCTCGCAGTTACCCAACGCCCACAGCTTTTATTAAGAATGAAAATGTGGCGGATTACGTGCCGAGTTTTAGCGGAATAAAAGATTATCAACTTGAGGTGCTACCCTCTTTCCCAAAACCAGAGAGATCCTCTTTTGGTGCCATCACTCATAATAATAAAACCTATATTGTCGGCGGTCATCAAGGACCAGAACACACTTATCCTAAAGAGTCTTTTTTAAATCGTGTGGATATTTATGATCACGAAACCAAGTCATGGAAACAAGCCGCATCGATGAATATTCCAAAGCATGGTTTTGAAATGGCGACCTATGGCAATTATATCTACGCTTTTGGTGGTTTTGCTTATAGTGAAAAGCATAAACCGGCTTGGCAGTCGCTAGAGATTATTGAACGCTACGACGTCTCTAAAGATAAATGGGAAGTTCTTGCAACAAAACTTCCTAGACGCCGCTCATCCAATGTCGCCGTCCAAGTTGAGGGCAAAGTTTTTTTGATTGGAGGATGGGATTCCACTCCTAAGTTTGATGGCGATAAAGAAGGGCGCTTCCACTCAGAGATTGATGTCTTTGATCTTGTGAGTGAAACAATCAATATTGCCACTGTCACCTTATCAGCTCCAAAGAGAAGGGCCTTCAGTGCCACAGTTCATGAAGACAAGATCTATCTGCTCGGCGGGATTACAGAAGGGGCAAGTCATTTTGACTGGCTTGATCATGTCACTGTTCTCGACACTTCAACCATGACCTTTCGTGAAGAGGCCAAACTTCCGTACGCAACTTTTGCGCCGGGTGCAGGTTTTATCAAAGACAAGCTTTTCTTTATCGGCGGCATGGTCTTAAAAAATGCCAGCACATTTGATCTCGATTACGTCGATGATATTTATCAATTTGATCTCGCCACAAAAAAGTGGACTCATCTTGGAAAGTTCCTGCAAGAAAATAAAGGATTTCCTCAAGTTGTTGAACTAAAGAACGATGCTTTGGGTATTCTCGGCGGGCACACGTATATAAAAGATGAGACTGGCCGAATTATTGATCATCCTGTTGATAGTTTTGAGTCATTAAAGCTCATTAAATAAGCCTTGCTAACTGTATGAATTTATTTGGTTATCTCGACAACGTGGTTTTAAGCCTTCTTTAAACCACGTTATCTGATTCTTTGGCGCTGGAGAAAGCTCATTTGTTATTAAGCCTGAAGATAGTCTAATATAGTCTAAGAATAAAAATCACACAGGCGGCATTTGAAATCCCCAACCTATAACTCCATTCTCCTGATCCTTGAAAACGTCCTACGTCTCGTGGTCGGCGTTTTCCTCTCGGTCTGGATGGCCCGAACCCTAGGCCCCGAAGACTACGGAACTTTCTCCTACGTGATTTCGTTCGTCGCGATCTTCGCCACTATCTATGTTTTCGGCAACGAAGACTTACTTGTCAAAGAGCTTCACCGCCGTGGTGAAGCGATGCATGGGACGGTGATGAAAGCGGCTTTCGTCATGCGCTTTTTAGCAGGGCTTTTCGGCATGGCCCTTTGCAACCTGATCGCTTTTTTGATTTCACCAGACGACAAGCCACTGCTCATTTTTATTTTTCTCCTCTCATTCGCAACCCTTTTTAAAAGCTTTCAAGCGGCCGATCAGTACTTTTTTGCCAAACAAAATCTGCAGTCCCTGGTGTGGACTCGAAACGCTATCTTCCTTTTAATCTCGGTGGGCAAGTTTACTCTGCTTTATTTGGGAGCTGACCTCGCTCCGTTCATTTGGATATCCGGTCTTGAGATCGTGCTGTTTGGCTTAACTTCGCTTTTTCTTTATCTCAAAGCTTCAAAGTCTTTAGAGATCGCCGTCGCGAATAATTTCAAAAGCACGTTGAAAACCATGGCCCTCGAATCAACTCCGATTATGATCGTCGCACTCGCCATGATGGGGATGAGCAAGATTGATCAAGTGATGATCGCTCATTTTCACGGAGAAGCAATCCTTGGTCAGTACGCTGTCGCTACAAAACTCGTCGATTTCTGCGCAGTGATTCCTGTGATTTTTGTGTCCTCTTATTTTCCGAAAATTTTAGGTGGCCCCACTGAAGAACAAGACGGGCGTTTTTCTTATCTTTTCGGTTTGCTTTTTTGGGTAAGCCTTGCAGGCGCGCTCGCTTTTCAATTTTTAGCAAGCCCTGTGATTGGTCTCCTCTACGGCGAAACCTACACGGAAGCCGCTTCCTATTTGCCTAGCTACGCGTGGCTGATGTTGGTCTTCTTTTACGTCTTCGCGCAACAGCGCTATTTAATGGCCCAGCAAAAAATGTCATTGATTTTGAAAATCGCTCTAGCTGGTTTGATTTTAAATATTGCGCTTAATTTTTATCTCGTGCCTTTGTATCAAGTGCCGGGAGCGATTCTTGGAACGTTTCTATCGTATTTGATCGTTCAATCGGTGGGAGCGATTTTTGTGAAGAGTTTACGGGAGAGTGCGCTTCTTTTAATTGCTGGTGTGAAGGTGATTGTGGTGGAGAGGAAAGTCTTTCCTTAAATTTGATAGATTGACCTATCAAAAATGGTAGGTGGACCTATCAAATTTGGGTATATTTGAAAAAACCATTTAGTATCAAGTGTTTATGTGGTTTCTGGCACTATCGATAAAGCTTGAAAGTTCTCTCAATCATAGCTTCTAAACTATATTTTTTTGAGACTCGCGCAATCAGCAAATCTCTCACCGCAAAATTCAACCCCTCAAGCTTCTTCACAAAGTCCTCAGTACTTTGAAAAATCAGCTCAGGAAAGCCACTTAAAATTTCCTCATGAGCAGGAATTTTCGAAACCAAAACAGGAACACCGCGACTCATACTCTCAAGAATCGCAAGCGGCATTCCCTCAGTTTTAGAAAAACTCACCAACACATCGATCTTTTGAAAAAAGCCATCAATATCCGAAACCATACCAAGAAACTGAACTCTCTCAGTTAAGTTTTTTTCGATCACAAAGTGCTGGCATTCTTCAAAGGTTTCGCCGTCACCGGCAAGCATCACAGAATGAAAAATCTCAGTATTTTTAGATAAGATGTCTAAAAACACTTTGTGATTTTTAACAGCATCAAACCGCGCCAGCATTCCAAGAACAGGAGAATGTGATTCAGGCCTTTGAGTTTTTCCTTTCAAGACAACACCGTTTTCAATCACCACGCAGTTTTGCGCTGACGCTTGGCCCTCAACGATCGCGGTTTGTTTTTCACTATGAGAAACACAGATACATTGATCCGTTAAAAGCGAGAGCATGAACTCAAATTTTCTTTTAAGCAGAGAGGGCGTATGGACGCCATGAAAAGTGTGAATCACCCTCAGACCAAAGAGCGCTAGGAAGCGACTATAAGCCCCAGCGCCTCGACCGTGAGAGTGGACAAGAGTGATACCCGACTCGCGACAGTATTTCAAAAGAGCGAAGGCCTTACGAAATGAAAAGCGCCGATGAGGTAGCTCAAAAAAATCAGAGCTTAATTCTTTAAAAGAATCCGCAAATTCTCCCTCAATAGGAGCCGCCACGGAGAAATTTAGCCCGCGCTTTCTCAGTCCCTGACAAAGATTTAAGAGGTGCTGTGGACCGCCCCCTTTGTCGGAGCGAAGAGTAATAAAGAGGACTTTCATAAGGATTAAGGATAATCCGGAAGATTTAAAAGGCAAAGGCTCGATAGCGAGTAACTTAACTAATTTCCCCTGTTGAGGTATTTGTTGGAGCTTCCCTCACATTTGAGTTAACTTAGAATATCAATAATAATGAAGGTTCGCGTTATGTCATTTGCATCGGACACAAATAATAAAGCCTATTCTTCAGTTGGAGATGGCACTCAAACTCTCGAGCAAATTGAAGAAGCAGTTATTTACAATCGATGGATTGCTTCGAGATTTATGCCTTATCTTGGACAAAAAAATCTTGAAATTGGCGCAGGAATTGGAACCATCTCAGCAATTTTAAGCAAAAGTTATCCTCTTGATCTAACTGAAATATCAAGTGATTGTCGGCAAGTGCTTATGAATCGCTTCGCGGAGAAGTCTAACGTAAAAGTTTTAGATAGAGACTATCAAGAAGTGCGTGGTTCTTACGATTGCATTTACTCCTCAAATGTCCTTGAGCATGTTGAAAATGATTTTTCATATTTAGCAAAGAGTAGTGAATTATTGAAAGGAGGTGGTTTTTTTGTGGCCATTGTTCCTGGTCATCAACTCCTGCTTTCAGATTTTGACCGATCAATTGGTCATCATCGAAGATATTCTTTAATAGATAGACTACGTCTTTCAGACGAAATCAAAATCCAGAATCTGCCTTTACGATTACATCAGTACAGATATTATAATCCGGTCGGGGCAATCGGCTGGCTTTTGAAAATGAAGATTTTAAAACAAGACCATATAAAAATGAGTGATGTCAAAAAAATGGAAGCGCTCGTACCATATCTAAAAAAACTAGATCTTATCAATTTTGGTTTTGGTCAAAACTTGTTAATGGCCTTTCAGAAAATTAAATGATGAAATACACAATTTTAAAAATTCTTTTTTTTATCATTATCGCCGCTAGTGCCTATGTATTCAAAGTTCAACAAATAGATTCCCTGCATATTTTAACTAACGCTCACTCTGATTGGGCGATCCTAAACCTCATGGCCCTCGATATCTGGTCAGGAAAACCTGTTATTTATTTTTACGGACAAAATTACCTCGGTTCTTTGTCCTCCGGTCTGGCCGCTCTGATTCAATGGCTCGGTTTTTTTCAAAATGAACAGGTGATTCACTTAGAAAAAATTTGGATTGATCCAAAATCAATGATGGCCGCTGCGAGTTTTCTCGTTTGTTCGGGAGTTCTCTTATTTGCATTGAGTGTGGCTAAGCTCTATCATTGGCTTTTGGGCTTAGTGGTCTTGTTTTACGGTCTGTTTTTAAATCAATACTTATCGACACATCATTTTTCTCCAAATCTCGGCGATGAGATGGCGATATTTTTCAGTGGTGCCTTGTGCCTCTCTTTCGCTTTTTTTCGCTGGAATTTTTGGAGCCCCTTAGTATTAGGGCTCATCGCGGGGTTAGGCTGGTGGATGAATCAGACGGTCATCTTTCTTCTAATGCCGATTTTAATCATATTATTTACAGAGAAAGGGTGGCTGCCCTCTATTGCTAAGACTTATTTTACAGACCGGCTCTTTTTCCCAGCTAAAGAATCTTTAGTTCAAAAAAACCTCTTCAGACTTGGCTTAATTATTTTTTCTATTGGATTTTTGGTTTCACTCTGGGGTGGAGTTGATACCCATCTATTTGGCATCAAACTAAAAATTGGCAATGGATTTAGCTCGATTAAAACGGCTATCATATTGTGGGCCCTTGTACTTATTATCAGAGATTTTAGAAGCAACTTTTTTCGAAAAATAGCCTCAGAAATTGGAAAATCTTTTTATCCGTTTATCGTAGGTTTTGTCGTTGGTTATTCGCCGGTTGTTTTGGGACGCTTTTTAGGTTGGTATGAGAAATCCTATGGGGTGAGTTTTAAACCTGTTTCCCTTTTTGATATCTTTCCTCATATTTTGAGACTTTACACTGAGTTTTTTCCTCGCACTTTTTCCTGGGGAACAGGATTTACGGATCTCTTGATTAGCACAATCATTTTATCGATTCTAGGGCATTTTTTCGTTCGAAAACTATCCAAGAAGCCTATGATTCAACGACGTGATATTTTTGGTGCAGCTATCATTCTTAATATTCTCTACGTTGTTTTAGCGGATCGTTCGAGAACAGAATTTGCTCTACGATATATGTCGACAACCATGATCTTTGTCCCTGTCTTGCTCTTGTCGCTTTATGATAGTCAGAGAAAGGCTTTATTCAATGGAATCCTGATTGTGTCGATAACTGCGATTTTTTCTTATTTCTCTATTATGTCCTTTCAAGTTTCTGCCCCTCAAAGAGATTCGAAGACGGCTCAGATCTTAATAGAAAAAATTAAACGAGTAGAGCTTCTTCCCTGTCAGGTCATAAAAGGTGATTTCTGGGATGTTTATCTATGGGAGTACCTCAGCGCACGCAAGGTCTTGGCGAAAGTGACTGAAGGGCAAAATAGAACATGGTCTAGAGATGAAGAACTCGAAGGATTAGAAAGTTGTACTATTTCAGATCTTTAATAAGTTTAAGTATTTCTTTCTGGTTCAACTTGTAAGAGTCCTCATAACTTGTAAATAAGTTAAACTTCAAAATACACCAAAGTGCAGATACACCATCTTTCCAACCGATTTTCTTTCCTTCTTCGTAGGTTCTTCCATAATACGAAATCGGTACTTCATAAATAGAAAGGCCTTTAACTTTTGAAATTTTCGCCGTCATCTCGGGTTCAATTCCAAAACGTTTTGAAGTGAGGATCATATTTCTAATGAGTGGTCCTTTAAAAACTTTATAACAGGTTTCCATATCACTCAGAGTGAGGTTGGTGAAGCAGTTGGAGAGGAATGTTAAAAATTGATTCCCAAGCGAATGCCAAAAATACAGAACACGAGTGATATCGCCACCTTTAAATCGTGATCCATAAACAACATCGGCACCTTTGGAAATGATAGGTTGAAGCAAGACTCTATATTCATTTGGATCATACTCAAGATCCGCATCTTGAATGAGGACAAAGTCACCAGTGCTCAGCTCAAAGCCCTTTGTGATGGCAGCGCCTTTACCCATATTAAAAGGCTGTGCAAAAACTTGAATTTTTTCTTTGTCTTT
>DIUE01000038.1 GCA_002435795.1 Bacteriovoracaceae bacterium UBA6166 | reverse complement strand
CCAAAGAGGTACTCCAATGAAAACAATCATCTCTTCTCTCATCTTATTGGGTACATTTAACTGCTTCGCTCAGGAGATTAAGCTTTCAAGCGATCATATCGAAGCAATTCTGACTAGAGATTCTGGGTACGTAACACCACAAGAGATTCAAAATCGTGAAGTCAGAGTTTCTGGAATTAGGATTGATGGAAAAGATGTCATCATTGATCTAAGAAACCCTCGTCTCAACGCCTCAGAAATCATCAAGAAAGATGGAATTGCTACGCCCATTCGTGAAGCTGCTCATGGCGGTGATATGGGTGGTGGTGGAAAGATATAATCAGAATTCTTAAAATGCTTCATTAAGTATATATTTGAAATCACACGGCACGGTGATTTTTGACTTCAATTATAAATATTAGTCCGTATAATTGAATTAACATCACTTCAGGCAAGGACGCCAAACATGAATCAACTCAAGCCATCATCAATATATCAATACTTCTTTTTTGGAGACTTCATGATGGTTTTAGATAAGAAAACAAACAAATTAGTAAAGAACCACCCGTTGAATAATAGACCTATTACCCTAAGTTTTAGATATCTTCAAAACATTAAAATAAAGTCTTATTTTGAAAGGCTGGCTAAAAAACTAGATATGTATGTGTTTGATGCAAAAAATGAATACGTCATTTACTTCACTAAATAAAAAAATTCTTAGCAACAAAACCACCATAGTTTTTAACAAAGTAATCTGACCTACTTGTTATTTTTCTTGGTCTTGAAAAGCTTTGCTTACTTATATGTATTCAACACTTTCTTCGGCATTTATTTGAAAGACAGTTTTTAGAATGATTGATCCAAGATAAATTGTCCCGAGACTCTTTAAAAAATTTCAATGTATTCTTAAAGACTTAAGACGCTTAGCTAAATAGATCACGTCCAACCTTGACGCTCAACACTTCACTCCCATCTTTCGACTAATTGAGGAGATTAAATGTCCCGTACAACAGTTCAAGAAAAAACGAGGTTAATCCTTTGGGGTATGGCTGCTGGTAGGTGTCAGTATCGCGGCTGTAATGAACCGCTATATAGAGATCCGCTTACTCAATCCGAGTTTAACCAAGCCTATGTTGCCCATATCATAGCTGACTCTCCTAGTGGCCCTAGAGGTCACCCCACACTATCAGAAGCCCTAAAAGCTGATATTTCAAACATCATGCTCCTCTGTGATAGGCACCACAGATTAATTGACAGGCAAGATGTTGAAGGGCATCCCGTAGAGCTACTTCAAGCAATGAAGAAAGACCATGAAATACGAATCGAGCTTCAAACTGATGCTAATGAGGATATGCAAAGCCATATCTTACTTTTCGGGGCGAATATTGGTAATCACTCTTCTCCACTAAATTTCAAAGAAGCTACTTTGGCGATAGCTCCTTTGAGGTATCCAGCATCACATCTACCTATCGAAATTGGATACAAGAATAGTTCTACGGAAGATGATATTGAAGAATATTGGAGACAAGAAATTCAAAATTTGAAGTCACAATTTCAAATGAGGGTTACACAACCAATAATTGCTGGTCTTATAAAGCATTTATCAGTTTTCGCTCTTGCTCCACAACCTCTCTTAATCGAATTAGGTCGCTTAATAGGAGATATTAATAAGGCAGAAGTACACCAAAGAAGACGAGAACCGACAACGTGGGAGTGGGATTCTGAAGATAGACCAATTGAATACAAGATTGAAAAGCCCACAACAAAAAGCAATCAAATTGCACTGAATTTATCTTTAAGTGCTCCCATTTCAAATGAACGAATCGTAAATGCTCTCGGAAATGACAGCGCTATATGGACGTTGACGATCAATGAGCCAAATAATGACTTCTTACATTCTCGAAGTCAGCTATCCTTGTTTAGAAAAACAATGAGATCACTTTTTGATACAATTAAGCTTGAACATGGCCAGGATACAGAACTTCATATTTTCCCAGCAATGCCTGTTTCGACTGCTGTTGAGCTGGGGAGAGTTTGGATGCCGAAGGTCCATCCTGTTCTCCACATCTATGATCAAAACCAAAAAAGAAATGGATTTTTCAAAGCACACACAATAACTCATACATAAGGATTACGAATGTTAGACATTGACGAGGATCAGTTAGATCTATTTTTTGATGAAATTTACCAAAACTTAGATGTCCCAAAAGATACAATTCGTGCAGCTGATAAAGAGCATGAAATATTAGCAGAATGGCTTAAAGATGACAGTGAAGTAAAATTTAAAACAAATTCATCGCTATACCCTCAGGGATCAGTGCTTTTCGGGACAAGCGTAAAGCCAGTTAAGGATGGGGATGACTTTGATTATGACCTTGTTTACTTACGGCAGATTCAAAAAGACAGTATTTCTAAAAAAGAGCTTAAAGAACAGGTGGGAGAACAACTACACAGATTTGTTGAGCACTTAAAAACAATCAATCACCCCACCATTCCAACGCTAAAGGAAGGCGGCAGATGCTGGACTTTGAAGTACGGTAACAAATTCCACATGGATATTTTGCCAGCTTTACCTGATGAGGATCACACACGTTATACGATCAATAAATCAGATGGAATTATTCTCACAGATAAAGCTCTCCATGAATGGTGCTTTAGTAATCCGAAAGGATATAATACTTGGTTTAAGAATCAAATGAGGCAAGAGCTAAACGAGGTTAAAGCTCGTTTAGTTAGGGATTCATCAATGAACATTGAAGAGATTCCTGACAATGATGCAAAGACTATTCTACAAAGAGCTATACAAATCCTTAAGAGACATAGAGACAGTACTTTCCAAGGTGACAAGGAAAACAAACCAATCTCAATAATTATTACCACATTAGCGACAAAGTCTTATAAAAAGACAGGAAGCTTAACTAAGGCCCTAAAAGATATTGTTAGTACAATGGCTAGTCATATCGAGACCAAAGACGGAGAGGACTGGGTCACAAGCCCAATCAATCCGGCTGAGAACTTTGCAAACAAGTGGAAAGAAAATCCTACAAAGAAAGAAGCATTCTATCGTTGGCTCGAATTAGCAAATGAAGAATTTGGCAGCTTAGAAACCAGAGGCACTGTAATTCAGCTTTCTGAAGGATTGAAAAAAACAATGGGGGAAACTGTAATAACAGGAGCTTTAAAATCGTACCAAGAAAAAAAGTTTAAACGAGACGCTTTAAAAATTGCTGTTTCTTCAGTTAAAACCCAAACACCACCTCATACTGAAGTAAAAAGTTAGATGATAACGACATCAGATAAAGAAGATATTCAAAGAAGCCTGGAAAATTATCCCGGGCTTCAATTCTACCCGGATGCTGAAGTTCCATACATACAAGGTATATGGGAAGCCAAGTTTAACGGAGTCCTTTTTGAAACCTATGAAGTGAAGATTGACTTTATTCATGGTTATCCAAACAAGCTCCCACTCGTTTATGAGATTAGCTCTAAGATACCACGATTAGCCGATCGTCACCTTAATCCTCCGGGTTGGGATGCTTGTCTTTTTGTTGCAGATTCAAGGTGGGAAGTCTGGCCACTGGGAAGTTCGTTCTTAAAATTTTTAGAGATTCCAATTCATAACTTCTTTTTATGGCAGGCATACTACGATGAGTTTCAAAAGCCGCCTCCCTCAGGCGAAAGAAGTCATTATGATCAAGGAGTAGTCGAGTACTATTACGAACGACTTTCCGTAACAAAACCTGATCAAGCACTAAGGCTCTTACTGGCGACCAAATATATTACAAAGCGTACCGATAGATGTCCCTGCGGAAAAAATATTAGCTTTAAGGATTGTCATTATGAAACTGTAAAACTTTTTAGGGATAATGCTGAAAAGCTTTATATCCAAAAAGCTATCAACATTTTCCTTGAAATCGTTGAGCAGCAACGTAAGATCTATGCTCAAAAGAAAGAGAAGTCACTTATTTATACTTTTAACATCTCTCCTTCAGAAATATTAAAAAAATAATTATCTTACATTCACTGTACCGGCTTTATCCTATGCAAACTATAACTCGATCAAGCTTTTAAGGTCAGTCATAAACCTTAATAAGATTGTTTTTAACTTTCCCGTTTTTTGTTAGCTCGAAATAACACTTTTTTTAGAACATTCTTTTAGTCTTTTTGTAAATTCAAAACTTGGCTCAATAATATGAATAACTCTGTCAATCATTCCTGCTTTGAATCTAATGACACACAGCGAGCCATCAATAACTAACTGAACTATTTCCGTTAAATAATACTTTTGAGATATGTCATTTTTAAATATAAAAATTGAGTCTACATTTAACTCGAATTTAACATCACTAGCCTTCTTAGCTAAAATTAACCTAAAGACGAAAAACATCAGAGGGAATAAAGAAATAAGTGTCAGAAGAACATAATCTTTCTCAAGGTAACCAAGCTCAGTCATAAGAATAAATCCAAATGGTAGCGATAAAATCATCAAAATATGATTAATAGAAAAGGCAATTATCAAGCATCTTTTAAAATTTGGATTTTGATGGATTATATATTTCACTTGATTCCTCTTAGCCTACTATTTGCTATTAATTTAAGCTTTCAAGCAATCTTTCTATCTCCTGGTCGGAAACAGGCACTTTACGGATCTCCTCGCCTTCTTCTTGCATTTTTTTAAGATCAACAATTGTGTTTGAGGAAATGTCCTCACCTAGCTTTCCCTGAACGGCGTAGACAACCCAGCTTGGCCCCTCAAGAGACAGCACAAGGTAAGCAGCATCTGAAACGGCCAGCACACTCTGCCCAGCGAGCTGTGAGACTGAGCCATAGCTAAGAGTCAATCCACTACCCAAAACTAAGCTTGGAGGAACTATGGTTGCCTTTGAAACTTCGTACATGACTTCAGCAGTTCCCTTTAATGTGTGAACCACCACCCCTGTTGCCATGACGCCACCTGCAGCAGTTTTTGAAATCAAATTACTTGAAATGGCTAAAATCTCCCCAGAGGTCCGGACAGAGCCAGCCAAAACGCCTCCCCCCACACCAACAGCGACGCCTGAAACGGAGCCACCGACTCCAACTAACCCTTTGGTTATGGGAGCCCCAATATACTCCAAAGTATTACCGACCAAAAGAGCAGCCCCTTTAGTCGTTTTTTCTGAAACTTCTTTTAGAACATATTCTCCTGAATAAAAAATTCCAGATAATGCAAGCTCAACTGTAGGTGCAGTAATATTGTATACGCCAATTCCGGCTTCCTTAGTGACTTCAACGGCGATCAGCGTAGAGGTGACTCCGCTACTTGTCACTAAATATGTCGGGTAAGCAACACCATTTACAAAGGTATAGCCAATTGCTCCAGCAGTTAGTTTGCCTATTGGCTTAATCACCCCCTGCCAGAGGATCCCATCAACCAACCATCCGACAGATTGAACCAAAGGAAGTGAGACTCCGTATTTGTCCGTATGATCAAATTCACTCTTTGCTTTCAGAAATGAATTATTCACGTCCTTCGAGTAACTCTTAAAGGTATCCTTAATTAAATAAACTGAGCTCTTTGAATACTCTCTTCTTAACTCACCACTCTCTTTGAATGTCTCTACAAATTGATCAACGCTTGCCGGATCTGATATCCTCTTACCACGTTTTTTTAAACGAGAGGGCAATTCAACATAGGCAATAATAAAATCATCTAGGCCTTTATAGTTTTTATGCTTGAGCTTAAATTCTTTAGTGCTCTTTATAATATCTTTACCCCAACTTTTTTCTTTATTTTGAATCTTCTCGGCATCACTCCAGCTTTGAGCAATAATTTTTTTAGATCTCGCCAAGCTTGCATCCATTATAAGAACGGAGTCTTTCCTTAGTTTAGGAACCAATTCAGAGAGCCCTCTTGCGATATTTTGATCCACATCTTTAGCTAATTGATATGAAGCCTTTGTTCCTGTATAAATTTGAACTGTCGATGCTTTGACTTCACTCACATAACGCAAGAATGAATCCTTTGCTTTTACTCCAGAAAGTTCTTTTGCCAATTCAATTGCATCTGGCCCAGGCGGAATCAGCTTTATTTTAGTATGAGGAATTGCAAAGGCCCCATTTTGATAAAGTGAAGCATGGCCCTCTTGGATAAGCTTTTTAGAATTTTTAATTGGATCTTTTGAGTTAGTTGAACATCCAAAGAGAAGGATGACTAATAGGGTTTTAGTCCACATGTTGCAAGACCTTTTCAATCACATCAGGGTCTTCAGTTAAAGGGACAATTTGAAGCCTATCTTCTTTCGCTTTCTTTAAGTCTAACACTGTCCCCACTGGCAGATCATTTACATTCATATCTCCTAAATCCCCTGAAACTTTTGCCAATAAAAGTTTTGGGCCATCATAGACTAAAAAAATGGCCGAATTCATTCCTGTGAGAAGCAGCTGAGGGGGTATTTGCGACAAAGCGCTGTATCCTAAGACAACACCAGTTTCAACTTTTTCTAACACCACTTCACATAAGGCCTGTGAACCATAAATCAAGATTGTGGCGGAGTCTTGGGCCCTACTAGCTGCTTCTTCGAATACCAATTGAGAAGTCCCAAGAACAGGTGCAGAGCTTTTAATGGCAACTTTATTTATTATTCCAGCCGTTCTCAGTGCATTACTTGTGACTGCCCCATTAAATACGTTCATCAGAGCTAATCCTGAGAGATACCCTGCCTCAAGAGAGGGAGAGAGAAGCTTGTAACCAAGCTTGGTTGAATAATAAACATTTGTACCCAATGAATGGACGACGTTAAAAGAAGCAATGAACGTTTTTAAAATGGCATCGACGGTATAAAAAGGAGCGCTTTTAATGCTGTTGTAAGTTGCTTTAGAGGAAGGTTTTACAATTGCGTTGTAGGTCCAAGACGCATAACCAACCAGAATATCCCACAAACCAAGTAAAGAATTTTTCTGCCTTCCTGATTTTTCGTACTGTTCGTTAAATGAATAACTGGCTTCTTTAAAATGCTTTTTCCAAGAAGTCTCACTTTTCACTAATAAATGGCCCATGACAGGCTCAAGTGCTTCTTCCATCTCTTTGAAATTTGAATTTATTCTCCCAAAGAATTGAAGATTGATTTCCTTTAACGCCTTTAAGTCCTCTTCATTCGTTTTAGAGTATTTAATGTAGCCGAGGGAGAGCCTTCTCCAGGCCTCTTGAAAATTTTTTGAAGATTTTTTAAAAGAATTTTGCTCTAGCCTCTTGGCACGATTCATTAAATCTTTGGTAATTTCTCGTTCTTTTTCATTAATTTCTCTCATTGTATCTGAGGCACTTGAAACTTTTTCAGAAGTAGAGGTTTGATTTAGCTTGATTTTATCAATGGCACGATGAAAGGCTTCTTTAGAACTTTCATTATTTTTTATAGCTTCCTCCCAAGCTTCTACGGGAGAAGTAATAATCATCCATCCTTCTTTAAAAAGGTTTTTTTGTCCCTCAATGTTTTTATGAGTCAGACTATCGGCTGCAAGTGCTGCAGATGTGATTAAAACAAGGCTCAATAGGATTGACTTCATTGTCCACGAAACGTGATTAAAATTATTCATGAGTCGATAAGCTCTTTTCTAAGAGACCATATTTAAAAACCCACGGCTCATTGAAGTTGCCTTTTTTTATATAAACCTCAACCTGAGTGCTTTCACTAATACCTGGATATTCTCGCTGGCAAAGATTGCCAATCCCAACCCCCCTATCCATTTCCTCGAAATGCCTGAACTTATAGCAGATGCCATCTTCATTTTCACTTTCATCAGATTGGTTTTTATCTTTAATTAAGCTAGTAACTCTCCTTTCAGGAGAGGAATGATCAAGCAATTGATTCAAATAAGAGGCGATCCCACAAAATCCTATGAAGCCAACGACTAAACACATCATACCCAATATGTAACAGAGTGCAAAAACAAGGCCTTGTTTATGAGGTTTTTTTAAGTGTCTAATCAAGAACAGAAAAAGTAAAAAAAATAAAACATTAAAACTTATTCCTAATATGGAAACAAACCCTAGACCCATCTGCCTATACAAGTTATCGCTAAATAAAAATGTAAAACCTATTACAAAAGAGGCATAAAAAACAAAAGAAAGAGGATACAAAAAATCACGAATACCAATCTTATAATCTAAAATTTTTTCCTCAAATAATGGTTGCTGAAACCCCTTAGCTAAAAAATTGTAAACTTCAGTGAAATCATCATCTGACATCATGAGTCGATCAATTATAAAGCTAGTGCGTTTTGAC
>DIUE01000011.1 GCA_002435795.1 Bacteriovoracaceae bacterium UBA6166 | reverse complement strand
AGAACGCAGACAACTAAAGTAAAGGCCATGGAAAAAGGAATGCCCATCGCCACCCAAAGGCCGGAACGAAAATCTAGAAAAACAAAAAGAATCAAAAGAATCAGAATGAATCCCGTCAATCCATTGGTCAGGATTAAATTCATGCGGTTTCGAATATCATAGGATTCATCATCAACTAAAACATAGCCCACTGGCGAATTGGGATCAGTGCGTTTGAGTTCATCGATAAATTCCACCACCGCTTTTTGCGCCGAAAGAATATCCGTATTCATCCCTTTCAAGACATTAAAAGTCACTGACTCATGGCCTTGAATTTTTTGTAGGCTCGTCGCTCGCTCAAAACCTTCTCTAACCACCGCGACTTGATCGAGCTTAAAAGGCACTCCTTCAAAAGTATTAGCGAGCAGAACATTTTTCAGAGACTCAACATTATCAAGCTCAGAAAGCAGAGTCATTTCCGATTCTCTGCGATCTCTAAGAGAGCCCAAGGGTGTGCGAATATTTTGGGATTGAATTTGATCAATCACTTGATTAAAAGGAATTTCAAAACTCAAAAGTTTTGCCGGATCAACTTGAATTTGCAGCTCTGGCCGCAAATAGCCACTGGTTTCCGCACCGCTGATTTCAGGCAAAGAAATCAAGCGATTCTTAAAGGCGAGTGCATATTCTTGCAAAACTTGCCTTTGCTCAGTATTTAAAATCTCAACGCCTTTGAGATAGAGAGAAATATTAATAATCGCTCTTTCGTTACTGCGGTACTGGCCGTAAACCGGCTCGCGAGTTTCACGAGGGAGCTCTACCGATTCGACGGCATCCTTCACCTCTTGAACTTTTTCTTGGAGTGGAACACCAGGAATAAACGTCAAACGAAAGCTTGCACTGCCAAAAGCTGCACTGGAAGAGAATTCTTCAATCCCAAAAACGCCTTTGATTTTTTCTTCAATCGGTCTAACGATAAAAAGCTCGACGTCCTCGGCGGACGCGCCTGGATAACTAATGGAAACGCGCATCCAATTCAAGGTGATATCTGGCATTTCTTCTTTGCCGATTTTTCCCCAAAAGCCAAACGCCAAAAAAAGTGCGCCGAACATCAAAACATTTACAACGAGAGGTCTGCCAATAAAGTATGCGACTATGTTTTTCATTTTCTCGTCATTTAAAAAGGTGAAAGGAAAATTGATTCATAACTTGTTTATGATTATTTTTAACTGAATGAGGTGGCTTGCCAAGTAGACTTAGCCAATACTAGAGAGTTTCAGTAGGCGAAAATAGCGCTGAACCCAAACTCCACCGACAAGCAGACGCCACAATCCAAGCAGGGCAAAACCCATCCACAAATAAATATAATTTTCTGGTGCTAAACTCAAACGTCCCAGCGGTAAAAATCCGACAAGTGTTCCACTTAACATGATCCACTTCATGGAACGAAACTGCCCAAGTCCCATCAGCACCCCATCCATCACATAAGTCATAGCGAGATAAATCTGTGTCCAAACAAGTACGGGCCAGACCATTTTTAAAATTGAAAGGACCTCTTGATCTGTTGTGAAAAGCGCCGACCACCAACTCTCACCCGCTCCTAAAATCAAAGCGAAAATAACTCCAATACTCAAAGCAATTCCTAGGCTTTGCCAAACAAGCTGCCTTAAATACTCCACCGATTTTCCCCGCGCCTGCTCATAAGAAAGCAAGATGGTCGCTCCTTGTGCCAATCCATCTGTGATAAATGAACTTAAGAGCCAAATTTGCAGCGCGATTTGATGAGCGGCAAGAGTTGTCACACCGTGGACGCTGGCGAATTTTGTCGCGAGAAAAAAACAACTAGAAAGAATAAGGGAGCGGCCAAAAAGATGCCATGACTTCTGAGCGAAGCTCTTGACCTCAGAGGCCTTTACTTTAAAAAGCTCGATCCAAGATTTTTTAAGTGTCAGTAAAACTAAATTCATGCCAATGACAAAAACGATTCCGTGGGAAAAAACTGTCGCCATAGCGACGCTCGAAAGGCCTAAGTCAAAAAAATTGAGTGCACAAAAACTAAGCACTCCGTTTAGAACTGTTCCCAAAATCACGAGGACAAGCGTTTGTTTAACTTTTTTTAGACCCCGTAGAATTGAAAGTGTCGTCAGACTGAGTAAAATAATTGGATGGCCGGCCAAACGAACTAAAAAATATTCATCAACGACTGGAGACAAGTCTGGGGCCACTCCCACAAAACTGTATAAAGGCGATTTAAAAAAATAAAGCAAAACGGCCGTGACACTCGCCACGACACAAGTCATAAGAAGTGACGTTTTCACAAGGGACAGGTTTGAATCCGCGCCCTCAGTTCTGCCACCTGCCGAAGCGATGGACTGAGTGGAAGCGTGAATGAGAAAATTAAACATCCAAGTGAAAGTGGAAAGAAGTGTTGCCGCCAAGCCTAAGGCCGCTAGCCAGTGAGTTTGTTTTTGGCCAACTAAAGCCGTATCAACGACACCGGACAAAGGCTCAAAAAGAGCAGCTAAAATAAGGGGGGCACTGAAAACTAAGAGCCCCCTCGAGTTTGGTTTATTCAAATGGTTTGAAAGTGGCAAACCATGCAGCGAGTGTCGCTAGAAAAAGCATAAAGAAATAAGCGGCAACTTGATGATTGCGGGCGCGTTTGGCGAGTACCGGTGCGCCGATGGCCATAAAAAGCCAAATGGCGACCTTCGCCTTTATCCAAAGTGGCCAAGCAGCACCGTGGCCCACGCCAATTCGCGCCATCAAGCCCATGCCGGCGACAAAAATCAAAAAGCTTGTAATTCCCGTGAGGATTTTATTCCATTTTGGATTGAGTGGATGAAAAAAACTGAGTGTGGCCCCGGCAAGAAAGAAAAACAGGGAACCCACGTGGAGTAATTTATAAAACTCGTAAGGTAACATAAAACACCTCGATTGATTGAATTGAGCCTAGTCTAAATCGAAGGCCTTCCCTTGTCTTGTATAATCGGTCTTGCTGACACTTGTTGTCATGAGACAAGTCTTCAAAAATCGCTTACACTTAATCTATGTTTGATAAACCAACCCCTCATTGTAAAAAAATTTTCCGTGGTGCCTACTCCTATTTAAAAAATGATCAGGCCTTCGCGGAAGAGAATTTTGAAGTCTATAAAGACAACCAAGAACTCGGGATGTATTTTTTGTCTAAGCTCCACTCACGGGTCTCAACGGGAGAACTTTTGAGTGTGGATGTGACATATAATATCACCAAAGACTATGTGCCAAATTTTGTGATGATCAGTCGTTCGCTTGGAAAAGAGTCAGTCAAAGAAGTTTATGATTTCAACGCTCGCAAAGGAATTCTGACGTATTTATTTATCAACGATCAAGAAGAAGTGAAGCACGAAATTAATACGCCTCCGAAGTTTCATATCACCGCCCCAACCGCTTGCTCTAGTATGCTGTTCTTGCGCTCAAAAAAATTCGATGCCACCTCAAAAAACTATTATCTTTTTCTCTCAAGCCATAACCAATGGGCTTTTGAAGAAATTCCAAAAACCACAAGTGTCAGTGTGCAAAGAATTAGCTCGACCGCAGAAAAGCTTGTGATTGATAATCAAAATGTTCAGGCGGTTGAGTATAAATTATCAGATGACGAGAATGAATCAGACGCGCAAGCGGCTAAAGCTCAGTCCATCTCGCCGAGCATCCGGATTTACCTAAGCCCGTACGTCACCATTCCCTATATGCTCAGAACCCCGGACGGGGCGAAAGTTCAAATCAAATTTCTCAATAATCTTACTGATAAAGAATAAACTCCAGCGATTTCTCACAGGCTTGATCCAGAGTCGCTCGCTCTAACTGATAAGGCTCCATCAACTTCATCAATGTATCCATCGATCGCCCTTTCCACGAACGCACTCTTGAGTCCACCACAATCACCGCGCCGTGATCCGTTTCCGTTCGAAGGAGTCGCCCAAGCTTCTGCTGGAGCGAGCGAGTGCGATGAGAAAGATAATAATCGGTAAATTCATTTCCGAGATTTGACTCAAAGAAGTCCCGGCGTTTTTGAATCACAAGATCGTGGCGCAGGTCCGGAATCTTATCGATAAAAACAAATTGCAGATCTTCACCTGGAATATCAATTCCTTCGCCGAAGGATTCCATGCCAAGCAAAATCCCGCCGCCAGACGCTTTGAATTCCTCAATCACATCATTGCCCATGCCTTGAATAAAGACGGGAATCTTTCCTTCAAAATCACGGAGCAAAATTTCCCGCGCGATTTCAAAACGCTGACGAGCAGAAAAAAGCAGCAAGCTTCGCCCGTGAAGTTGACTCATCAGAGGTTTAAGTTTCTCAAGTACCAGCGGCACAAAATTTGAGTCCCCAAGGGCGGGAGTGTCGTCGCAAAGAAAGACTCTGGTATTGTTTTTATAATCATAAGTCGCAGGCAAGTAAAACCCCGACTTAAAACGGCGCGTGCTATCAAGATAAGTATAGCCTGTCGCCCACTCAATCCCTCGCACTCCTTGATCCCCTTCCGCGTTTCCAAGAGTCGCCGACGTCATGACACAAGACTTTGAAGTTTGCAAAAGCTGATCGTGCAGGACGCGGCCAATATCAATCGGTGCCGCCTCGAGCGCGAAGCCTTGAGTCTCGTGGTACTTCATGACTTTGGCGTAGTCTTCTCTTTCACTTGGGTGATCAAGCACCCACTCAAAAGCGATTTGAATGTCTTCGCATTGAGCGGCGAAGGTTTCAAAACGAGTAAAAGCAATCAATTGATTTTCATCATCAAGCTCCCGCGCCTCGAACATCCCTCGGTAAGGCAAAAGCGCTTGATTCAAATTCGTGATGATATGGCGAAGACTATCAAAATGATGAAAGAGTGAAAGGCTTAAAGCCTCTTTGCCCTTAGCTGTCACCATGGGCATTTCATTCCAGTACAGCGATGTGTACTGAGGGCGTTTTTTAAAACAGATCTCAACTTTTTCAT
Source organism: Bacteriovoracaceae bacterium UBA6166 (assembly GCA_002435795.1). Classification (GTDB taxonomy): domain Bacteria; phylum Bdellovibrionota; class Bacteriovoracia; order Bacteriovoracales; family Bacteriovoracaceae; genus UBA6166. Next base: position 319 of record DIUE01000011.1, on the reverse strand, counting down.
CGAGCCCCACTAAATGATCAGACATCATCTGCTGCGCTGAGAGCGTTTTCTCTCGCAAGTCTTGAATCACTAGAGTTGAACTCCCCTTGCTCTCTTCAAACTGCGCGAGTAAATAATAAAGCGACCCCAGGCCCTGTTGATTAGCGAGGGTCTTCATCAGAGTTTTTAACATTTCAGAAGTGATGGTCATGGTAAACGCCGAGGTGACTTCCCCTTCGAGTTTATGGGCCTCATCGACGATAATATACTCAGGTCTTGGAAAAGACCTGGTCCACGAAAACATCAGGGCATGGTTGCCGATAATAATATCCGCTTCCTT
>DIUE01000072.1 GCA_002435795.1 Bacteriovoracaceae bacterium UBA6166 | reverse complement strand
TTGCTTCAAGATCACCCTTGGGGTCTATAAAGATGATAGGACGATCTTTTTTAAGACTGTGCTCTTGTAAAATAGAGATGAGATTCGTCTTACCAAAGCCCGATGCTCCGACAATTGCACTATGTCTTTGAGTGTTTATTTCATTGAGAAAGAAAGGCTTTTTACTACTGGCATCAACACCTAAAGCAGCGCCTAGCCCTGTCGTTGTTTTAACGGCTAGGCTTGATCTTTCAATCTTAGTCACCTTGGGAGCCGATGGTCTAAAGACACCCCAAGTTTTTCCCACACAGAATTTTGCGGCTTGAAACAGAGCACTTGCACTCATGACAAGCAGCTCATGAAATAGCTCCACAAACGGAGCGACAATATCGAGATCTTGATTTCCTTTATTAGTTTTCATAAACGTGCTCCCAAGCCTTAAACGGGCTAATTTCAATTGTGCGATTACCTAAATTAATGGTTCTGGCTTCCGCTTCGTATTCGATGATGAATTGCTTTTTGACCTTTCCCTCTAGCTCTGGGGGGAGATCAGCTACAGGCACTTCATATTTGCTTAGAGGTCTAAATGTGACTTCGGGCCTTACTCCCTCAAGCTCAGGAGCAAAATCAAATAAGGGAAGCTCTGTTTTTTTAGGCTCTTCATCCAAGATCATAGGCGTTTGCATCTTCTGGGGTTTGGGATCATCCCAGAGGAGATAAGCGATCCCTGCTCCTAGTGCTGCGCCTGCTATCCCAAAAAGATAACCATTTTTGTCTTGGTCATTCTTGTGAGGTGAGAACACTGCGCCACCAGTAGCGCCGAGTGTTCCTCCCGTCATGGCCCCAGCTATGAGAGATCGCTTGAGGGTGGAGCAAGAGCTTAGAGTGAGTAAAAATAAACTAATGAAAATCGGCTTCATTGATGGCCTCCTGAAAATAAATTAACACCTCTGTCCCTGCCTGAACGGTGACGGTTGGTGTGATGTTTTTGAGTTCTTCTAAGTAAATATCTGAGGCCGTGCTTCCTGATTGAATGAGGCCTTGATAAATCTGATTTTTAGGATTGGCGCTTCTCATATCTCCAAATGGAGTTGAGACTCGCGACTGCGCCATAGAAAGCGCCCCTTGAGCAAAATTTGAAGCAAGAGAGGCCGCCATTAAATCTTCTTTGCCGTCTTCAACTTCTCCAAGCAGTCCTGCAGAGCCATCGAGGTTAAGAATTTGCGCCTTCACCTCGATCTCTCGATTAGGAAGAATCATGCGGTGACATTCTGCATGGACTCGAAGATTTAAACTCACCCCATGACAAGCAAACTTAGTCAGATGGCTTAGGCCCTGACCTTCTTTGATCTTCACAAGCATAGGAGAAGCTAGATTGCTTGAAACAACCGAGTTTAAGAGAATCGCTCGATAGGTTTTTCCTGTGAGAACCTGACGGTTTCCTTCCCAAATATGGGGAGTCATCGTTCTGGCAAAGAGAAGTTTATTTTGTTCTTCTCTTTGCTCTAAATAGCGGGCCATGGCCTTATCCTGACTAAGACCTTTCGATTGAGTCTTTGATTGCTTCGGGGCCTGTTTTTTCACCTCTAGCCTCGTGATCCTTGCCTCATTTGCCCAAATTTGAGCGCAAAATCCCAAGACAACCCAAAAAGTTGTTAATTTTCTCATAATGATGTCCTTTAAAAGTTTCTAGTTAAGGATTCGCTGTCCTTCCTTCATCAGAGGAACTCCTTTGGAGAAATACTCCCTTGAGCGAACCTCTATACCGTTCACCGTCACAGATTTTTGTCTTCGATTGATAAAAAGAAGCGAGTTTTCACCTTCCATAATCTGATAATCCTTATGAGTCAGACGCTCCTTGAGGGCGTGATTCATCACTCCATCTTTGATCTCAACAAATTGATGAGGACTTTCTTCATCGTAGGCAAGATCAAAGTAATATTTTCGATTTTTGGTAATAACAAGAAGATTTGAAAACCTATTCTTTTGAGTCGGCTTTATGGCCAAGGTCTTTTGATTGTTTGTTACCTGAAAAAACACATCTTCTTTTGCGCCTCCATAAAGAAAGCTCACAATCTCAGAGTCAAAACTCAGGGTCGTTAAAAGCTGAAGGCTCAAAAATAAGGTTGTTATTTGATTAGCGATTATATGAAAGGTCACGGTCTTCCTCCTTAATAGGTAGTTCGTCAATTTGGTTGAGTTTGTAGTCAAAGGGATAGAGATAACTCTGAGTCAGTGCTACTTTGAACGCTAAAAGTTTTTCTTCACTTAAAACAATAACCTTACAAGCTCCATGCTCAAGGCTTTGAAGTTTCAAAATCTTATCAACGGGAATCTTAAAGTCGGTACTTTGCAAAAGTTTTATAATTCCCTTAGTGACAAAGTGAGGGTTAGGCTCGCCTTTAGTAATAGACAAAAATCCTTCTTCACAAATTTTTGTGGTTAATAGTCGCTCTTCAAAGACTTCACCACCTTTATAAATAAAGTAGCTCTTTTGAGTCAGAAGCATGGCAAAGATTGCAATTGAGATGAAGAAGCTCGCAATAAAGAGAATCTTGAGTTTTCGATTCTCTTTAATCATTTGATGTTCAAAATCAGCAAAGCTCATTGGTTTTTCTCCTTGGTCTTATTTGTGATTTAGTGTTTGGAGTTACTGGGGGTGTCGTTTTGGTCTTTGGGGCGCACTTGTTCATAATCTCTGGTGAGAGATAGCGAGAGGCCATAAGATTTGTGTCTCTTCTTTGAAGCTTCGTTGAGAGATTTTCAGGAGCTTCTTTTAGAGCCTTTAGTGTTGTGTACTTAGTGGCAATCTCAGCAGGCTGCATTGGACGATTAGGTAGAAACTTCTTCTTAACCGCCTCAGCATTCTTTTGATGATTTGTAGCTTTATTAGCGATTCCCTGATTTCCATTGATCGATTTTTCAGAGAGAAACTTCGACATAGGACTGTTAGTGCTATGATTTGATCTCTTACTGTTTGCCAGCGAGTTTTTGATTTCAGAAAAGCTCTTTTGGGCCCCTTGAAAAACTTTACCTCCCGTCTGCGCTCCACGATTGATGCGACTATAGGAGTTGGCCATAAAATGTGAGGCAAGCGCTGGGTAGATCATCATCTTTTTCGCACCCATGGCACTCATGGCCCCTACTTTTGAACCAAAGGAGTGAATCCCATCTCCTTGAACCATTCCATAGGTCATCATAGGAGAAGCTAAGAGCAAGAAGGTAATTCCAAAAAGCCAGATTAGATTATCTATGCTTGAAGCGGCGACTCCTGCGGCCTCGATATTTTCAGAGACACTATTTCCGACAAGGGCAAGAAGAGCCACAACGATATAAGGTTGAAGAATGCACCAAATAGAAGCCCTGACGGTTCCTTTAAGTGCATCCTTTGTCCATCCAAGAAAGTATAAGACGGCCGTAATGCCCGAGAAGACATAAGTCAGGTGATAAACGGTAGAGTAAATGAGCTTGAGAATCCAAAGAAGGATTTGAGCGATAACAAAAAGTGTTGTTCCGATCAGTTCATTGACGTTTGGGACAAAGAAAGACTTTGCCCATCCCCAGGTCGATTGACCCTCATACTTTGTTTTTACCCTTCCTTCAGTCCATCTCTTTTGAAAGATATTGTTTGGGCTTACTCTTGCTAAAGTTTCACTGGCCGAACGAAGAGAGAGATCAACCGCCTTTGTGTGAAACTGATAAAATGAGCCTGCAAAAAGTGTGATGATAAAAAGCTTTTTCACAACTTCGGGAAACTGAAAGTCCATCATGTATTCAACCAATAGAGCAATTAGAAACAAGGGAATAACTAGAAGGCTTGCTATGTCCATCATCTCTTTATAGAGGATAAAGACGGATGCCTCCTCGATTAAGAGCATATTTTTAAGAAAGTTCTCTCTCATTTGCTCTCTCCTTGATTAATACCAAAGGCCTTCTCTTTTTGAATCTGCTCAATGCGTTTTTCTTCAAGTTGTTCCGCTAGGAGCCTGTTAGTCGTTGAGACACGCTCAAGAATCTCTAATTGAGTATTATGAGAATCAACTTGCGACTCAAGAATGAGAGCTGTGTTTTGAGCTGTTAATTGGTTAGCTCTTGCCTGAGTAGGTGCATGAATAGATTTTTCTACTTGAGAAGAGGCCTGTTCGGATCTTTTTTGATTGAGATCCTTTTGAATTTCAACTTGCTGATGAACAACCTTTTCATCTCCTCGAATCTTGGCATACTCAATCATCAAACGATTAAGTTCATCCATATTGAACTTAAGATTTCTAATCGCCCAATTAAGTGTTCCTATGTCTTGAACGCTCTTTTTGGCGGCGACTCTCTCCGCTACATAGAGAACTCTTTGTGCTCTAAAATACTCGTCTTGCATCAGAAGATTGTATTCTTGCATCCGCTCAGTAAATCGTTCGGAATTTGAGACTAGCTTTTCTAATTCATTGAGCTGGCTTGCAGTCGTCGTCACTAATTCTATGAGAACGGCCGTCTCCGTCCCAAAGCCGATAAAAGCATGAGCTCTCAAGGCCATCATAAAGACGATAAGCCCTTTAGTGAGAGTTTTCATAATGCCTCCAATGGGGATATTTAAGCTCGGTGAAGTTCACGATCGCTCGTTGAAAGTCGAGATACTTTCCACCTTCATCAAGGTAGTGCTCGAAATGATTCATATCGACTTTATCCGAGGTAAATAACTCATACTCAAGCGGTGTTGGGTAATAGCAGGCCGTCTTTCTAATGTTTTCTGAGAAGATCAAGAACTGACTGTATTCGCCTTTAATGGATTGAAGAACTTTAACCCTTTCACTTACATCAAGATCAATAAATTGATCGAGTTCTAGGTTTTGACGAAAGAAAAACTTAAAAAAGGTATTTTGGATGATGACTCGACCAAGTTGGGTTTGGGAGAGATCATCAAGGTTTTGAGAAATAGCAATCGCTGAGGCGTCATGCTTTCTAAAAGTTCTAAAGCTCTCAGCGATATAATCGGCATTTTTGCTTAAAAGATGCCAACACTCATCAATGACAAAAACTTTACGTCCCGAAAGCCTTTTAAAATACTCAATTAGGTAAATGATAAGAGGGGCCTTAATAACTTCTGGGTAGAGTGAGAAGTCACAATAGGTAAAACTAGATTCTGCTCTTATCTCATCTGTGAAAAAGTCCTTAATTTCTGAAAAGTAGTGATGAATCTCTGGAAGATCAGAGCTTAAAAGGCTAATCAGCTCATCAAAATTTTGAGGGTTGTGATCAAGTGCTTTAACAATGGCCTCAAAGAGTTTTCCTTCTTCCTTTCGAGATAGAGTTTCCTCCATACAGGCCACGATAAATTCTTTTAAATACCGAGGACATCGAAACTCAAGTGGATTAAACTTCTCAGAGAAGATTGTTCCATCATGGTAGAGGGCATTTTTTCTAAAAGAGTTTCCAAGATCAAGACACAAAATCTTTGAACCAACTTTGATTTGTTCATAGATCAGTTTATTGGCCATCATGGACTTTCCCTGTCCTGATGGCCCCGTAATCAGTAAGTTGTAGTTGTGTGCCCCTCTTTGAAAGAGGTCAAACTTAATCTCGCTTCCTGCAAGTGAATTTAGACTTGCTCCTTCATTCATTAAAGCGTCTTGGTGATAAGGAATGAGATAGCCTAGATAGTCGCTTGGAACCTCAATTTCTCGATGAAACAAGGGAAGGACTCCCATAATCATTGAGCGATAGATCACAGGAAGAGCACCGGCTTCAATAATCGCCTTAGCATCAAAGCTCTTCAGTCGCTCCATGAGGATGTTTGTCCGAGCTTCGAGATCGGACAAACTCAAGGCCTCGACTAAAAAGAAACACTCCATCTTGAAGAGTCCTACTTCTCCCTTAGTCACACCTTCTAAAAGCCCCTCAGATTCGCTAAAAGCGTTTTCGCTCTCAATGTCCTTGAGAGACTTAAAAAGCCCTGAGAAGTGCATTTTTCGTCTTAAATTGAGCTTCTTTTTGGCCTCAACCGTTTCCATCCTCTTTAGATGAAGAACAAAAGAGCAGAGCCCTTCAGTCATCTCTTGCAGAAGATTAGGCATAACCTCTTGGGGCGCTCTTGTAAGGGAGATGACTCTCAAGAATTTACCATTGAGAGTCATATATGTTGGGTGAAACTCTATATTTGAGTAGAGCTGAGTTCCAAAAAAGACCTCTAGGGGATTTGGTTCTGGTATAAGTCCACAATCCCCTAGAGAGGCCGTCTCGCCAGCATTAAGGTAGCACAAGCCATTTTTAAAATAAGCCTTGAAGCATTTACCAAATTCGGCAAGTCTTAAATCAGTTTCTAGGCGCTGATAGCTCTGCGCCCTTTGCTCTTCACTCATTTGCTCAAGATCAGGTGGAATGACCTTAAAGAATCTGGATTCATCTCCAGAGAAAGAAATAAGCTTGTCTTCGTTGATTGAGTAGAGAGGAATCATTGTCTCTCTCCTTTGAGCCGCTCAATCTCATCGGCCCACAGGTAATGAGTGGGCCGATTCAAGCGATACTTTAAAGATGTAAAGTCGATATATCTTTTAAAGATTTTTCTAAGTCCAAAGATCACAGTGCAAAAAGTGAGTGATGTGATGAGCGAGAAGTTAAATTGTCCCATTAAGTTAAAGCTGATCGCTAGGATAAATAGATCAGCTACTTCAAACCCAAAGATCACAGGAGCGGCTTTAAGAAATTGAGGGTAGCGAATTGGTGTCATCATCTACCTCAATGTCCCAAAGAACCCAACAATGGCACTGGCCATCGAAACAATCAAAAGTCCGATGATATTTCTTGAAGTCTTCTGACTTGCTTCTTGGCTTCCAAGCATGAAGTAGAGCCCGCAGATAATTAGCCCTACAAGGCCCACGGCCTGAGCCACAGATTGTAGCTCCTGACCGACTCTCTCAATAGGCGCCCTAAGACTTTGAGCTTTAGCGAGACTTGAAAACAAAAATAGATATATTAAAACAATGGTCTTCATTGATTTTCTCCTAGTTGTGATAATTTTTAATGATTGAGCTGACGCTGATACTAAAAGGCTGTTTGTAGTGAATCTTCTCTCCACGCTGGATTAAATCCCATCTCACGGTGGACGCCCATTCATTAAACTGCGTTGATTCGACCGATATAGGCCATTTATTTTGTCCAGCTATGTTTGAAATATGCAATGGACAATAGTAGCGATCAGCCCCAGTCATACTGGTAAGTTTTAAGCCGTTAAAAGTGCTTTTATTGCGAGTCTTAAGAGTTAGGAAAAGAACATTCTCTTGCGCTTCGTGAAAGTCTTGAATCTCAGTCAAGTCATTGATGGTGAGATGAAGGTGATCTTTAAGCCATCTGGTGGAGACTTTGTTTTCTTTAATGAGATCAGTGAGCTTAAACTCTGAATCATTGATAATAAGTCCAATGTCCTCAAGTTCTCCTTTAAAATCTCTTTCAAAAGTAAATTGGTCACTTCTGTTTTCAACGATGGCGACATCAAACTTACAGGTGAACTGAGGAGCGGTGCAGTTTCTTCCACAGCTACCGCCTGCGGAATGGATTTGATCGCTAAAGCTTTTGACGTTTTTACCATAGCGTCTATAAGGTCTGAGCTGGAGACTAACAGTTGAGTTCCTTGAGATATTGCCAAGGGGATAGATTTCATAATCATCACCACTTGTGATTCTATGCCTTAGTGAATGAACTTTCTCCTGAGATTGTTTTGCAAGGTCTCTTCCTGTTAAATAGCTAAGAATAATGGTGTCACTTGCGCCAAACTCATGATCGAGGTAATGGCGGCTAATTCGGTCGGTAAAAACGAACCATCGGCCTTTTTTATCCTCAAGCTTTACTTCTTCAAGATAGGTATAGTCTCGAAGATTGTTTTCAAATTGACCAAGCTTTGTTAGCTGGTCATTCTCCACTCGAAAGTTCTTGTCCATAATATGAGTCAAAATATTATCGGCCCTAGATTTTCCGCTTCTTGAAGCAACATAGTAGCGATCTACATTTAGAGGAGTGTCGATAATGACTTGAGTAGATTTATTCTTGATAGAGTTCATTAAAGTTTTAAAATCAATGCCGTCTTTATCAGGAAGAGAGAAGTTCTTAACCTCAGAGACAATAAACTCGCCTTTGGTAAGAAAATTGTCTTGGATCAGCTCGATAGGAGCATTGTTGATGATGACTTTGAAGGTTTCAGTCTGTTCTGAGAGAAAACTTCTATCAATCTTGGCCGTTTCTATCAGTTCCCATGCTTCTCTTGAGTAGCTGTAATAGTAAAAGCTTAGCTCTAAGTCTTTTACTGATCTATAGATTGGGCTTCTGTTGAGCCTAGCGGTGTTTTCAAGTTCGATTTGGATATTTGAGATGTGATAGGTTTCATGTCTCAGCTCGTTGCTATCAAATAGAGCACTTTTCTCTAACAGAGTTTTTAAATATTCTCCTGAATCAATCTCGGGATATTTAACCCATGTGAGATCATGCTCTTGTAGTTCTGCCCAAGTATGTGTGTTAAATCGTCCAACACGAGCGGCTTCTTGATGGGCCTTGTCTCGTGCTAGGATGCTTCCCACTCGATACTGAAAACTTGGATCGCTTCGACCAACTTGGGTATCAAAGAGAACTGTCTCGCCAGACCTTACGACTTCATTGGTTTCTTTGCTTCTAAATTCCCAAAAGATTGTGATCTTGAAGTTCTGAAGAAAGCGAATTCTTAAATCAGGGACTTCTGCGATAAATGGGTTGAGTCCCATTTGAAGTTTGTCGTAGTCGGAGATCATATCTCCTGAGGTGTTGAGAGAGCGAAGCTCATCAGCACTTAGATTTTGACTTTGACCATCAGTACTTAGGGTATCTGGTCGCTGACTTCCATTGTCTGGAAGAGCTAGTTCGTCTTCAGAACTGTTAAATGAGCATGAGGAAATAAGTAGAGCGAGGGCTAAGAAAATAAGTTTCATAAAAATCTCCAATTAAAGCTTGAGGTTCATGCGTCTGATGAGTCTGCGCATACGCATGACTTCTTCACGGACACGGTGGTTGTGAGTGAGTTCATTAAGGCTGATGGCCGATAAAAAGCGCTCGATTTCCAAGACGAGGAAGTTCATGATCTCCTCCCTTCGATTGAACTGATTGTTCTTTGAACTCGACTAGCCGAGTCAGTTAGGTTCTGGTTATTGGCGATCTCTTCGATCGACAAGGCTCCGAGAAGTTCTCGAAATGAGTCTTGAAGATTTTTTAGGTTGGTGTGAGGTTTAGGACGCAGTGCAAACATAGAAACTCCTTTTTTCAGGAGTAGCTAAAACACTTGCGCCCTTATTATGACTTGCATAATATGCGGCGAAAGAGTCTAGCTACTCTTTGGTTATTAGGTCTTGGGGTAAATCTTGGCGGATGGAACCCAAGGCCTTTTTTCGTTTAGGCACAAATGATTACTGAAGCCAGAGCGTGAAAGACAAGGGCCCAAAAAAAGTATTTGGCAGACGTCTCGCACAAGCCGAAGAACTCTGCCAAAAAAATTTGTTGTAACTATTTAAAATTAGAAAATAAGCAAACTAAGCGTTCTACCTATGCCTTGCATAATCAAAAAACTTTTCCTATATAAAAATACAAAATAAAGGCTATTGGAGTCGTAATGCTTGATTCAACAAACGAATCAATTCTTTCAAGTATAAAAGCAAAACCTCTCTACGAGAGGATTCAGCTCGACTTACTTGAAAGGCTGAATAGCTTTCCGACAACAAGTGCGGCGTACGCCTCGTTTGAGAAGCTCACAAATAAAGACCGCAGGACTCTTAAAAACTTTCTGGGGTCAAAAAGCACCCCCTATCCAAGTACTATAGTTTGCTTTTATAAGTGGGTTTATAAAACTGAAAATGAGAGCGAAGTTATTGAGCAACTCTCTTTTGAACTAAAGAGCTATCTCAAGGCAAACGGATACAATATCAATTTGGAAAAGAAAGACCTGAATCACATTATCTTCAAATCAAAGATTCACTTTGAGCTTTATCTCATGAGTGAAGATAATAATGTCTTTTCTAGAAATACTGTTCTCAAGCTTTATGGTGAATCAGGTAAAGAGGCTCTTGATGAGCTTCTCCTTGAGGAAGTTGTAAGTGCTATCAGTGACGAAAGTTTTACAACTGGCCGCTATAGAGCCGACCAAACGACTAAATATTTTAAAGAAGCGTCTTCTTTAATGCACGGACTTGTTCCTTGGGCACAGATTGAGAAAAACCCAATGACTAAGGATGCTGTAGCCAATCTTGGAAACTTTCTTGTTCCAAAGGGAAGAGAAGAAGAGGTTGATAAGTTAGTTGGAGAATTCTGGAAAAGATTGAATGATCTGCATGCAGAAGGTCTCAAGATAACGGACTCTAGCAAAGTCACGAACTATCTATATTCGCTTCTTTTGTTTAAACCTAAAATGTCAGATGCATGTGACGAGGAGAATGAATCATGAAAAAGCAGATTATCCTTCTCGTTGCCTTAAATATCGTTTGTTCTTTTTCCGTTAATGCAGGGCCGGGTGGAACTGGTGGGATTGGAACTGTTCCTACTTTGAGAATGAATAGCGAAATACTGCTTAAACGAGATGAAATATCAGCCCTCATAACAAGAAACGGTGATTATGCTCGACTTGAGGACTTAGAAGAAGGATTTGAGTATTTTAAAGGGATAGAGATTTCAAGAGATATACTTAAAATTGATGCCACAAACGAGCTTCACTCTATAATTCTTTCCAGTGGAGAAGTAAAAGAGATTGCACTCACTCAAGAAAACTCTTTGAATAAAAAGTGAAACTTATATCGAATCAACAAAAGCTTGATGTTTGGAAAGGCAAAAAGTTTAAAAATGTTTACATTCTAGGCGCTGGCGCAAGCACTGACTACAATTACCCGACAGGTGAAGAACTCAAAAATGCAATCCTGACAAATTTGGATGACGACGATGACTTCAAGGAAATCATTTCACAAGTTAGCACAAACGATGAATTAATTCATTACTATGGTGAAGACTTAGCAGTTTCAGTACAGGAACTAAAACAATCTCTCAGACTAAGCTCAGCCCCTACGATTGATACATTCATTTCAAGAAACAATTCATTTCTAGCCTTAGGACAATTGATTACAACCTTCATTTTAGCAAAGTGGCCTAGCTGGGGTAACAGAAAAAGTCTTGACTGGGCTGGCTACTATTTAAATAAAAAAGTTGGGAATAATATCAAAGAATATATTGAATCCCCTGACTGTTTCATATCATTTAACTACGATAATTCCCTCGAAGAGGTACTTGAAAACTATTTCAAAAATCAGGATATCGATCGAAATGCTCAGTCAGCATCTCAGAACATTGCCTTTAACCAACTACCAATCTTTCACGTTTACGGACGATTACCACAAAAATTTCAAAAAATTAGGCTAAGACTAACAAATGGCAGCGTCAAAGAAAAAGAAGGTAAGATTGATCTAGACACAATTCACAGAGCAGCAAAAGGTATTAATTTTATAAATAGAAACAACAGCGAGCCAGAATATAAGCAATATCAAGAGATTTTAAAAAATGCAGAAAATATAATTATTCTTGGTTATGGATTTGACCCAGATAACAATGATGTAATTTTTGGAGGCTTAGAAGGTCTTGCGGAGTTGAAAAGTGCTAATATTTTCGCAACTGCCTTGGGCTTCAGCAAGGAAGAAATTCAGAAGCTAGTATCACTTAGATTCCCTATCTCTAATGATAATAGATCACATAGTCCTAACAATCACAAAACCACTATCGAGAATCTAAAATGTGCTGAACTTTTAAGAAAGCATACATTTGCGAGAAGATTTTTTAACGACGAACCTTCTTGATAACATAGTTAGATTAAAAAGCTAGATTAAGTAACAATCGACCAAAAAAGATAAATCAAGTACCCGACAAAGAGAACAGAGAAAAAAGTAAAGTTTGTATTTTTAATTATTTTTATCCCTGACTTATTCAGAATCCAAATAAGTGGATACAGCCAAATACTTGTCCCAATTAGCAGTCCTGTCAAATAGCCGGCTGTTTCATCGCTTAAGCCACCAAACTCAACAAAAGATATTATTAAATTTATAATCAAGATAGATATTACTAGCGTGATTATAACTTTTCCTCCTGCTCCATCCCTTTGAATCAATTTCGAGTTTTGTTCTTCTGATGGGGTATTATTAGTCATCACTTATCCTCGTTTAGATATAACTGCTTAGCCAAATAAAGTTCCAGAGAGCAGGCTAACATGTCACTCGCTCTCATCACATATCAATGGGAAAGTCTTCACATGATGTTTTATGTTTTTAAGCAGATGTCGTGGCAATAATTAGGAACCGGTAGTGCTTAATTAACTGGCGAGCCTGAGCAGACGTACTTAGGCACTGCTCACAATTCTTATTTAACCCACAACCCACAACCCACAACCCACTAAAATCATGCAAAGAAACGTAACTAGCTAGTAACTTATTATATGGGGCTCATTTTATCTAGTTTTCCTTAATAAAGTAAGTTACTTACAGCCTATGTATAGAGAAAATAACGAAGAAATTAAGTTCGGTAACTTGACGCTAGCAGACTCTGATGGTCGCGAGAGCAGGCATTTTGATGGGCCTATTTCTGGTAGCCTTTGGAAAAAAGTGACCGCGCTTGAGTCTAAGTACCCAGATACTTTCGATTGGTCCGTATATGACAAGCTCTACGATAAGTTTGGAGATAAGCAACCTAGAGGAGGGGTTCTTTTCAAAACAAATCTAAAGCTTGTTAATTATCATCACTCCTGCTCTAAGTGCCATTACACTTTCGAAATAGACACATATGGAAGAGGCTGTGTGCATAACTGTGTTTACTGTTATGCAAAAGACCAACTAACTCTAAAAGGATACTGGAATAGACCTCACCCAATGCCACTCGACTTATCGGAAGTGAGAAAAATATTCTATACAGTATTTGAGACCGATAAAAAGAGTAAATGGAGAGAGGTTTTAGAGCAAAAAATACCTTTAAGAATTGGCTCAATGAGTGATTCGTTCATGTGGATGGATAGAAAATACAAAGTAACACATGAGCTTCTAAAAATACTAAAATACTACCGATATCCATACGTTATTTTTACTCGCTCTGATTTAGTCGCAACAGATGAATACATAGAGGTTCTTGATCCGACTATAGGAGCGGTACAATTTTCAATATCAGGCAACAATGAAGAACTAACTCAAATGATTGAGCCTGGTGCTCCCAACATAAAAAGAAGATTAAAGGCCCTTAAAAAGTTAAATGAAAATGGAATATATTCAACAGTAAGGATTAATCCACTCTTTCCTTCTTTCCCTGACGGATATTTCACTGATTTCGAGTCAGTCTACAAGCGATTTGGCAAAGACATCCCTAGGTTCGACTTGTTCAACATTGAAAAATCTCGTGAGTTTATGGATCAATTGAAAGAAGCCAAAGTACAAAGCTTCCTTGCTGGAGTAGTACGACTAAATCAAACATCTATTTCTCAAATTTCTAAAGCGACAAATATAAATTACAGAGAGTTCTTCAAGCCGGAGAACTATACAAACTCTGGAGAAAGTCATTTCTCAAATGAGGAGATCGGATATTACTATAGGATGCTTGGGAAACTTGCTTCTGAAAGCGACATACGATTTTCCACTTGTTACATTGGTAATAATTTTAAAGATTATTATCAATACCAAGATTTATGGAGCAACAAAAAAGACTGTTGCGATGTCGTTGGAAACGTTAGGAATTTTGATAAAACAGCTCAAGATATCCCATGGGATACAAGACACAAGCATGCTAAGGATATGGTTATATCTAACAAAGTTCAAGAGATGGAACAAAAACTGGATATGGAACATGATGCAAAGAAGCTCGATATAGAGTTAATCAGTAATAAGCGAATGTCTAAAGAGTTTAAAACGAAGAGCATGCAGTGGGATCACAAAAAAGCACAACAGTCAGAATCGCTGGTCTGAATATTCAATACCCCTGGTCAAGGTATATCCTTGAAGGAAAAAAGACTATCGAGACTAGACACTATCCTCTTCCTGAAAAATATATAGGACAAGAGATGGCACTAATTGAAACTCCGGGAAAAGAAGGGGCGAAAGAGGGCATTCGAACAAGAGTGATCGGTATTATTGTTATTGAAAGATGTGTTAAGTATGAATCTAAAGAGTCTTGGCTCAATGACAAAGCCAGACATCTAGTGGAAGTTAGCGATCGACTATTCGGCTACAATGAAAGCAAAGAGAAATGGGGCTGGTTTTTAAAAGTGGTTCGCAGAGTTGAACCGCAGATGCCCCCTGAAACAAGGGGCATCAAATTCGCAAAAGAATGCCTCGTTAAATACTAAGCGACTTCTTCTTCATCATCCTCAATATCGTCAACGGCTTTAACTGTTTTAAATTTTTGAAGAAATAAATGAACCGCTTCTTGCTCTTTTGGCTCAACACTAAAAGCTTGAAATACTAATGATTCAATCTTATCTTCAGAAAGCTTTATTTTATCATCTGAGCCATTTTTTATTGCTGTCTGAAGAGCACGAACTTCTTTATCAATACTCTTAATCTCCCTAGACTCAAGTATACTCTCAATAGGTATTGGTAGCTTGAGGATGTCATCAAAGATCACGTTTGTTGTTAAAGTTGCACCCATGTTGACTCTATATTCATAATAAAACTTAATTAAAGAACTATTAAGAATTCCTAGAATTGCTCCTAAGCCAATTCTCCCTTCATACTTATCCTTTAGATAAAGCATATAAATACCTTGTGTAGCATAGCTGTTCGAAAAATCGAGATAACCTTTCAGGCTTTCTGAAATTTTCATCAAAAGGATTTTTTCACCATTTTTAAATGCATGTTCTTTATAGTCTATACCTTTAACACCTTTCTCCATGTAATAAAACTCTTTACAGCCATACCTTTCAATAACTCTACCAACTACTATTGGTGTTTTATGTCTAGTCGTTCGATCTTTATTGATGAAGTTGTAAACTTCAGCATCATCTATAGAAATAGTTTTATCACAGTTGTGGCATTTTTTGGTTTTGTTCTTTTTCTTTGGGAGAGAGTTGTAGGCGCCACATGATGTACACTCAGTAACCTCACCATTTTTCCCGTACTCTATTCCTCTATAGTGATCTACATAACTAGTCAGACTAGTTGCATCTTTTTCAACTTTTTTAGCTAGAAGCTCCAATTCATCTGCGAATAGAATGTTGAACCTAGTCTTAGAGTCGTTTAAAATATTTTTTTGTTTGATCGTACCATGAACCCTAAAGTTACGGTTTTTTGCAAAAGGTATTAGCTCAACACCATTTTTGGATATCTCTACTCCTGAGTATTCAAGAGTTACTGCCTCTTGCGTAACGCCCTCAAAGCAAGCACCAAAATCTCCTACGCTAAGTAGATTCTGTTTTTCAAGAAGTTTTTTTCTGCCGCCTTCATAATCATTTGTTCTTATGAAGTTTCTTGGAATAATGAACATTGACTTTAGATTTCCAACTAAAGCGGGGAGAAGAAGAAATGCCTCAAACGAGTTTAA
Source organism: Bacteriovoracaceae bacterium UBA6166 (assembly GCA_002435795.1). Taxonomy (GTDB): domain Bacteria; phylum Bdellovibrionota; class Bacteriovoracia; order Bacteriovoracales; family Bacteriovoracaceae; genus UBA6166. Next base: position 200,501 of record DIUE01000072.1, on the reverse strand, counting down.
ATTGTCTTTATCAAGTCCATACAACTCAGCAACCTTGTTTCTAGTTTCCTCTGATAGCGTAGCCCCCCAAGGAGGGTTTCCTAAAAAATACATATTCCTACAATCAAACTGTTCCCAATCAAAGGCATTTTTCCACCTTCTTTTTTCTCCATCTTTAACTTCACTTTTAGGAATCAAGCTATTTCCGTGTTTTATTTGATCATCTAGTCTCTCCAACTTTAGATCAGGGTGTGCAGATTCTAACCAAAGTGATAGTTGAGCTAATTTGACAGCTCTTTCATTTAGGTCAACACCAAAAATACAGCTATCGAGTATTTCACGTTTTGCCTGTGGAGTCGTTTTATCAAACTCGTCTCCCTGTTCGTCTCGTAGTGCTTTTAAGTAGGCCTTTGTTAGGTAGTTTAAGGCAGCATTTAAAAAGTGCCCTGACCCCATTGATGGATCACAAACCTTTATCTTCTTAATTTCATTTGATGTCTTACCTAACGTTGCAGGCTCAAGTACTTTTTCAACGATGTACTGAACAACCCAATCTGGAGTATAGTAGCTTCCAGAAGCTCTGCGCTCTTCATTGTCTGTTGCAAAATACAATTCGCCACTGACCGCCTTAGGAGTAACAAGCAACTCAAATTGCTTTTTAGTTAACTTTGACTTAATCCATTTGTAGGTGTTCCCTGATTTTTTAAATTCATAATTTGAGTCCGCTACCTTTAGCTTAAACTCAAGAAAGCTTTCATATATTGAGCCAAGTTGCCGTGGCGAGAAAGCGTTATATGGTATTTGCTGGAACAGCCTTCCGGGAACTTTACTTTCAGCAAATCCCAATTGGAACAAAATGGTTACAACATCATAGTTTGTTAGAGTGTACTTTCTAACAGCGGCCCACTCCTCCACGGAGAAAACACTTTCTCTGAAGCCTTTAATTTCAAATCCTGTATTTACCTTACCTATTGTTCCGGAGTGAATGATCTTAGTTAAATCAATTAATCTTTTATAGAGTTCACTACCTTCATGTGTGTACTTGAAATCGTTTTTAAATGCCTTCACTAAAGGAAGCTCATTTAAATCCTTGCCTGCACTGGGGTCAAATCCCACGATGTCCAGTTTTTCAATAATTGATGTGATCGAGTGTTTTTTATATTCTAGATTATCCAAGGGAAGTATGTACTTCACCTCGCAGTTTTTAATAAAAAGAATGTTGAATAAATGACATTCGGATATCGCACGAATTAGGGTTAGATTTACTTCTTCACCCTTTACTGTCATCGAACGTTGAAAACCATTACAAGCGATATTCATGGCTTGAAGAAATCGCCCTTTGAGGTTTTCTTCTGCCATATCTATATATTGCTCACTGAAGTCTAGTACTTCATCAACGATAGACTTACTATCATTAGAATTTATAATATTGGGCTTAGAGAAGAAAAAATAAAAAAACTTCGCCGCTTCTTCAAAAATAGGATGCTTGATATTGTCGGGTGTGCTTCCAAGATAGAACTCCATCAAGTCGCCTAAGTCAAACTCAAAACACCTTTGCATTGAATCGTTTGATGCTCTTAGGTGTAATAACTTCCACGTTTTCCCATCAGTAAGTATTCCATAGTCTTTTTCAAGTATTTCCATGTATTTCAAAGTTTGTTCTTCGGGAGATAGGGAGTTATCGTCATCCTTTCGTTTTCGGCCTTGTAGTTTCTTTGAGTTTTCTTTTTTTCCTTGACGATATTGTTCTAGGCGATCCCAATACTTAGCTTCAACAGGAATTTCGACGTGTTTTCTACCTTGAAGTCTTCTCTTCTCTTGATCTCTCTCGTCTTTGATTATTTTTTTTACTTTTGAGTCGGCGACATAGAGTATGTCTGTTCTGTATGTCTTATTTCTTCCGTTCTCTTGAACAGTAAATGAGACTTCTTCCATCGTGACATTTGGTTTAGGTTCCCAGCCGAGGGATTTCATGACGGGCTTAATCCAGTTGTTAATAGTCTCAGTCTCACTCCATGAATGAAAGTTTTCATCATCCAAGGTGTTACAAAGATTTCTAAATGAATTTATAAAGTCGTAAAAAGGGCCGGCTTCATCGTAGTTCCAGATTTCTTTATACTTGTTCTTTAAATCATTTTTTAAGTAAATCTCATTAAATAGAGAAGACTTCCAGAACTTGTAAACAAGTTCATTTTCGAATTTTAAGGGAAGTTGGTCAGCAGTCTTGGCAGAATTAGCTTTCAACATAATTACTCCGACCTATAATCTTTTAACTTTTTCAACCTGCTTGGTTGAAACATCTTCATAGACTGTAAATTTTAGTTTTTTAGATTTTGTGAAATTTTTTGGAGAATCATCGAAAGCAGTCTTATGAACAAAGTATAGTTCGTTATCTTTACTTCTTATGAATCCACTTCCTGACAACTCGTCAAACCAATCTAATTCTCCTTCAATCCATTGCTTTTTATTCGACATTTCCTATCCCCTAATTAAATATCTTAAAGACTTTGCGATACCTACATCTCGGCAACAAAACTTTGTTACTTTAAATACTTATAGAGTTTTTCAGCAGGCAATTTTGTGCTTGAGATATTGGGAGTAGCTAGTAAGCAATAATGGATAGTTGAAAAACTTTGTTGCTTCTGATGGGATTTATTTGCCTACCATTATTCTTTGATTGCTATATAGGGTGACCATTTTGAAAAGATATTTATAAGACCTCTTGAGATACTCAAAAGATCAATAGGTAAAAGCAGGTTCATACCCATGTATGGGCGTATAGAGTAGCTAGCACTTAAATCTATAGAAAGCTCTAGGCATAAACCCAGCTTTTATGTCGGAATTATGCGATTACTTTGATAATCTCAACTAAATTTCTAATTCTTTATTTCCAAGAAGGGATTTTAGCCAAGCAACATCTGTCTTCACTTCACAATCGAAGAAATTGTTCGGATTGCAGTTAAAAAAGACACAATCAAAAGCTTTCTTTCTATTCAAGTAAGTCACAATTATCTCCCCAATCCTCTTAATTTCACGCTCACTCATCTCTCCAGAAAACCCCAACATCAAGGAAGCAATCACTGAAAGCTTATCGTCCTCAATCGTACTAAGATCACAATAAGCCACTAGATCGTCACAGCGACATTTGTTCCTACTCATGATTTCCTCCTGTAAAGCTATCAAGAATCCCACTCAACAGACTTAGCTTTTCTTCACTGAGAGAGGTCACCTTTTGAATACACCTATCAGCGATTTCATCTTTTTGAAGCTCTCGTTTTAAACTAGCTTCAAACGTTTCAAAACTGTAACCATAAGACATAAGAATATGCTTAACTCTGTCCTCAGTTAGCTCGATCCTTCCATTTTCGATATGGCCAATCGAGGGCCTTGAATATCCACACAAGGCAGAAGCCTGATCCTGAGACAAACCTATTTGTCTTCTCAAGGATCGCAAAACTCTACACTCCTTTGTGATAATTTTTTGATAACTGCGACGATCCGAATTCTTAAGCACCGTCCTAGTCACAACCCTCTGCCTTCGTTTTTTTGCCCCCTCCTTCTCAATAATTCTCTTGGCTCTTTTAAAATCTATTAGAGTTAGTCCATAGCTAAAAACAACTCTCTCAATCCATTCTTGATTAAGCGTCACACGGCCATTTTCAATCGCTCCAATCATTTTTGAAGAGACTCCGAGCTTTTCTCCTGCATCCCTCAAGGATAAGTTTAAATCGAGTCTTAGCTCCCTTAAAGCTAGGTGCTCAGTGGTAACAATCTTTCGAGAGAAGCGTTTTTTCGGTTTTCTGGTCTTCATTTTCAATTCCTCCATGCTCATCATTCATGCGAGCGACTAGCCCTTAACAGCCAGTGGCACGCCAGTGATTAAATTGAAGCAAATTCAGAATGTTGACAGTGCGTAGGCTAGTCCAATGTGTTGCACTCAATTTGAGGCTAGTCCTCGTAGCCAAAAAATTGGCTACGAATAGCAAAACTCAGGTCATACCGAGTCACATGGGTAGCAGACGTTCAGACCGAAGCGGGTGATCAATGACTTGATGTTGGGTTGTTAATTTTCAAGTAGTTGTAATCGTTGAAGCGGGATTTTGGGCACAAAAAAAGGGCCTAAAATTTTGGCCCTGATCGCTTTCTTCATCATCCCAAGTAAAATGGTGGAGCCTATCGGGATCGAACCGATGACCTCAACACTGCCAGCGTTGCGCTCTACCAACTGAGCTAAGACCCCATGTTTGAAGAGATAATTTAATCAAACATGGGGAGACTGACAAGAAGAACCTTTTAACAATCCGCACTATTTAGTGTCTATTTTGACGTCTCCGGAGATAGTGCGAATCTTAAACTGGCCCGCTCCTGCTCCGAAGGTCTCTTTGAGCTTATTTTGGTAGTTTTTCTCGTCAATTTTCAGGTCGCCGCTGACGGAAGTGAAGTCGATTTCACCGTCGAGCACGCCGCTTAAAAGCTCAAGTTCGATGTCTCCTGAAGTGGTGTTGACATCAATCAAGGCGAGGGAATCCCTGAGTTTTAACTCAATATCTCCTGAAACAGTTTTTAAGCTCAAGTCTTTGGTGGCAAGCTTCCCTTCGATATCTCCGCTAACGGTTTTAATCATCACCCGCTTCATCTCGGCGAGATTTAAATCCACATCGCCGGAGACTAACTTGAGATCGAGGTGATCAATTCGTGCAGGCAAATACAGAGTGACTCTCTTATCACTTGTGCCGATATTCCAAAAAAGTTTTCGAGAATCATTCAAGGGCTCTTCCGCAAAAACTAGCGTCCACTCCCCTGGCAATTGCTCAGTCAACTCAAAACCTTCTTCAGTAAAATAATCACCGTTAATGGCGAGAATGGCACTTTCTCCGTGAGTCGATTCAAAACGAAGATCCACACTCACGCCCTTTACTTGCAAGCGATCAGCCGAGTCTAGTTGGTCGAGCACGATCTCTTTGCTGAGGGGAAAAGTTTTGTGAACTAAATTATCTTTCGTAAGCTCCGTTACATAGCGCTCGGCGATGGCTTGAGGAAAAACTTTTCCCTCTTCTTCCCCCGCCAGATAAGCAAAACTTCGAGAGAGAATGAGACTGATAAAAACGATAAGAATTGTCCATTTCATATAAACTCCTACTAGCTTCTTGAGCGAATAAAATTTAGGTTCCACTTAAGATAAGCGGTGGTCATTTTGACAAAAGATTTTGTGAGCCAACTCAAAAAATGCACGCCCAAAAGACCGATACCAAGCAGTGCTATGATCAGAAAAAATGTCGAAAGATGAGTTAGGATTCCCACCGAATAGAAAGCGAGCTTAAACAAGAAGAAGCCAAACAAAGTGAAGACCGACGTACCGTAGGCCAGAAGGCCCAGCCAAAGGCTCATCACGATTGAAACCACGGCGATGAAGGGGCCTAGGACGAAAATCAGATTCAGAGGAGCAAGTGCTAATAAGGCGATGACAGCGCCGAAGAGTGGTCCGATTTTTTTGGTTTCTTTAACTCGGTGAAGTTTTGTTTCGGCCAAAATTTCTCGTGCGAAAAAGCGCGCCGATCCAAGGGAGGCCAAGACTTCTGACTCGCTTCTTCCGTTGGCACAAGCCTCTCGAATATATTCTTCTTGGTCATTGAGAATTTCTGCACGCTCTTCATTTGTCAGCGAGCGAAGCTCATAGGCCAATTCTTTTAAATACTCATTCATATTCATCCCCGTCTCCTATAAAAGCAGTCCGTCCACGTCGGACTTAAATTGTGACCATTGATTTAATAAATTATCGGTGTGAGTTTTTCCCTGGGCCGTCATTCGGTAGTATTTTCGAGAAGGCCCCGACGAGGACTCCTGAAGATAAGTTTCAAAATGCCCTTCCAAAGTTAAGCGCCTGAGTATGGGATAAATGGTGCCTTCAGAAATTTCGATATGCTTTGAAATGGATTCAACCAATTCGTAGCCGTAACAATCCCTCTTATTCACCAGGGCCAGCACACACATTTCGATGACCCCTTTATGAAATTGCGAATTCATATGAATCCTCCTGATGAAATAGAAGGTATCACAAGGTACTGTGTATTGCAAGGTACTTGGTTGTAAATAGTCGCCGGACTATAAAGTACCGAAATTACGTCTTTTTCTGATCAATTTTCATCAGGAGTGCTGGCAAGAACATCAAATCGATAAAAATCGCCATGGTTAAAACCACTGCACATAAAACTCCAAAATTCACACTTGGAATAAAATCTCCCAACAAATAAAGGCCAAAACAGGACACCAGAATGAGGGTGGTAAAAATCAGCGCACTTCCCGTATAGGTCATAATTTGTGACATGCTCTCCTCTATGGCGAGCCCCTCTTTGCGCAAACGATAATAATGAGAGAGAAAATGAATAGTGTCATCAATCGCAATCCCAAGACACACGCTGGCGACAATCGCGCTGCCGATATTTAAATCAATGCCTGCCAAATACATAAAGCCTGCGCCAATAAAAAGCGGAATGATATTAGGAAGCAATGAGAGAAGACCTAGTTTCACAGAGCGAAACAAGATGCTCATAAGAATCGCCACCAAAAATAGGGCCATCAAGACTGACTGGAAAAATGTGATCACAACATAATCCATCATTCGCTGAAAGAGTAAAAACTTGCCCGTAGGCTCAAGATTTAGTCCCAGCTCTTGCGCCTTCTCTTCGATTTCGGCGACATGTTTAAGCCAGCCTCGAGTATCGTTAATATTCCAAAGAACCGTCATGCGCATGGACTCGTAATCGAGACTCATTTGATTATTTAAATCCATCCCTTGCGGCAAACCCAGAGAGTAGAAAAATAATTGCTGAGCAACCTCTTCTTGTGTCTCAGGTAGGCGATAAAATTCTTTATTCCCTTGATTGAGGTTCTGGTTCACGTCTTTTACGATATCGATAATATCGAGGGTCTTATTCACATAGGGCAAATCATCGAGCCAGTTTTTGAGCTGTTCCACTTTTTTAAGAAAATGAGGGTCCTTGATACCATCCACGACACCGCTTGAAATCAAAAGCTCAGGCCCAGAATTTCCACCAAAATGCTCTTCAATAAACTTATTCGCCTGTCTGACTGGGATATCATCAGTGAAATAATCATAAGGATTTGAGTTCACCCGAATTAAACTCGTCAAATAGATCGACACTAAAATCACCAGGGAAAAACACACGAGGATGCTACCTTGATATTTCTTGACCCAAGCAATATAGCGATCAGCAATCGGAGATGAATTTTTGATCTCCTTCATCTTCTGAAAATGAGCGGGGGCCTTAAAATGAATCATTGACAAGAGAGGCCCGATTAAAAAAATTGTAATGAGCCAGGCCATGGTACAGCCAATTGAAGAGAGAATCCCAAGTTCTCGCACGGGCATGAGGTCAGTTGCCGCTAAACTGAGAAAGCCAATAGTGGTCGATAGAGTCGTCAAGAGAGTTGGAATCATATTTTTTTGCAGGGCCAGATAGGCAGCCTCTTTATTGGACTGACCCTTTCCGAGATACTGAAAATAGCTGACGATAATATGAACTGAGTCTGCAATGCTGATTGCAATTAAAATGGCCGGTAAAATCGACAGGATCTGGTTGTAGGTATACCCCACCATAAATCCAATTCCTAAAGTCGTTGTCGTGGAAAAGATCACCACAATCATAGGAAGGATAACCGCTTTCCAAGAGTGAAAAACAAAAGCGAGGTAAAGTAAAATCAAAGCGATCATAATCGGTAAGATCAGCGCTCCATCGTTATTAGAGACTTCTCTAAAGGCGTCGTTGACCGTCGCCTCGCCGATCAGATGAATCTCCAAACCATCGACTCCTTCAAAGGGAGCGACGATCTCTCGAGTTCTTTGAACGATCTGTTGGTAATCGGGGCTTCCCTCTAAAGTCGGTGTCAGACGAGCAAAAATCATGGCGCTCTTGCCGCCCTCGGAAATTAAATAGCCTGGAATGACTGGATGATTTAAAGCTTCGTTCAAACGCAGCCTGTAGGTCTCCTCACTCCATTCTTGGAAGCCTTCAAAAAAGGGCTCGACAATAATCTCATCTCCGTCGGCGCGGGTGATATTATAATTTGTGAGTGAGTCCACCCGTTGAACTTGTGGAACAGTCCAAAGTTTTTCTGTGATAATGTCGAGAATTTCTGCCTTTTCAGGATTGAGAAGGCCCGAGGGAGAATGCAGGGCAACCACCATATTCTCATCATTGCCAAATTGGCGCTCAAAACGATTGAGAGTTTGGATATTGGGATCGGTTTCTAAAAACCAAATGCGCACATCATATTTTTCTGCAAATTTTAAAATGCCCGGAGAAAAGCCTGCCACCAAGAGCATCAGTAAAGTCATACAGAGTTTTGGACGGTCTACGACAAATCGAGACAAGCGAGCTGTCCAATGAGTGTGATCTACCACAGAAGCCTCCGGCTAAAAATGAGAGTTAAAAATATCTAGTTAAAGTTAGGTTAAAGGAATCGGCGCGATTTAGCAGCTCTAAACCTTGAGGCACTTGCCCTTCTTCCGCCTTGCCTTGGTAGACTCGGATTCCCGTTTTGATTCGCCACTGATCAGAGAGGCGCTGGGAATAACTGACGTTAAAGAGTCTCTCGCTAGAATTTTCAAGGTCAACGATGGTGCTGAGAAAAATTTCACGTCCCATAAAATCATTCAAGCCATGTCTGATGCCGAAGAAGACGTCTCGTTGAAAAACAGACTGAGCTTGCCGCTCTAACTTATCAAGACCCAAGAATGTATTAAACTCTAAAAACAAATAGGTTTCAGAGCCCGAATCATGATCAAAGGGATACTCAAAACCGATAGCGATTTCACCGTGATCTTGAGGTTTTTGAATTGCATCTGCAGAAAAACCGTCTAAGGGATTTACCGGGGCTTTTGAAAGATCAAGAATACCCGTTTTTTTATTAAACGTACGGTAGGCCCACTCAATCTTTGTCACAACTGGCAACATCAACTCGAATGTTCCGCCGACCTGTGTCGTTTCAAAATAATAAGGAACCAAACGAGTGCTAAATGGCACAATGATATCGCGAAAAATAGGCACTGGAAAAATCACTACCGGCACTGAGACCGTATCAAAATCATGGGTCCCATAAAGGGGAGAATTGCGGTTGATATGGCGAAGAACATGAAGTGAAATATCGCCGAAACTAAAGTTCTGGCGAGTCAGCAAACCAAATTGTGGCACCCAATGCTGATTGGAGATGGCATCTTCGTCTTTAACGACAACTGCTCGTTCTAAATCAATCCCAGGGCCAAGTCTTGATGTTGCCGGTGGAAGTTTAGGCTCTTCAAAACGGGGCATGAGAAAGACTGAAAAAATCCCCTGCCAAAAAGGCACTTCCATTTCAATCGTTAGTTCACCTTTTTTTTCTAGGTTCTCAAGCTCTCCATCAAAATTGCGACTATTGACTTGATCCGCTGGGTGAAACGCCTCAGTTGCTGTCCAGTTAAAAATCTTATAGCCCGCAAGCAAAGTGACAGAGCCGCCACCGATCAAGCGAGTGGAGAAATAAGCGTCCTCCACCGTGACGAAATTGCGATTTTGATCTTTGCGATCAACCCGCGCCATTCCACGAAATACGTGAGAGAATTCATCGTTTTGGTAACGAGCTTCAACTCGAGAGAAAAAGGCCACCCCGAAGTCTTCTGTATTGGGATTATTATCGTTATCAAAGACTCGGGACTCAATGGCAATCTCCCCTTTTGAACTCATATCATCAAGTAAATAACTCTGCCCGTGAGCAGAGTTTAAGATGAAGACAGACAAAAGACTAAAAAAGGAAATTGATCTTTTCATTATAGGCATTAGCGAAGAGAACGCTGCTCAAAATCTTGGGCATTATGGGTGACACCAAGTTTGCGCTCTTCCCACTGAAAGATTGATTCTTTTTTTGTCTGAAGATTTTTCATATGAATACGATGGGAACGATTTAACTTCTTACCACCAACTGTATAGGCTTTGAATTCATCAAAAATGGCGGACTTCAAAAGTTCGTTTCGACGATCATAATAATCAACTTGCACTGGAGACTTAATATCTTTGCGGATATACATCACCTGCTTAGAATAACCTGAAGTCTTTTTCGGAACTCGCTCAACCACCCAAACATCATGACCGTTTTTCTTTTCGTCATTGAGCCATTTATAATTATACTTTTCAACTTCTTGGCTTCCCAAGTCTTCGTAAGAGAATTCACTTCCTAAAAACGAAGCTGATTGTTGGCGTGAAGTGATCCGCTTAACTCTTCTAACTGAAGGCAAGAAAAGCCACTGCTCATCATCCGCTTCTTTTTTCGACCAAGTCAGCATCATCGTCCCTTGCACATCGAGCGGACTTTCAAAAATACTAAGTGAACGATCGCCGTCCCCTTCGACTTCCATAACTTTTCCAATCATCGCGCGCTCGACTTTAGAGCCATGAGCATCAATCAAGATCATCTTCATTTTCGCTTCTTCGCCGACAAACCCTTTATTAGCCGCCTCGATGTCCCTTGCAATCGCGAGTCCTTTCTCTTCTGGCGTTTGGGCCTTTGCCGTCAGAATAGACATGGCGAGGAAAACAAAAGTAGTGACGAGAGTGAGGTTACGCATAATGAACTCCGGGTTGAGACTGGCCTTATTTTAGACGACTCCCTCTCAACTGACCAGTTTTGTTGACTTAGAATTAGGGTGAGCTTAAAATTTCAAAACGAGTGATGCGCTTTGCGAAAAACACACTCTTTTTAAGGGGATAGCAACGTGACCATTTTTATAAACCGAACTCTTAACATGAAAAAAATCAAGGCCATTGGCTTTGACATGGATTATACGATTGTGCGCTATCAGAGTGCAGAGTTTGAAGGTTTCACCCACGGCCAAGTTCTGAAAAAACTTGTGATTGAAAAAAACTATCCCAAACAAATTGAAGATCTGAAATTTGAATTCGAAAGAGTCATTCAAGGTCTTATCATTGATAAAAAAAGAGGCTTCCTTCTCAAAGTCAGTCGTTTTGGAAAAGTGAAATCCTGTATGTTTGGCCTTGAGATGCTGACCTTTAAAGAGCAACAAAAAATTTATGGCAATAGAATTATCGACTTGAACGACGAATGGGTACAGAGTTTGGATACTTCCTTTTCTATTTCCAATGGAATTCTTTTTGCTCAATTAGTTGAACTCAAAAAACAGGGTGTCGAACTTCCCGACTACAGAATTCTCGCTGATGACATCAAGGAAATTCTAGACCTCGCCCACTCTGATGGAACACTTAAAAATGAAGTCCGAAGAGATTTCGATCGCTATATCATTAAAGACCCACAGATCGCTGAGGCCCTTGAGCGATTGAAATCCTATGGTAAGAAACTGCTGGTCATCACCAACTCTGATTATAATTACACCAAGCTTCTGCTCGATAATACACTGACGCCATTTTTGAAAGAGCATAAATGCTGGAGCGAACTTTTTGATATCGTCATTACTCTTTCATCGAAGCCTCGCTTCTTCACGCAACTCGGTCATTTTCTAGAGATCGATCCCATAACCGGCCAGATGAGTAATATGACGGGAAAAATTGAAAAAGGAATTTTTCAAGGCGGACATGCCGGAAAACTACAAAAAGATTTAGGTCTTGAAGGCGATGAGATTCTCTATTTAGGTGATCATATTTACGGCGATGTGGTTTCCATTAAAAAAACGTTCAATTGGCGAACGGCCCTTGTTCTCGAGCCTATTCACGAAGAAGTGATGGCGCTGACAACAGGAAAACCCATTCAGCAAAAAATTGATCGTTTGATGAAAGAAAAAGAAGAACTCGAAGCGGAGCTTAATTTTCTGGACCTGCAAAAAAATGAACAGAACAAAAAGCCAGAGCGGGATAAAATCAATCACCTCTTTATAGAAATTGAAAAAATCAATGGTGAGATCTCACTTGCCCTTAATAAGCACCGCGAGCTTTTCAATCCTTATTGGGGCGAGATGATGAGAGCGGGCTATGAAGAAAGTCGTTTTGCGGACCAGGTTGAGAAATACGCTTGTATTTATATGGCGCGGGTTTCTGACCTTCTCAATTATTCTCCGAAAACTTATTTCAGACCCCATAAACGAGTCTTGCCTCACGAAGTGCTTATTGATCAAGACTCATGAGCCAGCTGTAAAACTGAGTGTAAACTTTGTCGCTTTCAGACCCATAGCCTCCGGCAATCAGGTAGGTTTGAGGAATGCCTCGTTCTTGAAAAAAGCGAAACACTAATTGATCTCGCTCAAGGATTTGCTCCAGCGTGAGTCTTAAACCCTGAGTGCTCGGCAACTGGTCATGCTCCCAAACATCGGCCCCCGCAACGACGATCACAAGATCGACGGCAGTTGAAGTTGATCCTAGATACTTAAGGCCTTGTTGCAATAATTCTAAATAGCGATGCTCTTCACCTGTTCGAACTTCAAGATCAAGAGTTGAAGGGACGTCGTGATAGTCTTGGTCAGTAAAGGGCCACGAGTCACCCATATGCAAGCTTAGCGTTTTGACCCAAGGAAGATCTCGCGCAATCAAAGCCGTTCCATCTCCTTTATGAGCATCGATATCAATAACCCATGCGGTTTTGATTTTTCCTTCGGCTCGAAGTTTTTTGAGTGCAATCGTTATATCGTGGATCAGGCAAAAACCGCGGCCAGTCTCAGGATAAGCGTGGTGCATTCCTCCCGCCAGAAGACCACTCCACCCTGCGGGAGCTGCAAGCGCCAACTCACACGCTTTTGCTGTCGCTGAAGCTTGAAGTAAAATCGTCTTCCACAGTTTTTGGGCTTGGGCCTCATTAAGATTTGCCAACGGCCTTTCAAAAGCCTGCTTAATTTTTGTGATCAATTGATCACCATTCAATGCTTCGATATAAGACTGAGTATGAACTCTTAGGAGATCCTCTTTTGTAAGTAGTTTAATTTGATCGATGGGAAAATGAGATAAACTCAGGTCGATTTTTTGAAGGGCCTCGAATGTCTTGCGGGCCCGTTCATCTTCAAGGGGAACATCGATCCCGCAGTCTTTTAAACACAGATCAAACTGCGGGTGATAAACAATCATAAGAAAATCTTTTTAGAGGTAGCGACACCAAATATCTGACCAACCGTTCACGAATTGATCAAAGCCATTTGAGTAAACTTGCGCGTACGCATACTGGCCAGGATAAATCACGACGTTGTTCATATAGCCGTTATACGTAATTCCAGACCAAGTCTGTCCATAAGCGTAACCAGAACAAACAACCGCGCGCCAACTTTGGTTTACAACCGTCGCCGTCACTTGAACATTAGTGAAAGTCACATGTGCTTGCGCTCTGAAAGAATTGGCATAATAGGCTTGTGCAGGAGCAGAGAGAAGAAGAGCAAAAAACGGGACGAGAATTGAAAGAATTTTTTTCATAATGATCTCCAGAATTTTTTTTCTCTTCAATCACGTTAAACACTTTTTGACAATGAATCGTAATAAGATTTTCCAATTTCTAAGACTTGCTGCATAAGTTTAGAGTCCAAAGGTTTCAAAGAACTTAGGCAGCCCTTCAATTGCTCACTAGTTCGTGCGCCACAAAGAACCATATCCACTCCATCCACCGCGAGATTATGTCCAATAGCGAGTTCCACTCCAGTGATCTCTCGCTCAGACATCAAAGGCTTGAGCCTTTCCACAAATTGAAAACGTTCTTCAAAATTGATCGCCTTCCACCATGGGGCCCAAGACCTACAATCTTGCTGATCAAACTTTCTCTCGCGGTCCACTCGCCCCGTCAGAATGCCTTTATCCAGCGTGCCCCAACTCATATAAGAAATTCCTTTTTGTTTGAGCCACGGTAAAAAAACGTCGACATCTGCGCGCTCGAAAAGATTGAGTTGATTCTGCACGGCCCGAATCACTCCAATCTCCTCTGCCAGCTCAATCTCTTTTTGATTGGTATTACACAAACCGATGGATTTAATTTTTCCCTCGCGCTGGGCCTTCACCAAGACTTCCATCGGGCGGCGAATATCAACCTTGGCGTCTGGCCAGTGGATCATATAGAGATCGATATAATCGGTTTGTAGCGTGCGAAGGCTCGTCTCAAGCATACTGAGAGTTGTTTTCGGGTCATTCGTCATATCAACCCGCTTCATCGGACTCCAAGTCACTCCAGACTTAGAGACATAAAAAACATCTTGGCGGGATTTTTTAAAGGCCTTGCCGAATCTCTCTTCCGAGAGCCCAAAACCATAAATGGGTGCCGTATCAAAGAGTTTCACCCCTAAGTCTCGAGCCTCGTGCAGCAAATTGATGGCCGTTTTTTCATCCATCGCTCCAAAGCCGTAGCCTGCCCCCTCTCCGCTGATAGAAGCACCACCAAAGCCCATAGGGCACGATTCAAAGGCCTGTAAAACTCGCATCATTCTCTCCTCTCAAAACTGGACGGGAAGTTAGTCTTTGCACTATAAAATGCTCTTCTCAATCTAGGCAAGGCACATGTCCACGACCGAACTCTCACAATTGCTCTGTTTTGCTCATCGCGGTGAAGCGTCGGCTTTCTTCAAGGCCTATGATTTTAAGGCGAGCGCTCTTCATCCAGATTTTTGGACCTGTGATCAAGGACTCGGATTGCTTCTGACCGGCGAAGGTCTCGGCAAAGCCTTTTCCAAACTCGGTTTGATTTTGGGTGCCTATCACCAGCAACCACGGCTTGAAATTTTTAATCTAGGGGTCGCCGGAGCACTACGGGAAAATTTAGAAGTGGGCTCAGTTCATAAAGTGAGAACGGTTTACGGCGAAGAAGAGTTTCATTCATTCGAACTCATAGGCGACCTCGACTTGATCACAGCGAAAAAGAGAGTTTTAAGCCCCGAGCAAGGACATTTTTTAAGCGCCTTCGCCCCGCTCGTTGACCGCGAACTCTGGGGTCTCTGTTCAGTTGCAAGAGAGGCGAAACGACCAATCGCCGCCATCAAAATCATAAGTGATCGCCCAGGCGCAGACGAGATTTGCACCATCACCAAAGAAAACTCAAAAGAATGGTCGGAGAAACTTTTGGAAGCTTTCCAAAAAGAATCTCAAAGCGAAACGCCTGAAGAACCAAGCATGATTGATATTCTAGGAATTCTCGATCACTCTGCTTGGCATTTCACCACCACTCAAAAAAGACAGTACGAAAATTATCTGCAAAAATGGCAGCTTCGAGATTTCTCTCAAACTGAACTACAAAACATCGCGGGCGAGATTGATCCAAAACTCAAACCCAAACTTCGCACACAGAAACTTTTAACTCTCATGCAAGAGCGTTTCTCTCCCCTCGAAACTCGCCTTCGAGCGAATTTAGAACAGCTTTTTGAACCACATCAAAACAGCGATCTCCAAGTTCGTTTTGACCAATCTCTTGAATCACAATCTCTAGACGTAAATCTAAAGATTCACGGTGCAAAACAATTTCAAGAGCTGCAAACAGCGCTTCAGTCTTTGCCACTCAAAAATTTTTGGTCCGTTCTGCAAGGTGAAGAGGATGTTTAAACGCATTTTTGTAGAAAAAGAAATGCGAGATCATCCAAGAGTGCTTCAGTTTCTAAGCTCTTTTCCCAATATTCCTACGCAAGAGATTGAAGAGATCGATAAAATCTTTAATCGAGTGAAAAAACCTTACCTGCAAAAACGAGATAATTTGCAAGCCTTCCTCGGTCGAAAGCGTGGCAGCTTAGTGAAACCGGCTCCCGATGCCTACGGCTTGAGTGGTAGCCCACATTATTATTTTATTCACAGCTATAATTGCCTCTATGAATGTCAGTATTGTTATTTGCAAGGCTATTTCGACTCTCCAGATTTGGTTTTCTTTCTCAATCACGAAGAGATCGGCGAAAAAATTAAAGAAGTCTGCGACTCTCATCCAGACCAAGAAGAAGTCTGGTTTCACGCTGGAGAATTCAGTGATTCCTTGGCACTCTCTCACTTAACAGGTGAACTTCCCTATTATTTTTCTCTGTTTCAAACACTTCCGAAAGCTCGTTTAGAACTTCGAACGAAGTCGGCCAATATCAAAGAGCTTAAAGCTCTTTCACCACAAAAAAATATTACGGTGAGTTTCTCCCTCTCAACAGCCGCTCAAGTCAAAGCCTTTGATCTCAAGACTCCTCCTCTCAAAACCCGCCTCAAAGCGATGAGAGAATTACAAAACCTCGGTCACCCGATTGGCATTCATATTGACCCGGTGATTTATGAAGACGATTTCGAAAAGAAGTTCGCTGAACTTTTTCAAGAGATGAAAACCCAGCTTGATCTCTCGGCCGTTCATTATGTCTCTCTTGGAGTCGTGCGTTTTACAAAAGATGTTTACCATCAAGTACAAAAAAATTATCCAGATTCCCCTTTGCATGGGGCAGACTGGGTAAAGAGTTTTGACCAAAAGGTTCGCTACAGCCGCCCTCTTCGCAATTGGATGCTTGGAAAAATTAAAGCGCTAGGACTCGCAGCTGGTTTTAATGAAAAACAGATCTATCTTTGTATGGAAGAGATGGAAAATTAGAACGACTTTATTCCTTCAATAATCGGTCTAAGTACATCTCTTACTTGCTGGCGAAGCAAATCGTTTTCATCGAGATATTCTCGAAGTGATTCCCGTGCATCTGCCGCTCCGGTTTCTTTATTCAACGTACTTCCAACTCGCTCGTATTGCTCGACCACTCTTGAACTCAATAGCTCCGCTTCTTCCACATCTTCGCCGTCTACAAAATTCCCGCGCGCCAACGACCGGATTGCAGAGAGCGCAAAAATCAAATTATTGCTACTTGGGAATAGGAGAATTTGTTCATAAATTTGTGTAATGATGACCGTTCCAAGCTCTCTTCTTTGGGGCACACTCCATTTGTGAACATCCGCCGCATCAACTAAGACTTGCAAAAACATTAAGCCTCTAGGGTGAAAACAAATATCTGCTTGAAATAATAATTCTTTAAACTGATAAGCATCAAAATCATCTGAAGAGTTCACTTGCGTTGTCACCCACTCATGAACCTGCTGAGAAGTCTGACTCACAAAAGAAAACATAATTTCGTAGGTAAGCTCAAAAAGTTCCCTTGATTCCAACTGATAAATTCCGTGCTGTGGATCAACAATACTGTCATCCGGCAGGATTCTCTCAATTCTTGCGGTACACTCTTGTTTTTGCTCCTCCAGTTGTTCTTGGAAAACCAATATCTTCCCGTAGTCTATGACGGAAACAACTGCAGGCTGAGCCATTTCGACCGGCACCGGATTTATTTCCTCGACCTCCGGTTTTTGCTCAGGAAAATACTTAGATCTCGCCGACTGGTATTGGCTTAGTCCTTCTTCCCATAAAACACTATCCTGACTTCTCATAAGAGAAATCACTAATATTCCTAAAAAAAGAATAAAAGCGGCTAACGCCAGCCATTTATGTTTCATCCTTTTAGTTTACACTGGTCTGGCCGCTTCACAAACTTTATAGTGAGTCCATGATCACACATCCAGACCTCAAAAATTTGGGTTATACGAATACTCTGCTCAAGCTACCAGCAGAGCTCTATGAATTAGTTCAAATGAAAAATTATCAGGAGATCGATCAGTTCTTTACAGATGAACTGAAGCCAAATGGTTTTCTGAGCGAGACTCTCAAGAATTATGGTTCCTTTCAAACAACAGAACATATTTTAACTCTTCGAAACGGAGATGATTCCCTCGAGCCAGACGAAGACGGTATTTGGCATGATGATGGATCGAGACTTTTTGCTTTCTCACTTGGACTGAATCCAAAAATAGAAACGATAGAAGGAGGAGATCTTCTTTTTCGTCGCAAAGGCTCGAGCGAAATCCTCTACCGGCATCCGCCCTTGGCCTTTGGAGAACTCCTAGTTTTTCTGACGGGAATTTGGGGCTATGAGCATAAGGTAGAAGCTGTCACTAAAGGACAAAGGCTTCACTGCGCTGGTTGGCTAAGTTAGAGAAAGAGGTACAAGCCCTCCCCTTCTGTCTCATCATCAGTTTCCATACTATACCCTAAGTCCGCAAACAGCTCTTCACTCTCGCGGTCAAGTTCAATGAAACTTTCAATTTCTGAAGGTTGCTCTATTTTTACAGTCAGCATTTGCTGATTTTTCTCGGGGCTGTGATATATGCTCACTCCAAGAAAAGCGCAAAGCAGAATCATAAAGACTGGGGCCCAAGCGCGGTAAAGAAGTGGAGACTTTGCTCCTTCTCTTTTAAAGCGCGCCCAAAAGCGATAATCGGCTCCTTCGTCGTGCTCAACTTTTATTTTCTTTCTTAATTCTTGTTTGAAATTTTTCATCTAAAACTCTCCCGCGCTAAACCATTCTTTCAAATCTCTTTTTGCTCGATGAACTAAATTCTTTGCCGCTTGCCCCGAACACTCGAGCATCACTCCGATCTCATCAAACGACCACTCATCTGCAAGCCATAAGGTGAAGGCCTCTCTCACTCTAGGGCTCAGCTCATCAATGCCGGCCCTAAGTTGCGCTTCTTCTTGTCGCAGAATGAGTTCGTGAGCGATATCATCTATATCATTAACTGGATTTACTTCTAAACTGCGCTCGTCTTCTACCAGCCATTCTTGTTTTTTTCTCAAATAGTCTCGCGCCTGATTGCGAGCGATCGTATAAATCCAAGATTTAAAGGACTGTGGTCTATAATGATTCCTCTGTTGATAGACTTTGAGAAAAACATCTTGAGTCAGTTCTTCTGCAACGGCCTTTCGTCCAGTCATCCAACTTATCCACTGATTGAGCGGCGCTTTGTAGCGATCATAAAGAACACAAAATGATTTCTGATCATCATCCTTTAGATTCATCATCAATTGTTCGTCAGTCAGCTCATAAAGGGCCGGACTTGAAAAACGAACCCATAAACTTCTTAAACTCACACTGCTCAAAACGGCCCCCAATTTCCTTAGGTCTCAATAGTAAACGAATTAAAATCACAGAAGTTTCATCATTTTTGAAACTTTTTTAAGCGCCGTCCGTTATTCTGTTGTGGATCAACAAAACTCGGAGGTTCTATGAAGTCAATTTTCCTTATTTTAATCAGTTTTAGCCTCTTTGGCCTAAACGCTGAAGAAGCAGATCTTAAAAAATTTCACCAAGAAGGCCATACTCTTAGAATGGAGCATATGGAAAAAGTCTACCAGCTAAAGAAAAAAAATTTAGACGAGGCTTATCAACGCCAGAAACAAACGGCAGCTGAGATCCATAAGATCGAACTTTCTATTGTTCCAGGGGATAAAGATGGCAATAAAGAGAAGCGAAAGGCCATCCGCGAACTCCACAAAGAGATGAAATCACAAGAGAAGCGTGAAGAGAACCGAGAGGAGCTTAGGAAGTTGCGAGGGGAGTTTCACGATCAAATGAAAGAACGCCGTAAAAAGCTCGGTATAGAGCATGATGGTGATGAAAAAGAGAAAAGAAGAGGAAAAAGAAAAGAAAAAAGAGGGTCAAACGACCGGAAAGACAAGAAAGTTCAGGAATCTTGATAATTAAGCCCACAAATTATCTTTGTTGCAAGCAGACTCCCAATTAAAATAGCTAAAGAACAATAAGTTGGGAGTCTGTCTATATGTCTTGTCAAATCTGTGAAACAGAAGATGCTAAAAAGGTGAGCCTCTATAATCACGCTCCTCCTCAAGTAATGCTTTGCAAAAGACATGCTGACGAACTCTTCCTACTCGGCGAGAGACGCTTTATCAAAAAACACCATGCCCATGCCAGCGAATACAAATCTGTCGTCAAGAAGCCTGACTCAGGCAAATCAAGCCTCGTAAATAACAGCTAATAGGGCTTGTCGATCCGAACTTTCTTCACTATATTACCTATCTCTGAAGCATTAATTGTGGCGAAAGGATGAGATTATGGCACGCGTATGTGATTTAACTGGTAAAAGACGTCTTGTTGGGAACAATGTTTCTCACGCTAATAATAGAACTAAAATGACTCAAAAGCCGAACCTTCAAACGAAGAGAGTTTTTGATCCTGAAACAGGACAAACAATCCGTTTGCGTTTATCAACTCGTGCTATCCGCACTCTTGATAAAGTGGGCTCACTTTCTAAATTCATTAGAAAGTATCGTCATCTTTTCGAAGCTTAGTCTTTAAAAAAATTCCATTAAAAAAGGCGAACCTAAGTTCGCCTTTTTTTTTATCTCAATTTGAAGCTCAAATTATTCGAATTGGACTTCTACTCTATCGATCAAAAATCCCCAGCCAGTGACAGAGCGATCAGAAATGAAATTCACTCGCATTGAATCACCTTCCATATACTCAGAAGTATAGTTCTCACCACTTCCAGAAATCTTATCAACTTGAACACCAGCTGCATTGAAGACAGCGAGGTAATCATAATTAACTTCTGTAGCATAACGGCTCACATGAAGACGCATATACTTAGCACCTGGAACAGAAAATGTTCTTGAGATGTTCATTCCATCGGCATAGGGATGATCACTTTCAAAAGCTTCATCAAGCATCACTGTTTGCCAGTTGTTTGGATTCGGCTCATTTCTTTGCGGACGTGTATCAGTTAAAAGATTGTAAGCATTTAAGCGTCCACCATTAACAGTCTTGCCACGAAGAGCAGGAACTGGTTCAGAAGTAGCTAAGAGACGCTCTCTCACTTCCTCAACTGACATTCTTCCTTCTTGAGCTAATAGAAGACCAAGAGCTCCTGAGACGTGAGGAGTGGCCATACTTGTTCCAGAGAAAACGCTGTAGCGATTGTTCTGAATAGTTGAAAGAATATTATGACCTGGAGCCGCGATATGAACTGTGTTGCGACCGAAAGTTGAAAAACTCGCTAGTGTGTCTTGGGCCGTTGTGGCAGCAACTGAAATCACGTTTGGTACATCATAGTTTGATGGATAGTGCGGGCGAGTATCATTGTTCGTGCCTGAGTTACCAGAAGCTGCGATAAAGAGAATGCCTCTGTCATTTGCACGCTTAATAGCATCTTCTAGAGCTTGTGAGCGACCGCCCCCGCCCCATGAATTTGACATGATATCTACATTCAACATTGTAGCGTAATCAACTGAACGAATAGCATTTTCTGTTGTTCCTGAACCAGCGTCAGAAAGAAATTTCACTGCAACCATACGAACATCGGCCATCACACCAGCAACACCTAAAGCGTTGTCATGAACAGCACCAATTGTACCAGCACAGTGAGTTCCATGCCCATTACCATCAAATGGATTGCCTCTGTTTGTCGCAAAGTTATAACCATAGATATCATCTACGAAACCGTTGCCATCACTATCTTCGCCCGGAGTTCCATTGAGCTCGGCTTCGTTGATCCACATATTGGCCGCAAGATCAGGGTGATTATAGTCAATACCAGTATCGATAACAGCGATCACAACTTCACGAGAACCACGATTGATTTCCCAAGCTCTAAGAGCGTCAATATCCGCTCCTGCAAGACCTGCAACTCGACCGTTTGGCTCGTTAGCCCCAGTGTTCTGTAAGCCCCAGAGACGACCAAAGTCTGGATCGTTTGGAGTATAGTTTGATTCAACTGGTGCAGATAAAGGGGCCAATAGCTCTTCTACAAAGCTTGGAGCGATTGG
This sequence comes from Bacteriovoracaceae bacterium UBA6166, assembly GCA_002435795.1. Taxonomy (GTDB): domain Bacteria; phylum Bdellovibrionota; class Bacteriovoracia; order Bacteriovoracales; family Bacteriovoracaceae; genus UBA6166. Next base: position 178,937 of record DIUE01000072.1, on the reverse strand, counting down.
CTTAATGAGTGAGTAGATAAAGTTAGGCTCAGCATAAACGACGTTTGGATCAGCTTGAAGGGCCTTGATTGTCCCCATAAGTGACTTCTCGCCCTCTACTCTCACAACATGAAGCGTTTCACTTGAAAGTTCAATCGGGCGAGCGATTTCAGCACCAAGAGATTTAAGTGAAAGGAGAGATTTTTGGTCGGTATCTCTGAACTTCACAATAAGTTCGCCTGGTACGTGTGGAGCTAGGCTTGCGTGGGCACTAGCAAAAGTACAGGCCAATACGAGTGACCCGAGCATTTTGGTTTTCTTCATAGACTCCCTCCTTGGAGTTGTTGGTAACGATCAAAGCATTATTCAATCAGGCTTACTGCCAGCTAAGAATCAATAAAATTTAAGCATCCTCAAAATCGTAGCGTTGCGCGTTTTGGCATTACTAGCGGGTATTTTCTTCCATGGTAGCACATCTCTGCCTAATGGAGCGTATGAGAGAAAATGTTAGAATGAATGAGAAAACAAGTTGGAGAATCGAGGGATTATGATTTACGGAAGTTCAAACCATCCAGTTCTTATTAAAAAAATTAATCTCAAAATTTGGACATTAAGAGATGAGATTGAATCAATTATCCAAAATAGAATTGATCAAGCGGGCCCAGAAAAACTCGACCTCAGTGACTTGGTTGCAGACTATAAGAAAAAAGAACTCGTCACTGAAGGGCCGCTTAAACTTATAGACGGTGCAAAGGCTGAAGGCGCTGTTGAAGATGCGGGCGAAGATGAAATGCTCAAGGCGATGCAAGAAGCCGAAGGTGACGAACCAAAGCCGATTGAAGAAATCGAATCAGAAACAAGTACTGCAAGCCCACTAGAGAAAAAAGTTCAAGTCCTTCGCCGGGTTCCTACTCTACCTGCAGAAAAAATTTATTCTGGAAAAATGCTTCTTTCTGAAATCGACATGCAGATGATTTATTTTTTTGGTGAACAAAAATTCGCTGAAGGCCAATCCATCGTTCTCGATTTTCAAATTCCCATGAGATTTGTGATGAACGCAGATATCCTTTATTGCCGTCCTTATAATATGAAATCTCGAATCATTTCCGCCAACAGACTACCCTATCGAATCGCTGCGAAGTTTACCTTCTTAAAAGAAGGAGAAAGAACTCTGCTTCGAAACTTTATCAATTCTATTGAAGTTGAAATTGAAGAAATTGCGGTTGTGAAAAAACCAAAATCAGCTGAAAGTGCCGAAAGCTTTGAAGACTTGGATGATTTCGATCTCTAGACCTGAAAGATTATGGAGTTGCAGCTTCCGCAGCGATGGCAAAACGCTTTGCTCCTGAGGCTTTTGCAATATCCATAATCTCAACTGCTTTCCCAAATTGTGAGCGTCGATCTCCCTCAAAAACCACAAGATCTGTTTTGTCTGCAGCAAGGGCCGTGCGAATGGCCTCTGACAAGGATTCCAGACTGACGGTTTTTCCTTGAACAGCAATGGTTCCAGACTGATCAAGAGTGACGATAACTGCGAGCCCTTCTTCAGTGCCCTCCGCCGAACTTGCAGCGGTTGGAAGATCAACGGAAAGTCCCGATTCCAAGCTAATACTAGAAGTCACCATAAAGATGATCAATAACACCAACATGATATCAATAAGCGGAGTCATATTGATTTCAGAGATAATCTCTTCTTGCGAGTCGTAATCTGAATCAGTACCTGAAGAACCGAAGGCCATTAAATACTCCTACTGAATCGTATCGACAAAGTCTTCTAAGCGATGGCGAAATTCAAGGGATGTCTGTTTGAGCCAGGTCTGAAAATAATTGAAAAGAAGAACCGCTAAGACGGCCACGCCAATACCAGCGGCCGTTGCCACAAGCGCCTCTGATAAATCGGCAGCAACAACAGCGAAACCACTCTTACCTGCTTGAGCAATTGAGTCGAATGATTTGATAATCCCGACGACCGTCCCAAACAAACCAATGAAAGGAGCAGAAGAGCTGATGGTTCCAAGTAACCAAAGATAACGGCGAAGTCCAACTTCTGTTTCAATCACTCGGCGTTTCAACCGGCCAGACTTCACTTCTGTCGCCAACTCTCTGTCTTCTAGGGCCGTTAAAAAAGGCGTACCGATAAGAGGATGGGCATGGTGAAAAAGACCTTTTGCTTCATTAAACTTTTTGTCTTTAATAAGAGGTATGGCCTTGGAGAAAACGAGCTCCGAGTCTTTCTTAAATTTTATCAAGAAATAAACTTTCTCTATAACGACTGCCCAAATCAATAATGAGAAGATGAGCAGCGGATACATAACAAAACCGCCTTCATGAAAAATCTCAATAAAACTCACTCAAACCCCGCAGGTTGATAGGTTCAAAAACTTCGTTATCATGCCTCGACTAAAGACTTAAAATCAAGGTAAAATGGTTTATTAGCCCTAACAGAGGTCATTTGTGTTTCTTAGCCTCCCACGTTCAAAAGCCAGCTTATCAAGCGTTATGCTTGCCTTCTTTTTTCTCCTCATTACTGCTGGAGCGCTTAGTTCTGTGTTTTTTCAGGCACCAGTCGTAAAAACTCACGAAATTGAGCGGATGCGTGTTCTTTTTAATGATTCAGATCTTGGCGACTTGCGTGAACTCACATTGTCTAACCGATTAGGTAATTTCACTTTTGAGCGCGTCGCTAGCCAATCGTCATGGCGCATGACGGAACCTCGGATGGTTATGGCGAATGCTCAACCCCTTGAGCGCATGTTAAGTGCCCTTTCAGAAATTAAAATTCGTCGTATCTATGATCGCGATCCAATCAACATCAGCAACTTCTCCCTTGATCAACCGCAAATGAAAGTCAAACTCGTTTCTTCTGACTTAAGTACAAAAGAACTTTCATTCGGCTTAATTAATCCAATCGATAATTCAACCTATATCGCATTCGACCAAGGTGATCTGATCTATCATATTGATGCCCTTAACTTTACGTTGGAAAATCTAGATCTAATTAATTTCATCGATACACGCATCTTTGCCCTCTCCATCGATCAGATGGCCTCACTGAAAATTTGGCGTGAGAACATCAGTCAGCCGCAGCTCCACCTCGTCAACGAAGACGGCCAGTGGAAAGATGCCGGTCTTAATCTCTTGGAGCCTATCGCCGTTCGAGAGTTTTTGACCGAACTCACTTCCCTAAGAAGCTTATTTATTATTGATAAAAAATCCCCTGAACTTTCTCTTGCAATTGATCAACAACTAGAAAAACCACTCTATACAGTTGAGGTTATCTCTCAGTCGGGAGATAGCTATCGTTATAGTTTAAGCCAGTTGGTTCAAAGTCTGCCTGAAATGAAATTTGAAAAACGCCAAAACTTCCTGATACAAGCATCAAATAGAGATTATCCCTTTATGCTCGCCAAGGATTCTCTAGAACTTTTTAATAAGCGGAATAATCATTTTAAGCCACTTACAATTAAGAAGCTTTTTTATTAAGAACTTTCGAGTTTGATGGCAGCGTACGATCTTTCATAATTTTTTCTGGATCAACAAAGACCTTAATGAAATTTTCAAGGATGCTGGAATGGTATCGCTTGGCCATTTCCTTATCCACAAGAATCGTTTTAAGGGTTTCAACCGGTGATGTTTCAGCGTCCAGCATGAGATGAACGAAATCGTCTACAAGGCAGACAATATTGGCCATCATAAGTATCCGACTCCCCTTTAATCCGGCAGGGTAGCCCGTGCCATCGTAAGTCTCATGATGCTGTAGAATTACCTGTTTGACGGTATTGTTCACCAACTTATTATCTTTCAAGAGATCAAAGCCCAGTTGTGGATGCTGATGATAAAGCGCGAGTTGCTCATCATTCATTTGAATAGGTCTAAGGAGTAATAACTCTTTTGGGATCTTTGTTTTACCAATATCGTGTAATAAACACGCCATCGCCATTGACTGAATCGTCTGGGGCGACTGCCAGTCAAATTGTTTTGTGATAGACGTCACATAGAGAGTCACAAGAAATGAATGACTATAAGAACTTGGATCAAGATTATGTAAATCTCTCAAAAAATGATGAAGCTTTTTATCTTGATCCACAAATTGAAAGATCGACTCACAAATCTCTCTTCCCTGCTCTAAAACTTGAGGCTTCAAGCCTTCCACATGCACCTCTTCTAAATACTGTGAGCTCACATTTTTAAGCATATTCGCTTTTGTGACAGTGGGAATTTGGGCATTAGCTAGAGTTTTATCGATTAAGTAATTATTGAATTGAATAAATTTCTTTCTATCTTTATTTTGAAAGTACAAATACTGAACTTTTTTTTCATCTCTATACTTTGCAATACGTTCTTTACTGAAAGTATCTCCCGCATGAAGAATTTTTACGTAACGGTTTTCACGCAAACGAATGAAGACATCAAAAAGAACGGATTTCGCCGAGAAGAATTCATTGATTTTAATTGCTGTAAAATCCTCATCCTTTCCATCTAGTTCAAGCTCGTCAGAGACCCCTTCTCTGCGTGGCTGATGCCCCATCAGTTCTGACATCGATTGGTGGCCCTCTAGCTCTGACTTAACATCCTTTCTCTCGAAAGGTTTCACCATCACTTGATGGGCCCCCATTTTTTTGATGGAATCAATATTTTGATCTGCACTTTCATCTAACAAGCTTAAGTCATTCAGCAAAATGATGACTTTTAAGCCTGGCATATTTTTTTTAGTGAAACTCAGCACTTGACCGGCCGAGTGGTTTTGCACTGACCAGTTCATAAGAAGAGCAAAATATTTTTCTTGATAGAGTTTCAGCTGAACATCTTTACCTGAGTTAGCGGTTTCGACTTGATATAGCTCCGCCGAAAAGTACTCTTTGAGTGCCTGCAATTCTTCAGGATCATTATCTGCGATGAGAATCTTAAGTGCCAAAATTTGTCTCCGTTCTTACACGAAGACTTATCGGACTATTCAAGCGACGACTCAAGACTGAAATAGGCAAAAAAAAAGCCCTGAAATCAGGGCTTTAAGTGTCAATTACTTGATTTCTTTATGAACAGTATGACGTCTTAAAAAAGGATTGTATTTTTTAAGCTCAAGACGATCTGGAGTCGTCTTCTTGTTTTTAGTCGTCGTATAACGAGACGGTGTTTTTCCAAGGCCACGTGCCTCAGTACATTCTAATGTGATAATTACTCTAGGTCCCTTTGCCACAACAGCCTCCACGTTTTAACAAAATTATCGGCTAATCTACTGTGTTTAATGGACCATGACAAGTGATTCATAACGACTTATAGTCAGTTCCATGAAAGACAATCACAAAATTCTTGAAACGGGCCAGATCGACGCTGAAAATTGGACCTATCGACGCTACAAGGGCTTGGATTCATTTGCTTTTGTTTCTATGGGAGCAGAGCCTAGTGAAGACAAAGAGCCCGAAATTTTGTATTTTGTGACGCTTACGAATTTTGATTACGAAGAAATTTTTCAACGCCCTTTCCGCTCACTTGATTTGGCGCTGTCTTACCTCAATAAAACCTATTCAAAATGGGGCTTAGTTGAGGCCGGTGGCAAAACCGATGGAGATGGCTGCTCTAGTTGCGCCGCCCACTAAGAGACAAGTTGACAAGGGCCTCTGGTTTAGCGATATTACCACATCTTATGATCATTATTGTTGATGCCCCTTGTATAAATATCAAGTGAGCAAGCTAAAGGAAGTTGTATGAAAAAGGATATCCACCCAGAATACCGCGAAGTGATTTTCAAAGACGTTTCATGTGACTTTGAATTCAAAACCCGTTCAACGATTAAAGCAGATTCCACTATTACTTGGACTGACGGAAAAGAGTACCCATTTGTTAAGCTTGATATCTCATCAGCTTCACACCCTTTCTACACTGGTAAGCAGAAAGTTATGGATACAGAAGGCCGTATCGAAAAATTCCAGAAGAAATTCGGGGATCGTTTCGCCAAAATGAAGAAGTAATCAAATCTAAAAATTTGTTTCAAAAAAGCCTCTGTCAAAGAGGCTTTTTTTTTGCCTTGATCTCTTTGTACTCACTAGCGCACTAAATTCACTCTGAAGTAATCTGGCTGAAGTTCTTTTTCAAACTCCAAATCAATTTCAACTCCCACAGAGATTTTTTCAAAACTTTTCACTTCAGATTTTGAAAGTTTTTTGAAAGGAAGACTAATCTTTATCCATTGTAAGTTCGCTTCTTGAAGCAGGCAGACTTCCCACTCAAAACTGTATTTTGTCGCAGGCTTCACTCTCACGAGACGAGCTTTTTTGGTCACCGAAGATTCCCTCTCATTTTCTCTCGAATAAATATGGGCCATCATAGGCAATGAACGACGATCCATCTGCATTTTCTGGGAAAGCCTTTCAAGCCATGGGGGCTGCTGAGTTTTTACGACTTGGTGGCACCACTCTCCTTCTCGGAGCAGAGCTGGGCAAGCGGTGTTAGCGGCGCACGGATAGAGAGGCATAAACCCCTGAGAGATCAGCCTCTCTCGCTCAAGCATCAAAGTTTGAAAAACGGCGGGAGTGCCGGGTTCAATCCAAAGAACCATACTTCCGAGAAAGGAGTTCAAATAAAAGCGTCGAACTTCTGTTGGCATTTCATTTAAAGAGTGGCCGAAAAAAAGAGTGGAGTTTTTTCTTTGTAATAAATCTTTGGAGAACTTTTGATGGTACTCGATTTTTTGATTCGGAAAGGCCCGAGTGAAAAGCTGGCGGGCTTGTTTTAACATCAAGTCAGAGTGATCAACCAGATGAACTGTTCCGGCATAATCCTTGGGAGCGTGTCTGAGGAAAGCAAAACTATAGGTTCCAGGGCCAGAGCCAATATCGTAGAAATCATTTTGATAAAGCTGCTCTTTGGCCCTTGGTGAGAGTTGGTCGAGTAAAAAATCGAATTTTGGGAGATTGCTTGGAAAGTGGAAAAGAAAATAGCTGGAAACTTTTTTCTCGTCGAGATGGTACTGAGAGAAATCTGCTTTTCTCTCAGTGGTGAAAAGTTTTTGAAGTTCTAAGAGCTCTTTCATGAGCTCGCTTTCCGTCAGTGGGGAAAGAGCGAGCTCAAGTAAGAGGTCATATTGAAGTTCAGCGCTTGGAGAGGTCCACATAGGGACGTTCTGTAGCGCCGATATAGATTTGTCTTGGTCTTGCAATCTTCACACCCGCTGTCGCTCGAAGTTCACGCCACTGAGCTAGCCAACCAGGTAAACGGCCAAGAACAAACATTGCCGTAAACATATTGGTTGGAATTCCGAGGGCCTTATAAATCACACCAGAATAGAAATCGACATTCGGATAGAGATTTCGCTCTACGAAGTACGGATCTTTAAGCGCTTCTTCTTCAAGACCTCTTGCGATATCTAAAAGCGGATCATGGACACCAAGTTTCTCTAGAACTGTATCGCAGGCTTGTTTAATGATTTTTGCTCTTGGGTCAAAGTTTTTATAAACACGGTGACCAAAGCCCATCAACTTAAATGAGTCGTTCTTGTCTTTTGCGCGCTCAAGGAAGCGTTTGTGTCCGCCGCCATCTTTTTGAATCGCTTCAAGCATTTCAAGGACCGCTTGATTTGCGCCGCCATGGAGTTGTCCCCAAAGGGCGTCAACACCTGCAGACATAGTCGCAAAAACCGTCGCCTGACTTGAACCTACAACTCTGACTGTTGAAGTCGAGCAGTTTTGCTCATGATCAGCGTGAAGAATAAGAAGGACATCAAGTGCGCGAGCGACGTCTGGATCTACTTCGCTGCCTTTTTTTGAAAACATCAAATGCAAAAAATCCCCAGCGTAAGACAGAGAATTATTTGAGCGCACTGGATCTTGGCCGTTTGAGCGGCGATAGAAATGCGCCATCATCGTTTTCACTTGGCCCATCAAATGAGGCAATGCCTTTTTTTGAAGATCAAGAGAGGGTTCTGGGTTGAGGTAGTCAGGGTAAAATGCTGACAGAGCAGAAATCCCTGCAGACAAAACGCCCATTGGGTGAGCATTCGGCGGAAACTGATCGAGCATTTGGCTAATACCAGCAGGCAAGGTTGAAAACTCAGCGGTTTGTTTTTCAAAAGTTTTGAGGGCATCAGCTGATGGCAGCTCGCCTTCATTAAGAAGGTAAGACACTTCGCTAAAATTTGATTTTTGCGCCAACTGCTCTATTGGATAACCGCGATAGCGCAGAATTCCTTTTTCGCCGTCGAGGAATGTGATCGCCGACTGACATGAGCCGGTGTTCATAAACCCGTTGTCTATTGTGATGACTCCTGTTTGAGAGCGGAGCTTCGTGATATCGATTGCTCGCTCACCCTCCGAACCGGTAATCATTGGGAGTTCGTAAATTTTGCCATCAACTTCTAACTTCGCCACTTGCGACATGCAACCTCCGCACGAATAGACATGGTATTTTAATTATGAGTTCAGTAATCATACACTTAAGGCCAGAAGTTGCCAAAGACATTGCGTCTAGGAAAACCTAGCACCAAGCGACGGGATCGGCTTGCCAACGTCTGATACTTGACGCTCCAGCTTCGTCTATCAAGCCGGATTTTTGCCCGTATTCAATAATTGCTGTTAAGTTCGTCAACGAATGAACCTTGATCTTAAGATCATCGAATAAAATTCTGGATTGTTTCATTTGATAATCAACAATCGATAAACAATAGATCACTTCCAGCCCTGCCTCTTGCACACCACTAATGGCCTGCGCGAGTGAGCCACCTTGATTCACGAGATCTTCAACTAAAACAGTTTTATGAATTCCTTCAGGATTCCCTTCAAGGCGATTTTGTCGGCCATGCCCCTTGGCCTCGGAGCGAATATAAAGAAGGGGTAAGTTTTTTTGTAACGCCAAAAAAGCAGCGTGAGGAATCCCCGCAGTTGCTACGCCAATAAAAGCTTCTGGAGTTTCCAAGTGAGACAAAACTTCACCAAAGATCTCCAGAATCTTCCCACGTCTGGTGGGGTCACTTAAGAGCAGGCGGTTATCACAATACATCGGGCCTTTGAGACCTGAAGCATAGGTAAAAGGTATCTCAGGGCTTAGTTTGAGGCAACCGGCTTCAATCAAGAGCCTAGCGACATTATGAGCTTGCGTTGACATTGTTCACATCCGGGTTGGGGCAGACGGCACCTAAAAACAATAAAACATAACTACTTAGAAAGACATTGTTTTTTTTAAGCCCTAACCAAAACTATGCTAAAATGTCTTTCATGAAAGCGTTGTATATTTGCGATAATAAGGAAGAGTGGGGGTTATTAAGTAACCTGTTTAAAGCCCATTTTTCAAAAATTGAGCTTATTTGCGCTCTAAAAACCAGTCAGGCACTTGATTATTTAACCTACGAAGGTCCCTTCGGGATTATTATGATTGATGCCTCACTCAAACAGGTGAACCCCAGCGATTTTGGAGAGCAGATTCTCGAAGTCGCAGGAGAAAGACCACTGATCTTTGTAGGTGACAAAGTCACTGTTCGAGATCGAATTCGAGATGAGCTTTACCTCGGGCACGATTTAAACGCCGTTATTTATAAACCTTACGACATAGATCATTTCCGAGAAATCATTCAAACCAGTTTGAATTGGGCGAAAGAAGAAGAGTTTGAACAGTCGGTAGAAGAATTCGAACGCACTGAAATGTTACCCATGAAACTTCGAAATTTTTATCTCTTTGAGAAGATTGATTACGATGTTTATGTGGAACTCACACAAACTAAATACGCGAGAGTGATCGCGGCCAAGAAACCTTATACACATAATACAATCCAAAACTACGCCAAAAAAAATATCAAATACCTTTACCTCAAAAAGAATGAATACCTGCGGTTTTTGGAAGAGAGTATTGACGATATTATGAACGGATTAGAGCACACTCAAAATCCTAAAAAAATCATCTCTCTCCAAATCAAGTCCATTGTGATTATCCATCAATATCTTCGCTCAGTCGGAGTGAGTGATTCTCTTATTGAACTTGTTCAAAGTGTGATTGATAAAACGACGCAGAATTATCAGAGTGTTCGTACTTTTAAAAACGTCCTCGCCCACTTTCCGCGGATTAACCTCGATATTGCTGAGCACAGTGTTCTCTCACTCTATCTTTGTGAGTCAGTCTGTGAGTCGTTGAGCTGGAACTCTGATATTACAAAAAAGAAACTTGGATTAGCTTCTATTCTTCAAGACTCAGGTCTTACCAATGAAGATCTTCTCAAAATCAATAGACTCGATGATCCCCATCTACAGATGTTCTCGGAAGAGGACAAAGAAGAATTTAAAAACCATCCCGCCATCGCTGCTGGTTATTCACAGTACTTCACACGATTTCCGGAAGTCGATTATTTAATTTCTCAACATCATGAGATGCCTAATGGTGAAGGTTTTCCCAACAAACTAAACGCCAATAAATTAACCGTCTTATCGTGCACTTTTATTTTGTGTAGCCACTATCTCGCAAGACTTGTTTGCTCTAAAGTGAAAAGTGAAAACCTTTTACAAGAGGTCTACTACCAATTTAAGTTGATGTATAATACTGGAAATTTCAAAGAGCCGTTAGTTGCGCTCGAGAAAACTCTTCGAAAAATTCATTAGAGTTCCAGCGTCTCGAGAGATTCAAGGATTTTAGAGTAAGTACTCTTCCCATAACGCTGCTTGAGCTCCGCCAAAATGGCTGCTTTATTAACCGGCACCGTCCCCTCTGGATTTCGGAACATCTCTTCCACGAAATGCTCTGAAATAATAATGACCTTGGCCAGAGGAGAGATATCATCTTTATATTTAGTCGCAAAGCCCATACCAGACGTCGTGCCGTGATGTTGCACAATGAGCTGATCGGCACCGAGCGGGCAGCGAGGAAATTTCTGGACAATTTCCCCAGCAAGTTTTGCATGATTGATCACCGTTTCTTTTTCTTCGTCTGTCAGCTCTGTTGAAAAAACTAAATCCTCTTCATATTTCAAGTGAGGATATCGATTATAAATAGGAACTAAAAACATATCGTGGAAAAAAAGAACAAAGTTCAATTTTTCAATATGACTCTCCCCACCCCATGAAATAGTTCTCACAATATGATTGGCGACGTAAGTTGCCATGATTCCATGTGAGTATAAATAACCTGATTTATTTGCCATTAAGGCCTGTAAAAGCTTCTTAAGTTTAGGAACTTCCTTCACAATGCTCGTCATCGCAGTGACACAGGCCTGTGAAAGACGAATTACACTGTCGGTTGCTTCTTTGCTTTGTAGGTATTCCGCCGCAACAAGCTCAATCCCCTTCTCTACTGCCTCGACTTTCTCTTCCGCACTTAAATCAGCACTCTCAAGCTCTGCAATCACCTGTTCAGTTGCCATATTAGTGAAATGCAATCTTTCCGTCGAAGGGATATACAGAGTTGTCACTCCCTCATCGATATATTTTCTAATCCGTGGCCAGACTTTAGTTTTTTCGTTGATGATCAGAAGAAACTCCGCTTCACCAGCAGATTTTTTCACTTTGTAATAGACATCACATTCGACGGTTTTTAAATTAAAAAAGATTTTAGTGGAAACGGGAAAAAAATCTGGCACCGGCCTTGAAGCCATTTCTTTTGCGGTAATATTTAAAATTTTTGCGGCCGTGCGAATAAGACTTTTGACGTTATAACTGGCCGGCAGAATTTGCGCTTCGGTCTCTTTTATTTCACTTTGGCGGCCAATCACAATTAACGGAATATCTAAATTATTTTTCAAAAGATAATCTCTCAGTTCGATAGCACAATCCACTCCATCAATTAGACAGAGGCTAATAATGACATCAAAATTGGGGTTGAGTTCTAAGATTTTCAGAGCGGAATTGAGATTGTCGAGAACTGTAGTGTTTGTCCCTAAATAGACCTCAAGATTAACAGCATAAATGCCATTAACGATTTCGTTATCTGAAAGGACTAACGCCTGGGCCATAAGATTCTCATTTTTCAAAGACTTACGAATATTCTAACATGATGAAAAAAAAGTGGTAGGTTTTGTCAAAATAATTTCTGAACAGGTAACTCAAGATGGAACTCAGCGCCCCCAACAAAATTGGTAAACTACTTAATCGCCGCAAAAGATTTTTGGCCGATATTCTCTTTCCCGACGGCACAGAAGTTGTTGCTCACAATGCCAATACAGGAAGCATGGAGACTTGCCTCTATCCCGGTCAAGAAGCCTTTTGTACTTATCATGATAATCCAAATCGCAAGCTGAAATGGAGTGTGGATTTTTTGAAAACACCAGAGTCTTGGGTCGGTGTGCACACTCATCGCGCAAATGATTTGGTGGAAGAGGGAATCAAAAATGGAGTGATTGCCGAGCTTGGTGGCTATAAAGAATGTTTACGAGAGCAAGTTTTTGGAGAATCGCGCTTTGATTTTTTACTTTTATCTGCAACAAATAATGCCTATGTAGAGGTAAAAAATGTCACTCTAAAAGGGCCTGACGATATCGCAATGTTTCCAGACTCTCCCAGCACACGAGGACAAAAGCATTTGCGAGAGCTTGTTGAGGTACGCAAGCAAGGCCACCGTGCAGTCATGCTCTTCCTAGTCCAAAGGGAAGATTGTCATAGCTTCACTCCTGCGACTCACCGAGACCCTGTTTATAGCGATGAGCTGCAAAAAGCATGGGAAGCTGGAGTGGAAATTTTGGTCTATCAATGCGAAGTTGCGCCACCCAAAGTTGAAGTCACTAAACCTCTGCCGTGGTTTTTTCTAAACGACGAGGGGGAGTTTTATGGCCCCACTGGACAATAAAAAGAGTTGAAGGATCTCGTTCCTCAAGGCAAAATTCATTCATTCACCCCAGAGGTCATTTCATGAACCAATTTATCTCCTCTCTCATTATCTCCTTACTTCTAACAAGTGCGGCTTCTGCCAAAACATTCGTCTATTGCTCTGAAGGAAGTCCCGTGGGCTTCAACCCGCAGATGACGACTGACGGAACTTCTAATAATGCCGCTGCTCATACTATCTATAATCGTTTGGTTGATTTTGTTCCTGGCACAACTGATCTAATGCCAAGTCTTGCAGAACGCTATACTGTCTCTGACGATCAACTCACCTACGATTTTTTTCTTAAACCTAATATTCAATTTCATACCACCAGTTATTTTAAACCCACTCGCCCCCTCAATAGTGATGATGTTTTATTCTCATTTGAGAGGATGAAGAACGCCAACCATCCTTTTCACAAAGTGAATGGCGGAAGCTATGAGTATTTTGTAGGGATGAATATGGGGGAGTTGATTGCCTCAATGACTAAGGTCAGTGATCTTCACTTTCGTATTCAGCTAACTAAACCAGAAGCGCCTTTTCTTGCAAATATGGCGATGAGTTTTATGAGCATTCTTTCAAAAGAATATGGCGACCAACTTATTAAAACTAAAAAAATGGAACAGATTGATCTTGAACCAATTGGAACAGGACCCTTTGCTTTTCGTCGCTATCGTCGAGATGCACAGATTCGTTATGAAAGACATCCTCACTACTGGGGAGGACTCACTCCCATTGAAAATCTTGTGATCGCAATTACTCCTGAAGCGAGTGTCCGGTTTCAAAAACTCCGCACCGGAGAATGTCACGTCATGATTGAGCCCGCTCCAAGTGATTTAGAGGCCATCAAAAAAGAAAAGGATCTCACTTTACTTGAAGCTCCAGGATTTAATATTGGCTACCTCGCCATGAATACGCAAAAGGCTCCGTTTGATAATGTCCTCGTCAGACAAGCGATTCACCACGCACTCAACCGACAATCCTATATCGACGCCATTTATTTAGGCCATGCTTCTGTCGCTAAAAATCCTATCCCACCAACTCTTTGGTCTTATCACGAAAATCTTAAAGACCTGGAGTACAACCCCAAACGTGCGAAGGAATTACTTACAAGCGCAGGTTTTCCAAATGGCTTTGAAACAGAACTTTGGACTCTGCCAGTAACGAGACCCTATAATCCCGCTGGGAGAAAAATGGGAGAGATGATGCAAGCGGATTTAGCGCTTGTTGGGATTCGATTGAAACTTGTCAGTTATGATTGGCCGACTTATCTCGCAAAGTCTCGTGAAGGTGAACATAGTATGATTCAACTTGGATGGACGGGAGACAACGGCGATCCAGACAATTTCTTTCACACCCTTTTAGGCTGTGATGGCGTGGTCGGTGGATCAAATGTCGCTAAATGGTGTCATTCAGAATTCAACGATCTGATCATGAAGGCCAAAAAACTTAGCAACAAAGAAGAACGGGCCAAGCTTTATATCAAGGCGCAAGAGATTTTTAAAAGAGAAGCTCCTTGGGTCACAATCGCCCACTCAAAACTCTTTCGCGCAAAAAGCAATAAGGTCACTGGATATGATATTGATCCCCTTGGAGGAGACAAGTTCTCAAAAGCGGACTTGAAATAGATGCTGATTTTTTTTGCCAAACGATTGCTGCAAATGATTCCAACTCTCTTCGGTGTGAGTTTGATTGCTTTTCTGATTGTCAGACTTGTTCCTGGAGATCCCGTCCTTTTACTGCTCGGAGAGCGCGGTGGATCGCCAGAACAATATAAAGAAATGCAAATCAATCTAGGTCTAGATAAACCTGCTTATCAGCAATACTTCACTTTCATTATCAAGGCCCTGCAAGGCGATCTTGGGGATTCTATTGTCACAAAACGACCTGTGCTCAGCGAATTCAAAGAGCTTTTTCCCGCCACCCTTGAACTTGGACTCTTTGCTTTAATGATCGCCATCTCTATTGGGATACCTCTAGGAGTTCTTGCCGCTGTTAAACAGGGGAAATTTCTGGATTATTTTTTTATGGGTGTTTCCCTCTTGGGATACTCCATGCCACTTTTTTGGTGGGGGCTTATTCTCATTTTGTTTTTTTCAGTCACCATGGGAATCACTCCCGTTTCTGGTCGACTCTCAGTTCTTTATGATTTTGAGACGTACACCGGTTTTATTTTAATCGACTCACTCCACCCGACCGTCTTAAGAGAAGAGGGATTCAAGCCTTTTTTGAGCGGCCTTCACCACCTCTTATTACCAAGCTTTGCTTTAAGTACTATTCCTCTGGCCATTATCGCTCGTATGACTCGAGCTTCTGTGCTTGAAGTTTTAGGAGAGGATTATATTCGCACAGCTAAAGCGAAAGGCGTCTCCCCTGCCAGAGTTGTCTTAGTGCATGCCCTTAGAAATGCGCTCATCCCAGTGGTCACAGTCATTGGACTCATGTTTGGCAGTTTAATCACAGGTGCTATTTTAACTGAAACAATTTTCTCTTGGCCTGGAGTCGGGCGCTGGATTGTTACCAGTTTAAATGCCCGCGACTACCCAGTGATTCAAGGAGGCGTCTTATTGATGGCCTCGCTTATTATTCTTACCAATGCCTTGGTTGATTTTCTCTACACCGTCATTAATCCGAGGCTAAAAGAATGAGTCGTCGTCTCTGGCAAAATAAAGCCGCTCTGATGGGCCTTGTCCTCATTACGTTTTTTATTTTTATAGGTGTGATTGCCCCTTATATTACGCCACACGATCCTTTGATTTTATTCCCCGATTCACTGAGGCTCCCACCACTTTCCAGCAATATTCATGGAGACTATTTTTTCCTCGGCACAGACGATGTTGGGCGAGATCTTTTTTCAAGATTGATTCTCGGAGCTAGGCTTTCGCTTCTTGTTGGTTTGAGCGTTGTCGCCCTCGCTCTAGTTGGTGGAACAACGCTTGGAATGCTCGCAGGCTATTTCGGTGGCATGACAGATCGTTTGATCATGCGCTTTATTGATATCCTCATGTCGATGCCAAGTATTTTGCTCGCCATAGTGATTGTGGCCATACTCGGTCCCGGACTTTGGAACGCTATCCTGGCCGTCAGCGTGGTGGCGATTCCGCAGTTTACAAGAGTCGTGAGGGCTTCAGTGATGCAAGAATGCACTAAAGACTATGTCGCTGCCGCCAGAGCGCAGGGCTCACCTCCCTTTCGCATCCTCCTAAGAGAAATCATGCCTAATTGCTCTGGGCCTTTGGTCGTACAGGCCTCACTAGGAGTGAGTGATGGCATTTTAAATGTAGCAGGGCTTGGCTTCTTAGGGCTCGGTGCTCAAGCTCCTTTGCCTGAGTGGGGAATGATGCTCTCAGATGCTAGAACCTATATTGAAAGCACTCCTTGGCTAGTGACACTTCCAGGCCTATGTCTACTCATTACTGTCATAAGCTTTAATCTTTTGGGTGACGGTTTGAGAGACGCCCTCGATCCAAAAGCCTTTAAAAAAGCTCTGTAAAAAAGACTCTGTCTTTATTACAGAGTGACGTTTTGCCCTCTCCCACCAGAGACAAACAGGGTCAAAAGTACTCCGGCCTTTCAAAACCGAACTCTATCTCTCTAAAAAAACATAACACTTGATTGGCATTCCTTATGCACATTCTCTGGCACTAGAAAGCAATTTAATACCTTTTGGGAGCTTTATGAGACCACTAATTTTTAGTCTATTGATTTTTTTAGGGCTTGGACAAAACCTACTGGCAACAGAACACAAACTTGTTCAAATCACTAATGATGAAGACAAAGAGATTTGCGTCTTTGTTGTCAAAACTGAAGGCCGTGATAATGATATCAAGTCTTTTTTTAAAGAAGTCTATGACGAGAAAGGTGTTCGGATTATTAGAGAAAACCTCTCAGTAAAAGATGTATTAAAAAACACAGGCCTCGTCTTGAAAGAAATTGAAGGCAGAGTCATTGTTAGTCTTAAAAGCGAAAACTTCGCTGAACATAACGGCGGTCATATTACACTTGATACTCTCTACAACGGAATTTCGGGTTCTAGAAAAGAATATGAATACGAAGTAGCAAGAACAAGTAGATCTTGGGAGCTTTTAAAAGATGGAGCGCCTGTTAAAGCAATCCACTTAAAATCTAAGAAAGTCTTCCCTGTTGGAACAGTCGGGATCGCTGATATCGTTCATAAACAAGCAAAATAAGCGAAATTAAAAAAAGCGCTGAGGAATTCTCCTCAAGCGCTTTTCTTAATCACTTCATTAAACTGATGCTGAAACTTCAACACCAAGCTCTTAAATACTTTCTTCACTCTAATCGAATTTGATTCGTTCGTGAGATCACGGTAGCGCACAAATAAATAAAACTCATCATTCGCGGCCATTCGAAAATTCTGTCGGTTATCATACTTATCAAGGATGCTCGGATCAATAGTAAGAGTCGTCAGCTTCTCCTGCTCCGGATTTAAAACGAAAAAATCCTGCTGCTCAAGTCTCTTTAAAGTTTCATTAACAGTGGCATTTGAGACTTCTAAAAACGGCTTAAGATTCACATTCATTAAAATCTTTTCACAGTTCTCAATCAAATTAAGATGGTGAAGTCCTTTAATTTTAAGAACCATTCCATGCTCTGAAATTTGATGAATAATAAAAATAGATGACTTCAGAGGAATACCCTCAAAAGTGCAATGGGCCGGAATATTGGCACTGAGCCTAAAACCTCTCATGGGCATATTTTGAGTCAGAAGCTTTTTCATGACGAAACGAGAATAAATAGATTTATCCATCCAACGCATCGAACTCAATGTAATATAGGGACCCGACTCTTGGGACATGGAGATCAAGATTTCGTTGTCTCTTTCAAACCAAGTCATACGAATTCGATTATCAGAATAGCATTGGTATAAATCAAAGAGTGAACTCTTAATTGTTTTCTCGCGGTTCTTCATCCAAACAGGAATATTTTTAAACTCGTCGAGAGATTGATTGAATTCAAAATATCTTTCGCAGGATTTTGCATTATCAAAAAGATATTCTTTTTGAAAAAGACAAGACTCATTCCAATTCGCCCAATGAAATGAAAGAGCTTCGCTACTCACGAGAGGAAGTGATTCAACCAAATGTCCTTCTTTCAAGTAACTCAAAAGCTCTTGCTCTTTTTTGAAAGGACTCTCTTTAATTTTATTCATTTTTAACCCTATTCATTCAGATGGATATCAAACACTATATATCCTACTCGGAAAGTCGGTTATAGACTTGAGGACTAGTTTAAAATTTCAAACGAAATCAAGATCTTATGATGGGTGTGAACTCATAATATTTTATTGAGTCCCTAGCGATTTTTTGCCAAGCAAAAG
Organism: Bacteriovoracaceae bacterium UBA6166; assembly: GCA_002435795.1. Classification (GTDB taxonomy): domain Bacteria; phylum Bdellovibrionota; class Bacteriovoracia; order Bacteriovoracales; family Bacteriovoracaceae; genus UBA6166. The sequence continues at coordinate 160,846 of DIUE01000072.1, read as the reverse complement.
AGGCAATTTTCGCTTAGGGGTGAGGCTAAAAGCCATTCTAAGCTATGATATCAAGATGAGCGCCTACACTTTGCTAGAGCAAAACGCCTTAAATTTTCAACTGAAACCCGTCTCTCTGCGAGAGTTTCTTTTCCTCAATGAGACTCCTTGCTCACTCTACGCTCTTGAAAATGGTCTCTATAAAATCCTGCTTAAAAAACGCAGCTTCATCAACAGCATGATCCTCAAAGATTTGATCAATAAGGGCCACGCTCAGGTTTATATCCCCCATGAAGATCGAGTTGACCTCGCTATTCAACAACAAGAAGAGCTGAGAAAACTCACTCGCAGTCTTTCCATTGGAAACTTGCTCGATAACGGCAAAAAACAACTCAACCTCTTAACCAGTCATATGAGTTTTCTCTATGAGAATCCGACCAATGACCAAGCACTCTCTTTGCAGTATCAGAGCGCTCGCAATCTCTGCCATTTTCTCTATCAGCATCCTGAGATTCACGAACCACTATACCGCGAGTTTTTAAAACAAAAGCACCATTATATTTTTGCTCAACCACTTTTGGCCTCACTATTTTTAGTAGGCATTTTGAAAATGGCGAGACTTTTTAGCGACAAAGAAGTTGAGAGCTTGTTTATCACCAGCTATTTTAAAGACATTGGCATGTCGGCCATCCCGACGGTCAAATACGATCAAGAAGAACTTTCAACGGAAGATAAACAACTCCTCGCTCGCCACTCAAAATACTCAGTCCAAATATTAACTGGGCGACTTCCTTTGAGTCCTCAGTACTTAAAAATTATTGAAAATCATCATAGCTTTAGCTTATTAACTCGAGAGCTAGGCCTTGATAGCTCGACTGATAAGACGCTTGTGAAAGGCTTTGAAACGATGATTATTTCTACCACGGATATTATTTCGGCCATGATTGCAGAACGCCCCTATCGCCCTTCTACACCTGTCTTTGAAGCCCTAGAGCTCGTTAAGGTTCTGATCTCTGATCAGTTTCCCCACGAATTCAAACTTGTCGTGAGCTATTTCAGAAATTTTTTCCGTCGTTAAATCGACCTGATTTCTCGGATACTTTTATGCTGTTTACAATCCGTTTCAGCACATGAAAGAATCAAATTGGGTCTAAAAGCAATGAATGCTTTTATTTCTTATCACTTACCAAATTCTAAGGAGGGAATATGGCCGTTGAAACAAGTCCACTTACAGGAATCATCGAAGAGGACAAAGTCTTTATTGACTTTGGCGAGCACGAAGGTAAATCAGTTCTCGAAGTTGCTGATACTATCCCTGAGTTTTACGATTTTCTCATCGATAAGAAAAACACTGGGAAGTGCACAATCAGAAGAAGCAAGGACAAGTGCTTCAGACTGTATGTGACTCACACTCTCAATTAGACCCGCAAAAAAAAAGCCTCTTATTAAGAGGCTTTTTTTTTATTTTCCTAAGGCCATGCCCGCCCCCCGTGGATCTGAAACTCCGATAATTTCATCTCCCTCAAAAGCGACCGCTTGAACTCGACAACCAAAATTTTCAAAATTAAGATTATGTCCCATCTTTTTTAAAGCTACGACCGTTTGATCTGGAAGACCTCGGGCCTCAACGCGGATTTCATCTGGAAACCATTGCTGATGAACTCTGACGGCACTGATTGATTCATACAAAGGCAGACCATGTTCAATATAATTGAGAATGGTCTGGGCGACACAAGTTAAAATTCTCGTTCCAGCGGGAGACCCTAAGGCCAAGACAGGCTTGCCGGCCGTCATCACAATCGTGGGAGACATGCTACTCAGTGGACGCTTCTTCGGTTCAATTTGATTTTTCTCTCCGCTAATGGCACCAAAAATATTCGGCTCATTGGGTTTGGAAGTGAAATCGTTCATTTCGTTATTAAGCAAAATTCCAGTACCAGGAACCACAACTCCGGAACCAAAATAACCATTAATAGTTTGAGTTGAAACCACCACATTTCCTTCACTATCGGCGAGGCTGAAATGAACCGTTTCAGTGGGTTCTTCAACTACTTTGGGAAGAGAGTCTTTAAAATCATTTAAATTAAGCGGCAGCACTTCAGAAGCCTTGCGAGCATAATCTGCAGGAATCAGTTTTCGGATTTGCTCGGCATAAGATTTTGAAGTTAATTCCATCAAAGGCACAGTTACAAAATCTGTGTCACCAAGGTGAACAGATCGATCGGCAAAAGCTTGCTGCATGGCCGAGGCGAGATAGTGCAAACTTTTAGGATGATGAACACCAAGGGCCCGGAGATCGTAGCCTTCGAGAATATTGAGAATTTGGATAATATGAATACCTCCGGAACTTGGAGGAGACATGGAATAAATCTCATAGCCTTTGTACGTTCCACGTAGAGGTGGTCGTTTTTTGACTTGGTACTGATCCAAATCGGCTTGAGTCAATAAACCGCCTTGGCGTTTGAATTCAGCAATGATCTTTTTGGCCACATCGCCTTTATAGAAACCATTTTTTCCTTTCGTTGCAATCAAACGCAATGTGCGCGCCAGATCTTTTTGTTGCAAAAGATCACCCTCCTTAAGAATGGTGTCTTTGTCTTTAAAGAAAATTTTTCGGCTCGCTTCGACAGAATTGAGATAAACCCCACGACGGACGAGTGCACTCGCCAGCTCTTCGTAAATGGGGAAGCCTTCTTCTGCCAGCTCAATCGCAGGTTGCATCACTGTTTGCAACGGCAGCTTTCCATATTTTTGATGTATCTCTAAAACGCCTGCCACGAGCCCAGGAACTCCTGCAGCATGAATACCATCTACCGATTTTCTTGGAATCACTTCACCTTTTTCATCGAGATACATTCCCTTATGACTTTTAATGGGCGCGACTTCTCTGAAATCATAGACCTCAGGCATAGCCGCGCCTCGAGGTAAATAAAGCATAAACCCACCACCACCAATCCCTGTCGACTGAGGGCGCTCAACGGATTGAGCGAAGGAAAGTGCAGTGGCCGCATCAATAATATTGCCGCCTAGTTCAAAGATTTTTTCCGCCGCTTTTGCAGAGTGCTTACCTTGTGCAGCTACCATATAGGTCTTACCGCTGGCCTGTCTTTGAACTTCGTCTTTGACTTGTTCTGATTCAACTTGAAAGAATTCTTGGTAGGAAATCAAGCTTGCGCACGAGGCAAGAAAAAGAAAAATCATTGAGAGTGTCAGGGTTTTGTTTAAACGTAAAAACATTTCAATCCTCGGGCTAAATTTCATTGAGACTTTATTGTAGAGGGCCCGGGCCCTTCAATCAAGCAGACTAAGACCAAGAAAAACACTCAAGAAAAGAGGGAATCCTAACAGAATCCTAATAGAGAGAAAGAGTCCAGTTTGATATAAGAAAATGACTTAAAATGTTCATAATTATTAAGCTCAGCTTCAGCAGGAGACTTCATGATTCGATCGACAAGCTTTCTTCTCGTCTCAGTTTTTACCATTGTTTTTTCATTCGCCTCAACTTCAATTGAGGCCATGACAATTAATGGAGCGGGCGCAACTTTCCCTTACCCAATTTATTCGAAATGGATTTCTGAATACCAAAAAGTTGAAACATCAGTGCGCTTTAACTATCAATCCATTGGAAGTGGTGGTGGCGTTCGTCAAATTCTCAACCAAACAGTCGATTTCGGAGCCTCTGATGATCCACTCAGCGACGCAGACATGAAATCATCCGCTGAAAAAGGCTGGCCCTTAGTTCATATTCCAACGGTCATTGGATCAGTCACAGTGGCGTATAATCTTCCCTCCGTGACAGAAAGACTAAAACTAGATGGCCCAACTCTTGCGGAAATCTTTCTTCGAAAAATTGTCAAATGGAATGATTCAAAAATCGCTGCACTCAATCCAGACGTGACCCTTCCTGATGCCGATATCCTCGTCGTGAGAAGAGCGGATGGTTCTGGCACGACCGCGGTATTCGCCGATTATCTCTCAACAGTTAGCCCAGAATGGAATAAAGCTCCAGGCAGAGGCAAATCATTGAGATGGCCCGCTGGTGCCATTGGCGCAAGAGGAAACGAAGGCGTAACGGCGATGGTTAAACAAACTGTGGGGGCCATTGGCTATATCGAACTCGCTTACTCAATTCAAAATAACCTTCCAACGGCCCTTATAAAAAACCGTGCCGGTGAGTTTCAAGCTCCAACGACTAAAGCTGTTTCTAAATCTGCAGAAATGATCAAAGACTTCAGTGGTGATCTTCGCATGTCAATTGTTGATGCTGAAGGCCCGGGCGTCTATCCAATTAGCGCTTTCACTTATATTCTGATTCCTGACAAAAAAGAAACTGATGAAAAGCTCACTGCTGTGAAGAAGTTTTTGGTTTGGTCTTTAACAAAGGGTCAAGGATTTGCAGAGGAGCTACACTACTCAGCTCTTCCTGAAGCTCTGAGAACTCAACTGGTAAAAAAACTAACTCCTTAGGGACTAGATGAAAAAAACGCCACTGATCAGCTTTCGACTTCAAGACAAACTTAATTATTCTTTTTTAAGTTTGATTGCACTGCTGATCATTGCGCTTTTGATCGTTATGATCACCCTTCTTTTTCGAGAAGCTTATCCCGCCGTGGAACAATTTGGCTGGGGATTCATCACTGATAGTTATTGGGATCCGGCCGCTGATGAGTACGGCGGATTGGCCTTTCTTTTTGGAACAGTTGTCACAGCATCAATCGCGGTATTTTTAGCGGCCCCCGTTTCCATCTCTATTGCTCTTTTTATCAATGAAATTCTTCCCGCGAAAATTGGCAAAGTCTTAGGTCTTTTTGTGGAGATGATTGCAGCAATACCAAGTATCGTCTTCGGCCTTTGGGGATTGTTTTTTCTCGCCCCATGGGTAAATACAACACTGACGCCTTTTTTAAAATCAACCTTGGGCTTCCTTCCTTTGTTTCAAGGACCAAGCTTCGGGATTGGAATTCTCACGGCCTCCATGATTCTTGGTCTTATGATCATCCCGACCATTAGCTCAATTTGCAAAGAGGTTTTTAAAACCATCCCCGCCCATCAAAAAGAAGCAGCTCTTGCTCTCGGCGCTACCCGCTATGAAATGCTTAGGCTCTCTGTCATCGGCCCTTCTTTTTCCGGGATTATTGGAGCCAGTGCCTTGGGTCTTGGAAGAGCGCTTGGAGAAACCATGGCCGTTGCCATGGTCATTGGAAACAGCCCGCAGATCACAAGCTCTCTCTTTGCTCCTGCTGCAACGATGGCCTCAATCATCGCCAATGAATACGCTGAAGCCGACTCTGAACTTCATATTTCCGCTCTGTGTTTTGTCGCCGTCCTACTCTTTTTCGTGACCTTTATTATTAACTTTATGGCGCGAACAATCGTCTGGAAAAATGAAAGACGTTTAAAAAGTCGAGGATAAATGAACTCAAGTTTTAAGTTCAGAAAATTCAAGAATATCTTTTTTATGAGTTTGTTCGCTCTAAGCTCATTGTTCGTTTTGATTCCCCTCTTTTTAATTTTTAAATATGTTTTTATGATGGGGGCCACCTCTTTGAATTTTGATTTCTTCACCCAGCTTCCAATGCCAGTAGGTGAAGACGGCGGCGGGATGAAACACGCTATTTGGGGAACACTAACGATGGTTGGAATCGCTGCAAGTGTGGCCGTCCCACTTGGTTTATTCTGCGGTATCTATCTTTCTGAGTTTGATAAAAGCCCACTCGCGAACGCCTTGCGTTTTTGTATTGATCTCTTAACTGGTGTTCCTTCCATCGTGATTGGGATCTTCGCTTATATTTTAGTTGTCGTGCCTTTCAAAAGTTTCTCCGCTCTGGCGGGCTCTTTTGCCCTTGGAATCATTATTTTACCTATTCTCACTAGATCAACCGAAGAAATTCTAAAACTCGTTCCCGCTCATATGAAAGAAGCCGCACTCGCACTTGGGATGCCTCGGTGGAAAGTCATTTATTATATTGTCGTCAGAAGTAATCTCTCCGCTCTTATTACAGGCATGATGCTCGCTCTCTCAAGGGCGGCTGGGGAAACAGCGCCGTTGCTCTTCACGGCTTTTGGAACTCGTTTTCTGTCCTTCGATTTACAAAGCCCAATGGCCTCACTTCCGGTGCAAATTTATACCTATGCCATTTCCCCGTTTGACGATTGGCAACGCCAGGCTTGGGCCGGGGCTTTTGTGCTGATTATCTTAGTTCTAGGTTTAAACTTACTTTCTCGCTGTCTTATAAATTATAAAGCGATTATCGATTTCTTTAAAAAAGGTTCCCCATGAACACAAACACCGAGACCGACTTAGAAGTCAAAAATCTCCACGCTTGGTTTGGTCAATTTCATGCAGTCAAAGGCATTTCTGTGGTTTATCCAAAGCAGAGTATCAATGCCATTATTGGCCCCTCTGGATGCGGGAAATCAACTTTTATTCGTTGCCTTAATCGTATCCACGAAGAAGTGCCAGGAGCTCGAAGTGAAGGTGAGATCATTTTAAAAGGGGTAAATATCAATGCTCCCAATATCGATCCTGTGTCAATTAGAAGACAGATCGGTATGGTTTTCCAAAAACCTAACCCCTTTCCTTCCTTGAGTATTTTTGAAAACACCATCATAGGACTTAAACTTCAAGGGGTTCGGCAAAAAGCCAAGCTTATGGAAGCCGCTGAAACTTGTCTTCGAAAAGCTGCCCTCTGGGACGAAGTTAAAGACAAACTCCATCAACAAGGCACCTCTCTTTCTGGTGGCCAGCAACAAAGACTTTGCATCGCGAGAGCGCTAGCGGTCAATCCTTCAGTTCTCCTGATGGATGAGCCCACCTCTGCACTTGACCCCATTGCCTCAGCTAAGATAGAAGATCTCATGAGTGATCTGAAGAAGGAATTTACGGTTGTCGTCGTAACTCATAATATGCAGCAAGCTGCGAGAATTGCCGACTACACAAGTTTTTATATTCTCGGAGAAATGATTGAACACGGACTAAGTTCAGAAATTTTCACCAATCCGAAAGTTCCTCAGACAGAAGACTATATCACCGGACGCTTTGGCTAGGAGCACGAACATTGGACTTGTCCCCTAAATATATTAGAGATGATATTACCAAGATGGGATCTTTAGTAGAATCCATTTTGCATAAATGCTTAGATGAAAAAATCAGTCTCGATGAAATCCTCACCATTGAAGAACAGATCGACGATTTTCATATGCAGATCGATGATCGCGTTTTTAAGTATATCGCCCTAAAAAAACCTGCGGCGAAAGATTTGCGAGAAGCACTTTCAATCATGAAGATTAATACTGATCTCGAGCGCATGGCCGATCAAGCGGTGGTGATTAAGCGCTACTGGGATGAATGCGAAACAAGACATAAAGAAATCAACCTCATGAATAATGAAGTTTGCCTGATGGTCAAAAACTGTCTTGATTGTTTTGTGGAACACAATCAACCCCTCGCAAGACAAACGATTGAAGACGATCAACAGATCAATCAAATGAATCGCGATCTCGCTAAAAAATTTATCGACATGATGAAACACGACAAACTGGATTTCGACGAAGGATTCGCTCTTGTTCGAGTGGTGAAAAATCTCGAGCGCATTGCCGACCTTGCAACAAATATTGCTGAAGACGTGGTTTTTTTAGAAAGCGGTGCCGATATCAGACATCGAGCATCCAAAACTAGAGGTAAAATTTTATGAGCGAAAGAAACCATATCCTGATTATTGAAGATGAATTTGATATTAGTCAGCTCCTCAAAATGCAACTTCAACACGAAGGGCATATGGTCACCATTATGGCCGATGGACAAGAAGCGCTTGAGTTCATTCAAAAACCTGAAAGTGAAAGAGAAATCAAAACGCCTGTTGATCTCTATATCCTCGATCGAATGTTGCCCGGAGTGAATGGATTAGAAATCTGTAAATTCTTAAGAATGTACAAAAAAACTAAAACCAAACCAATCTTGATGGTAACGGCACTGACAGGACCAGAGCAGATAATTGAAGGGCTTGATGCCGGTGCTGATGATTATGTCACAAAACCCTTCGATCTCAATATCCTTCTCGCCCGTGTTCGTTCATTAATTAGAAGAGTTGAAGTTCTCACTCGAGATGAAAATAAAGTGGAAACCGGTATCCTACAGCTTCGCGACCTTCGAATTGATATGAACCAGTGCAAAGCTTGGGTTCAAAATGAAGAGATTGATCTAACGTTATCGGAATACAAACTACTTTGCACTTTTATGAAAGAACCCGGTAAAGTGATGACACGAAACCAGTTAGTTGAATCCATCCAAGATGGCCCGGTTCATGTGACTGATCGCACGATCGACACTCATATCTTTGGCCTTCGTAAAAAATTAAAAGAGAGTGCTTCTCTGATCGAAACCATTCGAGGCATCGGCTATCGAGTCATGCATAATGAAAATTGATCTAAAACAACGCTATTTCAAAAATCTGCCTTGGAAGTTTTTTCGCAAGCTCGCTCTCATGCAAATAGTTGTGACGTCTTTAATGATTGTCACAACTGCATCTATCGCTCGGTATTTTTTAAGAACTCAAATCTCAAATCAAGCGCAAGAACAATTAGCAGAAAGTTTAAGTTTCATTGAAAGAACTTATAAATCGCAAAACTACTCTTTCGAAGAATTTTGTCAGGTTCTTTCTGCAAAAGGGAAAAGTCGTTTTACCCTTATCAAAATTGATGGAACACCATTTTGTGACAATCATTTTCCCATAAATGAATTGAATAATCATCTTGAAAGGCCTGAAGTTCAAGAGGCCCTTTCACAGACACAAGGTTTTAGTCACCGATTCTCCGATACTGCCGATTCAGATTATCTTTATGGGGCTCGCCTTGTTAGCGATAGTTCAGGTAAACCAAGTCTCATCATTCGACAAGCATTCCCCTTAGAATACTTAACTGATGCGATGAGAACACTTGATCGGAGTATTCTGCTTTTTATTTTTCCTCTACTGATTTTAACCTCACTCATTTCTCTCTATGGAAGCCTTCAAGTCTCTTCACCACTTCGCTCACTCTTAAGCAAAATTGAGCATATGAAAAACAAATCAAGACACGATGGCAATGCTCTCACTTTCACCACAGACGGTGAACAACCTGACGAGTGGAGTTTGCTGGAGCGAACCCTTGATCGCGCCAAGCATGATCTAGAAAATTATTTCAATGAGCTTTATATTGAAAACGAAAAAATTAATATTCTCATGGAGTCTATCTCTGATTGTATTCTTGCTATCAATCTTTCTGAAATGATCCTTTTTGCAAACGGCCAGTTTCGGAAAAACTTTGTTTCGCTAGAGTTTAAGAAAAAAGATCTTAGAGAGTTTAAAATTTGGGAAATAATAAGAGATAGCGAAATCCAAAATTTGTTCAAAGAAGTCATGAAAAACTCTGGCCCCAAAAAGATTCGCAATATTCAACTTGATATAAAAGGTGGAAAGGCCCGAGGATTTTTTGATATTACAATTTCTCCCATGAAAGATGCTGAGAACAAAGTTTTTGGGGCCGTTTGCGTTCTTCACAATGTCACGGATCGAAAAACGGCGGAGCAACTCAGAGAGGACTTTGTTACGAATGTGTCTCACGAGGTAAGAACTCCACTGACAGCATTGAAAGGTTATGTGCAACTTCTCAAAGGTTCACTCGCCCAAACCAATTCAAATCCAGATGTAGCTCAAGCGCTTAATAGAATTGAAGCAAACTCTGATCGACTGACTCTGCTTTTTAACGATATTCTCCAATTATCTGTTATCGAATCAAAGCGAAAAGTCGACCGTCAAAAACTCTCCACAGAAGAAATCACTTCAGGAGTGCTTGCGAATGTTAAACAAAGTTATCTCAATAAAAAAATTGATGTAAAACTCTCCTTCGTTTGCCCTCATGTTTATGCCAATGCCCCTCTTTTAGAGCAAGTTCTGACAAATCTCTTAGACAATGCTTATAAATATACCGGCGAAAATGGACATTTAGAAGTTGAGTGGAACACTGAACAAAATTATTACACTTTGATTATTAAGGACTCTGGTGACCAAATTCCCAAACAACATCACGCCCGACTCTTCGAAAGATTCTATCGAGTCGATCCCTCACGTTCACGAGACCAAGGCGGGACAGGTTTAGGACTCGCTATTGTTAAGCATATTATTCAGAAGCATTACGGCAGCATTGCAGTAGGCCATAATCCCGAAGGGGGGAATTTTTTTAAGGTTAAGCTCCCTATTAAAGAGAGTTTTGATTCTAGACAGACTTAAAGACCGCGGTTACCCTTTTGCCACCCAAGTTTATACCCTAGGTGTCAAATTATGCAGACTTTTACCCTGATCTATACTGTTATTGGTGGGCTAGGTTTGTTTTTCTACGGCATGAAGTCGATGTCAGATGCTCTGCAAGCTGTCGCTGGGGACGTCATTAAAAACTCGATTGCAATCATGACCAAAAATCGAGTCTTGGCAGTACTCGTAGGACTTTTCCTAACTGTTCTCGTTCAAAGCTCAACAATCACATCAGTTATGACAGTAGGTCTCGTCAACGCAGGCCTCATGACCTTGAAGCAATCCATTGGTGTGATTTTTGGCGTTAATATTGGAACAACCATTACGGGTTGGATTATCTCAATCAAGGTTGGCAAATACGGATTACTCTTAATAGGCCTTGGTATTTTCCCTCTGCTCTTTGCAAAATCGATGAAGTATCGACAAGCTGGAAGGGCCATTTTTGGTATTGGCTTGGTCTTCTACGGACTATTGCTTATGTCTGATGGCTTCAGACCACTTCGAGATATGCCTCAGTTTCTCGAGGCGATTAGTTATTTTAGCGGTCAGAACTACGGCGCTTATTTTGCGAGTGTTGTCGTCGGTTGCTTGCTCACCATGCTAGTCCAATCGTCCTCTGCAATGCTTGGCGTGACTATTGCTCTAGCCGTCACTGGTGTCATTCCTTTTCACACAGCTGCCGCACTAGTCATGGGTGAAAATATTGGAACGACAATTACTGCCACACTCGCCAGTGTAGGTGGTAACAAAAATGCAAAACGAATCGCCCTCGCTCATTCGATCTTTAATATCCTTGGAGTGGCGATTCTCTTTGTTGCCTTCCCCTACTATATAGAACTTATTCAGATGATCACTCCAGGTGACCCCTACTATAAAGATGCGACTGGAGAATTCCCAAATGTTGCAGTTCATGTTGCCACCGGACACACGCTCTTTAATTTCTGTGCCACTCTTTTTTTCCTCCCTTTTGTGAATCAACTGCAACGTTTTGTAACTTGGGTGATCCCAGATGGTCCGATCGCTGAAACTCCCCATCTTGTCATGCTTGGTGAACCTCATGAAGTATTGCCAGCGACAGGATTAGCGCTTGTAAAAGCAGAACTAGATAAAATGAAATCTATCGTCGATCGAATGTACACTAAGGCGCATAAATTCCTAAGCGACCCCGTCGAAAGACAATCACCTGAGCTACTGGCCAAGATCAAAAACTATGAAACGATTACAGATAATATTCAAAAAGAAGTCATGCTCTATTTAGTTAAGCTTCTTGAGCGCCGCTTGACGGAGGAACAATCTGCTGAGGCACAGTCTTATATGCAAATTGCCGACGAGCTCGAAAGTATAGCAGATTATATTGAGAAGATGGTTTTCTATTCGTCAAAAAATAAACTTGATGATCTCTTCGTCCAAGATGCTAAAAAAGATTTTTTTGATTATTTTGCAAGCGTCGAGAAATACTACCTTGATACGACGAATGCTTTTACCGCGATGAAGCCAATTGATATGGCCTTTATTAATCGGCGCTCTGAAGAATTGAGAATCACTTCTGAAACGATTAGAGAAAATCATCTCGCGAGGGTTTCCGCAGGGGACTACCTACCTCTAACGGCACTAACTTATTCTGATATGGTCGTTGCCCTCAGAAAAATTCGCTCACACACCAAGCATTTTGCAGACGCCTATAGTAAAATATCTTCTTAACGTCCGACTTAGACAACTCGTCTAGGGGTCAAACTGACAAGAAGTGCAACTTGCGCTATAAACGCAATTGCCTTCATAAATAGAGGAAAGTTTATGTCCACACCTTCATCAAGCCGCCCCTCGTGGCTCAAAGTTCGCCCTCCAACTAGCGAGAGCTATTTCCAAATCAGAGATATGCTTAAAGAACTGAAACTCGCTACCGTTTGCCAAGAAGCTCATTGCCCGAATATGGAAGAGTGCTGGGGCGGTGGAACGGCGACTTTTATGCTAATGGGCGATACTTGTACTCGCGCCTGTCGCTTCTGTGCCGTAAAAACAGGAAACCCTCATGGAGTCCTCGACGAAGAAGAACCACAAAAGGTTGGATACGCCATCTCACAGATGAAGCTAGATTATATTGTTCTCACCAGCGTTGACCGCGATGATCTCGTCGATCAGGGTTCCCTGCATTTCGCTCGCACCGTTGAAACCATTAAAAAAAATAATCCTAAAATGATTGTTGAAGTTTTAGCTCCTGATTTTTCGGCCAGAGAAGACTTGATTGAAAATCTCGTCAAGGCCAACCCTGATGTTTATGCCCATAATATTGAAACAGTTGAAGAGCTCACTCCTGAAGTGCGTGACAGAAGATCGGGTTATCGACAATCATTAAAAGTTCTCTCACTGGTGAAGAAAATTCAGCCCAAAAAATACACGAAGACTTCAATCATGTTGGGTCTAGGTGAAAAAGCTGATCAGCTGAAAAGGGCTTTAGCTGATTTAAGAGAAGTGGACTGCGATGTTGTCACTTTCGGTCAATACCTCTCCCCAACTCAAAGACATGCTCGCCACTTACCAGTCAAAGAATGGATCCATCCTGATCAATTTCAGTACTGGCAAGAAGAGGCCATAAAAATGGGCTTTCTTTATGTTGCCAGTGGACCTCTCGTTCGAAGTTCCTATAAAGCCGCTGAGTTTTTCATGAAAGGAGTGGTTGAGAAACAACGGAAAGTTTTCCCTACATGATGCAAGTTGAAGACTGGGGTCTTATTCCATACCAAGAGGCCTTGCAAAAGCAATATCTCTATCGCGATCAAATCCTAAATGGGGAAAGGTCTCATACGCTTGTCTTGTGTTCTCATCCACCTGTTGTCACGCTCGGAAAAAAATCAACACCTCAGGATTTAATTGGATGGCAAGGTGAAGTTGTGACGGTTGCGCGCGGTGGAAAGGCCACCTACCATGGTCCAGAACAAATTATTCTCTATCCACTTTTGAATCTTGAAGATTTTCAAAAAAATCTCGGAGGCCATCTTCGATGTCTTGAACAAGCTGTTGTCGCCACCCTCAATCAGTATAATTTACGTGCCAGAGGAAATCCCGATTATGCCGGTGTTTGGGTTCAAGGAAGTACGCAAGAAAATCTCACAGAGAAAAAGATCGCTTCTATCGGAATTGCCGTGCACAAATGGGTCACCTATCACGGCCTGAGTTTTAATTATCAGTTAAGCGAACAGGCCTTTTCTGGGATTTTGGCCTGTGGATATCAATACAACGTGATGACCTCACTAGAAAAATGCGTCACTCTCCTTCCCAGCCGAGAACAAGTTCAAAAAAGTTTAGTCGACCAATACATGCAACTAATGGGCAAGTCCTTTCTCTCTCACTAGAGTTGCCTTTTGCAACAGTTGAGGGGAAAATAATCAAATAGATTTTTCCTTTTCAATGGAGCTTGCATGCGACTTATCGACTATATCAATCAGGGTGGAGCTATTATGTATATTTTGCTCGCTCTCAATATCATTGGCATAGCGATCATGATCACGAAGTTTCTTTTGCTCTCGAAAGAATCTAAAAATTGCGCCGACACTGCGGCGACCATTGCTGGGCGAGTAAAGTCGGAGACCCAGTCGACAGATATTCACGCCTTGATTGAAGTTTCAAAACAAAATACAGCAGAGTATATTAGTGATATCGAGCGGGGCTTAAACACCGTCAAAATTATCGCGGCAATTTCACCACTGCTCGGACTTCTCGGAACTGTTTTAGGTGTTTTGATCGCTTTTCAAGTCATGTCACAAACTGGTCTAAACAATCCTGCTTCTTTTGCTCAAGGGATTTCATTGGCCCTTATCACCACTGTTGGTGGGATGATCGTGGCGATTCCCCACTTCATTGGACATAATTATTTGCTTGGCATGGTCGATAGACTTGAAGCCGAGCTAGAAAAAAGAATTCTTAACCACGTTCTTTAAACGAAGTAGTCAAAATTGAAAAAACGAACTCGAGAAGCTCTCTCACCTGAACTTACCCCGTTGATTGACGTTGTCTTTCTCTTGCTCATTTTCTTTATGGTTTCTACAGTTTTTAAAAAAGACGAACTCGCCCTTTTGCTCAGTCTCCCGCAAACCTCTTCAGGTGAACAATCTGAAACGCCACAAGAAAATCTCGTGATCGAGCTGAGTGAAAATGAGCTCGCGATCGGTGGGAAAAAAATTGAAGTTGAAGAACTAGATGCTCAGCTTAAAGTCATCACCGATAAATCACGCCCAGTGGACCTCAGAATTGATAAAGGTGTAGTCTATGAGCGGATTGTGAAGGTTCTCGACCGACTCAAATATTATGAATTAACCAACTTATCGTTAATTACTGACCAATAAAAATCACTCAGCTTTTTTGTCGTATTTTGCAGGTGAAACTTTTCAACAAAAAGTCTCCCCTCTGTTTTCATCCGATACTGTTTTTCTTCTGAAGAAAGAATTTCTTGCATCATTCTTTGCATTTCATCAACACTATAGGGATCAATATAAGCACTATTTGGTCCACCTGACTCTGGGAAACAAGAACCCAAAGAAGTGATCACAGGAACTTCACTGAATAGTGCTTCTACGATGGGTAAACCAAACCCCTCATAAAAAGAGGGAAAAACAAAAAGCTTAGCTCCCTGATAGATCCCTGGTAAGTCATCTTCTTTTACATTATGAATGAAATGGACTCGCTCTTTAAGTCCGTAATGATCTACGAGGTTGATCATTTGATCTTTATATGTTCTTCCATTTCCAACAAGCACCAGATCCAAATCGAAATGATGGGAAACAATATCAAAGGCATGGATCAAATTGATGAGATTCTTTCTTTTTTCAAATGCCCCAACATAAAGAATATAAGGTTTATTCGGGATACTATAATTTCTTTTTATCTCTTCGACTTTCGATGTTTTCCACTTCTCATAAAAACGAGGATGGCAGGCTTGGTAAATCACTTCGATCTTATCAGCAGGGGTTTTAAGATAGTGAATTAGATCTTTTTTTGTTTGTTCACAGATGGCCACGATTTTATCTGCGGTTTGCGTACTGTAAGTAAATTTGCTGTGATAAATTTTTCGATCAATCCATGGGAAAAATTCTGGATACCGCAAATAAATCAGATCGTGAATCGTTACGATTTTTTTACCGGGGAACTTATCAATGCCATAAGGCAGTTCATGAGAGAGTCCGTGGTACAAATCAATCTCATCGTGGGATAGACTTCTTGAAAGAGAAAAACTTCTCCACAATGGATGCAATGCTTTCGATATTATTGAGCGAGGCCCTAGGATCTCAGCTCGATGCAGCTCTTTCAAAAAGAAACCGACATCAGCTTCCTTGAATGGTGGGGTGTAGAGCTTCAAATCAAATTGAGAGTTATAGCGCTCAAGCCCTTCAATCAGAGTTCTCGAGTAATTACCTAAACCTCGAAAATTGTGAAAGGCCCTTTTTGCATCAAGGCCAATCTTAAAGTGATTAGTCATAATCTACAAAATACCACTAAAAAATGACCTTGCCTAACTTTCCGCTGGAATTTGTAGCTCTTGATTAGGGAAGATTGAGGTTCTCTTGAGTGAGTTGAGGGTGACGATTTCGTTGATCGTGGTCTTAAACTTTCTCGCAATTTGATAAAGGTTATCGCCTCTTTGTACTTTATAGGTTCTCACTGCCGACGCAGGAACTCTCAATCTTTGCCCCACCATAATACGACTGCCACGAATTCCATTCAAAGACCTAAGCTCACTGATTGTCGTTCTGTGGCGACCAGCGATTCGGCTAAGATTATCACCTCGTCTCACAATATAGGTTCCAGTATCTGGGGTTTCACTGGTGGCCACAGCTTGAGCCACGGCACGGCGAGAAAAACTAAGACCCGTCGCCTCGGCGATTTTATGATTAGGCACAACAATCGAAAATCCTGTTCGAGGTGCAGTAATCACATCACGACTTAAATCTGGGTTTAGTTTTTTAAGATCAGCAAGATTTACTCCCGTCTTTTGAGAGATATCACTCAAGGAAAAGCTTCCATTTACTGTGACTGGGCCCGCGGCAATAAAGAACTGATCCTTCACAGGTTGAACTGCGATTTGGTACTTGCTTCTGCTTTGTGAGAGATATCTCGCAGCGGCCACTTTCGGAACATAATGAATCGTCTCTCTCGGCAAAAGTTTTAAACGAACAAGTTCCTTATAGTCTCTTGTATTTCCTCGGCGAATGGCATTGATAATTCTATATTCACCAGCATTATAAGCACTCAACGCCAATTCCCAGCTGCCGAAAATATTATAAAGATCTCTGAAATATTTTGCTGCAGCTTCTGTCGACTTATGAATATTTGTTCTTTCATCAAATTGCGGTGTCACCTTCATGCCATAACGAGTGGCCGTTCCTTTGATAAACTGCCATGGACCGACGGCCGAGGCATGACTTCTCACATGACTGCTATACCCACTTTCAATCAAACCAACATAAAATAATTCTTGTGGTAAGCCATATTCATCAAAGATTTTTTGAATAAGCTCTCTATACTCTTCGCCCCGTCCGAGCTGTCTCGCAAAACGCTCTTTTCCTCGTTCTAAAAAATACTTTTTCCAAACCTGAAAATGCTCGTCATGATAGGAGATTTCTAGCATCGGTCCTTTTTCTAAAGGAACAACGAGATCTTCCGTTTTTTTATTTGAAAATAATCGAAATGGATTGAATTTCTTAGTCTCTGGCATCTCAGTACTCGGAATTTCCAGTGCCACTTCTTCTGGACTGCTTTCATCCGCTTCAATCTCTTCTCTAGGAGAATGCTTAACAAGACTTTCTTCTTCTTGAATAAGTTCATCAATTTCTTTTTCTGCCAGAGGCTCGGCCGTAATATTTTTTTGATTTGCGAGAAAGCTTGTTCCTGAAATCATTTGCACTGATGAACAAGATGAAACTAAAACGGCAAATGAAAGAATTTTAAATAGCATGCAGACTCCAGCACAGAAGTTCGATAAAGATATACTTTATCATAATTGCTAGATTTGACGATTTAAACAGGGCAAGAATGCGCTTAACCGACAGAACTTATCTGAAAAGACTTTTTATTTTAGGAGATCAGCTTCGATTCGAATATCAATAACTGATTCTAGCTCAAGCGACTCTCTCGGAATGGCATCGATCACAAAACGAAAGTAAATAGAATAACTAGTATACCCTTTAGTGATTAGGCTTTTAAAATCTATCGGACTGATCTTCATATCAAGACATCGATTATTACAAGCGAGCTTATCTAAGCCTCTTTCATAAGAAAGAACGAGTTTTGCATCGTCAGGAACCTTATTCCCGAGAATCACGTCTTGATCTAGTCTTTGATTATCATAGAAATCGCTCTCAAAAGTTTGATCAAGAATATCTATTACGGGAGGTGCTTGAGTTTCAAATCCAGCTTTCATAAAAATTTCAGCTTTTTTAATAAAACCCAAAGAACCAGCTGTTGGACCATCTTGATTTTTAAGGCGGATAAAAACTCTCTGCATTTTGACAGAATTTATCTTTTTAAGATCAAAATCTTGAAAATTTGAAGGAAGATAATAAGTGATGGGTTCAACAGGAACCAATTCATCTTCCTCTTCTAAAAGAATATCTGCAATCGCATTAGCTAGATTTCGAATGATTCCCCCAATCGGGCTTAGATTTTCGAATTCTAATGTCGGTGATAGAATTTCATCACTACGTTGGTACTGAAAATGAAAAGACTGTTTTGAATCCTTAAGGATCTCGAAACTGGGTTCAATTGACTCTTTTGGAGCACAAGCGAGAAGTCCAAAAAGGAATGGGGCCAAATAAAGGCCAGGCTTAAAGATTTTCATAGGGGCGGATCATAGCTCAGTGCAAAATAAAGACTAGCCCCCAGAGAGAAAATTACAGACTATAAACCCCAGAAAATACGTCTCTCTGTAGAAATTCCCTAGATATCTTATTTATAATGCAGCGCACCCTCGATTCCATTAGAATCGGCTTATGAAATTCTCATTCCTCCTGCTCCTCATTCTCGGCCTATCGATCGATGCCCTTCAGGCAGCGTATTACGAAACTTTGCCAAAAGGTGTGCGTTTACTGGCCTATAGAAGAGTTCAAGCGGCGAGCGTGACAGCGCAGTTCAATGAAACGGGACAAAAACAAGAACTCGGTTTCAGACAATCTTTAAAGAGCGAAGACATCAAAGATATTCAAGGCGTTGATCTTTATCTTGAAGAGTTAAAGGCCCTCTCTCCCGAGGCCTATAGTGCACTTAATTTAGGCCGCTATGAAATTGAGGCCAAAGCAGATGTTCTCGTTCACGGAGTAGGATTTGCTTGGGGTTTAAGTGATAGGTTGACGGCGTTTGCAAGCCTTCCCATCTATAAAGCTCGTGTCGATATGAACGTCACTCGCACTGAAGGGCACAACTATAATGAAGTGGCCGATCTTTTAGCAGCGGCCAGTAATAAATCTGATTCCGCACTCCTAATGGAACAACTCACAAGACAACTTCCAGATGCTTCGGGTCCACTCCTGCAATCTGTTTTAGTTAATCAGTATGGTTATAAACCGATTGGAAATTGGAATGGCCAGGGCATGGGAGATCTAACTCTCGCCATGCTTTATCGTCTGACAAATTGGAGTGAAGGTGGTCTAGCGACAAGCTTTGGAGTCAATCTACCAACCGGTAGAATTGATGATCCCGATACCCTTCAAGATTTTGGGTTTGGAGATGGACAAACGGATGTCTTCTTAGAATTCGGCGGCGGCGTCTTGATGCTTGATCGAAAATTTGAACTCGATACTATCATTCGTTACACCTATCAAATAGCTTCGGATAAAACTCTTAGAATTCCTGACTCTCCATCGATTCCACTCAGCTCAGAAAAAGGAATTTTTCGAGAAAAATTGGGCAATCAATACGAACTTCGCGTGCAAGGAAAATACCATACAAGTCTTTGGACAAATCTGATTCTTGGCTATGACTATATGAAACAGCAAGAGTCGCGGTACGAATCAAGTTTTTTAGCGGCCAATGATTTTTTGGGACAAGATTCAGAGTTAAGTGAGCACCGAGCGATTGCTGGGGTCAATCTCACGTCAGTTGAGGCCTTTAAAAACAATAAATTCCCAATGCCATTTAATTTAAATTTTACAGTTTTAAGAACCCTTTCAGGAACAAATACTCCAGAACTGACTCGGTTTGATTTAGAACTTAGACTCTTCTTTTAATGAAGATCAGCTCTAAATAATCTCCCCTTTTCTTCTAGAATAAAATTAAAAGGATCTTTTTCAATCAGAAGGCAACCATCAAGATCTAAATAGTCGGCGCCATAAGCGATATTCATAGCTGAAGAAATACCGAGAGTCGTTTCAATCATACAGCCAATCATCGTTTTAAGACCAAGCTTTCTCGCTTCTCGAAGTTGTCTAATCGCTTTTAGATAACTCCCTGACTTCATCAGCTTGATATTGACCCCATGAAAGCGATCTGAGTAATACTCTGTAATGTTTTGAGTAGTCAGTGATTCATCAGCGAAGATCATCACAGGTGAATATTTTTTAAGATCGAGAGATTCATCGTGTAGATCGGCTTTTAACGGCTGTTCTAAAAACTCTAAAGAATCTAGTTTTTTAATTTTTTCTAAGAAGTGCAAAACTTGATCTGGGTCTGACCAACTTTCATTGGCATCAACTCGGATTTTGCCTTTATAATTTTTTGCTAATTGATTGAATGATTCGATGGCATTTTCATGATTCACTTTCAGTTTCAAACTTTGAAAACGCTCCAGTCCATGCTTTTTAATAAACTCATCAAGCTCACCAATCGGCATAATGGGTAAACTAAAAGATGTTTTAAGTGAAGTCACAGACGGCATACCAAGGAGCTCATGCACCGATTTACCAGAAGCAACCGCAAGATAATGGACGAATGCAGACTCAATCCCAAATCTCAAAGATGAAGACAGCTCCTTTTGAGCGCAAAACTCCATCACTTCTTCAACACTTTCAATATCCTGCGGGAAATCGTGGCTGAAATGCTCAAACTCATGCTTTAACTTTTCTGAGTCCTCGCCATAACGAATATTGAAGGCCACTTCGCCTAGACCTTCCAACTCATCAACCTTAAGCCTGACTAAAAGATTAGTCTTAAATAGAGTTTCATTTCTGGCAATCTTCCAATTAAACTTAAGAGGAAGGTGGATGTCTTCTAAAGACCATTTCATCATAGAGCAATCCTAAGCAGTAAAGGTGACTTATTAATGGAAAGTACACTGATCTGGGGCATTTTTATTCTTATAGCGTTGGGATTTGTCATTCCATCCCTATCGAGTACTTTTAAAGAAAAAGTTATGGGAAAGGTTGATGAGGAAAAATTTGACCTAGATCGTCTTGTTCAACAGAAAGTTCATAAATTCGAAATGGGTCACCAAAACGAAAATGCTGAGCTGATAGCTTTTTATTTAAGAAGATCTCGCTCTGAGCTTATCCGACTAGTACTGAGTGAAGTGCAGTGGGGCGCAGGACCTGCACTAAATGATGTTAAAGAGCGCCTATCCTTTCTTGAAACTAATTCCCTCAGAGATCTTATTCTCAACCTTCAGAGTTTAGAAATCCATCATCTTCCAAAAGATCTCAGGGAATCTCCAGAGAAACTTCAAGAAGAAGAGGTTTTTTTAACTCTTCTGTCTGAACTTAAAACCCAATTAGGTGCAACAGAAGGCGATTCTTCAGTTTCTCTCAAGCTTCGGCTGCAGCAGGCCTTAAAAGAATGGCATCGAAGCTAGGAAGATTTTTCTCCTCTCAGAAAAAAGCAAGTAGCATCCCTCTTAACTCACCGATAAGATGACATACGAGGAGTAGTTATGCCTAAAAAAAGCCCTGAAATCTTGCAAGAGATTAATCGCAGTCTGATTCATATGATCAGCGAAACCAACGGGATCTCTCTCTATGATACCTTGGATTTATTGGCGTATTCCTACGAATCAAGTGGGCAAGCAAGCCTTCTTAAATTGATCCACGAATTTAAATCTCTTATTCATGGTTTTCAAATTGATGAAGTTGATATGGATACGATTCTCAATCACCCTATTAGCGCTGGTTTTTTTAATTTCTTCAAAAATTTTCCGATCACCTATAATGAAGAACATATTCATCTTACAGGCTCTCTCTCAGCGGAGTTCATTTATCCTCATTTGAAGAAACTACTCGAAGGCCCTCATAAAAAACTTTATGAAGAGAAAATTGTTGGAATTTATGGAGAAGGCTCAATTCCAATTACATCTGTAGCCGATGTAGATCGACTCATCAGGCTTAAAGAGGGTGAACAATTTGGAACCTATTTACGCATTCTCTATCTAGCAAAGCTTGTGCTTACAACAAGAGAAATCCATGAAGAAGCTGCTTATCATATGGCAAAAGAGCTCTATACAAAATATAACGTAGGCTTGATCAGGCTTAAATTCACACTCTCACGAGTTTCAGGCATTGAATCAGAACAAATCCCTGGCCTAGAGGAAGTGACAGAAGAAGATGTGGTTCTAGGTCTCTATGACGGCTTCAAACGTTTCCAAAAAGAATTACCTGAGTTCAAATTTATTCTCTCTCCAAGTTTTAGAAAGGAATTGAAGTTTTTCGACACTGTTCAGTTCAACTCAAAGAAAGAACATTTTGAAGATCAAGTTGATAAAATCCTTCTTCTTATAGAGAAATACCCTTTCCTCAATGCTCATCTAAACGAAGTTGATACTGTCGGTGATGAAAAGGAGCTTTATCGAAAGGCGCACTTCACAGAACTTAGAGCTGGTCTACGCAAGCTTCAGTATTATGGTTTTAAAATTCGCAGTCACCACGGCGAAACTTGGAAAAACCTGCGCAAGGGAATCCAGTCCGTTGATAATGCGATGAATATTTGGCATTTAGACACATTGGAACATGGTCTCAGTCTTGGAATTAATCCCAACTTCTATTTTCATCGACTCTTTCAAAAAGTCATCGAAAGAAATCAAGAGGGCAAACCTATTGCCGTCAACTCGATCGAATATGCCGAGATTGATGATATGGATTGGCATGACTTGGATGTTAAGGATAAATTGCTAAGAGGAATTGTCTTAAATGAAGAAGAGAAAATCAGTTTTTTAAAAACGAAATTCCATACCGCCCGAGAAATTGAACACTATCAACATGATGTACTCAATCGAATGATTAACAAACAAGTTTCTCTCATCTCACTTCCGTCTTCAAATCTTAAGCTCACAGGCTTTCTTCCCTATTACAAAGATCATCCCTTTTCTTGGTGGGAGAAAAAAGGGGTTCGCCTTGGAGTCGGGACTGACAATTATATCACTTTGAGTACCAATTTCATTCAAGAGATGCTGATCCTGCTCTATTCAGATCCTGAAAATTTAAAAATCACTAAGCTATTGATGATCACAACAGGGGAAAATCGAAGACCCTATATTTCAAAGCTGATGTGGCAGATGCGCAAGGTTTTGGCCTAAGAATTGGAGTTCGTCAGAATCTCTCGCGCTTTTTGAGCGACGGCCACAGGAGTGATTTCTACCAAACAGCGCTTATAGACTGCTTGAGAGCAATGACCTCGCCCATCTTTGGTGCAAGGTCTGCAAGGCAATTCAATTTCCATAACTCGGGTTTGACTAAAATAAGGAAACCCAAAAGCCGTGGGCCCAATTAAGGCAATCGCTGGAGTGCCGGTATGATCTGCAATATGTAAAAGACCCGTATCGGCTGAAATACAAAGTTTCGCAGCCTGCACAGCTAAGGAACTTTCTTTTAGGTTGAGCTTCCCAGCGAAATTCTCTACTCGCTCAGGAGCGACAGCAGCGAGCTCTTCGCAGAACTGGTCTTCCGGTCCACCGAGTACAACAAATTTTTCATTGGGAAGAAGAGTAATTAATTCTTTCCAAGACTGCAGCGGCCAGCGCTTCATTTCCCACGCAGCAGAAGGGACCAGACAAATTTTTTCATCAAGACGATCAATTTGAATTTGTCCCTGAAATTTTAAGTGAGTTGCTTCTCCTTTTATATTCCACTTAATCAAAGGAGCGAGATAAGAGTTCACACCTTTGTAGGGATTTTCAAAAGTATTTCTTCGCAATTTAAACAAAAGAAAACGACGCCACCGCTCTTTTGAGCGAATGATCACTTCACCTCTGAAGCCACGGAGCCATAAAAAAATTCTTAACCATAAACTTCGAAGGCTTGAGTGAGCATCATAAAGATGAGTGTAGTTTTCGCTAAAGAGTTCTCCGCTTAGTGACCAAAGACCTTTTAGTCCTAGCTTGCGATCAAATATCCAGAGTTTTGAAATATGAGGCTGCCCTTCGAGAAAGGAGCGCATATCTTGTCGACACACCCAGTCTATCTGAGTCCCCGAATGGGAAGACATAATGGGTCCCAGCACACCCATCGCCTGAACAATATCCCCAAAACTTGAAAATCGAATGATCAGAATCTTCATAAGGATTACGGCTCCCCTTCCATTGGCAACTAAAGCCTATTATAGTTTAAGCATAGGTTGATGTACACAACGGATCAAAAGAGTAAAGTATGGCGTTTTCAGAAAAAAATCTCATCAGTTTAGTAAAAGTCGCAATGGATAACAGAGCAAGTGATATCCATTTGCGGACTGATGAAACACCATGCTTACGAATTCGTGGTGAAATGATTCCAGTCCAGACAAAAAGTTTTTCCATCGAAGATCTCAAAGATATCAGTCAAATCCTTTTTAAAAATGCTGCACTCTCCGCTCGCTTAGATCAAATACAAGAGCAAGATGGCGGGCATGATATTCCAGAGCTTTGTCGGCTTAGATATAATTTTTATCGCTATAACGGAAAGATTGGAATCATTTTGAGAATTGTTCTCAATCAAATTCCAACGATTGATCAACTAGGCTTAAAGCCCGTTATAAAGAAAATTTCAGAGACCCACCGAGGACTCATTCTTGTGACAGGGGCCACAGGCTCTGGAAAATCGACTACCCTCGCAGCTATGATTAATCATATCAATGAAGTTCGCGCCAGTCATATCGTGACCATCGAAGACCCCATCGAGTATATTCATCCACAGAAAAAATCTCGAATCTCACAAAGAGAAATCGGAAGTGATACTGAAGGTTTTAGCTTAGGCCTGAGAGCTGCACTAAGACAGGATCCCGATATTATCTTGATTGGAGAGATGAGAGACCCAGAAACAATCGCGATCGCTTTAAAGGCGGCTGAAACAGGCCATTTGGTCTTGTCGACGGTCCACACCACCAACGCGCTTAATACTATCGGTAGAATCATTTCCATGTTTCCGAAGGAAGAGCAAGATTATGTTCGAAAGAGACTTGCGGATAATCTTTATGCAACGATCAGCCAACGGATGCTCAGATCTACTCAAAAGTCAGTGGTGATTGCTCAAGAGATTATGATCACTAATCCTGGGATCAAAGAATGTATTTCAGGAGAAGAGCCGACGAGTCGTATCCCAACGATTATTGCTCAAGGAAAAAATAAATCAGGCGTTGGAAGTCAAACCTTCGATCAGCATATCATGGAGCTCTACAACGAAGGTCTTATTACGAAAGAAACTGCGCTCTCTGCTGTTTCCTCTGAGTCAGACTTCTTGCAGAATCTACTTGTAGAATAGAAATTATAATTTTTTTATCGTGGTGCCCGTTATACGATCGTGCAACATGCGATAGGGTCTCCAAAACCCAATCAGAGGACCAATAATTGTGGCGACACAAATCGGTCTCAATAGCTCTCGCATCATGAGTTGCATAAAGCCTGCTTTCGCCATTGATTGATCATAGATCTTAAGTCCAACTAACCACTTCCCAATGCTCGCCCCCGATAAGAACTGAGGAAGAATCGAGGTAAGGACATAAGCAGGAATAATCATTAAACCAAAATAAACAACGTCGGCGTATTCCCATAATAATTCTGGGGATAATTCATTCACAATAAATGACGCTTCTATAAAATGATTCTGAAAATAGCTACTGAAGAGAAAAATAAATCCTAAAAAGAAGACTAAGTCGAAAATGACCGCAAGCAATCGCCTGAATGGAGAAACGACTTTTGGAAGATCCACCTTTGGCTTAATGCCAGCACGCTTTTTTTCCTCTTCGGCCATTTGCCGACGACTTTTTCTTTCAGGCATTTTCCCAGTATCCAGACCAAGCCTAGCGGCAGGAGGAACTTTTCCAGGAGCTGGTTTTAAAATGACTGTCTGGCCAGAAATGCCAGATTTTTTAGGTTTTTTCTTATTAAGACTCTTATCAATAAGAGTCTTATCAATCTCAAATTTTAGTGACTTATCCTCATCATTCAAAAAATACCTCTTAGAAGATCATCCTAAACTTCTTATTCGTCGAACGACATCCTCTAATCCTGCTCTTTCTTGGTCACATAAAGACTTCCATTTCTCGTGATTAAGGCTAGGATCTAGATTCAAAATGAGCTTTCCCAAAGCCGCTGACTTTTTATTGAACTCTGCCAAAAGTTTAGCGGCATGCGCTTCGTCTTCAAGCTCTTCTAAAATGGAGAGAATTTCATCCATTTCCTGATTATCTATCATACTTGGGGCACCATACTCAGTTGCTTACCTGCTCTAGCTTTGAGGACATCATCTAGAATATAGAGCGTTTCTTCTAGAGCCGCATCTTTACGAATGGTTTCTAACCACTCTTCATTTCGTTTTTTGAAGTCCTCGGCCCATTTTGCTTCGTCGTTCTTATTAATTGTTTCATGGGCCTTTATTGAAGCTTCATAATTGGAAACCTGAATATCCATATTCATATCATCAAGCTTCAGCTCTTTATTTCGTTTTTCGTTTTCTTCATCTTGTTTCTTGAGCTTATCAACATTAAGGGCAACAACCGTGTCCTTTCTTCTTTCTGTTAAGTAGTTCACATAGCTCTTCACTTTTTGCATTCTACTATCTTGACCTACACGTTGTTGGCTTCTCGATCGAAGTAAATCTAAATCATAAGAGAAATCAGTCCATGGCTCATACTTAAGTGGGGCGATCTCATCCCAGCCTATTGAGTACTCCAAATCCTGTTCACGATTTTCTACAAATCCCATTGGGTCCGGTAAAATAATATCTGGAACGACACCTTTATACTGAGTAGATGCACCATTAACTCGATAAAATTTTTGAATCGTGACTTTAAGCGCGCCCATTTGATTGCCAAACAAACTTGCAAGCGGTCCTTGATTTAAATTGAGTACGGCTTGAACCGTCCCTTTACCGTGAGTCTGCTCTCCTCCGACAATAATCGCTCTTCCGTAATCCTGAAGGGCCCCTGCTAAAATCTCAGATGCTGAAGCACTAAAACGATTCACCATCACAATCAGTGGACCATCGTATTCTACGACTTTGTCATTATCTCTTAAGATATCTTGTCTTCCATTGCCATCTTGAATCTGAACAATTGGGCCACCTTTAATAAACAGGCCAGACATCGTTCTTGCATCTTCAAGCGCACCACCACCATTATTTCGAAGATCTAAAACCACAGCATCGACTTTTTCTTTTTTAAGCCTTTTCAATTCCGTTTTTACATCTTCCGTACAATTGCGAGCGTTGTTTTCAAAGTCGCGATAAAATTTAGGAACATGAATATAGCCAACTTTCCAAGGAAGCTTATTGTGTTGAATCACAGAAGACTTCGCGTAAGTCGCTCCAATTTGTACGACATCTCTTTCAATGGGAATAATTTTTCGAGAACCATCAACTTTTCGAATTGAAAGCTTTACAATAGTTCCCTTTTTTCCACGAATATAGCGAACAGCATCGTTAACTTTCATCCCAACCAGATCGACACTCTCACCATCGTTTTCGCTCACGCCCAAAATTACATCATCTACCTCTAGCTCTTTTTGTCTCCACGCGGCTCCACCAGGAACGATGGTCACTACTTTAATGAAATCCCCGTCTTCTTGCAGAACTGCACCGATGCCTTCAAGGCTTCCAGAGATATCGATATCAAAATCTTCTTTCTTTTGTGGTGGAAGATAGGTGGTATGTGGATCAAAAATATTAGCGATGGCATTGAAAAATTTTTCAAGATACTCATCACGGCCATCATCTTGGAGTCTCTCAAAAAGCTTCTTATACTGCTCTGAGGATTTTTCATGGGCTTGAGCAATCAGCTCAGCATCAGTTAATGGCTTCTCTTCTTTTTTAGCTGCAGCTTGTGCTTTCTCATTTGCAGTAAGAACTTTTTCTTCTTTAGACTTCCCCTCTTCTTTGGCTTCAGCGGCCTCTTTAGCAAGGGCCTCAAGGCGTTTCGTTTCTATGTCTTTAAGAGAAAGATAACGGTTAATAGTGGCTTGCTTAAAAACCTTGCGCCAGTGTTCGTTTAGTTCCTTGTCATTTTTTAAATATGCTCTTTTATCGGGGTCAGTTTCAAGAGTTTCTTCTGTATTGAAATTAAACTGTTTTTTAAAGATATCTTCTCGAAGTTTATCGAGGTTTTTCAATCTGTTATTCACGAGAGTCATCGACTCTTCAATCAACTTATGATCGCCATTGACCATTTGTTCATGCATCTTATTTTCATATTTTTTTAGTTTTGCAACTTCTGGAGCTGTCAGAAATTGTTTTCCAAAATCAATTCTTTTTAGATATTGATCAAAGGCTTTAACAGAAAGATCTTTGTCGATTTTCAAATTTTTAAAATGGTATTGCTCGAGAGCATTTTTAACAATATTCCCAACCATCTTTTCTTGATTCTGTTGGGCGGTAGTCTGCGATCCTTTGTCACTTGAGTGGCATTGGAACGCCATAAGAAAGGGGGTCAAAAATACAAATAGTAATCCAAAATTCTTCATTATAACTCCAGTCTTCTTTACCAGCTTTTATTCTAAGCTCCATATCGGAAAGGTAAAAGAGTGAAATATCAGCTCATTGTAAAAAGCTTGTCAGGAGTAAAACACTCAAGAAATCGGGTATTTGATAATTATTCTGCGACTGTCTATAAACTTGTCAGTATTGATCGAGGGATAGGCCCTAAAGCCCTGAAACAATAAAGTATAGACTGGTCGCTCGTTTGCAAAGAGAAGAATATGTCTAAGATTTACCTATTCATCTATTTCCTGATTTTTTCCACAAATGCCTACTCGAGTGTTTCGGTTTGTCATGAATTATTGGCAAAAGAGGCACAATTGCTGGTGGATTTAGAGCATAAACTTGAGCTTGAAAAAACGTATTTAGCCGATGGGTTCGTGCATCTTTTTCAAGAAATAGCTTTAAGTTTTGGTGAGAACAAGAGGGCTTTAGAAAACTCTTTTAAAAATAATAATTGCAGAAATGAAGACCGCCTCCAATCTAAAAGAGATTTCTTTGCGGCAAAACTCAGTGAACTCGATTCAACCCACCGGGGTTTACAGGCCAAGAGTCTTGAGACCAGTGAAAAGACAGTCTGTGAAATCGGCTTAGAACGTTTGAAAAATCTTTATAGTGAAGTTGTCGATCAT
This sequence comes from Bacteriovoracaceae bacterium UBA6166, assembly GCA_002435795.1. Taxonomy (GTDB): domain Bacteria; phylum Bdellovibrionota; class Bacteriovoracia; order Bacteriovoracales; family Bacteriovoracaceae; genus UBA6166. The sequence continues at coordinate 132,106 of DIUE01000072.1, read as the reverse complement.
TATGAAGATAAATCCCTCAATCATTTTGATCTCTTTCAAGGATTCTCAACTATTACATTTGAAGGTGATTTCTTTGTTGCAAAAAGAGGTTGTCTTGAAAGTCAGCTCGATCAAGCCAAAGAGATGATGAGCAATTCTTATCTGATGATGACCCAATTAAAAACCCTGGAGAGCGATCTTTCTCACTCTCCAAGGCATTCTCAATTATAGATTTCTTAAAACATACTGAAGAATTCCACCATTTTTAAAATAATGAAGTTCATCAAGTGTATCAATTCGAGACTTGAGCAATGTTCTCGTCACAGTACCATCTTCGCGGTGCAAATGAAGTTCAACTTCCATTTGTGGCTTTAATGGTCCAACCGGAACAAGATCAATTCGCTCTTTTCCAGTGATCTTTAATGTGGCCCTAGTTTCACCATTCATAAATTGCAATGGCATCACGCCCATTCCAACAAGGTTGGATCGGTGAATACGCTCAAAGCTCTCGACCACAACCGCTTGGATGCCTAAAAGATTTGCACCCTTTGCCGCCCAATCTCTCGAGGAACCAGAGCCGTATTCTTTACCTGCGAAAACGACGAGTGGACTCTTGGTTTCAGCATAAATTTTAGCTGCATCGTAAATCGGCATTTGCTTTTTCGTTGGAAGATGCTCTGTCATCCCCCCTTCAACACCTGGAACCATCTCATTTTTAATACGAATATTGGCAAAAGTTCCTCTCACCATCACTTCGTGATTTCCTCTTCTTGAACCGTACGAGTTGAAATCCTCTGGACTCACGCCGTGATCTGTGAGGTATGTTCCAGCAGGAGATTTTTTCGCAATATTACCGGCCGGAGAAATATGGTCAGTGGTGACCGAGTCGCCGAGGACAGCAAGAATATAGGCTTGCTTCACAGAGAAGTTTTCCACTGCGCCTTCTTTGATTTTATCAAAGAAAGTTGGCTTTCTAATATAAGTTGATTTCGGATCCCACTCATACTTCTTGCCTGTAGGAGCTTGGACTTTCGCCCAATGGGCATCACCGTCAAAAACATTGGCATAGCGACGCTTATACATTCCACTTGAGAGATGCTTCAAAATCGTGTCTTGAATTTCTTTGTTTGAAGGCCAGATATCTTTTAAGAAAACATCTTTTCCATCACTAGATTTTCCAAGGGAATCTCTTGTGAGATCAATATTCATTGTGCCAGCTAGAGCGTAAGCCACAACAAGCGGTGGAGACGCGAGGTAGTTGGCCTTGATATCAGGTGAGATTCTCCCTTCAAAGTTTCTATTTCCAGAAAGAACCGATGTCGCAAGCAGGTCATTTTCGTTGATCGCTTGGGAAATCGCTGGAGCTAAAGGACCTGAGTTTCCAATACAAGTTGTACAGCCATAACCGACGAGGTTAAAGCCTAGGTTATCGAGATGTTCTTGCAGACCTGATTCCACAAGATAATCAGTGACCACTTGTGAACCTGGAGCAAGAGATGTTTTCACCCACGGCTGAACTTTTAATCCAAGGGCGCTCGCTTTCTTTGCCACTAAGCCCGCTGCAATTAAGACTGACGGGTTAGAAGTATTCGTGCATGAAGTGATAGCGGCCATGACGACATGACCATTTTTCAATGTGAATTTTTCCCCTTTAACTGGGTACTCTTTTGTAAGGGCGTCAGCAGGATATTTAAAAGCTGATTGAAGATCGCGACTGAAAGCCGCTCCCGCTTCTTTCAAAAGAATTTTATCTTGTGGGCGTTTTGGTCCTGAAATACACGGCTCAACTTCATCAAGATTGAGTTCAAGGACTGAAGTAAAGACTGGATCGGGCTCACCTTTTGTGCTCCAAAGACCTTGCTCTTTTGCGTAAGCTTCAACGAGGGCGACTTTTTCTTCGTCGCGGCCTGAGAAGCGAAGGTACTCAAGAGTTTTTTCATCGATTGGGAAAAAGCCGCAAGAGGCGCCGTACTCAGGGGCCATATTGGCGAGAGTGGCACGGTCAGCAAGGGAGAGATCACTCATACCAGGGCCGTAGAATTCAACGAATTTTTCAACCACTCCATGCTTACGAAGAAGTTGCACAACAGTTAAAACAAGGTCCGTTGCCGTTACACCTTCGCGCAAACGACCAGTCATTTTAAAACCAACAACTTCTGGAATCAACATTGTGACTGGCTGACCGAGCATGGCGGCTTCAGCTTCAATCCCACCAACACCCCAACCGAGAACGGCCAGGCCGTTGATCATTGTGGTGTGCGAGTCTGTCCCAACACAAGTGTCTGGGTAAGCAACAGTTTCTTTTTGATCGTTTTGAGCGGTCCACACAACATCAGCGAGATATTCCAAGTTTACTTGGTGAATAATCCCAGTTCCTGGAGGAACAACGCGGAAATTGCGGAAAGCTTTTTGTCCCCATTTTAGGAATTTATAGCGCTCGAGATTTCTTTCGTATTCAATTTCGACGTTTTTCTCAAAAGCTTCTTTATTGCCGAAATGCTCTACCATCACTGAGTGATCGATCACGAGATCAACTGGCGTGAGTGGATTGATTTTATCTGGGTCACCGCCGAGTTCTGTCATGGCTTCTCTCATGGCAGCGAGATCAACCACCGCAGGAACGCCGGTGAAGTCTTGCATCACTACTCTAGCTGGGTGATAAGCGATTTCTCTTTGTGAGGAACGAGTTTGAGTCCAATCGTTGATGGCCTTCACATCATCCCAAACAACCGTGGTTCCATTTTCAAATCGAAGTAAATTTTCGAGGAGGATTTTTAAACTTTTTGGTAGTTGATCAATTTGAGAGAGGCCAAGTTTTTTGGCTTCGTTCAAACTATAGTAAGCATAGGACTTACCGTTTACATTTAGCGTCTTTTTCACTTTACTCATGAAAGTCTCCTCAGGGGTTCAGTTAAATCGAATGGAATGGAATAGCTGGCGTTAGTATAGTGCAAAAATAGCAAGCTTGCCAGTCAGACAAGCCGTATTTTAGGCGTCGTTAGGCTTTATACGGTCAGAAAGAAGCGACCAACGCCCACCGCCATCAGAGCGAATCATCAGCCCATAGCCATGGAGCTTGCGTCGTAAATTATACAAATGAACATCAACCGTCTTGGGATGGACATTAGTTTTTCCCCAAACGTTTTCGAGGATTGATTGACGAGTCACAGTGCGGTTGTCTTCTTTTAGGAAAAGCCCCACTAATTGGGTCTGCTTTGTCGTTAACCCTTCAATCTCTACCCCGTCAACGATCACTGATTCGTGAGTGTAAACATCAGGAAATTTACGCTGCCCTATAAGCACATTCTCGATCTTGACAAGCAATTCGTTTTTTTGAAAGGCTTAGTCAAATAATCGAGGGCCCCTTCCTTGAAACAAAAGCGAAGAGCATCGATATCATCAACTGAAGAAACGATGATAAAAGGGATTACCAAGATATCACTTTCACTATTGGTCAAAAATTCAAGAAAGTTCCCATCACTCAACATTAAGTCAGCAATGATTAAAGCAGGCTTTGGTCCGTCGGCCTTCAATGCTTGAATAAAATCCTGAAGCGAGCGGAAATAGCGCGTTTGATAACGATGATCAAGAGTCTGTTCGTAAACAAACTGACAGCCTCTATCGTCCTCGAGAACCCACAAGGCTTTATTTTGAACTGGTGTAACGACCATCTAATTTACCTCTTTTTTTTAAATTGGAGGATGAGGGTTGGGGCTGGAAGTTCTACATATTCTAGATGACAAGAATCACTCTTGCCAAGATAAACATTCTTTAAAATGGCGAAGCTTTTTTCCTTCATTTCTTTCATCGAGACACTGGGCCAAATTTCAGTGCTTTGACGATCGAAGAATTCTTCCCAATTCTCCTCCAATTTCACAAAAAATTTCCACTGCAACGAGCGATTAAATTCGAATTCTCCCTCTAAGTGGCAACCCATTTCACCTAGGAGCATTTTCACAGCGAAGAGACATGGCAGGATGAACTCAAGTCCACCCTCTATTTGTCCAAGCGAAACTGGCTCTACAGGGCCAAATAACTGGGGAATTTTGTCTGTTTTCTTAGCAAACATCTGAGATGAAGCTTGTAAGACGGGCCAAAGATCTTGTGTGTTGCCGCTACTGGCCATTTGCGTGAGGGCACCTTGCCAATGTCGCATCAAGACAATTTGCTTTGCTAATTCATCAGTTCCGTTCTTAATCCGTTCAAAATAATTCCGTTTTTGCTCGGGCGTTTCTAAATCTTGGTATTCCTCAATGCAGAACTGCACGACATGCAAAGACCCACTCAAATCGTGAAGATTCAGAGACTGAATTTCCGAGAAAAATGTAATGAAAAATTTATTATCAGTTCCTTCCATGACATACTCCATCGCGACTAGAAAATCTCGGGCCAAAAGTAGTATAAGCAAAGCAGAAAAACTGAGAAAGAGAAAGGGTCGACGCTATGACAATAGATACTGTTTTCAAGAAACCCCGGGCCGAAATCAAAGCCTTTCAATTCGATGAGGAAGTCGCGAACGTCTTTGATGATATGGTTTCTCGCAGCGTCCCGTTCTACCACGAGATTCACGGTGTCTTACTCGATATGGCAGACCGCTGCCTCGCCGAGCAAACGGCCATTTACGACTTAGGTTGCTCAACAGGCACCACCATGGTTTTGCTCGATCAGCATTTGCAGAAAAAGGGCTTTCAGCGCGGGCGTATTTATGGAATTGATAACTCCGAAGCGATGATTCGTGCCTCAGAAAAAAAATTCAATGATCATGGCCTAAAAAACTGGGACCTATTAACAGAAGATCTTGAACAATTCGCCTTCCGTGAACCTGCAGGTCTCGTTCTCATGAATTATACACTGCAATTTTTATCTCCAACGAGTCGAGACGGTCTGATCAAAAAAATCTTCGATTCCCTTATTCCTGGTGGCATTTTTTTGCTGGCCGAAAAAATTTGTAGTGCTGACGATGAGATTCAAGATCTCACCACAACGCTTTATTATGATTTCAAAAAAAGAATGGGCTACTCAGAGCTTGAAATTTCTCAAAAAAGAGAGGCTTTGGAAAATGTCCTGATCCCGCTCACCCCTGAGACACAAATCAAACAACTCAAGGCGGGAGGATTTGACCATGTAGAGATGCTTTTTCGCTGGTACAACTTTGCTGTTTATATTGGAAAGAGAGCATGAGAGAACTCTTCTCTTCAAAACAATTAGACCTTGAAGCGATTGCTCCGATCTTACAAGAGAGATCCACTTGGCTTGAGAGAAAGCAAGAAACTCAATATCGTGAAGCCCTCGACTCCGCCCCCAAGTTTCAAGCGAAAAATATTTCTCTTGATCAAGATTTCGTCGGCATTGGCCGTAAAGACGAAATCACTCCTAAGGAGTTTGAGCTTTTAGAAGAGTCTGCAAAAAAATTAATCCCTTGGAAAAAAGGCCCCTTTTCTGTCTTTGGTCTAGATATCGATGGAGAATGGCGATCGGACTTTAAATGGAATCGGCTAAAAGAAGAACTACCTCCGCTCAAAAATAAACGAATTCTCGATATTGGCTGCAATAATGGCTATTTCATGTTTCGAATGTTGGCGGAGAATCCAAGTTTTGTTTTAGGTATTGATCCGGTTGTGCGAACGATGGCGCAATTTCAGTGGTTGCAATCTTATCTCCAGTCTCCCAAATTATTCTATGAACTCTTAGGTGTTGAACATCTCAAACATTTTCACCAAGCATTCGATATCATTTTCTCTATGGGCATCATCTACCATCATCAGCATCCGCTAGAGCAGTTAGCCCACATCAGAGAAGCATTGCTGCCTAATGGTCACTGCATTCTTGAAACTATTGGGATACCAGGAGACGAGAGTGTCGCCCTCTTCCCACCAGACCGCTACGCCAAGATGAGAAATGTGTGGTTTGTCCCAACACTGTCTTGTTTACAAAATTGGGCCAAACGATCAAAATTCTCTAGCGTCAAAGTCCTTCACAGTGTCCCGCTGACGACAGAAGAGCAAAGAGCAACAGACTGGTGTCACCCTGAAGCTGAATCTTTGATCGATTTTTTAGATCCGTCGGATTCAAGTTTGACTGTTGAAGGTCATCCCGCACCTTGGCGAATGACGCTGCTTTTGCAAAGAGGACCATGAATGAAAGAGGGCCGAAGAATTCTCTATCTCACAATCGCTTTCATCTCACTAGGCCTAGGTTTCCTTGGAGCTTTTTTGCCGATTCTCCCAACGACCCCTTTTGCAATTCTTTCGGCGTATCTTTTTTCTAAAAGCTCACCAAGGCTTCATGCGTGGTTATTAAACAGCCCCCTCCTAGGACCACTGATACAGCAGTGGGAGCAATATGGAATCATTCGCCCAAGGGCAAAAATATTCTCGACAGTTATGATTATTCCTCTTTTTGCCTACACTCTCATTTATGTGAACGTGCATTTGGTCATTAAGATCACTGTCAGCTTAATCGGAATATCAGTGCTAAGTTTTATTTGGACACGCCCTTCATCACCTAGCTCAAGTCAGACGAATGCGGTTTGATGTTTCTTCTACAATTCATGATTTTGCTCCTGATGAATGGAATCAACTGGTCCATGATTTTCCCTTCATGAAGTGGGAGTTTCTTTCAAGCCTTGAAAAAGCAAACTGTATTGGCCAAAAACAAGGCTTCTTAACCCAGATCATCGCTTGTCGAGACCTTCAAAACCAATTGATTGGCCTTTATTATGGCCACCTTAAAAATCATAGTTATGGGGAGTATATATTCGACTGGGAATGGGCACAGAGTTATCAGGCAGCGGGACTAGAATACTATCCTAAATTCACAAGCAGTATTCCCTTTAGCCCCGTTACTGGCCCCAAGATTTTGCTATCAAAAGACCTCTCCTCTGATTTCAAATTGGAACTACAAAAGAAGCTTATCGACTATCAAATAACTCTACACCCGACATTAAACTCACACGGGCTTTTTATTACTGAAGCTGAATGCCAAACTTATCAAAAATCAGAGTTTCTAATCAGGCATAGTTTTCAATACCACTGGCACAATAAAAGCTATCAACAATTTAGTGATTTTTTAAACGCTCTTAAATCTCGCAAATCCAAAGCCATCAAAAAAGAACGACAGCAAGTTCATTCATATAATTTAGAGATTCTTTTGGTGCCTCAGTCTGAAATAGCAGAAAAGGCAAAATTATTCTCCACTTTTTACTTGAATACGATCGAGAAAAAAGGCTCCCATGCTTATCTAAATGAATCTTTTTTTAAATATTTATTTGCTTCCCAGGCAGAAGATCTTCTCCTTTTCCAAGCGAGAGAGACAGATAGTCAGAAAATCATTGCCATGTCTCTGTACCTTAAATCGCGGAGAACACTTTACGGTCGCTACTGGGGAGTTGATCCTGTGTTAGCACAGAAATATCCCCTGCTACATTTTGAGATGTGTTATTACCAAGGGATTGATTATTGTCTCGAAAATAAAATTCCTCTTTTCGAAGCGGGCGCTCAAGGGGAACATAAAATCCCAAGGGGTTTTATCCCAAGCTTAACTTATAGTGCTCATTTCATTCGCCACTTAGGCGCAAGGGCCGCCATTAAGCGCGCCATTGAGCATGAAAGAATCGCCATTAAGCAAGCTATCGAGAACGATATTTTCCATAGTCCATATCGAGGACAAATTTGATGGATAAACTGGCCCAAAATCTTAAAATCCAACTTTTTAGAAATGAAGAAAAAAAAGTTGACCTAACTTTTAAAGCGAAAACTCTTGAATGGATTACAGAATTAATTCCGAGTTATCTCGCCGAAAAAATTCAAGCGAAAGGTATTGATCTTAACAACCTTCAAAAAAAAGCAAAAGAGAAGCTCACTCCTCAGTCTCTACTCCTCTACGAAGACAACGAAATTAGAATTCATATTTGGTTAGAATAACTAAATCCTAAGTTTTTTTCGCTCTCTCTCTAAATTTTGAATATCTTTTATAATTGAGTCTGAAAGTCTTTGAAGACCTTGAGACTTTAAATAGACATGTAGATCACCAAAATGATACTTGATCAAATCCAAGCTTTTACCTAAAAGTTTATAAGCTTGATATTTCTCAACTTGTTGTCCAGCGTTTAATATTAATAAATCTAGTGAAGCCGATTTCTCTACAACGATCACATGTTCAAATTGAAAAGCCTTTAAACAAAGATCCTTCGTCACAAATCCACTCAAAAGGATGATCGGAAGTTTATGATGCTTTAAGCGTATCTTCTCGATCAGCTCAAGTCCGTTGATTCCAGGCATAATATAATCAACAATGAGTAAATCGTACTGTTGAAAATTACTAATCTGGGTTGGATCAACATAAGAGTCAATTTCCCAATTTTGATCACGACATCCATGAACAAAAATTTCATGAATGAATTCTTCATCGTCAATAAAAGCAATTTTAGGTTTAAGTTCAACTTCAACTTTTTTCTCTTCATTGATAATAGTCGTTTTTTTGGTCGGAGCGGAGGGGGGAAGCTTAACTACTTCTTCCTTGGCCTGAATCTCGTCACTATGCTTTGATTGCATGGGTGGCACTTCTGGGGCTGGGCTTAACTTAGGACTAGGTTCCGTTTTCGTTAGATAATTCATATCCTGAAATTCAAAAACATTCCTAAGCTTATCTAGTTCTTGCAAGTACATCGCAATATGTTCATTTTTTAAAACAGGAATCTCTTTTATCACCTGTTGCTCTAAGTGATGGGTATAATCGACTATCGCCGTTAAGCCATACATCGAAGAAGCCCCTTTCAGCGAATGCAGACATCGCATAAACGGGGCAAGGATTGTGCTAAGTTGATTTTTGTCTTTTATGCTTGCTAGGCGCCCTTCTAGTCCAAGGAGAAGAGTCTCAGACTCTTCAATAAACTCTAGCGATTCTTCTACAAAATCTGAATCAAACATTATCGCCCTCATAATTAGGCCGCCTGTCTGATATCCTCTTTCGTGAGAGTCTCTTCCATGTCGTGGGCCTCGTTATTTGCAGAAAGAAGCTCATCAAGGTCTATCACCGAGACTGCGTTTCCATCAACAAAGATGCATCCAAGTATACCACGCAGGGAAGAAATATGATTGTGGATTTCTTCTGTACACTCAAAAATATCAAGAACCTCACTTACAATAAGTGCATGATAGCGATTATGACGATTGAATATAACCATCTTTAGTTCGATGTCGGAAGCCATTGATTCTAAATCGGAGTTAAGACGTTTAAGATTATAGGTAAACTCTGGTAGAACCAGTTTAGTAATCTCATTGCGATAATAAATGACAGGTGTAATGCCCGTGAACTGAATATCACTTAACTTAGTTTTTTCTATACGTACCACTTGATCCAAAGGAATGGCATACATGTCCTTTGAAAAACAGTTTAAAAGTAAGAATTCAGAGCTGCTATACTCACGGCTCTCAAATAGCTGTTTGCTTCTGAGTTCCTGATGTTTTGTGATACTTAAATGGTTCTGCTCTAACTCAAGATGGAATCTCTTGGCCAATCCCTCTGAGCTTACAATCAAAGATGGCAAGCCATTCCCAATCAATGAAGCTCCATGATAGAGACTTGAAGATTTCACAAAACGAGCAAGTTTTCTCATTACAACTTCCTCGAAATCAAATATTTCCTCAACTGCAAGAGCGTAAGTTCTCTTTTTGGATTTCATCAAAACTATTGAGAGGTCTTTTTTGTGTTCAATGATATGACTCGGATCAGCTAGCTGATTAAGAGACACGATAGGATAGAGAATTCCATGATGATCAAGACAAATAGAATTATCAAAGCGAAGAATTTTTGTAAGAGCTCGATCATGACCAGTGCGAATAACCTCAATCACTTCATCCATTGATATCAAATACTGTTCTTTTTTAGATGAAACGAGGAGAGCGTTGATGATCATAACAGATTTTGGGATAGGCACCTTTAGAAGAAAAGAGGTTCCGTAGCCAACTTTGGTTTGAATGCTAATTTCCCCACCAAGATTTTTCACAGAGCTGTTGACCATATCCATGCCAACACCTCTTCCTGAAACATCAGTCACTTCCTCAGCGGTCGAGAAGCCTGAATGAAAAATAAGATGGAGGATTTCATCTTCGCTTAGTTTTTCCGCTTCCGCGACATTGTACAGACCTTTTTCAATAGCTTTTTGGCGAATAATTTTACTATTAATCCCTCTACCATTATCGAAGATTTCTACACATGAATTTTCGCCGGATTCGTAGGCTTTAATTTTAATCAGAGCTGTTTCATCCTTTCCATGTTTTTTTCTTTCTTGAGGTGATTCAATACCGTGGTCCAAACTATTGCGCAGGAGATGAATAATAGTATTTGACCAAACTCTAGCGACAATATTATCAACATAAAGATCTTCGCCCTGTAACTCTAAGGTAACTTCCTTTCCTAAATCTCTTGAGAGATCCCTAACAAGCCTTTTATAAGGTCTAAAGACTGAAATGAGTGGAACCTTCCTCATCTCGGCAATTTGTCCCTGTAAATTATTTGAAATTTTATGCATGGAATCTAGTAATTCTTTGAGATTATCAAAATCACTATCTCCTCTATGCTTCTGTTCTAAAAGAGAGACGGTTTTGGCCACAGCTCCTCGAATAACTGTAAGCTCACCACTCGTTTCCATAAAATCATCGAGCATAGACATTGTAACAGAAAGTTTATCTTGTTCAGTTGAACTAACCACTGGCGCAGAGCTTGGATTTACAGGCTTTTTCAACGAAGCGACAGCTTTTTGATTTTTCTCTTGTGCGGGGCCTGCTTGAGAAAGCAAAGCAACAAATTCGTGAGCCAGTCTAGTGCAACCAGAAAATTCATCGGTGTGATAATTTTCAATATCGGCGATAAGACTCTTCAAAGAATCAAAACCTGCCAAGAGTAATGAAACTGATTTTGTGTCAATTTCAATCTCTCCACTTGTAATCTTTGTTATATAACTTTCATATTCATGGGTAAATTCAGCTAATCCTTTTAATCCAATGCAGGCCGCAGTTCCTTTAATCGTATGTAAAAGTCTAAAATAGGTTTGTAAAACCGGCTGATGATCTGATTCTGTTTCGAGTTCAAGAATTAAGCCCTCGATCTGATTAAGCATAGGTAAGGATTCTTCTAAGAATCCCAGCACCATCTCTCGATCGTCTTCAATCCCCTTGAAACGTTCATTGCAGTATTTCCAAATAGTTTTCGGCAAATTATCTACATCGAAAGGTTTTTCTAGGACACATCTGATTTCTGCATCCATTCCTTCTTTTGCAAGCTCAGTAGTAAAAAAACCAGTAATAAGCATGAAAGGAATTTCTTTTGCGGGCGAAGATAGACTTTTCTTAAGTTCAATACCCGTCATCTCAGGCATCTGATGATCTGAAACAATGCTTAGAATTTTTTTATAGTTTCTTGAAATAAAACGAGAAGCGTCTTTAGGATCGCTGAAAAAGATATATTCAATATCATGATCTTTACAGAGATTTAAAACAAGCTCTTTAAAGACTTCACTTGTTTCAAATTCATCATCGATATGAACTAAATAGAGTTGACTCATAATATATTGTCCTATGCCGCTGTTTGCTTAGCTTGTTTTGTGGGTTTAAATGCCATCGCACCGTTAATCATGATCATTTTAAGATCTATCGTCATGCCTATGGTCGATTCACCACTTCCTAAAAATAGAAGTCCATCCGAATTCAATGAAGTGGCCAGTTTATGCATGATGGCCTCTCGGTTGGTGAAATTTTGATAGATCAAAACATTACGGCAAAAAATTAAATCGTAGGCTTCCCTTGGGAAAGCATCAGAGAGAAGATTGAACTTCTCAAACTGAATTTTTGTTTTGATCCGGTTTGATATTTTCCATGAGTTTGCATCAATTTCTTCAAAATACTTATTCAATCGTTGAGGATCGAGGCCTCGAGAGACCTCTAGTTTAGAATAGACACCTGCCCGCGCCTTATTGAGAGCGGTATCACATATATCTGTTGCTTTAATTGTGAAGTTTAAATTAGGAAAGGCGTCAATCAAAGTCATCGCAAGACTATAAGGCTCTTGCCCTGTGCTGCACCCAGCGCTCCAAATCGTAAGCTTTGTTTTTCCTGCAGGTAGTAGTCTATCCTGAATATCTTTTGCTACGCAGAGAAAGGGCTTTTGATCACGAAAAAAATATGTTTCGTTATTTGTAGCAAGATCTAAAAGTTCAAGGGAAATGGGAGAGACTTTCGATTCTTTAATTTTTTTAATCAGTTCTTGCTCAGTACTCAATTGAAATTTTCTGAGTAATGTTGAAATCCTCGAGTCTAGTCGAAAATACTCTTTCGATTCATAGACGATTCCTAAATTTTGATAGATGAAATCAGCAATGAATTGATAGGTCTCTGTTTTGTATTGCACTAGCCCCTCCGATTCAAAACTTATCGGACTTTAGGAGCAAGGGGTAAACTCTATAAAAGCATTTTTTTGAGCGATTCTGATTGTTTTATCAACTCGTCACTTAGCAGATCATTTTTGTCGGAATTAAAAGTCACCATCATCATGAAAAGGATGAATTCTCTGGCGAAACCTAGCTCCTTCATCGCCTCTTTCTTATTAGAAATAGAAAATTCACTGTATTTATTGATTGTGAGATCAATTAACTGATTAATCGTTAACCATTTTGGACTCGTTTCACGATTTAAATCTTCTCTAAAGTACCCTAAAAAATGAATGAGCTTTTTAAAAAAGTCAGTTGTCTGATTAAAACTATCCGTTTTAGTTTTCTCAATCGCATCTTGTAAACCAATCTTCAGCTCTCGCCAATGAGAGAAGTCAAACGGTTTTAAGACTTTTTTTTTTCGGTTTCAAGTTCAGCTAAAATTTCAGGATCAAGACTTCCACTTGCAGCGAGCTCCCTAAGTGACTCTAAAGCCGCTTCAGAGATTTCATTGTCTGCAGAAGAATCCATTTGTTCAACGTCTGACGTAGAGGATTGCGCAAACTCCAAAAGCAAAGCCTCAAGATCTTTTGTCTTCATCAAACCATCGCTCAAGAGAATATTAGAAACTGACTTTTGTTCTTTTTTATATTGAATCATCAAATCTTCGAATATTTTTTTATCAAAACAAGCATGTTTTCTTTGAGCTGTGACAAGATCGCACTCATCTTCGATGGCATGAAAACAAAGATCAAGAATTTGGTTATGTTGATTAGGAGCTTTCTCCATTAAAAACTTAATCATACTGCGCTGTGAATGGAGGGTTTTATCAATAACATCAAGAAGTTTCTCATCAGAAAGAACTTCTTTCTTGTGAAGAAACTTAATAAAATTTAAAACACTCATCATTACCTCTACTATTAAAGCTTTAAATAATTAATATATTGGGGTATTTCAATTCCCGGGACGACTGCATCAGCGAGGCCTGCATCATGAACCGCACCTGGCATTCCCCACACCACGGCCGATTCTTTATCTTGCACAATAACAATATCTCGAGCTTTTTTTGTCGCTTTTAATCCCTTCATACCATCTTCCCCCATCCCAGTGAGAACGATATATAAAATGGGACCAGGAAATGTGTCTAAGGAACGTATGAGAACATCAAAGGCGGGTCTCACAGAGCAAACTTTCTCCGTTTGTGTCAACTCCAGTTCAAGTCGATTGCTGTTTTTCGCAACCATATGATAATCACCTGGTGCTAAATAAAAATGTCCAGGCTTAACCACTTCACGAGGTCCACATTCAACGACTTTTTGGCCCGAAATTTTGGCACACATTCCAGCGAATTGTTGCGTGAAAACTGGAGGCATATGCTGAACCATAAGAACAGGAACTCTTAATGGCTCTTTAAGGCCAGCAAAAATTTTTCTGAGAATATCGGGCCCACCAGTTGATGATCCGATACAAATCAAACTCACGTTTTTAATTTTCTCACTAAGTAATCTTGAACTCGCTGCGGAGGGAATGCTCGCTGTTTTCTGAACTTCTTTTTGAAGAGGTTTCTTATTGAAGCTTAAGAATGAGCGAATTTTTGGCAAAAGATCATCTTTTATTTGATCCGTGTTTTGATTATCTTGATCAAACTTTTTCACGAATTCATTAGCGCCAAACGAGATTGCATCCAACGCTTTTTTTGCCCCAACAAGTGTTGGAGCCGCAAAGACGATAATTGGTACCGAAGTCGATATAGCTCTCATTGCTTTTGTCGCGCCAACGCCATCAAGAACTGGCATCTCAATATCCATTACAACGAGGACAAGTTCAGATAAGTTGGCCTTAAAAATTTCTGTTGCCTCCTGGCCATCTTTAGCAGTTAAAAAATCATACTCTGACTCAAACTCGGCCAGTGATTTTTTAACTGCATTACGATAAACAAAGGAGTCATCGACGATGAGCAGCTTTTTTTTCAAAGTTTGAGGCCCTTCACATATCCCATGAGCGTGTCAGCTATTTTTTGTAGTTCAACAGCAGAAACCTTTGTTTGATTGGCCCCTTGTCCTGTCATTGTTGCTGCAGTAGACACCTGACTGATGTTCTCACTAATAGATCGCACGGCGTCCGCAGACTCTTGAACCACTCGTGAAACTTCATTGGTGCTGGCCGCTTGCTCCTCAACAGAAGCTGCAATACTTGAGGCAATATTATTAAGTTGATCAATAATTTCCCCCACTGACTGGATTGAATTCACTGCCAGCTTCGAGTCAGACTGGATTTTTTCAATTTTCTTTGTAATATCAGAAGTAGCACTTGCTGTTTGTTTCGCTAGTTCCTTCACCTCATTGGCAACAACCGCAAATCCCTTACCTGCTTCTCCGGCGCGAGCAGCTTCAATTGTAGCGTTCAAAGCGAGGAGGTTCGTTTGCTGAGCAATTGAGCTAATCACCTTAATAACATTTCCAATATCCGCTGAAGACTCGCCAAGAGTAAAAATAATTTCACGGGCACTTGTGGAGGCCTTTAGAGCGTTATTAGAAATGGCCGACGATTGGTTTGTAGAGTTTGTGATTTCTTTGATTGAAGCCGTCATTTCCTCAATATTTGTAGCAACAGTTTGTACCCCAACGGCCACAACTTCGCTTCCAGATGAAGCGGTATTTGACTGAGCTGATGTTTCCTCCGCACTTGCAGACATATTTGTCGCTACTTCAATTAGACTCTTCGCCGCTTCTGAAAGTTCACTCGCAGAGGCCGAAAGATTATCAACAAGTTTAACTCTCTCCGTAATGACTGACCAAGTGACCATAGGTCCAACATAAGTTCCGTCTGCTTCGTAAACTGCAGATACGAGTAAATCAAGTTTTTCTGGACCGACTGAAATAATCGCATTGTGGGGCAGGTTTTTGGGGTCAGCAATAATTTTTCTCTGATGAGCCGGATTCTTATGAAAAATATCAATACTTCCACCAACGAAACTATCAACTCGCCCAGGTAGATATTGCTCAATCGATTTCAACGTAGCAAAAGATTGTTGATTCATATAGGTAAGTATCCCCGTTGAATCTGCAAGCATGACATTGATTGGAGCAAGGTCAACCAGCTGCTTCAATGTCGCAAGCTTTCTCACTTCAGTAATATCTTGGGCGATCTTAATGACTTTTTCATACTTACCAGACTCATTTTTGTAAGGATAATAGGTCGCACTTAAGTATAGAATTCCCCCGTCTTTTGAAACTCGCTTAAACTCACCAGCTTGAGGAATACCCTTTTTGAGCTTGTCCCAAAAAGCTTTATAAGCTGCTGAACCTGAAAGTGCAGGCTCACAAAACATTGAATGGTGTTCACCTCGAATTTCGTCAACGGTGTAGCCAACGGCACCAAGAAAATTATCGTTGGCATCGATAATTGTTCCATCGCTATAGAACTCAATGACCGCCATCGACTGCATACAGGTCTCAGAGAGAGCAACAAGATTAATTTCATGATTTTTTGACATAAAGACCTTCCTTGGGTTTAACCTATAAAGTTGAAAAAATTTTATCTAAATCAATAAGTAAAATAAGATGCTGATCAGTTTTGTAAACGGAATGAAGATATTTTCTAATTTGCGGAGAAATTGTTTCCGGTGGATTCAGTGTATCCATCGGATCGACATCGATTACATCAAGGATCTCATCGACTACAAATGCATTAAGAGAATCCTTCGTCTTAATTATAATATTCATATGATCGCGATCAAGTGGATCCTCCAAATCAAAAAGCTTTCTTAAGCTTAACGATGTCACAATTTGCCCCCGCAAATTGATTAGTCCTCTTATACAATCTTGAGACAGCGGGATAGGGGTCACTACCTGAGGTTTGACGACTTCTTGAACCGCAAGAACAGGGACCGCATAATACCCATTTCCAATAACAAAGCCGCAATACTGTTCAATTTTATTAATTCTCTCACTCATTACAGGCCTTCTTTAAAATAGGAGGTCACGACCTCAATCACTTCTTCACGTTTAAACTTCTCTAGATGTTGCGTAAAACCAACTTTCTGACCTCGTTCTCTATCTGCTTTTGTAACTTTTGTTGAAATTGCGATCACTGGTAAATGAACAAAGTTTTCATCTTTTCTAAGGCTCTCGCAGAATTCAAACCCATTCATTTTAGGCATCTCAATATCTGTAACAACGATATCAATTTTGACCGTTGAATTTTGAAGCTTATCAAGTCCCTCTAAACCATTTACTGCAGACAAAACGTTAAATCCAAGGGCCTTAAAAGTATCCACTTCCATTTTTCGATAGACGGGAGAATCTTCGACAACGAGAAGTGTTTTGTTCTGAATGCGTGGCTTGGGTTTACTTCCACTGGAAACTCTTTCTCCTAGATGGAGATCATCTATAATTTGATGAATATTCAGCAAGGTCACGATTTTTCCATCGATATAAAGTGTTCCCAAGAAGCCCGGTCTATCGATGATGTCGGAATCAACAGCAGACTTAGTAATCGAAATATCAAGTATCTCGTCAACGATAAGCCCATAGACATGATCAGTGAGAGTCACAACGAGTACATGCAAATTGCCTTTTAAATCGGATTTCTCTCTGCGGTCGCCCTTAGTCAATTTAAGTTGGCGGTCGAGTTCAATCAGAACCATTGGCTTGTTGTTATACTTTACAACAAAGGAATCACCGACTTTTTCAACTCGATTACTATTGATCTCCTCTAGTCTCGAGATTAATGATAGCGGCACAGAATAAATTCGCTTATCAGACAGTTGAAAAAGCAGGTTTTCGTGAACATCATGAAGTTCCGCGTCCTCTTGGGACTTATCCTCAAAATCAGAATGATTTAAATCAGACAACTCATAACGAACGCTATTATAGAAGCCAAGCGCATCAATAATAAGCGCGATATCCCCATTGCCCATAATGGTCGCCCCCGCAAAATGAGTAATTTTTGCGAGATATTTTTCAAGCGGTTTAACTACAATTTCTTCAGTATCCAAAATCTCATCTACGACCAGCCCATAGACAACGCCTTCTGCATTCAAAATCACAATATTTGTTTCCGTTGGTTTTGGCGCTTCAGATTCAAGTGAATCAATCGCTTCAACGATGTTTTTCTCAACAAGCTTCTTCTCTAATTGAAACTCATTTGAGCGAGAGAGGACGAGTTGATTGAAAAGAGATTTTTTCTGGACCAACTTCAAGCCAAGCATGTCATTAAGGCGAAAAATTGGAATAAGCTTCCCTCTTAGCCTTATGAATTCTGATTTAAGTATACGTTCAACATTATCTTCAAAATTTTCTTCAAAACGAACCAGTTCATCGATATTTGCCTGTGGAATAGCAAAAATTTCTTTCGAACTTTTAACTGTTAACGCGGGAATAATGGCCAAAGTAAGTGGAATTTTGAGTTTTACTGTAGAATAGCGACCAAGCTCAGATGAAAGGTGAATTGTGCCTCCCATCTTTTCAACGTTTGTTTTGACAACGTCCATTCCGACACCTCGGCCTGAAACCTTGGTCACTTTCTCGGCTGTCGAAAAACCCGGGGCAAAAATTAAGCTAAAAACTTTTTCATCACTGAAGTTTTTCGCCTCATCTGCCGTAAGAAGTGATTTCTCAATGGCTTTCGCAACGATTTTATCTCGATTAAGGCCTCGTCCATCATCTTGGATTTCAACGGTGACTTGACCACTCTCATGATAGGCCTTAATAAGAATAGTACCTTCTTCATTTTTGCCACTAGCGAGTCTGTCCTGCGAAGTCTCTAGCCCGTGATCCATCGCATTTCTCACGATATGAGTGAGAGGGTCCTTGATCATCTCAATAAGGGATTTATCTAACTCTGTGTCAACACCATGAAGTTTCAATCGAATTTTTTTTCCACTTTCTCTCGAGTAATCACGAACAACTCTTTCAAATTTGCTCAGGACGGTCCCAATAGGCTGCATCCGTGTTGTCATAATGTCCGTTTGTAACTCAGTCGTAATAATATTTAATTCTTGCGCCAGTTTAACGAGAAACGGATGGTTGTGGTCATTTGTAAATTGAAGAATTTGATTTCTGTTAAGAACGAGCTCTCCCACTTTGTTCATGATTTTATCTAATAAATTCACATTTACGCGAATAGTAGATTCGCTAACTAATTTCGTTTGTGGCAAATCTGTATCTTGAGGGGAAGCACTCTCCTCTTCCACTATGACATTTTGTGTTTTTTCAATCAATGGTTTCTCAACGACGGAGATCACAGTTGCTTGATCTGGAATTTTTTCCTTTTCAAGTCTCGAGAAATCCTCTTGCAGACTAAAGGTCCTTAAGGGAGCAGAAAACCCTAAAGATCTTGCTCGCTCAATAATATCAAAAAAATGTGTTGTCATCTCAGATGCAAAATCTATCGACTCTGCACCAGTAACCTCCACAGTTTTCAATTGTTCGTAGGTCTTATCTGCATATAGAACAAGAGCATCATGAAAATCGGGAGTGAGCTTAAGAATATTTTCACGAACTAAATCGAGGGCAGACTCCACTAAGTGAGCAAGCTCTTGTGTTTTTGCAAAACCTAGAAGGCTTGCAGAACTTTTTAATGTATGGATGCAACGATAAACTGCATTCAGACTTTCCCGATCAGTTGAATCATTTTCTAAAATTTTCAATGAGTGATGTGCGCTTTGAATATTTTCAACAGACTCGAGGACAAAGTCACTTAACAATTCTTGATTCAAAGACATAACCACTTCTTGTATTATTTTTGTATTCTCTATTCTGTTGTAAGTTCAAAAATTTATCACTAAGAAAACGATGGCGAAGATTAAAAAATCTTTTCTTAAGAAATCTTAAGCAAACAAATTACGATGATTCTTAAACTAATTTAGATAAACACAAGCTAGACAGGTTAGACAAAAGCTTGAAAAGTGCTTCTATGATGGTATTTATTTTTTTGAAAAAAATGAGAAGATTCGTTTGGTAGCTAAAACTATTTTATGAGAGTACACTTCTTTCCTTGATAGAAAAGATATGTCTTGCCAACAAATTTCAAAGTTTCATCTTCAACGAGAATTCCTGATCCGTCTGGAAGAGCGTAAACAGGAAGCTTAGATTTTTTTGAATAGTTCATAAGCTCATTTTCGTATCGAGTTGATTTTTTAAAATGTGGAAAAATTTCAAACTGAACTAAATTAAGTGCTTTGAAATTTTTTAATCCGTCATGATTTTCATCACAATCAAATTTAGGAAAACTTGCAGTTGTAATCGTCGGGGTCATAAGAATCGCACCGGCACTTAAACCAGTAAGCACGCCCCCTCTTTTGACAAAATCTATTAGTTCAGAAAACAATCCGCTCTTGCGAAGTGAGTTTAAGAAGTAAAAAGTATTCCCACCAGAGAGATGAATAATATCGCTCTTAAAAGCTTCTTTCATGATGATGCGATCAAATGGGATATCGATTGGAAAGTAGATAAACTGAGTTATATCAAATTCTGCAAACTGGTGAACAAAATCCTTAAAATCGATTTCAGAATCAAAAGAACAAGCTGGAATGTAGGTGATTTTGGGAAATTTTTTACCCGAAAGACTTAGGCACTCACGATCTAAAATTCGGTTCTGCTCACCTGTTCCACCACTATATAAAACAAGCTTCACAGTCCCTCTCTATACTCTCTAACAATTTTAAAAATATGACGTAGCACTTTATCGCCATCAGCACGGTTTTTATTAGGCTTTTTATCTGGATTCAGGTTTTGGTAATGAGAGAAATCTCTCGCCACTTCAAAAATCTGCTCGGGAGTAAGCTTCGGCTTGAGTTTTAAAACCTTGTGAACGATTGTCGTAATAGAGTCCCCGGTCACTCTTTCATATTTATTGATAAGGGCCGAGCGCAATGAGATATCCAAAAGGACTTTTCGAATTGTTGTTTTTTGGTTTTTGGCGACTCTTTCAACTAGCTCTATATATTGCTGCTGAAATAAGGCGACCATTTTGTTTCGGTATTGATTTTCTTTTAAATCTTCCGCCGATGCGTAATTTGATTTAATGATTTCTATAAACTCTTCAATCTCAAGACCACTCTCTCTTGCGAGGATTATTTGAGGTAGTTCACGAAGGATATCCCTCATGCAATAGATCGCTGAGCAATTAATCCCATCTGCAACTTTTTGAATACCTTTTTTTGATTTGGCCATTTCAAAGTATGAAAACGTTTTGCTGAACTCTTCTAGTTCAACGACCAGCTTCTTCAGGATGAAGTCTTGAGCTTCTTTTGTGAATCCAAGTTTGTAAACAAGGTTTTTTCTTTTACTCTCAGAATAAGAAGCGTCAAAATCCTGTGCCCACTGAGCTTTAACAAAATCATTTAAGGGACGTTTTTTACTAGTTTTGAGAAAGTCTACGACCTGAGCAAAGCATTGAATGATATAGCGGGCCTTTTGCTTTTGTTCAAGGATTGAAGTTGAAAATCGCTGAACGTCGTCATAACGATACTCATGGTGAAAAAGTCCAAACTGTCGAATAGAGCCATAATCAATAATAGAACCATCCATTAAAATATTATCGCCATCCCAGTCCAGCCAGCAAAAAATATATTCATCTTCAAACTTCGCTGAGAGCTTAGCAAAAACATCTGTCATCTTGCGAAGAAAATAGTCGTAACGAGCATGTTCTGTTTTTGGAAGATCGGTCCATGTCCCATTTGTTTTCTGTCGATCAATATAATAATCCATCACATTTTTTAAACCTTGGTAGTTACCTTGTTTTAAATGACAGAAAAAATGTGAGGGACGCAATAGGTTTTGATGAACTCGAATATTGATAGAAATTCCTTTTGGGAACTCAATAATGCCAAGAACTCTCTCAGTCTCAATTTCATTGCGGTAAAAGACTTCACTGAAGAATAAAGTGGAGAGCCCCTCATCAATTTCCGAATAGCCACAACCATAAGAGATAGAAGGATCTCCTGATTCAAAGAATTTATTCTGAATAGCGGTCGCGGGACTCAATCTCGTCGCCCCAGTCCCGCAGCTTGAGATATCCCAAGTTTTTCCATTGCCCTTAAAAACACCGTTCCAAATACTTCGCCCGTCACCGCTGGTGAGCCCTGTTTTATTTGGATGTTGTAGCTGTAGGTATTTTGTCGCCATGTAGGCATTAGGTTTTAAGTCCTCGGCCGGGAACTGCCGATTATTGATTTGATCGAATTCGTTAATAATAATAATGCTAAACGTTTCAAGCATTTTTTCTGAGAGTGCAGCCGTGATTTTCTCAGGGTGCTCTTGATCAATCAGTCCCATTTCCTTAGCAAGATCAAAATTAAAATACGCTAACTTTCCACCTCGCCTCACTCGCGCTTGATAAGGCACGAAAGAATCAGGACAAGCTTTTTGAAAAGGATGAAGACCATTGATCTGGTCAAACTGATGATATGAATGGAACGAATTATGTTCCTTTTTAGGTGAACTTGTTTTAGCCATAAATAAACTCTATCATACGATCAAAAAGCTTTGCTCTTCTTCTAAAAACTAGCCAAATTTTCCTCCTCATTGCAAAGACTTAAGGAAAAGAGTCAGGTTTACTTGATAAGCCGTTCTTCAAAAGTGTACATTTCTAGGATGAATACTTATTGGGGCTCAGGCCCGACTCAATACTTTTTTGACCTCACCCCTGAGAAAGTTCTCGACTCGCTTGAAGAGCTTGGGCTTTCAACAACTGGTCGTTGTCTTACGCTTAATTCGATGGAAAATCGCGTTTACGAGATTCAGCTAGAGGATCGTATAAAGGGCGTTTCTTCCATTGTGGCGAAGTACTACCGGCCTGGCCGCTGGTCACGTGAACAAATTCAAGACGAACATCAATTTCTTTATGATTTAGAGGAAGCAGAAATTAAGGCAATCGCTCCTATGAAAATAGACGGTGAACATATCTTCACTTTAGGTGATACCGGTATTATCTATGCCTTATTTGCAAAAGCTGGTGGTCGACATTTTGAAGATGAAATTCCCGACTCCCTTGAGCGCCTAGGAACAACACTTGCGAGGCTTCACCAAGTAGGAAGAAAGAGAAAAGCTCTCCATCGCCACCGCCTAACAGGTGATCTTTTTGCCCGCCAAGTGAAACAAACACTCTTGGGCTCCTCGATCATGAACTCTTACCAAGAAAAAGCCTATGAGTCAGTGGTGCTTGAAATCGCTGAACTCTCCGACCAGTACCTGGCCCCCCTTCCTGTTCAAAGAGTCCATGGTGATTGTCATGCTGGAAATATCCTGCTCAACGATCAGCTTTTCTTAGTTGATTTTGACGATATGTTGATGGCCCCTAAGATCCAAGATATGTGGATGGTCTGCTCAGGTGACGAAGACGAGAGGCGAGCTAAAAGAGATCGACTGGCCACTGGCTACGAAGTCATTGACGACTACCCCTATGAACAGGAAAAGGTCATCGAAATTCTTAGAAGTCTCAGAATGATTCATTATAACGGTTGGGTTGCTAGAAGGATTGAAGATCAAACCTTCAAAGAGGCTTTCCCCTATTTCAGAGACGAGAGTTTTTGGAATACCCATATTGATGATCTGCGATTGCAACTAGATCTTATTCATCACAGATTAGCTGCGTTCTAAATACCAATTCATCTCATCAAGAGTCACAGGTCCTTTGCGGTTGTTGATCTCGATCACATAAAGCAGAGCGCGGATGGCCGTCTCGTTTTCATATTTAGGCACAAGGCCCTGCGCCCTCATCATGGCATCTAACAGAACTCTTTGATCTTGATAATACTTAGAACCATACTGCCCTTCTCTCATAGAGATACAGCCTACAGTTTTTACGAAAGGATAATGCTTACTGAAAGGATTATAGTTTTTAAAACCGGCACCATGAATTCTTAAAGCAGTGCGACCAATATCCCGTGCAATTCTCGATTCTTCCCACCAGTCATTGGCCCTCAACTGAGGAGGAATAAAAGATTTTAAAAGCTCTTCATTGCTTGATTTCGGAATGAAATTCATAATCAATCGGCGGTACTGACCATACACAATGGGCCGATCTGTGTCAGGCATGACAGAGTCAATTGTATAGACTCCTGTTGGAGTATAGCCTTCTTTAACAGTTGAAGGTTTACCTTGTTTTGCGAGCGCCAGGGCCGGCAGGCTCCAAAGTTTGCCGTTTTCTTCACGGACTAGCTCTCCACTAGAATCTCTCAGCATCAAGAGGCAGTGATAACGGCGATCTTGGCGACAAAAAAGAAAAAGTCTTGGAGCATTTTGATAAATTCCACCACGGTAATCGGCAGGGATGCCGTCATAATCAACTAATGCTTGTAGTCCTACTCTTTGTGGCAAGCTCAAAACATCGTGACTCATCATGATTAAACCTAGGAAAAAAATGGTAAAAAAACTTTTCTTCATTGAAACCTCATTATGATTTTCATCATAACATCATCGATGGTGAAAAAATATTCGGTAAGTGCTACCGGGGGAATCGCAGCAAGAATTCTTTGTATTTTTCTTGATCTAAAAGATCTTTCTGGGCCAGCTTTTCAAAAAATGAGGGAAGTGAGTCGAGTCCCCAAAAAAGCTCGTCTTGATAAAAATAAGTTGGGACTCCAAAGGCTTGTTTTTCAAGGGCGAGTTTTAAGTTTTCCTTTAGCGCCTTACGGGCTATGGCCCCTGAGGCTTTTTCAAAAGCCTCTTCTAAAAAATTCGATGAAAAGCGTTGAGACAAATAGTCTTGAACAACTTCTGGATCATCCATCACAATTTTGTCCGACCAAACCCCTTCAAACAGCGCCGTAATCAACATCTCTTGGTTGTCCTCAGAAACTTCAACCAAGCTTAAGCGTAGCAATAATAAGGGATTAAAAGGGAGTTTCGCCGGAACATTGATAGGAATTTTCAAACGTGTAGCTTGTCTCAAGGCCTCCCTGAAAAGAAATTCTCTTTTAGGTGCAATCTCAGCCGGGCCCTTTGTCTCGTAAGCAGAAATAAGACTCCCCATCGGAACAGGGATCGGCTTTAGTACTAGACCACTTTCTTCAAGCATCTCTTTACGCCTCATCAAACTTATCCAAGCCAAATAGGAATAAGGAGACGAGAGATCAAAGAAAAAAGGAACTGCTTGCATGCTAACCTCGGCTGCTCATTCTATAAGATTGCAAAGATTGGGTCTAGTCCCTAAAATAGAAGGCTATGAGTTATACACCCCTTCGCATCAACACCATTAAGCCCGAGATTCAGATCCCCTTTGAGTTGTATATTCATTTCAAAGATCAATACCTTTGCTATCAAGCCCAAGGCCTTGTGATCAATAAAGATAAATTTAAAAAACTAAAAAAACAAAAAGTCGCTAAGTTTTATATTAAGTCACAAGATGAAAGACTTTATCAAAAATTCCTAGACCAACTTATTCAGGAAACTCTCAACTCTGCAGAGACACCTGTTGAAGATAAAGTGGTACTTATGGAAGAAGCTAGCTCTACGGCAATTGAGCAAATTCAAAAAGACCCTGGATCAGAAAGTTCCTATAAGATGACTCAAACGGCGACCGGGGGTCTTCGCAAATTGATCACAGACAATCCGACAGCATTAAAGATAATGTTTGAAAAAAAGGCCCTTCCTCACGAAGTCCTCGTCAAGCATTCCCTAAATGTCTGTTTGCTTGCCACCAAATTAGCGGAGAAATTAAGACTTAGTGATGATGAAATCCAAGCGGTTATGACCGCAGCTCTTATGCATGACATAGGGATTCCAAGATCATCTGAAGAAGCGCAAAATTTATTTCAAAAAACAAAACAAAAATTTACTCCTGATGACCGCAGACATCATAAAGAACATATTGAATCTACTCTCCAGATCATCAAAGACAAACCCTATATCAAACCGTTAGTGATCCAACTCATCCAGCATCACGAAGAAGTTCTGTCTGGCAATGGGCCTTATAAACAAACAAAGCTCAATGCCGCTGAAGAATGCCTCTCACTTGTTAATAGCTATGATAAAAAAATCCTGATTGGCGAGCTCTCACCTAAAGATGCGTTGAAAGAACTCATGGTTGACGAGCTAGGCAATTACGAACTTAAAACGCTCACGAAATTTAAAGAAGTTTTACAAAAAGAAGGACTCATCCTATGAACAAGATAATCTCTATTTTTCTCGTTATGATCCTTTTTTCGACTTGTACTAAAAAAACTTACGACAATGCGACTTGTAGCAAACTTTCTATGGATAGCTTCAAAGGGTCTCCAAAGGCCATGAATGAATTTGAAAAACACTGCCAAAAAGCCCAGATCCCTTTTACCCATGATGACTGTCAAAACGCCCTCAACGACTTGATCATGTCCGCTTCCCTTTCACAAGTCGTGAAAAAATACGGCGCTGGCGTGGAAGGCTGTTTTACCGAAAATGACCTGATCAAATTCAACAAATAATTCGAAAGGAATCAAAACGCAGAGACAATCCTTGAACTGCTTCAAGGCTGCGATTTAATCTTTGACGAAGTTCTGTGATTTCCCTTTCGGCCATCGACTCTTGATACTGAGAGAGGTCCTCAAGTCGATTCAATTCTTCCGCGTAAAACTGATGAACATTCAAAAGCATCTGTTCTTGGTACTTGAGAAATTTCACCTGGGCCAAGCGATCGGTTTGCTTTTTAAACGTGAGAAGCTTCTCTCTTGGAAATTTCTTCACAGCTAAAAGCAATTCTTGCGACGGTGGTTCGACTTTTTGTTCAATTAACTCGGCGGTAAACTTCTCTCCAAGATCTGCACCCTTATCATCAATAAGAAAACGCATAAAGGCACCCGCCCCAAATCTTTCAATCTGAAGGTTCTTAGGAGCAGGACAATCAAGGGTATAATAAGCCTCGAAATAAAGGCTTGCGCCGGCTTTGCGCTGACTTCTCATCACAACCGTGTTCGAGCCGAAGTTTTGTGACAAAATTAAATCGACCGCTCCTAAAACTAGCGGATGATCCCAAGTCAAAAACTGCATCTCTTCCCGCTCAAGGGCTTTGGTGCGTGAGAACGTCATGGTTTGTCCCTCGCTATCGAGATGAGGGAAAGACGGAACAAACATATTATCACTGGGTTTAATAAACCATGTACTGGCATCGATATCTTCTGCATCGACTCCAAATTGATTGAAAACGCGGTCTAAGTATTCACTTAAGTCATCACTCACATCATGACGAGTAAGACTTTTCTTTAATTCCATCCCAACACTTGGGTTAAAAGAATTTTTTTCAACAAGAAGATCGCGACCAGAATGCAACCAAGCTTCAATCTCCGTTACGCGGTTTCTCGTTTCTTGATAAAATTCTTGGCCGGCAGAAAAGTCAGAACTCCCAAGAAAGCTCACAAGCTTCTCTTTCATCTCTTCATAAACCGCACCAGAGCTTTCTGTCGCTTGCTCAAAAACATTCATCCCTTGGTGATACCAACCGAAAAGAAATTCTTCCCATGTGTTTTGAATATAGGGAACAAAAATATGGATATCTCTTTTCTGGCCAATTCGATCAAGGCGACCAATACGTTGCTCAAGGGGATGGGGATGCAGAGGTAAATCAAACAAAACGAGGTTCTGACAAAACTCAAAATTGCGCCCCTCGCTCCCAACTTCAGTACACAAAAGAATTTGCGCACCGGCGGGATCAGCGAAAAAAGCCGCCTGTCGATCTCTGGCCATCAAACTCAGATCGGAGTGAAAGGCCGCGGTTTTAATTTGGGCCAAGGCTTTCTTCAGCTCTTGTTCAAGTTCAAGAATCTTCTTTTTTGATTTACAGATCAGAAGAATTTTTTCGTCTTTAAAGTGAGTGAGGATTTTTTCAACGAGCCAAGCGGTTTTCGTTTGAAAGCTGGCATCAATTTCATGGTCTTTAAGAGGATCACCCATTTTCTTCTTGGTCGGCAAATTGAGAGGCTCGCCGTGCAAAATACGCTTAGGGAAAAAGAGAAACTCGCGGTCCATGGTTTTTCTTAGGTTTCTAAAATACGAGCGGCCAGTGCCATAACGATCGGCCAGCATTTCAATCAATCGCTCAGGCTTACTTGTTTCAAGTTCGTCTTTTTTGAAATACGGAGAAAGTTTTTGTTTTAACTCAGAAGGGATACTGTCTGTTATTTTCTGAAGCTCTCTCACGAGATCCGCAATCACTGAGAAACTTTCTTTACTAGTTTTATACTGTTCAAAATCATGATACTTCTGCGGGTCTAGCAGGTTGAGCCGTCTGAAGTGGTCTTCTTGGCCAAACTGCTCTGGAGTCGCCGTCAGCATCAGAAGGCCCGGAATTTCACTTGAGAGTTTCTTCACCATCTCAAATTCAAAGTTTTTCGTTTCATCACTGCTCTTAAGGGAGTGGGCTTCGTCAATCACCAGAAGATCAAACTTCGCCTTTGCAAGAAGTTCTCGCGCCAGTGGTGCTCCTTTAAGAAGTCCCATGGAAACAATCACGCGGTCGTGATCAAGAAAAGGGTTCTCCCCTTTTTCAATCGCTGTCTCCTGATTGATCATTTTAAAACTCAGAGAAAAGCGGCGGTAAAATTCAAAGAACCACTGATGAACAAGAGAGTCCGGGAGTAAAATCATCACTCGCTCAATTTGATGATTCAAAAGCAGCCTGTGAATAATCAAACAAGCTTCAATGGTTTTCCCAAGCCCCACTTCATCGGCCAGTAAAACTCTTGGCACCAACATCTCAGTGACACGTTTGGCGACAAAGAGCTGGTGAGGAATAAGAGAAATTTTCCCACCAATAAGACCGCGCTCCGGTTGGGTGAGGATTTGATTTTTTCTCTTAAGTGTTTCGATACGAAGTTGAAAAAGGCTTGGCCCGTCGATTAAGCCCCCGAGGAAGCGATCTTCGGGTTTTGAAAATTGTAATTGATTGCTTAAAAGCTCTTCTGAAAAGCTCTCCGATCCATTTCCATAAAAAAGCAGCCCTTCTCTCTCTTCCACCGACTCCACCACAATTTGGCGGTCGTCATGTAGGCGGATTTGATCGCCAATATGAAACTTCACTCTCTTGAGCGGAGGACGTTGATTGCTATAGGTGCGCGCTTCTTCTGAGAGAGGGAAAACAAGAGTGAGCGTCTTACCTTCGAGTTTTTGAATATGTCCCAAACCTAATTCAGGCTCAGTTTCACTGATCCATCTTTGACCGATACTAAACATCAATTTACCTTTTTTTGTTAGTGCTGGAGATAAAGCACAAGACCCGCAGAAATGATCACGAAGGTGGCCAATAAAATCGTGAGCAGCCTACCGTGCTCTTTTCGATCAAGCTTTCGAGCTTTGCGAGCTTCTGGGCTTAAGTTTCTGCGTTTTGAGTTCTTAGACTTGGCCATGAATCAACCTTTCGTTATTGTCTGAGGAGGTCTCTGAAAAAATTCACGAAAGGAGAATTTCCGCGAATTTTACTGTTTTCAAGTCCTGATTCTTTTTCAAATTGAAAAAACTTTTCTCGCTCTTTTAATGTCATCTCTAAGCGCTCTTCAATTTCGGGGGCCGTCATGCCAGCGCGAAAAGCTTTTGCTTGCTCTTCATTGCGCTCAACTCTGATGCGCGCTTTCGCCAAAGCTTCTTTCGCCGCTAAAGTTCTAGGCCCTTCGTTGCGGTCTTCAAGATTTTGCCAAGGACGCAAGGTGGTTTTTTCTTGTTTGAGAGTTTGAGGTCTTTCGGCCAATTCAACCACGGCAACTGATTCATATGTCGACTCAGAGAATTCTAAAGGAATCACTGGCGCTTTGGTTGGGGCTTTTTTTAAATCATCTAATCGTAGGGCCATTAACTAAACTCCTCCGGTGAAAATGAGCTTGTCTCGGTCGCAGACTGATAAAGTTTATCGAAGATTTCAAAGATGACCGCTTTCATCTCAACCGCGGCGGCGTGACCTGGATCATGCTCCGCAAAAGATTGATTCAGCGCAACTGCTTCTTCTCCGAGGACACAATCTCTTATCCCAAAGGGTGAGCATCCGGGTATATTTTTCTGATACCATTCGAGGATATCGAGGCTTAATTTTCGCTGTTTTGAGTAACGCGTCGGAATGAAAAGCGTTTTCAAATCCATGCGCATCTCTTGCACGAACTCATTCAAAAATTGCTGAAAGACTTTAAAATTACGGAAATTATTGATTTTACACTCTAGCGGCGAAACCAAAAGATCACTGGCAACCAACGCATTGGTGGTGAGCTTATTCCAATTCGGCGAGCAATCCATGACAATCAAATCAAAAGCCGACTTCAAGCGATCAACGACTTTTTCCTTGAGCCAAAACTCGCGGCGATTAATGTTCACAAGCGCGTCATTTAACTGCCCAAGCTCCGGTGTCTCGGGAATCAAAAAAAGATTTTTTAAATCCGTTGGATAAATAATTTCTTCGAGTCTGACTTGCGAGTGGAAATAGTCTGTCAGTCCTCGAGTGCGATTGAGTTTCTCGATCACTTCGGCGAGGCCCGTCGAACTTTCTTCAAGCTCCGCTTCAAACCCAAGGGCGTTTGTCATGTCCCCTTGGATATCGAGACCCACAACACAGACTTTGAGTCCGTGGAGAGCGGCCATACGAGCGATATTCAGAGAAAGTGTCGTTTTTAAAACTCCGCCCTTCGTTGTGAAAACTGCGAGACTCATTCCTTTTGCAGGTTTTGAGATCCCACCCAGTTTTGCCCCAATTTGGCTTAGTTCTGATTTTTTCCATCCTCTACGCCACAGGGCTCCGGAGCGCAGTCGTTCGGCCTGTGGGACTAAACCTTGCTCTTCGGCCTGGCTTAATTTTTGTTTAAACTGAACAATATTTTCCCCTGGCGGGCAGAATAATTGGGCGACTTTTTGAACACTCATCACGGAGTTATCCATGGAAGTCCTTTGGGTTAGAGTTTGATGATAGAATTATCCTAGGTTTCATCTTAAAAACTAAAGATGAACGTGTCAAAGTTTGCTTAATAAAATCGGATAGAAATATGAGCTTTTCTCTTGTTGCCCTCGTCGTTTTACTTCTTATCTTTGTCTTCTTTTGGCGTACCCGCAATCATCGCCTTTTGAGTTATGATTTTCCTGAAGCTTGGAGGGAAACTTTAAAGCAAACCTATCCCCTCATCGAACTCTTAAGTCCGCTGCAAAAAAATAAATTTGAAAAACAAGTGCAAGCTTTTATGGGGAATCTCTCTTTTCATCCGATAGCTGATTTCAGTCCGACTCATGTTCATAAACTTCAATTGGTCGGTGGGTTAGGGTTGCTCTCGTTGAAAAAGCAAACTCTTCCTAAGAAGCTCAAACGAGTTTTGATTTTAGGGCCTGGAGATTCTTTTGAGATCAAACCGATGGAGGAGATTCATGAGTTGGTGGTGAGATTTTCTACGGATGATTTTAAATTGGTGAAGGCGAATGGGGATCAGAGTTTTTTTAGTGAGGTGGTTAGGAAATATGAATCGAGTCTTATTTTGAAGGACTCGCTTGATGAGATCATTTATCAGCCGGCCGGTGAAGTGAAAAAGTATAAGGAGATCGTTTTAGAGTTTGGGTGGCAGTGAAATATTTTGTAGTTTTTTTGGGCGAGTTTAGCTCAGACTATTTTCAAAATATCGCCTTCAACAAGATTAGAAGGCAGAACTCCCGAAGGCACTTCAAGAATTCTGGACACATTCGAATAGATTTTTGTAAATCTCCATGGCTTCACTTCTTTTAGAATCTTCACGACAGTGTCTTCATTATTTAAAAAGACAATATCTAAGTTAAATCTCATAAATGTCGTTTGCATAGATCCAGACGCTACAAACAATATTCCCGGCACATGGGCATCCTTTCTAAACATATAGCCAGATAATCGACACCAAAAATTATCGGCGATGATTACATCTTTTAGAATTATTTTATCATTATATAAAATTGAAACAGTCATAGTCGTTTAGATTATATCAGGATCATGCACTGATCAACCTGCTCAATTTGAATCGTTTCATTTCATCTTAATCTATAACTCTTCTATTCATAAACTGATCCATATGCCCCTGACCAAATAAAAGAATCGCCGCTCGTTGATTATGGGTCTTACAATATAGCTTGAGATTATTAATTTCATGCCCCCCACCCATAGCGTAAGGCTTAATATGCTCCAACTCCAAAAAGTGGCGCTCATCACATCCCGGAAACTCACAAACTCCACCGGCCCTTTTCAAAATATTCTTTTTGATCGCAGCCGGAACCGCCCTTCCCGAAGTCCCTCTCGATTTTCGAGTTTTGTCCAACGAGCTTTCATAGTGAGCGAGCGCCATTTCAACGGCATATTCTAAACACTCTTCCGTAGTAAGTTTTTTAATGCTCTTAAGTTTTTCCAATTTTTGAAGGAGCTTATTAGAGATGGTCAAATGCACACGAGTTTCATCAGGTGTCACTCGAACCTTTCTCTCGTTAAGGCGCTTCGCCTTCGCAGCGGTGCCGCTTTGCGATAGCCTTGATAACTCTAAAAGTTCTACTGTCGCCTGATCTTTCGTTTTACCCTTCACCTTCTCCAAGACATTCTTGGTTTCTTGCGCTTGCATATTTTTGCAAAAAACCTGAGTTTGAGAGGCCACCGTCAGGTTAAGTTCGCCACTGGCAATCATCGCTTTAGCAGCAGGAACTTTTTCTAGAAGTTTAAGAGCATGAATTCGTCTAACCGCGGCTCCTTCAGAATACTTAAGCTCTTTGACTAAAAATTTAAATAATGAAGAATGCCCCTGATCGGCATAAAGACGTCGCCGTTGGATCTCTTGCAAATATTCCAAAATTTGCTCCAGTGTTTGCCTCTCTTTTTCCACCAAAAGATAAGTTTTATTCAATAGTTGTTGATCACTGAGTTGTTGAATCATGATTCGCTCCTTTCTTGCGATTCCTCTTATAACATGATTTTTTGAGTGAAATTTCTGTTGTTAAAAAGCTGCTTTCGAAGGTTTCAGATTCGAACAAGCGCGGGGGTGTCGATTGCGAGCTTTGAATAAATCTAAGTGGGGATTAGAAAGCTCTAAGAGAGCTAAATGGTCACTCATCTTCCAATAAAGATTCAAAAAAAATCGTCGTATTTTAGAGTCACAAGAGAAAAAAACTTACATCAAAAGAAAAGATTTTAGCAGAGCGACACCGCTGCGGAGTCCACAGTCAAAGAAGCGAGGCCAAGCTCTAAAACGGCCTCGCTTAATATTTTCAAGAATTAAAACTTAACAGAACAACCATACGGCTTCGTCTTCGCCATCGCCACAGCTTCACCCTTCATCACTGACTCAAGCGCCTTCATAACATAGTTCTCAGCTTTTGGAATATCAGCGGCATTAGCAGAAGCAATACTATCAATCGCTCCCTGATAAACGAGGGTGCCGTTATTGATAACGTACATATGTGGAGTTGTTTTCGCATCATAAGCGCGGCCAACGACTCCATCGTGATCAAGAAGCATCATGCGCGCTTTTGTTCCTTCCTTCTTCATCAATTCTTTTGCGCGAGCTTGCTCAACATGTCCTTGCTTGCCTTTCGCCGAAGAGGCAATAGTTAACCAAACGACTTCTTTGTCGCCGTAAGTTTTTTGGAGTGTTTGCATATTCTTTGGATCGTAATGCTTGCGCACGAATGGGCAATCTTCGTTGTACCATTCAAGGACAACAATTTTATCTGCGAAATCATTAAGTGAAGTCGATTTTCCTTCATGATTTGTCAGCGTGAATTCTGGAGCCTTTTGCCCGATTTCAACTGCCGCAAATGCGATTTGTGAACTAAAGAAGCCAAAAGCCAGAGCAGACAATAGGACTGATTTCATATTTACCTCCGAAGATTTTCAATTAAGACATTAAAAGCGATAATCGAAATTGATTCAAGACTAGTCCAATGGATGTCGGGCCTAGGTTTTAAGCGAAAAACTTGTAAGCGCCTATTATTGCTCCATAATTTGCTTCTAGATAGAATTGTAAGTTTTGTGTAAACTTTTAATCGTGAGACCACAAACGCCCCCATTATTTTCGCCGCAGACTTTTTCACTTCCAAACGGCAACGAAGTTTTTGTTCGCCAACTCCTTCCCGGCGACAAAAAACTTTTGGCCGAAGGGTTTGAACAACTCTCACCTGAAACAATTCGCAAACGCTTCATGAATTTACGCAAAGGCTTTAGTGAAAAAGAACTAGTTTTTCTAACAGAGCTTGATGGCATCGATCATTTTGCTCTCGGAGCAAGTGTGATTGAAGATGGACAAACAAAAGGCATCGGCGTCGCTCGTTATGTAAGAGACCAAACGGAAACTCAAAAAGCAGAACTCGCCATTGTGATCGTTGATAAATATCAAGGTATGGGACTTGGAAGTTTTTTAATGCAGAATATTTCTCAAATAGCCTTTGAAAGCGGAATTGAAGAGTTCACTGGAACTCTTGAACGAAGTAATCTTGGAATGCAAAAGCTCCTCAAAAAAATGAAAGGATTTGAAACTCAACTTGATTCAGAGGCGACTTATTTGCAACTAAGAGCCAATCTCAAAAAATGGAAATCCTAAGCGCTGCTCTCATCTCTACTTGCCTCTATGCTCTGCCCTTCGCCCCAGAGTCGAGCTTCAAAACTCTCCAAGGCACCAACGGCAAATTCAGTCACCAAGCACCGCTTGAACACGCAGTGGATTTTTCTATGCCCATCGGCACGCCCATCACTGCAACCAGAGATGGAGTGGTAAAAGAACTTCGAGGTGATTCCGATTTGTCTGGGAAAAGTCTTAAGTTTATTGACCACGCTAATTTTATCAAAATTCTCCACAGTGATGGGAGCTTAAGTTTTTATGCTCATTTAAAAAAAGATGGAGTTTTAGTAGACGTTGGTGAGCAAGTGAAAAGAGGTCAAGTGATCGGCTTGTCGGGATGCACGGGCTTTTGTGATGGACCCCATCTTCATTACGAAGTTTACCATCCCACTCAAACGACAGAAAATACGCCAAGAGGCAGAGTCACGATTCCAATTAAAACAAAAACGAAAGAGGGCATTACGGAGTTTTTTGAAAGGCAGACTTTTTACACTGCGGTGAGTGTGAGTGATGAAGAGGCTTGTAAGTAGTCCTAGAGACTAAAACCTCTCCATGATAAAACCAACTGGAACCAGCACAACCAGAGCGATTGAGAAAAAAATCACCGAGCCCACGATTAAGATCGCAGTGCCTTTTCCGATACATTGTAACCCTTTTTTCAAACTGATCTCCATTTGTTAAGATAGACTTAGAGTCTACCAATTCTTAAGGACTCACTCAAGAGGAGAGATCTCAAGTGAAAATTGCCGTCATAGGTCTAGGTTGGCTCGGGGAATCCCTCGCTCATTACTTGACTAAAAAAGGTCATACTGTTTGGGGCACTTATAGGCAAAGCGGGAGCCAATTGCAAAATAGTTTTCCCCTGGTTCTTCCCTTAACGGAAGAGATCACCCTGCCCGATGATTTTCTTCACGCCGATGTTTTGATTCTCTCTCTCCCACCAAGTGGATCATCAGTTCCGCTCAAAGACGCCTATCAATCTTTTTTTGATCAGTTTCCCTACCATTCTTGGGGGCGCATTTTGCTTTTCAATTCCATCTCTGTTTATGGCGAGAATGCAGGTCTTGTGAATGAAAAATCTATTGAGCAACCTGATACTCCGAGGGCGCAGGCGGCTTGTGATCTTGAATCATCATTGATTGCGAAATGCCAAACTCTCACCTCACTGCGCTTAGGGGGACTGATAGGTGAAAATCGCCATCCTATCCGTTCACTGGCGGGAAAAGAAGTAAGCCTTAGTGGCCCGATTAATCTTATCTCTCAAATCGATTTGATCCGCGCTCTAGAGATGATTTTGCAAAAAGAAGAATTGCCTCGAAAAATTAATCTTGTGACCCCTCATCACCCAAGCAAAGAAGAGTATTACACAAAGGCAGCAGGTCGATTTGGATTGCCGGCCCCGAAGTGGAAGCCAGCGGCAGAAGAAAATTATCGAATTGTGGAGTCTTTGTTTTTGAAAGAAATCAATTTCAAATTTCTCGATCCGGCGCTGCTCGTTTCACCAAGCGAGCGCCTGAGTCTTTGACTTTAGTCGAACTTAGCGCAGCTTTTCACCAAGAAATTCGCTAGCGCCAAGATAAGGTCTGAGTGCGGCTGGCACAAAAATTCTGCCATCAGCTTGCTGGTGATTCTCTAAAAAAGGCACAAGAATTCTTGGCGTCGCGACCGCAGTATTATTGAGAGTATGGCAGTACATAACCTTGCCCTCTGAGTCTCGGTAGCGAGTTTCCGTTCGTCTTGCTTGCCAATCATGAAGAGCGGAACAGCTATGAGTTTCGCGGTATTTTTCTTCGCTTGGAACCCAGCACTCAACGTCGAACATCTTCACTTTTCCAGCGCCCATGTCTCCTGTGCAGCACTCGATGATGCGATAAGGAAGCTCTAGCATCTGAACGATTTCTTCTGAAGTTTCAAGCAAGGCCTTATGCCATTTTGCCGACTCAGCTGCATCGTTCTTGCAGATAATAAACTGCTCGACTTTCATAAACTGGTGCACTCTCATCAGGCCTCGAACATCCCGGCCATAGCTTCCCGCTTCTCGGCGAAAACAAGGTGAATAACCAGCGTAGAGAATCGGAAGGTCTGATTCTTTTAAAATTTCATCAGCGTGTAAGCTATTGAGTTGAACTTCCGCCGTTCCAGAAAGATAAAGTTCATCTTCTGGTAAATGATAGACTTGATCTTCACCTGTGGGTAAATGGCCTGTTCCCACTAACGCTTTTCTGCGGCAAAATGCTGGCGTTGAAACGAGAGTAAAACCTTTTTTGCGAAGGACATCGAGGGCCAGGCGATGAATAGAGAGTTCAAGCAGAAGCATTTCGTTTCTGAGTGAATAACTTCTTGAACCTGAAACTTCGGCGATACGTTCGAACTCGGCCCATTTATGTAAGTCTAATAACTCAATATGATCGAGTGGTTTAAAATCAAAAGTTTTAACCTTGCCACCTTTTTTGACTTCCACATTGTCTTTGTCATCCACACCAAGTGGAACAGATTTATCAGGAATTTGTGGAACCAGAAGAAGGACTGCATTCAATTCTTCTTCAACGTCATTGACTAGTGGTTTAAGTTGATCAACTTTAAGTCCGATCTCTCGTCCTTGCTCAATTAGGGCCGGCCTTTCTTCTGGAGTGGCTTGCGGGATTTTTTTTGAGTGGGCGTTTCGAAGCGCTTGTAGCTCTTGAATCTCAGTTTTGAGTTTGACGAGTTTTTCATCGAGTTCAAGGAGGCGATCTAAATTGAGATCAACGCGCTTATCTTTCGCCGCCTTTCTAACGATTTCTGGATTTTCGCGAATAAACTTAAGCTCCAACATGAACTACTCCTTATGACTTGATGAACCCTATGATGCCTGTTTTTTCCTGATTCTTGAAGAGCTTTATGGACTCTTTCTCCCCTTTAGGAAGGAAATGACAAGATTCGTTTCGCAGAGGATAATGTTCCTATGGATAGTCCTCGTCAACATTATGTCCTCGGAGATATTCACGGTTGTTATGCCGAGCTTTTGCGTTTGGAAAAACGTATCGCCCGCCTTTGTCATCGCCATCAAGTTACCCCCCATTATATTTCTTGCGGCGATCTCGTCGATCGAGGCCCTGATTCAGCAAAGGTTCTTGATCATTTTTGGCGCGGTTCTCTTAGGGGCACTCATACTTTGGTGCTTGGAAACCACGAGATCATGATGCTCGAAGTCGTTCAAGCTTATCGTCCTGACCTCTTTAAAGAAGTGGCGATCCCTCCTTGGTTCATTACAGTCAAGGCCGCTTATGAACGGGAAGACGCAAGTGCACTCGATCAAAGTTTTAGTGAATATCGAGAGGGTGTTCGCCTCTCTTGGATTCAACAAGGAGGACTTGAAACTTTGCAAAGTTTTGGCTTTGATGAAAAAAATCCAAAGACATGGAATTTTCATCCCCAAGTCCTGGCCTTCCTTTTTCAATCGAGGTTCGTCCATCGAGTGGAAAATATCGTCGTGACCCATGCACTTCCGTCCCGAGAAGCGATAGAGCAATACGAAGCCCTCGAAAAAATCACCGCCAAAGAAAGTGAGTTTGAGTGGGAGTTGTGCCAAATAGCCATTGATACCTTGATTTGGAATCGTTTGCCTTTTGATGGCGACCTACCGGCCAATGAAATCTGGGTTTCAGGCCACACCCCAGGTCCCAAAATTCGTCGATTGGCCGGCAATAAATTACTGCAAATCGACACAGGTTGTTCCGTCGACGGCCATTTAACTGCATGGTGCATTGAAACCAATCGCTTTTACCGCACAAGACAAACCAGCCAAAACGCTGCGGTCAAAGCCCTATAGCTATTATCGATCACTTCATCTAGACAATAGATTATCAATATAAACGATTTCAGGCTATTCTAGCTGTGTTAGCGTTGTTCAACCCTTTTACTTAATAACAAGGAGTTTATATGAAACCAGATATTGGAATTAAAGAAACAGATAGAAAAGAGATCGCCGAGGGTTTGAGTCACCTACTCGCTGATACTTATAGCTTGTATTTAAAAACCCACTACTACCATTGGAACGTAGAAGGTCCACAATTTCAAACTCTGCACTTGATGTTTGAAACTCACTACACTGAGATGGCCATTGCCGTTGATGATATCGCTGAAAGAATTCGGATTTTGGGTCACAAAGCCCCAGGAACTTACAAAGCTTTCTCTAAACTATCTTCAGTCAAAGAAGACGATGATCTTCCATCGGCGCGAGAGATGATTCAAAATCTTTTAACGGCGCACGAAACCGTTATTAGAACAGCGAAGTCCATTCTTCCAAAGCTTGATGGCGCCAACGATGAAGCGACTCAATCACTTCTTGGCGATAGAATTGTGATCCATGAAAAAACCGCTTGGATGCTTCGAAGTCTTTTAGTCGACTAATTAATTTTAGAGATAGCAATAAAGATAAGATCTAGCCTACCGAAAAGCCTAAATGATGAGAATAACGACTCTTTTCATTTGGGCTTTTTGCTTTTGCCTCCCGGTTTGGGGAGACGTTTCCTGCGAAAAAGAATTTGAGTCTGCTTTATATGAACTTGTTTCGAGCGATAAAGAAAATATCATCGGCAAACTCTCAGCACTCACTCTCACCAAACTTGCGGCAGAAGTTCGATTTGAAAACAAATCAACTCTCGAGGACTACGCAAAATCTTGGCACGGTAAATACTCTCGCGAACAAAGACTCGCCAATGAACAGATCGTCCGTCGTGTTGAGGCCCTTTATCAAAAATACGGATTTGAGTCTGATCTAAATTCTCTTGATGAAACCATTCGAGCGGCCAATCCGTGGAGTGCTTCTTTGCGTCTCCAAAACAAAGACCTCTCAAAACTGATTGTGCTGCAGAATATTTTAAATCCCAGTGGGCCATTTGATCAAACTGATGCCGCCCTTCTATGGACGATGGAACAAATCAGTCAAAAAGTAGAAGAGCTCTCTCCTCGCGGAACGGCCATTCATAACCAATCTCTCGTCTCGTGGAAACTCAATCAATTACTCGCCTCTCCCCTTTCGGCCCATGAAATTTTAGGACAAGCGACACCGTTACTTAATTCTGTGATCGAGTTTTTTGAAAATTTTCAGCGGGATTTTTTAGAAGAGTTTTCTCATGTATGCGGTCCTTGGTTTCATCATCAACGCTGCTTTTCAGAGAATTTTCTTCTCGATGATTATCTCCCAAGAGTTCTTTTTGATCTTGCCGAGTCTATGCAAGGGCCATCAAGCCAATTGATTATTTCTGATCTTAGAGCAGAGTATCCCTTGGGTCTTAAGCTCAGCTCTCTAGTTCTCGACTTTTCACCTCATCCAAACAGACGTCAAATTCCTCCAGACCAAATGAATTTAGATTTTCGCAAGGTCCCCGATCTTTTACAGGGACCAGAGGCGCGACTGCAACTCAACCAAATGGTGAATTTACAGGATGAATTTTTAAAGCTGAATTCGGAATCTGAAAAACTACATTTCTTCCATACACATCTTTCAAAAGACACTGATAGTCTTTATGGAATCCTCGACCGGCGTCAGCAAAATTTAAAGCTTTATCAAAACGAAAAACTTGTCGCCACACTCACCTTGGAAAAAACTCAAAGTCAGACAGATCAGTACCGAGACGGCGGAGCAGGCCTATACCGTTTCAGTTATCTTAATTTACCTCTGCTCTATCTTACCGACGAACAAGAGAGAAATATTGGATTCAGGCTGAAGTCTGCACGAGACAAAGACTTGGAGAAACTAAAGCTCGCACGCACAATCTATGTTCTACCTATTGAGGATGGTCATCACTTTAGACTAAAAGACGGCAGGATGATCTTTACTCATGAAAAAAGAAAAGATGAAACAGCTGCCTATAATTTCACTCCCCGAAGAGTTGAGTACCGCCCGCTAACGACAGTCATTACTGATCCCGCTCTCCGAAATTCTGTTTCAATCGAGTTTGTAGCGGCCCTTGACCGTGAAAAAGAAAAGCTGATGAGAATCTATAAACTTGAAAATGATGATTATAATGAACTCGCAAGATTAAGTTTTGGAATTCTCGGCAATGAATCTCAGTTTGGGCAGAGCCAGCGCTACTGGATTAAAGAGCAGTTCCCTTGGTTAGTCGCACTCCTCAAAGGCGAGGGCTTCGACACTTCAAGCAACTCGAGAGGACCGACGCAAATCAAAAAAGTTCCCAAACTCGTGGCCGAGCATTTTGGAGTCACGAAAGAGAGCTTAATTAAACCAGAACATTCAGCCGTGGCGACTTTAGGATTTTTGGCAGAAGCTTTGAACGAACTCAAAGTCCGAGAGCGACACCACCCTGATATCACTCCTTATAATCGGTTTGAGTATCTTCATTATATTTATACAGGTCGCCACCTTGAAATCGATCGCGCCACCGCCACTCCAGAACAAAATATTTATTATCGCAATATGCGAGCAGCGGCGGGCCAGTTAGACCAGACTGAGCTCATCAATAACTAATCTATCTCAAGGCAAAAATCAGGCCGTTTCTTGTAATCTAACAAGGCCTGGAGCTTCGGAACGCTTGCACAGATTTTTTCTTTTTGGTTTTGATTTAAGTCAAATAAATCAAAATAAAACCATTCCCCATTTTGATTCCAAGCACGGTCGAGATGATAGTCCATTTTAGTGACTAGTAAAGGATGTTCGAGAGTATTGATCTCGTTTCCAAAATCTAGGTCTTGAAATTGTTCAAGCAGAATGACTAGTTTAGACAGTGGTTCAAAATCATTTTTTAAACCTAGATTAACAGCAAGAGACTGTAGGATTTTTTGATCAGTTGTGATTTCTAAAGAACTATCAGAACAAATAAGATTGAAGTATTTCGAACCTAAAACAGCGAGGGCACAAGACTCAAAAGAAGTCTGAAGAGTCGCGAGCATGATCTTGATAGTCTCAACGCTCATATTTCCGTTTAACCACTGGGCGTAGACTCCTCTTTGTGTCAGTCTGGACTTCACTTGGAGTAAAAACTCTCTCGTCCAAATGCTTGAAGCCACACTGTATTGAGGTGTGGGCACATTATTGAGAATAAGATCATATTTATCCGTCGAGTTGATAAGATGACTATAACCATCATCGAGAATCAACTCAAGGTTATCTAAATCCAGAAGCCCTCTATTGAAATCATTAAAACGAGATTGAAATTTAAAAACGGCGGGGTTGATTTCAACTGCCGTCACTCGTTGGCCCGTTTTAGCAGCGGCGACAACGGTAGCACCTGAGCCCACACCGAGCACCAGTGTTTTTTCATTTTTAGGAAGTACCAGTGAATGCAGGAAACCCAGCAGAGCTTCTGATTCAAAATGGTTTGAGTTTTCATGAATAGAAATAGATCGATAGCCATCGATCACAAGTGTCTCTGATTTATCTCTAAAATGATGAATCGCAACTTCAGAGCCCAAGGAACGGAATTTTTCAATTCTCACGAGATTCTCTTTCGCGTATCGAAAACTATCAGCTGATTGAAAATACCGAAAGGAATAAGAAAATAAATCGGCATTTGTGGTCATGAAAAAAACGCCTAAAGCGAAAAGCACCATCAAAGCTCCGAGATGGCGATGAAAGGACAGACTTATCAATAAGCATATTATAGTGACTGCGCTAAGCACGAGAACTGGATTGGGGAGTAAATCCCCTACTGTATAAAAGAAGAAAAGCCCGAGCGCATTTCCTAGTGAATTCAGGCCAAGCATTGGGCCAACTGCGCCTTTAGTCTCATCGGAAAAACTAGGTAAGAGAAGACCAAAACTAAAATAAATCGGCCCATAAAGAACGAGCATCAAAACTAAAACGACAAAATTTCGTGAAAGGGTGTGCTCGACAACCAGAAATTCATAAAGCGTCGGCATAAAATTTAGCCAAACGCCAAGAGAGAGAAAAGCGAAGGATAGTAAGTGCGGAATCCAAGTTTTCCAAGTAGTGAAACTTAGCTTAAAACAACTGGCAACAGAAAGACTTCCAAGTGAGATCAGCGTGATCAGGACAAAGTTTTGCGAAAACGGGCCAAAGAAATAATTCATAGATCTCAATATGGTAAAACTCACAATGCCACTTAAGAAGGAATAGAGAAACAGTTCTCCATACTTTTGAGTCATCACTTTATTGACTATCGTCTCGGTTTGCAGTGGTTGGACGTTGGAGCGAAGGCCACGGAAAAATTTCACAAAAAAGGAGAAACTAATCAGGGATAAAATGAGTAAAGTCTTTTT
This sequence comes from Bacteriovoracaceae bacterium UBA6166, assembly GCA_002435795.1. Classification (GTDB taxonomy): domain Bacteria; phylum Bdellovibrionota; class Bacteriovoracia; order Bacteriovoracales; family Bacteriovoracaceae; genus UBA6166. Next base: position 89,978 of record DIUE01000072.1, on the reverse strand, counting down.
CACTCCAATCCATGGTAAAATCACAAACTCAATCCCGATAAGACCCAGCACCGCTCCAATATGAAAAGAGAAGTAAGCACCCTTAAACCCACCTTGATAAAGGGCCGCAAAGCTCGGGAGGAAAAAGGCCACGCAGAGAGCAAATGGCGCAACCACAAGGAGAGCGAAGAAAAGTCTCCATTCGTGCCGAGGCAGAACCTCTAACCAAAAGCTTCCAAAACTCAAATAGAGAAACACAGTTAGGATAAAGAGTCCGAGGCTCGCGAAGACTAAGTCCTTCTGTTTTTTGCGATCTAGGGCCGAGCCCAAAGCGTAAAAAAGAAAGAAGCTGAACAGTAAAGTCAGCTGAACCATGACGGCAGAACCGAGCAGAGATGACAAAAAACGATTCAGTAAAACCTGAATGCCAAATGTTAAGAGGCCTGCAAGGAGGCAGAGTAAATTAAGTTGTGGGATCAAGTGATCGCCCCTGGCCCCTACGCAGGCCCAAATCATAAGGAAGGTATAAAAGAAAAACCATCCAAAAGTATTTAAAGAAATTAATTTTCGTTGTTATAAACACCATGAGAAAAAAAACAAACACGATCGTCAGAAAAAAGGGACGAAGTTTCTTTAGAAAAAAACTCAAAGGAAAAAATAATTGGAAAGCGATTAAGGCGACACTAGCGAGGCTTAATATTTTTAAATGAGGTACCAACCAAAGACCAAGGTCTGCTCCTTTAAAAAGATGATACTCCACAAGAATATACTGAAGTGTTCGACCGTCCATCCAACTAAGTCCAGACTCTACGAGTTTATTGATTCCTGCCGCCATAAACATCAAAGAAAGACTAAGATAGGTCAAACCTGGAACAAAACTTGAGGTTCTTTCGCTCGATGAGGGCGCGTACGTCCAAGCCAGTCGATGATTCTCAGAATCTAGAACGAAAAAAAGCAGTGCCCAGAATGGAATATTTTGATCATGCCATCTCAACCAGTCCATCGGGGATTTGATATAAATCAAATAAGTAAGCACACCTAAGATTAAAAAAAATCTGACTTTCACATTCAGCGCAACAAAGATCGTCGATACAATGAAGAGTCCATAAGAAAGCAACGCCAGGCTTGGAAAAAAACTCGGAAGAAATGATTGATAAGCGTGAACCTTCGTCTCAATCATTGAGAGAAAAAACTCTCCATAAAGAATATGGGTGAGAGCTAACGAAAAACAAAAAAGACTTCTCATTATAAGATAATGACGAACGCTATAAGTAGCTTCCGAGCAGCTCTTAATCATCTTGCTGCTCCTTCGAAACCGTGACTTCAAGCAATCGTTCATTTTTCCAAATGAGAGGTTGGTTAAGATCAGGAATAGATGTTTCATAAAGAGCGAATGTCCCGCTTAAATTCTGTTCTTTAAGATGGGTTTTGACTATCAATGAGAGGTCACTTGCTCCCTTCAGGACTTCCCTCTCCATTCTGTAATTAAAGCTGAATTTATCGTCATCAAGGAGGAAGTCTTGTGAATGACCATCTCGTTTTTGCAGCCGATAGGCCTTCATTTGGCTTAGATGGCGATAGTCGGCAAAAATACGATGATCCGTAAGCGGAAAAAAATCGAGGCTAAAAATCAGGGCGACTATCTGTTGAGCAACCAGAAGCCAGGCAAGAACAATCACTTTCATGAGATAAGTTTAGATCAAATTCTTTACAATAGGACCAATTTTTTTATCGGAGAAGCGAAAAGCCAACCGATCATAATAATAATGGCAGATCCCAGTAGCGATGAAGAAGCCATAGAAAAAAAGATTAAGGGTCTCACTTTGACCAGGGCTTACAAAATGCCCCAGCACTAGGCCGTAATTTTTGTGAGTGAGGCCATGAGCATTAAAATAGAAATACACAAACGAAAGAATGACAGAAACAAGGATCAAAACCGCTGAGATCGAGAGCAACGATTTGCCGGGCTTTCCAGTATGACCTCGACTTAGCATATGGCCTCCGAGTCCAAAAACCACGAGAAAATGCTGCATATCTAGAAGCATCCACGAGACGAGAAGATTTTGGGAAGTCACCACGAGAGACATAAAGGCAATTGACCAGATATAAAGTAATTTGGGGATCGAAGGCACAAGGTTTTTCAACTCGTGATAGGTCAACAAGAGAACGAGAGGGATCACTAGACAAAAAGTAATCAGGTTCCAATCCACCAAAGGGATGCTGAGGAATTCACGCAATGAAAATCCCCCAAAACTCACGTCGTAAAAATTCTTCAACGTCAGAATGGTGACGAGAAAAGTCGTCGTCACGTGGCAAAACCATTTTTCCAAATTATAGTGGAAAGGAGTGAGAGACTGACGGGCCTTTGAGCGATAAATCGAAATCACACCATAATGCTGAAGAGCATAGTGCCAATAGGTCAGGGGAAAAACGATCAGTGTATAGAGATTAAAACGCTCAACAATGGTCAGAGGAAACAGAGCGTGAGGTAGAATAAAGAAGAGAGTGATGCCACCAGTGATAATAATGGGGATAAGATAAAAACGAAAACTCAACTCTTTAGAAACCTGAGAATAATCAGGATGTCCCAAACAAAGATAGGCCGAAAAATACGTATGCATCAAACGAAAGAGAATAAAAACGATAGCCGAGTAGAACTTAAACTCGGGCTCTCCTACCAAATAAAAAAGTCCAAAGAAAACTGGAAAAATCCACAGCGCCGATTGAAACCAAGCCAAGTCCCACGCCGGACTGTGAATCCATTTGAAAGGGGCTTTAGTAGGGAGTGTGGCTTGCATTAAAGGAATTTTATATTAAACTCGTTTCTAAATCAAGAAAGCAGGCTATCTTGTTGAGAAGAAGTAGATGGAACTTACGAGTAAACAAAGCAAAACAATTTATCTCTTGGCGTTTATTGGAATTCTCGTCCAATTGTACTTTGTTGTGATCGACCTGAGACTCTTCCCCTTTTCGAGCCATACCGTTGCCAAGTATCATTTTATTGTGACTGACCACGATTTTTATCGATTAGCTAGACGAGTTGATGGCGAAGACGTGCTTGTCTATGACCGAATTCTCTTTAAAAATCATCATGCCATGCTTCGACTGAGCAGAGAAGGCGTTCCTCCAGAGCAGTGGCGGGAACACTTGCTGGATGATTTTGACTCTATCTGGAAAATTAATATTCAGCGGGAAGGCTCCGGCGTGAAGGTCACAAAAACAAAAATTTATGACACTGAGGAAGCTTTGTGATTAAAGAAATAAAGCCTTCTGGAATTTCCCTTTTTATCACGACTCTGCTCTTTGTCTACTCCCTCGTTCACGTTTGGTGGAGCGAGTATTTTTTCTTGATGATCGATTCGAGCTTCGTGACCTTGAGCCATGATCCCATTCTGAATGCTCGCCTAGAGATGGGACAAAAAGCCGCAGGCATTCTAATGATCGCCCTAGGATTCTTCATTTGGGTGAAACCGAGACTACTCTTCCCAATCTATCTGATGGCCTTTTTTTATTACTCGGCCCCCATCATGAACCAACTGAATTTCCATGATCAGCATATTGTTTATTTGCAATGCTTGACTTGCTTTGCCTATTTCTATTTTCATCGCAATAAGGAATTGGCCTTCCCTCTTCGCCAATACACTATTATTTATCTCGGTATGTTTTATTTCGCTGCAGGTGTCGCGAAGTATTATTACGGCGCTCCCAACTGGCATAATGGCACATCAGTTCAATACAGATTAATTGAGTACTACGCCAATGCTGATGGGCATCTTGGGCTCTGGATTGCCAACCAATTTTGGCTTTGTGAGATCTTCTCTATTCTGACTTTGTTATTTGAAATTGGTTTTCCCCTCTGTCTGTTTTTCAGGCGACTGCAGACATTGATGGTGGCGACGAGTGTGTTCTTTATCACATCGGTTTTGATCATTATGAAAATCGATTTTTTCTCATTTTTAATGCCCGCTTATTTAGTCTTCCTGCCATGGGATAGAATCGAACAATGGCTTTTCAAGACTTTCCCTCGGGCCCATCGTCAGCTAGACAAGTGGAAAAAAACTGAGAATGGTCAGATTTCTAATGATTTAGCTCACCCGCTGGCTTGATTTGATTGAATTGCAATCAAATGGGCTTATAATAATCCCATGTACAGCAAAATGACTTATCCTCAATCTTGGTTTCGATCCCTCTCATGGGATTTCACTTGGCTCTTATCCGCTTACTGGATTTTTCCGTTATTCTTTTTTCTCTATCTACAAATGGGCGACACTAGCTATACCACTATGGCCGCGATGGTTTTTATTGGTTCAAGACTCGCTCATATTTATTTCTCCATGTATCTCTGTGTTGGTCATCCTGCTTATAAAGAAGTTTCAAGAGAAAACAAAGGCCGATTTTATGTCATCCCGGCGCTGATGGTTTTCGCCATCACACTTTTTTTCAGTCTCCCTGAAACCATCCTACCGCAAACAACTGATCAGCGTTTTAAGCTCTATGCTTTTGCCACCTTTCCTTATGTTTACTGGCATTATGCCCTTCAACACTACGGCGTGATTTCCATGTACCGCGGAAAAGCAGGACAGCAGCTTGGGAGCTTTCATCGCTCATTTGAAAAATGGTTTTGTCATTTGAGTGTGAGCCTCGTGATCACCGCTCTCACGTTGAATAATTTCTACGATGTTGCGATTGGCGGCTACTCATTCAAACAATTCTTCATGGCCGAAAGTGTAAATTGGAATATGATCGCTTGGAGCCTGATTCTCCCTCTAACACTGATTTATCTCTATCTCGAACTTCGCTTAGAGAAAAAATCAGTTCCTAAGATTCTTTATATTCTTTCCATGTCTGCCATGTCGCTTGTCCTCACTTTCGACACCTTTCTGATTTCATGGCTTCTGTTAGATATGCAACACACACTTGTGGTCTTTGGCTTAGGTGGGCATATTCTAAGCAAGTATGAAGTGAAAAAAACAGGAATGAATCCGACAGTCTCTTTGACGAAGCAATATGCCTATATGGTCATGGTCTCCCTCTTTTTCTCTGTGATTCATTTCTATTTCAATGCAAATGGCGCTTCAAATAAAATGTACGGTGTCTTCTATGATGGTCTCATTCCACAAGCGGATGAAACTTTCTTTAGAACTTTTTTCTACGGCTTTTTCATTTCACTTGGGATTGTTCATTATTATTATGACCGACTGGCCTTTAGACTTTCTGATCCAAAAATCGGCCCAGTGCTTAAAAAGATAATGGATTAGAACTTAATCAAATAATTTTGTGAATGAAAAATCTCTGAGGCTTCGCCTAAAAGCTCAAACTTGAACTTATCAAGATCAAGTTTCTGTCGCAAAGATTCGGCATGGCCTTCACCACTTTTCGTGGGCTCTCTGACAACGAGAACAAACTCACCGTTCAGGCCCTTCTCTCTTTCTAAAATTTCTTCTAGCACTTCTTTTTTTCCAACGACAAGATTGGCAATATAATAAATTCTTCTTTGCATGAGCAACTCAATATCAGCAAGAGAGGAGTAAAAATCAATCTCAATACCTAAGCGCTCACTCACCTGACGTGCCAAAACTAACGCTTCAAGATCAAGGTCAATTCCAATCAATTCGGCACTCATTGAAAATTTTTCCGCAGCAAAGAGAGTGGAGGGAATAGGTCCACAACCAATGCAGATAAACTGATCAAATGTTCCGAGACTGCTTAAAGCTTGATTGCGCTCAATTGATTTTTGATAAAAATCATCTTCGACAAGATCAATTTCCTTATTTAAAAAAAGCCGGGCCAGCTTTTTCTCTTGCTCAGAAATCTGTTTTTGATGAGTCAAAGGAAAGAGATTTTTGTTTGTCATTCCATCCTCCCCATCAAGTAGCGTTTTGACAGGATTCCTTTGAAATCATGTAAAATGCTTTCTTGATTGAAGCGCTCTTGATTGATCTGGCCTTCATTTTTTAAAAATGAACTCCAAAGATCAAACACCTTTGGATTAAATTTCTTCGCCTTCTCTTCGACTAAAACCTGTTTTGAAGAGAGAACCCCTGTCGTGCCTTTTCCGAGATTAATTTCTCGAAAGCGGGGCTGACGACAAACGGCATTCAATTCGTCAGTGAGGAGCGTATTAAACACATTAAAATAGTCTTTCAGTTGCTCTTCACTCAATTTTTTAAGCGAGAGATAATTTTTCACCATATGACATTGTTTGGCGTGTAAGGCCGGCATATCTGGACTCAGGTAAAAATTTTCCAGATAGATATCTCCAATATCCCAAACCCTTGAGCTATCCCACATCGCCATAAAAACTTCACCGTTTTCAAACATCAATTTAGGCTTGTCTCCTCCGCGGATATCGCAGTGATAAAGTCCTTGATCAAGTGGAGCGCGAAGAGTCGGATGAAGTTCATACAGATGGCGTTCACACCAAGGCCTGATAGCGAAGCTGCTCTCTTCATAAAAATATTTCTCTGAGAGATAGGCCGTTAATTGTTTAGGTTTAGTCTCAAGGATGGTGATTTTTGTCCTCGGAATTATGCTTTGAATGGTTTTTAAAAAGGGAATCGCCACGCCGGTGATTTCCGCTTCAGCGGGATCGAGATCGAAATCATCTGTATAAACAGATGAGCGATAAACAAGAATTTCATCTAAGTGAATGCCGTTATCAAGAAATGTCATTAAAGCCGTATGGCTATCTACTCCGCCACTATAAAAAAAACGAAGATAGTCGTAGGTTTCTCTGAGCTGTAAAGCCCGAGTTTTCATCAATTCTTCAAAAGTCTCAGAGGGCTCTTTTTGCCAATTGAATTTGGAAAAGGCTTCATCAAAAAAGGAAAACTTCACCGTCTGACCCGTTTGACGGGCCAACTGGAGCGCCTCCCACTTATTGGTGGTTTGCCTCTCGCCGATTGTCCAAAAAAGGTTGAGATTTGTTCTTCTCATCCCTCAAGCCTATCAAAGCTCTTAGGCAACGCACAGCTGAATGTTTAGAATTGGACATTTTCCCTTCCCTCAAGAAAAATAGAGCTATCTCTAGCTAGGACCACCCCTCTGTTAACAAAACCCTTGTTGCTGATACTAACTCTCTCTGGGGCTGCGGCACTCGGCACCCAAGTGATTTGGTTGCGCTATTTTTCTCTGATCCTTGGAAACCATATCCATTCCTTCTCTTGGGTCAGCTCTTTTTTTATCTTGGGACTGGCTTTGGGTGCTGGTTTAAGTTCAAAGCTGATGAGACCAACGGCAAAAGAGAATCTCAATCTCTATTTGCTTCTCGAGTTTTTTCAAGCGCTGTTTCTCTCTCTCTCATTTATCCTGCTGATTTTTTATCACTCTGATATTATGATTCTTCTGAGAGGTCTTGCCTTTATTCCCAAAGGAATTTTGATTGGATCTTTTATTCTGCCCGCAACCTTTCTCATGGGCGTAAGTTTCCCCCTACTGCTAAATTTGAGTCTCGAGAAATCAAAAGTTCAATTATTCTACGGTATGAATACTTTGGGTGGGGCCATTGGGATTGTCTTTTTTGGACTCATCACTCTTGCCCTCTTAGGCTATAAAGCGATCGCCCTCCTTGTTCCAGCTTTCAATTTGGCTTGTCTCGTGCTCGCAAAAATCACCCCACTGACGGAAACAAATCAAGAGGTTCATCAAACGCAATCTCATCGACCTCTCTCCTTTCGTGTCCAAGTCATTGCGGCGATTAGCGGTTTTGTGATTATGTCACTCGAAGTCTTATGGTTGCGCCAAATGGACCTCATCCTGGGCGACCGCGCTTATCTTACAAGTATTGTGCTCTTTTTTATCATAGGCCTTCTTGGACTCAGCTCCTTCGTCGCCCATTTACTCTCAAAAAAAATCGACTCCCTTAAACTCCTCTCTCTCGGTTTACTCGGCGCCATGGGAACTCTCTCACTGTTTACTTTCTTTTTCCCCGAAGTCCTCTACGTCGCTCGAGGATATGCCCGTCATAGCTCATTGCAGTTTGCTTTTCTCTTTGTCACTTTTTTAATGCCACTCTTTTTTTTAGGCTTCATTTTTCCTGCCACATTAAAATTTCAAAACCTCCAAGTATCGGCTAAAAATGTTTCCATTCTACTAATGATCAATGCCATCGCCGGCGCTCTGGGAAGTTTACTCTCGAGTTATTATTTTATTTCTAATCACGGCCTTAATAGTCTCTATTATTTAAACCTGAGTCTTCTTGTGGTTTCGCTCGTCTTTGTTCTCACGGTCAAGCCCATATCGCTGAAGCTTCCATTCAAACTAAGCATGGTCATGATTGCGTGGCTGGTCTTTAGCTCCATAAAATTCTACACTCCTCGTTTTAATATCAGCACTGATGATGAGATTTTACTGACAAGTGAATCCCCTATGACTCATTTTAGCGTTCTGAAACGAGACGGAAAAATTGAAATGTACTCCGGCAATTATCGAATAGCGGCTCCTTATAAAATCACCAACCTGGAACACGCACAGATTGGTCTGGCGTTTTACCCCGCGCTCTACCACTCAAATCCCCAAAATATTCTCTCCATGGGACTAGGTTATGGAATCACCGTAGGCGCCTTTTTAAGACTTGATCCGGCTCGGGTGGACTCGGTGGAAATTCTACCTGAAGTACTTGATCAAGCGATCCTTTTTAGAGAGACGAATCATGATTTTTATCTCAGGCCAAAACATCACGCCATTATTCAAGATGCCCGTTTTTACCTCGCCACAACTGATCAGACATACGATCTCATCAGCGCAAATATTTCTTCACCCTATAGTACTGGTGGGAGTTTTTTCTTAACTCAAGAATATTTTAAACTCGTTAAATCAAAACTCACTCCGGCCGGTGTCTACTCTCAGCTTATTTGGGGACCTCATCAGAGAGAGATTATTCATACCTTCGCTTCCGTGTTTGAACATATTCTTCTCTACCCCGGCTACGAAGATGGAGATTTTATTTTACTGGGATCAAACCAAGCTTTTGAACGCAAACAAGAGAGTCCTTCATGGCTCAGTTTTTTGCCTAAGTATCAGACGGACTCGCAACTAAGTCCTGGAGAAATTGGAGCGCAGGCCCTTGAGAACTTTATGTCAGAGAGACCACGTTTTCTTATTTCAGATCATCGCGCGGATATTCTTTTTGCAAAAAATCATTATATGGGGTTTTTATGGACCTATCGTTAAAGATTTTTATTTCAGGAATTTTTCTTGCGAGTCTCTTATTTGTCCCTCTCGTGACAGGAGAATTTTTTCCCTACTCAAGTCATAGCATGTTTGCTGATACACATAGAGAATATTGGCAGATTGAGTTTAAAGATAGAAATGGTCGAGTCATCCCGCCTGAGCTTTTCAATCTTCAACTCAATTACCGAGGCCTGCCTGAATCTCAAGCCTATGGACTCACACCCAAATTCAGTTATTTAAATTTTGGCAAACGTTTAGTGAATTCAGAAATTCTGCCGCTAATTGAATTGAAGCGAGAGACGCATAAAGAGCTTTTTCCCATCACGATGATTCATTCACGTTATGGACAAAACAGTCGAGGGCAGTTTGAAACTCTTGAACAAGAAGAGATGAGCATTGAGTAATTTATCCTCTTTCTTTCAAGACGGCCTCCCCCGAAGACTTGGTCTGATCAACCTCTACGTCTTGCTGGCCAGTGGGGCTTACGCCATGATGATTAAATTTCCATGGCGCGAGGAGGGAGTGCGTGGAGTCCCGGCAAGTCCACTTGGATTTCTAGATCAAGCACTCGGACTTACGCTCAGAGATCACCCCATTCTACTGACATTCTTCACAATTTGTTTTTTACTCAGTGGAATTTTTTGGATTTATAAACCCCAACACCGAATCACATCTTGGGTATGCGCTCTCAGTTTTTGGCTCGGAGGCAGTCTGTATATTGAAAATCTTGTGATGGCCGAAACTCACGCCCACCAAGGAACTTCGCTCGGGCTTTTTGTCATGGCGATGTGGTCGCTTGATAAATCCCAAGAGTTTCCAAAATGGATTTATTTTTTACTTCTGGCCGTCCTATCGTCTCTTTATTTTCACGCGGGCCTGGCGAAACTCATGGTCTCAGGGCCCGAATGGATCAATGGCCCAGGCCTGCAAGTGATCCTTCATTACTATCAATCGGATTCTCACTTAGCTCAATATTTCCTTGAAAACGCCAAAATATCAAGCGTCGCACAAACCATAGTCCTCCTATTAGAACTCGGCGCATTATCGTTTCTCATCTTTCCGACACTTAGGCTTCCCTACGGTGTTCTCCTTAGTCTCTTTCATTTCGCCATTTTCCTGCTCTTTGGCTGGGTTTTTCTCGGTCATAGTGCTCTGATTTTCGTTAATCTTTTGTTGGCCCCCCTCTTTTTCACTCCAAGGCTTGAAAAGAAGATCTAAGCGAGATACTTATCCCCTAACACGACTCGGGGAGTTTCAAATGGAAGTTCAATCTTCAGGGCAATTATGGTCTCAGTATAAGAAGCACCTGCTGCAATCATCACTACCAAGTTTGATGGATGAAGTAGATATGGGTAGTGCTCAGCTAAGTTTCTATGATTTAGTTCATGTTGCCGTTGACGAAAAAGACGAACATGAAGAACCACTTTATTATGCCGCCTCAAACGAAGACACGAAAGCCTATTTGGCCTTCACCGATTTGAAAATGATTGAACGCATGGGCGAAGGTTATAAAACAAAAACCTATATGCTAGGTGAACTCGTGCGCTTTATTCAAGACGCTCGAAAAGTTAAGGCCATCAAAATCAACCCGATAAAAATCAATGGTGTTCAAAGTTCTGTCACTTTGGCCGAAGATTTTGTCATTGTTCCTTTGTTTGATGAAGTCACAAAAAAATCTTTGCTGACTGATCCTGAAGAAGCTCTGGCCTTGCTTGCAATTCACCCAGAAGATCAAACACGCCTAGGAATTGAATTCGTTTTCTATTGTCTCACAAGCAAAAATCTCCCTGATGATAAAGAAGAAAGAGAGTTAATCCTTCGCCAGAGAGTTGAAGAGTTGGCTTTTTTCGCTCCAAGAGTCCCACTAAGAAAAGGCTCGGCTTCACTTCTATGTGTCCTACTCAATCTTGAAAACTCGATGGAAGAAGCGGCTTTTATTCGGAATTACCGCACTTTTGATAAGCATGCCGATTTGATTTTTGTTACATCTGCTCTAGAAATTCTCACAGGAGAGCTTGAGAAAATTTCTTATGACGGCGAACATATTGATGGGATTTTTGGACCTTTGATTGAGTGGCAAAAAATTCGCCAACAGAAAGCTCAAAGCCTCAACTTCTTATACCAGACTCAATCTAATTTAAGACCATGGCAACAAAGAGTTTAGGCAATTTTGCCACTCTTTTCTCACCCAAGAAATCTCTTCTTGGGTGGCGGCTTTCTTATTGCTAATAACGGTTGCCATCACTCTTAAAAAATACCCAAAACGATTTCTAAAGCCCATTTTCATTTTCCTTATTAACAACTTCTTCTTCATTTGTATCATCAGAAAGAAATACAGGAATCCTACCGGCCAATAGTTCTGCAATCGGCTTTGTGGTTTCAATTCGACTCATCACAATCTTTAAAACGGCCGTAATAGGAACAGCTAAAAACATCCCCGGAATCCCCCAGACGAGTCCCCAGAAAATCAAAAACATCAACACGACAACGGGGTGGAGATCCATAGATTCCCCCATGATTTTAGGCTCAATTATATTTCCGATACTAAATTGAATTGTGGCCGAGCCTATGAGGACAAAATAAAAAGGTGCTGTGAACCCAAATTGCAAAAGCAAAACAGGAATTGGTAACAAGGTCGCAATAATCGATCCGATACTTGGAATAAAATTAAAAAGGATTGTCAAAACGACGAACATAAAGGTCAAGTCCACACCGGTAACCAACATCAAGACCCCAACCAAGATTCCCGTCGTCACAGAAGTCATCGATTTAGTAAGGATATATTTTGAAATCTTTTTTTGGATCTCAACGACAAAACGATTATTCCCCGACTTTCCACCGTCTCCGTAAACTAAAAAGAGAACAAAGATAAAGATCAACGTCGCATTCCCGATAAAAGAAAGGATGCCTCCTGAAAAAGATCTCAACCAAGAGAAAATCGGCATATTTCTAATTTCATCTCGAACAGTGCGGTCATCAACCTGAAAGCCTAGCGACTCGGCTTTCATCGTTCCCCATTGGATAAAATCAACTAACCTGTCTCGGTAAGCCCCTGCACTGCGGATAAATTGCTCAAGGGAATTACTCACAAAGAAAATCAGAAAGCCCGTAAGAAGAAAGTAGAACAAAATCGTAATAAGAATCGCAATATTCCGTGGAATTTTTAATTTTTCAGATTGAAAGCGCAAAGCCGGAGTAACGGCGGCGTAGATAAAAAGGGCAATCACAAAAGGCAGGAGGACTGCTTTAGTATAAATAAGCGCCGTCGTCAGAGCGACCGCCGTGAGTGCCACTAGACAAAAGTTATTAATTCGCGCGTAGGTTTCATTCATGCCCACGATTCTAAATCAGAAACTTCTCCGACGCCATGAGAACCTATCAACACAGCGGGTCTACTAAGCTTTGCTCTCTTGCCGAAAACCAGCGAATTTTGTAGTGTGCCAATCTATGATTAGCGCCAAAAACCTCACCAAACAGTTCATCAGCAGCAAAAAAAAGCCAGGCCTCCTCGGGGCACTGGAATCTCTTTTCTACCGCGAACCGGTCATTAAAAATGCCGTGGAAAGTTTTGATTTAGAAATCAACCAAGGTGAAATGATCGGCCTTTTAGGCCCAAACGGTGCCGGTAAAACAACACTGATGAAAATGTTCACCGGAATCATTGTGCCCTCGTCTGGTGAACTCAAAATCCTAGGCCACGAACCTGCCCAGAGGCATAAAGAATTTCGAAAGAATATCGCTCTTGTGATGGGACAAAAATCTCAACTCTGGTGGGATATCCCGGCCATGGATTCTTTCTTACTACTGAAGCGCTATTATGAAATTCCGGAGTTAGAGTTCAAGCAACGTGTGACCGAAATGGCGGCACTGCTGAATGTGGAATCCCTGATGAATATTCATGTGCGCAGGCTTTCCCTCGGCGAAAGAATGAAAATGGAATTGATGGCCTCCCTTCTTCATTCTCCCAAAGTGATTTTTCTCGATGAGCCCACCATTGGTCTCGATCTCGTGGCGCAAGAAAATATCCGTCAGTTTATTTTGGATTATCACCGAAAAACTCACGCCACCCTTATTATCACTTCTCATTATATGGCCGATGTTCAAGCCCTTTGCCAAAGACTGGTTTTGATTTTCGACGGCAAAAAAGCTTTTGATGGACCTCTTAAAACGTTTGAAACCATTCTTGGAAACGACAAGATTGTGAGTTTCCAATTCGCTGACTCACTGACTGAAGATGCTGCTCTCTTTGCCGACTTCTCTCCCGTCTATCAAGAGGACCGCAAGGGAGTTGAACTTAAAATTCCTTTGGAAAAACTCCGGGCCGTCACTTCTGAGGCGCTAGAGAAGTTTGACATCACCGAGTTTAATACCGACAAGATGCCGATTGAAAAAGTCATGAAGACCCTAATGACTAACCCTCAACTTCTCAAACGCCACTCCCTGTGAACGCCTCTGCACTCAAATGGTGGGAAACCATTCAAATTGCTTGGTCAAAATACACAGCCTATCGCTTGAATTTTTTTCTGCAAGTTCTGGGACCGGCTTTCGTCTTTTTCTTTATTAAATACAATCTCTGGTCAGCGATTTACGGTGGCGATCAAGACATTCTGATTGCCGGTTATACTTTTCAGCAGATGATCACCTATCATATTTGGGCCATGATCGTGGGCCTCATCGCCCAAGGACATACAGCCCTCAATCTGGCGGAAGAAATTCGTCTTGGAAAAATTTCCACTTATCTCATCTACCCTTTCCAATTTTGGGAATTTCACACCGCCCATTTTATCGCCTTTCAATGGCTACAAGTTCTCACCTCTGCGGTCACGGTTTTGCTCTTGGCTTTGATGAGCTTACTGACTGTTCCAAGTTTTGCTCTGATTCTCACAGGTCTCACCTACTGCCTCTTTGTCAGTGTCTTTTGGTTTGCTCTTCAATACCTCACAGGGCTCTTGGGCTTTTGGCTGGAAGAAACTTGGATTTTGCGAGTGATTTTACAAATTATGACGGGTTTCCTTTCGGGAGCGATCATTCCCTTAGATTTTTATCCCGAAAAATTCGTGCAATTTTTAAACTATACCCCCTTCCCTTACCTCACCTATTTTCCCATTAAAATTTTTATGGGAGAAATGAATCAAATTGGCTCTGCGTACGGAATCATGGCGTTTTGGATTGTGCTTTTATGGCTCGCCAATCACCTGATTTGGAAAAAGGGAATACGCCTCTACACTGCGGCGGGGATGTAAGATGGGAATCAAACACTATGCCCAAGTATATCGCGGTTTCGTTTCTACAAGTTTTACAGAAGCGACCAGCTTTCGCCTAAACTTTTTACTCTTGATCATCATGGATCTTTTTTTCTATGTTTCCGTTTTAGCGACGGTCAGTTTTATTTTTGATCATGTGGAAACCATCGGACCTTGGAACCGCACGCAGTTGATGTTTTTCATGTCGTTCATGCTCGTCATCGATCACCTGCATATGACTTTTGTCAGTGAGAGTTTTTGGATGCTTTCCACTCATCTTAAAACCGGTGAACTCGACTTCACTCTGCTCAAACCCGTGAACTCTATTTTCTCCGTTTTTTTCCGTCATGTAAGACCTTCAAGCCTTTGCAATATTTTTGTGACGTGGGGGCTTTTAATTTATTACGGCAGGCAAGTCCCACTCACCACTCTTGATTGGGTTTTGTTGCCACCGCTGATCTTGCTCTCTTTCACTTTGCTTTGTTTGATCGAATTTATTATCGCTTCTAGTATGTTTTGGGTGACCGAGGGGCTCGGGATCAATTTTCTAAGAATGCAGATTCAACAACTCTCTCGCTGGCCTGATTATATCTACGGGATTCTTTCTCGAAAAATTCTCACTATTGCTCTGCCTGTTTTGTTGATTGGGAGTGCGCCGGTGCATTTTCTCTTTGATAAAAGCCGCTATTTGCCTCTCGGTGGAATGGTGATCGCGATCTTGGGCAGCTTTGTGGTTTTGCGGTGGATTTGGGCGCGAGGTTTGCGAAGATATGATTCTGCCTCGAGTTAGGATACTGTCAGGATTTTAGACAGGTGCCTAGTTTATCCCCCCTAAACACCCCTTATTTCCTCTAATTCCGATGGGTTAACCCCATACCCTGAAGTTTTTTCTGGTTTCTCTTTTGCACCTAAGACTGTGTTATACCTCGGTTCAAGGTGATTTTTATGCGACAAGTCAACATGCTCGCTTTGCTTATTATAGTGCTCCCTTTTTTAGGGTCGGCTTCTTATGGGCAAAGTTTGGAAGTGACTGAGCTTGAATCCCTGCAATCTCCTGAACTGCAAAAAGAAAAACGACTCTGGGGCGCTTGGAGCTTTGGTCTTTTTGGCCAAACGTTCTCTGATCTCACGGATAGCGAAACTTATTCTTCCGCTAGACTCAACCTCAAGGGCGGACTCAATCTTTTAAGCGATCTTAAAATCAAATCAGAACTCTCTCTTGTTGGCGCAAGTGGTTTTAGTCAAGCTCGCTTTGGCAAAGACAGTCTCGCGAATGGAATTAATATTCACGAAGCGCTCGTGGTGCTCGGTGAAGATCGTATCGCTCAACTTGAAGCCGGTATTATTAACCAGCGCTTTTTGCAATCTCCCCTTCTTGTTTCAAGTCTGCCGTTTCCTGGAATCAAAGGAACGCTTCAATACCATAATGAGTATTTCCGCGCAGGGCTCAGGGTTCAACAAGCGATCCCTACGTCTCGTACTCTTGACTCGCAAAAAAGAAATGAAAAAGAACAGACACCTCGGTTTGCGACAGAGTCTCTCTTCGCTGAGATAACTCCCCACGATGATTTTAAAGCTGACGTGCAAGTTTCTCGTTATCGCTTTAAAGATCTTCCAAGTAGTGTCGCAAACAATAGTCGCTTGCTCGGTAACACGGTTCCGTTTTCAACGGCTGCTCAGTCGAGCTTTCTTTTTGATTACGAAGGCATGCTTTATACCGCTCGCGCCACTCAGTATATTATTGACGATACATTCGCTGACCTGAATCTTCAGCTCTTAGAAAATTCAAAAGCCCCTACCGCTTTTAACCGCGGCTTCCTTGCTGAAGGCGGACTCAATTTTCCGATCCTCTCACAAATGTTAAGAGTTGGAGTGACGAGCTTCTTTAATGAATCAGACAGCTCACCTGCTCAGTATAATAGCGGCCGCCTTGGACACAATAATATGAAAGGCATGTCTTACTCGCTCGCGGTTTATATCAATCAACTCTTTAAGATTGAAGCTCAGTTCACAGATGGTCAGGTGATTACGCCAAATCTCGTAAACACCAATAGACAAAATTTTAGTTTAGCCTTGGAGACGCTTTATGTTGAGTTCTAAATTCCAACAACTCACCATTCTCTCCCTCATAGGATTGACTCTCACAAGTTGTTTGAAGCCACGTCAACAAGACGAGATTCAACAAAACATTATGAGACATCACCAAACTCAAACCAACGCTTCTTTTTATATCGGTCGAGTCATCACTGGAACGAGCTATGATCATAACGCCATCAAAGGCTGGAGCTTACCTGAGGCGAAGTACTATAATTTTAGAGCTTGTTTAAGTGATAGAGTCACCAATGATCGCATCATCGGTCATAAATTTGAAATCGTTGAAAGCCAACAAGTCGTCACCACAGATGATGAAGGCTGTTTGAGCTGGGATGATTATCTTCCGTTCAATTATTTTGCAGAGAAAGCTCACTACCTCACAATTGAGAGAGAAATCAAAGGCATTGGCATTCATAGCGGCTCACACAGAGTCGAACTCGCCGTGAACCCTTGGAAGTCTAGCCGCGGTGGCAATACACCAGAGATCGTCGACCTCGCTCGCCAATCACTTCCAGTCGAGCAAAGACTTGATACAAAGAGAACGAGCCAGTTTCTTAAAACTCAGTTTGACCGCAAACTTCCAGTTGAAGTGAAAGACCTCAGTGTCACAATCAGCTCAAGACAAGTCACGGCCACAGGAAACGAAGTCGATATCCATGTTGTCATGAGCCCGCAAGTTGTTTTCACAAACCTCTTTGGCGAGCGCGTGATTCATAAACTCAATCGCGGAGAATTTGATGTCTATTTCCAAATTACCGCTAATAGTGCGCGAGAAGAAAAATCTGATCTGTTTATGATCTCTGAGCCGATGATGGCAAGCACTGCCAATACGAAGCAAGATGAGAGATCAGTCCTGCGCTTTCAAGATGATAAAATCGATATCCGCTTTCAAACGGAAATTAGAAACCGCATTACTCATGGCCACTACGAATTGACCATGCGTTTAGTTCCAAGAAATATTTCAAGCCTTGGGGAATTCTTTGGGGTTTATCAGTTTTCTGAAAGCCACAGCCTCCTCACAAGCCGTGGTAACTTGCGCCCTCGAATTTCTTCGCTAGATGCTCCTGCTGAGAGAGAGGAATACGAGAACAAACTAGATCGCTCACTTTTAGAAACACTCTCAAATGGAGATTTTCAAACTCTTGAGCCGTTCCAATTTGACCACTTAAGAATCGCCTTCATGCGAGTTCTTCCTGATGAAACAACAACAAAAAGATCGATCGCTTACCGTTCGGAAGTCTGTGTACGCCGTTCAATCGATGGCCGCTTAGTTCAATTTGAAGATTTTATTGTGAAAAAAGCAGATGGCACTTCTGTGAACGTCAATACTGAGGCGGAAGGTTGTTTCGCTTGGATTGATACCATCACTCACCAGTACTATCAGCCAGAAACGATTATCAAAAAGACGACGACGATTAACCACGCTCGCTCTGCTTTCACAAAAGAGCTTTCCGCCTTTATTAACCCATGGGATTACGGTTGGACTTTTGGTCAAGATGCTAGAAAACTGACTCAAGAATATATTGATGACGTTAATAATCGCGAAGCGGTTTCATCTCAACTCTTGATTGCAGGTTATAGCTATCAAACGATTCGTTTCCGTTATGAAATCGATCGTTTCTTAAACCTCAATGTGAAGAAGACATTACTCTTAGATATTTCTCCAAAAGTACTTCGTTATAATAGTATTACTCGCGGACGAAATGCCACTGAGTCGCTCAGAGACGGCGTTTATTTGATGAAAGTCGCGATCCAAAAAGATTATTACGATCCAAGAACTCCAGGACTCACGCTTAAAACTCATGAGTCGATCCCAGGGCGTATTGAAGTTGAAAGTGCTCATAATAAAGAAGTTGAATTTATCAATGCCGTTGAAAAACTTGTGAGAGTGAAACACGGCCGAATCATCACCCCTGTTGAAATTTCAATTAACGACTTAAGACTGATGCGCGTTCGTTCAAACTTCCTGATTGAAATGTCGGCCATTGATGAAGCGGCGATGGGAATCACACCACAGACGAGCTTAACTTCACTCAATCTCGAAGCTCTCGCGAGCAGTGCTGAAAACTTAAGCCAAGATCTCAGAGAAAATCCACGTAGATACGAAACGCCACAAGCGCAAATTGGACAGTACGTCCTGCAGCAACAGTATTTCAGTGACGCTCCTTTTGAGATTGCTAATGCTGATATCCAAACTATTGGTCAAGAAGATCGCTCGATTCAAAGAACACGCTTGAACTTAGATCAGTTTATTGATCGAGAGTCAGGTCTTCCCACCAGAACTTTCGTAGGCCCGATTATTCTCCTTTCCAATGCTTTTGGAGCCGGCCTTCGCCCAACAGACGAACTAGAAGAGATCTCTGATTGCGACGGCTTGATTGGTCAGGAGCGAGTCAACTGCTTGAGTCTAACAGATGAAAAGAACACCTTGGATTTTGATAATAATCCCCTTGTGGCCAAATTTTATGGCTCGTCTAAGCACCTTGAGAATTTAAGTGTCAGTGATCTTATGGAGCGCTCACAAAAAATTGAGCAAGAGTATGAAAATCAACAAACCTACGAATCACTTATGAGTCGTTATGTTGACGAGTACTATCTTGATTATATTTCTTTGAGCGGAAAGCCGCTTAAAGTTCTGCCACAAACAAAACAAATCAGAAAAGACATGATGGTCGAAGGCGAAATGCCAAGCTTTACTGAGCTTGCGCAGTTCACTTGTGCCTCTGATAAAATCGAAGACTGTTTAGTTGAAGAACAACCAAAAACGCCGACGACGAAAGACGTTCTTCTGGCAAAAATGAACTTTGAAAAGCAGGTCCGCAATCCTAAAACGGGAGAGCGAGACGCCGTTGCTAATCACCATAAGAGACTTCCAGTTTTCACTGAGCAAAATCTCCGTGAATTTATTCAAACAGGCACGGGAGATCAGTATTTAGCAGAAAGGCTTTGCCACACGTTCATGTATTATATGATGACTGAAAGAAATGGTTATAATATCAACGAAGCCACTAAGAACATGAGCTTCTTTAGCTTTGCTCCGTCACCTCTACATACTTTTCAAATGGCCCATGTTACATGTGTGCGTGAAGCTCGTCGCAATCTTGAAGCCGTATTTGCTATTGATCGCAAGCTTCAACCTCGAATGGTTGAGGGCTATCGCTTTCGCGGTGGTAAATCGATGAACTTTAACGTGGGATCAAACTTCAGTTTAGGTTTTGATGAAGGCCTTTCAAGTTCACTTGATTTCTCTTTCGATCCCCTCTCACTGCTTAAAAATATTGGTGGAGCGGTTGGAAGTTTCTTTGGTGTCTTCAATGTTAAGACCGGTTCACGGGCCTCTGTTTCTCGCTCTGTACGCATGGGAACTTCTGTGAGTTCTGGAACATACCTAGCGATGCAAAAAGCGACGATGGAGCTTTATTTTGATCAGTACGAGCCGTGTCTAGAAGTTCGAATGACGAAAGGTTTCTTGAGCCAAGGAGCGATGAGCAATGTGCTTAAAGTATTGCCGGAAGAAATTCGCGGTCGTTCGGTTTCTCAAGGACTCTTTATTTGTAGTGGCGAGATCGTTAAAGAGCGCAAAGCCTTCCCTGAGTGGTATTATTATTTCACTCAGCATTTTACCGAAGGTGATATGCTCGATAACGGTGATCTCTTGAATCACCCGTGGTTACTCGCCATGCGTGGAGAGAGAAATTACGCTCATTTTATTAATCTGATTAAGGCGACTCCACAAAGTGATCGTCAATCAAGAGATTTCGATCTTCGTTGGTTGCCAAACGAAGCGCTTAAGCACTATCTCGACAACGCTGATCTAGTGAACGATATTCCGGAAGACGTGAATCTAGGAGAGCGGCCACTTGATCAATTGATTGAAGCTTATAACCAAATGCCGCCGACATTTCCAGGCCTCTATACTGTAAGACCTAAGAGACTAGAGTATCCCCAGTAAGCGCTTAATGAGTTCTATAGACTCGTTAAGCGCCTTCTCATTCAAAGGCTGACTTGAGTTCACCACAAAGGCGCGAGGGAGTACGACTGCTCCCAAGTGCTGACATTGAGAGGTCATCGCTTGAATTAGTCTCGGAGCAGGGCCGCCGCTTGAAGAGGCCAATAAGACCGGCTTATTTTGAAAAGATTCCCGCCAATTTCCACCTGTGCGACTGACCCAATTTATGGCGTTGTTTAAAACTGTTGGTGTGCTCCCATTGTACTCAGGGGCCACTAAACAAAACGAGCGAGCTTCCGTCCAACGATCAGATAATTCTCTAGCGGCATCAGGGATTCCGAGAGCTTCTTGATCGGGCGTATAAAGCGGAAGTTTAAGAGATTCTAATTCGACAACTCCCACTTCGAGCTTTGCTCCACGGGCGATCTCCGCAATCTTCATAGCGAGGTCTTGATTGCTTCTGGGCGTAGCAGTAATAATTAATAAATCCATAGTTCACTCTCTAAAATAAAAAAGGCCAAACATAAGTTTGGCCTCTCTCATATTTACTGAAAAGGATTTTTTAGAGGTTTTCTTCTTCCCACTGTAGACAAGAAGTAATCGCTTCTTGGAAAGCAGCGTTGGCTGCAAGCAGAGTTCCTTGATTTGATCCGCCTCTAGAGAAACAACCGCCGTGAGTGTGGATACCAATGATCGCTTGAGTGTTTTCAAGAATAATTGATGAACCTGAGTTTCCACCAGTTGTATCTGCAACGTGGCGAAGAGCCCCTGAACGAGTCATTTCTGAAATTGTGCCAGTATGAGTTTGTTGAGCAAAGTTTCTATCTGATCCTTGAGCCGTGCCGTAACCAGTAATGCGAATAAGATCGCCTACAGCAGGAGCGACAAAAGAAACTTCATACTTGCCTTGAACGTCACCAGGAAGGGCGCCAGTGATTTCGTTAGGAAGAATTCTTACAACTGCCCAATCGTTTCCTGGTCCAGCATCACGGTGAACAGATGTTGGCTTATCAACACGGTAAGTATCTTCTGGAGTTGCAGGAACGATTCTTCCGTTTACTGATGGAAGAGTATTGAATTCAGCGATGCCAAAAGTTGAATGGCAATGACCAGCAGAAACGGCACAAGTTCTACCAATCATTGTGATGGTACAACCAGCAGGATCAGCAGCGTTACGAACGCGAGCAACACGAGCCTCTTCAGAGAAATCACGGTCATCAGTAGCGCCGCAAATCGATTTTGCCGATGGCTTTGATAGGTTGATTGTTTCAGCTTGGGCAAAAGAAATTGTTGCGATGAGCGCAATAAACAAGTAAGAAATCCTTTTCACTTGGGTGTCCTCCGTAAAGATTTGTTTTGTGTTAGAATTCTATGAAGAGTGGTGACAAAGTGACTACTTATAACTTCTTACACTTTTCAAGTGCTTGTTTTTAAAAAGATTTAGCCGTAATTTTCAAGAAATTGACTTGTCCCTGACTAAAATAACTCATCGTGCAATAAAAAAGGCCTGATCATTCGAGAGTGAAGTGATCAGGCCTAGTCTTTTTTTAAGCTAAATTCTTAGCGAGCAGAAAGTGCAGTGACTTTGCGCTCACCGGGACCTGTGTACTGCGAGAGTGGACGAATCAAACGATTATTTTCCGTCTGCTCAATAATATGTGCGGCCCATCCTGTGATTCGTGACATGACGAAAATCGGAGTGAACATATCAATATCAAATCCCATTAAATAATAAGCTGGGCCCGCAGGGAAATCCAAGTTTGGACGAATTTGTTTTTGCTCTTCCATGGTCGCTTCGAGAATATCTGAAATCTCTTGCCACTTCGGTTCACCTTTAAATTTCCCAAGACCTTGAGCGTATTTTTTCATGGTCGGCACTCTTGAGTCGCCATTGCGATAAACTCTATGACCGAAGCCCATAATTTTTCGCTTTTCTTTAAGTGCTGTCAGCATCCACTCGCGGGCCTTAGCCGGATCATCAATTTCTTTGAGCATATGCATGACTTGCTCATTCGCTCCACCGTGAAGGGGTCCCTTAAGCGCGCCAATCGCTCCCACAACAGCACTATACATATCTGATGTAGTTGAGCTGATCACGCGAGAAGCGAAAGTTGAAGCGTTGAAGCCATGTTCTGCGTACAACGTGAGTGAAACGTCAAACGCGCGCACAACTTCAGTTGGTGGAACTTCGCCGAAACACATAGAGAAAAAGTTTTCTGAGAAACTTAAATCTTTGCGAGGAGCGATGATTTCTAAATTATTTCTCGCGCGGTAATCAGCGGCGATAATCGTTGGGATTTTCGCGAGCATTTTAATTGCTTTGTCTTTGTTGACTGGAGTTGAGTTATCCCAAATACGCTCGTCTTCCATCCCAAGAAAACTCACGCCTGTTCTTACAGTGTCCATTGGGTGAGCTTTTTTCGGGAAGTGCTTAATGACGGAAATTAAATCTTTTGAAATAGTTCGCGACTCGCGCTCCATTTGCTCGAAGTTTGCGAGCTCCTTGGCATTTGGAAGTTCACCGTTAAAGAGTAAATAGGCCACTTCTTCAAAACGGCAATTTTCGGCCAAGTCCTGAACTGGGTAGCCTTTATAAGTGAGTGAATTAATTTCTGGCATAACTTTAGAGATGCTTGAGCTATCGGCGACGACGCCTTCAAGACCTTTTTTTACAACGATTTGTTCTGACATAAAAACCTCATTTCTAGAGTTTAAAATTAAAGAGCGTTTGATCGAACTCATTATAGCGTTCGTAATGGAGAATTTCATAAAGGCGTTTACGGTGTTGCATCTTCTCAACGATGCCTTCTTGCGAGCCCTCTTTCATAATATGATCGAGTCCATCTTCCACTGCTTTCATCGCGAGGCGAACCGTGGTCACGGGATAGATCACTAAATTATAACCGAGATTTTCAAGCTCCGTGGCGTTCAGAAGTTTTGATTTTCCGAACTCAGTCATATTGGCAAGTAGAGGAACTTTGATGGCCTTTCTAAAAGCTTCAAATTCTTTTTCATCTTGCATCGCCTCTGGGAAAATCATCTCGGCCCCAGCGTCCACATAAGCCTTGGCGCGGTCAATGGCGGCGTCTAGGCCTTCACTGGCGCGAGCGTCTGTGCGGGCGATGATCAAAAAGTTTTTGTCTCTTTTTCCATCAGCGGCAGCTTTCACTTTTTGGCACATAGAAGCTTGAGTCACCAATTGTTTATTATCGAGGTGACCGCAGCGCTTTGGATTGACTTGGTCTTCGAGGTGACAACCAGAAATTCCTAGCTCTTCGAGTTCTTGAACCGTGCGCACCACACTCATGGGCTCGCCAAACCCTGTGTCGATATCGATGATGCTTGGAAGATTTGAAGTGCGGGCGATTTGGCGACCGCGACCGGCGACTTCAGTCAATGTGGTCATGCCAATATCTGGAAGTCCCAGATCATTGGCAAGCACTGCTCCTGAAATATAAAGGCCATCAAATCCTTTTTGCTCGATCAACATTGAAACAAGCGGCGAATAAGAGCCCGGAAAACGCAAAAGTTTTCCGGTGGCAAGTTTCTGACGGAGATCGGCCCGTTTTTGGGTGCCGTTTTTTTCCGTAAAAAGCATTAGAAAATCCCCTTAGTGTCGCGAGTTTTTTGAATCACTTCAACTTGGTCTACTTGAACACTAAGACCCAAAAGATCTTGCGCCCCAAGTTTTGGAAGATTTTGAACGAGGTCTAAAAAGCGCTTTGATTCCGCTGGAGAAATCAAGCCTTCCGTCAGCGTTTCAAACTTTTTGATATACTGCGGGCGAGCAAATGGACGAGCGCCTAGTGGGTTGGCGTTGGCCATGGCTTTTTCATCGACGATGGTTTCGCCGTTTTTCATTTTAATTTCGATGCGTGCACCAAAAGCTTTTTTCTTCGGATCTTTATCGTGGTAGCGAGCGGTCCACTCTTTATCTTCAACTGTAGAAATTTTGTGCCACAAGCGAACAGTATCAGCTCTCTTCGCGCGCTCTGGAGCGTAACTCTTCACATGGTGCCATTCACCGTCTTGAAGAGCCACAGCGAAGATATACATAATGGAGTGGTCAAGAGTTTCTCTTGAAGCGTTCGGGTCCATTTTTTGTGGATCTTGCGCGCCCGTTCCGATCACGTAGTGAGTGTGGTGAGAAGTGTGAATCACGATAGATTCAATTTCTTCGAAGTCTTTGACTTTTTTGCGCATATCAATCGCAAGGTCGATCAACGCTTGTGATTGGTATTCAGCCGAATGTTCTTTCGTATAAGTATCCATGATGGCGCGTTTTGATTCGCCTTTCTCAGGAAGTGGAACAGTATAGCGAGCGTTTTTTCCACCTAGCATATATGCGATAACAGAATCTTCACCCTCATAAATCGGAGACGGTGCACCCTCTCCTCTCATACAACGGTCAACCGCTTCGATTCCCATCTTACCGGCAAAAGCTGGAGCATAAGCTTTCCAGCTTGAGATTTCCCCTTTGCGCGACTGACGAGTTGAAAACGTGACGTGTAGAGCTTGTTGCATCGACTGGAAAACCGTTTCTGTATCAAGACCTAAAAGTGTTCCGATCCCGCCCGCGACGGAAATTCCGAGGTGAGCGATATGATCTTTTTTGTGCTCGTGCAAACAAATCCCTTTCACGAGATTGACTTGGATTTCATAACCAGTGGCGATGCCTTTTAAAAGATCTGCGCCGCTTTTGCCTTTAGTTTGAGCAACCGCGAGGATCGCTGGAATATTATCAGCTGGGTGAGAGTAATCGGCGGCTAGGAATGTATCGTGGAAATCGAGTTCGCGAACGGCAGTTCCGTTGGCCCAAGCTGCCCACTCAGGAGAGAAAGTTTGATCAATTGGCATTCCAAAAACATTGGCCCCACCGCTTCTTGGATGGCAAAGCGCCTGCGAGCGAGCAGAAGCCACTGGACGACGATTGACAGAAGCGATCGCCACAGAAGCGTTGTCGATAATACGATTGATAATCATGTCGACAACATCAGCATCGAGGTCAACAGGATCGGTGGCCATCGCCGCCATTTTCCACGCGAGTTGTTCTTCTTTTGGGAGATGTTCTTTAGAGGGATAAACTCTGACCTCATGGTTTTTCATAATCGATCCTTTGATGGGTGTTTAAGAGGGAAATTGGGGGCTATCATACCCCCAAGGCAGTGGACATTCAATCTTATGGGTGCGCGTTAAATGCTTAACGGCCTTGAAAATTCGGCGCTCTTTTCTCTAAAAAAGCCGCTAAACCTTCGGTTTTGTCTTCTGTTTCAAAGACGCGGCTAAAAGCATTGCGCTCGATCTCAAGTCCTTGGGAGACGGTTAGGCCCTCGCCGCGGTTGATAACTTTTTTGCACTCTGCCAAAATGACAGGAGATTTTTTCTTAAGCACTTCGGCGAGCTTAAAAGCTTCGGCCATCATCTCTTCTTTGGTTTCAAAGAGGGTGTGCACTAGTCCCCACTCTCGCGCTTCTTCCGCTTTAAAATTGCGGCCGGTATAAATCAATTCGCGACTGCGAGCGAGGCCTAGGGCGCGCATCAAACGTTGCGTGCCTCCGAAGCCTGGGATTAAAGCGAGATTAATTTCAGGCTGGCCAAACAAAGACGACTTGGTGGCAAACATAAAATCTGCACTCATCGCCATCTCACATCCTCCGCCAAGAGCAAATCCGTGCACGCAAGCGATCACGGGAATCGGGAGATTTTCAAATCCTAACGTCACGTCTTGTCCAAGCTTGGCGAAGGCCAGTGCATCGGCGGCGTTCATGGAACTCATGGCTTTAATATCGGCACCGGCGATAAACGCGCGGTCCCCTTCGCCACTTAAAATTAAAACTCGCGCCGAAAAATCTTTCACGCTATCAATCACCATTTGCAGCTCTTGCAAAACTTGAGCGTTCAAGGCGTTGAGTTTATCTGGGCGGTTCACAATGACTTGGAGGACGCCGTTTTCACTGATGACTTTTAAAGTTTCATATTGAGACATAATTGACTCCCGAATTAAAAATGGCCCTGCAAATAATCGTGATCGATCTCACTTAAACTTGCTGGTTGCCATTCTGGTTTTTGATCTTTATCGATAAGCAGCGCACGCACGCCTTCAAAGAAATCGTGGTGGTCCATAAATTTTTGCGCCATTCGCGCTTCGTGTTCATAAGCTTCTTCCAGTGGCATTCCAAGTCCTCGAAGGAGTTGGCGTTCAATCACGGCGATGGAAGTTGGTGAGCCGTGGAGGTATTGGTGA
The DNA here is from genome assembly GCA_002435795.1 of Bacteriovoracaceae bacterium UBA6166. GTDB lineage: Bacteria > Bdellovibrionota > Bacteriovoracia > Bacteriovoracales > Bacteriovoracaceae > UBA6166. Next base: position 63,298 of record DIUE01000072.1, on the reverse strand, counting down.
GCCGCTTGTTTGAGCAGCGGATGATCGGCGTGAGTGCGAATGAAATCATCAAAACTCGTAAGGCCTGGCCACGGCGAAAACGGACGCAAGAGTTCGTTGATTTGCTCAACGGCTTCGCGGTCTTGTTGACTTGGTTCTTTACAGGACTCCGAGAGAATTTGAGCTAGTTCGTGAGGATGTTTTCTTAGCTGCGCTCGACAGTCTTCCCATTTTTCTTTGCTCAAAAGTGTTTCGGCAAAACCCAAAATTTGCGCCATTCCCCCACTTAAACGAAAGCCCGTCATTCCCATCAAAAAGCCCCAAGCACCGGGCAATTGATTGAGAAAACTCGTCGCTCCCACGTCGGGAAAAAATCCGATGGTGATCTCAGGCATGGCCAGCACGCTCGTGTCGCAAACCACGCGGTGACTCGCTCCTTGAAAAAGACCTAAGCCTCCGCCCATCGTTGCTCCGTGAGACCAAGCGACCAGTGGTTTTTGATAGCGAGCGATTTTGAGATCAACGGCGTATTCGCGAGCAAAAAAATCCGCCGCCTGCTTGTCGCCTTTTTGGTAAGCTTGAATTAAAGAGACGACATCACCGCCAGCGCAAAAGGCTTTGCCCGCGCCTTCGAGAGAGACGTACTCGATATCATCATCACTCTCCCACTCCGTCAGCACACTCATCAAAGAGTCGATCATGGCCCGGTTGAGGGAGTTGAGTTTTTGGGGTCTATTGAGAGTGATTAGGCCTAATGGGCCTTCTTTTTTTGATTGTATTTCATCCATAGCTTAAGTTTTTAACATAAACTCAAGCTATGGTCAGTTTATTTTGTACAACGAGATAAACGCTCGTCATCATTCGCTGGCTGACGCTGAGAGGAATCGAGGCAATTAAGCAAACGCTCCTCTTTTCCCCAGTGTTGCTGACAACTTTGAAGACTTAAATAGGCCGAAAATTCCTGCGAGCGGAGTTTCTCCACGCACTTTACTTGGCTTGTCATATAAGACTCAGGCGTGCGTGTGCAAAACTGGTGAGAGTCGTAAGGAGAAAACTTGAGATCAGACATTTTATCTACACAAGGCAGATAGCTCGACCATTTCCCCCGCGCCTCCAAACAAGATGAGTGAGCTTGGGTGAGCGGAAAATGAGCGTCACTTAAACGATCGAGGCAATCAAAATGACCGGCCTCGAAACCTTGCACCTGTTGGCAATAGCGGCCGGCGATGCTTTTGTTAATTCCCTTAGCGCGGTATTGTTTTTCGCAGTAATCACTTGGAAGACTTGAAGACTCTAGTCCCCAATCACCGGCGTAGGTAAATTCAGAAGAAGCGATTTCTTTATCCATGAATTCTTCATACTGAAGATCCCCTGCAATTCGCGTCGCTGGTTTTTGATCACGCCCTGTTTGAATTAAGCTTGAAAGGGTCGCCGATTGTCTTTGGTTAAACTGCAGCGGCATGAAAATTTCTTTATAAAGCGGATCGTAGGCAAAACGCTGAGAGAGAACAATCAACGGGCGCTCACCAGGGTGGCCTTCTTTTAAAAAACTTGAGTCTTTGGGATTTCGTTTGACCCAAGCTTTAAACTGGGGAACAAATTTTTGACAAAAATAACGGGCCGACGATGTGGATTTCAGTTCTTCAAAATTAAAAAGATAGTCTTTGAGGTCTTCGTCTTTTTTATGACAATCGGGAGTGGCGTGACTTGGAGCTGAGGCTTCAAGGCTTGCAAAGGCACTCTTCGCGTTCACGGACTTAGTTGAAAGACCTAGTTTTTGCTCTTTCGGAGAAAACCCATCCGGTGAAAAAAGGCCGATGGTTAATTGAACGGCGGAATTTTCATAGCCTTCCGCTTGAAAGCGCAAGCTTGAAATTTTTAAATCAGGGTGGAGTCCATCAAAAGCAAGCACCGCTGAGTTTGTACGCAAAAACTTTTGCGAGAGGGCGGGAATGGGAAGCCGCTGGCCTGTGATAGTGATGACTTCTACTTTGTGCAGACGCACGGGAAAATTAATAAATTCAAAACTAATCTCACTTAAAGTTTTCGGACTTTCAAAAGAGATGGTCTGCCACTCTCCCCCCTTTTTTCTGGAAGGTGAATAAGTCCCATAAGCGGTAAAGCTCATTTCAGACTGGGCCCGTTCTTTATTGCGCCTCTGCTGGGAAGAGGGATTTCGATCCTGCCAACTACTACAAGCTGTTTGCAAAAGCAGACTGAGTCCAAGTAGGGCGAGCATGGAAAATCGTGGGTGCATAAGAACCTCCACAAAGCTTATCGGACTATTTTAATCGGTCTTGAGGCTTTTTGGTGGTTCTGGTGTTATTTCAAGATATTAGCGTCTGCTCAACTCAATTCTTTTCAATCAAGGCAAGATAATCAACAATAGTTTTTTGACTAGGAGAATGAAAACTATGAGACCCCTAATTCAACTTCTACTACTGTCCCTTTTCTTGAGTTCGTGCGCCACCGTTTTTTCTCGAAGCTACGATATTCTGACGTTTAACTCTCTACCCGAAGGGGCGGAAGTTTGGATTGATGGTAAAAATATCGGGAAAACTCCTGTCACAAAACGCCTTGATCGCGATACTTTCGCTAACCGAAGAGTCACCATTCGCCATGATCGATACGAGCCCGCGCAGTTCACGCTTTCAAAAAGCCTTAATAAGGTCGCGATCTTTAACTCAACTCTTTGGCCTTCGTGGATTACCGATGCCCTGAGCGGTAGCATGATTATGTACGCCCCTGACTCGTATTTTTTTGAGCTAAAGCGCGCGAAGACTGCGAATCACACTCCAGCTTCGTCCGTGGCTCCAACCCCATCTTCTGAAAAAGCGATGGAGCGAGAAGAGCTACGTTATTTGATGAATCATTATCAAGAAATTTTAAAAGAAATCGCCCGTGGCGGCGGAGAGCATTTAAAAAATCACTGGTCATTGCGCTCTGACGATCTTCCCTATGATCAGTATCTGAATCGAGTGAAAGAAAAATCAGAGGATTTGCTTGTTCACAAATCCCCTATTGAGCTTCAGAAAAAACTAAAAGCGTTGAATCAAAAGGAAGTCTTATGAAAAACCTCGTTTTAATCTTTGCTTTTTTTATCCCCCTGGCCCAAGCCTCTATTTCGCCGTTACCGACGAGGGCCGAAATTTTCTGCCAAACTGAATTTCCCACAACCTCAATGCTTTTTGCCCCCACCAATGATGGCCAGTATCGCCTACGAGTCACTCATCATAACGGCGAAAAATTTGCTCCTATTCACAAGGGAATTATTACTTCTAACGACCTTGAAAATCTCGTGCGCAAAGGGCAGCTGATTCAGCAGATGGGCACCGAGTATAGTATCGATTTTCAGGCGGAAGATTGCTCTTTAGTTGATCCAAAGCTTAATGAAGTTGTTTGTTATAAGCGAACGCCGACGACACTCGGAAGTCTGACTCTTCAGAGTCTTTCGTTTCATAATTATCAAAAGGTCTCAAGGCTTTTTGGGCAGGAGTTTAAGACGTTTGTCATGAGTGTTGGAATGACTCATCAGAATCGTGGGATGAGTGTGGATATGGATTATACGCCTGGGGATTGTTGGGTGAGGATTTAGGTAATCTTAAGCCCTCCCCCCTATCAACAGAGAACTTAGTGGAACACTTGGCCCAAAATCTTTTTGCCGTGGAAAAATCAATAAGAAAGCGAGCAATACGAAGCCACCATAAGCAATAAAGACATTAAACGAAAGATCTAAAAACACATAGGTCATGCCCGATATGGCCATAAAGCTAAAAATCGTTAAGATAGATCCACAAGCAAAGAATGACCTCGTCTTATCTGAAAACAATCTCTTTTTTAAAATTAGATAATTTAAAATAACGACAAGAATTGGAGTTATTAATAAAAAGGCATAAATAGCCTGATTAAGAGGAGTCATCGGAATCGTTATTTCTTTAAAATCAAGCATTGGAGTTGATAATAAAATCATAAGCAAAGTGAACCCAAAACAACCAAACCAATGAGCACGCACAAATGTCACTGAAGTCCACAGAGAAAACGCCTGCTCAACACTAGCTAAGTCTTCCTCCACAAGAGTATCGCTAAAATATTTATCATGGGGGTATGTTAAGCCAAGTACTGCCAGAGAAACAGAAGTCGCAATCACTAGCTCGATTTGATCTAGAAAACTAACTGCAACAGCGAAGAACTTCAAGCCTTGGTATAAGATCGCCACCCATACAACAACAGCAAATCTTAACTTTTTCTTCAGAACAAATTTCTTATTCTTTATCTGCCATAAGAAAATGCCATAAATAACCACATGTGAAATAATAAATTGCATAATAAATTCAAACTGCTTAGATTTAAAAGAGTCCGAGGACTTTGGTAATTCTAAAGACAAGATATAGAGAGTCGCGAGAACACCAAAAACGACTGCCCCAATCCAATAAAATTTTACATTCTCTTTAGTAAGCATACCTCTGCCCCTTTTCTAAACTTAAAAATGATTTAGCTAAGTATCGCCCCAAACAAAAAAGACGCAGAAATAATCTTGGTTTAAGAAGTTAAATTTTTTGTTTTTTTCAAAAAAAACAGGACCTTAGGCAGAGGGGCAATTTCAAAATCTGAGTTTGAAATTGCCCACGGATAGCGACATATCCAATTCAAGAAATCCGTCTCTCTCGCCTCACCATAAGATGAAAAGTCACGAGCTGCCAGCTCAAAATAAGCAGCAAAAGAATTGAAGTCGGCACAGGGAGCCCACTATAGGTGAAAATGGCTTTTTCATCGGTGCTTCGATTTTGACTAGCCCCCATAACGAGTGGATCAAACCCGATCGAAAGAAAATGTTCTTTATCACTTTTCACTAACCTCTCTCCTTCAATCTTTCCCGTTGTAACGGTCACCATAGAGAGGAAAAGCAGTAAGGTCATAAAGGCGAAGGTAGAGAGCATACTTATCTTAGCCGCTTCACCGGAGATCAGAGATTCTCTCTCGTCATCATCATTCATTTTAATGAATTTTTTTAAAGTCAGGTCTCTAAATGACTGATTCACTATCATCTTGATCACGAGGTACAAGCTTATCAAGATCCACGAAATAACAGTAATACCAAGGGTCGTATTTAAAAAACCGAGGATACCCTGGCTGTCTCTTAAGTAAACATCGCCAAAAACATAACTTAAGGCAAAAGCGACTCCCAAAACAGGAAGGGAAAAGATAACAAACTTACAAAAGACTTTATCTAACTTATTCATAAACACCTACAATAGTAAAAGTTTCATCAAGCGATTGTTCAAAAAAAACAGAAATTCTAAAAGCTAGATCGAGAGATGGATTATAGTTTTCTTTTTCAATGGCATTGATCGTCGCTCTCGTGACACCCACTTCTGCAGCAAGCTTTTCTTGACTCATTCCTCGAGCCAGTCTGAGTTCACTAATATTATTAGCGATGATAAATTTCATTTGGTTTTTTCCCATAATATCCTTCTAGGTCTAACGCTCATTTAGCACTTCTTCCGGGCCCGGAACGGGTGCTCAATGTACAATAAACTATACAACTCAAAAATGTAAAGTTTATTATACAATGAAAATGAGTGGCAATAAGGACAGGGAATGTTTTTGAATTTTGAACAAAAAAAAGCCTCTGAATCAGAGGCTTAATTTATTAACGATTATGATTTTTCGTTAGTCTTTTTTTGCGAGCTAAACGCTTGCAGTGATGCTTATTCTTTGGTTTTTTTCTAGTGGCCATGATGGACTCCTCAATTATTCAGCAGCTGCTTCTGTTTTAGGTTGTGATTTTGGTAGTGTGATCAATTTTTCAGCGACGAGAATTTTCACTTTCTCTTCTTTGTTGATCCAAGCACCTTTTGACGATTTTACACCGTAGCGCCCGCTGCGCTTTTGCACGATTGTGTAAGTTTCAGTTTTCTTTACTGTTTTCAAGACCTACTCCTAGTTGTTGTTAAGGCAGCGATCTTAGCTGCCTAGAGTCGATCTGTAAAGCCGTCTAGGGCACAGGTGGCGGGTCGCGAAAAATGAAAAAACAGGCCCCAACCAGGCAAAGGCCCGCGTACAGGAAGTTCTTGGTGATCGGGGCTTTCATATAAAGCACGGCAAAGAGGGCGAAAACACTCATAGTAATCACCTCTTGCAGCACCTTAAGCTGGGGCAAGGTAAAATACTGGCTGCCGATGCGGTTGGCCGGCACCTGAAAGCAGTACTCAAAGAAAGCGATCCCCCACGAGACCAAAATCACCACCCAAAGGGCCGAGAGCTTATGGCTTTTGAGGTGGCCGTACCACGCGAAGGTCATAAAGAGATTTGAGATGGTCAATAAGGCGAGGGTTTTAAACATGGGACACCTTTTGAAGAACGCTTAGATAAAGTGGGCCATGACCGGTTTTATCTGGCAAGAAAATATGCCCGTACTCCGTCTTCTCACCTAGAACGAGTTCCATCGGCACAAAACAAAATTGTCCTTTGCGCTTTTTTTCAAACCAATCCATCAATCCATCATTTTCTAAACGTGAAAGGGAGCACGTGCTATAAACCATGCGGCCTCCTGGCTTTAGAGCATCGAAGGCGGAACAAATTAAAGAGCCTTGATCCTTTGCCATTTGTTTCGTGCGAGCGGGTTTCCAGTTTTTCAAATGCTCGGGGCTCTTCAAAACATGGCGCTCAGACGAGCAAGGAGCGTCTAATAAAATTTTATCAAAGGCCTCAGGGCGCTTCAGACCAAAAAGTTTTCCATCGTGTCCAGTTACCATGACTGATGATTGCCAGTCGTGAGGAACAAAATCGGCGAGCACTTTTTTAAGACGAACTCTCCGCTGGTCCGAGCGATCATTGCATTGAAGAGAGCCCATACCTTGAAGGGCGTAACTCAAATAGAGCGACTTCCCGCCGGGAGCGGCACAAAGATCGAGAACGGCATCGCCGGGTTTGACTTCAAGAGCATTTGCGGCAAAGAGCGAAGCGTAGTCGAGAAAATAAGCTTGCGCTTGCTCAGCGATGCTTTGATCGCCGTTGTTTTCAGCAGGCCAAAAGACATGAGGGAAATAAGTGTCTGGCCTCCAATCAATGGGCGGAATTTTTTTCGGTGGAATCAAAGCCACGTGCTGAGTAGGGCTTAAAAGCGAAGCTTTGAGTTGACTCCAGCGCTCGCCGTACGCTTCGCCGTAGAAACTCTCGAAAGCCTCGGGGCCACTAAGCTTGACTGTCTTCACCGAATTCCGCCTCAGTTTCAATGAATCGCTCTTTGAGTTCAGGCACTGGCAGCGGACAATAATCAAGCTCTCCAAAGAATTTCAAGCGATGTCTCGCTACTAAATTATAGAAAGGATCGAGCACACTGCTTGGAAGAATTTTGAGCACTCCCACCATCGTCCACACTCCGCCTAAATCCGAAAGTGCATTGAAAGCCGCTTTGCCGTGAGTGAGAACTTCACCGTTTCGAAGATAAATTACTGTCTCCAGAGATTCTCTCAAGGGGGCGAGTTCACCCGTAATTTTAGCGGCTGCAAATTCACTTTGCAGCGGAGAAAATTGGAAAGCTCGCAGCCAATCCACTTCAATCAGAAATTTCACAAAACGATGGCAAAGCCCACAGGAGCCGTCGTAAAAAAGCAGGCCTCCGTGATTTTTTCGCCACCAGCTCGGATCAATCAAGAGCACATGCAAAGGAATTAAAAACCAAAGATGAATAAAGCTCCCTACATGAGTGAGGTTCATCACTAAAAAAGCCACTGAGAAGAACCAAAAAATATAGCGTTTTTTTCGGAGCACTAAAGTGAAAAGTCCGAGAGTCATGAAAAATTTAAAAACGAGTTCCGGCGTTGAAAGAGCACTTCCAAACATCTCTTGGGGTAGAGTGAAGGGACTTAAAAGTAGAGCATAACTAAAAACGAGAAGCGTCTGTCCACCAATCAGAAGGCCGCGCGGAAATTTCCACTTCTCTGGCTTTTGTTCGGTTTCTGGCACCATCATAAAAAACAAAAGCAGAAAAAAGACGCCTATACTTAAAAAAGTGAGGTCCATAATTTTGGCTTGGTAGAAACAGCTCCAGAGATACAAGGCAAACGACGAAGTAAATCTACGATTGAAACCAAGGCCCAGGGCTAAAGAAAACAAGCCACCTAAAAGGCAAACGCCCCAAAGCGGAAGCCATTCTAAAAGATTGGGAAAGCTTGGAAGCTGGGATTCCCAAACCAGCGGGGCAAAAAAAGCGCTTTGTTCAAAGCTGTCGCCTTGAAGACCGAGGCTTAAAAAAACGCTGGCCATAACTAGGCCCATAATAAGGCGAGAAAGAATAAACTGCTGTCTTGAGTAATCATTAACTTTCACGGTCAACTCCCTGATGGTTTTATCCTAACCTAAAACTTGCCTCTTGCCGACTGTCTCTGATAAATATGGGCCATGAATGATCAATTTATCCTGAATTATTATGCTCGTATCGCCGAAAGTTTTGGACTGCGCGCTGATTCAACTATTCAAGACCATACCATTCGCGAGATGGAAGTCGAGTTTGCTTGTAGCGAGATTAGCGATTTTATCCGCACTCATGAATTCGCCCCAAGAATTCTTGAACTCGGTTGCGGCAACGGCACGCTCCTAAGTGAAATCAGTCGGCGCTTTCCGGATTGTCAGCTCCAAGGCGTCGAATTCTCCCCCGAACTCACGGCACTTGCTCAGTCTCGAAATCTTCCGAACTGCCAAGTCAGCTTGGGTGATATGAGAAAGTCTCGCTCGTACCCCAAACAAGTCGATTTGATTATCACAGAACGATCGCTGATCAATCTCGCGAGCTGGGATCAACAAAGAGCGGCCCTAGAGCATATGATGAAGGCCTTAAGCTTTCCTGGGCGCATGGTTTTGATGGAGAGCTTTGCAGAGCCTTGGATTGAACTCAATCAGGCGCGCAAGGAATTAAACCTTTCCTTGATTCCTCAATCACCGCAAAATGTTTATTTAAAAGAAAAAGCCGCTCGCTTTATAGTTCACAATGGGTTCTTTGAAAGAAAAACGGAGATGCCCAAGAACGCTCTTTCTACCCATTTTTATTTGAGTCGCGTTTTCCACGCAGGGGTAAAACCTGAAGGCAGTAAAACAAAGTTCTCTCGGCTTGTAGAATTTTTTGATCAAGGCCTTCCCGCTGGGCTTGGGAATTATTCGCCGATTTTGTTTCGGAGTTTTGAGAAGACCTTAAAGTGAATAAGAGCTGTAATCAAACGGACGATAAATACCCGAATCGGTACTGCAATTAATTTCCAAGCGATGAATATCTTCGGCCAATTCTGGCAAATCTAAAAGAGTGAATTTCTTAAAACAAACGGTGCGGGCCATATAACTTGTCGACTCTTTTTGGCAAAGCTCGTTACTCTTAAACAATGGTCTAAAGAATTCTGTCTCAGCGTAAATACCCAAGGCATTTGGAGTTTGATCTGACACCACGATCGTCTCTCCTGATCGCAAACGAAACCACTGGGAAGTTTTCCCAACTGAATTTTCAATTTCACGAAGGAGCTTCAGATTAACCTCTTCATGGCAAAGGTTTTTTACTTCCAGACGTGGGGATCTCAACAGACGAATAGGTTCTTCGCTGATAATTTTTGTGTGATGAGTATTAAGTTCTAGATCGAACCAAGTTCTGAGTGTTTGAAAAAGTTTTTGATCAATTCGGCGACCACCATTGTACTCAGGGCCACCGTGAGTGTGAATCGCTATGATCATAGGTTTACTAGCATCACCTTCTAAATCCATCACCATACCAGAACCACTCATTCCTGAGACCGTGTCACAGTGATGAACAGCTTGGCCTGCAAGAATGGTTACAGGACAGCGACTCTTCCAAGGCGTGGCGAATTTTTTATCCCGTGGGTAACCAAGAATAGTCGCCTTCACTTCTTTTTGCTCGTAAATATGAAAACCCATCCAACCGAGCTCTTGCCCTATTTCTTGATCCAAAATTAAAAGTGCATAATCGGAAGCTGTATCAGCGCGCTCAATATATTCTTTCGGCACTAAGACTTTAACAGGCCTAAAACTTCCAAATGGTTCTGAAGAGCCATTCTTTCCAGGAACAAAATCCAAAATTTTAAAAAGGTTTTTAGTTGTATGATCATAAACACAATGGGCCGCTGTTAAGACGTGAGAAGGCCCAATTAAAGTTCCCGTACACAAGTCACCAAGGTGTCCCACAGTGCGCTCAGGATAAGACTTCATCTGAATAATTGGACTTCTAGGGTAAATTCCAAATAAACTCTTCGTCAGTTTCTTAAGATTAAGAGACGCAAAATCCGTATCGTAAAGAGGATTTCTGATTTGAGGCCTGATCGGTAGCATGCCTTGGTAAGAAGCAAAAAAGGGATATTTGAGATTTTCGATTTCAATTTCTAAGCGATGCTCTCTAATCACCCGCTCTGACAAATCGTATTCGTAAAATGAAATCTCTTCGTTTGTTCTAACTTCAGGATAAATAACGAAATTATCTCGCTGGCGTTCAACCAAAGGGTTTGGGTGAATGCTGCCAAAAGCTTGGCCGAACATGCAGATAAAAATGGATGACAAAATCCAGAGTGATTTCACATAAGTCCTTAATAAAGTCATATAACGCGGCAAACAATAACATTTCAAGCCTAATTAGGGGTGAAAACTTAGACCAAAGTGTAAAAACTATAGGTTAAAGCTCAAAAAAATCAAAAACTTAGCGTGAACTTTCCCATGAGACCGTCTAAGATAGTTAAAAATGGTGTAGGGCCGGATGCCTGCATCCATAAAAGCTTAAATCAAGGAGGGTGTGTGATGTACGAAAAGAAAGGAAAACTTGTTGAGAACGCTCAGACACAACAAGATTCATCACTCATGATTTTAAGCAATCCTAAAGGTCAAAAATTCGAAGTTAGCTATACGACAGCATTCATTTGGAATCTTTTTGATGGCAAGCACTCACGTATTGATATCAAGAAAAAACTTGGTGACCTCACTGACTTAAGTGACGAAGGTCTCGAGGAAATTATCGAAGATGTTATTTCTGGTTTAAAGAAATTTGATCTTCTCAAAGCTCCCCTCGAAATCAATCGCTAAATCTGCTCGTCTCTTTCCTCATCAGTTAACTCCCTTGTTACAAGGGAGTATAATGCTGGAACAACAAAAAGTGTCAGCAACGTCGACACAAGAACTCCACCCATAACAGAAACCGCCATAGGAACTCGAGTCTCAGATCCCGGTCCAAAAGCAATGGCGGCTGGGATCGCACCGGCGACAGTTGAAAAAGATGTCATCACAATTGGGCGAAGCCTTATCGGACACGCTTCTTCTAGCGCTTCTCGAATCGATCGTCCTTCCGCTCTTAATTGATTAGTATAATCCACCAAGATAATCGAGTTTTTCTTCACAATACCCATCAAGAGAATCATTCCGATAATACTATAGATATTTAAACTAAGCCCCATAACTGAAAGACCAATAAATGCACCGGAAATCGAAAATGGCAGAGCGGTCAAAATAACGAGTGGCTGCACAAAGCTATTGAACTGACTGGCGAGCACCATATAAGCGACGGCGATTCCGATAATAAAGACTAATAATAAACTCTGAAATGATTCCTGAAACGTTCGAGAGCTTCCCGTTTCTTGAAGCACATAGCCTGCTGGTAATATCTCTTTTGCTAATCGTCTCACTTCGGCTATTGCCTCGGCTTGCGAACTAGTAGAGGCAACGTTCGCATAAATTCCGACGGAACGAGCACGATCCTCTCGGAAAATTGTTTGTACACCCTGCTTGAGTTCAACACTTGCCACTTCACCCAGAGCAATCAATTCGCCTCTATTATTTCTCACTTGAATGGCTTTGATTTGTTCAGGGTCTTTGAATTCATTTTCATCAATTTTCACACGAATATCATAGCGACGTCCGTCTTTAGAAAACTTTCCTGCAATCACCCCTGAAACCATGGCGCGAACAACTTGGCCAATATCTTGAACACTCACTCCACGGGCCAATGCCTTTTCACGGTCAGGAACAATATGTAACTCAGGAACTGTTCCTCGGTAGTTTGTATCAACATCAGTCATCAACCCGCTGTCTTCCATCGCTTTCAACATATTTTGTGAAACTTCAAAAAGTTCATCCCAGCTTCCCCCTTGCACGTTGAACTCGATAGGATAGCCTCTGCGACCACCAATTCCCCCAGTGGACGGATCCTGTACAAAAATTCTTCCCCCTTCCACTTTCCGAAACTCTGCACGCAAGACATCGGCAAACTCCTGTGCAGAGAGTGGTTTAGAGCGACCTGGTTCGATGGGACGTTTATCGTAATCAGCGAGCGTGACAAAGAAGTTTGCAGTATTGGCTTCGTTACCACCAAAACCACCAATCGCTCCAAAATATCGAACGACCATTTTTTGTTCTGAAAGAATTTTTTCCACCTGTCGAGCGATGCCATCGGTAAATTCAAGTGATGAACCAAGGTCCGTGGTCAATCTCAACAGCAAACGACCCTGATCTTGCGGAGGTGTAAATTCTTTAGGGAGATTTTTAAAAATAAAGCTCGTGCCAATGAAAAAGAGAATGGCAAAACCTAAAACGATAAAGCGGTAATTCAAAGAAAATTTTAAAGATCTGGCGTAAGTCTTCGTCAAGAATTTCATCATGACTTTAACAGGGCCGATTCCTTCAACATTGGTTGCCTTCATCATTTTTGAAGCACGCATTGGCGTCAAACTCAAAGCATCGACGAGAGAAAAAAGAACCGCAACAGTGATAGTCACAGCGAATTCAAAAAAGTACTTTCCGATCACTCCGTCCATAAAACCGACGGGTAAAAAGATCGCAATAATAGCGATCGCTGAAACGATTGCCGCGAAAGTCACTTCCACCGTTCCTTTTAAGGCGGCTTCAACTCTTGATTTCACCAGCCCGAAATATCGAGTGATATTTTCAAGAATCATAATATTGTCATCAACCACTAACCCCACTGCCAGAGTAAGGGCGAGTAGCGTGAAGGTATTAAGTGTAAAACCAAAAAACTGTAGGGCGATGAAACTTCCGATAATCGCGGTAGGGATCGAGAGCATAATATTGATCGTGGCACCAAAGGAACCTAGGAAGAGCCAACAAACAAGAGACGTTAAAAGGGCAGAAAGAATTAAAGTTCGATAAAGTTCTTTGATAGAGTCTTCAATAAAGACTGTTCCATCAAAATTGATTCCAATCTCGTAGCCCTCAGGCAAAATTTCACGAACTTCTTCCATTCGTTTTTTCACCTGTTGAGCGACCTCAACAGAATTAGAGCCACGAATTTTTCGAATCCCAAGACCAATGGAAGACTCACCTTGCACACGACTGATTCTTCTAACATCGGCCAATCCATCTTCAACACGAGCAACATCACTTATGGTAATAGGAGTGTAGATCGGACGACCACCGCGACTGTTGATAATGATTTTTTTGAAATCTTCAACATTTGGCGCCTCACCAAGCATCCTCACACTGAATTCTTGCTTAGGAGTTTCAAAGAGCCCACCAGGAAGCTCTGAATGTTCGCGGTTAATGGCGGACATAATATCGATTGCAGTAAGGTCGTATTTTTTCAATTTTTTATCAGATAGCCAAACTCTCACGTTTGGATCAACAAAACCGCCTAAAATAATATCAGAAACCCCATTCACAGCGATAAAACGGTCACGAATACTATCTCTTACATAAGTCATCAACTCACGTCTCGATGTATTTTTTGACGTAATAGCAAGCCACATAATCGGGCGATCTTCCGGATTCACCTTAGAAACGATAGGCGGATCAATATCATTCGGAAGTTGCCGTTGAAATTGGGCCAGCTTTGTTTGAACTTCTTGGAGGGCCACATCAATATTTTGCTCTAACTCAAACTCAACAGTAATATTTGCCGAGCCTCGATTGGCCCGAGATGAAAGAGACTTCACTCCCTCGAGAGAGATCATAGCGCTTTCAATAACGTCGACGACGTCAAGCTCCATGACTTCTGCAGCTGCTCCTTCCCAAGTGACCCCGATATTCACCACCGGAAAATCAACATCAGGAAGTTCTGAAACACCCATGCCTCGAAAAGCGATTGCGCCAAAGAAGATAAAGGCCACCATCAACATCCAAGAGAAGACGGGTTTTTTGAGCGAGAGTTCGGTTAATGTCACTGGAGTTCTCCTACTTTGGCCTTCAGGATTTGAAAATTATAAGCGGACTCAAGTTGCAGCCGATCAAAGACTTGTTGGTTTTCAATAAAAGAGTTGAGTGCCTGTAAAACTTCTTGATTGGTTACAAGACCAAGATTGTATTCTCGGCGCTGCTCTTGATAATTTTGACGAGCCAGATCCACCGCTCGTTTTGTGACATCAAGACGAGATAGATCTAAGTCAATCAGTGAGTAAAGCTCTCTGATCTCAGACTCAAGCTGTCTTTGAATATTCAACATAGCATGGGTCGATTGATTTCTGGAAAGCACAGCTTCTCGAACGCGCGACTGAACATTGAAACCTTCAAAAAGTGGGAAATTCAAATTAATCGACATATCCCAATCACGCTCTCGCTGCACACCATCTCTTTGCAAATAAAAATTTCCATCAAATGTTAAGTCGGGATAGTGATAGCGTTTCTGAAGTTGAACCTGTTGATCTGAAATCTTCAGCTCTAGTTTTGCTCGTTGAATTTCAGGCAATTGCTCCATACGAGCAAGGTAAGCACCTAGCTCTTGCATTTTATCCATTTGAGGAGGTTTGATTAATTCCAACTCATGATTAATCCCTGTCAGTAAGAAAAACTCCGTCCATAAAATTTTTAAATTGCGTTCAAGGGTTTTCTGACGTGACTCGACTGTCACAAGCTGCGACTGCGCCAAAAGAGACTCACTCTTTCGCGAACGCCCGATATTCACCCTTTCTTTCAGATCCACAACTCGCTCTCTCGTTAATTTATAGAGCTCTTGTGTATTTTTAAGATCGGCCATATCAATCAGAAGAGAATAATAGACTCGCGCCAGTTGAAAAAGAATTTGTCTCTGTTCTAATCGCTCACCAAGTTCTGCGCGCAACACACTATCTTCTGCAATTCCAAGGGCCGTATATTCGCGAAGACCTCGAAGAAGTGGTTGAGAAAAATTGAGTGCCGTCGACGTTTGGTCGTTATCAGCAAAACTTTGTCCTTGCAGACTGTCTTGGCGAAAATGTCTCATTCGCAATGAGACCGCTGGTAAGAGTGAGCCTTTGGCTTGAGAGAGTTGTTCCCGCTGAATCTCAACTTGCTCTGCACTAATTTGTCTCTGCAAAGAATAATTGAGTGCTAAACGATAAGCTTCATCGAAACTAATGGTTTTCCCTGTATGACTAGGAGGGCTATTCCCTTCTGCCGCAAACGACGACAATAAGAGGAATAAACTGAACAGAGACAGAGTTTTTTGTTTTAAATTTTTCACCTGATTAGTATGCTTTTAGTCGGCTTATCTGTCTAAAAAATCTACTGTGTTAACCCATTATCTAGTAAGCCTCGTCAGGTTTACGTCAAGTTTGTAAACTCCTTGTCACGCACTGCGAGCAGTGGATAAAATTTGTCAGGCGAGGTGGATTCTCGTTAAACTAAACTTCCAAAAAATCTCATTTAGGATTCATTATGAAATCTCTTGAAAATTATATTCTAGGTCAATGGAACGCCGGCCGCTCCATGCAAGCTCCCCTCACCGACGCCTCCACTGGTGAAGTCTTTGCTGAAACTTCTACGGCAGGAATCAATTTCTCTGAAGTCTTGGCCTATGGTCGGACCGTTGGCTCACCAGTCCTTAGAAAAATGAGTTTTCATGACAGAGCACGCAGACTCAAAGCACTTGCCCTTTATTTAATGGAACGCAAAGAAACTTACTATGCCCTTTCAAGTAAATCAGGCGCAACGAAAGTTGATAGTTGGATTGATATTGAGGGTGGAATTGGAAATCTTTTTGTTTACTCATCGAAAGGTCGGCGGGAACTTCCAAACCTTCCTTATTTAATTGACGGTAAACCTGAGGGCCTATCAAAAGGCGGAAGTTTTATTGGCCAACATATTTGTGTTCCCCTCGAAGGCGTTGCCATTCATATCAACGCGTTTAATTTTCCGATCTGGGGCATGCTTGAAAAATTCGCCGTGAATTTTCTAGCGGGAATGCCAGCGATCATTAAACCAGCGACCGTCACCAGTTACCTCACAGAATGCATGGTTAGAGATATCATCAAGTCTGGGATCTTACCTGAGGGCTCGTTACAAATTCTATGCGGCAGTGTCGGCGATATGCTCGATCATGTCACCTCTCAAGATGTTGTGACTTTCACTGGATCGGCCAGCACGGGACAAAAACTTAAAGCTCATCCTCGCCTGATCTCAGAATCGGTTCGTTATAATATGGAGGCGGACTCGCTCAACTGTTCAATCCTAGGTCCTGATGCCCTTCCCACGACTCCAGAGTTCGATCTTTTTATTAAAGAAGTGGCGAAAGAGATGACTGTGAAGACAGGACAAAAGTGTACGGCCATTCGTCGAGCGATTATTCCGGCGGCCCTTGTTGATGACGTCGCCAAAGCACTCAAGGATAGACTCGCGACCATCAAGATTGGAGATCCCCGAGTTGAAGGTGTGCGCATGGGACCTCTCGCTTCAAAAGACCAGCAAAAAGATGTGAATGAAAAAGTTATGTTACTTAGAAAAAGCTGTGATCTTCTCTACGGTGGAACCAGTGATTTTGAAATCATCGGTGGCAATAGAGAGCTTGGGGCTTTTTACTCACCAACTCTTCTCTTGTGTGCCAAACCTTTTGCCAACAAAGAAGTTCACGAGATCGAAGCCTTTGGCCCTGTGACAACATTGATCCCTTATCAAAATACAGATGAAGCTGTTGCACTTGCTCGCCTTGGTGGCGGAAGCCTAGTGGGTTCACTTGTGACGATGGACCGCGAGTTCGCCAAAGAAGTCGTCATTAGAACAGCTTCTCAACACGGTCGCCTTCTTATACTCAATCGCTTGAACGCTAAAGAATCCACAGGTCACGGCTCTCCGATGCCACAGATGGTTCACGGTGGACCGGGCCGTGCAGGTGGAGGAGAAGAAATGGGAGGTCTTCGAGGTCTTCATCATTTTATGCAAAGAACTGCACTTCAAGGCGACCCGACGACGTTGAGTTTTATCACAGAAAGTTTTTTACCTGGCGCAGATCGCCCGGAAGCTGCCACTCATCCATTTCGAAAAAACTTTGAAGAGCTCGTCATCGGCGAAACTCTAACCACCCATAAAAGAACAATCACTGAAGCTGATGTTTCTGCGTTTGCGAATCTTTCATGGGATCATTTTTACGCCCATACCGATGACACTTCTTTTGATGGAACACTTTTTGAGAGCCGAGTGGCCCATGGTTATTTTATTATCTCTGCGGCAGCTGGACTTTTTGTTGATCCAGCTCGGGGCCCAGTGCTCGCAAACTACGGCTTAGATGATCTTCGTTTCATTAAACCGGTTTATTTAGGCACAACAATTCATGTCAAACTCACTGTGAAGGAAAAGATCAATCAAGACGACCGCGAAGGTGAAAAACCTCGTGGGGTTGTAAAATGGCAAGTGGATGTGATTGATCAAACAGGAGAAACAGTCGCTCTCGCCACCATCCTTACTCTTGTTCAAAAAAAGGAATTAACTCAATGATTAGTGAATCACAATTGGCCCAAGGCTTAAAGATAGCGACAGAAGTTCGCCTCAAGGCCCACGCACCTTATTCGAAATTTAAAGTCGGAGCGGCAATCAAGTTAAAAAACAAAGACCAATGGGTCGGCGGCTGCAACTGCGAGAATAGTAGTTACGGTGGAACTGTGTGCGCCGAAAGAATTGCTGTCTTCTCAAGCCTCTCGCAATATGGCTCGACAGACTTTGAGGCGCTCGTATTAGTGACAGATACTCCGACCGGCGACGTCCCTTGCGCCTTTTGCTTGCAGGTCCTAAGTGAATTTGTGGGTCCAGATTTCCCTGTGGTTTGTGCCAATCTTGAAGGCATCAAACACCGCTTTACCTTCAAAGATTTATTGCCAGTGACTTTCGATAAGGCAAATCTGCCCTAAATTTAGGGCAGTGCTCGCACACTAAAAAACTCTCGAAAAATCGCCTATCATACCGAATTTCAATCATTGAGTTCATCAAACTCAATAATTTTAAAATAACTGACGATAAGACCTTACTATTTTGGGACCCAACCTCTTTAAGGTGTTTTTCATGAAAACAATTCTCCAACTATCTCTATTCTTTCTTTTGCCATTCACTGCTTTCAGCGCTGAACCTAATTTTGAGGGAGTGTGTGTGTTGAAAGTCACCCCACTCAAAACGAAAAGCACTTTTAATCTCCAGCCCTGTGGATTTAAGGCGGAATTTACAGATGATGAACTGAAGATTTTATCCAAAACATGGGTCATCGAAAAAACCTATTCAAGAACTCCCACTTACGATGTTGTACCTAATCCAAACAATCCTCTTTATGACAAGTCTCTTCACGCGCAAGACGATAGCTACGGCTGCGAGTTTATCGGAGATTATAAACGGTCAATTGTTAAAACTTCTGATCTTCAAACAAGATGTGGCGGGGGCGCACCTGAAGTCGTGCTTTGCCAAGCAACTATCTATTGTCGAAGTGGATCGGCCATTCACAAAGAGCACAATCTTGGCGATGGCGATTTTGAAGGAGATGTCACTTGCCTTGCAAAAGATCGTCAGTGTCCATCACTTGCCGCTTGCGCTTCCGATGAAGCCTATGCGCAGTACCAAGGCGGCTCGAGCAAAGTCGTAGATGAACTCAAAGATCAATCCACCTCGACAGGAAGATAGGACAATATAATGAAAACTTCATCTAAATCCTTTTTGATTTTTTGTCTTTTTATATCCAATATCTCTTTTGCAGGACTTGAGGTTGATGAAACTCAAGCACTCGAAAAAAATAAACTTCAGAAAACTGGCGTCGAATTAAATAAAGCGACAAGGATTCTTCTTAATCAGCATCTAAAATCAGAAGCTGCCGAGGATCAAGGTCTTTATCAAGTAGTCTTTACCTGTACCCATAAAAAGGCTAGCAAGGAAGATACGTGTAGTTTTCAAAAAGTAGATTTTAGAAAAACGATTACAGAATAATTATTTTTTTTGATCAGGATGTTTGACGATAAAAAACGATCGACGAATATGATGAGTCAGATACTCTGCCACGCTTCCCAATAAAAAACGTCGCCATCCCGTTTTCGCCTGAGTGCCCATGATGATGAGGTCGTGGTCAGCTTGTTGAATCTGTATTTCCAAAGCTTTTTCAACAGATGATTGATGCATCGGCATCAACGAGGATTCCACTTGGATTCCAAATTGCCTTAATTGATCACGATAAGACTCAAGCTTTGAAAGTGATTTGGGATTGCGAAGCGGATCATCACATATGGAGAGCAAAGTAATTTCAGGATGAAACATTTCGGCGATGATTTTCACCCATTCAAAAACAAACTCTGAATCCTCTGTAAGATCCGTTGCCCAAAGCACTTTTTTCGGGGCCAACGCTCGCTCATCTCTGACGGCAAGTAATGGACAGGGAACGGAACGAATCGCCCTCTCTGTTGTCCCGCCAAGAAAAATATCCTCAAAGCCCCCCTGACCTAAAGAGCCTAAAACTAAAACTTTCGCATTAAGTTCAAGGACCTTTGATTTTAGAGCTTCAGTTTTTTTCCCAAAATGAATATGGCGCTTGATAGTGCCAGACTTTAAATTGAGACCTTCAATTTGTTTTTTTAATTTTTCATCAAGGCTATTTCCAAGACCTGAGAGCAATCCTTTGACCGCCACACCTTCAGATTCAGAAAGATGTCCAAGCGCATCGGTGCTGTCTTTACTATTATTGATATGCAAAGCATGGGCTTCAGCTTGAAGCTTTTGTGCCCAGAGATGTCCCACTTTGAGGGCCGTACATGAATAACTCGAAAAATCTGAGCCGATCAGAATTCTTGATTTTGCCATAGGTCATAAGAAACTATTTTTTGAGAGCTTTGGCAAGATAAGGCAGAAGCAAACAGCTAAAAACCAAGAAAAAAATCATCGCTGGCACTGTACTTAAGCGATCAAAGGCCAAAGAGAGAGAAAATCCAGCTGGTGCACTGATGAAAGTGCAAATGGCAATCATAATAAGTGATTGGCGGAGTCCCTGAGTTTGAAGAGAAATAAGAAGACTTGGTATGAGTAAAAAACTCATCGTATAGAGTGTCCCGATGGATGAAAGACTGAGGACAATTAAACACACGCTGAAAATTTCAAAATGGTCATGGCCCTTACCGACACCTGACTCGCTCCCAAAAAGCTCACGCTCAAATGAACGTTTCAAATATAAACGATGAAAAAAAGCATAGAATACTGCTGCTGACGCCATCAACGCAGTTGATATTCCAAGCTCTAGGCCACTGATAGTCACAATATCTCCTTGATAAATTTGAGAGTAATGAGACTCAAGACCTGGAAAAAGAGATTGTAATATCTGACAAGCGGCCTGTGCGATTAAAAAGAAGATAAGATAAAAAATCTCTCCTCTTGTTTTCTTTTGGCGCTCGATGAGTTGCCCAAAACCCAACGCCAACAACACTCCACTCATATAAGGAATCAGATAATAGAAAAATGGACCAATTGAATGAAGTCCATCGCGGATTAAAAATCCGATCATCACTCCAAACAGACTCAATTGAGTCAACATAAGAGTCTTAATTCCTTGCGCCCTTGGAGCAAGATGAAATCCTACAAATCCTAAAAGGATGCTACTTAAAATCAACAGAGGAAAGAGATTTTGATAGAGGCCAAGGAGTTCCATCATAAGTGACACTCGATGACTGAAAGATCTTTGAACGCCTCTGCGTGGTGATTACATTGATGACTAACCAGAATAAGACCACTTAAAACTTTTTCTCTGATCAGGCGACCAAGACAGAAAGAAATCAGGGAAGTACTTTCATGATCGAGATGATTAAAAGGTTCATCCAAAACTAAAACTTTAGGTTTAAGCAAGATTGCCCGAGTGAGCAGAGTTCGCTTTCGCTCTCCACCACTCGCGGTATTCCAAAGAAGTGAGAGATGGGCCGGATGAATCAATCCCAGCGCCTTAATTTCTGATTGTGAGATCTCACCAAGGGATAATGAAAGAACATCTTCGATCGTTATAGGCCATGAGCTCTGAATATTAGCGAGTTGAGGGACATACTCTACAGCGATCTTCTTTTGAGACAATTCTTTTAAGAGATGCCTAATCAATGTTGTTTTGCCCGACCCGTTAGGTCCTGAGATTA
The DNA here is from genome assembly GCA_002435795.1 of Bacteriovoracaceae bacterium UBA6166. Lineage (GTDB taxonomy): Bacteria > Bdellovibrionota > Bacteriovoracia > Bacteriovoracales > Bacteriovoracaceae > UBA6166. Next base: position 42,002 of record DIUE01000072.1, on the reverse strand, counting down.
AAAGAATTTGCTCGCTGGAAAAATTGATTGCTAAATCTTTCTTTAAAACAGTTCCATCGATTGTTTTAAGATCGAAGGCGGGAATATTGAGAAGCTCATTTGTTGGCATATTCAATCAATTTATCTACTAAAAAGCGTTGTAGATAAACATAATCACTAAAACTTCCCGATGTTTCAAGAATTAAGGGAGCTTTAATAAAAGGAACCTGAGATAATTCTTGAAAGCGCTTTAATTGGTTCTCTGGCGCTCCAAGACCTGCCATTAATATTTTAACTCCAGCTTCACGAGCTTCGATTGAGCGTCTAGCGAGCTGTGCGGCCGAGGGCAGAACCCCAGGAATTTCTTCCAATGCTCCAATTGAGTTGACCTTATAGGTTTCGTTGAAATACAGAAAGTCGCGATGGTACTCCATAAAGACTAATTGCGGGGCTTGCTGCTTTATTTTTTCTCGAAGTTCGCCTTCAAGACTTAAAAGTTTTTCTTTCACGACTTCAAATTGCGTTTCATAAGCCTCAGCGTTTTTTGCATCAACTCTCTTGAGCGCTGAGACGATCTCGGTCGCTCCTTGCAAAAAGGCGCTAGGACTTAGAGTGAAATGAGGATTGCCCCCAGCATGAACATCTCCCATCGAGCGATCAATTTTTCCCTCAACTTTTCCAAGGGCCGTGACTGCACGACCTAATTCACAATAACCTTTTCCCCCCGGTTGCAAATGAGCTTTTCCAGAGCGAGCGAGAACACGAGGGAGCCATCCCACTTCCAAATCAAAGCCAACAGCGCAGACAATATCCGCTTTTGAAACTTTGGCGATAAAGCTTGGAACGACGTCTATATAATGGGGATCTTCTGTTCCATAAAGCAGCGACTCTACCTTAATTAAATCTTGCCCGATCTCTTTGGCCATCCAAGCAAGGTCTGGAGTGGTGGTGATAATTGAGATTTTCGCCGCAAGGTTTGTTGAAAGAAAAAACAAAAGAAAGAAGTATTTCATAATAGACCTTAAAAATCATGAGCCGGATGAGCACCAATAATAAAAACAAACTGCAGTTGCGCTCTCGTATCTTTGTCTTGAGTAAGACCCTCGACTCTTCTGAATTCGTGGGAGAGACTGAGGCGAGTTTTAAAAAACTCTGAGGTCTGATAGCTCGATTGTAGCGTTGCCCCCCAGTGAATATTATTCACTTTCTTCTGCAAAAGGTTCCGCTCAGAGAAGTTTTTAAGTGTATCAAATCGGATGCCGGATCTAAAGGCAGGCGTCCAGCCCCTCTCACCAAAGAGATAAAAACCCAATTCTTCTTCACTTGAAGCGCTAGCAAAATCTAATTTTCGATACATAAGCTCAGATGTTACGAGCCATTTGACTAGTTTGCCCTCTCTCCACTTAAATGTAGAGTCAAGTCCCACGATCTGCATTTTTTCACCTTGAGAATTATTCCGTCCCAAGTAAGTTGTTCCAAGTTCAAGACCACTTCCTCGGGTAAAATCCACAAATGTGGCAAGCCTCATATAATGAGTTGGTGTTTTGGGTTTTGTTCCAGAACTATGAACATGTCCAAATCGATGCCCGGAAGTCACTCCTATGGTCAAATCCAAATAGAACTCTGTCGGAAGCAATGTTCCCCACTCAACACCAGCATCAAACACCGCCTCTTCCGCCAAAAAGTCGCGATGTACTTTGGGCGCACGAGTAAAAGGCCAGTCATGTTGATGTGAACGGTTAAGTCTACCAATCCCCAGGAAGAACTGCCCGATTTTAAAACGAGAGCCATCAATGAGTTTGCTACTCGAAACATAAAGTTCGTGAACTTCAAAATTAGTTGATCCACCTTCGTCATGTGCCGCTAGAGAAAAGACACCATCCCAAATATGATCAATGGGAGCGAAGAGCATCACTTCAGCTCCTCGTACGGCAAGTTTTTCAGTGGCGGCGCTCTCATCATTTAGACTTTGAGAGTAGACGAGATCACCAGCGGCGACGATTTCTAAACCAGTATCGGCGATGGCCGACGTACTAAGAAAAACAAGCAAAAGGGTGATCATTTTATTCATTAGCTATTATCTTTTGGAGGACCAGCTTTATAAATTTCAACTTCCGCATCAATTAAATCTAATCCCCAAAATGGCCCATTGCCTTTGACGGCCAGATCGTGCCATTCAGGGAAATCAAGTCCGTCGAGATCGAGTGGAAGCTTAAAAAAATCTGTATTCACAATGGCGTTTTGAGCACCATAATCAGACGAGTTGTCCGAGGTATAACGCCAGATAAAAAGATGAGCGGCATCATCGTGATTATTATGAACATCAATCATAAAATCAAGAACGCCGCTTGCTTGAAAATTTTCAAAGCGATTGAGAATCAGTGTATCGACTCCACCACCGAAAATTTTAACCTCTAGTAATCCAGCCTTGCGACGAAACTCAACTCCGACACTCTGGTCAAGATCAGCTCGCCCATAAGTACTCAAGCGAACTTCTCCTTCGTCTTGAAGCTTAAAGCGCAAATGAAAACTACTCGCTCCTCTAACTTGCCCTAGACTTTTAGAAACAACGACTCTTCCAGACCCAGAAAGCTTGCCATCAATATTTTGCAAACCCGTCGTAACCTGAGTCCCATCAATCGCTTGATTGGCACCCGTATCTTTGCCTGTAATATCACAGGCAGAAATAAGGATCAGAACAAGGAGAAGAGGTAAGAAAGCGTTCTTCATTTTCAAGGGCCCCGTTGATTAAAATTGTGGTTCGTTAGCTGGACCAGTTCTTTCAATATGACAATCAAATCGTGTTGGTCCACCGCCATGGCTTGCTTCGTGGCAATAAGCAAATACTGAACGAGCCTGTCCGTTGATCACAAGATTAAATCGTGCCCAAATTTCGATTTCTTCGTGCTCGTCTTCTTTGTGATCGCCGTGGTCATCATGATCGTCATGGGTAATAGAACCCCAAATTTTATAAGATTTTACATTCGCACGAAGTGTAGGCGTTAAAAGATTAAGCGCTCCAAGCTCTCCAGCTCTAAGCATTGAGTAAGGAACCAGTTCACTTCCATCGTACTCACCTACAACTTCCTCACCTTCGTTATGACAATCAATCTCGGCACCGTGCTCATGGCAGTGATATTCAGATTTAATGAGTGAGTCAGCGAAAGCAGAAAGAACTTCGACTTCTGCATCATGACCATCAAGAGTAGCAATATAAGAAATGATTTGATCATCGCCGTAAATCACTTGAGCTTGCTCGTTAGCCGCTGCAGTCGCAGCAGGAAGATCGGCAAGAGTTAAGTCACTCGCGTTTACAGTGGCCATTGAAGAAAAAATCAGCGCTAAAAGTATGTGTTTCATAAAAACTCCTTAAATTGAGACAGTCTCTCATAATTATCAGAGGACCCATCTCGAAGTCAAGTAATTGCAAGTCACTTGCAATTATCTCTCGTTTGTCTAGACAGAATCACTCAAATAAGCGAGTTTAGGCTATGGGAAAAGAGCATCACCACCATAAACCACGCACAGCAGAAGAGTACAAGCAGTTCATAAAAAATGCAGGGTTGAGCTTTACCAAGCCTCGTCTTGCGATCCTTGAAATCCTTGTTCGCGATCACGGTCCATTTTCGGCGGATGAAATTTTTAAGAAGTTGCCGGAAAAAATGTGCGACCTCGCCACCGTCTTTCGCACCCTCAAACAATTTAAAGAGAAAAATCTTATCAATCCGGTGAAGTTTGACGAGGATTTTACCCGTTATGAGTTTAACGATCCTCATCATCACCATCACCATATTATTTGCACTCAATGCCAAAAAATGCAGACCATTGAAGATTGTTTTTTAGAACAATTTGAAAAAAAATTGCAAAAAATGGGTTTTCGCGAAATCTCTCATAGTCTTGAATTCCAGGGAGTCTGTCCTCGTTGTGCCAACGCTTAAACCAAATGAAAAACCCACTCAACGTTTTACCTGAAATCAACTTCCCGCTTTTCCTCGCTCCTATGGTGGGCCTCACTCATCTAGCTTTAAGGCGAACTGTCAGACGATATATGCCTGAAAATACCCAAACACTTTTTCCCACCGAAATGTTAAGCACCAAACGCATTCCAGCTCAAGCCGTTGGTCGCACTCCAGAGACATTTCGCGATCCAGAAGAACTCGATCTCAATGTGCAAATCCTCGGCAACGAAGAGAAGTACGTCGTGCCCTCGCTGAAAAAATTAGAAATTTATGGAGCGCGGGCGGTAGATTTAAATATGGGCTGTCCTGTGAAGCAGGCCCTTCGCCATAATTACGGCGTTTCTCTGATGGGAGATCCAAACTACGCCAAAGAAATTGTCGCGATGGCCGTCGCCAATACAAAGCTTCCGGTCTCCGTCAAAATTCGCGCAGGCCTCACAAAAGATGAAGACGCCCTTTTGCGTTTTGTTGAAGGCTTAAAAGAAGCTGGTGCTTCTTGGGTTTGTTTGCACCCAAGACTGGCAGAGCAAAAAAGACGAGGCAATGCCGATTGGTCGCAGATTAAAAATCTCAAAAAGAATTTCAGTTTGCCCCTGATTGGCAACGGTGATGTGCAAATTGTGGATGATATCCACGCCATGTTTGATCAAACGGGTTGTGATGGAGTTATGATCGGTCGCGCTTTAACAGCGAGGCCTTGGCTCTTGTGGCAGTACGGAGAAGACAAGGGGTTACCAGCACCCGTCGCGTTCAAAGGGCAGAAGGCCCCGCGCACAGGTGAAGAAGAGGCCTGTGCCTACGGTGAAATGTTGATTCATTTTATGAAAGATTGCCAAGAAATTTTCGAAGCGAAAGATGCTTTTAAGCGGGTGCTTTTTTTCGTGAATGTCTCTCATTCATGGCTGAATTTTGGACATCCCATGATGTTACAAATAAAAAAGCAAAAATCAGTTGCGGAGATGATTCCAGTGGTTGAACAATTCTTTTCAAAGTCTGGTCTTTCTATGACTAAGACCACTGACTTGCGCTACTAACTCTAGCGTCCTTTCAAAAGTTTGATCACCTCATCGATTTTTTCTTTATGCATACTCTCCTTCACACAATGGTGAAGATGCTCTTCAAGAATTTTTTCTTCCAGCGATTTCAGCGCCATCCGAGTTGCTTTCATTTGTTCAAGCAGCTTTACGCAATAAACTTGATCACTCACCATTTTCTGTAGGCCTCGAATTTGTCCTTCAATGCGCTTCAAGCGATTAAGATGAGCGCTATGATCAGCTCCGTGTTTCACGATCTTCTCCTTAATACATGATTTGAAAGCACGTACTTCAGTCGCAAACTATTTGTAAGTACTGATAATGAACTTAATCCCATAGCAGCACTGGCAAACGCTGGTGGCATCAGCCATCCAAGCCACGGATAAAAAACTCCCGCCGCGAGAGGAATACAAAGGGTGTTGTACACAAATGATAAGAAGAGGTTTTGTTTGATGACTTTCATCGTTTCTCGGGCGAGTTTAAAAAACTCATAGGCGGTCATGACTTCGCCTTTCACTAAAGTAACGTCAGAGGCCTCGATCGCCACATCACTTCCTGTCCCCATAGCGATTGAGAGATTAGCTTTTGAGAGTGCCAGCGCATCGTTGACTCCGTCGCCCATCATCGCAACTCTGAGTCCAGTTTTTTGAATTTTTTCTATCAACTCCGCTTTTCCAAGCGGCAGGACTTCTCCGTGAAATTTCTCAATCCCTAAAAGTTTAGCCACTCTTTCCACTTCCGCCTTGCGATCTCCAGAGACAAGCCAAGGCTCAATTCCAAGTTCTTTCATCTTCTGTAGACCTAAAACAGCATCTTCTTTTAATTTGTCGTTAATCAAAAAATAAGCGACAAGTTTTTGATTCAAGGACACGAAGGCCAAGCTTCCACTTTTTCCTTCAAAGTGAATGCCTGCATTTTTGTAATCAATCTTATGCTCTTGCATCAGGCGTTCACTGCCAATCAAATAAGATTTCTCTGCAATTTGCGCTTTTAATCCAAGACCAGGCAGAATTTCAAATTGATCGGGATCGATCATTCCTCGATTAGGTGCCTGAAGAAATTGAACAATCGCTTTAGAAAGAGGATGCTCGGAGTAGTTTTCAATTGAGAGAATATCCCGTTGCAATTCTTCCTCAACAATAACGTCCGTTTCAATGAACTCAGACTCGACCACAAAAGGTTTTCCATGAGTCAGAGTTCCGGTTTTATCAAGCACTACAATATTTATATCACTCGCCTTCTCGATCGCTTCACCGCCGGAAATTAAAAGTCCACGCAAAGAAGCAACTCCCGTTGAAACGACCACTGCGGTTGGCGTGGCAAGCCCAAGGGCACACGGGCAGGCGATCACAAGCACGGCAATCATAGAAGAAAGGGCGAAGGCTAGCGAATGAGATTGGTCTGTCGCTAGGAAATACCATGCAAGAAAAGTGAGAAGGGAAATTCCAATGACGATCGGGACAAAGATCGATGAAATTCGATCGGCGTAACGCTGAATCTCTGGCTTTTTTAACTGAGCATCTTCGACGAAACTCATCATTTGCGCCAGAAATGTTTCAGAGCCAACTTTCTTGGCCCGAATAATTAAGGTGCCTTCGCCGTTGAGAGTGCCACCGTAGACCCAATCAGATTTTTGTTTTGTGACTGGCAGGGGCTCTCCCGTCATCAGTGATTCTTCCACACTTGAAATTCCCTGCAAAACATTTCCATCAACTGGAATCTTCTCGCCAGGACGAACGATCATCTTGTCGCCGACTTTCACTTCACTGAGGGGAATTTTCTTCTCTACACCATCAGCATCAACAATGGTGGCCTCCTTCGCACTCAAAGTGAAAAGGGCATCCATCGCTTGCCGGGCCCTGCGGCGAGCTTTGTGCTCAAAGAACTGACCTAAATAAACAAAGGAAATAATAAAACCCGCTGCTTCAAAATAAACCGTCTCAGCGAGGTTGTGAGCTTTAGTGAAATCATAAAAAACAGTCATGAAAACCGAAAACAGATAAGCCGCCCCTGTCCCAAGACCGATGAGGGTGTGCATATTGGCGACACCTCTACGAAATAAAAGCCATACCGCTTTTTGAAAGGGCCAGCCCACACCAATCCAAATCGGCGTCGCTAACGCTAGCTGAATCCACCAATTTGTTCGCTCCTCAAAAGCATGCATGCCAGGTCCCATGGCAAACCAAAAAAGACCTAGCGAAAAAATAAAAGCGAAAAGAAATTTTTTGCCCGAGTGATCTTCAGTTTGCGGCTTTTCTCCTCGTCCCATAGGGGTGAGTTCAAAACCACGCTCTTTCAACGAAGTGAAAAGTCGCGCTAAATCAGCTTGATCGTTATACTCGATCGTCGCTGACTCAGTGGCGAAATTCACTTGCGCTTTTTTAACCAAAGGGAATTGTTTTGATTCTTTCTCAATTGTTGCTGCACAACTGGCACAGCTCATACCCTTTACTTGATAGCGCTGGGTGAGAGTGCTCAAGCTTGTTCCATCTTGGAAATCTGAAAACCTGCTTCTTCAATTGTTTTTTTGAAAGTCAGTGCCTGAGTTTGATTGGGATCAAAAGAGATCTTGAGCTCCTTCGCCGGAATATCAAAAGAGAGGCTAAACTCCAAACCATCGTCAGATAGGTCTGTCAGGGCGGTACGAATCTTGCGCTCACAAGCGCCACAGTTCATATTAGAGATTTGAAAGGAAATATTTTTAGACATAAAGCCTCCTAGTCATTTGAGCCAACTTATACCCCCGGGGGGTATAAGTCAAGTCATAAGCCCCTCCTCCTAACCAATCCTTAACTTAACGGATCTGGACTTTCTTGCTACAAACATAAAATGAACTACTTAAAACTCGTGCTCATCCTCTCTCTGGCCCTCGGCTGCTCCCATCAACGGTTTGGCCTCAATTCCCCAGATTGTCCTGCAAATCTCAAGAGTCTCGTTGTTGAAGATACCTGTTGGATCCCAACGAAAAATATTAAGCCCACTCAAGCGGTGGTAGGTTTTGATGATTTGAAGCTTCGAAAAAAGAAAATCGATAAGCAGTACTCTAAAGGGACTCTTAAGAATTATTTGGATCAACGAACGGCTCCGGCCGTTATCGCTCCAACAGGCCACGCTTATATTTTAGATCGCCATCACTTATCAAAAGCCATCTCAGATGCCTTTATTCCTGACTCTGAAAAAAAGATTTTAATAAAAATCAGAGAGAATATGAGTGAACTCTCCCAAGAAGCATTCGAAAAACAAATGAAAGGAAATAACTGGGTCTATCTTAAAAAGCTCGCCAAACCGATAGCGTTCAATGAACTTCCACAAAATCTAGATGAGATGATCGATGATCCTTACCGCACCCTTGCGGGCCTTGCTCGCGATCTTGGAGCATACAAAAAAACAGAAACTCCCTTTCTCGAATTTTACTGGGCCGATCTCTACCGCCAAGAAATCGAACTACCAAACCAGATGACGGCAGAAGATTGGCGCCTCAAAACTCACGAGGCGCTCAAGCTTTCAAAATACAAAAAGCCGATCACCCCGTAGTCAACATCCCACAAGAAATTCCTGTTACCGACTCACGCAGCAGTCTTAAGTCATTGCGCTTAAGCGCTTCAATCTGAATGAGATTCAAAGGATGAATCATTGAAGAGCGATAGTTTATACTTTGCTCAAGCCAAGGTCTAAACCAAACCAGCGACTTCTCACCGGTCATAGCAAAAACAAAATCCAATGCGAGGTTGTATTCCCGCTCAAATTCTCGAACGATCTTTTTGACCGTCAGCTTATCGACCTTCGAACTTTCCAAATAGAGACGCCAGATAGGCAGCTCAACTTTTGCCAAAGTAAATCCCAGAACCTTAATATATGAACGCAATAACGCACTTTCTTTGTAGGCATGCTTTAAGTCTTCGAGTTCATTTCGACTCATTTCACCAAAACAACTCCCCACTCCCCACCAAGTTGGAAAAAGAACTCTGGTCTGAGTCCAACACAAAATCCATGGTATCGCCCTCAAGCTCGTGGGCGACAAACTGCCAGCACGCTTACTGGGCCTCGAGCCGATTTTAAGATGTCGCAAAAAACTATAGGGCGTCGCCTGCTCAATGACTTTAAGGAACGAAGGCTCATGAATTTTTTGGCTATAGTTCTCCCGCAATTTGTTTGAGAACAGGAGTAGCGTTTTATCAACTTCAGGCGAATGATCTTTAAGCCGTGGCTCCATCAACTGACTAGAGATAATATCCACTTGTCTTCGCAAAAGGTCTTCATTGGCAAATGTTCGCGCTACCATCTCCCCCTGCACCGTCACCTTATAATAATTAACAGCGCTGCGAGGCCACCACTGGGTCTGCTCTCTGACAGATCCTCCACCCCGTTCAATGCTTCCACCTGACCCATGAAAGAAAATGGGAGTCAGTTTGAATTCACGAAATAATTTATCGATTCCAAAGAGGCAACGTGAGATCAAATAGCGGCTAGTGAAAACCCCATTCTCTTTTGATGAATCAGAATACCCTAACATCACCTCAAATCGCCCTTGATATGCTTTTTGATGATGGGCCACTAGCGTTTTCACATGTGAAAACGTCTCTCTTAAAATCGTCACTCCTTGAGTCAGGGCCTTTTCGTTTTCAAACAACGGAACGACAGGAATCGAGAGAGTTCCAAGTCGCTTCTTCGCTAACATCAAACCATGTATGAGATCAGTAGAACTCTCCACCATGGAGAGGACAAATCCCCTTACATACCAGCGAGCTTCATAGCCGTGAGAAATATGTTTCAGTAGAATCAACATCCTCGAAATCGCGGCCTTCTCATCTTTCACGGCTTCTCTGACTTCCGCACTGTCCTCACGAAGTTCAAGTGGCAGAACCATTGCCGGAAAAATCCAAAGCAATTGCTTTAAATTGTCTAGTTCAGGGTGCGCGATTCCGAAATGGTCCAAATATAGCTCGTGAAGAGCTTGAACCTTTTGATAAAAAAGTTTAACTCGAATTCCATCACCGGCTTTGATCACTTCAAGTTCTTTGAGTAACACTTCAAGCTGAATCGCTCTTTTTGTAATCAGTAAATGAGGCCCTTTTTGCGCTTTCAATAAATTGAGAGTCAGCATCAATCCTGTAAATTTCCCTCTGACATATTCAAGCAATCGCGTTCGAGACAGTTGAAGGCTATTGAGCATCGTCTTTTCGTCAACACCAGGATGGCCATCTTTATCGCCGCCAACCCAAGCGCGAAAATAAACCGGAATGCCTTTTTGTTTCAAACGAACAAGTTCGTCCAGAATCGGTGCTCTCAAAGTCAGGCCATAAATCGTTTTCGCTTCGTCTTCAACGGTGGGCTTAGTCGTTCGTGCCATCGGAATATGAAGACCTAATTTCAAAAGATGCTTGAGAGATTCACGAACGGCGTTTTCATGTGAATGGAGGGCCTCAAGCAAAAGGGGCTGAATCATTTTGAATAATTCTAAAATTTCAGAAGAGCGAGCTTCTGTCGGGTGAGCCGTCAAAACATACGTAATCCCCATAGGGCGTTTTTTCATATGATCGTTTTCTCGCGCCTCTATCCGATACGTTCGATAAACAATCTCGCAACTATTCATCAGCTCGAGCATCAAAGAAAATCCATGGGCGATTTGATAGAGTTCAAGGGCTGATTTTTCTTTATAGCGCTTCTGCGTTTTCTGCAGACTCAAAAAAGCCTTCTGCGCTGTCACCTGGCGCAGGGACTTCATCTCTTTTCGAGTGCGCTCGATCTGCTGGTAGAGGTCTTCGCCATATTCCTCTCTAATCGATTCCCCGAGCAAGGCAACAGACCAGGAGACTAGGTGCTGAAGTTTATTAGGCAGGAGTTTCTTCATGACTGTTCTCCAGATTGACGGCTACGTAAATATTACAAAATTTTCTATTCACAAACAGAGTCTATGGTAAATTACTGCCATGAAAAGACAATCTTTAAGCCTCTTTTTATTTTTTGCTGTCGCACCATCTGCGTTCGCAGTGCAATTTCCCGATAAAGGGCGCTGTATCACCATTCATTTGAAAGAAGCGATCGACATCAATACCGAACGAAAACCACTCTACTCCAAACTCACGAACGGCGCCTCTGAGCGAATCACAGAAGAACTCATCGCCCTCGAGCAACAAATGTTAGTCGGCTCATTCTTCCTCGACCGCCTAGCTAAAAAGCACCAAGAAAACGGCATGCCGGTCTTCTGCCAAGACATGATCCCAATGGAAGAAACCCCTGATTTTAGCTATGGCTACTCAGATGGCGCACCCAATATCAAAAACTACAAACGTCCCGACGGCAAAACGATAAAACGCGACCTCAAAAACGCCCTCAATCAAGGGGGTTTCGCCGCTCTCGATCGCGTGGCCATGCGCTGGTACAACACCCTCGCCGATCAACCTAAATTCAATTGCCTCACAAGGCATTTTCTCGAAGCTCTCGTACGCTCAAGCCGCCTGGCCCATAAATACGACCAGTATGCCCGCAAAACCGGCGTCCCTTCACCAGATCGCCTGATGAAACACTACCTACGCCTAAGCCTCATCGGCATCAATCCCGGCGTGAAACTCGACGCCATGGCCGCCCCACTTCAAGCGCGCAACGTCCCGATTCTTTGTCAGGACGTGCCCTTCATTCCTTTTGATAGCGATTGGATGCCTTAAAAAGCGCCCTAGCCCCTCCAGTTAAGAATTGAGACCATTAGCCGATAAGACTTTATGAGCAAGTCCTTAGGCCTACTCCTTATTTTTCTCACTCTCAGCTTCTTTACAAGCTGTGGTGTCGATCCGTTCAAGGAAAAAACCGTCGCTCCTGGAACTGATACGGGAATTCAAGAAACACAACCAGTTTGCCAGTGTACGATGATCTATGCGCCAGTTTGCGATAGCAGCGGGAAGTCGTACGACAATGCATGTATTGCTCGTTGTAACGGTGTTGCTGATGACCAACAAAGCACCTGCCCATAACTGGCCCCTTTGTCTGTTGCACTTATCTTGAACTCGCACCGAGTTCCCCCTCATCGTTAACAAATACTTAGAGAATGAATCTGCTCAAGTTGAAAGAAGTTGATAGAATTTATTTGAAGATGGATTTGATTTGTAGGGATCTAAAATTAGAAAAAACTGGCCCCAGAGAAAGGGGCCAGTTGATAGATATTAACGAAGTTTACAAGTACTAGTTGAACTCGTCTCAGCAATGATCTGCTCTTTATAACCAATATTGGCCACACCTGAGCTACAAACACTACACGAAACTTGGTAACGCTCTCTCAAAGTTGACCAGTAACGAGCGATCCCTCTGTTATTGCCACTCTTATCTTTACAGCTGATACAATCATCAGTTTTTACCCAATGGTTGAAGATGGCGACGCCACACTCGAGGTTACCAGAGACAGTGTGGAGATCATCAGCACTTTTTGCTGTACAGCCATTGCTTCTGTAGTGACGTGAGCCAACGCTGCTTAGTGAAATCTGAAGAAGACCACGGCTGATAACACCTTGGTTGTTTGAACCGAAGTGTGATTCGTCATTTCCTACCATTGGATCGAAAGCAGATTCACGTTTTGCGATTGAATTCAGGAGGTGAATCCAGAAAGCCGTTTTTCCGTTAAGACCAAGGTTTTGGTAGTTTGGACAAAATTCATCGACGTCTGATGGTGGGTTGATCAACATCTCACGACCTTGAGTTTGAAGGATGCGTGCGGCTTCTGTAGTCCAGAGACCTTTAGTTGAAATACGATCCCACTCAAATTTATCATTAAGGAAGACAGCTTTATCAACTGGAGCGATATCGAAAATTTGCTTTAAGTAAGCTTCTTTATCGATATGCCATTCGTAGATAAAAATTCTCTGCTTGTTGAGTTCATCAATTTTTCTTCTTTGAAGAAGTGAAACTGAAGATGAATCGATAATCAATGAACCAAAATAACGGCCCGCTGAGTTCACGATATTTCCGCTATCGGCTTTGATTTGTGGTCGAGTTAGCGAAACGCTGGCGCGGAAGCTAAACTTGGCCCCTTTTGGAAGTTCGTAGATTTTCTCAAGGACGTCGGCCCCTTTGTGCTGAGTCGATCCGATAATATAAATACCGGTGTCTCGAGTTGTTTCAGAGCTCACTCTCTGATCGAGATTAGCGTTTTGAGCTTGGGCAGAGACCGCGCTCACTAAGAAAAGGGTTGTAAGTACCCAAAATTTCACATTAAACATGTTGAACCTTCCTCGTTTCGTCTTGAATACCTAGTTTTAACGCATTGCGCATCAAAAGTCCCAAGGTCTGTAAAAAGAACCCGGGAACTATCGACAATATCACAAAAATATAATATTATGTTTCTATGATAAATAAGAATCTTGTTTTAAAGAAAGCTCCTGAAATAGCCGCCATTCTGCGCTCACTTGGAAATGAAGCGCGGTTAATTATTCTTTGTCACTTAAGTGATGGGGAAAAATCTGTTGGTGAACTTGAGGGACTTACAGGATTAAAGCAGTCTCACCTTTCAAATAATTTGAAACAACTTGAGAACATGGGTTTTTTAAGTAAGCGCGCTCTAGGAACAATGAGGCTCTATTCGTTGAGTGACGACAATCTTATACAGCTACTGGGTCATTTAAAAAATCTTTATTGCACAGGAGATCGGCCATGACTATTTCACCAGACTTCACTCCCCTCTATAGCTTAGCAGGAGGATTAATTATTGGACTAGCGGCGTCCTTATATCTTTTCACTACTGGTCGCATCGCCGGTTACTCAGGAATTATTGGAGGCCTCTTTAAAGCGCCGACGGTTTTTGAAAAATGGCGATGGGCCTTTGTTGGAGGCACAATCATTGGAGGTGCATTCGTTGTTCGATTAGCGCCGGAATTTACGGCAGATCTTTCAGCGACGAGCACGACCGCACTCGTGCTCGGTGGATTATTGGTTGGCTTTGGAGCGCGACTCGGTAGCGGTTGTACGAGTGGCCATGGAGTTTGTGGATTGCCACGACTTTCGATTCGCTCACTTGTTGCGGTTGGTGTTTTTATGACGACGGCGATTGTGACGGTTTTTGTGAGAGGTTTATTATGAAAAGTATTTTAGCTGCAGCAGTATCAGGTTTTATATTTGCCTTAGGTTTAGGGATTTCAGGAATGATGAATCCAGAAAAAGTCATTGGCTTTTTAGACATCACGGGAGTTTGGGATCCGAGCCTCGCTCTTGTTATGGGTGGAGCGGTCGCCATCAATTTAGTGCTGTTTCCTCTTATCTTGAAGCGAGCGAAACCAGTCTGTGAAGCGAAGTATGAAATTCCAACAAATAAAACCATTGATCGCAAACTTGTGATCGGTTCAGTGATTTTCGGAATTGGATGGGGCATCGCTGGTATTTGCCCAGGTCCCGCAATTGCGAATCTCGCGATCCTAAATCTAGAGATCGGACTTTTTGTCGCAAGCATGTTTGTTGGGATGATTCTTTTTGCAAGATTCAGTCACAAGCTGAATTAATTCTCAGGGACAAACCAACAAGCAGGACGTTGGCCATCATCTTGACAGCTTCCTGTTTCTGAATCGACGTAAGAAAAGTCTTCGCGGTTATCACAAAGAAGTCCCGCCACCATTGTATCGAAGCGACACTGTGAAGGTGGATGAGCGCTGAGTGTACGACGAGCCCGCTCTCGACTTGGAGTCTCAAGAGTTGGCGGTGGCCTGCGTTCAAGCTCGGCGTAGTATGATGTTAGACTTTTAATTCCTTGAAGCCGATCGCGACAAAATTCTCCATAACAGTTTTGAAGTTCAGAACTTGTGGTGGATTCATAGCCTAAAAATTCAAGCATCGGTTCCATGCACTTCATGCCGGAATAATAATCGGATTGCCCTTCGAAGCTGATGGTTCGTGTGTGAGGACTGCCGCCTAAAAGGTGGCCCAATTCATGGCAGATCGTGGTGAGAAATCCTTGTTCGCTAATGAGATGATAGCGAGCGAGGCCTCCGGGAATTTCGAGTTCATATCGCTGACCTGTTTTAGAGGCCCAAGCATTCACCGCCCCATCACTCCAATCTCGTTTAATTCTAAGTGTGCCTCCGCGAGCGTTAATCACCGGAGTGAAAACCGTGATAACAGCATCGAGAACTTCGTGATAGCGTTCTTCTTTGTAGCCATTATCATAGCGATTTTTTGCCCGTGTCGCCTCGTTGAACTCTTCCATCACAATATGATTGGGAACGAGTTCACACAGCGGTTCTTTTTGGTGCAAGACCGATGAGGAAAGAGTGGAGACACTAGAGAAAGCAAAAAGAAGAATAAAGATTTTCATTCTTCTTATGTTAGTAGGCGTGTTTTAGATTGTCATTAGTCCCGAGGAATAATCGAAAGAAGGTCATCTACGAGGTAAAGATCATTTCGGCCATAAGAGCGTCTGCGATCAATGGTGATTCCGCGCTTAACAATAATGGCCATCGCTAGATCGTTTTGTTGCATCACTGCACTCTCTTCCGCTTTATTCATCCAACGACGATCCAAATGGGTCGCCATATCCGAGAAGTTATCCGGATTTTGAAAAAAATCTTTTGCGTGGGCAAGCTCGTGATAAATAATCACTAAAGGCGGAACAAAACCGTCAACTTCATCGGCGCGCCGTTGACTCCAGCCACCGCGATAATACATTTTAGCCGCTTGATATGGATTAGCGATCAAGACACCGATAATTTCTTTTTCGCCGGTTGAGCACTCACATTGCTCTTCAATTAAGGCACGCAAATAGGCTTCGTTTTGAGCAGACTTCGGAGTGAAGCTTGGAAGTTCAGTTTCTGTATAGAGACCAGTATCTGAGTTTGGAATCACAGCGGCTCGGTTGGCCCAAAGGAGAATCCCCTCTGTTTTCATCAAAGGCGTAGCAGCGCTTGCGCCCCCCATAAGATCATTGATTTCTGAAAGCGCAGTGAGTTTTTCATCAATAAATGAATCACTCGCTGGAAAAATTATTTCTGCTTTAGAATTTAAACTTAGAAGGACAAGGCCTATGGCCAGAAAGCTCGTTTTCATCATTAACCTCTTGAGAGGTTTGATATAGCTTATTTTCCAATCGTACAGGGTGGTTTGGGTATAAGTTTCATAGTTAGTTTATGGAAAAACTTCGGCGATCTTATCCAAAAAGTCGTTCACTGTAACGATTCCACATATTTCTTTATCGTCATTTAGAACAATCATTGAGCTGATTTTCTCGTTTTTTAAGACCAAAGCCGCTTGACCAAGTGTTGCACTCTCATGCGCAGCTACAATGACAGTATTCAAAATAGTTTCGACTGTTGCCATTCCAGCGTATTTCACTTTTTTATAAGGCAAAAGATCAGTCGAACTCAGAAGCCCTAGGAATTTTCCTTTTTTCAAAACAAGGAGGTGGTGAATTTGATCACGCTCCATTCTACGATAGGCGTGCAAAATATCATCATCATGACTCACACTGATCAGGTCTTTGGTCATAATATGGGACAGAGTTTGAAGTTCTTCACAAATCACAAGAGGAGAGCGTCTGTTGACGAATTTCTTTTCATTGCCTGGTCTAGTCCCCTCAAGGCGTGCTCGTTCCGCATCTTCGGTGAGATATGAAAATTGATGATCGACCCATTGATCTTTGAATTGAATATAAAACATAGAATCCTCTTGAACTAAATTCTATCTGTGACTTTACACTAATTCTATGACGGCGATCATTTAACTAGAAAAGCGCTAAAACATTTTCCGGAGGTCTTCCAATAACACCTTTTTTTCCCTTCCAAATCAAGGGCCTCTCCAATAATTTAGGATGAGCTAAAATGGCTTGTTTAATTTGTGTTGTATTGTTTAGATCAACTTTAAGAGATTTGAACTCATCTTCCTTTGTGCGAAGGACATCTCTCGGCTCAAGTTTTAAAGCCGCGAGAGCTTCTTCTAAAAGATCCATTGATAGTTCACCCTCGAGATAATGAATAATTTGAAGTTTCACTTTACGGTCTTCAAGAATTTTTAAAGCCTCTCGGCTTTTAGAACAACGGGGGTTATGAATGATTTTAAACATGAGTTTTATTTCTCCGGCAAAGGAATTGTTTCATCTTCATCAATCACTTGGCCAAATTCTTGATTCTGCCAACGTGTTTTCGCCTCTTCAATGAGTTCGGGCGTGGACGCCACAAAATTCCACCACATTTTTCGTCCTTCAGGAAAAACCTCTCCTCCTAAAATCATAAACTCTGTGTCTGCTTTAGACTTGAAGCTGAGTGCTTCACCGAGCTTATAGAGAATCATTGAAAACTGTGGGCAGGCTTCACCATTAACTTCAACTTCACCTCTCGCGATATAAATCGCTCCTTCTTGATCGGGGGCGATTTTAAAATTAAATTCTTGGTTTCTCCCAATTTTGCCATTTAGATAAAAAAGATCTGAATAAACAGGCACTGGAGATTTCTCTCCGAGAGCAGAGCCCGCTATCAGACGAAGTTTGGCGTTCGATGATTCTATCTGTGGCAATTCATTTTCTTTGAAATGAACAAAGCTTGGTTCAACTTGTTCAGACTCAGTAGGCAACGCCAACCAAAGCTGAATTCCTTCAAGCAATGGCGCTTCAATTTTTTCAGGAGAGCGTTCACTATGAGCAATCCCGCGCCCTGCGGTCATCCAATTCACTTCACCAGGTCTAATCACTTGCTTATGACCAAGAGTATCTCGGTGCATAATTTCACCATCAAAAAGATAAGTGATAGTCGCCAAACCAATATGGGGATGGGCCCGCACCTTCATCCGATTGTTTTCACCAATTGTTACAGGTCCCATATGATCCCAAAAGACAAAGGGCCCGACCATGCGTTTATCAATATCAGGTAGTGCACGTCTGACGATAAAGCCATCACCAATATCTTTTTTCTTAGGTTGAATGATTTTTAGCACGGGAACTCCTCATCACAATTTTCTAATATTCCCTATACTACCCTATTGATTGTGGATCATAAACACTTGAAGTCATTCTGGCAGGTATAAACTCTTATTTTCTAAAAGTTGTTGACGCTAAGTTGAGTTTTATCTTCAATAAACACTTCAACTCTATCAATCTGGATAAAAAATAATGAGATGCCTGACTTTAATCCTCTTCGTTTTTTTGTTAAACTCTTGCGGGACAACGTCTCCAGATTTCGTCATCATCGCTCACCGCGGGGCCAGCGCACACTTGCCCGAACATAGTCTCGCCGCAACGGCATTCGCCCATGCACATAACCCCGATTTTCTAGAAGCAGATCTTGTAGTCACAAAAGATAATCAACTAATCGTTTTGCACGATCTCACTTTGGAATCCACAACAAATATTGCAGAAGTTTTTCCAAAGAGAAAAAGACGGGATGGTAAATTCTACGCCGTCGATTTCACACTCAAAGAAATTCAATCTCTCGACCTCTTAGAGAGAGTTGAAACCAATACTGGTGAAACTGTCTACAGTGATCGCTATAGTCTGGGATCGACAGGTCTAAGAATCCCAAGTTTTGATCAATTTTTAAAACTTGTGAACTCTCTCAATCGCACAACAAAGAAAAATATTGGCATTTATCCTGAAATAAAATCCCCCGAGTTTCACCAAAGAGAAGGAAAAGATATCACTTCACTTGTGATCACTAAGCTTCGTGAATGGGGATACGAAGAAAAGCCGTCTCAAATTTTCTTGCAATCGTTCTCCCCGGAATCTTTAATGAGATTAAAAACAGAGTTCAAAACTCAAATTCCTCTTATTCAACTCATCGGCGAAAATTCTTGGAATGAATCAAGTGCCGACTACGATGTGATGAGAACGACAGAGGGGCTAAAAAAGATTAAACAATACGCCGTGGGAGTTGGCCCTTGGCTTTCGAGCTTGAAGCCTGAATTGATTGCTGACTTCAAACAAGCGGGTCTTCAGATTCATCCCTATACTCATCGCGACGATAGGCGCCCAGACGGCATGAGCTCAGATGAGTATATTCAAAGTCTGCTTAAGCTTGGCGTTGATGGACTTTTTACCGATCATGTCGAGCTTTTTGAATTTCTTAAAAAGAAGAATTAGGGCCTTTTAAAAATTCAATTTCTTCCTTTGTTGATTCCCGTCCAAGAATCTTATTGCGATGAGGATAGCGGCCAAATTTTTGAAGAATAGTCAAATGAGCATGCTCGAATTTCAAATTTTCTTCTAAGCCCTCTTGAGCAAAGAGTTCAATCGCTTGGTCATGAATAATCAAAGACTCACTATGCATATAAGGCATATAGATAAATTTCCGTTTTGTGAGCTCAAGTTTTTGATCGATTTTAAGAGCGACACACTCCTGAGCAAGAACGAGGGCCATACTATCGTAAGCAAAGGAGCGTGGATCATCTCGAAACATATTACGGGAAAATTGATCAAGGACGAGAATTTCCGCAAGTCGCCCCTCCGCTGTTTTTCTCCAAGAGAATAATTCCCCTAGAGAAGCCTGAAGATGAGTGAGAGAGAATCTCTCCGTGATTTTTTGATCAAGCTCAGTGTTTTTCACCCACCAATCTTTTGGAGTCAGCTCTTCAAACCAAAACTTCAGGACTTCATTCATTTTATTTTCCTTTCAAATCGAAGCGATCTAGGTTCATCACTTTCACCCAAGCATTCACAAAATCATTAATGAATTTATCTTTATTATCATCTTGTGCGTAAACCTCAGACAAAGCACGCAGCTCAGAGTTCGATCCAAAGACTAAATCCACTCGTGTCCCCGTCCACTTGAGTTTTCCACTTGTGCGATCATAACCTAAGTACTCACCCTCCAATTCAGATGGCTTCCACTCAGTTCTCATATCAAGCAGATTAATAAAAAAGTCATTGGTTAAGACGCCAGGCTTAGACGTCAGCACACCGTGCTTTGCTTGCCCAAAGTTTGTATTAAGAACACGCATTCCACCAATCAATGCTGTGAGTTCAGGAGCCGTCAAATTCATCAACTGAGCTTTATCAATTAAAAGCTCTGCTCCATATTTAGCAAGCCCTTTGCGTGCATAATTTCTAAATCCATCGGCCATCGGTTCGAGAAAAGAAAATGATTCGGCATCAGTTTGATCCTGAGTAGAATCCATTCTTCCGGGGGTGAAGGGAACTTTTATTTTCTTTCCAGCTTTTTTTGCTGCTTCTTCAATTCCGACGCAACCGCCTAGAACAATCAAATCGGCCAACGAAACTTTTTTCTTAGATTTTCCATTGAAATTCGTTTGAACTGTTTCGAGTTTAATCAAGATTTTTTCAAGCTCTTTAGGTGAGTTCACTTCCCAGTCTTTCTGTGGAGCTAAACGCAAGCGAGCGCCGTTAGCGCCCCCACGCATATCTGATCCGCGAAATGTTGTCGCCGAAGCCCAGGCAGTGGAAATCAACTGCGAGTTCGTAAGACCCGTTTTCAAAATCATTTTCTTAAGTGCAGTGATTTCCTTTTCTGCGATGGCAGGCCCCTTGGCCTTTGGAATAGGGTCTTGCCAAATCAAATCTTCATTTGGAACTTCAGGCCCGAGATAGCGCGACTTAGGTCCCATATCTCTATGAGTAAGTTTGAACCATGCTTTAGAAAACGCTGCTGCGAAAGCTTTTGGATCTTGATGGAAACGTCTTGAGATTTTTTCGTACGCCGGATCAAAACGAAGGGAGAGATCCGCAGTTGTCATCATTGGTCTGTGCTTAATGCTTGGATCATGAGCATCTGGAATCATATCTTTTTCTTCAACATTTTTTGCGTACCATTGGTGAGCCCCAGCTGGACTTTTTACGAGCTCCCATTCGTATTTAAAAAGCATTTCAAAATAACCATTATCCCATTTCGTAGGGTTTGGTTTCCAAGCGCCTTCAATCCCACTCGTTGTGGTGTGAATTCCTTTGCCCGATCCAAATTTATTTTTCCAACCAAGCCCCATCTCTTCAACAGGTGCGGCTTCCGGCTCAGCACCGACAAGAGAAGGATCTCCTGCGCCGTGAGCTTTACCAAAAGTATGACCACCGGCTACGAGTGCAACCGTTTCTTCATCATTCATCGCCATTCGTTTGAATGTATCTCTAACATCAAAGCCCGAAGCGACGGGGTCGGGCTTTCCATTTGGTCCTTCAGGGTTCACATAAATCAACCCCATCTGGACAGCCGCGAGAGGATTCTCAAGTTCTCTCTCTTCTCCGTAGCGTTTGTCACCAAGCCATTCAGACTCAGCTCCCCAATAAATATCTTCTTCCGGTTCCCAAATATCGACACGCCCACCGGCAAAACCATAGGTCTTAAATCCCATCGATTCCAAAGCGACGTTACCCGCAAGAATCATCAAATCTGCCCATGAAATTTTATTTCCGTATTTTTTCTTGATAGGCCAGAGCAAACGTCTCGCTTTGTCCAAGTTTCCATTGTCAGGCCAGCTGTTGAGTGGAGCAAAACGCTGATTGCCAGTTCCTCCACCGCCTCGTCCATCAAATGTACGATATGTACCAGCACTATGCCATGCCATGCGAATAAAAAGTCCGCCGTAGTGTCCCCAGTCCGCAGGCCACCAATCTTGAGACGTCGTCATCAATTTTTTGAGGTCTTTTTTTAAGCCTGCATAATCAAGCTTTTTAAATTCTTTGGCATAATCAAACTTCTCTCCCATTGGATTTGATTTTGAAGAGTGCTGATGCAAAATTTTAAGATTAAGTTGTTTCGGCCACCAGTCTTTATTAGACTGAGTGCCTTGTGTGGTGCGCGCGCCGTGATTAGTTGAAAAAGGACACTTAGACATAACTTACTCCTTGAAGAAACAAAGCAGAGAAAGTCTAAAATAAATTTCTTTGCAAGTCTAATTCAAGAGATTTAAGGTTATGACCAACACCACAAAGCTAGTTGGTCAAGTTTTGTCCTTTAATATTTTACTTACAGTTCGTGCTCAAACATCTTAGTATCTATTGAGATTTTTTAATTTGATTTTGGAGATTTCTATGAAGTTTTTATCGCTCTTAATCATGGTCTTATTTTCTTTTGAAGCAACTGCGATGACTCAAAAAGAGAGAAGAAAACTATTTGATGATTCAACAGAAAAACTAAAGGCTACTGGAATTGAAAAAGGGATTCCTAAGGTTGGACAAAAGTTTCCCGATATTAGCATCAATGAAAAGAAAATTTCAGATCGCTTAAATGACGGTCCTGTCCTCTTTATCGTCTACCGTGGAGGATGGTGTCCTTATTGTGTGAAGCAACTTGTAGAGCTAGAAAAAAATATTGAAAAATTCAAATCGAAAAATATCGCAATTATTGCAGTTGCTCCTGAAACAAAAATGGAAGTTTTGAAAACTAAGGAAAAAAACAAACTTTCATTTGAAGTCATATCAGACAATGACGGCGATATTTTAAGAAAGCTTGGACTCTTATTTCGCGTTGATGATGCAGTTGAGGCAGAGTACAGAAATATTGGAATTAACTTATCATCTAATCAAGGAAATGATCGCCACGAACTACCAGTTCCAGTGACATATTTGATCGATAAGAATCTCAATATACACTACGGGTTTGTGGATGTTGACTATACAAAAAGACCTAAATTTGACGATCTTATCAAAGCAGTCGAGACACTGAAATAAGTGAGCAAAAATTAACCTGTTGATCCATTCGTCTAATTTAACAAGCTTAATCTCGCAATATTCGCCAAGATGCGCTCATGAAGCTATTGTTATTGAGATATTTTTAACAGTCACTTATTAATCAAGGAGAACCCTTATGAAACTATTTATTTTTCTTATGCTTTTCACATCACAGGTGATCGCCAATGATCACGCTCATCACGATCAAAAAGCACCAGCCGCTGGCAAGCGAGTCTTTACTATCGTAAATTATGAATATGAAACGACGAAGCAGTGGCTCCCGGGCATGATTGCTGTTTATGAAGGCGATGAAGTTGAAATTAATCTTATCAACAACACACCGTCTGGTGTTCATGGTTTTGCGATTAAAGATTTTGGGGTTCAAATAAGTGTCTTAAAAGGCAAAACACAAAAAGTGAATTTCACCGCTGGAAAGCCTGGAATCTACCCTATTCATTGCCACTTACATCCGGCCCATATTGGCGGGCAGCTTTTAATTCTTGAGAAGCCGAAGTCTTAATTTTATTTTCTGGGACGCAACAAATATCAGCGTCCCAGAAAATTTATTTTGGTTCAAGCGCTGCAAATAAATCGACCGAATTTCCATCAGGATCTAAAACCGAAGCATACCTCTGTCCCCAAAAAGCATCCCACGGCTCTTTCTCACCTTCAAAACCTGCTTCTACAATCTTTGAATACAACTCGTCGACTTTTGAAGGCGACTCACAAACAAAGGCCAATGTCGTTCTCTGCCCAATAGGTTTAGTCCAATTGGGCTTCAATTTTTTCATCAAGGTTTCTGAATCGAGCATAATTCTTAAACCGCTCGCAGTAGTCGCTTCGATATGATCCTCTACTTCTACGGAGTCTGGAAAATTCAAGCCTAATAAGCGATAAAAATTCGCTGAATTTTTCATATTGCTAGCAACGATTCCAATAGCATCAAGTTTCATAGCAACTCCTAAGAAGCAGAGGGACGATCATATTCTAGTTACAAGCATAAACACCAGCAAAAGCGCCGAGGTATTCCCCAGCAGGATAGGAATAAACCTCAAACATATGGTTACCAGCATCGCCGTAGATGCCTTCAATACCTATTGAGAAACCTTGTGCGAGGAGGAGCAAATCAAGATGATCGTCTTCCGCTTCGATATTCGAATCACCATACACAACGCAGAAGTCCACTTCAACTTCATAGTCTTCATCTGCTTGAAGTGCTCTGAGTTCTGTGAGTAAAGGACTTGCATCCTCTAGTGTTTCGACGACTCTGCCATTAACTTTGTAGCCAAGCATTTCTTGCTCATAAGCAAAACTCATAGAGCTCGTAAAAATGGCCACGATTAGAACAAAAATATTTTTCATTAGAATAACCCCCGTGATTTTTTCCCATCAATAACATTCGCTGAGCGAGTCGCAAAGTTAGAAAACGGTTAGGAGGCTCTAGTGTGTAAGAAAGTCTCTATAACGATTCCAGATAGATATCAAATCCAAAGCGCACGGCCTCTTCATAAAAAGCCTGGCGAAAATTCTCACGGTCTCTCGAAAAAAGAATCTGAAGTGCGTGTGACTGATTAATCGCTTCTCGCATAACATCTTGGCGAATGAACTCCGTGCCTGTGGCTTGGCCAAATCGGAAAAGTCCAACATTAGGACAGTCTGCGCGGTAGGCTTCGCCTAGAAAGCGAAAACCTGCGTAGTCTGCAAAAGCTGCGAAGGCACCGCCGCGGGCCCAAGCAATTGTTGCGGTTAATTCTTCCGCCGTGTGAGGAGGGATGTACATATTCGCCCGTCGATCTTGGGCGATATTGTGGTTTTGAGCCGCTCTGGCGAAACTAAAAAGAAATTCTTCCGTATACTTACCAGTAGCCTCGAGTTTGCGAATGTTTTCTATTTGAATCGAAGTGAGGTTGTAGCCACTGAGATCAATTTCAGCAAACGCCGCTACAGAGAGGAGCAGACTCAAAAGAAGAAAAATTCGTTTCATAAATACCTCGAAGGGCCATACTACCCTACAGAGGGATGGAGCGGGGGTACTCTGAAATATTTTAACGCTTTTGTCTAAATGGCCGAAATTTCACATCGATCTTTGAGCAATAGGCAGCCCCCAAGAACTCCCCAAGAGGCAAGTCGTTTCCCAGAAGCTTGGAAAAATCGTCTCTAAAATCAAGAACTTCAATCTCTTGAAAACTCCATCTCGGATGCTCAACGATTCCAATCAAAGTCTTTTCCCCTCTTTTCGTAAACAGAGCATATCTCTCTGTCGCCCAGATATCAAAATCAGTACTGTTTTTTTGAGGGCCAATTTGAGCTTTGAGCTTTAAGTCCGTTGATTCGAATAAGTAGAACGGCGAAGATGAAAACATGAGTTTGACCCAGCGGTACGGCAAAGAGAAAAACCATCTCGCAATCAAAACCGCAGGAAGATGATTTGAATCAAGGGTAAAAAAATAAACAGCAGGTTTGCCATCAACTATGACATAGGTCCGCAAGTTTAGTTCCAGCAAAGTTGAAAGACCTGGTATGGGAGGCAAAAATGGAAAACGAATACGACTCATCAAAAAAGGAACAATGCTGACGACGGCTTTTCCTTGATAGAGATCAAGAGGAAAAGGCACTCGCTCTTGAAGTTTCTGGGCCTCCACTTCATAGTGCAAAAAGGCGACCTCACTCCAACGCTGCCCCATGATCCAACCTTTGTCCTGTAAAGTTAGCGCCCACAAGAACAGCACAGGTTGAAGAAATGTTCGTCCCCAAAGGAGAGCTGGATGAGAAAAACCAAACATCGGAATTTCAAATAGGCTGACGTAAATATGGATCGGCGTGAGAAGTAAAAACCAAAGGGCCGAAATCCGAGCGGCGAAATCTTTAAACTTTGGAATCCAGAGTCCAAGGCCTAAGAGAATTTCAAGAAAGCCTGCCAAGAGATTGATTTCGAATTTAAAGGAAAACGGAATAGCGTTATCAAAAAGTTCTGGGCGTATTAAATGTAGCACGCCTGCAACCAAGAGAATTGAACTTAATAGCAAGCGTGAGATCATCTGAGAAAACTTTTATCCAAGCGCCATTTCTCTCGAAGAATCAGAAAAAATGGGATCCACCAAATGAGATCGTTGAATAAAATATTCACTCCGAAACCGATGGTGAATTTTCCAGACCAGAGCGCTTCAGCGAAACCGATGGGACCAAAAATTTTCCCGAGAAAGCCCACTAAGACGATTGGGAAGTGGCGAATGGGGTCGCTAGCCGCAATCCAATAACCAACTCCATAGACTCCAACAATCATTCCCACACATTGCCAGAGCTCGGGATAATTTGGGCGCTCCATTCCAGTCAGGTCAAACATCAAAAAAGGAAAAAAGATGACGAGAGAGCCCCAAAGGATATTATAAATCGCTGCTAATTTTAAAATAAGACTATTCATTGAGTGTCATCCTAAAACTCGACCAAAGAATCAAATTGGACAGTCTCCAAATCGGTCTAAAGAACGGCCTAACATAGGCCTTGAGTTTAACTTTGATGGTGAGACCATTTCGAAAAAATTCTAGCTTCACTGGGCGCACCAGTCTAAAGCTTGCGACATAAGAGCCATAAAAATAATCAAGTCCGCGGTACTGAGGTGTCATCTCACCTATTGCTCCGTGCAGACTCAAGAGCGGTCCGTGATGAATATTCAATTCCCCGGGTTTAAATTCTCCCGTCTGAGACTTGGCGGCAAACTCGACTTTATAGGGAAAGACTTGTCCCTGAGTAAAAGTCTCTCGAAGTTGCAGGCGTTGCCAAACGGATGAAATTTTCTCCTCGGAAAAGGAGAATTCAAATTCGTATTCGTCGCAAATAAAGCCTAGTGGTGGATTTAGTTCTTGGTTCATTTTGCTTTGAGATCCTCAAGAGTGGCGAATTCCAACATCTTTTCATGGGTGGCCTCTAAGTCGAGCGCGGGTGCGACTCCCGCCGCAAAAGCTTCAGTCCAGCGAAGGGCACATAAGCACCATTTGTCGCCAGGAACGAGGCCCGGAAAATTCCACTCAGGCCTCGGCGTGCTGAGGTCATTGCCTCGGGCTTTAGTGAATTCGAGAAACTCTTCCGTCAAAACGGCGCAGGCAATATGAGTGCCGTGGTCTTGCGGACCTGTACGGCAAAAGCCGTCGCGAAAGAAGCCAGTCTTTGGCGAATCACAACAGCTTTTCAATGGGGTTCCGAGAACGTTTTTTGTTAGGATCATCTTTTATTCTCTTACTCACTAGATATGCGTTTTCATGACTATCTCATTAAAGAACAGCAGGGGGAACTATGGATCTGAGCAGTACAGGATTTGTCTCATCACCTATAAGATTTTCAAAATCACCATCGGCTTTGTTGTTTTGAGCACCAAGAAATTAATGAGACGAAAAGAAATCGAACTTGTGAATTATTAACTAATCCTCAAGCTTGGCAGGAAGATCTTGAGAGGAGAGTTCAGTATATTAAAGATCATGAGCTACAGGAGGAGGTTAAGGGTTTTATTTGGGATTATCATACTAGATTTTAGGCGACTTGCCCTTCTCCCCAATGATGACCTGTTATACTAAAGACTCTTTTAACAGGGCTTTGCCTTTGAGTTTTAGCAAACTCCTTTAATTCTTGATAGTTTCGAAATGGGCCACTTTGAGAGAGGATTAAAACGCGAAGGAGTTTTTCACTTGCTTCTTTCATATTAACGCTTCCATTTTCCCAACGAGAGACTGTTTCAGGCGATACTCCCATATTCGAAGCAAAGTCTGTTCCCGAAAAACCTAGATGAGTTCGCAGGAATCGAATTTCTTCAGGTAAAAGTTTATTTTTTTGAGAAGATATATGCTTCGCAATCAGTCCGTGCAACTCTTCAATATTTGGAATCGATATTTCCTCATCTGAACAGTGACTATTTGAGCATTGAGAGATTTCTATTCCCTGCAAATAAATCTTCGACAAACCGCTATCGATATAATGATAGAGCTTTTCTTTTGTTTTCTTCATTTGGGACCCACAATTCAGACACTTCATGATTTTCTCCATGCGGTAATGACCGTGATGTGATTAGGTTTTCTAAAGGCGATCACAACGATCATTTTATGAGTTTCAACACGATAGCGATAAGTCCCATTTTCCAACTCTGGATCTTGGTAAATATCTCCAGCTTTGAGAATATTCAAAATATCACCTGTCCTAATATTGCGCTCTTTCATTTGATGCAAACCATGCTTGCTAAAAGAAAGGAAATTCGGAACTTCATGAAAAACTCTAGCAATAACCTTTCTAGCCTGAACACGGCTCATTCTTGACGTTACATCAATACCAGTCTTTAGGTCAATTGTCTTATCGATTGCCATTTTACAACTCTCCTATTCGTCTCAGCCAAATAACAATGGCGCAATGAGGAGTCGATGGTGAGCATGCAACTTATGATTTCAGTTCTATTTATGAAACGATTAATCAATATTAATCACGTCTTAGGTATACAAAGAAAACCGACCGGCAAGATCGGGTTTTAATGCCTGACCACACAAAAGGAGTCCATCGAACCTAAACAATGATTTATAAAAATCCCCACGCCTACCGAAAAGTCCCTCATGAAAACCCTAATTACCCTATTCGCTCTCTTCGCAATCATCCAAGCTCCTAAGGCTCACGCCGAACCCAACACGGTGATGTGCTGGCTCTTCAGTATGCAAGGCTGCCCTGGAGTTGAGCCCGTCGGTGGGAGCGCAATTAATACTGGAAATAATGGCGTCAGTGGAATTGGGGCGATCGGTGGGAAAACGTCGAAGGTCGAAACTCGAACGATTATCAAAGTTCCCGATTATAAAGTTCGTAGCTTTTTGCGTTCGCTGGGTCTCGGTGGACAGCGAATCAATATCAGCTATGAACAAAATGAAAGTGAATGCGATTATAGCGAAGAGTCTTTAAAGATTACGTCGAATGCTCTTTTTGAGCCGAACAACGGGCGCGAATGTATGCGGGCGCTTGAAGAAGATTTAAAAATGCTTCCGCAAGGAATTAATCTTCAGATCACCAAGTGCCAGGAGCGTTTTTGCAACGAGGATTTTATCGAAGTCTTCGAGGCGTTCTTGCAGGATCATCCGCAGTTTAAAATCTCTGATTCAAAGAGCTTTCTGGGCTGCGGACCGCGAACAGTAGAGATCTAGAGAGTCTAGATCTCCTCAAGCTTAAGTTTCGTCACTTCACGCAAAATCTCGGCCCCACCATCACGCAAGCTGCGCTGATAGAGCGCTTCCCAGGTCTTCTCCCCGGTCTTTTTCATTTGCTTAAAATCAAACGCCGGATAGGCAGAGCTTCCAGGGCGAGTCAAAGTGATGAACTCGTCTTCGTGCAATTTTCCAAATGACGACATAAACAGATAGAGCGGCTGCGGAGAATACGGATAAATTTCAACTGGTGACTCTACGAACTCCATGCGAAAGCGCGTGAGCTGATCGTCATTCACAATCGCACTAACGGCAACAAGGCCCGGTCTCGTGGTTGGTGTAAAAGGCACTCCGACGAGACGATGAGTATAGCTAGGTTTTGAAGGAGCCGAGAGAAAAAGTCCTGGCGTTTCTTCGGATTCCATCAATTCAAGAGTGTGCTTATAAGTTGAAATCATCGCAACTCGTGCTTCAGCGACACCACTGACGACAGACTCAATGGTGGCTTTATAAGTTGCACTTGGGTCTTCGATAAAAAGATTCACTTGCTCTGGGTAGGCGCTGGCGTTGGTGACAGTGTTCATAAAAAAAGTCACGCGCTCGCTCGACTCCTTAAGGTCGTCACTCAAAACAACAAAGGTATCTGGCAAAAATTCAAAAAACGTCTCGCCCGGAAGCAGTTCAAAGCCAATGGAGTGCGAAGAAGCAAAGTCTTCTCCTTGAGTAGCGCTGAGGCCTCGAATTTCAATTTCGCCAGTGATCACTCGATCGGCCGGCATCGAGAGTTCCACTCGAAGTGGCACGGGCTTGGTGCCGGTGCGAGGTTCTTTCACAGTTGCCGGAACAATCATCGCAATTTTTGGATCATCATTTGTGATGACAAAACTCGCTTCTGCAAGATTGACCGAGCCCAATATGGGGTTGATCACTCTGACGCTGAAGGTGCGGTCTTCGTTCCATTCATCATCACCGATGATTCCGATGGAGAGCCCAGCGGAAATTTGGCCTGCAGGAATCACGAGCGTATTCACTTCATCAATTTGAATATGCTCNNGGGCAATAACGATCCATTTCTACTGTCACGTCGACGAGTTTTACATTGCCGTCGTGACCTTCGGTGACTGAAGTGAGCGGGCCCGTAGTGATATCAATTACGGGGTTGCAGGTTTCGGCGAACGCATTTGAGAGAGAAAACATAAAGGCGAATAGGCAGAGTAAACGCATAGAAACTCTTCTTTAAAAAGGGTTGATTGGATTTGATTTTTAGCATGGCGCAGGGGGAAAAGTCGCTAGGTAATATTTATGCGAGTCTTAGATGGTTAAAGGTCTAAGGAGTTCTAAGATGGCGACAGTAGATGAAATTCAAAAAATCATTGATCGAGAAACCGAGGCGTGGAATACGAAAAACGTTGAGCTATTGCTTTCGGTTTTTCACCCCGATATGGTTTGGCCTTGGCCTCCATCGGCGGCTCATCACGATCCGATGGATTGGGTTTTAGTGCAAGGCAGATTCAATGAGTTGCGCTGGGGCGCGGGCTGGCAGCAGCTTTTTGAGACCCATGAACTTATTCGGAACATTCGTACGACATGCAAAGTTCAAGTCTCAAAGGAGGCGGACGGCGCGTTTGCAGTAGTTGATATCGATACGCTTTGGAAAAATAAAAACACCGGAGTTGAGATGAACTGGAAAGGGCGGACTTGTAAAACCTACACGCTCACCCATAGCGGATGGAAGATGATTCACCAAGTGGGCGTCCTTGCTTATTAAACACTCTGGCCAAAGGAAAAAAAGATGTTTATGAAGAGGCCATGAAAAAACAATTGATCACCCTCTTCATATGCTTCCTTTTCCTTCATAGTGCCAAGGCCACAGAGAGTTTTCAAACTGCCGCTAGCACCCAACTGCCCCTTAAAGTTCAAGAGATTATTCAAGCTCTAAAGCTTATGAATGAAACCACTGAGCCTGTCGATGTGAAAGACCTGCGCAAAAACCTTGGTAACGTCAAAATTGAAATTGATCTCTACTGCCCGCTCTTTAGTGAAAACAAATATAAAGACGTGCTTAAACTGCGAGAGCAGATCGACTTGGGCTACGAGATTCTCGGTCAATTTAAAGACCTTTACGATACAGAGGTCAGCGCCGGAATCCCAGCGGAGCTGGAAGATATTATCATTAAGCGACAAGCGGCTCTTCAGTGGCGAGCTTCGTTCAATAAATTCTTGGCAAAAACACAGGTGCTTCCCTTGCTAAGTCATCCTGCTAGTAAAACACGTGAATGTCTTCGCCCACCAAAACTTTTGTGGGCGCGCCTTAAAACCATCCCTAGTGCAGATGATTCTCTTGACGAGGTTTTAGAGAAATTGGTCGCAGATCTTATTCGAAGCTATGAAAAAGATCAAAAAAAGCTCCTCAAAATTGATCATCTTTTTAAGTACAGCGACGAAGAGCGTTTTCACGATTTTCGAAAAGGAGTGAGAACAGTTCTTAAATTGATTGATTTCTATCCGCAGCTTGCATACCGCACGAAAATTGACTCGAAGGTCGAGCTAGAAAAACTCATCGATCAGTTTGGCTCGATCAATGATTTACTGGTCGCCTATCACAAAGCAAGTGGGGACAAGAAAAAGAAATTGAAAGAAAAGATTGAAAAAGCGTGGAAAAATCTTCAGGTCAATTTAGAACAGACAGAACTTGATCGTTTAATCTGACAAAGCTTGGCGTCCAACGAGATTATAGGTCTTCATCGTCCCCTTGCCCTTAATCTCTTTTTCCTCGTTCGCCGTTAAAATGAACTTGTCCTTCAGCAATTGGTAGGTCGATTCAGAAAGATGAATCTGCCCAATTTGAGCATGTGACTCCATACGAGAGGCGAGGTTAACGGCGTCTCCCCATAAATCGTAGGAAAATTTCCTCTTTCCAATCACTCCCGCCACGACTGAGCCACTATTGAGGCCTGTTCTTATTTTCAGGCTTATCCCCATCTCTTGATTAACTCTGTCGATAACATTTTGTAGTTGCAACGAAAACTCTGCCATTCGAACCGCATGATCGGCAGAGTAAGTGGGAATGCCACTGGCGACCATATAAGAGTCGCCAATCGTTTTAATCTTTTCCAATTGGTACTGATCACAGAGATCATCAATTTGAGTGTAAACTCTATTAAGGATCTCCACCAATTCGGTTGGCGTTTTTTGTTCTGACATTGGGGTAAAGCCCACGATATCGAGAAAGAGAATGGTCACATTTGAAAAGCCATCGGCGATATTGAGATGACCAGCTTTTAAACGACTAGCAACGGATTTTGGTAGAATATTATGAAGAAGCTGTTCTGATTTTAATTGTTCTCGTTCAAAGGCATCTTCTGCAATATTAACTGAATTATTAAAATAATAGGCCCAGATACAAATAAGTGATAAAGAGAAAAGAATATTTAATTTATTCAAGACCATCAAAATAAAGGGATCAACGACATATTGTGGAGTCGCAAAAGGATAAAAATGCTCCATCAACATATAAGTAACAATAATAAGAACGGATAAGAAAAATTTTAGAGCTAAGTTTTTCTTATCCGTTAAAAATGGCAAAAAGATAAGAGAAAAGAGGTAGTACTGAAAACCTCCAGACCAACCAACTAAAATCACCGCCAAAACCTGATGAAGCAAGACTTCCAGTGTGGTGATAGTGACAGCCGCCAAGAACTGTCTTTTGTGATTCAAATAAAGACACAAAATAAAAATAAAAACGCTCAAAATATTAAAAAGAGCGAGTTTATCAACATCTAAGAAATAAAAAAGAATCAGCCAACTTAAATGAATGACTGTTGCGAAAATATAAGAAATTTTACCTAATATAAAGTAGCGCTGTGTTTTTAAGACAATTTTTTGATCAATCTCTCGATCTTTATAAAGATCTATAAACAACTCGCTGTTCATACTTTAAGTTTAATGCTTCCTTCTATTTTCATCTCTCTAAGACTGTGAGGTCAAGCTTGTTTTTTAGACCAATCAAATCCCTCTCATAAATTTTTCCAACTCCTTTCTATCCTTTTCAGAGACCGAATGCCCCGGCGGAGGCATCAACTCGTTTTCCACCATAAATTGAATCGTCATAATATTTTGACTCGTTAATTTATTTCTCGAAAACCATTCATCTTCGCCGTTATGACATTTTGTACAAGACTTTACCTGCAACTCAAGATTATCGGCGCTCAGTCTATGTCTAAAAGGCACAGCTAAATCTTGATCAAGCAAAAGATGTTCTTCGCTCTCTTCAAGCAGACCATAGGTTTTTATTCTTAAGTTCCAGAGAGCGATCTTGAATTTTGCGAGGAGAGGCGTTTTGTATTCCTCGTAGTTCGCTCTTATTGCCCTCGGGCCATTTGAATGACACATAAAACAGGAAACCTTAAAATCGATTTTTTGATTTTTGAGGTTTTCATCCCAGACTAAATCCCCTGGAGGCAATTGGAGAAAACTCACCTTCTTGGGATAAGACTTCTTATCAATAAGAATCGCCAATCTGTCCCAACTTACCTTCTCTGCCTCCATCCCGTGATGGCTTTGATTCATCATCCAGATGTCTTGCGTACTTTCTGAAAAAAAAGCGATTTCGTTAAAGACAGGCCCTCCTTCAATAGTCTTCGATTCGATTGATTGAATTAGGACTGGCCCCTGATCTGCGGTAAGGAGAGCTAAGTAAATTAGCCCTCCTAAAATTAAGGAACTACAAAGAAATTTGATGACAGTCATAAATGAACTCGTCGGCATTTGAATCCATAAAATGGGCCGTGATAAAGTTCAACTCATTATGGCACACTCCTCTACCGCAACCGCCTCTGCCAATCAGGACTTGTTTTGAAATCGTCAAAACACCACCGTTCATGGTTTTGAATTTGCTTTTTGAACTCAAAAAGCCATTTGTTGCCTCGACCTTCCAAAGCCACACGCCACCGAAGGGAAAGGCCCCTGTGATATCCGTGATCAATGCATTCGCCCCGTTTCGTGGATTTTCAGTTTGAATGACCTTGAAATTGGAGTCGCTACTTGAGCACTCCAAGTCCTTTAATGAACTCGCCGCCATAGCGCCAGTTCCGTTAAGTGTTAAGATGACTAAGATAACTAATTTTTTGAACATATAGACCTCCGTTGTTCGTTGGGTAGTTTTTAACGGATGGGCTCTGTTAAGTTAAATTGATTGATTTAATAAGTGTATTAATATAATTAATAACAATGAAACTTCCCAGCCATCAAGTCAGTGCCTTTATTGAGGTCGCGAAAACCAAGAGCTTCTCTAAGGCTGCTGAATCTTTATCCGTAACTCAATCGGCCCTCTCTCAGAGAATCTCTAATCTCGAGATGGACTTAGAAACAACGCTCTTTATTAGAGAGCCTTCGGGTCCTGTTTTGACGACGGCCGGTGAAGTCTTACTGCGCTATTGCCAAACGGCTCAGTCACTAGAGGAAGAAGTTCTCGATCAATTGAAATCGACCTCTCAAAAATTTGCCGGTGTCTTCAGGATCGCAGGCTTTTCATCCGTGATGAGATCAGTGATCATTCCAAGCCTTGCGCCTTTTTTAAGAGAGAATCCCCAAGTTATTTGTGAGTTTAAGAGCTTTGAAGTAAGTGAGCTTCTAGATGTGCTTCGAAGTTCCAAAGCAGATATGATCATTTTGGATTATCTCCCTCATAAAAAGGGCATCGTTCAACATGTTCTAGGTTTTGAAGAATATGTGGTGATTGAAAGTTCGAAGTATAAGTCGCCTCCAGATCTTTATCTGGATCATGGCCCTCAGGACAATGCCACCGAGTCCTTTTTTAGCTTCCAATCAGCGGCTCCGAATTCCTTTCGCCGATCGTTTATGGGAGATGTCTACGGGATTATCAATGGCGTTGAAGAAGGACTTGGACGAGCGGTTATGTCAAAACATCTTTTAAAGAATAATAAAAAAATAAAAATGCTTAAGGGCTACAAAAAATATCAAAGAGAGATCTCTCTTAATTATTATGAGCAGCCCTTTTATTCTTCACTTCATAAAGAAATCACTAAGCAAATTTGCAAAAATTCGAAAAACTATTTCTAGTTTTTACTTAAAAGTATCCGATAAATGGGAAACGACTTTGAAGTGTGAGAATGGCGCTGCCGCTTCGTTCAACTCGTTCAGCTTTCGAAATTCAGAGACTGCTTCCATCCCTGCCCAAATTTTTGCGACTGCCGGTTGATCATGGGCCTTTTTTGAGGCTTCACTGCTCGTCCATTCAAAGACTTCTAGATAGGTTCCATCTATACTCTTCATCGTGAGACGAGGCCTAGAGGTGATGAGCGCTAATTCTCGGAGAACAGGAACATGTTGTTCGATCAACGTTTCTAATTCTGATTCCTTGCCTGGTTTTGCTTTATAAAGGGCTATAACGATTTCAGTATTCATAGCGTTTTTCTCCTTGCACTTAAATTAAGTTTTCGTTTTTCTATCTTTATTGAAGTTTTTAATCAAGGAGAATATGAATTGCTGATTACAGGGAGGATACAGGTTTATGTATTTGAATTATTGAGTCACCGAATCGATTTCGCTTTATAGTGAAAATGATAATTATAATTGACTTGGATAAACAAAAATAAAATTTCTATTTAATAAGTGGCGATTAGCAAACTCGGTCATACGGTTCATGTAAAACTCGTGAGAAATACTTTCAGGACGAGCATTCACCAAAATCAACAAGTCATCAGCTTTGATAAACTGATAAATTTCCACCACATTTAAGTTATTGTCATATGTCGAAAATTCAAAATCTAAAGAACCTCTCCATTTTTCTACTTTAGCTTCAATCTTTTTTACAGACTCCTGTGCGCAGTGAAACACAAGTGTTGCCCCAAGTGATTTTGCAAGATTTAGAATAGTGAAGAGCCACTGCTTAAAGCTCGCTTCCTCTGCTGCAAACCTAGGCATGATGATACATATTCGTTTAGTTGTATTTAAATTATAAACAGTATTTGAAACAAAAATAATCTTTTTACATTTTCTCAGGAATTGATCCAGCTTTGTTCCAAAGAGCCTATCCGCTGTGTTGCCTGGTCCATGCCAGCCTAACAAAACCAAAGTTGATTCAGATTCTTGGACAATATTATTAAGACCATTAACGACATTAATATCGATTCGAGTTGAAGATTTTACCACTCCGCCACTTGCAATAATATGGTCTGAAGCTTTTGATAGCAGGTCTCGTGCGTTTTTCAAATTCAACTCTAAATTATCTTCTTCATCTACAACTGTTCCAATATAAATGGGCGAAGTGCTCCTATCTTCCTTTATATAAATTGCGAGGTCTAACTGACCATTTGAGAGTTGAGATCTATTTAAAGCAACAAAGACGTTTTCGTCTTTTACATTTTTATCTGGAAGCAAAGAACTCTCTGACCGCGCCAATCTTCGTCCATACTTTTCCATGACCAACGAACTAACGACACATGTGACAAGGATCATTAAAATTGTGCCATTCAAGATGGACTTATCAAGTAGACCGATTCTGAAACCAATCAAAACCGCGGCCAATGTTGCTGCAGCCTGTGCATTGCTTAAGCTAAAAATTAAATTTCTCTGAGTTGAGGAGTAGTTGAAGATTTTTGACGTGAAAAAAGCGGCTGCATATTTGGTTAACATCGCCACACTCGTCATGACGAGTGCAACTTTTACGGCATTAAAATCATTATAAAACACCGTGATATCAATCAACATTCCTACACTTATGAGAAAGAATGGGATGAATAATGTATTGCCTACAAACTCAAGCCGATTCATTAAAATTGAAGAGTGGGGAATCAAGGGATTAATTGCTAGCCCTACGAAAAAGGCTCCAATAATTGGTTCAATTCCTGCCATTTCTGCCGTCGCCCCACCAATAAAGACGAGCGCCATCACAAATAAGAATTGCTCAGATCCCCCACTTTCAAAACGTCTAAAAAACCAATAAGCTAATTTGGGAACAACAATAAGAACGAAAGCAAAAAATAATCCCGAAGAAATGGCCATGTCTTTCCAAAAATTTAAATTAATTTCACCAGAGACAGACTTAACGATTACCGCTAAAACCATGAGTGCTGCGGTGTCAGTAATCATGGTTCCACCAAGTGCCACAGTAATCGCTTCGTTCTTAGTGATTTTCAATTTACTCGCTAATGGGTAAGCTAATAAAGTATGAGAAGCATACATACTCGCCAAAAGTATTGCTGAATCCCAGTTCAGATTAAGAAAGTAATGATTCGCATAAGTCCCAACAATCATTGGTATAGAAAATGTAAGAAGTCCGAAGACAAGACTTTTAAACTTATACTTTTTAAAATCGTGCAAATCGATTTCTAGTCCCGCTAGAAACATTATATAAAGTACACCTATCGTTCCAAAAAGAATTATACTCGAATTTCTAAGAAGAACATTAAATCCATTTTCACCTACGACTGTCCCAACGATTATTAAACCGACGAGACTAGGCAAACGGATTTTTTCAGAAATATAAGGGACTATAAAAATAATCAGCAGCAATAATGCAAATATCAAAACATGATTTTGAAGCGGTAGATTAAACAATTCGGAGGCATTAGTCATTATGATAGTCTAAACTCAAGAAGCCCAGTTTAGAAACAAAAAAGAAATCAACCTAACATAGAGTTCCTTCAATATTGTTCTAATGCCAACTTAAATAGCCTGACAACCTCATCGACATCTTTCGCCTTATAAAACCTGAGTTCAATCCATTCAGAATTTGGTGATCTATGCTTATGAACTGTAGAGTCATCAAAATGATTTAGGCCTTCTTTACGAATGATTTTCTTAGTGAGGCGAACATCGATCTCATTATCATGATGAAAATGAGCGATTTCTTTATTCTTATAAAAAATGGCCGAGCCACCTGCAACCTTTGACGGACGGTCTTCAAGGTTTGGGATCTGTTCTAGTTTTTTGATGAGATCATTTCTGAGCTTAGCCACTATGGACTCCGGTTTTTTGGGCTTCTTTAATTTTTAGCATTATTGGTTTTCATTAGGAAAGCTTTAAAAAACACTCATACCGAATAGCCTCCCTCCCATTAGAAACGGCCGTTTGATAAGAATATTTATTTTGATCATCGATAGTCCCCCAAACAATATCTTCAGGTCTTGCATGATCAAGAATAAATTTTCGCTGAAGTGATTTTGCCAATCCCTTGCCTCTAAACTTTTTGGAGAGAAAGATTTCATTAAAATAAATCCCCGGATGACCTAAAAATTCACTTTTGATGGCTGCGATCAACCCCACTCTTTCTTGACCAATTTTTGCATAGAAAAGCAAACCTTGATCAAGGGAATCCGTCATCGTGTCTAGGTCATTGACAGTTACCTTTGATCTAAGATGTGGTTGCTCTTGGTGAAATTCTTCATAACCCTCCTTGTACCAATCGTAAAAGGAATGGTCGACGATACGCTCAAGGCTAATCGTCTCATTTAATTTCCAATCTCGAGCTTCGCTCATCGATTTTGAGTTAGAGACCAGATAAATCGATCCGATTAAATCGATTTCCATTTTTTTCGATGAATAGAAGCTTAAATAGCGCGGACTGAATTTCTCAAATCGACTTTGAACTACTCTAGCTATCTTTTTCG
This sequence comes from Bacteriovoracaceae bacterium UBA6166, assembly GCA_002435795.1. Classification (GTDB taxonomy): domain Bacteria; phylum Bdellovibrionota; class Bacteriovoracia; order Bacteriovoracales; family Bacteriovoracaceae; genus UBA6166. The sequence continues at coordinate 3,662 of DIUE01000072.1, read as the reverse complement.
CCTCCTCAATTGAAGTCATCTCAAAATTAGGAAGACAATTGATGAATGGTAGATCTGGATTTCCACCAAGATGGCGGATACCGCAGATAATTTTTTTGCTCTCGCCTAGTTCTATGAAAGACTCTGCATAATCACTCGCTTCACCAATTTTATAGTATTGATGGCGCGCACTCATTGTTTCAGCTAAATTTAGCTCTTCAAAGTCTGATAGGATTTGATCACTTAGAAAACTTAGTGCTCTCTCTTTGTCGATTTTTAGTTTGGATAGATCGTAAGTGTTCAGTACAGCAGTCGCGAATGACGCTAAGTCATTTTTAGTTAAATTCATGGATAAGTTTCCTCTAGTCAAAGATTGGAATCAGAATAGCGCAAAAAGCTCCTCTTTAAAAACTCTCTGCCTGCTTCAAGAATCTCTCTAGCTTTCGCTTGGTCTTTCATTGTCCGGGCCATCGTCAAAGTTCCAACAAGCCCCGAATAGAGATTAACGGCCTTAAGATAGCTCGTCTCCTCTGAGTCCTCAGGGAATTGTTCGCGAAGTGCTTTTGCAAATAAAGCATAAATTCGATTCATATAAGATTCGTAGAGAGCACGGTGTGAGGCTTTACCTCGTTGCATATCACTGCTTAGAGAAGTAAATGCACAGCCACCCTCGACATCCGTCAGACTTTTCTCAGAGAGGTGATTTTCAATAATTCTCTGTAAGGCCAGGGAGCCATCATGAGTAAAACGGTGAATGAGAGATTCCTCTAATTTTTTTAGATCGTGGCAAACAGCATTTGAAAAGAGATCATCTTTGGATTTGAAGTGACTGTATAAAGCCCCTCTCGTTAGACCCATAAAGGTCATAATCTGTTCTGTTCCAGAACCACCATGGCCATGTTTCTTAAAATAACTAATCGCTTTATCTAAAATCACGCGACGTAGTTTTTCTTTTTCGCCTTTTTTAGTCTTCATCTCCCTATTATTGATTCAAAAGTGCATTAAAACAACATGAAAATACCATTTAATTACAAGCACTTATGACTAAAACTTTTTAATCATTGATTTTAATACAAAAATGTATTAAAAATTAGAAACAGGAGAAACTTATGAATTACCCATTTGAAGTTAATAGTTCGGAGTTCAAAGATAAACGTGTCCTTGTGACTGGAGGAACAAAAGGTCAGGGAGCGGCTATTGTTCAACGATTCGCTCTCGCCGAGGCTAGAGTTATTACCTCCGCTCGAAGTCATAGTCAGGATCTGCCGACAGGAGTGCATTTTGTTGAAGCAGATTTAACGACGGTGGAAGGAACTCAGCTTGTGGCCGAAGAAACACTCGCAAGGCTTGGCGGGGTCGATATTATTGTCCATGTTGCTGGTGGCTCCAGTTCTCCCGGAGGTGGCTTTGTTGCTCAAACGGAAGAAGAGTGGAAGAAAGCCTTAGACCTCAACTTATTTATTGCAGTTCGATTAGATCGCCTGCTCGCTCCGTCTATGTTGAAGCAAGGATCTGGTTCTATCATCCACGTTTCAAGTATTCAGAGATCACTGCCTCTTTATGAATCAACGATGGCCTATGCGGCCGCAAAAGCAGCTCTGACAAATTATAGTAAAAGTCTTTCGAATGAGCTTGCGCCAAAGGGTGTTCGCGTAAATATCGTTTCGCCGGGCTGGGTCTCGACGGATGCTTCTCATGCGATGATGGAGAGAATTGCAGCAACTAATAATATAACAATAGAACAGGCCGTTCAAAGTGTGATGGATGGTCTAGGTGGAATTCCGTTAGGAAGACCGGCGAAACCAGCTGAAGTGGCAGAGTTGATTGCCTTTCTTTCGTCGGATAGAGCGGCTTCGATCACTGGACACGAATATATTATTGATGGCGGTACCATCCCTACGATCTAAGGAAGAATCATGCCAGCCTACTTAACACATTCACTCGGAGCCATTATGAAATTAAAAATGCCAACGCCAATAGAAGAATATGTAAAAGCATCGAATGAATCCAATCTGGAAGTTTTTCTCTCGTGCTTTGCGGAAGATGCGACCGTCTTAGATGAGGGGGAAACTATCACTGGTCTTGATGCTATTACAAAATGGTTTATCAAAACGCGGTCAAAGTACCAGTTTAAGTCTTTGCCCCTTGCAATTAAAGACAAAAAGGAAGCCATTATTCTTACTGCTGAAGTTTCCGGAAATTTTCCAGGCAGTCCCGTTATTTTGGATTATCATATAAAGATAAGTTCAGGTCTTATTCAGGATCTTAAAATTTGCTAATTAGTTTCACGGAGAGGTTTTATGTCAGATCTGCCCATTCATGAAATTGTGATCATCGGCGCTGGACCTGCGGGAATTTCAGTTGCGGCTGAAGCAATTGCTAAAGGCTACGATCCTGAAAAAATTCTCTTAATCGAAAAATCACATGAGATCACTCATATGATTGCGGCGAAGTATCCAGAAGAGAAGCCTGTCCTTGCAAACTACAAAGGTAAGCAAGTTAAAGCTGAGGGTCTGCTTTCAATTGGAGATATGAGCAAAAGTTCATTTATCCAATTGATGAATAAAATCATCCTAGATTCTAAAATCGAAGTTCAATTCAACAGAACTGTTAATAAAATTGTGAAGCTTAAGAACGGACAACTTCAAGTATGCACTGATTTGGAATGCTATATAACAAACTCCGTTTTTATTGCTATCGGCTCAATGTCTGCTTCTAGAAAGCTCATTGCCAATGTGGACGTTGAATCAAGGAAGCGCATTTTTGATGATATACAAAACATAACTCCAGAGATGAAAGATGTTCTTGTCGTTGGAGGCGGCGACTCTGCAGCCGAATACGCCATGATTTTAAAGAATAGAAACCATCATGTTTCACTCAGCTATCGTGGCTCAGAATTTACTCGTATGCTGGACGCCAACTCTAAACCGCTTCAGGATTTCATTTCTAAAAATGAAATAATCTATTACCCAAAGACTGAAGTAGAATCCGTAGTTTCAAAAGGTGATTTACTGAAAGTTAGTTTTACAAACAGGGAACAGAAAAGTTTTCACGCGATCGTAGCCGCACTCGGGACAGACCGCCCGATTAATTATCTTGCCTCTATCGGGATTCAGCTTTGCTATCAAGGCCTTGAAATTTACTCTGAATCATCACTGCCAGGAGTTTTTGCCGTGGGAGATATCGCTTCGAGCTCTGGAGGAACGATTAATATTGCCTTTAATAGCGGGGCGAAAGCGCTTCAAGAAGCTTATGATTATTACTTAGAGACGCCGAACTCTGAACAATTGAGCTCCCGATAAAACTCATACTTCCTCGGCGAAACAACAAGAGCATACTTCTTCTTCACCTCAAACCACTGCTCCATATAGCGACAAGCATAGCGCCGATCAACGGGCATCCATTCCATTGGCGTTTTAGCACCTTTTTGTCGATTGTAAGAGGCGTTTGTAATCACTAAATTCTGAGGATCATTCGCAAACTCTTTCTTCTTCTCCGAACTCCAATTGGCGCCCCCACTTTGGTGCGCGTGATGCAATGGCACAAGGTGATCAATATCTACTTTTTTGGCGATGGTGTGGACTTCTTCATAATAAAAATCATTCCATCTTCCGGTCGCCACTGTGCAGTCACGACCGTCTTTTCTCTTTGTATAGGTGACGGGCGCTGTACTTCTTTTTTTT
>DIUE01000073.1:13233-15274 GCA_002435795.1 Bacteriovoracaceae bacterium UBA6166 | reverse complement strand
GTTAATTCACGATTTCTGATATTAATTAAATTAAGTCGTGTCGGGCCTTGTTGAAGAAGGACACACTGACCAATTCCAAGGTTCTTAATAATGTCGGGGTGAACAAGTAGCTCATGGACTTCTCGTTCACTCCCCATTTTTAAACGCTCTCCATCTTCAAAACGAAAGGTCTGCTTTTGAGAAATCACCGTCCCTATCGCTTCGGAGAAAAACGAAGCAGAGTCTTGTAGGCGCTGTTTAAGAATGAAAATATTGGCAGTGTTCTCGATGATCTGGCGAGTAAGCTCAGGGTCAACTCGATCAATGTCGGCCCCTGTTTGAAAGGCAAGAGTCAGCTCAATTCCGGCCCCTCGACACTTATTTAAAAGCTCAATGAACTCAGGTGTGACAATAGCTCCAAACTCGTCAAAGTAGACACTGATGGGATTATTTAGACCCGTCTGCGAGGTTTGTTCAGTGGATAGAGTCTTGTATGAGTGATAGAGAAGCTCACCTAAAATGAGTTTCCCTATCGCCATTGCTGTATCGCCGTAGCCCTGTGTTGACAGACCGATGTACAAACAGCTTTTTTCGGCCCTTATCTCGGAAAAAGTTTTTCCATCCTCACTTAACACTTTGCCAAAGTCAGATAGAATGATTGCCTCAAGATAGTTAATAAGGCCTGAGTTAGATTTGTCTTCATGGTTGAGATAGTACTCATAAATATTTTGCAGAGAGAATTTTTTGCCATCCTTTTGAATCTCTAAAAGAACCTTATTCAGTGTTCTTTGACAGGCACTCTTGTAGTATTCTTCAGACCAAGTAAAGCTTCTCATAATGCGGTCACTGACTTGATTGACTGAGCCTTCAAGCACAGGGTTTAGCGAGATGGAGTCTTGATAAAACTCTGAGAAGATATAACAAGGTTTGCCCCGTGACTTGCAAAGTTCCTTAAAGGTCGTCATTGCTTCTAAATCACCCTTGGGATCAATGAAGATAATAGGACGATCTTTTTTTAGACTATGCTCTTGAAGAATTGAGATGAGGTTGGTTTTTCCAAAACCAGATGCTCCAACAATTGCGCTATGCCTTTGGGTGTTGATGTCATTTAACAGAAAAGGTTTTTTACTACTGGCATCAACACCAAGTGCGGCGCCCAGCCCCGTTGTAATTTTAACTGCAAGGTTCGCCCTTTCAATCTTAGTTACTTTAGGAGCGGAAGGTCTCATAAGCCCCCATGTTTTTCCTATACTGAATTTTACAACCTGAAAGAGTGTCGTTGCACTCATCACAAGCAACTCGTGAAATAGTTCAACGAAAGGTGCTACGATGTCGAGGTCTTGATTTCCTTTATTAGTTTTCATAAACATGCTCCCAAGCCTTAAACGGGCTTATTTCAATTGTTCGATTGCCTAAATTAATGGTTCTTGCTTCCGCTTCATATTCGATAATGAATTGTTTTTTGACCTTACCTTCAAGCTCAGGAGGAAGATCAGCTACAGGAACCTCGTACTTGCTCAGTGGTCTGAAATTGACCTCGGGCCTAACTCCTTCTAGCTCTGGAGCAAAATCAAATAAGGGAAGCTCCGTTCGTTTAGGTGGCTCATCAAGGATCATTGGCGTTTGCATTTTCTGAGGCTTTGGGTCGTCCCACAGGAGATAAGCAATCCCAGCCCCTAGTGCTGCGCCTGCTATCCCAAAAAGATAGCCATTTTTGTCTTGGTCACTCTTATGTGGAGAGAATACTGCCCCCCCTGCAGCGCCAAGAGTCCCTCCTGTCATTGCCCCAGCGATGAAAGAGCGCTTAAGCGTTGAGCAAGAAGTTAGGGTGAGTAAAAGTAGACTAAAGAAAATCGGCTTCATTGATGGCCTCCTTAAAATAAATTAAAACCTCTGTCCCAGCCTGAACGGTGACTACTGGGGTGACGTTTTTGAGTTCCTCTAAATAAATATCAGAGGCCGAACTTCCTGATTGAATGAGGCCTTGATAGATTTGATTTTGGGGATTAGCGCTTCTCATATCTCCAAAGGGTGTAGAGACTCGGGACTGCGCCATAGAAAG
>DIUE01000073.1:0-13184 GCA_002435795.1 Bacteriovoracaceae bacterium UBA6166 | reverse complement strand
ATGGACTCGAAGATTTAAACTTACTCCCTGACAAGCAAACTTGGTTAAGTGGCTTAGGCCTTGTCCTTCCTTGAGCTTCACAAGCATGGGGGATGCAAGATTACTTGAGACCACAGAGTTTAAAAGAGTCGCTCTATAAGTCTTTCCCGTGAGGACTTGTTTATTCCCTTCCCAAATATGTGGGGTCATAGTTCTAGCGAAGAGAAGCTTATTTTGTGCTTCTCTTTGCTCTAAATAGCGGGCCATAGCCCGTTCACTCACTAGGCCTTGAGTTTTGTTGCTGACTCGCTCAGGGCCCTGTTTTTTGATCTCTAGTCTTGTGATTCGTGCTTCATTGGCCCAGATTTGAGCGCAAAATCCCAAGACAACTATAAAAGTTGTTAAAATATGCATAATTTTGTCCTTTTAAAAGTTTCTAGTTAAGGATTCGCTGACCTTCCTTAATCAAGGGAACTCCCTTGGAGAAATACTCCCTTGATCGAACTTCAATCCCATTAATCACAACGGGTTTAGCTCTTCGATTGATATAAAGCAGAGAATTTTCACCCTCCATGATCTGATAATCTTTGTGAGTCAGGCGCTCTTTGAGCGCATGATTCATCACTCCATCTTTGATCTCGATAAATTGATGAGGCGCTCTTTCATCATAGGCAAGATCAAAATAGTATTTTCGATTCTTAGTAATCACTAAGAGATTAGAAAATCTCTCGGTCTGCGTTGGTTTAATGGCGAGAGTTTTTTGATTATTGGTCACTTGAAAAAAGACATCTTCTTTTGCTCCACCATAAAGAAAACTTACAATTTCTGAGTCAAAGCTTAGAGTCGTCAGAAGCTGAAGACTCAAAAATAAAGTCGTAATCTGATTAGCGATTATATGAAAGGTCACGATCTTCCTCCTTTATGGGTAGTTCATCAATTTGATTTAGTTTGTAGTCAAAGGGGTAGAGGTAGCTATTAGCAAGGCCCACTTTAAAGGCCAAAAGCTTATCATCACTTGAGATGATGAGCTTACAGGCCCCATGCTCAAGACTTTGAAGTTTTAGAATCTTGTCTACGGTGACTTGGAAGTCTGATTTTTTGAGAAGTTTGATAATTCCATTAGTCACAAAATGAGGGTTAGGCTCACCCCGAGCGACTGATAAAAATCCTTCTTCACAAATCTTTGTAGTTAATAGCCTTTCTTCAAAGACTTCACCACCTTTATAGATAAAATAGGTCTTTTGAGTCATAAGCAGCGCAAAGATCGCAATTGATATAAAAAAGCTAGCAATAAAGAGAATCTTTAACTTTCGATTCTCCTTAATCATTTGATGTTCAAAATCAGCAAAGCTCATTTGTTTTTCTCCTTGGTCTTATTTGTGATTTATTTGGTCTAACTGGTGTTTGTGTTGGCGCTGTCTTCGGTGTTGGTTTTGTTCGTGACACAGCTTTATTCATCGCTTCTGGGGAGAGATAGCGATTAGCAGTTAAGGCAACGTCTTTTCGTTGAAGTCTTGTAGTCAAATTCTCTGGCGTTTGTTTGAGTCCTTGAGGGGAAGCAAACTTTGAAGCAACTTCTGAAGGTTGAAGCTTGCGGCTAGGTAAATATTTTTGAGTAACGGCACTGGCGTTCTTTTGATGGGCCGCCATTTTAGAAGCTGGGCCTTGCTGTCCTGAGATATTTTTCTCTGAGAGAAACTTTGTCATCGGTGAGCTTGTATTTTGACTGGCCTTTCTACTATTTGCGATAGAGTTTCTAATATCTGAGAAGTTCTTTTTTGCCCCCTGAAAGACACGATTTCCAGTAGAGGCCCCACGATTGGCTCGACTATAGGAATTAGACAAGAACTGAGAAGCCAGAGCTGGATAGATCATCATCTTCTTGGCCCCCATCGCACTCATGACACCAACTTTTGAACCAAAAGAGTGAATTCCATCTCCTTGAACCATTCCATAGGTCATCATTGGAGAAGCTAAAAGCAAAAAAGTTATTCCAAAAAGCCAGATCAGATTATCAATACTAGAAGCGGCGATCCCTGCGGCTTCTATATTCTCACTAACACTGTTTCCGACAAGGGCAAGAAGAGCGACAACTATATAAGGTTGAAGAATACACCAAATAGACGCCCTGACTGTTCCCTTAAGCGCATCTTTTGTCCATCCAAGAAAATATAGAACGGCCGTAATGCCCGAAAAGACATAAGTCAGGTGATAAACGGTGGAGTAAATGAGCTTTAAAATCCAAAGAAGGATTTGAGCGATGACAAAAAGTGTTGTTCCGATCAATTCATTGACGTTTGGGACAAAGAAAGACTTTGCCCATCCCCAGCTCGATTGACCCTCATACTTTGTTTTTACCCTACCTTCTGTCCATCTCTTTTGAAAGATATTGTTTGGGCTTACTCTTGCTAAAGTTTCACTAGCCGAGCGTAGAGAGAGATCAACTGCTTTTGTGTGAAACTGATAAAATGAGCCTGCAAAAAGCGTAATGATAAAAAGCTTTTTTACAACATCGGGAAACTGAAAGTCCATCATGTACTCAACTAATAGAGCAACTAAAAACAAAGGAATAACAAGAAGGCTTGCAATATCCATCATCTCCTTGTAGAGAATAAAGACAGATGATTCTTCAATTAAGAGCATATTTTTAAGAAAGTCTTGTCTCATTTGCTCTCTCCTTGATTAACACCGAAGGCCTTCTCTCGTTGAATCTGCTCAATGCGCTTTTCTTCAAGCTGTTCGGCCAAAAGACGGTTAGTCGTAGAAACACGCTCAAGGATTTCCAGTTGAGTATTGTGAGAATCAATATTGGCTTCTAGGAGTAAGGCGGTATTTTGCGCCGTTAATTGATTCGCTCTAGCTTGAGTAGGTGCATGAATAGACTTCTCAACCTGAGATGAAGCGAGATCGGATCTTTTTTGATTGAGATTTCTTTGAATTTCTACTTGTTGTTGAACGACTTTTTCATCTCCACGAATCTTTGCGTATTCGGCCATCAAACGGTTGAGCTCATCCATATTGTATTTGAGATTTCTTATGGCCAAATTCAGAGACCCGAGGTCTTGGACATTCTTTTTAGCGGCGACTCTCTCGGCGACATAAAGAACTCTTTGCGCTCTAAAATATTCATCTTGTATGAGAAGGTTATATTCTTGCATCCTTTGAGTGAATCGCTCAGAATTTGAAACAAGTTTTTCTAATTCATTAAGCTGACTTGCTGTTGTGGCGACTAGCTCGATAAGTACCGCCGTATCAGCTCCAAAGCCAATAAAGGCTTGTGCTCTTATTGCTATAGAAAAAATGAGAATTATTTTAACGATGGTTTTCACTGTGCATCCAATGGGGATATTTAAGCTCCGTGAAATTAATAAGGGCCTTTTTAAAGTGGAGGTATTTTCCTCCGTCTTCGAGGTAGAATTCAAAATGGTTCATATCTACTTTGTCAGAGGTGAAAAGCTCATATTCAAGTGGTGTTGGGTAATAGCAGGCAACCTTTCTGGCATTTTCCGAGTAAATGAGAAACTGACTGTATTCTCCCTTCACTGATTGAAGCGCCTTGACTCGCTCACTGAGATCAAGATCAACAAATTGATCAACTTCAAGGTTTTGACGAAAAAAGAACTTAAAGTAAGTACTTTGAATGATAACTCGACCTAATTGAATTTGAGAGAGATCATCAAGATTTTGAGAAATCGCAATGGCCGAGGCGTCGTGCTTTCTAAATGTTCTAAAACTCTCTGCGATATAATCAGCATTTTTACTCAGGAGGTGCCAACACTCATCTATGACAAAAACTTTTCGTCCTGAAAGCCTTTTAAAATACTCAATCAGATAAATGATAAGAGGGGCTTTAATCGCTTCGGGATAGAGCGAGAAATCACAATAGGTAAAACTCGACTCAGCTCTTATCTCATCGGTGAAGAAGTCCTTGATCTCTGAAAAGTAATGATGAATATCAGGAAGGTCAGATTTTAATAGATCAATAAACTCATCAAAGTTTTGAGGGTTATGGTCTAGCGCCTTAACAATTGCCTCAAAGAGTTTCCCTTCTTCTTTCCGAGTGAGGGCATCCTCCATACATGCAACAACAAATTCTTTAAGATAGCGAGGACAGCGAAACTCAAGCGGATTAAAGCATTCTGAAAATACAGTTCCCTCTTGGTAGAGCGCATTCTTTCTAAATGAGTTCCCAAGATCAAGACATAAAATCTTGGAGCCTTCTTTGATCTGCTCATAGATCAGCTTATTTGCCATCATGGACTTTCCTTGTCCTGATGGGCCAGTAATTAGCAGGTTGTAGTTGTGTGCTCCTTTTTGGAAGAGATCAAACTTAATCTCATTCCCACCAAGAGAATCAAGGATTACTCCTTCGTTCATCAGGGTATCTCGATGATAAGGAATGAGATAGCTTAGGTAATCGCTTGGAACCTCTATTTCTCGATGAAATAAGGGCGGTACTCCCATAATCATAGAGCGATAGATCACAGGGAGAGCACCAGCTTCTATGATTGCCTTAGCATCAAAATTCTTTAGGCGCTCCAAGATGACATTTGTCTTATCATCGAGATCAACTAAACTCAGTGCTTCCGCAAGAAAGAAGCACTCCATTTTGAACAGTCCAACTTCGCCCCTTGTAACTCCCTCTAAAAGCCCCTCGGACTCGCTATAAGCATTTTCGCTCTCAATGTCCTTGAGCGACTTAAATAGCCCCGAAAAGTGCATTTTTCTTCTTAAATTGAGCTTCTTTTTAGCTTCGACGGTCTCCATCCGTTTGAGATGGAGAACAAAAGAACATAATCCCTCAGTCATCTCTTGGAGAAGGTTGGGCATAATCTCTTGAGGCGCTCTTGTAAGAGAGATGACTCTCAAAAATCTGCCATTGAGAGTCAAGTAGGTCGGATGAAACTCTATATTTGAATATAGAGCAGTTCCAAAAAAGGTCTCTAGGGGACTTGGTTCTGGTATAAGTCGACAATCCCCTAGAGAAGCGTTCTCGCCAGCATTAAGGTAGCTCAAGCCATTTATAAAATAGGCCTTGAAGCATTTACCATATTCGGCAAGTCGTAAATCATTTTCTAGGCGCTGGTAGCTCTGCGCTCTTTGGTCTTCACTCATTTGCTCAAGATCAGGTGGAATGACTTTATAAAATCTAGATTCATCCCCTGATAGCGAAATAAGTTTGTCATCGTTTACTGAATAAAGAGGAATCATAGTCTCTCTCCTTTCAATCGCTCAATTTCATCGACCCAAAGATAATGAGGTGGTCTGTTGAAGCGGTATCTCAATGAGGTAAAGTCGATGTATCTCTTAAAGATTTTTCTAATCCCAAAGATCAAAGCACAAACAGTGAGTGATATTGTTAAAGAAAACTTAAACTGGTTCATGAGGTTGAAACAAATTGCTAAAAGAAAAAAATCAGCAATTTCAAAACCAAAGATGACAGGAGATGACTTTAGAAATTGTGGGTAGCGTATTGGTGTCATCATCTACCTCATTGTTCCAAAAAAAGCTGCAATCGCTGTTGCCATGGAGACGAGTAAAAATCCGATGGCATTATTTGAGGCCTTTCGGCTTGCTTCCTGACTTCCAAGCATGAAATAGAGGCCGCAGATAATCAGCCCTACAAGACCCACTGCTTGAGCGATTGACTGTAGTTCTTGACCGACTCTCTCAATGGGGGCCTTAAGACTTTGAGCTTGGGCAAAATTTGATAATAAGAATAGATATAGCGAAACAATGATTCTCATTGGTTTTCTCCTAGTTGTGGAAATTTTTAATGATTGAACTAACGCTGATACTAAACGGCTGTTTGTAGTGAACCTTCTCTCCACGGTGGATTAAATCCCATCTCACAGTGGAGGCCCAATCATTAAACCCCGTTGACTCAACCGATATAGGCCATTTGTTGTGACCCGCGATATTTGAGATATGCAAGGGGCAGTAATAGCGATCATTGCCACTCATGCTCGTAAGCTTTAGGCCATTAAAGGTGCTTTTGTTCTGCGTTTTAAGAGTGAGAAAGAGCACATTTTCTTGCGCCTCGTGAAAGTCCTGAATCTGGGTAAGATCATTAACTGTTAGGTGGAGATGGTCGTCGATCCATTTAGTTGAAACTTTGTTCTCTTTGATAAGATCGACAAGCCTAAACTCAGAGTCATTGATGACAAGACCTATCTCTTTGAGTTCTCCCGTGAAATCTCTTTCAAAGGTAAAGGACTCACTTCTATTCTCAATCAACGCCACATCAAATTTACAAGTAAACTGAGGGGAAGTGCAGTTTCTCCCACAGCTCCCACCACCTGAGTGAATTTGATCACTGGTTTTTTTAACCTTTTTCCCATAACGTCTATAGGGCTTGAGCTGAATACTGACGTTAGAGCTTCGAGAGATATTGCCTAGTGGGTAAACCTCATAGTCATCACCGCCTGAGATTCTATGGCGTAATGAGTGAACCTTTTCTTGAGACTGCCTCGCTAAATCTCGACCTGTTAGATAGCTAAGTATGACCGTATCAGAAGGCCCAAATTCATGATCTAAGTAATGGCGGCTAATTCGATCAGTAAAAACAAACCATCGACCCTTTTTATCCTCAAGTTTTACCTCTTCAAGGTAGGTGTAGTCCCTGAGATTGTTCTCAAACTGACCAAGCTTTGTGATCTGGTCATTTTCAATCCTGAAATTCTTATCCATGATTTGATTTAAAAAGAGATTGGCCCTTTGTTTGCCATTTATTGAGGCAACAAAGTAACGATCAACATTTAAAGGAGTGTCAATAATAACTTGAGTTGATTTATTACTGATTGAGGCCATCAAAGTTTTAAAATCTACTCCTTCCTTGTCTGGAAGAGAGAAGTTTTTGACCTCCGAGACAATAAACTCGCCTTTAGTCAGAAAGTTATCTCTAATAAGCTCAATGGGAGCGTTATCAATAATAACTTTGAAGGTTTCAGTTTGTTCGGAGAGAAAATTTCTATCAACTTGAGCAATCTCGACCAGCTCCCAAGCTTCTTTTGAATAACTGTAATAATAAAAGCCTAGCTCTAGGTCTTTAACTGATCTATAGATCGAGCTTCTATTAAGTCTTGCGGTGTTTTCAAGCTCAATTTGAATATTAACGATGTGGTAGGTTTCAGTCCTGATTTCATTGCTATCGAACAGGGCGCTTTTTTCTAAAAGCGTTTTTAAGTATTCACCAGAGTCAATTTCAGGATATTTAACCCAAGTAAGATCGTGTTCCTGTAGTTCCCCCCAAGTGTGAGCGTTAAATCTTCCGACTCGTGCCGCCTCTCTGTGCGCCTTATTTCTAGCGAGGATGCTCCCGACTCGATATTGAAAACTCGGATCATTTCGACCAACTTGAGTGTCAAAGAGAACTGTTTCGCCTGATCTTACGACCTCATTTGTTGCTTTACTTCTAAACTCCCAGAAAACTGTGATCTTAAAGTTTTGAAGAAAGCGAATTCTTAAGTCTGGGACTTCAGCGATAAATGGGTTCAAGCCCATCTGAATTTTATCGTAATCCGAGATCATATCTCCTGTAGTGTTAAGTTCTTTAAGCTCTTCAACACTCAGATCTTGAACACTACTTTGAGATTGCACTAGGTCAGAGCTAGAGGTATCAGCTACTTCATCGGAGCTAACGGCATCAGTTATTTCGTCACTGCTTTTAAATGAGCATGAAGAAATAAGAAGAGAGAGTACTAAAAATATAAGTTTCATATTGGTCTCCTTTTAAAGTTTGAGGTTCATGCGTCTAATGAGTCTGCGCATACGCATGACTTCTTTTCGGACACGATGGTTGTGAGTAAGTTCACTTAGGCTGATGGTTGAGAGAAAGCGCTCTAGCTCCAAAGTAAGGTGCCTCATCGCACTCCCCCTTCAACACTATTGAAAGTGGTGTGTACTCGACTTACTGAGTCAGCTAGGTGCTGATTACTGGTAATCTCCTCAACCGACAAGGAGCCCAAGAGTTCGTGGAAGGACTCTCTCAAGTTCTTTAAATTGGGGTGAGACTTAGGACGCGGTGCAAACATACAAACTCCTTTTTTCAGGAGTAGCTAAAACACTTGCGCCCTTATTATGACTTGCATAATATGCGGCGAAAGAGTCTAGCTACTCTTTGGTTATTGGTCTTGGGATCTGATCTTGCCGGATGGAACCCAAGGCCTTTTTTTCGTTTAGGGACACAGAACTACAGGTCAAGAAGCCTAAAAATCAAGCTCCCATAAAAAGTAATTAGAAACGCACCTACCTTTTTCGCATGACAGCTTACCGCTGTTTTCATTCTAAGCTATGAATAATTCGTTTCCACTTTTTTACAAGGTCATAATATAGCCTTGCATAATCAAGAAACTTTTCTTATAAACAAGTTCTGTCAACTCATGGAGAGGCAATGAAAACCGAACTTTCGTTTGAAAATTTAGCGAATCGGACTGAGCAAGGTCAGGACCTGTTTAATAGGATTCGTGAGGATTTATCTCAGAAGATCGGAAGCTATCTGAATGAAAGCGCTGCCTACTCCTCCTTTGTCAAAGAAACGAAGCTTTCAAAAAAAACACTTCTCAATTTTCTTCAGTCAAAATGCACTCCCTACCCAAGCACCTTAATTTCTTTTTATAAATGGCTCTTGAAAGCAGACAGTGAATATGAAGTGTTTAAAATGCTTCAACCAGAAGTGAAGGTCTACCTTGCGGAGAATGGCTATAATCTCGATGCCGTGAAAAAAGACATTACGACCTTGATTTGTAAGTCAACCATTCACTATGAAATTTATCTAATGACTGAGGACAAGCAAGTCATCAAGGGCCTTACTATCGAAAAGCTCTACGGCGCAAAAGGCCTTGAAGCAATAAACGAGCTTCTCCTAGAAGAAGTCATTGTCGCCATTGATGAGAACACGTTTACGGCAGGTAGAGTGCGCTCTAACGAAGACGTAGATTATTATATGCATGCTGCTACTAAAATTGCTCAAATGCTTCCTTGGAGCGCGGCTGATGAAAATGTTTTTGACAGCGATCTCGGCTACACTCTGGGAAATATCGTCGCCTCAAAACAAGACAGGGCCCTGCTTGATAAGGCCTTTCTCGATTTTAAGAAAAAGCTCTGTGAAATTCACGCCCGGGGCATGAAAGAAGATAAATCAAACAGAGAACGGTTTGTGTACTCAACACTTCTCTACAAGCCGACAAGTGAGAGGGAGATTCAAGAATGAAACACATTATTATTTCATTGGCCTCTCTATTTTTTAGCCTAAATCTCCTTGCAGGACCTGGCGGAGGTGGCGGCGGAGTTGGCACAGTCCCAACTCTAAGAATGCATGCTGAGATAATGAATTCACGCCACGATCTCTTACGTTTAAATCATCTTGAAGTGGAAGCTCTAACCTCAAGGCTGGGAGACTACGCTCGACTAGAAGATATAAAAGAAGGCTTTGTTCACTTTTCAGGAGCCACACTCCGAGGCGGGCATCTTGAATTGAAACCGAAAGCGAGAGATTTCGAAATAGAGTCGATTATTTTCATTGATGGAAGTGAGTTTGAGTTCACAGATCGACCAAGAATAAACTAGTCCAAACTAAGTTTATGGGCATACACACTCACGATCTCCTAAATTCTCTCAACAAATGGAATAGGGATGATTCTCAACTAGGTATTACGCATGAATCCCACCCTTCAATTAGTAAAGAAATAATTGTCGAATATACGAAAGACTACCTCCACTACGACAAAACACTGAATCGTTTTACCCATCGTATATCCGCTTTAAATATGAAGTATGATATTCCTATTAAAAATGGTGTCTCATTCTTCAATAAATTCTCTATATTTTTCCATGTTAGCACTAGCTGTAAGTTTTGTGGGGTTAGCAAGCACAATCTCTCAATCCCAAGCCGAACTGACCTTATTAAAATCATTAAATATCCAACAGCGAGCCTTCCCGTAACTTGTTCCATTTGCTCACACAAATCTGCAATAACCGATCACAAAACTTGTCACTGCTCAGGTTGCAAAGAAGAACTTCAAAGAAAAATTATAAACAATAGAAAAATTTCTTTTCAAAAATTTAATCTTTGGCGAGAAAAAATTGACTCTACTGAGGCCCCTCTTCACACAGACCTTGCAGACAACCTTGATAAGTTAAATTTACTTAACACCTGGACTAAATTTTCTAGTGGGAACATATCGAAGATCAGTGAAGCCCTAATCGCAAACCTGCTCAAACTTGGTTTTTTAAAGCTACGTGAATTAAGCTTTGAAGAATTCATCCAAAAAAAACTTTATATCTTCATAGAAGATCGCACATCCCTTTCTGCGAACTGCGATATTTCAAACAAAATCATTGACCTCTTAGAGATTAACGAAAGAAACGTTTCCTTTTTTATCAACGACTTTATTTCTGAACTAACAAGAGAGAATTCACCTTTTACGAACCAAATTCATAACACGTTAGCGCCAGAGAACAGAATAATAAGAGAGTTTACTATCGCCATCGCTCAAAGGCATGGACTAAACCTCGTCGACTTGACAGACAAAACAGTCAACAACCTAGTTCAATTAATTGATATCATGTCAATTCACGAGGCCTTGGCAGCGATCAGAACCAGCTTAAGATCCGCTACCGGATGGTGTGCTGAAAAGTCGGTAACAGGCATACACAAGCGTAATATTGCCTTATCCTTTTTAAACCAACTTTATCATAAATATCGTTTTGAAGGATGGCAAAAACCAGTCCGCCCTCTAGAGGATTGGGAGCTTGAAGAAGATTACGGAATATCAACATCCTTGTATTCTGAATTTACTCCAATCTTGCAAAAATTAAAATCAATGGATGAACTAACTCTACAGCAAGAGTTCTACAATTGTATTTATCGATTATGATTTAGAATGTAGAAATATTTTCTATTTTGACAAGATACCCCCTTTCGGCTCAGACAAATTCCTTGTCAAGAAACACTTCAAAAAACTGAAGAACACAGGAGGGAAAGGACATACTCCTGAATGGAATTAATCATTTTTTGATCTGTGCTGTTAGATCAATTTAACTTACTCTTCCTAAGTTTTTTTCTCTTCATTGCTTTTAAAGAGCGCTTGAACCACATCTATCGAAAATTCTTTGAGGCGAACTCCCAACAATTCGAGGGCCTCAGCTACCAATTTTTTTCGGTCTGGAGAATTGTAATTCTAATTTCAAACATCATAATATGGCAAATATCATTCTTGTTTTCTTATCGTACGTCATTTTTTTAGAACGGTTCATTTCGAAAATAATCTCGCTCAGGATAAAAAAGAGTAAAGCCTGCAAAAATAAGATTCGGGTCTCTAATTTGTGTCGGATTATTTTGCCAAATACGAGGCCAATCGTTCAGCTCACCGTACACTTTACGCGAAATCAAACTTAAGCTATCCCCCGACTTAATCATGTAAGGTAGCCCCATAGGTCTTTGGTGAGGCTTTAAAGGAAGTGACAATTTAAGGAGCATTCCCGCATTCAGGTCATGATTTGCCCCGAGTGTTGCTCGATTCAATTCATATATTTCACGCCAACGCAGATAATCGCCATACATATGAAAAGCAATCAACATTAAAGTATCACCACGACGAACTACATATTCTGTATGTTCATCATCATGTTCATCCGGTTGATAAATTGATGTGCTTGATTGAAAAATGTTCACTTGGTCACTCTCGTCAAAACTAAAATATTCAGTCGATGGATCAAGTATCTCGGCGGCCTCAGCTTTTTCAGGTCGTTCTGATAAGACATTTTTGCTCATGATACATGAGCAAAATACCCCCATACATAATAAGGAAACGACAACTCGTTTAAATAAATGTGAAAAATCGGCAAAAAGGTTCATAAATTTAAAGCTCCTTCCTCTTACTTCATCCTTTTGATAAAGTATCTATATGCCGTCAACTAAGCATATAACTCAAACCATCCTATGTTTTCTTCTTCTCGTATCGGGGAGCCCGTCAAGCTACGCCCAAACACCTGAGATCATCACAAATTATTCATACCCCGAGCGCTCAACTGACCTTGAGAGCTTTCTCAATGAAGACCTCGGAGTTCCACGCGATGTTCTCAAGCGCCAAGGTTATCTTCAAAAAATCGAAGAGTGGAATCCTCACCTTCAAAGTAAAACCCCTCTACGGCCCGGAGAAGAAGTCTATATTGAACTCCCCTACGGAACACCTATTCAAAATAGAAGACCTTCTCAGCGCTATTCTCCCCCTCTCGCTATGCCCTCAGAAAAAAGTTCATCTCCTCCAACAAGGCAAGTTTCTCAAACGCTCTCAACCACGATGAAGCCCAGTCGATTCCAGTCCCAAGGTTTTAACCTCAGAGCAACTTATATGGTCTCCACTGGTCTTTTTGACCAAAACACACTTACCGGGGTAACTGCTAGTACCCAACAGAACTCACCGATCACCATAGGTCTTAGTGGGGGCCATCAACTAACAGACAACTGCCAACTTCAGGCCCATACATATCTAGCCAAATTCAATGGCGTCTCAAGCGAAATTGAAGTTGAAAGCTCTATTCCTTGGCAGTATGAGTTTGGTGTATCAGCTCGCTATTCACCTACTCACTGGCCAGTCGCCCCCGTTTTCGGGATGGAAATTGAAAGGCTCTCAACATTTAATATCCTTGAACTTTCTTCGGGAGCAATGCAAGTTCTTGACACCCAAGAAGACAATCTTTTCCTCGCAACCTTTGGAGGTGAACTAACCTCGACAGTTTTTGATCACACCTTGAATATGACTCCAAGCTTGTCGAGAATTATCAGCTCATCAAACTTTACGGGCACACGTCTTCAGGTTCAACTACAAGCGCAAGCTCCTTCAAGTGCTTGGTCTTATCACCTCCTTGTTCGTCATTATTTGATGAATGCTCCTGAACAGGAGCTTAAGTTGACTCGTTTTGGAATTGGAGTGGGATTTCAGTTTTTCTAGCAAACTTAGAAAAATCGCCACGATTAGTTGTCGAAAATGCTCAAATGACAAAACTGCATCCCCTCTGACAGACGCCAGATAAACCCCTGAAATTAAATCACAACCGTAAAATTTATCGAGTTTAGGGTAAACAACTAAGGCAAAATACCGAGAAGGATTAAAGGCAATCTTTTTAAGGAAGGTCTGTTTTAAGGTTCGGATATTATACGGAGATAAATATATGATTCGCCATCGAGCCATCGAGCCATCGAG
>DIUE01000063.1:140605-147191 GCA_002435795.1 Bacteriovoracaceae bacterium UBA6166 | reverse complement strand
CGGCCGGCGGTGTTCAGAAACTTCTTGAAGACGTTTTGACTTCTGTGGTTTCACTCAGCGGGGATCAGACTGACTATTTAAGCTGGATTTCTACTCAAGATGAGCTTTCACTGAGTCTTCTTTGTGATGTGAATCAGATGGAGAGTATCTCAGCTGAATCATTAGAAAGATTAAGAATCGCCTTTGGTGATTCATTAATACCGCTCTCTGAAGTCGTCGAGCTTGATTCAAGACTTTCAGCTTTTGCTCCGTTGATGGCAGGATTGTATCTTGTTGATGATCTTAAACCTCAGACGATTTCAGCAGTAAAAGGCTTAAATTTTAGAGCTGTCTTTTCAAAAGATGGTCGCGTGGGCGTTCGTCAAGACAAGGCCACTAGAACACTTAGTCTTTCAGGCGTGAATAATGAGTTTGGTTTAATCGCACGCAATAATACCATCAAAGAACTTACCCTAGAGCTAGAGACTTCTCGCCTTGAACTTGAGAAGTGCGAAGGGGAGTTGAATCTCGTCCTGGCAGATATTCAAGCTCTCGAGTCACAGTATGAGACTTTGCGAACTGATTTATTAAATAAAAAATCTCATCATGCAGCTAAGAAATCAGGTCTTGAGTCAAAACTCTCAAATCTTGAAACAGGCGGTCAGCGTCTTGAGATTTTAAAGAAGCGTAAAACCGAAATTAGTTCATCGAGACTCACTTTGCTTGAGACAGAAGAAACGCTTCTTAAAGCGAAGGAAGACTTGTCTCAAAAAATGGAAGAAGTTTCGACCGAGTTAGGTGATAAGCTTGAGTCATATGAATTAAAGAAAGATCAGTACACCGCTCTAAAAGAAGAGCTTCTTGAAAAACAAGTTCATGCTCAGTCTTTCGAGCAACGTAAAGACACTTTCAAGTCACAAATCCAAGATGTTCAAGGACAAATTGACCGTCAAATGCAACGAATTGAAGCCGGCGAAGCACTCATTATTCAGTACGAACAAGAAATTGAGACAATGACTGCGGAACTTGAGCAGCTTGAAAGTGATAACCAAGACCTCGCGACAATTCTTGAAACGAGAGAGTCTCATCTAAACGATTTTAAAGATACTTTGGGTCAACTTTTGATCCAGATGCAAGAGCGTGAAGATCAAGTGAAGTCACTGACGACTCAAATTAATAAAAACGATAAAGAAATCACTTCTGCTCAAGCGAAAATCGAACTTATGCGAGGTGAAGAAGAGCAGATCACCAGAAACCTATTTGAAAAATACCAAGTTGATTTGCGCGATTGCCTCGGAAAGTATCTTGAGTTTCAAGCCGAAGACTATCAAACCCTCCATGACGTCTCTTCGATGTATTTCCAGGAAACGGAAAATGGTCCCGAAGAAATTGCGAAACAAGCCTACGAGTTTAGCCGTAAATACGGTCAGGATCTTAAGGAAAGTGATTCTAAACTTAAACAGTACCGTGCAGAGTTTAGCCGCCTTGGGGATATTAACTGGCAAGCAATTGAAGAATACGATCGTCAGAAGCTCAGAGCTGATTTCTTAAGAGTACAAGAGTCTGAACTTAAGAGTTCGCTTGAAAATCTTCAAACGGCGATTGACCATATTGATCTCAAATCAAAAGAGCGATTTAAAATTGCTTTTGAAGAAGTGAATTCTCGCTTTGAAAAAGTCTTCCCAATCATTTTCGGTGGGGGAAGTGCAGCCCTTAAAGTGACCGCTGATATCAACGATCCTGAGTGTGGGATTGATATTATCGCACAACCGCCGGGCAAGAATATGCAAAGTATTAATCTAATGTCCGGGGGCGAGAAGGCCATGACGGCCGTTAGTTTAATTTTCTCTATTTTCTTAGTGAAGCCTTCGCCGTTTTGTTTACTTGATGAGGTTGACGCTCCTTTAGATGATGCTAACGTCGGACGTTTCAATGAACTACTGCGCGAAATGAGTCGAGAGTCACAGTTTATTTTGATTACTCATAATAAGAAAACCATGGAACTAAATGACACTCTTTATGGCGTCACAATGCAAGAGCCAGGTGTTTCAAAAGCGGTTTCAGTCCAGCTTCACTAGGAGTTTAGTATGTTGAAGGCGATTGTTCTTTTAGCTTTTCTCCTATGGTTGGTCCCTCTTCGAGCGGCAGTGAGCTTTGTGCCAGAGAGTTTTGTAGTGGATTTCCAACAGATTCAAAAAAGCTCTCTCACGGGTTCAGAGCGAAAAAGCAATGGAGTTTTAAAGTACAAAAATCCTGGGATGCTTTATTTCCATGTTCAAAGCCCAGATGAGGTCATCTTTGTGACCAATAACAAAAAAACTTGGTACTACACGGCTCCATTTATTGAAGGAGAGGAAGGAGAGCTAAGCGTTCAAGATTCCCATAAGAATGTATTAACAAGTTTTTTCTCCAGTCTTTCACATGGCCTTAAAGATAATGATAATTATACAGTCGCTGACTTAACTTCGAACCAAGTCAAAATTTCATTTAAAGAAAAATTAAAAAATGATCTTAATGTGGTTTCGGCACTTTTTCAGTTTAAGGCCTCTAAAAAGGAATTTTCAGAAATTTCATCTATTTTAATTGAACAGGAAGATGGAACAAAGCTGACTTTAGATTTTAAGTCGGTTCAGACACAAGTCAAACTTGAGAATGAAGTCTTTAATTTTAAAGCCCCACCAAAAACGAAAATTATAGAATAAGTCCCATCTCTTTTAGATAAAAGGGCTTGTTCGTCGAGAGCATCCGATAAATAACGGCGTTTCGAAGAATTAATTTCACATACCCTTGAGTTTCTCTATAGGGAATATTTTCGATAAATTCTAATTGATTGCCATCATAACGATTAATTTTCCAATTTGTGACCGGCCTCTCTCCCGCATTATAAGCTGCGATATAGAAAGGGAACACGCTATCGTACTTCGTTTTGAGTTCAGATAAATGAAACACACCCATTCTTATATTAAGATCAATATCAAAAAGCTCTTCATGGTGCTTAAACGGAATTTTCAAAGACCTCGCGAGCTGTTGTGCTCTTTCTGGAATGAGCTGCATTAATCCAAAAGCATCTGCCCAGCTCCGCGCAAATGGATTGAATGCGGACTCTTGTCTGGTGAGTGATAGAGCAAGTTCCCGAGGGAAAGAGTAAGACTCAGCATATTTTGCATAGAGTTCTTGGTAAGGTCTTGGGTAACCGAAAGCAAAACTTTGTTTGAGCTCTGATTTGCTTAATGTCGACTGTAGTCTTGCGAATTGAAAAATAGCTTCGTCGTAAATTTCCGCTTCGTAAAAAGAAACTAACGCTTCTTGGGGACTGACCTCTTTATTTGCGATACGCTCCTTAAGTTCGTTTCTCGCAGCTTCTTTTTCGCCGAGAAAAATCAACCAATCAAAATTTGAGGATAAAGTATCTTCTTTTCTAACCTTTGCGCTATTAGGTAGCGGGGAGAGAGCTTGATCGAGCTTATGATGAGAGAGAATGCCATAGTATGAAAAGGGATCATTGTAGCGAACTTCATCAAAAAAAATCTTTGCCTTGTTTTTCTCATTTAATTTCAGATAGGACATTCCAATCCAAAACTGCGCTTTGCTTTTAAAACTAGCTTCTTCTAAGCGTTGAACCCCTCGCTCAAAGCTATCTATTGCCAGTTTATAATTTTGAGCTAGGTAATATGTCCACGCTTCTGACCACAAAAGCTGTTCAAGAATTCTTTTGTCTTTAATTTCATCGGCCAGGCCTAAGCCGAAATGTGTTAAGGCACTTTGAGTGACGCCAGCCTCTAATTCCATTGCCCCAAGAACAAAATGAATCTGTGCTTTTTGATCTGCCTGTAAAAACTCGCTTATAAGTAGAGGATTTAAAATATCTTGCCCAGCCTCTCTTTGGTGGGCAGTCCAAAGTGCGCGTGCCTTAGTAATACGATTTTCAATAAACGCCTTTGCAGCTTCAGCACTTTTTGTTTTCTGGGCCAAAAGATTCAGCTCTTTTGCAAGACTATCTAGTTCTTTCCAATAAATTTCAGCGTTTCTTTGCACTCGAAATGTCTGAGCAATTCTTTCATAACTAGAAAGAACCAGTTCAAGACTAGTTAGTTTTGAATTGATGAGTTGTCTATAAATGGTCCGGGCCTTATCAAACTCTCTTATTTGTTCAAAATCTCTTGCGACTAGAAAAAGCTCATCGTGCTTAGGCTTTTTTATGAGACGTGGTGCGATTCTATAGATCTCTCGTTGAAAGGCTTCATTTCTTGGATCAAGGGATTGAGCTTTTTGTAAAAGATCGAGTTTCTGTTGTGCTGTTTTTTCAAAAAAAGAAAGTTCATACAATATTTGGGCGGGAGTTTTTTCTCCAGCAAGCTTAAAGATTTGTCTTAGGTAAGTCTCATGACTCCATTTAGGCCAAATCTCAAGCGGATAATTCTGTAGAAAAACGACTAAATTTAAATCAGCACAGGTTCTTAGCTGGCCCAGTAGAGAGAGGTATAGAAAGATTTCATTTTCTTGCTGGATTGAGACGGAAGTATATTTTTCGCAAGCATGAAGATTGCGCCCGTTAGCTTCAAGAAACTGGCCGTAAAGATAGTTGGCGGCCAAGGTGTTCTTGTCATTTTTAGGAATAATCGGTTCGCCATGAGTGAGTAGTCCAAGTAGGTGCTGGATTTTTTTCGCAGAACCGATCTTGGGATCATCTACAGTGAAGTAGCTACAGCTTGAAATAAGGAAAAGAAGTAAGACGATTTTCATAGCAATAGTCTAAACCTCTTGAGAGCACAATTCAAATACTGGAAATCAAAGAGTTTTTGTCGTCTATCTCCCATCCACACTAGTTGGTAATTTGTTCAGAACTCTTTGTCATTTAATGATTTTTAGCATACTTATCCTGATCACTAATGCCCAGAGGACAAGTTTTTATGACGACCACAACGATCGATAAAAAATTCAATGAAAAAACGCTCTTTTTTACGTCACTCGGTTGTTCAAAAAACCTAGTTGATTCGCAGGTGATGCTCGGTTATTTAGGTCTTGATGGCTTCAAAGTTGTGGGGACTCCAGAAGAAGCGGAAGCCATCATTGTCAATACTTGCTCATTTATTGAGGCCTCTAAAAAAGAATCGATTGATACTATTCTCGATCTGGCTGATTTCAAAGATCCAGAAATTGGTCGCTGTAAAGCGCTGGTCGTTTCGGGCTGTATGGCCCAGCGCTATTCGGCTCAACTTGAAACAGAGCTTCCTGAAGTAGACCTTATCATTGGAACGGGCGAATATAATAAGATCGCTAAGCTTCTTCGCACCTTTGAAGAGGGGGCTTTGCCGCAAAAGTCGTTTGTAGAAATCCCTAAATTCATCCACACAGAATACGACCCTCGTTTGAACACTTCGCCTTTTTATACAGCCTGGTTGAAGATTTCAGAGGGCTGCAATCGCAATTGTACATTTTGCATCATCCCAACATTGAGAGGGCGTTTACGTTCGCGAACTGTCGATTCTCTCGTCGCTGAGGCTAAAAAACTAACAGAGACTGGCGTGAGGGAACTTAATTTAATTTCTCAAGATCTTTCGGATTATGGAGTTGATCTTGATGAAAAAAACAATTTATTTGAACTACTCACAGGGCTTGAAACAGTTGAGGGCGTTGACTGGATTCGTTTATTTTATTTTTATCCAGACGAACTCACCGATGAAGTTATTGAAAAAATGCGAAGCTCTGAAAAGATCTGTCGCTATTTAGATATGCCTGTTCAACATTTTTCTGACCAAGTCTTAAAGCGCATGAATAGAAAAATCACTGGTGAGAAAATTCATGAAAGAATTCGACGGTTGCGAAGCCAAATTCCTGAGATCGTCCTTCGAACTTCAATCATTGTAGGATTTCCCGGAGAGACAGAGGAAGACTTCGAACAACTTCTAGAAGGCGTTAAAACGGCGCGTTTTAACCATCTTGGAATCTTTCGTTACTCTGACGAAGAGGGCACTCCGGCTTTCAGACTTCGTGAGAAAGTTCCTCAAGAAGTTATCGAAGAGCGTTTTGATCGTTTGTATGAGGTTCAAAAAGAGATTGCTCGTGAACTCAATTTGCGTTTTAAAGACCAAATTATTGATGTTTTAGTTGAGGGAGAACATGAAGAGACAGAGCTTTTGATTGAAGGCCGTCACTTTGGACAAGCCCCAGATATCGATGGAAAGGTTATCATTAATGATCTGGCAGGCGCGACAGTGAAGATCGGTGATTTGATCAAAGTCAAAATCACCGATGTATTGGATTACGACCTCGTAGGTGAGGTCGTTCCGTAGTTTTAGAGATTATCAAGTGGGAACGGGAATCTTTGAGTTTCCACTACTGGTCCTGCTACTGGGCAAGAATAGTTTGGTGCTGCTGGTGGAACATCAAACGTTAAGCGGATATCATCCCAGTTTGTGTATTTGTTGATGAATTCGCCAAAGCCGTCAACATCAACATCATATACACCACCCTTCATGAGTGATCCTGCAGGTAGCATTTGATCAATATTATTACTTGCTTTAAAAGCTCTATCCCAGTCTCTGATTACTAATCGAACCCTTGCTAACGTTTCTTTCGAGCCGTTGAGACAATTGAAGGTATAGAA
>DIUE01000063.1:0-140564 GCA_002435795.1 Bacteriovoracaceae bacterium UBA6166 | reverse complement strand
GCAGATTGGAAGTTCACGATTGAAGCATTAGAGAAATAGCCTTCTGTGGATGGTGCCTTTAGCGGATACAATAACTCAGTTGAGAGACCTGGTTGAGTCTGCTTAGTATCTGCCACTGCGTCTTCAAAAAGCAGCTTAGGGTCAACATAGTCAACACCTGGACCACTGAGACAATTATACAGCTCTCCTCCACACTCAAGAGTATTATTCGCTTGTGTGCGTGAGCAAACATCTATTGATCCTTCATTTGCAGGATCTGGAGTCCATTCTTCGCCGTTACTAATACAATCACCTGCATTCGTATGACCACCACCACTACAAACACCGTATTGATTATCACAATTTGCCTGGTTAAGACCGGGCTGAGGGACACATAAATACTGCTGAGAGACGTTGTAAGTAAAAGTTCGTGTGTTTAGTTGACCAGGATCGCAATTAGGTCCAGGATCAATTGCTCTCGCAATAGTGTAGTTGTACCCACAGTAGTGTGAAAAATCAGAAACATCTGTAATACCCATCAAAGGGTTGAAGTTTGTAGAAACGGGAAACTCTGTTGTAATACCGCCTCCAAATGCTGCCGTACAGGCAGGATCGTTATTATCCCCTGTATGGCGAATCAGTGGGTTGTTGCCAGGAGCATAGTTCGCGTTTGTTGTCGCAGCAGCTGGATGAGTTGCGAAATTATAAGGCTTGAAGTCAACGTACTCACACATATCCGGAGCGATATCGAGTTTTAAACTCACGCCCTTTTGAAAAATATCAAACTCACCACCATCTAGGAGACAAAAAATATCTCGAGGAACAGTGGATGTTGCCTGCAATTGATCTCTTGTGATTAAGCACTCTGCTCGATTTTTCCCCATGCCACCTTGATGGAGGATATAGCTATTCGCATTCGTCGTAACCGAAAGCTCTAAATAGTCTTTCACTTCTAGCGTGATTGGGTAACTGATCGACGATACAGGGCTTGTGAATTCATTAGAAACAGTAATCGTATAAACAGTCGCAGCAGATCTATCTTCTGGTATTCCTGTAATTGCACCAGTAAGTGGATCTAGGGCTAATCCTGGTGGGAGTGGCGGACTGATTGTGTAACCGACATTATTAGATCCCGCCTCAAGCGTTGGATAGAGTCTAAAAGCTTTATTTTTGAGTGCAAGAAATCGTCTATTATTTGTTCTAACGGCGCTTACTGTTCTTGTTGCACCAGAACTAGGATTTGTGAAATAGAGGTTTCCTCCACCAACTTCAAATCGGTTGCTGAGAGTTTCTACTTCAAGGGTTGTTCCGCTGATATTTCTGATTACACCTGAAGCGTTATACGAGTTTACATCAGCG
Organism: Bacteriovoracaceae bacterium UBA6166; assembly: GCA_002435795.1. Taxonomy (GTDB): domain Bacteria; phylum Bdellovibrionota; class Bacteriovoracia; order Bacteriovoracales; family Bacteriovoracaceae; genus UBA6166. The sequence continues at coordinate 139,226 of DIUE01000063.1, read as the reverse complement.
CCTTGAACGATATCAAAATCCTTAGTCACTCCAGCGGGTACTGCAGAGTTGATAACCATTGTAATATTTTGAGAATTGATCTGAGTTAATGTATTGCCGCTGATTGCTTGATTCGTTTGGAAATAACCATCACTCACTCTTACATATAGGCGGTTATTAACTTCGTCATTGAGGATGACTCGCGCTGTCCCTGTTGCAGAAGTAATTTGATTGGCGCTACTTCCATCAACGAGACTATCGACAAAACCTGCGGTGCTTGCAAATTGCAATGAAGCATTGACCGGGATAACTCGTAGGATATATGTCTGCTGTTTTGCGTATTTTTTCATATTATCAATATTATTATTTACCGCAAAAATCCCACTCGTAACGTTTACCCAGAGGTACTCATTTGGAGACCCTGCTTGAGCTGGAATGACTGCTCGTACAGTTCCAAGGCCATTGTTTCCACCGCCTTGGTTTGAGCTGATGAAGTCACCGACGGCGAAGGCTCCGCCAACGCTTGGGACTTCAAGTAAAACATTTTGAGATAAACTGAATTCAATTGGAGCTTGTGTTGCAGTGAATTCAAGATTTACAGTGGTTGAAGTTTGCTGGCCTCTTAGAGTTGTTGCTGTAATTGTAAAAGCAGTTTGATTAAGTGGTTTAAGTGGATCTGGATCTCCCCACATTGTTCCACCGCGGATCCAAGCAAACCCACCTGCAACACAAGCCGCAGGAGTTAAAATCGCAGCGTTAACAGCGCCAGTTGTGAGATTTGTACAACCGCTTCGTACTTGGAAGCGGATACCTGGGACGTTCGTGATTTGTGGCGTGATAGAATAGGTAATTGTTCTATCCTCTGCGATATTAGCGGCATTTTCAAAATAATCAAGTGGTGCAACTGCGATATCCATACGCTGTTGTGTCACATTGTTTAAATTTCCTGTGTTCTGGTACAAGTAGACAGGTTGGGAAGTGATTTGCGCTTTTGAGTTAAAAAAGACGCTGTTATTATCGACACCGAGGCCATTAGTAAATCGTGCGTATTCTTCGTGGCCAGCTAAAATGGTAATAAACATAGTATTCGAAGCTGAGTCTATGAAGTTAATCTCAGCTAATCCACCATCCTCCGTTGTGAGATTTTGTCCTACACTGAATGGAGCAACAGAGTTCAAAGTTAGTCTGAGTCTTTGACCAGGTTTTTGTTTATAGGCGATGAGCTCAATGGATTTTGGATTAGGGAAAGATAATGAGGATAATTTAAACGTCGAATTAACAAGTTCCCCTGCAATATTTCTCGCTGATACTGTGTAAGTTGTAGGCTGTAAATTGACAGCCGTCGTCCCTGAAATCAAGCCAGGTCTAATAGCAGACCAAACACCGCCTGCACCAAGACAGAGGGGTTGTGTTGAGCATGGAAATCCTCCACAATTCACGGAGCATTTTTTTTGATTAAAACTTAATCCTGCAGGTAGTGAGGGTGTCAGTGAAAAAGTAAAGGAATCGATTTCCGCCGCAGAAATAGCCATACTATTTGGAGCCGTTGGCACAATATCGGAAGTAGGAAGAAAATAAAATGCACCTGTGAGAGCACTATTTGTAGGTAATGTCACTGAAGGATCTAAGGCGAGATAAAAGTCTTCGACTGTGGCAACTGGTGCAACAAAGGAGGCATTATTATCAACTGCAACTATATTTGGTGGTCCAGCTTCCGCACCTTGATCAAAATAAGTAATTAGTGGAACGATTGAGTTATCAGCTTGAACGTGAACTTCTTTTGAAATTTCATCTACGTAAACGATATTCCCACTACCACCCGTTTCAAAAGCAATCTGATCTCCGGTAGCGAAAGGCGTTACATTACTTAATTTAACAATCAAAAAATGACCTGTTGGAGGTCTGATTTTTACAGGACTTTTTATATAAGTAGAAACAGAGAGTTCAACCGTAGCTGCAGCTGCCCCAGTTAGAGTTACGGGGTTCAAGCCAGTGTAGACCGCAGAAATGGTGTAAATTGTTTTTGGGAAAAACGCGATAGGCGAGCCACTTATTACACCCGTGTTTACATTGAAACTAAATCCAGGAGGAAGGATGCTTGGAGATATTGTGAAAGTAAAAAAATTCAACCAGTTGGCAGGGTTTTGAGGGTCAATTGGCCCAGTTGATTTTAGAGCACGTGCTTCAATTGGTGTGATGTCTTTACCAAATGTGAATTCATCCAACTGATAATTTGCTGAAGAAGTAGTCATCACTAGGCTGACAGGAGTTAAGCAATTTCCAGTTGTGATTTCTGACCCTGGAGGACATGGCCCTACTGGAGTGTCGTCATCGTCATCATCATCATCATCTCCACCACCACCATCGGTGTTAGGTCCATCAACATTTGACCCCTTCTTAATGGGATCCTCTTTAAATTTGGTGAAGCTATCAGGCATACAGGCCTGAAGAACGAGGGAAAGAAGTGCGAATGTGATTAAACGTCGTATTCTCATGCTCTTATTATCGTCAATAAGCTGATTGAAATTTAGAGAAACTCTTTTACTCAGTAGATTTGATAGCTTAGGTCAATTTTTGCCTAGTCTGTAAACCGGACTGTTCTACTAAGCTGCCTATAATTCGTGGCAAAGGGCCGAGAGCAGACCTTCTATAAATTTTACTTAATCTCAATACCATACAGCTTCATGGGTTATAAGTTTATGATGAAATCAATTCTAATCTTTGAAGACGATCAACTAATGATACGCTCGCTTGAGCGTCTTCTCTCTTCGCATTTCCAATTAAGTTTCGGCAGTAGCCTTGAAGAAGCTCATAAATTTCAACCCGTGTTTGATTTCTATTTGATTGATTGTGATCTTAGTTATGAGGAAGAAGGCTTAGAGATTTTAGAGTTGTTTGCAAATGCAGCGGGAAAGAAAATTTTCTTAACAGGTCGAGATCAAGAATCCATTATTAAGAAAGCATACGAAGCTGGAGCAGACGAGTATATACTCAAACCACTTTGCGCTAAGACGTTATTTCAATCTCTCGCTCACTCCGAAAACTGTAAACAAAGTGATCTCTCTCTTCGATTACAAGGTAAATGGGGATGGGCTCAGAGCTTTTGCCAAAGAGTAGAAGCGGCTACTCAAAGCCAACAGCCCGTCTATTTTACTGGCGAAACTGGAGTGGGAAAAACGGCGCTGGCGCAAATGATCCACGATTACTCAAATCGTCACGAAGGACCCTTTATCTCGCTAAACTGTTCGGAGTTTAATGAAAATTTGCTAGAGTCGGAAATCTTTGGTCATGTAAAGGGAGCGTTTACTGGGGCTGATCAACCTAAGAAAGGCAAGCTCCTGTTGGCCCATCGAGGCACCTTATTTTTAGATGAAGTCGCCACAATGCCAAAGGCGCTCCAACTAAAACTTTTAAAAGTGATCGATGAAAAAAAGTTCTATCCAATGGGTTCAGACAAACCTGAGCATTCTGATTTTAGAATTATGAGTGCAACTTGCGAAGACCTTGAGCAGATGGTTCAGCGAGGGGAGTTTCGTCAAGACTTGTATTATAGACTTATGGGACATGGGCTGAATTTAGTGCCTCTTCGCTCTAACAAAGATCATTTGACTAAGATCATAAAAAAATCGCTGAACTCCGATGGTAAGAGAAGGCTTCTAAGTTCTGAGGCATGGGATACGCTTCTTAATTACCCCTGGCCTGGAAATTATCGCGAGTTTTATAAAGAGATAGAAATGCTCTTTGAAAAAAATCGCGGCATGATTCAGGTGACTGATCTTTCTCCTGCAATCATCAATCCCTTAGAAAAATCCAAAAAGAGCGATTACCTCGACTCTCTTTTTGCTGACGCTTGTGAAAACGGCTTGCAGGAAACTCTGGCGAAGATTCAGCAAGAATTGATTCAATACAGTTTTGAACGAAATGATGGCCAAGTCAGAAAAACCTTAAAAGAGCTCAAAATTTCAAGCCATGCCTTTTACAAAATGCCACTTCGTCGCGGGACTCAAGTAAGCGAAGCCTAGTTTTTTGCCGACTTTTACACTCAAGATACACAAGATAAAAAAAGGCTAGCCCCAAGCAACGGAGGCCATTAAACTTGGAGTGAATGAAGGAGTCATAGTGAAAAAATTAAACCGACAGGTTATTGGTCTTATTATCTTTACTGTTTTTTTTCAAGCACGAGCTTTTGGGCAAGGGTCTTCATCAATTGAAGAGCAGCCGAAAACTCTCATCGTCAAAATTCAGGAACTCATTCGTCCATATGCCCTAAAGGTTTTAGGAGAAGAGACAACAACTCGTTGGTTTGGAGAGTCTTGGACTTCAGAGTTGGAGTTGCCCGCGATTCCTGAAATCATTCGAGATGCCAGATCTTCTGTTCAACGGCAGGCTTTGAATGAAAATACTTTGCCGCAAGAAGTTTGGCGCAGCTATAACGTGCGATTCGTCACTGAGTTGTATGAAGCAACTCGTAGGCTTAAAGCGAACAGCAATGATCTCGCCAAATGGATGAATGTTCTCGACCAAGGGGGATCACAGGAGGGAGTGTATCGCGCTCTTGTTTTAGATCAAACATACGCAGGCCTTGAAAATTATCCCGAGCCGATGAATGAAGCGATGATAAAATTTAGCGAAAGCTTTTCAAAGAAATATCTTAATCGCGAACGAACTGTAGAGCAGTTAACGGGAGTCAATTTTTTCTCCATTAAACGCATTTTGGTGGAAAATTCACTTGAAGTACTCGATGCTCTTGCAAAAGAGAATTCTGACAATGTTTATCGCTGGTATGCCTACTTCTCGGGAGAGATGGCCTATCTTTATCCAAACGCTTTTTTAGACGAGATAAGATTAAATAAATCCATGCTGAGGCATTACGACTGGGCCCAAAAATCTCCGGAGCAACTTTTAAAAGCGGAGCTGATTACAAAGCTTCATTTGATCATGAATCATATTCAGGGCAGCCCTTAACTCCAAAAACCTTGTGATGACGGACTGATCGCCATCACAAGCCTCTCAAATCCTAGAGCGATACCACTGCTCGCGGGTAATCCTTTTTCCATCGTGTGATAAAAAACTGCGGGCTCAGGAAGCTCATAATGATAAATGGATTTTTTCAAAATACCTTGTTGATCGAAGCGCTCTTTGATGACTGCGAGCTTAATTTCTTCTTGGAAACAGTTGGCGACTTCAACGCCTTTTAAATACAACTCAAATCGCTGACAGACTCTCGGATCACTTGGTTTAAGACTTGAAAGCGCTGCAAGCGGAGCGGGATAATCATAGACGTAAAGATGTGGGAAATTTTTCAGTTTGGGTTCAATAAGGTTTAAGAATAAGAGGAAAAACAGGTCATCATAAGACCAAGCTTCATTTTTATCTGGAGGGGAGAGCGCGAGGTTTTTCTGTTCAGAATGAATCCAGTTTTGAAGATCCTGTGCTTCGGTAAATTGGAGAATATCAATTTTCAAAAACTCTTGAAAAAGTTCAGCGACGGACGCTCGCTGTGATTTTGTTTTCGATATCAGTGGGCAGATGTCGATATTTTTTTGCGACAACGCATTTAAAGAAAAATGAACCAAGTTTTCAGTATCATCCATTAAGTCAAAATAACTCGCACCCTTTCGATACCACTCAAGCATCAAGAATTGAAAACGGTGGTGTTCTGTAGCAGGCTCATCTCGAAAACAATAATTCAGGCTGAAAAATTTTTCGTAGCCTAGGGATAATAATTTTTTGCAGTGAAACTCAGGAGACGTATGAAGATAATAGGGGAGAGTTTTTTTGTCTCTAGCAGAATAGAGTTGAAAAGGATGAAGATGAGTCTCCATGCCTGGATTTTCAACAGCAGGGGGAACTAAGACGTCTTGGAAGCCAAGAGACCTAAAAAAATCCCGTACAGCTTGCTGAGTCAGAAAATGGGCGTCTAAGTGTTTCATGGGTCTCTTTTATTGCCATTTTTCAGGCACTATGTCATATCAAAGGCTCTGCTTTATAGCTCATATCAAGGATCGTGGCGTGATGGAAGTTTTTCTCCCTTTAGTGCAAAATCTTTTTGAAGTTTTAGGTGTTCAAGCGACGGCCAATAATGGCGATGTTGTTGGACTCCTTATTCTTCTGGCTTCTCTTGCAGCAGCGGGTTTTCAAGTTGGGAAAAAAGCTCCAACACAAAAACCTGAAGTCTTAGAAACCAAAATCGAGCCAGCTTCTAGGGTCCAACTTCCCCAAACAGTGCCTGCACCTGAGGCGAAACCTGAACCTAAAAAAGAAGTTTTAAGTTTCGCGCAAAAACTCATGAAGGGCCTCACTCGCTCCCGCGAAGATGTGTGGGGAAAAATGTCCACTCTCTTCTCTGGCAGAAAGATGGATCAATCACTTATTGATGAAATCGAAGAACTCCTCTTCTCGGCTGACTTGGGACCGAAGGTCGTCGGCGAAATCTTAGAGATGTTAGAGGGGGCGGCGAAAAAAGAAGAACTAAGTGAGAGACAATTCAAAGAAAAACTTTTCACTTATCTTCGGGATAAAATGGAGCCGATTCAACTGGCGCAGCAGACAAGTTTGTATCAACCCATCACCGGCGGTCAGGCAGCGCCTAAAGTGATTATGATTGTTGGAGTGAATGGCGCTGGAAAAACCACCACCATTGGAAAGATCGCAACAAAGCTCACTCGCGCAGGATCAAAAGTAGTCGTGGGGGCTTGTGATACTTTTCGCGCAGCTGCTGTCGATCAACTGCAAGTTTGGTGTGACCGTGCAGGGGCGACGATGATTCGCGCCAAAGAAGGATCAAATCCAAGTGGTGTTGGTTTTGAAGCTTTGCAAGAGGCCATTCGCCTTAAAGCCGATTATTGCCTGCTTGATACTGCAGGGCGTTTGCACACCAAAGAAAACTTGATGGAAGAACTCAAGAAATCCAAAATGGTACTCAAAAAGCTCGACCAGAACGCCCCAGACGAAATCCTTTTGGTTATTGACGCCATTACTGGCCAAAATGCCTTACGCCAAGCGCAGGAATTTCACAAAACTCTCGATCTTACAGGCTTGATTTTCACCAAATGCGACGGTTCTTCTAAGGCCGGCTCGGCGATATCGATCGTGAGTGAACTTGCCGTTCCCTTGACTTATATCGGTGTGGGGGAAAGCGTTGATGATCTCGACGTGTTTGCGTTAGACGCTTATTTGAGTGCGCTTACGGCTTATGCGCCAGAGGGCACAGAAGCACCTGTTCATTGACGTAGATAGGCTTTTAGCCTATTCTGAAAGTGTATGAACCAAACGAAAGATGAGTCGATATTTGAGATTTTAGGATACGAACTCAGGCTAAAACCTGATGACGGTCACGATGATGTTTCTGCACACGATGTAGTTGACCTCGTTGACCGTGAAGCGCAAAAGATATTAAAGCAATCTCCTCATTTGGATCGCGGAAAAGTGGCACTCCTCGTGGCACTTAAACTTGGCTCGGACAAGTTAGCGATGCAAAAAGAGTTTCAATATAATATGAAAGAATTGCAGTCTTCCGCTCGAGATGCCCTTCAGTTTATTGAAGAGATCTCTCCTATAGCTCACTGATTCGACTGATCTCTTGATGGCGTAAAAGTTTTAGAGGTTGGGTCTTATTGACACTCATGAAGCGATAAAAAATGAAAAACAGCGTTTGAGATCTCAGTATCGAAAACTCTTAAAATCATTTTCAGATGCTGAGTTAGCAATAAAAAGTGAATCGATCTCTCTGAAGCTCCAAGCCTATTTATCTCGTTGGTCTCAGCCTTCCGTAGGAGTTTATTCTCCTTTGAAGGACGAAGTGATTTGGAATCAGAGCGCGCACTTGAAAATTCAAGATTGGCTCTATCCGGCCATGACAGTCGACGGAATGAAGTATTTTAGGTGCCGACCGGAAGAGTTAGTTGTACGCACGGAAGACTTTGGGATTGATCTTAGAGTTCCACCAACTAGCGCTCCTGAAGTGACACCAGACATCGTTCTTGTGCCAGGCCTTGCCTTCGACAAAAACGGAGTGAGACTTGGAAGAGGCGGTGGGTTTTTTGATCGGTATTTTTCGGAGTATCGAGGCCTAAAGCTGGGCCTATGTTTTGATCAGCAATGGTGTCAGTTCCTTCCCTGCGAGACACATGATCAAAAGATGGATGCCCTTTTGACAGAGACTCAACTTATTGAAGTCTCTCCATTTAAGGAGTCTGAATAATGGATTTAACAGTAGTATTTGCTTCCCTTCTCTTTGCGATTCTTGGAGCCGCAGTGGGCTTTTTTGTTCGTCACAAAATGGTTCAAGCAGAAAATAAAGAACGAGAAAGCAAAGGTGATGAAATCATCGAAAAAGCTAAAGTGAAGGCGCAAGAGATTTCTTATAATGCTCGCAAAGAAGCGAAACAAATCGCCAAAGAAGAGCGAGACGCCCTCGATAAAGAATTACAAAAACGCCGCGAAGAAATCAAAAATCAAGAAAAAGGTATCACGGCAAAAGAAGCAAAGCTCGATACAAAATTAGAGCTCCAAGAAAAAGAAATAGAAAAAATCAAAGCGAAAGAAGTCGAGCTAACAGAAGCTAAGGCTCGGGTTGAAAAAGAAGTTGAGCGCTATAAACTTCGCCAATCAGAAATTTCAATGAAGCTCAGTGAAGTGGCGGGCCTTACTCGTGAACAAGCCAAGCTTGAACTTATGAAAACGATGGAAGAAGAAGCCAAAGTCGATTTCGCAAAAGACCTTGTTCGCCTTGAAGAAGAAGCCAAAGAAGACGCAGAAGCCAGAGCAAAGCGCATCGTTGGAATTGCCATTCAGCGTTTTGCTGGTGAGTACGTGGCGGAAAGAACCATTGGAACAGTTGAGCTTCCCTCTGATGATGTGAAGGGGCGTTTGATTGGTCGTGAAGGGCGAAATATCCGCGCTTTCGAACAAATTTGTGGTGTTGATTTAATCATCGACGACACTCCTGAAGTTGTGGTGATCTCTTCTTTCAACGTCGTAAGACGAGAAATTGCAAGACTGACGATTCAAAAACTCATCGCTGATGGAAGAATTCACCCAGCGAAAATTGAAGAATTTCATGATAAGTCTCGCATCGAAATGGAAAAACAAATGCTCTCTCTAGGAGAGAAAGCTCAGATGGAAATCGGAGTCCACGGTATTCACCCAGAAATTTTGAAGCTCGTCGGTGCTCTTAACTGGAGAACTTCTTATACACAAAACCAATATCAGCATGCTCTTGAAGCGGCTTTTATTTGCGGAAGCATGGCCTCTGAACTTGGTCTCAACGTAAAACAAGCTCGCCGTGCAGGTCTCTTGCACGATATTGGAAAAGTGATTGATGCTTCTGCCGAAGGATCACACGCTGTGGTTGGGGCTGACCTTGCGAAAAAATACGGCGAGTCTCCAGATATCGTTCATGCCATCCGTGCTCACCACGACGACGAAAAACCAGAATCAATCCTAGCTCACCTTGTGACTGCAGCAGACGCCTTGTCTGGAGCGAGACCAGGAGCGAGAAAGGCGATGATGGAATCTTATGTTTCAAGATTGACGGATATCGAAGACATCGTGAACACCTTTGAAGGCGTTTCAAAAACATATGCCATCTCTGGTGGACGAGAAGTGCGGGTCTTCGTTGAAAACGATCAAGTTTCTGATGAGCAGACAGTGATGCTTTCACGAGATATTGCGAAGAAAATCGAAGAAGAAATGTCTTACCCGGGAACAATCAAAGTGACCGTGGTCCGTGAAACCAAGGCCGTTGGTGTTGCAAAATAATGAGAATGAGGGCTTCAAAAATGAAGCCCTTTTTTTTTCCTCAAAAGCAAAGTTTACGATTTGGTATTTAATCGGCTTAGCCGTTTGCCTTTTCCTAAGTTTCATTTTTCAAGTTTCCACTGCAAATACTCTTTATATGCTGGTTGGCTATCTCGTCCCTGCTTCTTTCAACGCCCCGGACTTTAGTCAAAGAGTCGCAAGTAAGCGCTACCGCTTTTCCACCTTGCGATTGATTTATTTTGCCCATGAATCGCTTCAAAAAATCACTCGCTATGCTCATCCAAGCACTAGACCTTTTATTGAGCGCCATTTCTTTAGCCTCATTCTCGCTCTATTGATGGCAGGCCTTACTCGGGACGGTCTCATCCTTTTCTGGCTTGTAGGCGTGGCACTTTTCGAGGCCTTACAATATCTAAAAGCTCGCAAAGACGGCAAATCTCCTATTCTCTAAAGCCTAGACCTTTATCAACCGATAGAAACGTTAGGTTATGAGAAGGCTTAGAGAAAAACTATTGATTCTATTTGTTTTCTTGCAGGGGCCATTCGCTCAAGGGGGAGAACTGCCTAAAATCACCATCGATAATTATCCAGATGCGATTTTACGGATCGCCGAATACATAGAAAGAAATATGAGCTTACAAGATCCTTGTGCTCATCTTCTTTTCAATCCTCCAAAAGGAGACGAATCACTTGCTGTGATCGGTGCTCAAAGAATTTTAGCTAGCTATTACCAAAGTTGTAAGGCGCTCCAAATGAGACTGGATAGTGAGACGAAAGATCTTGAAGGTGTGAGGGTCGCTGATACGATTGATAAACAAAAAAATCCCGTTAGCGGAAAGATTAGAAAGCTTGAAGACAAGGAAGCATTTATCGCCTCTCATGTTCTCTTAAGTGAATTGAGCCAAGATGAAAATTATTCTGCAGGGGAGCATTGTCGAGATATGACAGTGACTCCTCCTATGTATGGTTACGGTTCACGTATGACCCTTGACCCAGATACACAGAGACTGAATATCTTTCAAAGTGGTGGCGGACTTGTGAAGGATAGCGAAGCTGTGGCGGTAGACTGCTCTTCTTTCATCGCTGGTGCTATGGCCGCGGCAGGCTTAAGAGTAAATAAAAATGGAGCGGTTTTTGAGGATCTTCTGACAACTTCAGAAATTCAATCGGGACTGACAAGACAAAACTCTTGTCTCAAGCCCGCTGTGTTTGAAGCAGAAGAAACGATTCAACCTGGAGACATGATTAATGTCTCTGCAAACCATATCGTGATGATTGATAGTATCTCAGAAGACCCACTAGGAATTAAAAAACACGCCAGTGAAAACACTTGCGACAATCTTATGATAAGTGATTTTGATTTCACTTATATTCATAGTGGTGCCCATGCCGGAAGTTACGGCCCTTCTAGAGTTCATATCTCGGCCCATGATGGTGGAACAATGTTTAATAATCTCAGACTTCTTGCGGTCTCTCAGTGCAAGCGTGTTCGCAAGGGAAGAATTGAAGTGATTTCTACTCGACAACTCTCTCCCTCCAAGCTTTTTGGAATCGCTAGACATCAATCTCAAGATCCTGCCTGCTTGTTACCAGAGAGAGTCAAGATCCAAGGTGAAGAGTGCTTAGGCGACTGTCTTAGAGGATAATTTCCCCTCGAACTGCTCGAATACGATTAAGGTCCGTTGGGATTTGAGTGATTTTCTTTGAGCCTTTGTATTTCTTTTTATCGACTAAAAAAATATGTCCACCATAACTCACAGCTTTCTTTCCTCTCGCCCAAATAGGTGGCCTGAATCTTGGAACCATATTGTAAGGTGAGAAATAATGAGTAGAGCCAAGATAATCGTCTTTTTTATTGAAATGAGCTTTGGCAACTTCGACAGCTCTTCGCCAATTGTCGGTTTGTTTTTTCTGAGGGCATAAGAGGATCACATTGTCTTTTTGATTTCTATAATACCAAGTAGAAAATTGCGCCATCTCTGTCACAGTGGCAGCGTAACTTCGGCCTCGCCGACGGTTATTGATAACTCTTGCAACCATTCCCATGCTCTCTTCATCTAGGTTTCTAGCTTCTCCAAAGAGAGTCATAGCAAAATAAGCGAATTCGATTTCGGTTTCAGTGTATTGACGGGCCTTGAGGAAGCGATAGGTAATCCATTTCGCAGAACCATGAAGTTTAAGCTCGCGCTCTAAAAGTTTGTTTGAATGAAAGTCCGCACTCTTGCGACTAATTCTTCTTTGATAACGTTTGAGTGTCGTTAGCTTTTTCGCAAAAGGAGCCTCTGAGTCCCCTCGATCAATCATACAAAAGGGGTTTTCAAACTTTTCAGCGCGAATCGTTTCCCCTCCACTCGTGGTGTCGATCAGGATAAAGGAAAATAGTAAAAGCATTTGTTTTTTCATTAAATGCCTACAGTGCACTTCTGGTGCCGAAGGATTTAATGTAAACACTTGTAATCCTAAATAAGCAGAAGCCTTTATTGTCAAAGCTTTAGCCAGCTGGTTTCGAAGTGGCAAAATCCCTAGGATTTTATTTAGGTCAATTCCTTTAAATTTGTAAGAAAGTATTTGTTGTCATGCAATGTCTCGCTACGGTCTAATAAGCGCTCAAGCTACTTGGGAGAAGGAATTCCTATATGAAAATGACATCTGTTCGCCTTTTATTTATTTTTCTCACGACAAGTCTTCTTACTTCATCCACGGCCCTCTCAAGGGGAATCGTTGAAGAAGGGTATTATCTTTTTGATAAACAAAGACTGCTTTTTGACCAAATTAAAAAGCAAGAAGACCTGACTATCGACCATCTTGGAAACGCGGGTTACGAAGTCTATGGACCAAAAGGTGTGGGCGAATGGCTCAGAAGCGTCAGTGAAATTTATGACGTCAAAATGATGAGCTTGGAAGAAGAAACTAAAGCGACTCCTTTTAATAATTATCCAAGCCATGAAGAGATCACTCAAAAACTTTTTGATCTGCAAGCTCAGTACCCAGAAATTTTACATATTACGAGTTTAGGGAAATCAAAAAACGGTCGCGATATATGGTCAGCTAAAATTTCCTCAAATGTAAAAGTCGATGAAGTTGAACCAGAGTTTAAATATATCGCCAATATGCACGGTGATGAAATCGTTGGTCGCGAGTTGATGTTGCTTTTGATTGAAGACGTTCTCAACCAATACGAAGCGGGCAATCGAACGATCCGCTCTCTTGTGAATAATACGGAAATTTATATTATTCCTAGTATGAACCCTGACGGAGCTTCAAGTCGCCGTCGTGGTAATGCAAATTATGTCGATCTCAATAGAAATTTTCCTGATTTCACCAGAGACCGTGATAGCAATCCTCAAAACCGCGAACTTGAAACACAAGCGATCATGGCGTTTCAGGCCCAGAGAAAATTTGCCTTGTCTGCAAATTTTCACGGAGGCGTGGAATGTGTGAACTATCCTTGGGACACAAAAAAAGAGCATTTCCCTCTCGTGGATCTCGCTCGTTTACTCTCTGTTGAATACGCGCAAGAAGTGCCAGGCATGGTCAATTCTCGTCAGTTCGATGGTGGAGTGACTAATGGTTATGATTGGTACCCTGTGAAGGGTGGTATGCAAGACTGGAGTTATTATTGGTTTAATGATTTGCAAGTGACCATTGAATTGTCTCAGACGAAATGGCCTAATTACCAAACAATTCCTCAGTACTATAACTGGAACCGAAACTCGATTCTGCGCTATATGACGAGAGTTCATCAAGGGGTCGGCTTCAAGCTAAGCTCAGATATCTCAGGGGACGTGGAAATCATTCAAGGGCAAAATCTTTCTCTCGGGCATTTTAGTTTTAGTGATGGAGAGTTCTACAAAGTTTTAGAACCAGGTCAGTATAAACTCATCATTACGGAAGCCAGTGGGAGAGAGCGTCTTGTGGAGACTTCTGTGACGGCTCAAGCTGCCGAGTTCACCCCCAATTACGTCTATCTCAATTAAGCTCTAGAGCGCCCAGAGATGATCTTGAAATTCACCGAGGCTTCGTGAACGCAAAAAACGACTTCGCATCATTTCAGGATCATCGAAATCTTCAAAGAGATAACGGGAAAAAGCTTTAAATCNNNAGGAGCGAACTTTCATTTGCACTGGCCTTTTGTCGGTAGAGAGTTGCAAGCCAAGGCGTCTTGAGCGCTCCACGACCTAGCATGATCCCGTGGCAGCCAGTATAGTTGAACATTTCGTCAATATCATCGAGCGTCCAAACATCACCATTCCCAATGATAGGAATTTTCGCAATGGACACGGCCTTTTTAATATAATCCCAATTGGCGCGACCTTTATAAAGTTGGTCACGAGTGCGCCCATGAATAATAATAGCGTCAACACCGAGAGATTCGAGTAAACGAATATTTTCTTCAAAGCGTTTATCGTCTCGAAAACCAACCCGAATTTTTACGCTGAATAATCCATTGAAAAGTTTTCTAAGAGAGGAAACGACTTTGATGAGTGAATCTGGATCGCTTAATAAATAAGCTCCACCCTTGTGAGAGTTCACTTTTTTTGAAGGGCAACCAAGGTTTAAATCAAGATGGTGAAATCCAAAATCGTTGATGCAAGAAATAACTGATTCAGAATAAGTTTCAGCGGTCGTTAAAACTTGAAAGCCAGTTTTATTTTTAATTTTTGGATTTTCAAAAATGCGTTCGCCGAAATGCTCGAGAATTTTTTTCGCGGGATACTGACCGTGTCTTGGGATTCGCAAAAAATCGGTGCAGTAATAATCCCACTCTGGATAAGCGCGGTGCAGGGCCATGCGATACGCCGAATCCGTCACACCCTCCATGGGTGCGAAGTACAGGCCTTTGGGCTTATAGATTTCTTCGATCTTCATGGGGCGGTTATAGACAATTCGTGTCATTTCGTCCATGATCCCCTGATGATTATGGTGAGTTTTGCCATTCTTCTGAGGAGCGATCCTCAAAAGGACGGCTATCAGTTTTGGATGCAAAAACGCTCTGAAAAAGGCGCTTTGGATCAACTATGGGAATTTCCGGGCGGAAAAATTGAAGCCCAAGAGTCCCCCAAGGATGCCTGCCTGCGAGAGGTGCGAGAGGAAACGGGTTACCAAGCCTCGGAGCTTCAAATGCAGCTTTTTAAAGTTTACCCTTTTACCTACCCTGATCGCTCCGTTTGTCTTTATCCCTTTCTGGTGTGGGCCCCTGAGTTCGGAGATAAACCAACTCTTGGCGAATGGGTTGACGTTAATCAAGAGGGTTTGGCGAGTTATAAGCTCTTGCCGGCGAATGAAAAGATTTGTCAGGACGTTATTACTTACCTTGGTGAGCAAGGCCCCGCGTGGAGAGAACAATGGCAGAAATAAAAGTACTCGCAGAATTCTTTCTTTTATCCCTCGCTTTAGGAGTGGGATTTTTTACTCCTCTCGCCAGAACAGAGATGACCGGTGTTGGCCTCTTTAAACTCTTAACAACTGTTTGTGCTGTCAGCGCCATGATTGCTCTAGGTATTCACCTCAGTTACGCCCCAATCACAAGCCCGCAAGCGATCGCTTATTTCATCGCTTTTGTCGTCATGGTCTTGTCTTATTTTTTTCACAGAGACCAAAAAACTCCCGCGATGTGGTTGCTCTACTTAGTTCAGCAGTTTGCCCTTTTAACCGTGGTTTATTTTTTTCAAAATCAATCGGGCTTTCTCATTGCTTATGGATTGAGTTCGATTTTTTTCATGGGGATTGTCACCTACGCCATGTTGCTTGGGCATTGGTACCTCGTCACTCCTAAACTCAGCACGGCTCCTCTTGAAAAATCTATGCTCGTCTTGTGGGCTCTAGGGGCGTTCAAACTCGCCATCCTGACTTATACATTAGTGCTTGATGGGAAGTTTTTTGTCGAAGGAACATCCTTTGGCGCGGGCTATATGTTTAATTGGGTGATGTTGACGATGCGAGTAGGTTGGGGCTATTTGGTAGTTCTGATTATGAGTATTTTTAGTTGGAAGCTGATTAGAATGCGTTCAACTCAAAGTGCGACGGGTGTGCTTTACGCCATGACTTTTTTTGTCTTAGTAGGCGAGTGCGTGGCGATGTATATGTACTTTAAGTATGGAATGTTTTTATGAATAGTACGACCGCAACAGACATGACCATTCAGATGACCTGCCCTTCTTGCGGTTCGGGCGTTCACGTCCTTCCAAGTCTTGAGGCTGAACTCGCTGAGTGTGATATCTGCCAACATCAACTCCCTGTGAAATTTCAATCTGAACATCTTCAAGGTGTTTTAAAAGATTGTCCGTGTTGCACGCGAAAAGATTTTTACACCCAAAAAGATTTTAACCGCAAAGTGGGAGTGATCCTTTTTGTGATTGCCGCCATCCTTTCCATTTGGACTTACGGCCTCTCCCTTGTCGCTCTTTGGCTAGTCGATTTGTTTTTGTTTAAGCGTCTGAAGCCCATTGTGATTTGTTATAAATGCCAGACAGTGTTTAGAAATGTGAAAAATACCGCCGAAATTCCGGGCTTCGATCACGAAATGAACGATCGCATCGTGTATGCTGACCATAATTTTGAGGGTAAGCCCCTCTCGCATTAGTTAAGTGCTTGATTATGCTTTCGGCGACTTGTTTCTGGCACTCGCTCGTGTTAAAATCAATGATTCTAGAAATTTGATTTATTCAACTTTCTTCATTATAACTGCGACTTGGATTCTGATCGTTTTACTAACTGACACAAGGAACCGACGTATAGAACCTCCGTCTCTAAAGGGCCAAACACTGCAAGCGCAGGCTGAATCGCCCCCAACACCCAAAAAATTTAAGGACCTACGGCCATGATTGAAACATACGAAATCGTGGTCCTTGTCGTTTGTATTATGGCCTCAGGCTTCTTCTCAGGCTCTGAAGCCGTGCTTATGTCAGTGAATATTGACCGCGCCAGACAACTGATTGAAGAAGGTGGAAAGAAAGGGAAGGCGCTCTCGTTTATGATTGAGCGCCCTAGTGAGCTGCTCACCACCATCCTCGTCGGAAATAACGTCGTTAATATTTTAGCGGCTTCACTCTCAACCACTATTGCTTCCAGACTTTTTGCACACGACGCTGTGGGTATATCAGTGGGGGTGACGACACTGGTGATTTTAATTTTCGGTGAGATTATCCCAAAAACTTTCGCACGCACGCACGCGGAAACACTTTCTCTTTATGTGATCCGCATCCTGCAATTGCTCCTCTATCTTATGTACCCATTCGTCATGGCAACAGTTTGGCTGATTAAAACCATTCTTGGAGAGAATGCAGAACTGTCCGGTCGGATTGTGACGAAAAACGATATCGAGTACATGATCAGCAAGGCCGAAAAAGAAAAGACCATGGACTCAAAACAGCTCGACCTTTTGACGTCTATTCTCGAATTTCCCACCATTAAAGTAAAAGATATTATGGTCCCGCGCTCTAAGGTGACTTATCTCAAAGTGGATTCTACCTACGAAGAAGTCTTAAAAACCGTGAGAGAGAACACTCATAGTCGTTATCCAATTTGCGATGGCGAGCTTGATAAAACATTGGGCTTTTTACACGTCAGAGACCTGGCTTTAATTGAAGATGAAGCGATTGAAAACTTTGATTTAAAAAATATGATCAAAGCCCCTTTCTTTGTTTATGAGCATATGAAAATTCAAGCGGTCTTTGATTATATGAACCGCAAAAAAGTTCACTTGGCGATGATCAAAGATGAAAACGGTTTGATCGTTGGGATTGTGACTCTCGAAGATATCGTGGAAGAGATTGTTGGTGATATTCAAGACGAACATGACCGAGAAGATGTGGAAGTGCTCGAAGAGTACGCGACAGTTGATTTGCAAGAAGGGATCAATGTTGAAGGAACGATTTCTCTTAGAGATCTCTATAACGAATACGATGTTAAGATTCCACTGAACGATAATTATTCGACACTGGCGGGCTTTATTTTAGAGATGCTTGGAAATAATTTTCCTCAGAACGGTCAGATGATCGTATGGGAAGGCTTGGCCTTCGAACTCACCCGTGTGGATGAGCATGAAATTAAAGAAATCCGCGTTCGCCATGTGGGCGGTGAGAAGCATCTTTATTCTAAGCGTGAAGCTACTGATGTTTATGATGAAGACGAAGATGACGAGGAAGAAAATAAACAATCGCCACAAGTTATCATTGTCGGTGAAAATGGCCCTGTCACAATGACTCGCGCTCAGGCTCAAGCTAATTTAAAAATACCGTAAAACTAGCCGATCATAATTGCCCTAAGCTATGCTGTTTCCAAGTAGGAGGCTAAAAGCATGGAAGGGCAAATTTATGATACGGCTATCATCGGTGGCGGCGCAGCTGGCGTTATGGCGGTCAACCGCTGCGTTTTAAATAACGACCATACGATTTTTTTTCCTGGAACTGGTGCCGATAAAAAACGCTCTCGCGCTTTATGGGTTTCTAAAGTTGAAAATATGCCAGGTCTGCTCGAATACAAAAAAGGCATTGAAGAGCCGAACCGCGAAATGCTGAACTGGCTGACTGAAAGTGATTTTGGCGCACGCCTCCTTTGGCAAAAAAATCGCGGCATCACAGAAATCAAAAAAACAGACGATGGTCTTTTTGAATTGCTCGACAATAAAGGCGAATCTTATCTGGCTCGCTTCGTGATCCTTTGCACTGGTGTGATGGATGTTCAGCCTTTGATCGAAGGTTCTATAGAACCAGTTTTTCCTTTCGCCAACGCTCAGTGGATTGATTATTGCCTGCGCTGTGATGGGCACCATGTTCTCAAACGAAACGCAGGGGTGATTGGTCACGACTCAGGCGCAGCTTGGGTCGCCATCATGCTGTATGAACGCTACGGATCTCCTAGTATGACTGTCTTCACCCACGGAGAAGAACCTAAGTTCTCCGATGAAGTGCTAGATTTGATGAAGCTTTACGGCATCAAAGTGAAGACGGAGAAAATCACAAAAATTTTAGGCCCAGAGAAACCAGCGGCACTTGAAGGTTTTGAATTTAGCGATGGTTCAAAAGCTGCCGTTGAACTCTGCTTCGTATCTCTCGGGATGATTGTTTATAATGAACTTGCTCGCGCATTGAAAGCAGAAGTGGACGGGCGAGGTTTTGTCGTTACTGACGCTAAAGGCGAGTCGAGTGTCGCCAATTTTTTTGTGGCAGGTGATTTGCGAGCAGGAATTAAAAAACAAATTTACACCGCATGGGATAGTGCCGTTGATAGTGCGGATGAAATCAATCGTCGCCTGCGCGCTGAGCGCAGAAATAAACTCATAAAAAGCAAAGAGGCTAATCTATGAAGTCAGTTTTTATTCTTCTCACACTTGGTTTTTGTTTAAATGCTCATAGCTTCACTGGCCGTTGGCAAGGTGAAGGAGTCTCGCAGACAACAAGAGCCGAGCGAGAATGCGATCTAATTTATTTTCATTTTAAATTGAGTGCAGACGCTTTAATGATTTATGAGGGTGGCTATTCGTGCGGAATTTTGCGAGCAGAGTATCCACCGTCACGCTTTGAACGCCGAGGGGAGAGTGAGCTTTGGTATCAAGGGCAAAAAGTCGGCGAGCTGAACTCGAATGGATTTTTTCTCGATGTGCCGGAAGAATTTTTTCGTTTAGAGATCGTCCTTAAAGACGGGCAACTTGAAACAAAAGAACTTTGGGATGATGGATCGAGCTATTTGAAAGTTTCGGGATCACTCAAGCCATTATAGCTTCTCGATCTTCACATTTCCCTGCACTCGCGCGCGACAAGAAAGGCGAATGGTTTTCCCTTGGAGATAGGCTTCGCCAAACTTTTCCCCGTAGCTAATTCTGATGTGATTAATGGTGTCTTGTTCGATGGCACTTGGAGGAGAGAGGTTTTCTTTGCCTTCAATCACGAGGATTCGGCACGAACCGCAAGAGCCCGCTAGGCAGCCGTGGGGAAGAGTTTCTCCTAAATTATCCAAAGAATCGAAGAGAACTTCGCCACTTGGAATCTCAAACTCGGCCATCTCTTCTGTGCTTCGCACAACTGACACGGTGGGCATATCTCTTCTCTCCTGCTAGTTCTATATTTTCCGTTTTTATTGTCGGTCTTTTAGCTATAAATTTAAAGACTTATTTCATTTTTTCGGACAAAACTCGGGGGCTATTCATGTTAAGTTTTGAAAAATTGTACTCTATGGGCCATGAAGAAGTGGTCTTTTTCAGCGATTCTTCTTGTAACCTCAAAGCCATTGTTGCCATTCACAACACAACATTGGGCCCAGCACTCGGTGGAACACGTATGTGGCCATACAAGTCTGAAGCAGAAGCCATCGAAGACGTCCTCAGACTTTCTCGCGGGATGACCTATAAAGCCGCAGTCTCAGGTCTCAATCTTGGTGGTGGAAAAGCGGTTATCATCGGTGATCCAACAAAAGATAAATCAGAAGCTTTGTTTCGTTCATACGGTCGATTCTTAGAATCACTCAACGGTCGTTATATCACTGCGGAAGACGTGAATATTTCTGTTGAAGATATTGAACACATCTTCACTGAGACCAGCAATGTTTGTGGTGTAGCTCAAATCCACGGTGGCTCTGGTAACCCTTCTCCATGGACAGCTCGCGGAGTGTTCCGTGGGATCGAAGCTGCGTGCTTAAAAGTTTACGGCGATCGTTCACCAAAAGGTAAAGTCGTCGCTCTTCAAGGCGCAGGTTCTGTTGGCCGCTACTTAGGTCAGTACCTTCATGAAGTTGGGGCAAAGATTTTTGTTACCGATATCAACCCATCGAATATCGAAAAATTCAAACAAGTCGCTCCTGGGGCAGAAGTGGTTGGCGTTGATGAAATCTACGACGTGAATTGTGATATCTACGCTCCGTGTGCACTCGGTGCAACCATTAACGATAATACGATCAATCGCTTGAAGTGTAAGATCGTTGCCGGTGCTGCGAACAACCAGTTAGCGGAAGACCGTCACGGGGCGATCTTGAAAGAGAAGGGAATTCTCTACGCTCCTGACTACTTGATCAATGCTGGTGGTTTGATGAACGTCAGTATCGAATTTGAAGGCTGGTCAAATGATAAGGCTACCAGAATGGTCGATACCATTTACGATACGACTCTTGAGATCTTCAAAATTTCTGATGAGCAAAATATTCCAGTAGGCAAAGCCACTGACTTTCTTGCTGAATCAAGAATCAGCTCGATTCAAAAAATCAAGAATTCTTATCTAGGAAATGTGTCTCACCGTTTTCCTGGTCGCAAACAACGCAGATAATTTCACACCCTTACGAAGCTTGAGCACTCTGCTCAGGCTTCCTTGGGTGAGTTGTTTTTGCTCTCTATAAAGCCCGAGCTATAGTCCGTATAATAAAGCCTGTGAACAGGCTAATGCTCCTTTTCTATTTATGTTTTGCTGCCGCTTTTTTTTCGAAAGCCTACGGCGAGATCACCTTTCAAGATTCAGTCACACCTGAGCTTGTGACTTCTGCTCGCGCAAGAGCAATGGGAAATGCTTTCATTTCAAAAGTCGATGATAGTGCCTCGGTGTTTTATAATCCCGCAGGGCTAGGTACCGTCAGGAAAACTCATTTTCATTTGAGCAATTTTCATTTGGAAGGCAGCAAGGGTTGGCTTGAAGCAGGTCTTGGTGGACAGGCTTTTAAGGCGTTTGGAAATTTCACTAAGGCGCTTGAAGTTGATGGCCTCCGAGAACTCTTAGTCGAAAAGCCTGGAGTGACCAGCTATAATCGTTTGCAGTTCATGCCCAATTTCACCACTCGTTATTTTTCTTTTGGTTATATGTATTCAAAACAAACAAAAGCGGTCGTTACAAGAAATGCAGCTGATCCGACCGAGGATCTTTTTGAATACGCTACACGAAGAGACCATGGCCCGTATGCCGCTCTTAATCTTTCACTCTGGGGTGGAATTCTCAAAATTGGATTCACTGGAACTTTTTTGCAAAGAAAAGAAGCTTCAGGAGATGTTGATCCCGACGTCGCCATTACTCTTGAAGATGGTGATTACCAAAAAGGCTCGGCCTTCAACGGAACCTCCGGTGTGAAATTAACTCTGCCTTTTAAACTCCTGCCAACTTTTTCACTCGTTAGTCACAACACTTTTGAAAATGATTTCTCTGGTAGCAACGCTCCCGATGCCATTGTTCGCACAACGGATATTGGTTTTTCCATCACGCCACAAATTGCGCAAACCACTCGCGTGCATTTTGAAATCAATTACAAAGATTTCGAGGGCGCTGTAAAAGGTGTTTCTGAGAGACGACGGCTCGCCATTGGGATGGAGATTGATGTCGCCCGCACATTCTTCATGCGGCTGGGTTACGGCGATGGTTTTGGCTCTGGCGGAGTGGGCGTTCGGGCCCAGCGTTTTGAAGTGGATTTGAGCACCTATGCTGTCGACACAACCGCTAATAATTTCCGCGGGCGAGAAGATCGACGTTTTGCCATGTCCTTCTCATCAGGTTTCTAACCAGCATTTCCTAATTTCAATACTTTAAAGCCAATTTGTCCAAGCCTCTGTTTTTACAAAACTTGAAGCTTCGGGTAGAGTTTTTACGCCCTCCCTAACCTCGAGAGAATTGTGCTAACTAAAAGTGAAAAAACTCATCCACAACAGGACCCTTCCATGACTAAGAAAAAAGTGAATGCTCCCAAGGCAAACTCGGCGGCCCTTGAAGCGAAACTGCAACTAGCAAAAAAATCTGGTCTTTCAAAAGACGATTTGATTGGGATGCTTAAAAATATTTATCTTTCAAGAAAGCTTGATGATGCCGAAATCAGCATGCGAAAAATGTCCAAGGCCTATTTCCAAATTTCCGGTGCCGGACACGAAGGTGTTTTGAGCGCCATCGCAAAAGTTCTCAAACCTAAGCACGATTATTTCATCGGCTATTACCGCGACCGCGCCCTCTGCACGGCTCTCGGTGTTACTCCGTACGAGATGCTCTGCCAAGCCAACGGAAATATCGGAGACACCGCTTCTCACGGTAGACAGATGCCGTCTCACTGGGGAAATGTAAAACTTAATATCGTGAACAAGTCTTCATGTACGGGAACGCAGTTTCTTCAAGCTTGTGGTCTGGCGGAAGCGGGCCTCTATTTAAAACAATTAAAAAACGAAGGCGTAGATGTTTCTGGTTTTTCTTTTCATGAAAAAGAAATCATCTATGTTTCCTCTGGCGACGGCACCACTTCTCAAGGAGAGTTCTGGGAAGCGATCACAACAGCTTCTGTGAATAAACTTCCAGTGATGTTTGTGATTGAAGACAATGGTTTCGCGATTTCTGTTCCAGTTGAAGTACAAACTCCAGGTGGTTCTATTTCTCGCGCCCTTAAAGATTTTCCAGGTCTTAAAATCTTTACCTGTGACGGTAGCTGTCCGATTGAAAGTTACGCTGCCGCTAAAGAAGCGGAAACGTATTTGAGAGCTGGCAATGGCCCCGTTCTTTTCCACGCTGTGAATTGTACTCGCCCATACTCTCACTCACTCTCTGATGACCACGCTATGTACCGCACGCAAGAAGAACTTAAAGAAGAGCGCGAGCGCGATGTCTTCACTTCTTACCCAAGACTTCTGGTTGAGAGCGGTTTGATTACGGAAGAAGAGCGCCAAAAAATGCTCGACGATATTGGAGCTGAAGTTCGCGAGGCGATGAATAAGGCGATCGAAACGCCGTGGCCAACTCAAGAGTCTTCTCTTGATCACCTCTACTCTCACGATGTCGACATGACGTCTTCGGATTTTGAGACAGCGCCGAAATTCTCAGGCAAAGACGACGTGCCGATGGCAAGTTCGATCAATAAAGTTCTTCGCGATGAATTTAAGCGCAACCCACTCCTGAGAATGTTTGGCGAAGACGTTGCCGACTTCTCTGATCTTTCTCGCCTCGACAATCCAGACCTAAAAGGCAAGGGTGGAGTTTTCAAAATCACTAGTGGTGTGCAGAGAGTTTCTCGCAAAAACCAAGTTTTCAATTCACCACTAGCGGAAGCCAATATTATCGGCCGCGCTATTGGAATGGCGATGAGAGGCGTGAAGCCCATCGTTGAAATTCAGTTCTTCGATTATATCTGGACTGCTTATATGCAGCTCAAAAACGAAATGGCGACCACTCGCTACCGTTCAGGTGGAGACTTCAAGTGTCCGATGGTTGTTCGCGTTCCGATCGGAGGCTATTTGCGTGGTGGAGCGATTTATCACTCTCAATCAGGTGAATCTCTCTTCACTCATATCCCAGGTATCCGAGTTGTTTTCCCATCGAACGCTCTCGACGCCGCTGGACTTCTTCGAACCGCCATTCGCGGCGATGATCCAGTGATGTTCCTTGAGCATAAGCATCTTTATTACCAAGGCTATAACCGCACCGCCGATCCGGGCGAAGAGTATATGATTCCTTTTGGGAAGGCTCGTGTTGTTCGCGAAGGGAAAGATGCGACGATTGTTTGTTGGGGAGCGCTCGTTCAAAAATCAATTGATGCTGCAAAAAAATTAGAAGCAGAAGGTTATTCTATCGAGATTCTAGACCCTAGAACTCTCGCTCCTTTTGATTTTGCTGCAGTTAAAAAATCACTGGAAAAAACTCATCGCCTTCTGATCTGTCACGAAGAAACAAAAACTTCGGGCTATGCCGGAGAGATTGCAGCGATGGTGAACGAGCAGTGTTTTGAATCCCTCGATGCTCCGATTCTCAGAGTGGCAGCGAAAGATTCTCACGTGGCCTATTGTCCTCAGCAAGAAGATTATATCTTGCCACAGGTTTCTGATGTTGAAGAAATGCTCAGAAAACTTTTGAGCTACTAAGACCGACAATATTCTCTCCACGCGTTGCCGTTATACAATTGTAAACGGCAGCGCTGGTTTTTTTCATTTCTAAACCTAATTCCATACCGACTGTACTTCGCCTGCTTAAATTCTTTCGACTGAACTTTTTGAAATTCAGCTGGAATTGTTTTTTGTCTCTTCGCTTGATTCTCAAGAGGCGAAGTAGTGAGAACAATCAGCGCTAGAAAAACAAATCGTAGTCTTTTTGGTTTCTCAAGATTTAAAAAAGCGAAATAACCAATCAGACAAAAAGCCAACATTAGGCACGGAGTAAACACCGGTCCCCAAAAAACAAATTTCTCGGCGAAGATCAAGCCCTCTCTGTAGAGGTTGATCGGGGCTTCCGCAAATGAGACCGGAAGATAGGGTGAGAGCCAGAAGATCAGAAAAAAACTCGGAAATAAAACTGTGAATAGGCTGGTGAGAATAAGCCCTGCGATAAAGCCAAATAGATAGACTGGAGTTTGGGTTAGGAGACCCACCAGAATTTGGCCGAGAAAAAGATTGAGAATAAAAAAAATCTTAGGGCGATCAAGGCTTGAAAAAATCAAACCTAAAAATAGAAAGCTATACGTGAAACTTAAGGGAGAGTCTTGATAAGTGCCAAAAATATAATCGAGAGCAAAGATCAAAAGAAATAGGACGAAGGGCGAGATGGGAATTTTATAGTGAGAGCGCATGAGAAAGGCAGCTTTAAGCAGCCCAATACGCTTCAGTGATTCGTAGCCATCGAGACTCAAGGGGCTTAAGCAAAGGGCGATCAGGCCTAAGAGCGCCCAAGCGTTTTTGGTACGTTTTTGATACCAAACCAGAGGGTAGAGCAGAAGAAAAAGCGCTTGGAAATGAATGCCGGAAGGAGTGAAGAGGTGGAGCAGGTGCAATTCTTTGTGGACTCGTCTGGTGTGATGGTTGAAGCCGCGCTTAACGCCAGTGACGTAGCTTGTAAGCAATGAGGCGTTCTGTGGTTCTTGGAAATGATAACGCAATAAGTAGTAGCGAGATTCGAGGGCGGGATTTAGGGATTGATGAAAAGAAAAGCTTCGATAAGGCGTGTCGGCCGTAAGGAAAAGGCCTGTTGAGAGGAGTAAGAGGGCAAAGACTTGAAGTTTCATGGATTTTACTTTGCAAGACGGGAGGCCCTGCATTCGTTACTTAACTTCTTGGAAACTTAAGGATATGAAGGGGATTGTGGAGAGGTGGCCCCTATGATCATTCAAAAAATTCTAGAAAAAGAGATTATGTCTTTCCTAAGCGAAGATGATCTGCAAAACCATTTGTATTATGTTCAGTCCCTGCCGCAGGAAAATGTGGAGTGCAAACTCTATGTGAAGTCACCACTCTTGCTTTCAGGCCTGCCTTTTTTCTTCGCGGTTTTTGAAACCTTAGGCCATCGATTTGCTCCAGGAGTAAAAGAATCTTTTATCCAAGAGTTCGAAGGAAAATTTCTCGCCGCTCAAAAAGACGCTTACTTAAAATTTGAATTACCTTTCGGTCTGGCCTTATCGGCCGAGCGATTGGCGCTTAATCTACTTGGCCATTGCTCAAAGATTTCAACTTATACATCCCAGTTTGTGGCGAAAGCTGAGAAGGCGCAGATTTCTATTATCGACACTCGAAAAACCACGCCGGGCCTGCGCTCTTTTGAAAAATACGCCGTTCGTTTAGGAGGTGGTTTCAATCATCGCCTCAGCCAAATTGATCTTTGGATGGTGAAGGACAATCACAAGAATTTTTTCGGTGGCCTCACTCAAGCGGTTGATCATTTCCGCCAAATGCAAGGCTTCTACACGCCGATCATCGTCGAGATTCATAATCTGATTGAACTCAAAGAAGCGATTCAAGCGGAAGTTCGCCATGTGATGCTCGATAATTTTTCACCTGTTGAAATCAAGCAAGCCGTCGATCTTAAGCCCGATGGTATGAGTTATGAAGTTTCTGGCGGAATCACTTTAGAAACTCTCGATTCTTATCTTATTCCCGGCGTGGATGCCATCAGTGTCGGGCGACTGACTTACGGCGCGCCTCCAGTGGATCTCTCTTTTAAATACCATAGGACTCATTAATGACGATGAGTAATGATTTTGATGTTCTGATTATTGGTTGTGGAATTGCGGGTCTTACGAACGCTTGTCATTTAGCGGAAGCGGGACTTCGAATTGGAATTGTCACTCGCGAAACTGACCCCATGGTGAGCAATACTCTCTGGGCGCAGGGAGGAATTATCTTTCCTGAAAAAAATGATCAAAGTCTCGTTGAAGATATTATGAAGGCCAGTAGCCAGACTTCGTCATTGGTAGCGGCTGAACTTTTAGCAGAGCGCTCTCATGATATTTTAGAAGAAATTTTACTTGAAAAAGCGAAGCCTAATTTTGAGCGCTCAGAAAACGGCGAACTCAAATACACTATTGAAGCCGCCCACTCGAAATCAAGAATTCTCTACCGTGGAGATTTCACGGGAAAAGAAATCCAGATCGCGCTTCTCAATTTCCTTAAAAAATTCAGCAATATCACTTTTCTCACCGCTCACACCGCGATCGATTTGATCACTCCTATTCACCACGGCGTTTCTTTGCAACAAAGATACGAAGACAACCGTGTGCTAGGTGCTTATGTTCTCGATCAAAAAAAGAAAAAAATTAAAAAAATCCTAGCGAAGATCACGGTTCTTGCGACAGGTGGAATCGGCGCGCTTTATCTGCACCATTCAAACTCTGAAGGCGCTAGAGGTGATGGCCATGCCATGGCGAAAAGAGCGGGAGCGATTTTAACGGATATGGAATTCATTCAGTTTCATCCGACAACTCTTTTTGATGGTTCAAGCCACCGTCGCTTTCTCATTAGCGAAGCCCTGAGAGGAGAAGGGGCGGTTCTTCGAAATGATCGCGGTGTGGCTTTCATGGAAAAATACCATCCCGATAAAGAGTTAGCTCCTCGTGATATTGTCGCCCGTGCGATCGCTCAAGAAATTCTTGAAACCGGTCACGGCTGT
The DNA here is from genome assembly GCA_002435795.1 of Bacteriovoracaceae bacterium UBA6166. GTDB lineage: Bacteria > Bdellovibrionota > Bacteriovoracia > Bacteriovoracales > Bacteriovoracaceae > UBA6166. The sequence continues at coordinate 111,675 of DIUE01000063.1, read as the reverse complement.
GTTTATCTCGATCTCACTCACAAAGATCCACTTTGGATTCGCGATCGCTTCCCAACCATTTTTGAACACTGCCTTGAAAAGCGCATCGATATGACGAAAGCTCCAATTCCCGTTGTTCCGGCGGCTCACTATACTTGCGGCGGCATCAAGACAGATTTAAAGGGCCAAACCAATTTGCGAGGCCTCTACGCTGTTGGTGAAGTGGCTTGCACCGGACTTCATGGCGCCAATCGACTAGCTTCAACTTCGCTGCTTGAAGGCCTGACTTGGGGTTATATGGCAGCGGAAAATATTTTGAAGGTGCTGCCTGAGTTTGAAGCTTATGATGTCGATAAAATTAAAAACTGGATTGAAGGAACGGCCGAAGTCGATACGGTTTTGATTCAGCAAGACTGGTTAACTCTCAAGCAGACCATGTGGAATTATGTGGGGCTAACTCGCGCTTCAAATCGCTTGGCCAGAGCAGAGGCGATGTTTAGAGAGCTCGCCGATGAGATTCAGAAATTCTATAAGAATGCGTCGCTTGTGGATGAATTGATTGGGCTTCGAAATGCCGTTGAAGTAGCCCAACTCGTGCTTCAGGCTTCGCGCCGAAATCACGAGTCGGTGGGTTGTTTTTTCAGAGAATAATTATTTTAAATTCGTACATGAATACTGGTGGAAAGTTCTTCTTTGATCTCTGCCAGTTCCTGTCACCACATGTTTTGTATAGAGATTAAACTTCGCTACTCTGTGAGTTCTATCTTTCTGGCGAATCAACTGCACTTCTGCAGAAGTATCACGATCAAACTTCACTAGGTAATTTTCGATATTCCCTTGGAACATATAAGGCTTCTTAAGCGTTTCTTTAAACTCGATCTTTCTATGATCACCTGTTTCTTTAAGGGCATCTGTCTTAAGAACTAAACGATAATTTCCCGGAACACCTTTGAGTTCGACTTCACAATCATTTTGATCAGGGACGCTCATTCTTTGGCAGCCATAATCAATAGCAAACATTCCGCCGCTATCAGTACATCTTTCTTTTTTAAGTGTTCCAAAAGATGTTTGGTCTACTGATTGGGCTTGGAGGAAAGTTGAGAAAGAGAGGGCTAAAGCTAAGAGGGTAAATTTCATAATGGGCTCGCTTGGTTATTGTTGACTTTGTGCGTCAATAATAGCCAAGATTAAGGATTTATGGGGTTGAGCGAAGAAATTATAGAGTCGAGCGTTGTCAGTTAGTGGACACCTGCCTAATCCAGCAACTCCAACCCCTTCTGCGGAACCTCACGCAAAAGACCAGTATAATCATCAGGCTCAAAAATTCGTCTTAAGGCCAACTGGCCAGCCCTACCACGGATATCACAAATTAGCCTCGGAACATCTCGGTTCCAATCAAAACGAATATGACCAAAATTGATTTCTGTAAAACTCTTATGAGCGCCGTAATATTTACGTACGGTCGGCTTATAGAAACCCGGAACTGTTCGAGTAAGACCGCTGCTCATCATTTCAAAATAGCGCTGTCCTCGAGCACCTGAAGGCCTTGATGAGAAGCATCCAAAATGTTTGTCGCCAGCAAGGAACAAAGTGCCTCGTGGGTTGTATTTGTTGAGTAGGCTGAAGAGTCTATTATACGACGCTGGAAATTTATCCCAGTCCTCAGTGGTCGCTAAGCTCGAAGAGAGTACAGAAATTGAGCTTCCAAGAAGATGAAAATCGGCGTCTGATGTGGCGAGTTCATTTTCAAACCACGCCCATTGTTCTTCACCGAGAATATCGGCGTTAGGGGCTTTGCGATCCATCTTGTTATAACGAAGATCAAAAAGAATAATTTTTACTTTTCCGTGCTTGCTACCAATTTGATGAGAATTATAAATCCCTGGTCGATCGCGCCTTTTAGAATTTTGTGGCTCGTTCATAAAACGAAAGAAGAGTTCACGGCTTTGTTCTTTCATTCTGTAACTAGCGCCAGAGTCATTAGCGCCATAATCGTGATCGTCCCAAGTTCCGATGATCGGTGTCTGACGTAAAAGTCTTTGATATCCAGGAATGGCGAGTTGTCGCTGATACTTTCTCCACATAATATCCATGTTTTCTGTATCGGCGTAAATATTATCACCGAGCCACATGAATAAATCGGGATTCAGATTATTGATTGGTCCCCAACAAGGTTGGGCTTCGTCTTCTTGATTGCAAGAGCCGAAACACAAGGAGTCGATTCGACCCAATCGATCCAGCTTGCCCACATCATTTAGATAGAGTGGACTTGCTTCGGCTTTCAAGTAAGGGGCCGTCAAAGCCATACTTGAAAGCGATACTAGAAAATTCCTCCGTGAAATTTTCATTCTAGCTCCTTAGTCATGTATATATTTTAATGTTAAAGGCTTACTGGATTCTTGTCTTTTATTTTCGAGTTAGGATTGTATTTAATTGAAGTTCAATTACGAGCGTACTGCTCTGATTTCAAAACTCGAAATTAAAAATTGAAATTTGAAATTGAAAAAGATAGGCCGGCCCCATTTAAAAAAATGGGGCCAGATGGGGGGTAGGCCCAGAGATCAATCATTGATCTTAGTCTGGAAAAGGTGGGAGGCGCTTCTCAAGTATGACAAGACTTTGAGTGACTGATGTCCTTGAAGCACCTTGACGGGATCAGTCCTGACCCAAAAGGTTTTTGTTTTTTACGATGCTAGCCTGTGAAAAAGGGCCATCCAGAGCGATTCTTGCTCGGACTCCACTGTTTCAGTTGGGATAGGTGGAAGGTCGACCCTGACCTTTTGAGCCATTCCATGGAGCTCATCCAAAATGCCACAGGATTCCAAAGTGTTATCATTTTTCATGATGAAATAATGTGTCTTGGCGTCTAAGTGACAGAAATCAAATACCGACTTGCGAATCGGTGAGAAATCCCAGGTCGACCCAATAAAATCAGTTGACGAAAACTGGCAGTGAACCAAGTTGGTGAATTGAAAGCTGCAATCTTCAAATTTGCAGTTGATAAACTTGCAATTCTCCATTTTCGAGCCGAAGAAAACACAGGACTTGAAAGTCACATTAATGAAAGTGGTGAGAGAGAAGAGAGAACCTGAAACTGTTAAGTTCTTGAGATCACTGTTTTTTAACACCTCATTTTCGATGACTTCGTACTGTGTGTTCTCAAGACCTTCTGTCAAAATCGGATTGAAGAATTTTGTCAGTGTTTGCATGTTGCCTCCAAGTCCCGTGTTCCTAAGGCCATTCTAAATTATCCGATGCAATGCGTCAAGCAATATAATTGCATCAAGAAATTTATTTTTAATCCGATAATGAATTCGAGGGGTTTAATTGCATAATGAAATCCCGTAAGGAGCATTTATGGCAGAATTTGATAAAGATAAAGTCGATGATTTTTTGGGGACAGTCCGTAAGTATATGCAAGTACGTGGACAGTTATCACAAAAGGACCTCGCAGAGAAAGCCGAAGTGGGCGTCTCTACCATGAGTCGATTTTTAAGCCAGAAAACAAACGAACTCAATCCGCAATTTATCGCCAAGATCGTCGCTATCTTGGATATCCCGCTTCATGAAGTCATCGATTTTGTCGAAGAGGAATTCACGGATCGTTTCATTCGCTTAGTGAAATTTTTTAAACACGAAGCTGGAGAAGAAACTTTAAGTGAAGAAGATCGTGCAGGAGCAGGGGCCATGCCTCGTAGACGGGCAGATGATTTTGAAGAGGATATTACAGAGTCACTCGGAACTGCAAAACAAAGCACGAATGCACGAGTGAATATCGGCGGCAAAGTTAGAGACATTCCTTTTCGAGCAGATGATGGAGCAAGAAATTCTGAGATGAGCATAAAAGATAAATTACAAAGTTTAAGTCCAAGACAGAAAGCCTATATGACGGATTTTTTAAATCTCGATATGGAAGGCCGGGATCTCATCGTCGATCTCGGTAATAATCTCTTTCGTTATTTTAAACAGAAGGGAATGGATTTTTAAATGATAAGAGCGTTCTTCTTTTTTCTCCTAAGCTTTCAAGCTGTGGCGATGCCAGAGAAGATCACGGTTTTTTTTCTTTCAGAACAAAAAGCACAGGCCTTGATTGAATGGATGGATCAACAAGAGCAAATTCCTATGAGTCGCAAGCTTGCTTCTTTTGAGTGTATTCCAATGGGCGAGGGATGCTTTCACCCTCAACTGGGCTACCAAGAAGAAAGGCCTGGCATCTTAAAAAAAATCCCAAGCGAGACAGAAGTAAATACTAAGGTTAAAACGTTTAACTCTGATGATGTTGAGTTGGTGGAGTGTCGCAAGGGAAATCATTTTGATATTTTTTGTGGCCAGGCCCGTAAGACCACTCATCGAAAATCAGAGAGCCTCGAGATTTGGTTTGATATTTCTGCCAGCATGAGAAAGACGGATTACACTAAAGATCAGAGTCGCTGCCTCAGAAGAACTTTCGCAGAAACACTTCGCGCTCAGTGTGAAAAAGCTCCACCGATCATGGGATATAATACAAGTATAAAAAGTCTCTCTGACCTTTCGATCCTATGTGCCTATCAAGGAACAAATTCTGTGGATCGCACAGTCGAGTGGATTCAAAACTCCAATGCTAAGCATTTGGTGCTCGTGACTGATACCGAAGAGTATACAGGCGCTCTTAGAGATCTCTTGAATATCGAAAATTCGAAGGTTTACGGGATGGACGCCAAAAACTTCACCGTCGAAGACCTCGTTAAAATTTCCGATTCCTTGCTCCCTGATTGTAAAAACTAGTTAGGATCGGTATCTTGGGCCCATGAAAAAGGCCCTCAAAGACTTGCTCCATTGGTCCAAGTCCACACACCAGCAATTGCCGTGGCGATTGAATCGCACACTTTACACCACTTTGGTTTCTGAAATCATGCTTCAGCAAACGACTGTGGGAACTGTTTTGCAACACTACCCTCGATTTCTTGCTCTCTTTCCAGACCTCAAAACTTTGGCCCTCGCAACTGACGATGAAATTCAAATTGCGTGGAAGGGACTTGGTTATTATCGTCGCGCGCGTAATTTAAAAAACGCAGCCGTCATCATTCTTGAAAAGCATCAAGGCATTATTCCTGAAAACCTCGAAGATCTCTTAGCGATTAAAGGCATCGGCCCTTACACGGCGGGCGCGCTTCTTTCAATTGGTCTTGATCAGAAAGCATTGGCGATTGATGCAAATCTTGAGCGTGTGATTAGCCGTTTGTTCACCATCGAGAATCCGAAAGGGCCATTATTGCACAAAGAAATTCAAAAGCGTTTTGAGCAAGGGGAGCTTTTTCCCAAAGTTGCTTCGTACCGCGATCTCAATGAAGCATTGATGGATTTAGGGCGAGTGTATTGTCAGGCCCGCAAAGCTCACTGCTTAGCTTGTCCCATGAGAGAGAGTTGTCTGGCCGCCAAAGAATCGGAGCCTACTCGCTATCCCGTGAGTGTTGAGAAAAAACAAGATAAGCACGAGCTTGAACTCTTGAGAGTCGTAGTCAAAAAATCTGGAAAAGTTCTAGGCTATAGAAAATCAGAAAAAGAATGGCTTTCCAATCAAATTGAGATGCCCACTTTTATCATTGAGACGACCGATAAAACTCTTAAGCAGTATCCCTTATTGCAACAAAAGATTCCCTATAGTTTAAAAGAGCTTCCGGTTTTCAAAACGGGGATTACTAAGTACACGATCGTGAACCGCATTTTAGAAATTGATTATAAAGACTATCAAAAATATTTCGCAGTCGATGAGCGAGAGTTTAAGTTTTTTGACTTAAATGAAAACCTCGCTACTTCTGCGGCAAAAACACTACAAAGGTGCCAATAATGAAATCTATCATCCTCCTTCTTGTCGCAGCTTTCTCAACTGCAGCTTCTGCCGAAACTTTTAAAGCCTCAGCTTATAATTTAGGTCTTGCTCAAGGATTTGTGGCGTATGCTGAAGAGAGATTAAAGCCATTGCAGCAAGAACTTAAAAATGGCGACGCCGATTTGTATTGCCTCTCTGAAGTCTGGGCAAAAAAAGATCGCGATTTTTTAGTTACCAGTCTTAAGAAAGATTTCCCTTTCGCTCATTTCGAAGAAATTGAACAAACTTTTTCTCGCAACCGACCATCATGTAAAATTACGGATCTTTTTGGAAAAGGAAAATTTGCCAGCTGTGTGCTCAAGGAATGCAAGGACCTAGATGACAGTGAGTTCACTCAATGTGTAACAAAATCATGCGGCCCCGCTCTTCGCGCTCTACAGGGAGACAAGAGACAATGTGCTCAGGCACTCATGGCACAAGTTGGAAATAGCACAGTGAGAAGTTTGATTCGCGTTTTAAATCCCTTGAAGCGTGCCGGACTTTTTGCCTACGGCGGAGGCAACGGGCTTTTGCTTCTTTCAAAAAAACCGATGACAGAAAAGGGACTTGTGGACTTGACTGCGATCTCAACTCTTAATCGCCGTGGAGCTTTGAAAGCAGTTGTTGCTGAGAAGCAAGTTTACTGTGCTCACTTGTCTGCAAATTTAGACGAGACAGCTCCTTACACTGGAGTTTTTGAAAACTGGGAAGAGGAAAACTTTCAACAGACAAAGCGTTTGCTTGATGAAGCCGAAAAGAGCACGAAGCCAACGCTTATGATGGGGGATTTCAATTGTTCGTTTGATTTGCCAAGCGAAGGCATTCAAGGTGATTTTGAAAAATCTTGTTTATTGTTCAGAGAGCGAGGCTTTGATCAATTTTACCTCGATCAATCTCCTCAGTGTACATTCTGTAGTTCAAATTCTTTGATTGCAGAAAATCCAAATGAAGGCGGAGATTTTTTGATTGACCATATTTTTACGAGGGGAGTGAGTGACTCTGTGATTAAGCGTGTGTTTGATCAAAAAAGAACAATCAAACTCAATAATGGACAGCCGAAAGAGACTCATCTTTCGGATCATTATGGGTTGATGATTGAGATTGAGTAAAAACCGAGATGAGGGATAAGCCGGATCCTGTCATTGAGTTATCATTCGTCTAGGCCCTAGATTACTCTAGGGCTCGAGCACCCTACCCGCCTGCTTGGACTGGCCGTCCTCAAACACAGGCCTATTTGGGCTTGCACCACATAGAGTTTACCTGATTTCACTACTGCGAAGCTTTCGCTCCCGTACATCCTTTCTGTTGCACTTGTCCTCACCTCGCGATGGGCGGGCGTTACCCGCTATGTTGCCATTTGGTGTCCGGACTTTCCTCCCGCAAAGCAAGCTTTGCCAGCGATAACTTCCTCATCTCGGTGTCAGAGTTTATGCCTTAAGAGACAAAGAGCGTCAAGAGAGAGCGCTCTGAGGTGTAAACAAACGGTTGCAACCATCGCAAAGTTGATAGAGATCCCCTCGCTCAAGCCCTTGGGCAAAACTACTTTCAGGGGCCATTTTGCAGAAGCGGCAACTGCGATTTTCTAAAAAAGTTAAAGGATTTTGATAGCGATGCTTCTCACACGCTTTTAGAAATTGCACGCGGGCGTCTTTCTCACACAACTCTAAAAGATTGCTGATGCGTTCTTCGAAAATGGCGATTTGCTTCTGCTCTGCTTCGATCGTCTGATTGATTTCTTGTAATAATTCTTGTCGAGTCTCCACAACGCCTTTTAAAAAAGATTCGAGCTCTGAGATCTGACTTGCAAGACCTTCATCTTTTTCAAGTAAGGCAAAGAGATTCTCTTGGATTTCATCAAGAACGGATTCACATTGATCAATTTGTTTTTGAGCTGAGACCATTTGAGATTGATTCATGGCCTGTTTCAGCGCCGAAGTCGCTTGGGCTTTCTGTTGATCTTTCTGAGCGAGAGTGAGCTCGAGTGCCGCCATTTCTTTTTTGACTTTCGTACTTTCTTTTTGCGCTTCTTCTAAAGCGAGAGTCTTTTGTTGAATAAGATTTGAGAGCTGAGTCTCACGCTTTTCTTCACTTTTTATATTGGTGAGATGAGTGGCGACAACTTTTAAATGACTCTGAATTTCGAGAAGATTTTGGAAGCAAGAAATCGCCATTCTATTCCTTATTTGCCCTTGAGCAGCAGTTCTGTTTCAAAATACTTTTTTATCTGCTCCAGAGGGATTTGGCGATCAAACTCTAGTGAAATTTTAATAAAATTTGATCTATCTAAGTCTTCTAATTCAACCACTTCTACAACTCTTCCTGTGATCTTTTGACTTAATGAGTAACCATTAATCAGGGAGATCACAATTTTATCCTGCGGCTTAAACTCTAGGACAAAGGGATCAAAGCTTTTCATGGACATTCCGAGCGGAGAAATATCAATTAAAGACGAGGCAAGACCTAGGTGTCGCCTCGTGTACTGAAAATAAGAGTCGTTATTATACAGGACTTCAAGTGCGAGTTTTTGATAATTGGTTCGCTCTGCTTTTCGTTCGTTATGAACGATGATCTCACTTGGAAAGCTCGAAAAAGCCAATTTGTTGTATTGTTGCCGCCGCATTTCTGTTTCAAAGGAGACGGTTTCATTTTTATTTGTAACGGTGAGAGGTTTTGTGGGGTCAAATTCAAAGAACTGGCCATCGCCACTGGGTCTTAGCGCCAAATCTTGAGTATGAAGATTCATCATATAGATATCGGACCAGCAGGAAATCTCTTCACCGTCGATATTCTGTGAGAGCTTAAGTTGACTCTTATGGGTGGTCAAATCTTCAAGGACCTTCCAAACCTGATCTGAGCCCATCATTAAAATTTTTTTCTTTGTCTCGGTCAAAACAATTCTCCTAAGAATGGGATTTTCTCATAGTTTAAGCTAAAATTTGATGGGGGAGAAGTTTTCCCGCTCAAAGGAATCTACTACTATGCGTGGCAATCATTTTGGAAAGCTTTTCTCGTTTATGTCCTTCGGTGAATCTCACGGTGAAGCCATGGGTGTTGTCATTGATGGGGTTCCAAGCCAGTTGGCATTTAATCTTGCTGATCTTCAGGCAGAACTCGATAAAAGAGCACCTGGAAAACTCAAAGGCACGACCGCACGAAAAGAAGCAGACGAAGCGATTGTCCTCTCGGGAATTTTTGAAGGACAAACTCTAGGTTCGCCCATTGCTGTGATGATTAAAAATACTAATCAGCAAAGTGAAGACTATAAAAAAATAAAAAACCAACCTCGCCCAGGTCACGCCGATCAAACAACAATTTCAAAGTACGGCATCAGAGATCATCGAGGCGGTGGACGTAGCAGTGGCAGAGAAACCGTCGCGCGAGTGATTGCTGGTTATTTTGCTAAACTCATCATTCCACAGATCAAGGTGAAGGCTTTTATTTCAAAGCTTGGCCCCTTTGAATACGCTGAACTTCCAAAAGATCTCAATCAAGATTTTGGCCCTTATCATTTTCCTGATCTTTCAAAAACATCTGAGATTGAAAATTACCTCGTCGATTTGAAAGCTCAGGGAGAGTCTCGTGGTGGACAAGTGCGAATTCTAGTTGATCATTGTCCGGCAGGCCTTGGTGAGCCAGCTTTTGATAAACTCAAAGCCGACTTTGCTAAAGCGCTACTTTCGATTGGCGCCGTCGTCTCTTTTTCTTTCGGATTAGGCGAAGCGATGGCCTCGATGAAAGGCAGCGAAGTGTCGGCCCTTGCCGATGCTTTTGGCGGCATGGAAGGAGGGATTAGCAATGGTCAGAGATTATTGATGACAATTACTTTCAAGCCCACTTCGACGGTGGGTGAGAATGCGAAAGAAGGACGACATGATCCTTGTATTATGCCTCGAGCGATTCCTGTGGTTGAAGCTATGGTTTATGCAGTACTCGCCGATCATTATCTGAGACAGATGTCTTATCAGAGAAATATATGAGCACAGAAATTCTAAGCCTAAAAATCGATGAGCTTCACGGAGAATTGGAAAAAATTGAAACTGACTTGCTATTAATTGTGATCGATCACAAAGTGCTCGCGCTTTATGACAAGGAACTTGATTTTTCGACAATAAAAAATAAAAAAGTCATTATTTGGAAGGCAACGGATGGAGAGAAAACAAAGAGCCTCGCTGAGTATGAAGCCTGTACTGACTATTTTTTAAGTCGAGACATTCATAGGCGGGCACACCTCGTGGCAATTGGGGGCGGGGCGATTAGTGATTTCTCTGGTTTTGTCGCGGCGACGCTTTTAAGAGGGATTTCTTGGAGTGTGATCCCTACGACTTTACTCTCGATGGTGGATGCCAGTATCGGAGGGAAAGTTGGAATTAATTCTAAACAAGGTAAAAATCTGCTTGGTGTATTTCATGAGCCGACAAAAATTTATCTTTGCGAGAGTTTTTTGAAAACCCTTCCAGCTGTTGAGTTGATAAGTGGTAAAGGAGAAGTCCTGAAGTACGGTCTTCTCTCAAAAGAAATAGAAGAACTTATTCTGAAGAAAGCACCTCTTGCTGAAATTATCTCTGCATGTATTGATTATAAAAAGATGATTGTTCTGAAAGACCTCAAGGAAGCGGGAGAGCGCAAATTTCTTAACCTCGGTCATAGTTTTGGACACGGTCTTGAGAGAATTTATCAAATCTCTCATGGCGAAGCTGTGATCCTTGGAACATTTTTAATCTTTTTAATGAATGATCGCAAGGACTTGATCTTAGCGCTTAAAGAATTAATGAGAAAAATCGAGCTCGGACCTCTGCAGTCTCCTTGGCGGGGAAAAAGTTTGCCCGTTGATGATCTTCTTTACTACTTAAACAAAGACAAGAAAAAAACTGAAAATGATCGATTGGACTTAATTCTTCTCGAAAAAGTCGGAAGCCCATTCATTCAATCGACTGAAATCAAAAAAATCATGGGACTACTGGAAGAGAGAAAAGATGACATCAAAAACTTTAGTCTTTGACGTTACAAAAAAGGACTTCCATAAAACGGTTCAAATACCGACTTCGAAATCTTATGGAAATCGTCTTTTAATCTTGGCAAGTCTTGAGAAGAAGCCTGTTCGACTGAGAAATCTTCCGAGGTCAACAGATGTCCTCACCATGATTGACTGCCTTAAGGCGATTGGCCTTGAAATCAATCAAGAAGCTGATGATCTTGTGATCTCGAATTCATTTCCGGAGTGTGAAAAACTTAATCCAAGTCATGAAGAAATCATCGTCTTTACTGGAGACGGGGGGACGACTACGCGATTTTTAGCGAGTCTTCTTTGTCGTGGCTCGAAAACTTATCGAATTGAGCCCAGTGGAGGAATGAGAAATCGTCCTATGACTGAGTTTTTAGAAGCGGCTAAAAAACTTGGAGTCAATGTCACTAGTAGCTCTGAGTTTTGGCTAAAGATTAAAGGACCAATAACGCTTAAAAATGCCGAACTCGCAGTTGATTGCTCCCGCTCCACGCAATTTGCCACAGGTTTTGCCATGGTTTGTGCAGATTTAGGGATTTCTATACGACCAGTTGAGATGAACGCTTCTGAAGCATATTACGAGATGACGAATGAGCTTATCAAACACAGAGACAAAACTCTTTGGGAAGTCCCGGTTGATTTCAGTGGGGCTTCTTATCCAATAGCACTTGGAGCAGTCACTGGAGAAGTGCGCTTACCTCAGATTCACGCAGCAGATCCTTTTCAAGCAGATGCGGAATTTTTAAATCTTCTGCAAGATATTGGAGCCCAGCTAGAATGGCGTAAGGATGGATTAGTTGTCTCTAAAGCAAAACTCAAACCCTTTGATGTTGATATCTCTCGATACCCCGACCTTTCACCGACTCTGTGTTTTTTAGCCTCGACGATTGAAGGTGAATCGTTTCTTCGAAATATAGAAGTCTTGCGCTATAAAGAAACTGATCGTGTCGCCGAGATGATCAAAGTGCTTGAGTTGTATGAGATTGAATTTGAACTTTCTCAAAATTTCTTAAAAATTAAGGGACGCCCCTCGATGGAGTGCGCACCTAAAATATTTCACGCGCCTGAGGATCATCGAATTATTATGATGACCTATCTTTTTATGCGCACTTTCTCAGGAGGTGTGATTCATGGTGCTGAACATGTGAAAAAATCCTTTCCTGATTTTTTCAAAGTGATGGACTAGGATTTTTTTGACTGAAACAAGGCTCATCTCTGACATGATAATCATTTAGAGAGAGTGGAAGACCCTCTTGATCATGATCATAAATAACAATTTTTTGAATATGGGAATAAAGATCAAAATGGCGGTTGCTCAATAAAATGAGGCTTTCATCATTTGCGAAGTATTGTCCTTCTCTTAATACAACGCCTGCTTGATTGACTTCAATGAAGTCACGATTGGCGAAAAAACTCAATTCTGTTCGATCAGCGTCATCATCATCAAGTGAGCAGAATTTTAAGGCGCGAGGAAACTTATAAATCTTATCAACTGACTTCAACATTTCTTTTTCTTCAAAGAAATTGAGAGTCAGAGCTTGGCGAAGATTGAGTTTGATCGCTTCTTGGTGAATCAAATTCTGTTGAAGCTCTGTAATTAGACCCTCGTTCTTTTGGAAGATTTGGTATTGCCAATAAATAGTGATTAAAAAACCTAAGCTCAAGATAAAGTTCATGAGGGGTTTTCCAGTCCACAGAAATCGAGGGAGTAAAATTCCCCTAAATAGCTAAAGGATTGCAACACTCCAGTGGGGGAAACTTTAAGCGGGATCAGTTTGTTCCACGTCGATTCTGAAGAGGAAGGAATAAATTTGTTAGCGAGAAAAATCTCGTCTTGTTTTTGATGTATATGCAGTTCTTCAAACTGAATCCAATCGGGAAAGCCCGTCGTCAAGCGACTCTTAAAATATGAAATGATCTTTTGGCCACTGACTTCAAGATAACTAGTGGTGAATCCGTCATAATGGCAGTACTGATCATCCAAGAGAATAGGTGTGAATTGGATATTCATCGGTGTTGTTGGGTTGCGAGTTAGCGCAAGCAGAAGTCCAAATACCAATGAAATAAGCACAAGAATTTTCATTCTTTTAGTTTAGGAGCTTTGGGGATTGAGGGCAAGTGGTGATAAGGTGAAGGTTTAGATTATAATTTCATATTGAATTGTCATTTCTAGCGTGTTCTTGTCTTTTGCGCCTGTCATTCCAATCTTTTCGAGTACACAGAGACTAGCTCTATTATCCCGATCAACAGTCGCAATAATCTTTTTAAAGCCTAAATTCTTCAGCCCATAATTAAGGAGGGCGCGACTGAGTTCCGTGCCGAAACCTTTATTCCACTTGCTCTGATCAAGCATAAAGCCTATTTCTGGAAATTCTGTGTTTGTGATCTTAAGCATGAACCAGCCGATAAATTGATCGTCTTCTTTTTGAATAGCCGCCCAGACACCGAGTTTTTGACTGCCCTCAATAATCCATTTCTGTAAGAGTTCTTGGGTTTTTGTTTCAGTGAGCGGAACTCGAAAGCCAGTGTGTTTCATCACTTCAGGATTTGAAACCAATTGAAAAAGATCAGCGTAGTCAGTTTGGCGAAATGGTCTTAAGTAAGCTCTTTGAGTGTTTAGGAGTTGCATTTAGCAATTATAAACTAACCAAGGATTGGCAGGCTAAGTTTTTAAATGGTGGGACCAGTAGGACTTGAACCTACGACCACCCGGTTATGAGCCGGAAGCTCTAACCAACTGAGCTATGGTCCCACATTAGTCAAATGTGAAAGACTGTTATATCTTTTCCTTGAAGTCTTGACAATCAAGGAACTGAATTTTGCAAAGCAGAATAACTAAGCCATGGCCCTTTTTTAAGTACTCAAGTCTCGGAAACGATTTCGTTTTAATCGAAGGCGCTCCTTTTGACCCAAGTCCCTTCACTTGGTCTGGTGTTTGCCATCGTCGATTTGGCGTAGGGGCAGATGGCGTGCTTTTTTTGGCACCTTCAACACAATATGATTTCAAAATGATTTACTTAAACGCCGACGGCAACGAAGTCGGTATGTGTGGTAACGGGGCGCGAGCTTTAGTGAAACATTTTTTAAGTTTGAATCCCGGCAAAACTCAAGCGGTCTTTGAAACTTCTCAAGCGGTCTATCGCGGCTCTCTCCATCCATCGGGTTTGATTGCTTTAGAGATGAATGAAAAATTCGATCAAGACATTTTTGAATTGCAGGATTTGGACCTGCCAAAAGAAGTGAAGAGTTCAAGCTATATCAATACGGGCGTGCCCCATCTTTGTTTGGAGTGGAGCGGGGATTTACAAACGGCACCGCTTTTGAGTTTTGCCTCTCGCTTGCGCCATCATCCTCGCTTTACAGGTGGAGTGAATATCAATATTTTCTCTCATGTCGAGGGCAATACGTTTAGAATGCGAACTTTCGAGCGCGGAGTAGAAGATGAAACTTTGGCCTGCGGAACTGGGGCGATGGCCGTCGCCCATCATTTATGGAAAACGAATTCCGCGTCGGAGCTGATTTTACTCGCTCCAGGTGGAGAGCTTCGTGCCTCAAAAAAAGAGGGGAGCTTCGAATTGGTCGGTGGCACAGAACAGGTGTTCTCAGGTCTTTTTCAAACCACTCAAACGCCGATCAAAATTTAAAAAACTTTCTGGGAAAACTCGAGCTGAAAGCAAAATGCCAGTGAAAGCACCGAGCGCATTGGCCAGCAAATCGGCGACCTCAAAAGAACGGAAAGGAATTTGTATTTGCAGAATTTCAATGATCAAGCCCACCGCGAAGGCTTTTATGAAAAGTGCCTTGGGTTTTGCAATAAAAATCTGCTCTAGCACGAAAGCTAAAAGCAAATAAATCAAAAAATGGGCCATTTTATCTAGGTGAGGGATTGGTGGAGCGACGGGAAATTCGTTACCAGGCATTAGCCCTGTTAAAAAGACCCCAAAGATCAAGACCCAAAAAAAACTCAGCCACGATTTCCTGTACTGCAATCTCCCATCAATCAACTTCATTCTCCTTGCTCTCTGTGAAGTCAGGCCTTAAAATACGAAAATGAAAGTTTTCGCCCTCATTTTCTTAAGTCAGTTATTCTTTTTAAGTGAAGCCTACTCGCAGGTTTCTTTAGATATTTTTATCACACATAAAAAGGGTATCGATAAGGATTTAATTTTAACTAGCGAGCTGCAATCCTCTGAGCGGATTGTGGGCAAAGAACTGCGAGTCCTCGAAATGCGAAATGGCATTCGTGTGGAAATTGGTGCTGAATTTGTCGAAGACTGGTCGGAAGTGATCGGACCTTCAAGTCATGTTCGCCTGCTCGGTGGTCTTTGGGGACCGCAAAGAAAGCTTTGGTTGAATTTTGAAGACCTTGATAAACGCGCCTATCTCGGAGAAGAGTTTAGTTTCACTTTCTCTGATGATATCGATCAAATTGTTGAAATTCGCGTAAAGCCTTGGCTCTAAAATGAAAGAGAGGGCCGATAAAGTTCTCGTGAAGCTAGGCCTTGTCGCAACTCGCTCTAAAGCGGCTCTCTTGATTGAAGAAGGTGTGGTTTACCAAAATCAAAAAAAGATTCTCAAAGCCTCAGAAAAAATTTCAGAAGAACAAATCACCATTGATAAAAACATTCATTACGTTGGAAGAGGCGCCCATAAACTTGAGTCCGCAGCTGCAGACTTCCATCTTTCATTTTCAAATAAAATTCTTGCTGACGTCGGCGCTTCAACCGGAGGCTTTACGGAATATGCCCTGAGCCTTGGTGCTGAAAAAGTTTTCGCCATCGATGTCGGTCGCGATCAACTGGCCGCAAGTCTGAGATCAGATCCACGGGTCGTGAATTTAGAAGGAATCAATATCCGAGAAAAAATTGATCTTGGAGAATTAGTTGATATGGCCGTTGTCGACCTCTCGTTTATTTCTCTTAGATTGACTTTGGATTCTATTAAAAGTTTAGTGAAGCCCACAGGGGAAATCGTTTGTCTTGTAAAACCTCAGTTTGAAGTTGGGCCGCAATACATTGGCAATGATGGCGTCGTGAAAGATCGAGAGCTACATTTGAAAATGCTTAAGGATCTCAGCAATTGGTGTCGAGAGCGAGACCTTATTGTCACGAAAGTCAGTCGCTGCACCGTGGTTGGAAAAAAAGGAAATCAAGAGTACTTTTTTTATTTTAAGCTTGCTTCAGTTGATCTTTTTGATGATTGGGAACAATTAAAGGAATAAATCATGAATTTAAGAGTCTGTATTTTTTGTGGTTCGGCAGCTGGCAAGGGAGACGAATATCTTCAGCAGGCTCAAGTCTTCGGCGAAATGCTGGTGCAAGAAAAATGCGACTTAGTTTATGGCGGGGCCTCTGTCGGTGTGATGGGAAAAATCGCCGATGTTGTGCTGGAAAACGGGGGCCGCGTGGTGGGAGTGATGCCTCAGTCTTTGGTCGATTGGGAAGTCGCCCATCCGAATTTGTCTGAGTTGCAGGTAGTGGACACTATGCACCAGAGAAAGCAGATCATGTATGATGAGTCGGATTTATTTATCGCTCTGCCTGGCGGGATGGGAACACTTGATGAACTTTGTGAGATCGTCACTTGGGCGCAACTCAAATATCACGAGAAACCATGTTTTGTTTATAACATCAGCGGATTTTATGATCATCTTCTAAGTCATCTCGATCACTGTGTCGATCAAGGCTTCTTGAGTCCAATTCATCGCACGTTGATTAAGGAAATCCGTTCACTTGATGAGGCACGGGCTATCCTGAAGCAGAGCGCATCAAGCTAGACGTTCTCTTAAACAGTCGACTGCAAATCGTTTACAATTTTCAAGCGTGCTTGTATACTTTTGACAGTTTAGCAAACATTTTGGCGACTCGTCATTCCCTCAGCAGGTGCTCTAATGACCAAATTGGTGACTTTCATCGGTGTTCTTATCGCTATGTCCGGTGTCCTTTTTCTCACGCAATACAAGTCGCTTCCCGTAAGCAACGAACGTTTTAGTTTTGAAAACGCTAAAGTCGAGCACGAAACACGTCTTGCTGAATTAGCGGAGCTCGAAGCAAAGCGTTTAGCGATTTTGAATCCAGTAGAAGAAGAAATTGTTGAAGCGGCTCCAGTTGAGCTTGTTGCTTTAACGACTCCGCAACTTGTGAATGGTCATGAACTTTATCAAAAATGTATTGTGTGTCACGGGCGCGCAGGTGAAGGACGTCTATCACAAAATTCACCGGCCATCGGTGGTCAGCACGAGTGGTATATTATTTCTTCTCTTAAAGACATGAAGGAAGGAAGACGAGTCAATGCTGTTATGAATCCTTTCTTAAGACCGCTTAATGAAAACGATTTTAAAGATCTCGCAGCTTATATTAGTTTATTACCTTGGAAGGGTGGAGTTTCTAAGTAACTTACTCTCTTTGAAGATAGCGAAATCTTAAGCCTTCAATTCTTTTTTTATTCACTCCTAAATCAGAACGCCCAACACGTGAGGCGGAACGAAAGTGAATAAATTGATCGTTCGGAAAGTGAAGCTCAACATCATCAACAAATTTAAAAATCGCCGACGTGTATGTTGCATAAATATAGCTATCGGTTTGCCTTACTAGTGTCGCTTTATCTTGCATCAGATATCTGAGCATGGCTTCCTTCGCTTCAGTTTTATTCCCTAGTACAGGAATCGGAGTCCCTGTCTGACTTTCATTTTGTCCATTGTGAAGAAAGCTTGTGTAGCAATTTGGTGTGCTCGGGCAAGGTGAGAGGGCCGCTTGATTTTTTCCCTCTATACTGCGTATCGATGTTCCAAGACCAGTTGGCTCAGGAGCATTACAGGCAACAACAAGCAAAAGTATGAGGAGTTTTTTTATCATGGGGATTATCTCTCAAGAGGGCCCTCGTTGATTTGAGGACCCATAGAAAAATCAAATTAGAAGTCAGTGCCTCTAACAGTTTTGCGGCCATTGGCTTCGCAACGAGCTTGAGCTTCTTTTACCATTGCGTGAACTTTTTCATTAAGCACTTCAAGAGCGTCACCAGCAACGTTTAAGCCTGAAGCCTTGATGGCGTCTTTTGTTTTTGAGCTGACAAGTAGCATTTCTTTTTCGGCCATAAAATTCTCCTATATAAGATTGATTGGCATAGATGATAAGTTAGTATTCTAGTGAGAAAGCCCATTCTTTCAATGAAATACTAGAAAAACAAACAGAAACTTGAAGGTTATGCGTTTTGTAATACGTCTTTCGCATGGTGTTCTAGGGCTTTCAGACGCTCTTCAAGGATATTGGGCAGTTCTGATAACGTATCGGAAGAGTCGACTTTGATTCTGGTCCCTTTGACGCAAAGAATTTTTGTAAATGGCTTCGGAACACGAAATTGATCCCAAGATTTTTTAATCGTCCAGCACTGTTGTGGATAACAGCAGACAGGAATGATTTCAACTTGTGAGAGTTTAGCGAGTTGAAAAACTCCAGGCTTCACTTTGTGAAGTGGTCCTCTAGGACCATCAACTGTGATGGCCCCTGGGTAGCCTTTATTTAAAAGGCGAACCATTCCCATCAGTGCTTGAGCGCCCTTTCTGGAGGAGCTTCCGCGTACTAATTGATGCCCAAGTTTTTCGAGAATTTGAGCAACGATATCTCCGTCATTTGATGGGCTGACAATAATCGCAAAAGGATTTTTTCTATCACTAAATCCTGCAATTGTTGCGAATAGGTTTTGGTGAAAAAAAGCGAAGATAAAATTCTTCTGACTTGTCTGAGTCGAGTCTAAATCAAGAATCTGAAATCGGTATGAAAAACTTAAGCATTTAAATAAGAGGAGAAGAAAAAAGCGTTGAATCATACTTCTCGAAAATCTCTCTTGATCATTTGTTCAATTTCAGGAGTGCTTAATCCCTTGAGTTGTCCATAGGTTTCGGCTAAAGACTTGGCTTGGTTGAGAAGTTCAGGAGTGGGCGCAGTTTGATAATTTCGTAAAACGGTGAAATAGTCGGCTTCAACTTTAGAAAGAGAGATTTCTTTCTTGCGAAAAAAGTGGCTGAACACAAAGAGCAAAATGAGAACGATCGCCATGGAAAAAAAAACATACTTAAAAGGCATCACTGACTCCGTTGAAAACTTCAGCCGATCTTAGCGAGCTAAAGGGCTTTTGACTAGGCTCTATCGAAGCCAGGAGTTAAGCTGATCTATATAAAAATGATACTCAGGGGGTAGGTCAAGTGCCTTAAATTCCTGAATAAGTTGTCGTCCCTTTACGCCGTCGCCTTGATCAAAATGAAATTGGATCATGCCGACATAAGACATCATTATATGGATATATTTTTGACGAGTAAGTCGCTGCTCAATCTTTTGACGATTTGCAGGATCTTTGGTTGTAAGCAAGCTTCTTTTATAGAAACGATCTGCTAGCAAAAATAAATTCAGTCGCTCGTATAGTTGGCCAATCTCAAAGGGATCAATCTGAGCTAAGTATTGTGAGTTATTTTCAAGCATGAGTGCAGTCATAAGATATTGATGAAGATCAGAACTTAAAAGAGTTTTTCTTAAAATCAGCGAGGCAGAATTTTCGGGAGAAATCTTGAAAGCTTGTTCAGCATAATTTCTGGCGGCATTTTCATCTCCTTCTAAAATTTTTGCTTGGGTTAGTGGCAGCAAGATTGAAATAGGTAGATATTTAGGATTTTGGCCTGAGAGTAAGATGGATTCGTTATTTGACCAAAGCCTAATTTGATTGAAGTTGAGAATGGCTAAAATAATGAGGAGAGCTGGTAATATTTTTTGTAATTTTTTTAAATCAATCAACTCATCAAAAAGAGAAAAAAGAAAAAGGCAGAAAAAGACCAGAGGTAAATACGCGTAACGGTCAGCAACCGTTGAGATATTCTGAAAATCAAAGGGAATAAAACCTGAGGTTGGCAGAAAGAGTAAAAAAAAGCTTGCCCCAGAAAGGATTAAGAGGTTTTTTTGTGCTGATTTACGTAGAGCAAAGGCAAAGCAAAAGCCAAGAATAAGATAAAACAGACTTAGGGCGATACTGTTTTTAAGATTCGATAAAAGCTTGAGGATCTCCAGAGGAGTGAGGTTATAACTGAAAGCGAGTTGAAAAGGAAAGATAATATTTTTTAAATAAACAAAGAATGAAAGAAAAGTGATTTGAGTTTTTTGAATGGTTGTGATGACTTGGTAATCGGTTGTGAGTAAGTGCTTTTGAAAAACTAGACCTACCAAGATGGAAGTAATGATCATAGCGCTGTATTTTTTAAAAATTGTTTTAAGTGCCCGTTGGTGGTGGAGATAATCAACAAGAGGAAGCACGATTGCCATAGGTGCAATTGAAGGCTTAATTAGCAGGCCAACCACAAATAGGACTAGTATAAGAATCCCGAAGGGATCGTCATCAACTTCAGGATCATCCAGCTTTTTTTGAGCGAGAATATAATAAAGTGCAAGAAGGGCCATAAAGCTTGCGGCAGTACCTTTAAAAGATGAAATCCAAACAATACTTTCTACTTGAATCGGGTGGATGAGAAAAATTGCAGTAATCGACCAGGAAGCAAATTGAGCATATTGAAGTGATTTTTTATGAAGAAGAAGGAGAGAGATCTTCAGGACTAGCGCTGCATTTAACCCATGAACAATTATATTGAGGGCCCTAAAGGGAACAGGTGATTCAGTTCCAAAAACTAAAGAGATGGTTTGCCAGAGATTAAAAATAACTGGAGTTCTAGACTCAAGCCATACATGAAGAAAATTCGAAAAACTTGGATTGATGACAAAAGGATTCTGGAAAATATGAAAATGATCATCAAAAATAAAAATGGGAAAGAAAAGAGCTGGAGCAAAAAATAAATAACTTAGTAATAAGCAAATAATCAAATTGAAGGGAAACTTATCTATTTTAAAATTCATAATGATTTCCTTTCAACAGTCATGAGGTTTCTGTAGACGCTCATTCCTTCTTCAACCGCGCCATCAAACTCAATCTTAGCGTTATTAAGAAGCACTAGACGATTGCAGCTTGAGAGAATTTGTTCAGGGTTATGTGAAACTAGGATCACGGCCCCGGAACTAGAGATGAGGCGGTGAATTCTGTCCACTATCTTGCGACGGAAAAATTCATCAGCACCATCGTAGACTTCATCGAGAATGAGCAAGTCACAACCCTTTGCAGAAATCAAAGATAAGCACAGCCTTGCTTGCATTCCTTTGCTGAAGTTCTTGTAAGGTGTATCGATAAAATGGCCAAGTTCACTGAATTCAATAGAATCCGCCAGTATTTCCTCAAGCTCACGAGTTGAAAGTTCAGGATAAAGAATAGCTGCTAATAGTTCCGCGTTTTCTCTCCCTGTCAGCTCAGGAAGAATTCCTATGGCAGAGTTGAAGATAGCCCGTTTGGTCCCATTGACTTTGATTGATCCGTAATCTGGATAGATCATTTCATTAATACAACGACAGAGAGTCGTTTTTCCAGCTCCATTGACGCCAATAATTCCAAGGCGCTCTCCTTTTCTCACTTGTAGGGATATCTCATCAAGAACTTTTAGCCGGTCGGATTTTTGTAAAAGTTTAACGATAGGGTTTTTGAGCATACTGATAAAATGATCTCTCAAGCCGTCATGTTTAAAATACTCAATTTTAAATGAGAGCGAGAGATTTTTAATATCCAAAATCAAATCAGAGGTAGAGGTAGAATTCATTCATCCTCCTTTTCCAAGCATAATAGCTCATCGCTAAAAATGAAAATGAAACAAGGCTACCTTTAAAGAGCGCCATAAAAAAACTATTGATTTCAAATTGATGAATACAGAGTCTGAACGGGGAAATCATGAGATAAAAGGGATTGGCCTCAATAAAGACTCGGTACTGCTCAGGCACAATCTCAATGGGGTAAAAAATAGGTGTAAGAAAAAAGAGAACATTTGTGATGAATGGTAGAATATAGCGAATATCACGCAAAAAAACTTGCATCAGTGCAAACAAAGACGCGATCCCAGTGACACCAATTACCAGCTGAAGCATGGCCAATGGCAGGAAGGCGGTGCCGAGAGAGTATTTTCCCTGAAGGAGTGACATAGGGATAAGCAATAAGAGGAAAGCCAATAAGAAATTGAGAAAATTATCAAAGATTTGCGACAGAATAAGAACATAGGGCGAGAGTCTAAAACTTTTCAACAGCTCGGCCCTGGTTGTAAATATCGGGGTACACATTTCGAGTGTGCCTGTTATAAAGATCCAGGGCAATAAGCCGCCAAGCAAGAATAATGAGTAATCGGGGATATCGAGTTTAAGAAATTTTTTAAAAACAAGCGATTGGATATAATAAATAACGATAGGACTTGCTACTACCCAAATGAAACCTGCGAATGTTTTGCGATAGCGTGATTTTAAGTTGGCATAGGTGAGTAGTCTCACTTGGCGCCAAAAAATCCCGAGGCTTTTCATCGGTTACCTTTCCTAAATCTTCTTGTTCAGTTACTCTATTCTAAACGATCTCTACTCAGGATGTTATCATTATTTGCTATGAAGATTAGTAACGAATGGATTATTGAAATTGATTTCGCTCATCATAAAAATCATGATGAGACACTGAGTTTAAGATGGAATCTTATTGATCATCTCCCGTCGTATTTTTGGCTAAAATCTTTCAAGGCACTGCTCAATAGTTCGTGGCCCTATTACGCTCGTTTTTCGGGATTTATTGATGGCCATAAAGACGGCGTGTATTTAGCAAAAGAGCTGAATCAGGCCATTGATGATATCAATCGTTGTGGGAAATATTTTATTCATGAGCGAGCAGGTGGAGAGTTCACTCAGGAATTCTCAAATATTATTCATCACCATTTTGAAGTCCTCTATGGAAGCATTACCCATAAAAGCGAAATTTTCTTGGAATCCTCTGCCTTCATCCAGAATGCAATTGAGCGCTTAAATCATGCCGTTCATGATATGGAGGCTTATCATAGAGAAAGGGCGATGAGCCCCAAAGAGCGCAGTCAGACTTTTTCTGCGATCGTCAGTGAAGTTCAAGGTATAACTCGCCATAAAATGCCAGAAGATTTTTATGACTCCTTCACTCTCGACAATGACTTTGGAGATATGGTTGCTCATTACAGCTTAGTGGGAAAAACTTGGTGGGAAGTTTTTCTCGACAAAGATGAAGAAATTTTTGTCGATGCCATACGTCCCTTAAATGTGTTGACTGGAGAGTTTGATATTTTCTTTGGCGTTCATCATTTAAATTCAGAAAAAAAAGAAAAATTTGAGACCTTTTTAAAAGGGCGGGGTTTAGATCCTTTGGATAGACGGCTAGGGTTAGGATATTTGCCCTTGGCAAAGCTTCAGAGAGATCCAAAACTGTCGAATCTTGATTATAAAAAAAAGCTCTCACATTTTATGAGAATTCAAAGACTAAAACTTTTACAGAATGACAAAATCGTTTCAGAGAGAGATCTTTCTCAAAGTGCAACTTCAAGTGAAGGCTTCTTTGTCCGAAGTAATGAACAGCGAGTTTCAAAATGGGAAGACTTAAGATTTGAAAATGCACCGATCCAGCTTGTTCCTGTGGGAGCAAAAACTAAAGGGACAACGGCGATTGGTGTTTCATCCCTTGAGGGGTTTCCTAAAGGATCACACACCCTCTGTTTAGTGGGAGCAAGCGATGATTCGCTAGTCGAATTAAAGCAGAGCAAGTGTTTATATCTCAAAGGCCAAGAGAGTATCGTGTTGACCAAAGGTCTTTGCTTAGACTTAAGCTTTAGTGCAGAACATGGTCTATTAGTACTGACAAAACAAACCAAGTTGGCTTTTTAATCATTCAATGAAACTTGCACCATTCTTGGCGAAACTCACGACCTGCAAAGAGACCTTGTATCTCGCCTGATGAATTGAGATCGCTAATTCTAACCATAATATTGACATCTTTACGATGGGTGTTAAAAGGCTTCAGTTTAGTTTCGAGACGAAAAAGATCTTTGTTTAGAATATAAGATCCTTGAAAAATTGGACTCAATTTTTGCGACTTCATCTGTCCGATCAAAATTTTATTTTCATCTTGAAATTGAACAATCTCTCCTTCAGCGTTGAGGGTGCAATAAATTGGACCAAGTGAGATGGGACTATCGTACGCATTATCGAGAACAATTGGTTGATCAATTTGTCCAAGGAGTGATTTGAGTGTGTCTCGTTGGAGATCAATTTTTCCCCAAAAAATTTCAATAATAATTAAGGCAATTACTAAACTTATGAATGTAAATTTAGATTTTTGAATTAAAGAGCGCCATTTTTCTTGCTTCTGCATAGAATGATTGTAACTCCGGAAAGACTTGATGAAAATCAAATCCTTTTCGTCTTGAATATTCATCGACAAAAATGCTGAAATCTCCTTTGTGAGTCATTAGATAATCATTGTCGACGTTTTCATAAACCCAATGGCAAATTCTTTTGAACTTATTAATCTCATGGTCGCTGAAACCTTTTCCTGTTTTCTTTTCATGGAGTGACTGCATAAGCTGCAAGTCTTCATTGAGCTTTTCTTTTAATTGTTGATTCGCGAGGTTCGCTCTTAAATATTCGGGTTCTTTTAAGTATGACAGGTCTAAAATCAATTTAGGATAAATTTGTTTTAGTTCATAAACTTTTTTAAGTAATAGATGAAAATTCGGAATAGAAAGTAACGAGAACGTTCCCATCAAAATCACTCTCGAAACAGAATCCTGTTGACAGAAAAACTCAAGGTTTTCCAGATAATGATCAAAATTAAGGCCTGCTCGAATAAACTCCGCTTGAGCACCATAGGTGTCAACACTGGTATAGAGTTCGAATGCGCCAATTTTGCCTTGAGTTTTAAGACCTTCCATCTTTAAGCAAAAATTTTGGAGAATCTCTCTCGAAACGCCGAGGTTGGAGTTAATTGCTAGAGTGAGATCAGGTTTAGAGTAGTCGGCGAGCTTGTCGATAAACTTAAAAGTGTTTTTACTGAGAAGAGGTTCACCGCCAGTAATCCGAAAAACTTTAAGGTCTTTGATTAGATCAGGAAACCATTTCCAGAAAGCTTGGATATAAGGATTGTCGTCTGGTGTTTTCCATTTTGTTTTTTCAGTCAGAAGCCTGTGAGAGTTATTTTTCATTGGGTACGGCCCAAACTCCGACATCTCGGCTTCAATTTTACTGCTGATATCTGCCATGCAATAGCTACAACTGAAGTGGCAGGCTTTATCGAACATTACTTCCACATAAGTTGGATTCAATGACAGACTTGGCGGCATGGTTTTGATTTTTTCGAGATAAGGAAAAGCCCAGTCATCAAGGGATTTAACGAGACGGTCAGAGTAGTGGGTGCCTTTAGCATCTTCAATTTTCCAACAGTATTCACATTCACTTGGTCTAATGCCTGCGAGCATTTCCTGACGTCGAGCTTTCTTGAATAAAGTATTATGGAGTGCAGACGGGTCCTGAGCGATTTCTTCGAGAGGGATTTTATGTCGAGCGGGATGATGGCAACTGTGATTTGTTCCATGAGCAAGGTCAATAGTCACCTGCAACCATTTTGCTAAACAAAAGGAAGGAGAAACAGACTGGATGGCTTTGACTTTATCGTCGCGGTTCATAATACTTTATTGTATATGCCCACAGATGAAATTAGCAAATTAAAGCCGGTATCGACCAATCCTAGAAGACTTAGCGCTAGTTGTGATGAATTTAACTTCTTTTTTACGCAAATGATTCTTCGCCTTGAAGGAAATGTTTGCTTAAAAATCATGACTTATGACTTAGTTCCTTTATTTGAAAGGGGACATCTTTTCTATTATCACAAAGATAATCTCGTTCCTGTGGATAAACTGAAAAAATACGATCTTCTTTCCTACTGGGACGGAGAGCAAATCAACTACGCCCTTTTTTTAAAGAGCAAAGGAACGGAAATTGTTCTTTTGAAATGGAATAAACAGAGAAAAAAAGAAAAATTCTCAATTAAGGCCAAGCATTATTGGGCCCGCTTGCCTCTTGAACTTTCTTTTTTTGATCAACTTAGACTTGGATTATTCCTGCTCTAGAATGATTTTTTGAATATTCAATAGGCCTGTTTCTTGTTTATTAAGTTTTAAAACTGAGCAGAGTGTAAGAAGCTTTGCCAAATGGAGTAGGTAATCAGAAGTGTTTTCTTCTAGACTTAGCTGAGAGTAAAGACCCCAAATTTCCCAGTTGAGATGTTCTGCGATGATTTCGATCTCTTGGTTCGTTAAAGAAAAACTGTCTATGTCTTCCATCACATCATTATCAGCGATGTTTAAAGAAACCCACCATTGTGGATAAAAAATCAATAACTCCCTCGAACTCAAACTTCCTAAATCCTCATGAAGCAGACACTTAAAAAATGTTAAGGTCTTTTTTTGATCAAAATATTCAGCGCCAAAATTGCTAATAAAATGATTTAGAAAACTTGAATGATTCAACTCATCTCTATCAAGGGGATTATCGGTTAAGGAAAAATGATGCTGCCATTTTTTTAGACGTAAATTGGGCTGAGTCCGAAGCTGGTGGCGATCAAAGAGGAACATTTGGCACAGAAAGGAGGTCCTTTGAAGTGTTGATGGACCCTCCGGATTTAATTGAAAGTACTTAATCAGTTCTGGGTCTCTTTTAAGCTCTATTGGATTAGCAAAAGAGAGCATTTGATGAAAGAATTTTTGGTCATAGATATTGAGTTCTCCCAGTAGTGGAAATTTTCGTTTCGTCCACTTGAGTAGAGTTTTCAATTTCTTTTTTTGAATATGGTCTAGAGGTTGATGAGAAATGAGCGTTAGATCAAGATCACTTAAAAGAAAAACTAGATTATTGGATTGAAAGCTGTTTCGGGCCCATAATGCAGGATAATCTCTTTCAAGTTGCTTCTTCACTAATTGGTAACACCACTCATAAGGAAGCCTCGTTATTTTTTGAGGGATTCTAAGAAGCAGCTGCCGAATAGGTGAAAGGAGCTTTGCTTTATTCAATCGCTCGCTCAAGTGTCTGGGCCATAAAGCTCATCAGCTCGCGGCTAGTCGGTTGGATAAAACGAGATTCTGCAATCAATTTAGGAAACTCACTTTCATTTTTAAAGATAAGATCTTTTGCTTCTTCGTAGTCTTGGTAGAACTGTTTCCCAAGACCCAGGCTTTTCTCTGTACGATGTTGATGAATTGAAACGCCATGGAAAGACGAAAAATCAATTTTTTCAATGATCTTTGAGTTATCAAGCGTTGCTGTGTTGGTTATAAGTGAAGAACCTTTTTGAAGGAAATAATGACCGAGATAGCTATCGCTATACCAAAATTCACCGTGTCCGATATCACAAAGAGCAAGATGGCTCGCGGGCAATTTTTGAACTTCATTCCAGTTCATAAATTGAAAATCAGGAAATAATCTAAGTAGTTTGCGATAAAATTGAGTATGAAATTGGTTCCATTTCCAAAGTTCTTCTTGTGTCTCAGGAAAGGGAAAATTCAATAACCCAACAAAACGGGAATTTGGATACAGAGACTTGAGCTGATTGATTTTTTGATCGAAGTTTTTATCGCTAATATTATGCTCATGCATAATTCCATGAAGAAGAACAATCTGAAGTTTTTCCACACGAGAAGTATAAGGGCGGTAAAAATACGTTTGAGCGCTCCAAGCCTCAGGAACAAGAAAACATAATTTCTCTGAAATAATAAGGTTCGTTTTTAGTCTTTCAGGTCTTGGGTTTTGGATGAAAAATTTAAACAACAGTAAGGCACCGTCGCGGACGAAGACATTTTTGAAATAACTTAGTTGCTGAAGCTCTTTTAACTTATAAAGAAAAAGAGCATTGACTGGTGAAACATAATCCAATCCATGAGGAGAGAGCATAAACTGCAGGTACTCGACTAAGCTATCGTCTCTTCCCCAACGCTCTGATTGGTAGCACTGAAGAATCTCATCATCGGAGGCCCTAAAACTTGTGCTCATTTTAACCCCGGGGCATTAAAGTAGGCTTGATAAACTTTAAAATAATGCTCATTAAAACCACCACGCTTATCTCTAAACGGGGCCCTTGGATTCATGGTGAAAGCGTTGGCAAGTTTATCGAGTTCATAAAGAAAACCAGAAAATTTCTCATGCCCTCTTGATTCATCGGCAACAGAAAGTTCTTTTGTTAAATTCGTAAGACTTAGAGACTTCTGGGCAAGGGCCATTTGATTATGTCTTTCGGCATCAGAAAGGGGAAGACTTTGTAGAGAAAAGAGAATCTTCTTTTGTAGATCGATTGAGCGAGGAGAGAGGCGCAAGAGAGCATCGTCAATCTCAACAAGGTTGCATGAATCCTTTAAATATTCTTTAAATGATTGGTACCCTCCCCATCTTGAAAGGAGAAGAGGCATTCCTGTCATTGCTGCTTCGGCAGGAGACATTCCAAAATCTTCGTCATTATGTGTACTCATACTGCAAAAAAGATCACAGCCGTTATAGGCCATTCTAAGCATTTCGCTATCGAGGTTACCTAGATAGACAATTTCACCTGTTGAGTGCGATGGCATTACTTTTAACCAGTTCTTTTGGAAACTTCCAAGTTTACCGGTGAGCCCCAAAAATGGAATATTGAGATCGTCGAAATCTCCCGCTATAAACAGTTTCGTTCCAGATGGTAAATGGGCCTTAATCGCTAAAAAATTTTGAATGAGCTCAATAATGTTTTTTTGTCGAGAGAGACGACCAGTATAAAGAAGAGCAGGTGTTTGATCTTCTATTTGATGCTTCTGGCGGAATTCCTGTCTTTCGATTTCTGAAAAATAAAATGCTGTTTCATTGACTGGAAAAGGTAAGACCGTACTGCGGTCTGTTGGTGCTAAAAAATGATCTAAAAGACCTTTTTGAGCATGAGAAGCCACTAGAAATTTGACCGAGAAATTTTTCAGTATTTCATGAATGGACAACCATTGGGGAGCTTGCAATGTGAAGTCGCCAAATAGGTGGAAAAGCAGTTGAGGATACTCGAGGCGAGTTAAACTTTTTTCTATCAGTCCATGGATGATTCTAATTAATTCATGAGGGTGGGGTTGATGGTCTACCCAGACAATTTTTTTCGGCTTAACCTTTAAGATCTCTTTTGCAATTTGGTAGAGCTGATAGGGGTTCTGTTCGGGCTCAACTGTAAAAACCTTGATATGGCTTTTGCCATAATGATTGCTATAAAGTTGATAGAGGTTTTCAGTGATAGACTGACAACTCACCCAGTCTGAGCGTTGCTTTTTTTTAATAAGTACTAAGTCATGTTGATTTAATGACAATGAAGAATCCTTTCAAAAACTTAAGTGTAAATTATCTCTATCTCTCGCTCCCGTGTCAAACGGGAGGTCTAACCTCTAAGCGATTACACTTCGAACAAACGTCAAATTTATTACGAGCCCCAAGCATTAAAGCATTACGCATTTTTTTGTAAACGGGCTTGTTCCATATAGTATCGAGATCTTCCTCTTGAATATTGCCCATCGAGTTTTTTTGAAAATAGTCCTCAAAGCACGGAATGATATTTCCAAGGACTGAAATACTCAGCATGAAGTTGGGAATGAAGCAAGGTTGAGAGGATATATCTAGCCTGTGGCTTTTAATATGCTCGAGCGCTCCCCCTCGATTTGTTAAATGGAGATCATCGTGAGTTCTAAAAAGAACAATTTTTTTTAGTTCTTCACTCAAGTCTTGGTATGTTTGATCAAAAAGATATTTTTTAGTCTCATCTTTAAAATAGTCTTCATGTTTTGTGATAATGAATTTTGCTATTCCAAGATGGTACAATTTTAGAAATCGTTCAGTTGATAATAATGAACCATTTGAATAGAGATGAATTTCTGAGCTCGGAAGTTTCTCTCTTGTCAAACTAACGAATAGATCTAAGTCCCTACACAGCAATGGCTCGTTGTAAAAGTCAAAAGAGATTCGACCCGAAAACTTAATCTCTACTAATTGGTCAATAATTCTTTTAAAGAGAGTGGGCTTCATTGAGCCCTGCTCAACTCGCTCACCAATAGAGTTTGGACAATAGCTGCAGGCCTTATTGCAATGGGAGTTAATCTCAATTTCGACGGCCCTAAGCTGGCTTAATTCCATGCTCTATCATAAACCCGATTGGCCTAAACGCAAAGTCTCCCTTGGCTTGAATGCTGGGTGGGTGGTAAACTATGGGAATAGGTGAAAATGTGAATAATCTCTTTATGACCGTTGAGGTTGAAATTAATAGTAGTTGCAATAAGGCTTGCAGTTATTGTCCGAATGCTGATTTTAAAAGAATCGAGCAAGGTCATATGGAGGAATCTGTCTTTAGGCTTCTCCTTTCTCAGTTAAGTGATCTGAATTTTATGGGGGCCCTTCACTATCATTTTTATAACGAGCCTCTGCTCTCGCCCCAACTGGAATCATTTCTTAGTTTAAGCAAGGAAGCTCTTCCAAAAACAAAAAGCATTATTTTCACCAACGGTAGCTATCTTACTTTGGCCAAATTTGAATCTTTAGTTAGGGCCGGTGCTGATAAGTTCTATATAACGAAACACGAGTCGGCTCAGGACTTCATTTTCGCTGAAACGTTTGAAAAGCTAACAGAGTCCCAAAAAGCACGAGTGGTTTATCATCAATATACGGAACTCCATTACACAAACCGTGGTGGCTTAGTCGAAAAAGGTCCCACTCTCAACGAGAATTATTCTTCAAGGCCATGTTATATTCCTGCGACTGGAATCGTTGTGACATTGAAGGGGAATGTGCTGACTTGTTATGAAGATTTCTTTCAAAAGAACGAAATGGGAAATATTAAGGAAAGGCATTTAAGAGAGATTTGGAATCAGGAAAACTATAAACAGTTTCGAGATGATCTTAAAAAAGGCAAAAGGGTTTTGTATGAGGTTTGTAAGACCTGTAATAATACAAAATTTATGGCCTAATCGATGAAAATCTTAAGAAGCCACCCACCCCATGACCCCTGTCTAACAAGTCTTTCATTGCTGGCGGATAAACTGAAGTCGGTAGAATTTCTAAAGGGACAATCTTTCTGGATACCTGACCATCCAGGTCTTTTTTATCAAGATCGTTCAAAAATAGCTGATATTCAAAATATAGTCCTCTTTGGAAGTTTCATTAGAAGATTTCTTGAAAGTGAATTTTGGCCAATTGAACAAGCGCGGCTTTTGACAACTTCCAGTGCGGTTGCAGAAGTTTTAGAAAAAATGCTCTTTATTCCCCATGGTCATATTGGAGTTCTGGATCGCTATTCAATCGTAAGAAAACAAGGGCCCCAAAATCCTCTGGACCTTACAAAGCCTTTTACATTTATCGTTTCGGGTCGTATGTCGCGATCTAAAAACCTGCTTGGAGTTTTATCTTTTGTGAGCTTTTTGCAAACGGAATTCTCTCTTCCGGCACGTTTGCGTTTCATTGGGGATTTCGACGAAGAACGTCCTGATTATCTCGGACGTAGAGTTTACGGTGATTTTAAAAATGAGTTCTATCAATGGATGAAAAACTTAAAATGGACTGAAGCTCCCGTCATGACACCAAGATTAACGCCAGATGAATGGCCGAAAATTGATGACCCACAAAAAATTCTCATGAGTTTTTCTACTTTTCACGGAGAAGATTTCAATATGTCTCTGGCGCAGGCTCAAGAGGCGGGATGGTTTGGTTTGATTTCCGATTGGGGCGGACACCACGAGGTGAGTGGAGCTGGAATTTATAAAATACCTGCTCCTTTTATTCCTAAGTTCTCCACACCTCTTTCTTTTCAACATGGTCAGGCCTACGGTTTAGCTAGGGCGTTTGCGCTTAAAGAGATTGCAGTAGCTTCGCTCGACTTCATAAATCTACGTGATCCACTCAGAGCAAAGGAAATTTCCCGCTCAGAGCTTGCCCTTGCTCGTCGCCAAGCGATCGATTACTGGGGAATGGGTCTTTTAAGTTATTTAAGAGAAGACATTGATTATTTCGCAGACACTAGTCGCGGGGCTGAGTTTTTCTTAAAGTATAATGAGTGTTTTCAATCGCCCCGATCCTTTCCTCGTCACTTGGTTTTTCATCCTCACGAGACGTCGTCGGAAAAAGTGGATGATCAAGAGTGGGAAAAATTAGGAAAAAATCAATGGCTTGATCAAGAAGAAATTTTTTTCTTAGCTACGACAGATTTAAATTTCAAAGATGCAAAACTCAAGATTGCCAACTCCTCAAGAAGAAGCTTTTTTCTGTCCCCTAAAAATCAACAGATCATTCAAGATTTTCTGAAGGATTTATAGATGGTGAAACTTGAAGAGTTTTTGCTTTTTAAAAAATATCTCTCTCAAAATCAGGCACTGCCTTTAAAAATTGCCAGTGATTCAATGGAGCCATTACTTAAAATTGGCCAAGAGATTAAATTAGTTTTTAAGCCAATTGATGACCTTCGGCCGTTTGATCTTATTGTTTTTTTAGAGAATGAAAGACTTGTTTGTCATTTTTATTGGCATCGAAACTCATTAGATGGCTCAATTTTGACCAGATCACTTAAAAACCCCAAGTTGAGCGATTTTCCAATTCATCCTGATTTTTATTTGGGCCTTGTGCCTGATATTCGTTTGGGTTTTGCCCAAAAGGCGAAAGTGACGCTTTTGAACTTGATTAACGGCAGCTTATAAGTCACTGAAATTAAAATGCCTGACAGACTTTCTGGCTTGTCTCAGGTTCAATTCAGAGTTATGTTAAAATAGACACTATTACCTTAAAAGGATTGAAACGATATGAGCGATCAAAAAACAGAGAAAAAAGAATACAAGTTTGGTGGGCTTAAAGAGTTTAATCTTGAAGAGATTGAATCTGAAGTTC
Source organism: Bacteriovoracaceae bacterium UBA6166 (assembly GCA_002435795.1). Classification (GTDB taxonomy): domain Bacteria; phylum Bdellovibrionota; class Bacteriovoracia; order Bacteriovoracales; family Bacteriovoracaceae; genus UBA6166. The sequence continues at coordinate 79,031 of DIUE01000063.1, read as the reverse complement.
TCAATGATAGTGTCTACCTCGATGTCTTTGCAGGTTCTGATCGCGCATTCAAAACTGACCTCAAGTCGCTTGAAAATTGCCTCGATAAAATAATGAGACTCGATGGCGTGAGCTATGACTACTTAACTGAAAAATTTCCTGAATACAAATTTTCAAGTCAAAGACAAATTGGCTTTATCGCGCAAGCGGTAGAAAAAGAATTTCCTGAACTCGTAAAGAAAGATGATGCTGGATACCTCTCTGTAAACTACGCTCATTTCACTCCGATCCTGGTCGAGAGCGTGAAGTCTCTCTCTGCACAGCTTTCAGAGCAAGCGCAAGAAATCGCAGAGCTTAAAAAGATGGTGGCAGCTTTAACTAAAACTCTTCAATCTGCACAGACTGAAGAGCAATCGTTGATGGATAACTAAACTTTTTGAATTAAATCTTTTTCGAGGAGTTTTCCGATGAACTCCTCGATGTCTTTCGTCACTTGATCAATCGATACATTGTATTCTTTCGTAATTGAGTCAGATAATTTTTTGGGTGTCTGACCTTCGATAAGTCCTTTCCAAACCAGAGTCGACACTCCTTCGATCTTAAAAAAGATATTGCTGTCATCCATTTTCATCACGACGAAGGTTCCATCTTGATTGGCCCGGGCGACCACATCCTCTGGTTTCTTATAAACAGAGTCAGGGTTGAAGCTCATAAAATCTCCTGAGTTAAAACGGATAATTCATTCTATTTTCAGCTACTTCACTCATAGTTGGCAAGTATTTGAGTCAGTTTTAAGGCCTATTTGCCTTTTAAGTTCTAGCAATTAAACACCGATAAACTATGAAATTTCAATTAAGTGCGGGAAACAACAGGCGATCTCCGACAAGAATGCGAGGTTGCAGCCCAGACTTAAGCTAAAATGGCTTTAGACATAAATGAGGGTTAGTACCATGAAGAATTCCAATAACAAGCAAAGCCTCTGGAAAACGCTTAACGAAGCTGGCGGTTTCTCACTTGCTGAGGTCATGGTAGCCGCGGGTATTCTTGGGATTCTTTCTCTTGCGATTACGGAGATGACTTCGAATATCGCTAAAAGTCAGCGGACGATGGAGCAGAAGTTTGAGCTTGGGTCGGTTTTGAGTGATATAGAGTTTGCCCTTAGAAGTAAACAAGCTTGCGAAAACAATTTTAGAGAATTAACAGTTTCTCCAAGTGGTGTAACACTCAACTCGATTGTAGATGGATCCACTGCAAAGCGTGTTTTGGTGTCAAGTGTTGCAAACCAGCCTCGAAATATACTTGGAAATATTAGTAATGGGTTTACAGTTTCTGAGATACGCATGCTTGGATACGCAAGTGAAACCCTTTCTCCAGCAAATAGCAATTATGTACTACCAAGTCATTTCTCTTCTATCAACACTTTTGATGAGAATGGAGATCCTGTAGTAAGAAGAACAGGGACTATTTTACTCAGAATAACTTTTCTTAAAGGTTTTGCAGGGCAGTCTGGCAGAACGGCTCAAGAGCAAGAGGACTTTCAAAAATTAACCGCAGCCGGTCCAAATATAGTTGTTCATAACTTCAAGCTTAGAGTTACTACTGATAACGCAAATGAGATTATATCGTGTCAGTCAGGAGATGTCGGAATTCTTGCAGCAGCTTGTGGTTCTCTTGGAGGGAAATTTGATGCGGGGGATGGTCGCTGTAGAGAAATTAATCTTTTTCAAGACACTACAGATGGTGACTCATTTTATGGAATCACTTCAAGAAATAATTTGAAGGTCGTAGGTGGACTAGCAGTAGGAACAACAAATACTAGTCATGCGGATAATGTTGAACCAGCGGCAGGTAGTTTGCAGGTTTCAGGAAACGCAACGGTCGGTGGTACGGCTGATATTACTGGAAATTTGAGCGCCATGACCAACGTCGGTATTGGTGGAGCTGCCCCGCCAAATGTTCCGGGAGCTCTTAAGCTTCGTGTAATGAATGGGGACTCAAGATTTGACAACTCGGTAGGTATTGGTGGTGTTCCAATCGCTGACCACAATCTTAGAGTTGTTGGAGCAGCAACGGTTAGTACAAATATGGGAATTGGTGGAGTTGCAGACCCAGCGTTTCGTCTTAGAGTTTTGGGAGGGTCATCGACCTTTCAAGGGGGCCCAGCAACATTTTTAAGAGGAACTTCTCAAGTTAATATCAACACTGCGGCAGATACAAATAACAGGATTAATCTAAATCCGAACTCATCGGTTTTTCAAGAGATGACAAAAGGAGCAGCACCTAGAGTTAGAATCCAAGAGACTGGTGAAATTCTAATAAGCAATTCAAACGTTGATTCGGCTCTAAGGGTGGAGATTGGTGGGGTGTCCAATGAGTCATCAACTTACCGCCCGATTAGAGTATTTAACCAGCCTATAAACAACGCTACAGCGGGTACCAGTACATTTAGAGCAATCAATACTGAGATTGATGCTGAGTTAACAACTAAAGGTTGGGTTAGAAGAATGGTTTTTGGAACTGTATATGAAAGCAATCCTGCAAGAATACATGATGTAATTGCAAACATGGCAAACTATGCTCAACACCAGCCATGGAACGCTGTTGCTGGTGGAATCTGTAATAGCTTACGTGTCAGAAACGTAGGCGTGAACACGACTAGCTATACAATTTGTAATTATGACGGAGTGAGATGCAATTGTGAGGTTAACGATTGTAGTACTGCTGGTTCGGCTTGTAATACTCTTCATACTGGTACTTTGACAGCGACAGGTGCAGTAACGGTTGGAGGAAACCTTAGCGTCGCTGGTGCTGCAACCATCACAGGAAGAATTCTTTCGGGTTCATTCATTCGAGCTGGAGATTACATCATCGCAGATACCTATCTACGCGCCTTAGATTATGTTCAGGCAGGAACTTATATGGTTGCTGGAACTTTCGTTCAGGCACCTAAAATCCGAGCGACTTCTGCAGATGCGGCTGGTGGCCCAGCTGGGAACGGTGGTATTTGCGGGACAACTGGTTGTGCTACACGATTTGGAAAGCAGCACTGTCCTGGTCAAGGTGTGGTAGTTGGTATTCATAGAGGAACAATCGCTTGTGCTACACAAACTAATAATGGCGGTGGCGCTGTTCAGTGGCCTACCTTTGAAAACTAGGCTGGTGCTTAATGATCTCTTCAATTGAGGCGGGGATCAGCTCCGCCTCTTCAATATTTAAAATATGGTCATTAATAAATACTCTTGGCGTCTTTCCGCCCGTGAGACTTCTAAGCTTAAGGTTTTGTTTGTGAATTTTAGTCAGCACATCTTTATTTTCTAGACTGGAGCATTGCTTAAGTTTTTTTTGGTCAATATGAAGTTTAGACGCTTGAGAAATGAAAAAATTACGGGCTTCGGAAAGATTCTCTGGTATTGATTTAAATTGATCGTCTGTAAAGTTAAAAAGAATAAAGTAATATTTCCAAAATTCATTCGGGTTTTGTTGATAAATACATTCTGAAATATGATGGGCAATTGAATCTAGCGAATCAATATGATCTGAATAGACGGCAAAGAAAAAATCATACTTAAACTGCTCGGCTTGAACCATTTTTTCAAATTGTTTGTTATATGATCGACACTCTTCACAAAAAAATGACGATACGAAGACCATCCTTTTCGATTCATCACCTGTTCTAAGCCGATAGTAATCATTGTAGGCAAGGGAGAAGACTGGAGTTTGAGGAGGTGGATAGAGCAATTCAAACAGACCATTCGTTTTTAAGTCCGTTACCTTTTCTGAAACAAAGTTACTAGCTCTATCGATAGTCATCTCAATTCTAATCTGTTCTTTGACGACTATCGGATCCATGCCCGCTCGAAGTTGATGAAGGTTTTTAAGATAAGCTTGTTCAACTTCTTCATCCGTAACGAGATTATCAAAATAATATCCAGGCGCTGGGAGCTCTTCTATATCAACATCATCAACGCCAATCACGTTTAGTGCGTTAAAAAAACGCACAGAAAACTCTTCTAAAATGGATTTAAGCCCTTCATAGTAAAGCATCTGCAATTTATAAATCTCTTCCTGCGTACTCACAGGCAAAGTCTCATAACGAAATGACTGATTAGTTATTCGGACTAATTCGCCTTTAAGGTCTAGTGGATTACGATATCCACCCTTAGCTTCATCTTCAGCCTTCTGCCCGCCACCCGCAAACAGAAACGGATTAAACTCAGGAGCGCTTGCCTCTGGAGCTTGATCTCGTTTGATATGATAGCCAGCATAAAAGCCTAGCAAAGTAGTCAAAAGAGGGACGAATAATGAGATAACGAGTTTGTTTTTCATAACTTAATTTAGAAAGTATAATGGAATCTCTAATAAGAGTCTAATGAGAGTTAGCCAAAATCTCCGATCAACTTAGTCGGAGTCTGCAGGAGGCTAAAGTGATTTCACCAAGTCACTTTCTAGGTTTGGGAAAGGTCATGTATAGCTCTGGCATTTGCTGGCTGAGTGAGAATTGTCGCTTAGAGGACACGGAAATCTACCTTACAGAAAGATTGACCCGCAAAAAATCAGCTGGAGATTGGCCCGTTGTCGCTCTTGAAAAATTAAGAAGTGATTACGAGTTTTCTCCTGAAGAAATTAGTCTCGCTGAAAACCGAGATGTTTTAGACCCTCTGGCTTATGAAAAACTCAAACAAGAACAAACTCCTTTCTTTGAGTATTTGCAAAAAAAGCAACTTCATCTTTTCAGTCGCCATTTTAATCCAGAGATTGAATTTATCGGGCATCATGAGGCCCATGCACTTTCTGCTGAATTTATGTCTCCCTATGAAAAAGCGCTCATTTTAGTGGTCGACGGAGCCGGCTCAAATGCGACTGATTTACAACAGCTCCCAAATCATTTGAAAGCAACACCGACTAATAAAACTCATTATGAGTCCATGAGCCTCTACGCACTTGATAAAAATGCAGAAGTGAGCTTGCGCCCACTGAAAAAACTTTGGCATGATTATCGAAATCAAAATCAAGGGCCTTGGAAAGTCAGCGATGGTCTTGGTATGTTCTATGAAAGAGCGGCGGAGTTTATTTTTAACTCAAATCAAGCCGCTGGAAAAGTCATGGGGCTCGCGAGCTTTGGAAAAGCCGAAGGGATTATAAGTAGCAGGAGCGAATTTATTGAAAATCTTCCCTTCGACAAGAGATTCATAGGCAAGACAAAAAAGGAATGGGAGGCCTCAAGCTCGCACGACTATTTCAAAAATTTAGCCGCTACGGTACAAACAGAATTTGAAAAAACAATTCTAGATTTTGTTAAAAAAGCTAAGGAACAGTATCCAGACTACGAAAATCTAATCCTTGTTGGGGGCTGTGCTCTTAACTGTACGACGAATGGGAAGATTCTTAGTCAAAAAATCTTTCATTCCGTTTACGTGCCTCCTTTTCCGGGTGACGGTGGGATCTCCCTTGGCTGCGCGTATTCGCAATTAAAAAAACATCAAAAAAAATCATCTGCAGTTGTCAGTTTTGAAGATCAGCATGGGTTCTTAGGGCCAAAGAGTTCAATTCCGACTGAAGATGAAATTCTCGCAACCTTTAAAGATTATAAAATTTCAAAGCCGGATCATTTAGAGCAAGAGGTCGCGGAAATTCTTAAAAATGAAAAAATCGTAGCTTGGTTTCAAGGAAGAAGTGAGTCAGGTCCTCGTGCCTTGGGACATCGCAGTCTCCTCGCCTCTGTAGACCGCAAAGATTTAAAATCCTATTTGAATCAATTTGTAAAATTTCGAGAGAGTTTTAGACCGTATGGCTGTTCTGTGATTTATGAAAAGGCCCACGAGTTTTTTGAAATCGATTCAGGAACACATAATCCTTATATGTCTTTTGCCGTTAAAGTGAAGGCTAAGTACAAAGAGCGCTTAGATCCAGTGGTTCATATAGATGGTTCGTCACGAATGCAAACCGTCCAATCAAAGACTAATCCTCGTTTTCATAAATTATTGCTTGAGATGGATCGTCTGACTGGGTTGCCACTTCTTTTAAATACGAGCCTTAATATTATGGGTGAGCCTATTTGTGAGACAATTGCAGAGCTCAAAATATTTTTTGAACAATCAGTCGTCGACATACTCGTCGTTGAGGATTATGTGATCAGAAAATGAGAGTGATCATCCTAACCACTAGATTGAATTCCGTCTGGCTTTCCATGCAGGAAATTATTCCGGGAATTGAAGACCTTTGGAAAAAGTATGCAGAAGCACGAAGGATTGAAATTGATACGATTAATTGTGATGAAGCTTTAGATCTTCCTACAAATATGAAGAAGCTACTTGAAGCGAAATTAATCGTGGTGACAGCTTTCAATCTTAAAATTGTTCAAGCCGTTCGCTTAATTCGTCTTCAATTAGGGATTGATGCCCCGATCGCCTTCTATTTGCACAATCAGGCGACCATTGCCTGTTGGCCTTTAAAAAAATGGAAGCTTATTGATTGTCTTAATTCTAGAGATACGTTTATTTCTACCTGCTCTCGCGACAAAGAAACATTTAAAGCCCTGTTTGAAAATGGAAAATGTCTTTTGACGCCTTTTTCGTATCAAGAATTAGCGACTCCAGCTCAAGCACTGGATTATCATTTTTCAAAAGTTGAGAGAAATTTTGTCTACGTCGGTAGAATTTCAGATCAAAAAAACTTACATAGTTTAATGACAGCATTTTCCTTCTTGAAGTCCCAAGATTCTCTTCACCTTTTTGGCGGCGAGGATTCCTTAGGCAGTCCGAATATGGAAATGCCCTCGTCAAAAACGCTGATGAATTTAAAAGAATTGGCAAAGACGCTTCAAATAAGCTCACGGGTTTTTTTTCATGGTCATCAGCCCCGAGAAACCCTCTATCATTACTTAAAATCAACTCCGCATATTTTTGTCAGCGCAAGCTTGCACTCAGATGAAAATTTTGGAATGGCGGCTTTTAGATCTCTTTGTTTAGGTGCGAATGCTGTTTTGAGTGATTGGGGTGGGCATAGCGATTTTTCTAAATATTTTCCTGATCAAGTAAAATACGCTCGTGTTGTTGAGTCACAAAGAGGTCCATTTCTTAATCCCTTCGAATTGGCAAAATGGATGGAAGCGACAAAAGTACCCCTTCCTACGACAAGAGAAATTCCCACCCATTACCAAGAGCGATCACTTTTTAGATGCCTTGACACTCTGATGGAGCAGTCAGCAGAAGGCAAGACCACTCTGGCTCCCACGGCACTATCCTTGGCGGTCTGGAGGCAACAAGATAAGATCGCAGGCCCGTCTCAGTGCCGAGCTTTTACAGGGTATGAGGATCCTCTGGCCCATGAATTTTTTCGGTTGTATGGGGCCCAGAAACCATCAAATGGGCCTGTGGTCAATTACTTGGTTCCTTGGGTTAAAAAACAGGGCGCTAACTATTTGATTCAAGACCCTCATCGAGGAGAGATAAGCGTTCAAAGCGAACGTGAATTAGCGAACTTGGGCTACCTCTTTTAGTCTATAAATTGTACAGCCACATGTCAGGCCCTGGCACCCTCATGGTATTGTCCTTCTTTTATTTAAGGGCAGTTATAATGAAGCGAACTCAAAAAATCTTGCTGATCGGGTTATGTCTATTTCTTAATATTCGAACCATCATTGGCGCTGAAACTCTACCAACTGTTTTAATTGAAGCGATTGAAAAAAAAGAAGTCTTCGATCTTTTAGTCTATCCAGTGAGAATTGAACCGCGGATTTTAGCCACTGTTCTGACGGAAACATCAGGTGTAGTTGAAGAGTTAAAAGTTCGTATCGGTGATACCGTTAAAAAAAATCAAATGATCGCAAAAGTGCGCCATCTCGATCCTGTTTACGGCGGTCGCTCAGTAGAAGTGAAGGCCACGATCAATGGTGTTGTTAGCCAAGTCTATATGACTGAGGGAGCACAGGTTCAAGTTGGCGAGAGAGTGCTCGTCTTAACAGAACCTAATGACGCTAAAATTATGATGATGGTATCGGCACAAGATTTACCAAAACTTATTGTCGGTCAAAAGGCGATGCTTTCTGTTAGGGGAGTGATTGAAAATCACGAAGTGGAAATTCGTGGGTTAAGTCCGCTCGTCGATTTTGCTACAGGCACGGCCCCTGTCGAATTAATCAGTACGAATCCAGAAGTGCCATTGCCCCTTGGTGCAATTGGGAGAGTTGAGTTGCGAACGCAAATGAAAGAGGGCTTTTTAGTTGCTCGAGATTCACTTTTTTACCGTGGAGAAGCTTCCTTTGTTCGCTTAGCGAGCCCTGAAGGAATGGTCTCAGTTAAACCAGTGACAACTGGCAGAAAGAGAGGTGGGAAGATCGAAATCCTTTCAGGTCTTAATGAAGGTGATTGGCTCATTCTTCGATCTTCAAAATTTCTGAAAGAAGGTGCACAGGTCACGATTTCAAATCCACCTGCTCAAACGAAGGATGTTCAAGTCTCTTTATGAAGGAACTTTATCAATCCCCATTAAGAGTCTTTATCATCGTCACCGTTTTGTGTGCCGCCGGCTTGTTAGCGGCTTTCAATCTGCCAATTTCTCTTTTTCCAAACTCCAGTAAGCCAACCATTTCCGTAAGTATTTCTTATGGCACATTAAATGCCCAAGAATTTATTAGCTTATATGGTCAGCGACTTGAAAATGCGTTGAATGCCGTTTCAACTCCAAATCTTGAAGTTGAGAAACTCTCAGCTGATTATGCTCGCTCAAGAGTAAACTACCGAGCCGAGTTTGCTTGGGGAGCCGATCCTAAAGAATCCCTTAGAGAGATTCAATCTGTCGTCAATTCATTTACATCTGGCTTCCCTAGAGAAATTCGAGATTCAGCACGGGTGAATTTTTGGTCTAATAGTTCAGGTTTTGTCGCCATTAGTTTTTTTAGTCCAGAACGAAATCTCGACGATCTTTACAAGCTCCTAGAGCCGGCGATTGTTCCTGCCCTTAGTCAGGTTCAAGATGCTGACGGTGCTTCCTTATGGAATCCTTCCCAGAAAGAGTTGTTGATTGAGTTGCGGCCAGAGGTGATGGCCGTGATGGGACTCTATCCACGAGATATTGAACTCACACTTGATCGAGGTCTTGAGGGATATCAAGGAGGAAGTCTTCAGCACGGGTCGAAGGTTCATCAAATTCAGATGCCCAGACAACTTGAAGATCTAAGAGATATTGAAAACCTTCTCGTGACGACACCGTCGGGAACACTTGTCCACTTGTCAGAGGTCGCTCATATAGATCTCGCCGAAGCGACAGAGAGCAATCAGATCTTCAAAACAAACTCAGCCAAGTCCCTAATCCTTTTTGCTAACCCAAGGTCAGGGGCAAATGTAAAAAATATGGCGGAGGAGATTACTCTTTTAGTTGAAAAGGCGATGGCGAAACTTCCCAAAGATATTGAGTACCGTCTGATCGTCGATCCTTCAGAGTTTATTCGCGCTTCAATTCAAAATGTGATTAAAGAAGTGCTACTCGCTGCCACCATTGCGTCATTTATACTTTTTCTTTTTATTGGATCCCTTCGCAATACATTGACTGCTGCAATTGAAATCCCACTCGCCATGGTTATGGCCTTTATTATGATGTGGGTTTTTGAGATGAACCTAAATTTGATTTCTCTCGGAGGTCTCGCTCTGGCAGCGGGAATGAACGTCGATGCCGCTGTCGTTGTGATGGAGAATATCTTTCGCTATTTCAAAGATCATGAAGGAAAACTTGATAAGGAAACTAGAAAAGAGCTTGTTTCAAAAGCTGTCGCAGAGGTTCGCCTACCAATTATAGCCTCAACTCTTTCAACTTTGGTTGTTTTTACGCCGTTGGTTTTCACAAAAGATTTAACGAATGCAATTTTAGGTGATCTCGCAAAAGCCGTGATTTTCTCTCACGGATTCTCACTTTTAATCGCATTGTTTGTCGTACCGACCGTTCGTTTATTTTTGATGAACTCAGAAAGGAAAGCTTTTCAAATTCCAGTCTCGCCCATCGAAGATAAACTGGTTTTTTTAGAGGTCTGGTATGAGAAGACTCTTAGAAAATTAATTAATTGGCGAAAAAGAAAAAAGACAATTCTTTCACTGTTAGGTCTCGTTTTGATCGGTCTTTCTCTTTTTGCTTTTAACAAATTAAATAGAGAGTTGATTGGAAAACCAGATACTGACTGGTTAATAGTTTCTATTAATACACAAAGTAATACGTTAGTCGCTCAGATGGAAACCGTCGCAGGTGAAGCGGAACAGGTTTTGATGGATCATTTTGAGGATGAAATTCAATACACGTTCAATCAGATTCAAAGACCTAATAATGCGACGTTGATGTTGCGTTTAAAAGACAAAAGAAAAATGGAGACTATTCTTGCTCAGCTTGAAGAAGTCTTTCAAAATACACCAGATGTTTTTTACTGGGTTGGTCCGTGGAATCCTGCAGAACTACCTATTCCTGATCCACCTGATTTGAGATTGGTTGTTCGTGGTGGATCAGCTGCAGACAGACAAACTTTGGGAGAGGATCTTTTAAGATTACTCAGAGATGATGAAGCTCTTTCGCGTTTTTCTTCAACTCCAGGACTTGCTAGAAATGAACAAATTGAAATTATTCCTCATCGAGATCGCTGGAGTGATCTTGCACAACTTGGCGCTCGCTTTCAGGTTTACGATTTTTTAGACCTTTTTAGAGTTGCAACGGAAGGGAAGTTTTATCGGACTCTTCCTTTTCAGGATCAAGAATTTAACGTGAAGCTAGCGTTTCCTCCTAATTATATGCAAGATCTCGAACACCTGAAGGGCTTTCCTATAAGAGTCGGAGAGCGAATCATTCCCTTAAAAGCGCTCGCAGAAATTGACTTTAAAGCCGAGGCTCCCGCTATCTACAAAGAAAATGGGAGCGAAATGATTTTAATTGAAGGGCGACAAAACCGAAATGAACGAACTGGGCTGAATCGAAAAATTACAAAGATTCACCAAGACATTCGAAACTATTTGAACTCCAATGAATATGCTGAATTGGGCCTCACGACAAAACCCTTAGTGATTTTTGAAGATGCTCAGGTGGAGCTCAATCAAGCTTTAAAACAAGCTCTTTTAGCGCTAGGGATTTCTCTTTTTCTCATTTTTCTGACATTGCTTTTTCAGTTTATGAACTTAACTCATACATTGATTATTCTAAGTGCTGTTCCTTTCGCTGTTATTGGGGGAACCCTTTCTCTTTACATTTTCTCAAGCCCGCTATCGCTTAACTCAGCTCTTGGCATAATTTTATTAAATGGAATTGCGGTGAATAACTCAATCATGTTGGTTGATTTTATTAAGAGACTTTCAGAGCAAGGTTATCTAAATACGGAAGCGATTGTGTTGGCTTCTCGCTCAAGACTTCGCCCCATTTTGATTACTTCTCTAACGACAATTTTAGGTATGCTCCCTATGGCCCTCGGAACTGGTGAAGGTGGTAAAATTCTGCAACCTCTCGGGATTGCCGTCAGTGGTGGGCTGTGGTTTTCAATGTCTTTTACACTTTTTATTGTGCCTTTGCTTGAGAGCAAATTTTTAAAATCTAAACCGACGCCGACAAAACCGATCGTAACTAATTTAGAGCGAAAAGCTTCGCTTCAATTAGTTGATGTTAATGATGCTGATACTGACAATGATGGGTTGGTGCAATGAGGTCATTACTCATTTTTCTATTTTCTCTTAATCTCTCCGCCTCTGAAGTTAGTTTCAGAGAAGTTTTAAATGAACTTGTTGCTAGAGATACAAAGGTTCCGAGACAGGAGGCACGGGTGGATTCAGCAGACTCTCGTTTGCTCTCACAGCGCTTGGGTTTCTTGCCACAAATTACCACAGGATATGGCACCACTGACTCGTCTTCATCATTTGATCGCACCAATCGACTATTTCTTGCAGCAGAGCTTAATCTATTTCGCGGTGGAACGGATATGTCGAGATTGTCGGCACAATCAAGTCAGGTAAACTCTGATCGAGCGCTGCGAGAAGATTTGATTCTTAAAGCCGAGTTTGATTCGGCAGAGCTGTTATTTACCTATTTAGAAGCGCTTAATCGCCGACGAATATTTAACGAACTCATGAAAATCAAACAAGAAAGTTTAGATGTCATTAAATTGCGCTCGCGCAGAGGTCTTGTCCCTGCTCCTGAAGTTTTGAAAGCTGAAATCGATTGGCAAAATGCCAGAGCGCAATTTCTCGCTGCTGAAACTGAACTAGAAAGACGCAAGAATTTTCTACAAGAAGCTTTAGGACATTTGAATATAAACTCAAAATGGCCAATGAACACTGATCTGTTGAAAATAGAGTTGAAAAATCTAGAAGACAGTAAAGCAAACTTATCAGATCGCCCTGACCTTCAAGCAAGACAAAGTGAAATTGAAAGAGACCGCTATCGCTTGCAAGCGAGCAAAAGAGACTTTTTTCCAAAGCTTGACCTTTCTTATACTTGGCAACGACAAGGTCGAGAAGATTTTGAGCAAAACGAAAGAGTGATGATGTTGAACTTAACATTCCCACTTTTTGATGGTTGGAAATCAATGGCGGCTTATAAAGACGAAGTTGCTAATATGACCGCCTCGACTTATCAGTATATTGAATCAGAAAGAGCCGCTCGCGCCCAACTAGAATCTTCTCAGAAAAATTTAAAAGTTTTGATTCAAACTGCGCGCGAGAGAGACCGCACTTTAGAGCTTTCGAGACGTCTTTTTGAAGACAATTTTAAAAGGTATGAAGAAGGACGAGTAACGGTCAATGACCTCCAGGTCGATCAAAACCGGTTGCTCGATACCGAATTACTGGCCAATCGAGGTTGGCTGGATGCCCATATTGGCGTTGTCTCTTACTGCCATGCTAAAGGAACTAGACTATTCTCATGTTTATCTGACCTTGGCGTTCAATCCGAATAAGAGTACCCTGTTAAAAAGGTATAAATATGAAAATAATTCTGATGGCCCTTATTCTTTTCAGTTGCTCTCATCTCAATGAAGACTCTCAAAACCATTACAAATCTCGCGAAGGAATGAGGCATGGGATCGTGCCCCGTGATCTTGCAGGACCTAGTATGGCCTCCCTTGGCCCGCTAGATCCAGAAAAAGTGGCCAGAGGTCAAATTATCTATAAAAGACAATGCCTAGAATGCCATGGTGAAGCTGGTCTTGGAAATGGACCGCGAGCAGCAGACTATCAGGGCCAGGTTCCGAATTTAAAATTGACCTTAAAAAACGTACCCCATTTTGATTTCTTTATTAGCTTATCTGAGTGGAAGGGCACGATGCCTGGTTGGAAAGAGGTTTTGACTGAATCCGAACGAGCAGAGCTTGTTCAATATTTAAAAAGCCTTCTGAACGAGGGATAGATAATTATTGTTCTTTAAGTCTTCTCGACATTTCTTCATTATTTTTAATAATTTGATTTGTGATTTCTTGCATTTTCCTAAGGTTCGGATTTTTTTTAATTAATTTATTGATTTCTTCGTTCTTAGGCACTGGGATTTCGGCTTCTTGAGTAGAAACGAATTGTTTAATATCTTCAGAGGTGACAGTTCCTGAGCTGCTAGAATTATTTCGAGAAGCTAGGGTAGGAACTGTTGATCCGACAGTGTAGCAATCCTCAACCTTTTTATTTTCGTCTCTTAAAACGAACATTTCAATGGTGCGGCTCACTTGGCTTGCGCCATAAATTTTACCTTGTTTTTCAAAGGAGACTTTTAGGGTCGCGACGCCATCTCGTTCATCAGCGGTCTCGGGTGTGAAGTTTTGAAATTCTAAATCTGAGAGCATAAAACTTCCATTCGCGTAGACTCCACCGACGGAGTATCTAATTCTGCCAATGGGAGTTTTGATGGCGCTGAATTTTAGACCTCGCTCGCTTGAAAAGACTTGATTCTCAACCGATTTAAAACAATAGCCAGGGCTTCCTAAAAGACCTTTTAGATCAATCATAAAAGTATCAATATCGGAGTTAATTCTAGAAGTGCGATCTTGCTTTGACTTCATTTCAGATAGTTGCATCAAGCCCAGGGCGACGACAGAGAGCATGCCTACAGCGATCATTACTTCAATAAGTGTAAAGCCATTTGAGTTTTGAAGTTTTAGCATGGGACCATTCTAACACGATCAGCTGAGAGCAAAATAGGAAAATTGCTCTAAATTTACCTGAAGAGATTCATCCACCTTAAGCGAAAGACTGAAAAAATGGCTTCAATAATGATTCTCCAGCTCATCTTTGATTCACCCTCGCGTCTCTCATAAAATATGATTGGATGCTCTGTCAGGGTGAGACCCAATTTCCAGCATCTATAATTCATTTCAAGCTGGAAAGCGTAGCCGTTTGAAAACACTTCTTTGAAGCGTATTGATTTCAAGGCTTTCGCTTGGAAGCATTTGAAGCCACCTGTAACATCTTGAATTGGAATGCTGGTAAAGAAGCGAACATACCTTGAGGCAAGATAGGAGAGCAGTAGTCTTTTGAAACTCCAATTAATAATTCTAATTCCATTTATATAGCGAGAACCAATCACAAGGTCATAGATTTCAGCTTTTTTGAATAAAGCCGCGAGATCTGCAGGATCATGAGAAAAATCGCAGTCCATTTGTGCGATTAACTCATAGTCGTGTTCAAGTGCCCATTGAAAGCCTGTGAGATAGGCCGTTCCTATGCCGAGTTTTCCACTGCGTTTAATGAGAAAAAGATTTGGATAATTTTCCTGCAGTTGTTCCACTTTTACTGCGGTTTGATCCGGGGAGAGGTCATCTATAATCAAGAGGTGAATATTGGGATAAAGGTCAAAAAGGGCCTTGGTCATGCGCTCGATATTATCAATTTCGTTATAGGTAGGAATAACGACCAGACATTTTTTATTTTCCATTTTTTACTCTTTTCAGCTCTTTGAAATCTAGGATGATCAAGTGTATTTCAAAAGACGGCGAATTGACAAAACAACTCTCAAGAATGTGTAATACGCCAAGCCTCACTAATAGGGAATTGAATGAACTTAAGCCTAACTCGACAAAATGCGTTTGCCTGTGGTCTCGTCGTGCTGATTTTTATTCTCTCTGCCTGGGATATTGGCAATCTCGATCAATTACGCCAAGGCACTGAGGGCTTTTACTTACAAATCACAAAAGAAATGTGGCTTGAGTCTTCATGGATGACCCCCCTCTATAATGGTGCCCCTCACTGGTCAAAACCACCTTTGCATTTTTGGCTTCCATTCCCATTATTTGCTTTTGATTCGCTGACATTCTCTACGGCCGGCAGACTGGCCATTCTTATTTTTTCGTTTTTCGGTTTGGGTTTGCTTGCGCGATGGGTTTCAAGGACCCTTCATCATTCGGCCATGACGAGTTTTTTAATCTTTGTTTCATGTCTTGGCTTTTTTAAATACTCGCGAATTTTCATGATGGAAATGCCTTTGGTGATCACTTGTACGCTTGGGTCTGTCTATTTATATTCTGTTATTATGGAAGGTCGGCCCCGCGACTTGATGGCCGCGATTTTTTGGAGCGCTCTTGCGGTCTTAGTGAAGGGACCAGTCGCATGGGTCATGATCTTTTCTTCAGGAGGTCTTTTTTTAGTCGTCCGCTGGCACAAGGGTCTTGTTCCTCCATTTAAAAACTTAATTTTGTACTCGGTCGGGACAATAGGATTAGGTTCCATTTGGTTTTTTATTTCTTATGCAAATTATGGTTCGGAGTTTCTGGATTATTTTTTTGGGCGAGAGAACCTTGGGAAATTTAGTTCAAAGTCCTATCCCATTCGAGTTTTGTTTCAAGGTTTATTTATTTTTGCTTTTCCGTGGAGTTTATATTTTCTAGCCTTTATCAAAAAGCCTGTTAAAGATCTTATTTGTGCTTGGCCTCAGCTATTCCTTTTGATTCACACAACCATTTTTTTCTTTTTGTGGATGATTCCAAGTCAACGTTCTCATCACTACGCAATCCCGAGTATGTATTTTTTCATTATTCTGATTATGGATCAAATACTTTTTAATCCAATGCAACGGCATCGATTAGGGGCCTTAATTGCGAGTCGTCTTGTTGCCGTTTTCTTTTTTCTTATTGGTTTTGTGTTCCTCTTTTCATTTACTCTAGACGGTTTATTAGAGAGCTTTCAGCAGATTACCATCGTGATCCTTGCGACCTTACTTGTTATTTTATCAGCTCTGACTTTCTGGAAACAATTGAGTGTAAAGTGGCAGGCTTCAAGTGCCGCAGTTAGTTTTGCCTTCATTACCTCTTTGACGGCACCGCAGTTTATTCTTCCTGCTCTACCAGAAGTAGAGCGGGCTTTAATTGCAGACAGGCATTTAGCCGTTGCACTTCGAAAACCCTTTTTTATCGAGGAGGCAATTGAGCGCCCAATTGATCTTTTAATTGATGCAACAGCAATTGAAAAGGCTCTCCCGAGAGTGAAAGACCTCATTTTAATGCGTGAGTCAGACTTCATGCGAGTTGGTATGCATGAGCGTTTTGAGATCAAGGAAGAGTGGATCGTTTGGAAAAAGGGACAAAAATTTAAAGAAATTAGACAGGCCCTTTTGGGTGGAAATGTCGCTGATTTACAAGAAAAGATGATCATTGCAGAGTTGAAAAAACCAACTAAGTGAGTTTGATCATAACTTTGCCTGCGAGATTTTGGTTTCCTGCCGTCTCAAATGCCTTAGATGTCTCAGTTTCAAATTGAAACACATGTGAAACTAATTCATTTGTTAAACGTTTTAGGGCCTCAGTTTTTTCCCAGTCTTTGATCGTCTGAATCAAACAATCTGGATGGACTCCTCTCATCCAGATAAGCCTTGCCGAAAGTTTTGCGAGAGCATCAGGATTAAAAGAAAACTTCTTTGTATACTTCGCAATCATAACGGCAGCGAATTCTTTTTTTCCAAAATGGGCGATAAAGCTCCACGCACCTTTGCCATCACAATGATCTCCAGAGGCATCAAAAATGATTCCAAAATGGTGGTCGAATTTAGGGTTCATCAGTGCTTGAGAAAGCGTATAGACTTCGTGGCCCAATTTCTCGGCCCTTTCTTTTCGAGTTTGCGTGAGTTCAATTATGACAGGCTTTATGCCTTTGCGTTTTGCTACTTCAGCTAGGCAAAGGCCTACTGAGCCTGCGCCGAAAATGAGAGTTGCGCCACTCGTATTATTAAGGGCCGCTAAATGAAGATAGGCTTGCTCGCCGACCGCAATGACTTCCAGTAGGGTTGCCGCCTTGAGATCGGACTCAGTTGTTTTGAGAAGATTGTGCTCTTCAATAATCATCCATGATCTTAAAGCGCCGATTTTTTCAGAACCCAAAATCTCAGATTGCACACAGAAATTATATTCCCGTTTTTGACAGTGTGGACATTTTCCACAGGCAAGAACAGCTGAACTTGTAACACGATCTGAAATCGCAATCGATTTGACATCTGGCCCAACAGCTAAAACTTGACCTGTCCACTCATGGCCAAGTCTAAGATTTTCACCTTCATAAGTTTCGAGATGATAGAGATCTGAGCCACAAATTCCAACCATTTCGGGGCGAATCAACACCTCAGAACCCTTGAGTACTGTAGGAGAGAGATCAATTGGCACAATAGAGAAGCCATTTTGCTTTGAATAGAGACATTCTTTATTGTTAATGCGCAAAAGTTCTCCAAATCTTTGTCGAATTGGTTGATAATAAAATATAATCTCTTGACTGGTGAGCTTGTGTCAACACTGACAAGGTTTTGGATAGAGGATGGAGTCCTATTAAATGTATGTCACTGATGATGAAGAAATTCAGATTTTAAAATCCTTGATTGAATCTCAGGAGTTATTTCGTTTCAAAGGAAAAAATATTCCAAGCCAATGCTCGTTATTTGAAGACGAGCTGTCTCTTTACCTTGGTACAAAGCATTCATTGATTCTTACTAGTGGGACAAACGCACTTGTATTAGCGCTTCAAGCTTTGAAAATCGGTCCTGGTGATGAAGTGATTGTTCCTTCCTTTACTTTCTTTGCTACGATCGCTGCTGTCGTTCAGGTGCAGGCCATCCCGATTATCGCCAATATTGATTCATCTCTCACAATTGATCCAAATGAATGTGAACGCCTTATTACTTTAAAAACTAAAGCGATCATTCCCGTTCATATGGACGGACTTCCATGTGCAATGACTGAAATTTTAACACTGGCAAAAAAATATAATCTTGCCGTGATAGAAGATGTTGCACAGGCAATGGGAGGGGAGTTTAAGGGACAAAAACTAGGAACTCTTGGCGACTATGGTTGCTTCTCGTTTAATATGGATAAAACGCTCTCCTGTGGTGAAGGGGGGGCCATTGTTACATCTCATGCTGAAGAGTTTAAACGTGTGCAATTGGCCCATGATACTTGTAGTCAGTTTGGAGCGACATGGAGAGAAAACTTCACACCCTCTGACTGTTTTATCGGTTATTCCATGCGAGTGAGTGAACTCAGCGGTGGAATGATGCGAGCACAACTTAAAAAGGCTGATTTAATTCTAAAAAAGCTTCGTACCTCTAAAAAACTTCTGATTGAAAAATTAGAGTCAGCGAATATTGACTATATTAAAGCCCATTGTCCGCTAGGTGATTGTGGAACCTCGTTGCATCTGAAATTTGAAGATGCCAAACAAGCAATACTTTTCTCAAAAAAAATGATGGAGCAAGAAGTAACCACGATTCCGATTAGCATACGGCCAGCTCATGCCGTTTGGCAGTGGATTCATTTACTGAGAGAGGAAAAATTCATTCACCCCAAGTTGAATCCATTTTTGCACTCCGACCGAAAACCGAAAGAGCTTTATCATCAGATGAATTATTTAGCGACGACAGAATATTTAACAACAACAACGAAAATTCCCATTCCTTTTAAATTTGAGACCGCTCAAATAGAGCAGTTGGCAGAGAAAATTATTAAGACACGCCAACTGCTTAACTAGAATAAAACCACAGTCCGTTTGCGGGACCTTACTCTAAATTTAAAATACAAACAATTGAGCTAGAGCTGTTTATTTTATTATTAATAATCATTTGGTTTTCTAAGAACTTGATGGTGAGAGTGTTTTTTCTCGTTGATAGAAAAAACGTTCTTGTATGAGAGAAGACATTGTTTTCGAAGGTATTTGTCACTCTTGAGTTAATGAGTCCACCGGGTGTATCGTAGCGTTCACTGAAGCGACCTCGGTTGATGTTCGTAAAATAGTAATCACTTAAAGTGTATGTACCACCGTTGCTGGTGTAGCCACCAAAAAACAACTTATCATCTTCCATTTCAACTCTAATGACTTCGTTAGGAGGAAAGCATTTCCCAGGCGAATTTATATCTTGTGTGTAGTTTTGGATTACAATTTGTGCCATCGAGTTTGTACTAAAGAGAATGGCGACGATTAGAATAAGTTGACGCATTTGAGCCTCCAGTTTTTTTGAGGTCTTTATGCCATTGTGCACTGCGAGTAAACAGGTTTTTATTTGATTCGTGTAATACTTTCCAAGAAGGGCATAAAAAAGCCCAGTGGGTTAAACTGGGCTTAATATGTTTCACTCATTGCTGAGATCATCACTTGAATAATGCAAACAAAATCAATCGCTTAGCATGCGTCTTGATCAGTTTTTTTGGACTATAGCTCGTCAGTTTCGATCCTGCAAGCTATAGTGTTGGCTTTGTTTTTTCATAAACAAATTCGTGGCTAACCATCCCTTTCAGAAAACCTGCATTATTCACTACTTGTACGAATCTAAAACCTAATTTTTCGGCCACTCGAATAGAGCGTCGATGTCGAGTGTCCATTTCGATAATAAAATTATCAATAGAGTAGTAAGTAGATAGGTGAGCGATCATGGCCTCAGTCCCTTCAACCGCCACACCTTGTCCCCAAAATGGTTTAAAAACAGTGTAAGCGATCGAGACTTCGAGGCCCTTAAGAGTGGCTTCAAAAAGCCCAACGGGGTTTAGGTTTAATTTTTCTTTACCTATCCAGCCAAGCCATAACTCACTACGATCAGGCGAAACTTGGCTTTCTAAATTCTTAAACCTCTCCGTTAACCATGTGACTGAAATGGGGGGAGTGCTGGACGTATAATGATAAAGATCTTCCTCTGTTAAGTAAGGAAAAACTTCAGCGCCGTGAGTGGCTTTTCGTGGTTCAAAATAAAAACGATCAGACTCAAATGAGCCTTTATTCAATTGCATAAATATCCTTTTAAAAATTAAATTGAGAACAAAGAAGGTCTGTTATTGGATAATGAATTTTTCATAACGACCTCCGGTTCGAGTGAAAGAGATTTTTACTCTCAACCCATCAGAATGAAAAGAAAAGCTTAGAACTGTTGTTAAAAAACATGGGCCAGCTCAGCTTTTTTTACCTGAAATTTTTGTAAAATACTAATATAACGAATTCATCATGTGGGTCAGCTTTGTCTCAGACGGTCTACCAATCTATTTCTCAGAATTTGAGTTGTGCTCATTGTGAACAAGAGACATCAGCACCTGTCTTTGCCGCTGCCGATGGCAAATCAGAAACGCCATTTTGTTGTGTTGGTTGTATGACTGTTTATTCGCTTCTGCACTCCAAGGGTCTTTCTAGCTTTTATCAACTTAAAAAAGAGACGCCTGCTTTTGCAGTCGCTACAGCTGTAGAAGTTTCGACTGAAACATATTCTTATATGGACCAAGAAGAATTTCTAGAGGACTTCACAGACAATGGTGATCATTCACTTTCGATGAGTTTTTATCTAGAGGGCATTCATTGCGTGGCTTGTCTTTGGCTTATTGAAAAACTTTCTGAAATTGATCCGAACATCAAGTTCTCACATTTAAATCTAGCAACAAGTGTTGCAACAGTGACATTAGAAAAAAATGGACGATTATCTCAGGTGGCTCAAACACTTTCTCTTTTAGGTTTCAAACCTCATCCTTTGAAGAAGGGGCTCGGGCATGAAGAACATCAAAAAAGAGAAGATAGAAAAGACCTTTCTCGAATAGGCGTAGCCGCCGCAGCAGCGATGAATATCATGCTCTATTCAATCTCTGTCTATGCTGGTGCACCGGAGAGTGTCTCCCATATTTTTGGTGTTATTATTTTGATTTTTGCTTTGCCCGTTATGCTCTATAGCGCTTTTCCTTTCTATCATTCAGCATGGAGTGCTTTAAAACAGAGAAAAATTTCGCTAGACCTGCCTATTTCTATCGCTCTTATTTATGGAACGATGAGAGGCTTTTATGAGTCAATCTCAGGTGGTGAGGAATATTATTTTGATACTTTAACAGTCTTAGTTTTTCTTCTTTTGCTCTCTCGCTTTGCGGTGAAGAAATGGGGACAAAGGGGCCTCGCGGTCAATGCCCTATCTTCTTTCCTAGGTCAGTCAGCTGTCAGTGTAAAAAAAGGAGAATCTTGGCATGAAATTTATCCCGATTATTTAGCTGTTGGTGACGTTGTTAAAATGAAAACCAACCAGATGTTACCAACCGACGGAATCTTAATTAATGATCAAGTTTTTCTACAGACAGCACTTATGTCTGGAGAAGCTCGTCCAAAAAGCTTTCAGATTGGAGAACAAGTTCTTGCCGGATTTCAAAATACACAGCACGAATTTTTATACCGAGTGACTGCTGTGAAAGAGCAGAGTCAGCTTGGGAAAATTTTTCAACAGCTAAACCAAAGTCAAAAGTCGGATTCCTTCTATTCTCATCTTGCAGATCGAGTGGCTTCTCGTTTAGTTGCCATTGTTTTATTTCTAAGTGTTGCACTCATCGTCTATTTTGCATTTCAAGGGAATTTTACAGAAGGTGAGCGTCGGGCTTTTAGTTTGATTATTATCACTTGCCCATGTGCTTTAGGGCTCGCAACTCCGTTAGCACTTGTTCGGTCACTAGGACTTGCTCACAGGTTAGGGATTGTCCTTAAAAGTGAGCAATTATTAGAGAAAATTTCGCAGATCAAGGTGTTGCTACTTGATAAAACAGGAACACTCACAAAAGGAAAGTTTGGTCTTCTTTCAAAAAATACTAATGAATATGACGATATTACAGTTGCTCTTGAGAAAAATTCTCAGCATCCAATTGCACAAGCCCTTGTGAAGGTTTTGCCAGAATCTTCACTTGAAATGGAGAATGTCACTGAAACACTGGGACATGGTGTAGAGGGAGAAATTGGCAAAGATCATTATTTTATTGGCAGTTCAAAATCCCAAGCGGAAGAACTCGCTGGCATCAGTATTTCGCTCTATAAAAATGGCGATGAAGTTGCGACCTATGTTCTCGGTGATGAAATTCAGGAAGAAACTTATCGAGTGATTGAAGAATTGCAAGCCCATGGCTATGAAACATGGATTCTCTCGGGCGATAAACGTGAGAACGTCGAGCGTCTGGGGCAAAAATTAAAAATCCCTATGAGACAGCTTAGGGCCGAGTTGCTGCCAATAGACAAAGCAATAATTGTCAAAGAACTTAATCCGGCGATGATGATTGGTGATGGAGCGAATGATTCGCTCGCATTAAGACAAGCAAGTATTGGAGCAGCTGTGAAAGGAAGTATGGCTTTATCATTAAAAAGCTGTGATCTCTACCTAACAAAGCCAGGCCTTCAGAGTCTTTGGGATTTACTACAATTATCTAAGGGAACCCTCACAATTATTAAGAGAAACCTTCGTTTCTCTCTGGCTTATAATATTTTGGGTACAAGCCTAGCCGTGACTGGCATGATTGATCCCCTCGGAGCAGCTATTTTGATGCCACTGAGTTCACTGACCGTTGTGGCTTCGACTCTTTGGGGAGATGCAGGCCTCAGAAAATTAAACGCCAAAACTCTTCAGGGGAGAATCTAATGGATATTTTAGTTATTCTGATTCCTCTGGCGATTTTTTTGGGTCTGTTTTTTATCGCGGCTTTTCTATGGGCAACATGGAAAGGTCAGTACGACGATTTAGATACCCCCTCACATAGAATTCTTTTTGATGATAGTGCTTTAAAAATAAAAAAAGACCAAGGAGCAAGCAAGCATGAATGACCTGACTCAGAAACCTCACGATGAGAGTCAGTACGAAACATTTTCGTACGATGACAATTTAGTGAAATACTTTATTTACGGTACCTTGTTTTGGGGCCTAGTTGCGATGATCGCAGGTGTCTGGGCCGCTTTGCAGCTTGCTGATTGGCGTTTTAATTTTGGGTTAGAGTGGGTGAGTTTTGGTCGATTAAGACCGATCCATACCAATGCCGCCATTTTCGCCTTTGTCGGAAACGCTATGTTTGCGGGTGTCTACCACTCAACGCAAAGACTTTGTCGTGCCAGACTATATAATGATTTTCTGGGACGAGTCCATTTCTGGGGATGGCAGCTGATCATCGTGCTTGGAGCGCTCTCGCTCGGCATGGGTAACACCATGGGGAAAGAGTATGCAGAACTCGAATGGCCGCTTGCGATTGCCATTGCGGTTATTTGGGTGGTTTTTGCCGTCAATTTTTTTGGAACTCTTTGGCGTCGTCGTGAAAGACATATGTATGTTGCGCTCTGGTTTTATATTGCCACAATTGTAACCGTTGCCGTCCTCCATATTGTCAATAATATTTCAATTCCTATCGATTTCATGAAGAGCTATCCCATCTATGCAGGTGTGCAAGATGCGCTTGTGCAGTGGTGGTATGGTCATAATGCTGTGGCCTTCTTTCTCACAACACCATTTTTAGGTTTGATGTATTACTATGTGCCTAAAGCAGCTATGCGACCCGTTTATAGTTACCGCTTATCGATCATTCATTTCTGGTCTTTAGTTTTCATCTATATTTGGGCCGGTCCGCATCACCTACTTTACTCTTCACTTCCTGATTGGGTGCAAACGGTGGGGATGGTTTTCTCTATTGCTCTCTGGGCCCCAAGTTGGGGAGGGATGATCAACGGCTTACTCACAATTCGAGGTGCCTGGGCGAGACTTCGAACTGAGCCAACGCTGAAGTTTATGGCCACAGCGATTACCTTCTACGGTATGTCGACATTTGAAGGACCACTTCTTTCCATTAAATCAGTAAACGCTCTTGCTCACTATACAGACTGGATTATTGGACACGTACACAGTGGAACAATTGGCTGGAACTATATGTTGATTGCGGGAATCCTTTTTTACATGATTCCTAAAATTTGGAAGACAGAGATTTATTCAATTCGTCTTGCGAACTGGCAGTTTTGGCTCGCAACTTTTGGCGTTCTTCTCTACATCGTTTCAATGTGGACTGCAGGGGTTACACAAGGCTTAATGTGGAGAGCTGTAGATGAAGCTGGACGTCTTGTTTATCCAAACTTTGTTGAAACAGTTATTCGAATTCTTCCGATGTATTATGTTAGAGCCGTCGGCGGTTTTCTCGTCCTTATTAGTTTTGTCATCATGCTCTACAACTTCTTTAAGACCATACAAGGCGCGCCCAAAGATATTCCTGTTGAAAAATTCAAGGCCCTTCCGCTTATTCACCAGAGAGTTGTTCATGGTGAAGCGGCTCATAGAAGAATCGAAGGCCTTCCGTTTATCTTTAGTATCTTGGCGACAATTGCGATCTTAGTTGGATCGGTAGTCGAAATTATTCCATCTCTCATCGCACAGAATTTTGTCGAGAGAGACAGTCGTGTCGGCCCTTATACACCACTGGAGATAGCCGGAAGAGATATTTATATCACCGAAGGTTGTTATCTCTGTCACTCGCAGCAAATTCGCCCAATGGTTGCAGAGAAGCTTCGTTATGGTGATCCATCCACTGCGGCTGAATCAATTTATGATCGCCCCTTTCAGTGGGGCTCAAGAAGAATTGGTCCAGATCTCGCGAGAGTTGGAGGCAAGTATCCAGATATGTGGCATTACCGCCATATGTGGAATCCAAGAGAAGTTATTTCACAATCAATTATGCCAAGCTATGAATGGCTTTTTAAAAAGAAAGTTGACTTCGAAGTGATTCCGAAAAAAATTCGTGTCATGAAGGCGCTTGGTGTTCCATATACAGACGAACAATTAGCTGACGCGGTCATTTTAGCGAAAGCACAAGCAGAGATGATCACGGAGGGACTGATTGCCTCTGGTGTCCCAAGCTCAGTGAAGGACAAAGAGATCATTGCCTTAATTGCTTATCTTCAGCGTTTAGGTCAAGACACGAAAGAAAGAACCAAAGAAGAGGTTGTAAATGATTAGAGAGGTCTTATCACGATTTCCCTTTAGCTTGATGCCGACAATCGTGATGCTTGTTTTTGTGGTCTTTTTTTTATCGATGGTTTTTTGGTTGTACCGTAGAGGGTCAACTGATTTCTACAAAAAAATCGAACAAATTCCCTTGAAAGAGGACGGTGAGTAAAATGAGTAGCAATATTAAAAATGAAGAAAACGTTTTTCTTGAAGGCGAAAGAGAACTTCTGCTTGATCACGATTATGATGGTATTCAAGAATTAGACAATCCACTTCCAGAGTGGTGGAAGATGACCTTTTACGGTGGGATTATCTTTGGAATACCCTATTTTCTCTATTTCGTGGTGCTTGGCGGGCCAACACTCTATGAAGAGTATCAAAAAGAATTAACGTTTATTGAAGCTGTTAGACTAGAGATGGCCGGTAATTTAGATTTGTTTGATCCTGTTGACTACGAGGCCAAAATTCTCATTCCTGAGAATCTCGCGCGAGGCGCAACTATCTATGAAGAAAATTGTCTTGCTTGCCACGCCGATCGAGGTCAGGGAGATATTGGGCCAAATCTAACGGATGCTTTTTGGATTCATGGAGATGGAAGTCCAGAGTTTATCTATAAAATGGTTGTGAATGGGTTTGAGGAAAACGGCATGCCACCATGGAAAGACTTTTTAAGCAAAGAAGAAATGATTCAAGTGACTGCCTTTGTTCAGACGTTAAAGAACACAAATATTGAAGGTAAAGCCCCTGAAGGAAATAAGGTCGATTAAAAATGAATCCGAATGAACTCCATGAAGAACGACTCGCGACGACCGATGAATTCGGACATAGGGTCTATCTCTATCCGGAAGACGTTAAGGGCAAATGGAAAATCCGAAGGTCATGGGTTTATGGCTTTTTGATCTTCCTCTTTATGGTCGTTCCTTGGATTCATTTTAAAGGTCAGCAAATTATTCTCTTAAATATTCCGGCCAGGAAATTTGTGTTTTTTGGCGAGACCTTTTTTGGTCATGATGCTCCCTTTCTGATTTTTATCTTATTAAGTTTTGTTCTTCTCATGGGATTTATCACGACTGTTTG
This sequence comes from Bacteriovoracaceae bacterium UBA6166, assembly GCA_002435795.1. Classification (GTDB taxonomy): domain Bacteria; phylum Bdellovibrionota; class Bacteriovoracia; order Bacteriovoracales; family Bacteriovoracaceae; genus UBA6166. The sequence continues at coordinate 52,814 of DIUE01000063.1, read as the reverse complement.
GGGCAGAGTCTGGTGCGGATGGGCTTGCCCGCAAACGGTTTTTATTCAAGCTATCTATACAAAAATTGAGAAATGGACAGAAGGGCCTGCGCGCCGAAGACAGAAAAGAGATGCAGGTCCATGGACGATCGATAAGTCCGTTAGAAAAAGTTTGAAATGGTTGCTCTTTCTTATCGTTTCAGTGCATCTATCCCACTCATTTCTAGGCTATTTTGTAGGGACAAGAGAACTGCTTGCCCTTTCGTTTCAGGCCCCAAGTGAGAATCTAACTTTATTTTTCACGATGCTTTTTTTTACAGGACTTTTTCTTTTTGATTTTGGGTGGTTTCGCGAACAGTTTTGTATTATTGCTTGTCCTTATGGACGCTTTCAAAGTGTGATGATGGATGAGAGTTCGCTCGTTGTCGCTTATGATAATAAAAGAGGCGAGCCACGTCGTGAAAAACATATTGCAAAAGAAGATGAAGGTGATTGTGTTAATTGTTATCAATGCGTGAGAGCTTGCCCAACGGGAATTGATATTCGTCGTGGGGCCTCACAATTGGAGTGCATCGCTTGTACTCAGTGTATTGATGCTTGCGATGAGATTATGTTGAAAGTGAATAAGCCCCAAGGCTTAATTCGCTATAGCTCTGAAGTGGAGTTAACAGGCGGAAAAACTAAATGGATTAGACCACGCTCTGTTGCTTACGGTGTGTTTCTCGTTTTGGTTCTTGGTGCCTTCTTCTTCTCACTTGAAAGAAGACAAGATTTATCTGTCTCATTTATTCGAATTGGCTCTGCGCCTTTTCAAGAAATTGAAAAAGGTCTTGAGATTCTCAATCAGTACTCCGCCAAAATTGACCATCACGGCTCAGAACCATTGCAAATAGTCTTTCAAGTTGAAGAGCCGCGTATTCGCATCATCACTCAGAGAGTTCCAACTCTAGTTAAGAAAGGTCATGGAAGTATCGGACTCTTTATTCGCTTCCATCCAGAAATTCTAGAGAACGGTTCTAAAAAAGTGTTTATCAAAGTTTATGACCAAGACTCGGAAGGAAAATTAAACTATCTAACTGAAAAAGAGGTAAACCTTGTCGGACCCTTTTAGCCAAATTACAGCGGTAACTGGCGCCATGGTTTTGTGGGCCTCTTTCATGGCGGGCTTTATCGGCAGCGCCCATTGTATCGGTATGTGCGGGGGACTGGTTCTAGCCGTCGCCCCCAATACTCGCTCGGTCATCATGTATCAAATTGGCCGATTGGTTGCGTATACCTTTTTAGGTTTATTAGGCGGGGCGATCGGCCAGCTCTTTACCTTGCACCTTGATTCCCCATGGCTTGCAAGCTTGCCATCGTTCACTCTAGGCTTTGTCTTTATTTGGATGGGAGTCACTCAACTCAATAAAACAAAACCCGTGATGAAGTTGCCAGCTTTTCTTCAGAGATGGTCAGAGGCGACCATTGGTCGTCTTCTAAGATTGAATTTAAGAGATTCAACTCGATCCTTTCTCGTTGGGCTTTTTTCTTTCCTTCTTCCATGCGGATTTTTATATGGAGCGGTTTTGATTTCGGTGAGTTTTCAAGACCCACTTAAGGCGATGGGAATTATGGCCTTCTTTTGGTTGGGAACTGTGCCCGCAATGAGTTTTGCCCCAGAACTATTAAGACGATTCTTACAACCTTTTCAAAGCAAGCATCCCATCTTGCTTTCATTATTATTTTTAGCAATTGGCTTAGGGACGCTTGGAATGCGCTTCTATCATTTGTCTCACAACGCAGGAGTCGCTCCCTCATGTCATTAGAAAAATTTGAAGTGATTTGTTTTAATATACTCTTTTTTGCCTTACTCTTTGGCATGCCTTGCTTGAGTCTATATTTTCTGTTTTGGCATGGGAGATAAATGAAACTATTTACACTTATTCTTTTTTTACTACCACTCTCACTCCATGGAATTGAAGAAAAAGTTAAAATCAAAGCCATTGATTTGTTGAAGCCTCTAAAGCAAAACCTTATGCAGACTCTTCAAAGCGAAATCAAAGCCAAAGGAATTATTGGGGGAATAGAAGCTTGTCAGATAGAAGCACCAAAAATCGCTGAAGCTCTTCAAGAAAAGACAAAGAAAATTGAGCTTGGTCGAACTTCTCATAAATTAAGAAATTCAAACAATGCACCTCGAGACTGGGTTAAGCCTTATCTAAAAGAGTTTGTCTCTTCTGGGAAGATTCCACCTGTTCAAGTTGTCCGGCTAAGCGGTGAGCGCTATGGCTATTTAGAACCTATTATGCTCACCCAGCCTTTGTGCTTGCAGTGTCACGGCAATGAGATTGAATCCGAAGTGATGGTACGCCTTAAGGCCCTTTATCCAAATGATGACGCTGCCGGATTTAAGATGGGTGAATTTAGAGGCTTATTCTGGGTAGAGATGGATTTGACTGAGATCTAATCGTTAACTTATGATCTCAGGATGAATTATAAGTCCTTATGGTCAAACTTACCGAATGAGCTACAGTTAGAGTTTAATAAAAAATCAACTCAACTCATATTCAAGCGTGGTGAGTTTGTTTATCAAGTGACTGATAAGCCTGAAGGCTTGTATTTTGTTGAGTCAGGCCTTGTGGGTTTAACTCTTATTGGGCCTTCTGGGAAAGATCACCTTTTGCGCTTCTTCAAGCCTCAACAGTTTTTTGGTCATCGCTCACTCTTTGCGGACGAAGCTTATCATGGATCAGCGTTGGCCTTAGACAAGACTAAATTATTGTTCCTTTCAAAAACAACGGTCCTTGCAGCTCTAGAAAAATATCCAAGTCTCTATCTGGATATTGTAAAAGTCTTGGCCAAAGAACTTCGCCGAGCTGAGCTTCAGCATGTTCGCCTTGTTGAAAATCAAATACTCTCGCGTGTCGCCCAATCGTTAGTTTATCTCAAAGATATGAATTCTGATCATCAATGGACACGCCAAGAAATTGCCACTTTTTGCGGGAGTACACCATCAACCGTCATTAAGGCCCTTTCAAGTCTTGAATCAAGAAAGCTGATTCAACAAGATAAACGTCGTATCAATATTCTCGACCGCCAAGGCTTGATTGATCTCCCCATAGAAGAAAATATAGCCTAAAGATGGGCCAGAACATCTTTTTTGAGGTCATTTTTTGCTAAAATGAATCTGAGGTAAAAAATGGAAATCTTAGGTTATTTGGCAGCAGTTTTGATGGGGATGACCTTAGGGATGATAGGGGGCGGCGGTTCTATCTTAACGGTCCCACTGCTCGTTTATCTTTTCAGCGTCGAGCCAGTAAAGGCTACAGCGTATTCACTTTTCATTGTTGGTTTAACAGCTTTGGTCGGTGGATTTCGAAGCCATCTCAAAAATGATGTTGATTTCAAAACGGGTTTAATATTTGCTGTCCCAAGCTTTGTTGGAGTCTACGTCACACGAGCTTATATCGTACCGTCTTTACCTGATGTCGTATGGCAAACAGATTCATTTATACTCACAAAACCGCTTTTAATGATGCTTACTTTTGCCGTTTTAATGATTCTTGCTTCGGTTTCTATGATTCGATCACAAAAAGAAATTTCAGCAGCAACGAAAGCTAGTTTATCTCCTGTTTTAAAATTTATAATTATAGGGACAGAAGGTCTTATTGTCGGTGGTATAACTGGCTTTGTTGGTGCGGGCGGAGGATTTTTAATTATCCCGGCACTGGTGATTCTTGTTGGGCTTCCAATGAAGAAAGCTGTTGGTACTTCTCTTTTCATCATTGCTATCAAATCACTCTTTGGATTTATTGGGGATCTTCAAGGGAGTCTCATTATTGAGTGGAGTTTATTAATCACAATTTCACTTATGTCTTTTATCGGACTAGCTTTGGGAATGTGGTTGGTACAGTTTGTGCCAGAGAAAACTCTTAAAAAGGGATTCGGCTATTTTGTCATGTTTATGGGAACACTTATTTTATGGGATCAATTTTAAAAAACTAAGGATATCTAAATGAATCACACAAAAATTCAGCACTTCTTCGACCCTGATACTTTTACTCTCACTTATCTTGTAATGGATCCAACAACTAAGGACGCCGTCATTATTGACCCTGTTCTCGATTTCGATCCACCATCAGGACAAATTACTGATAAAAGTATTAAGCAAGTGGTCGATCTCATTGATAAGGAAAAACTAAATATCAGAGCCATTCTTGAAACCCATGCCCATGCCGATCATTTATCAAGCTCGCAAATTCTTAAACAATTATTTCCTAATGCAGTCTTGGGTATCGGGGAAAAAATCAAAGTTGTTCAAGAAGTTTTTAAAGGTCACTTCAATATCGGTTATCTCAAAACTGACGGCTTACAATTTGATTATTTGTTTAAAGACTTTGAAGAAGTATCATTTGGCAGTCTAAAGATGAAGGCCATTCCTACCCCAGGACATACTCCGGCCTGTATGAGCTATTTGTTTGGAGATGCCATCTTTACGGGTGATGCTTTATTTATGCCTGACTACGGGACTGGGAGATGCGACTTTCCTAAAGGAAGTGCAAAAGAGCTGTATCATTCCGTTAGCAAAAATCTCTACTCGCTCCCTGACGAAACCCGTGTATTTGTAGGTCATGATTATAGTCCAAATGGTCGAGAGATGAAGTTCATGACAACGATCGGAGAGAGTAAGGCTTATAATATTCAACTAAAAGCGCAGACAAAAGAGAGCGAGTTTGTAGAGTTCAGAGAAAACCGAGACAAGACACTTAAGGCCCCTCGCTTATTGCTGCCGAGTATTCAAGTGAATATTGATGCCGGTCATTTACCTCCAAAAGAAGAAAATGAAAAAGCTTATTTAAAATTACCTCTCTCTGTAAAAACTGAGCTTAAGCCACTTTAAGGAAGGAGTGCGAAATGCCTAATCAATTTTTTCTTAATGAAGGTATTCCAACAGTCAGAATAAACGATCCATTAGAGCTCTCAAATTTTACTTTGATAGATGTGAGAAGTGAGGAGGAGTTTTTTGGAGAGCTTAGTCATATTGAGAAAGCAAGGCTTGTAACGCTAGGGCCCGAGCTAGAGGTCTATCTTCAATCAGTAGAAAAAAATGAAAAGATTATTTTTATTTGTCGCTCTGGTATTAGGTCTGCCAGAGCAACTCGCTTAGCCCTAGATACTGGCATCAAAAACGTTTTTAATATGGAAGGTGGCATGATTGAGTGGAATGAAAAAAAGTTTCCAGTAGTGTCGCTTAAGAATGAATCTCTCTAGCAAGCGACACGCCTGTTTCAACAAAGCTCAGATGAACTTTATCAACACCGGCTTCCTCTAGTATTCTTAACTGTGATTCATCCAGCGAATTTGCGACGATTCTGCCTTTGAAGCCTCGGGCCCTTAACTTCTTTGTTGCCAGTAGTTTTGCATTATGATCTGACATCGAAAGAACAACCGCTTCCAGACAACCTAGGTCGAGTTTACCCCAGAAGTTATGATCTTCAGCATCGGCGTAAAAAACATTTCGCCCTCTTTCTGAGTGCTCTTTTACTCGTTCAGGGTCGGAGTCCATACCAACGACTTTTTTTGTTTTTTCAAGGATTGAGTAGGCAGCAGTCCCAATGCGCCCAAGACCCATAACCATCACTTGAGCATCGTTTAAACGAATCGGTTGCTCGTCTGGATGAAGAGTTTTGAGTTCCAGTGGAATAATGCGATAGCAAATTTTTTGATAAAGGGCATGAGACTTGCGGGCGAGGGGCGCAGTCAACGCAAAAGAGAGTGAGACAGTTAGTGCAAGGGGGGTGATCCATTCGGGCAAAGCAGAGCTTGCGAGAATTAACCCGAATTCACTATAAGCCGTGAGGGATAATCCTGCGAGGAAAGCACTTCGTGCGCGTAATTTGAAAAGCAGAAGCAAGAAAAAGAAAAGGACACCTTTTAAGGGAAGAACCAAGAGTAAGCCGAGCGCTATCATCCAATCTTGTGCTGTCGGGATTCCGCTCAGTCCAATTTGTAGAAAAAATCCAACAAGAAAAATTTCTTTTACCGACCAGAGAGTCTTGCCGAGTTCTTTTGATTTTGGATGAGAGGAGAGGAGGATACCTAAACTTAGTGCGCCAAGCTCTGAGCTTAAACCGATCTGTTCAAACCCATAACCACCAATGACTAAAGCTAGCAGAAGACCGAAAAGAACAAACAGCTCCTCTTTGCCACTGTGGTCTAGTAGTCGAAAAAAAATCGGCCGCATGAGGGGTAGAGCAAAAATACTTAAGGCCCAAAGGGTCGGGGTTTTGCCACTCGCAACTGTGATGGTCACTAAGGCAATCAAGTCTTGCAAAATGAGAATACCAATCGCTACTCGTCCATGAAAAGCTTTGAGTTCACTCATGCTCTCTAGTGTTTTAGCTGAGAGCACTGTACTGGAAAATGAAAGAGCGATGGCTAAAAGGATGGCCTGCGACCAAGCGAGCTCAAGAATGAAAACTAGACCTGAAGACCACAAGATTGTTGTGATTAAACAATGTAAAAGCCCAGCTCCAAGTATAGGAGCTTGAATGAGCGAACGAAGGCTAAGTTTAAGTCCAACTGTAAAAAGTAAAAGAAGCACGCCAAGATGAGCAATATGATCGAGAATAGAGTGGTTTGTTGCCGGTAGTGAGAGCGGACCTGACAGGGCATTAAGGGCAAAACCCGCCACTAAGTAGCCAACTAAAGTTGGTAAACCTATTGAGCGCGTAAGCAAACCCAGACTAAAAGCGAGACCAATCCATACAGCTTCAAGAATCATAGGGTTTATTGTGAAAGAAATGTTTGGAGTAGACAAGAAAGAAAGGGAAGGATTTTTAGACTTGATTCAAAAAGCGATTGACCTCTCTTCTCGACCTCAAACGATAAAACCGAAGATGCTGATATGCCGGATCACTCATTCGCGCTTCATAGCGGGCATTGGTGGAAGAGTAGGTTTTAAAAAGCCAAAGAAGAATTGAATCCTTTGAAAACATTCTGAAAAAAGATTCCCTGTTTCCTGTCCCTTCCCAGAGCTCTTTCATGGTGAGGGCCCTCATTAGAGTCCTACTCAAACTTTGATAAAAGACCAGCCAAAAAGGCAGGTCAATCCAAACTACCGTATCGGCTTCTTTCCAAGTGAGATGGTTTGTTCGGCCGTAGTTGCCATCGATGACCCAACCAGATTTTTGATCAAGGGCCTTTTGAATCTTTTCGAAAAATTCTTCATCCTGAGATTGTTCCCAGTCTGGCTTCCAGAATAAAAAATCGAGCTGAATATAAGGAAGGCCTAATTTCTGTGACAGTTTTTTCGAGACGGTGCTTTTGCCGCTACCTGTAACGCCTACAACGATGATTTTATTCATGAGTCACAGTGTATACATTTTGCTCTGTTTTGTATACAATGAGCGCATGGGAATAGTTAAAATTTCAGATGAAATACACACACAGTTAAGAAAGGCCTCTAAGGCGCTTGATCGTTCGCTTAATTCTCAAGCGGAGCATTGGCTAAAAATTGGGATGCTCAGTGAACTCTATCGAGATAAAACTTATGAGGAGCTTCGAAACCTTCTTTTTGAGTACGATCATTTGACCATTGAAAGCATTTTGAAAAAGATTCGAAAAAAATGATCCATCTAAAAACTGCCGATGAAATTCTTCTTTACAGAGAAACTGGCAAAATCGCAGCAGAAATTCTCACCACTCTCAAAGATCATGTAAAAGCGGGAGTGGATACCTATACAATTGCAAAAATTGCTGAAGATTTAATTATTAATAAGTATCAAGCGATTCCTTCGTCGATTGGACAGTATGGTTTTAAGTTCGCGCTCAATAGTTCAATTAATCATGTTATCTGTCACGGCGTTCCTTCGAAAAATGATGTTCTGAAAGATGGCGATATTATCAATCTCGATTTGACGGTCAAAAAGCACGGCTTCGTGGCAGACACTTCACGTATGTATACGGTAGGTACTGTCTCTAAAGAAGCTTATCGTTTATGCCAAGTCACTTATGAATGTTTGTGGAAAGGGATTGAGCAGGTCAAGCCTGGTAATACTGTCGGCGATATTGGCTACGCGATTCAACGGCATGCTGCTCGAAATGATTTTACAGTGGTGAGAGAATACTGCGGTCACGGGATCGGGAGAGAGATGCACGAAGATCCACAGATCACTCATTTCGGAACAAAAGGTAAGGGACAAGTTCTGAAGAAGGGAATGACTTTTACAATTGAGCCGATGATCAATCAAGGCTCAAGACAAATTGCTCATCTCGATGATGATTGGACCGTCGTGACGAAAGATGGAAAACTTTCGGCCCAGTGGGAGCATACCATTCTTGTGACCGATCATGGTTATGAAGTTCTAACTCTGCGTGAGGAGGAGAGGGTTGGGTTTTTGAAGTGGTTTTAATTAGACACTATTTTTTGATTCCTATTTTTCTGCGATGAGGTGATAGTTTTGGGCTAATCTGTTCTTCTATATCATCCAACCTTTCAAATACAATTTTAAAAAGTTTATGTGTTCCTTGCTCAAGTTTATCCACCTTACCTTCCACTGAATTTTCCATTGCAAGGAAGCTTCTTAGCTTGGTGAAAGTCCTCATGATCGCAATATTTACTTGTACTGCTTGCTTACTATTTAAAATGCCTGAGAGCATCGCCACTCCATTTTCTGTAAAAACAATAGGTTGAAATCGCCTTCCTCCTTGACCTAGTTTTGAGGTTCCAATTTGGAACCTCAAAACATCATATTCTTCGGCAGATAATTGAAACATAAAATCATCGGGAAAACGGTCAATATTTCTTTTCACTTGTTTATTTAAATATTTAGTATCAACTCCGTAGAGAATGGCCAAGTCACTATCAACCATAACTCTTTGACCTCTAAATTCATAAATCATTTTTTGAATTAGATCGACAGGAAAATCCATAAGCTACTCCTTTTTAAAAACAAAAGAGTTTAGCTAAGTAACAATGAAAAGATTGTTGAAATAAAAGTGTGGGGAGGAATTATTCACTTTTGAATGTGATCCACTGATCATTTTGAGTCGTTAATCTTCTTAATTAAAAGCAAACAAGGATTGGCCTCCCCCCAAAGCGTGGGAAAAACTTCTACTTCTCTAAAACCCATAGTTTTATAAAAAAGACGAGTTCTTCTATACTCTTCATTCTCGCGACTTTCATCAAGAGTCTTCACTTGTAGAAACTCGGTCTTGTTTTGAGCGAGAATTCTTTCGCATTCGCTGAGAATATTTTTACCAACTCCCTTGCGATGATAATCTGGCGCTACTCCCATGACGTAGATTTCAGAGGTGAAGGGACTGTGCTTTTTGATCGATAGAAAACCAACGGGTATGTTATTTTCATAGGCCACGACCATCGGAAATTTAGTTGAGTTTTGAATATACTCAAGCGTCGCTTCCTCGATTCCAAACCAATCGGGGAGCGCCCGAAGAATTTTTTCAGTGATGGTGGGATTACCGTGCTGTAAATATTTAAAGATGAGCGACATAATGAGTCTCTATATTTTTTTGCTTAACTTGCCCTTATCATAATAATGATGGGTCCACTTTTGTGCTACCGAATTTGTTATGCATCTCATGTAGCTTTTTACCAGTTATTTTTAGTCCAAGATGATCAGCTATAACATAGAACATAAGCGGTGTCGCATCAAAGGTCTTGAAGAGGGAGCTTATTATTCCTCCGGCCGTTGAAAGATTCCGCAAAAATGGGATGTCAATGAATGGATGAGATCGGTCAATGACTTTATGGGCACCATAAAAGCAGACTTTGATAACCTCTTTATTTTTTAAGTGTATCTCACCGATAAGGGAAAACTGGATAGTTTTTCTAATGTTAAGGAAATTAATGTCATTCTGATTTAGTCTTATTGTCTTCCAAGAAAGCCCAAGAAAATCATTAGCCATTTCAAACTCGATAAAAGCGTCTTGTAATTTTAAGTTTCGACCGCCCATGTAAACCATGGGTGACATGAGATAAAGACTAAAGAATGTCATTGATACTAAAAATAAAATGAAAAAGACTTCAAAGATGGGTGAGTCTCCAGCAATATAATCGTTCAAAATTCCCCATGGTAAAAATAGGGTAGCTCCGGCAGTGCTTGAATAAATGATTCTTTTTGTTGTGGATGTAAAATCGTCGCACGTATAAATTAACATATAATTCTCACATTACTTTTGAACAAGCGCTTAGCCACAATAATGAACTAATAAAACCACAACGGATTTTGTCCCTACGATTCATAATTCCTCCAAATGAGCCTATTTTTATAATATGGAGAGATTTGGTGGGGGAATTTGAACTTTTTTCAGAGAAGGTAAGTCATTAAAACTTCTATGAATCGAGCAACAAAAAGAAACTATTTTTGTTTTTGAACTACTAGAATCGAAAAAAGAGCCAAAAATGTATAAACCTAATCCCTAAATACTTTCCGCTGCACTTCCTCGGTTCCAAACCAATCGAGGAGTACCTGAAGAACTTTTCAGTGATGATCGGATCGCCCCTATAAAGTATTTAAAAGTCAGTGACATAAAGGCTTGCAATAATTCTTCCTAATTCAATTTTTGGGGATAGTATCTCTCCTGTGAATTAATTGAAAATCATTATTCATTCAATCTAACTATAAGACCGGAGTGCAGCAATGAAATTAAACCACCTTCACCTCAACGTGCCCGACGTAAAAAAAGCCCGACGGTTCTATGAAGATTTTTTAGATTTCAAATTATTATTTGAACATGAGCCGGGTGTTTTTCTTCAAGACGAAGCCGGATTTCAATTGGCACTTGATCCACTGGATGCGGATGAAAAAACGGATTTTCCTTCTTGGTTTCATTTTGGTTTTTGCGTTGAAAGCGCAGAAAAAGTTCAAAGCATTTACCAAAAAATGAAAGCAGGCGGAGTAGAATTTGCGAGAGAGTACAAAGAGTTTGGAGAAGATGCCGCGAATTTTTATTGTTGGGGCCCAGGGCCTTATAGAATTGAGGTCGCTTGGAATCGAGATTAAGGAAAATGAGTAGCCGTACAATTTAATCATTGGAGCTAGAATGTTTGAGTCCCCTTATACGCCAATCGTTTTACTCGTCGTCCTCCTGGTTCTCTTTGTTTGGAACCGCTGGCGTTATGATCTCGTTGCGATTTTTGGTTTGCTTTGTGCTGTTGCTTTAGGTTTTGTTCCTGCTGACACGGCCTTCTTAGGCTTCGGCCATCCTGCAGTTGTCTTGGTCGCCGCTGCTCTTATCATTAGTGCCGGGCTCAAATCATCTGGGGCCATACAAGCTGTCATGGGATCACTTCCAGTAAATGAAAAACCTCTTTGGTTTCAACTTCTCGTCATTTGTACTGTCACCGCTTTATTATCGGCCTTTATAAATAATGTGGCAGCGGTAGCACTCATGATCCCGTTTATCGCAAAATTGGCCTATAATTCTAAGCGCTCAGTCAGGCTCTATCTTATGCCAATCGCTTTCGCGTCTTTGCTTGGCGGTTTGATAACTCTTATTGGGACGCCCCCAAATATTATCATCGCTTCCTATCGTGCTCACGCAGTAGGGGGTGAGCGCTTTACCATGTTTGACTTCACTCCCGTGGGTCTTACATTATGCCTTGGTGGTCTCATTTTTATTTCATTCTTCTCGCGCTTTTTCATAAAAGTTTCTAAGAATTCACAACAGGTTTTACTAAAGGAGACCCGAGATTTTTTAACAGAGCTTCAGGTCGGTGATAAGAGTCCACTGATTGGAACGACGATTAGAGAATTTTTAGAAATCTATCAAGAATGTAATCTTTTGGGTTTAAAGCGTCAGGAAAAACAAACCGTCCATATGCCAAACCAGTTCGTAAAACTTAAAGCGGGCGATTCTTTAATCATGGAAGCAGTTTCGGAAGTCTTAGAAATGCTTGTCTCAAAAGAGGGGTTTGTTTTATTAAGTGAAGATAGTCCTTTAGAAATTTTGCAAGATGAAGAGACGACGATCGTCGAGCTGATTGTTCCTGCAGACAGTTTTGCCATTGGGAGATCGTCCCGAAATTTAGATTTGCGCTGGAGATACTCCGTTAACGTTCTTGGAATCGCCCGTGTGAGTGATAGGATCACCCGCCAACTTTCTGATGTTCTCTATCACGTAGGGGATATCGTTTTGCTCCAAGGAAAAGAATCAGATATTGCTCTGGCCGCCAACGCCATGGGGTGGAGTTTTCTTTCGGATAGAAGTTCTCTGTTTCAGTATAAAAGGGAAATTTTTCGACCAGTCATACTTTTCATGGGGGCGATTGCAGGAAGCTTCCTCGGATACTTCGATATCACTTTGGCCTTTATAGGTTGCGCCCTTCTTTATGTTTTAATGGGCTATGTTCGCCCACCAGAGCTTTATCACAAAATTGAATGGCCTGTTATCGTTTTGCTTGCTTGCTTGATACCGATCGGCGAAGGGATGGAGTCGGCTGGCTCTCTAGAGATTGTTTCAAGCTCGATTTTAAGTGTTGTTGATGGCCTAGCACCAATTTATATTTTGGCGATTATCATGATAGTCACGATCTTGCTTACAAACGTCATCAATAACGCAGCTGCAGCGATTGTGATGGCCCCAGTTGCGATGGAAATTGCCAAGCAATTAAAAGTTTCTCCTGATGCAATCTTGATGGCCGTCGCCGTCTCCGCTTCCTTGGCGTTTATCACTCCCATCGCTCATCAGTCTAACGCTCTTGTGATGGAACCTGGTGGCTATGAGTTTAAGGAATACGCCTATCTTGGATTTCCATTAACGGTCGTTGTTTTAATTTTGGCTTTGCCTTGTCTCTTGTTTTTTTGGCCGCTCTAGCACAATGTATTACCAAGGATACTCACCATCTTTCATAATAAAACGACCGGTTATAAAATCGTCATTTAAGATAAACTTCATAAATCCTTTCGCCGATTCTTCGGTTGTTAATGGCCCTGAGTGACCATTCAGATCTGTCGCTACATAGCCGGGGCAAATACTATTCACTTTAATTCTACTTTTCTTCAGCTCGTTAGATAGAATGACAGAGAAAGCATTGAGAGCTGTTTTTGAGGCATTGTAAGCAAAGATATTCATCTGATCAAAACCCGTTGTTGGGTCAAGTTGTAGACCAAGGGAGCCAAGTCCGCTACTTACATTAAGGATGTTTCCAGCAGCTGACTTTTTGATAAAAGGTAAAAAGGCTTGGGTGACCCTAATAGGTCCCAAAAAGTTTACATCAAATGTATAATGAATCGTCTTCAAGTCAATCGTCTGAGCAGTTGTGTCTAACTCTGTTTGATAAATCCCGGCATTGTTTATCAATAAATCGAGATAGTCTCTTTTTGTGGCAAACTCTTTGGCTGCAGCCAAAACACTCTCATCGCTCGCAACATCAAGATTAATAAAGTGGGCATTCTCGCCTAATTCAGAAGCCGCCTTTTGACCAAGCTCGGAATTTCTAGTGGCTAACCAAACTTCGTAATTTGCACTGATTAATTCTTTTGCAACCGCAAAGCCAATCCCTTTATTCGACCCTGTAACTAAAGCAATTTTTTGTTTCATAATTTTTCTCCTAGATCTATTCTAACCCTGAATCTTAGAGTATTGAATAAGTGAAACTCCTAAAGATCTTCGCAATCGTCCAAAGATGAGGCCCTATGGATGCTCTTTCTGAAGTAATTACCTTTTTAAAACCGAGAGCTTTTATTACTGGCTCCACGGAAGCCTATTCTCCGTGGGCGATAGAATTTACAAATTATAATTATGTAAAGTTTGGTTTTGTCTCTGAGGGTGAGTGTCTTTTAAGTGCCAAAGGTATTAAAGACGTCTTACTTGAACAAGGAGATGCTTGGATATTAATTAAGCCAATGGACTTTACGATTGGAAGTGATCTGGAAGGCTCAATTATTAGTAGCGAAGAAGTTTTTAAGGGCAAAGGCCCCAAATACACTGTCGGGAAGAAAAGTTCTCTTAGCATTCGTACGACAATTTATGGTGGACGACTTGATTTTGATCATTTGAATGCAAGTTTTGTTTTAGATAACCTCCCTCGAATTATTGTCCTAAAAGGCAAGACGGCATCAAGCAATCTTAAAAATATTTTGAAAATTCTTCAAAATGAAACATTATTGCCTCAATGCGGAGGCAAAATTGTAATCGAAACATTGATTCAGCTTGTTTTCGTAGAAGCCCTCCGCTCTATGGATTTTAAAAATCTCAAGGGAGGATCACTCAAAGGCCTTACTCATCCTGATATGGGACGGGTGCTCAATGCCATTCATAAAGACTTAAAAAGAAATTGGACCGTGGCCGAGCTTTCAAAAATTTATGGAGCGTCTCGATCTACCTTCGCCGCATATTTTAAAACTATGGTGGGAGTTTCTCCGATGGATTATCTTCAGCGATGGAGAATGATGTATGCAAAAGAGGCTTTGAGAAATAGTCAGATGCGGATTTCGGAAGTTGCGTATTCGGTTGGATATGAGTCAGTGACGGCTTTTAGTACGGCGTTTTCAAAAGTGGTGGGTGAGTCGCCGAAGAGGTTTCGGGAGAGTTCTGTTGCTCATCCGTAATCTAAGTTTTCGATAGATAGTTCTCTTGGATTAGCAATAATATTGGATATTTATTCATTCAGCTCAAATTTGAGCTGGATCAATTTATGAGACTTGCACGGATAAATTCAATTTAGATATATTGTCTCAGGGAGTGCTGAAAGGTGCCTCTCTTGGCTATCAGTTTCTATACGATTGAATTTTATTTCCAAGCTGATTTGCCCTTTTCATCGGTTACTGCTCTTTCTCTCTTTGCAAATCTCAATTTTTTGAAGGATTTGACGATATAGTCTTTTCCATCAGTTATAAGGCCAATAGTCAGGGCAGACATGGCGATGTGGGTCAGGCTTGAATTCATGTAACTTTCAAATAGTGAAAATATATTTTCTGTTGTCACGTTGAACTCAGGAAACTTTCGCGTGCTGGGATTGATAAGAGCGACAAACAAAACAACGGCGCCCACATTTTGTAGATGTCTCCAAATAAACGTTTTGATTCCCACTCCCACTCCCAGTCTTTTAAATGTCTGGCTTATTACAAGAATGACGAAGACAACTAAGATCGTAGCAAATACGTTGAGCACCATTAAGAGGATTAGTGCAAAAACTATCCAAAATAAGTATGGAGTTTTAGTTTTCCATTCATGCTTGGAATCTTTCATGGGTTCTCACTTTCTTTCTTATATCTAACTAGATTGAGTTAAAATTAAATTTGAAAATATATGAACTGGAGGTTATTGACCCCGATATTAGTGAGTAGTAACGGACTCTACAAATTGCAGAATTTATAATACTATTGCAGCTGTGAAAAATATATACAAATGGACAAGATTTTTATGCCGTGATGATGACTCCTATGAGGTTGATTACGACGGCCTCGTACACCCACCAACGAATACAGACTACTTAAACGTAAATTTAAATTTAAAAGAAGTTTCGTCGCTGTCTAATCATAAGGCTCTTGCAATTCTAGGCGAGCCTGGTATGGGGAAATCAGCTGTCCTTAACGACTTATTTACGTACGAGTTGCAAAGGGCTGGCGTGGCTGGTGATGATTGCATAAATTTTGATCTGGGGAACTACAGCACAGACTATTACTTTGTAAAGGATGTCTTTGAGAGTGATATTATTTCTCGATGGGCGAATGGACACAATAATCTATATATATTTTTAGATAGTTTGGATGAGTGCTTGTTCAGAGTTGAGACTGCTTCAAAAATTCTTATAAGTAAGCTTAAGTCGCTGCCTAGCGATAGACTCTTTTTTCGCGTTGCCTGCAGAACTGGCTCTTTTCCAATAAACCTAAGAGACTTTATTACTAATTATGACGAGCTTGGGTCAGGTTGTTACGAGGTTTTACCTTTGTCGCGTAAAGATGTTATTGAAAGTTGTCATGCTGAGGGTGTTGACTCAGAGTCTTTTATTAATGAGTCTATCAAAAAAAATGCAGTTTCTTTTATATCTAGACCAATAACGCTAAAGTTTCTACTCCAGCAATTTAAAACAGAGGCAACAGTAGGAGAGACACAAAAAGAGATTTATGAAATTGGTTTGAGGTCGCTATGCTTAGAACATAGTGAGTCGAGAAATTCATCACATGACTTAAATCAGTTAGAGCTAAAAAGAAAACTGGAGATCACCAGTCGAATAGCCTTCCTAAGTCTATTTGGAAATAAGTCAACAATTTCTCTGAAGGAGGCTTCGATTCCAGATGAGGGAACTCTCTATAAATGTGATATTGATTCTGATTTAGATAATGCCAAGTTCTATCAGGTATTAGATTCGGGAATTTTTAACTCAAGAGGTGGAGGAAGGCTGGGATGGGCTCATAAATCATACTCTGAGTTTTTGGCTGCTAATTTTTTAATAGACTCAGAAGTTGAATTATCTAAATTGATTCAACTCACCACTATTAATAATGGATGTGATGTTAAGGTTATTCCTCAGCTTCAGCAAGTTGTGAAATGGATTGCTGTCGTGAATGAAAACTATTTTAATCATCTGCTAGAAAATGACATCGAGACAATCATGCTGTGTGACTTGAGCAGCTTTACTTGTCTGCAAAAAGAAAAAATCCTAACAAATTTCCTAGCTGAAATAGATGAAGAGACTTATATCTTAGACTACAATTTAATCTCAAATATTGATTTAAAACAATTTTCGCAAGTCGACCTAGAAAAAATAATTAATAAATTTGATCTTTATTCAATTCATATAGATCTATTTTACATAGTTGGAAAGTTAATTAGGTCTTGCGAGCTAGTTGTTTTCAAGAAATCTCTTTTGGATATCGCGAGCGACAATACAATTGAATCATCTAGGCGTGCGATGTCAGTTGATTCACTGCCAATCGGAATGAGCAATGCCGACTTCTTAATAATAAAAGATATTCTATTCAATCTTGAAAATGATTATAACGACTCTATCAGAGGTTCGTTGCTATGCCTTCTATGGCCCGATTACATAGACAGTAAGGAGCTCTTTTCCTCCTTGGTTGGCGAGGCAACAAACTTTTACGGGAAATATAAACAATTTATTTATCATGATTTACTCCCACACGGAGCTAAGATTAATATCCTGGATGGCATAAAATGGGCGAGGAAAATGTATGTGCCGCATAGTCACCATTATGCCTGTCAAGAGGTTGTTAGCTTTATATTATCTAAGTCATTCGATAATAATAGCTCAGACGAAGTCTTACTCGAACTTGGAAAATTTATTTATGAATGCTTAAAGAAGTACGATGATAGCATTACTGAATATGCGCAAGATTTTTACTCGAAATATAGTGAAAACTCGGAACTTAGAAGGAAAGTGTTTTTACTTTTAATTAACAGCTTGTCAGAAAGCGAAATTGAACCTCAGTGTTTTATTCGGACACAGTTGCGCTTACTAAAAGAAGACGATTTTGAATGCATAGTTAATAAATATTTTTCAGATATTCAAAAAGAATATTACTTAAAAATAGCTAGATATCTTTTTAACTCAATTAATACAAGGCATATTGAGAAGGTTTTAAAGGTGATTGTCACGGATGAACACTTCAAGAATACTTTCTCTTCATTTTTCACTGCAATAGATCTAAATTCTGAAATCGCTAGCGAATTAAAAAAAAATCATTTAGAACGTCGAAGGCTGGAGAATTGTGTTCCTAAAAATTATAAAAAGAAAATTCTCAATGATTACAGTAAGGCGCGAGAAGAATTTAGCAAGAAGAGAACTAAGAAATCGTTATGGAAAATAATTTCTTGTTTTATGGTTAAATTTGAAGATGATATCATTGATTTTCAATTAAAAATCGAAGATTCATCCTTGTGGGGGATTTTACCATTAGATGAAAAAAAATTTATCTTAGATGAAGTCGGAGCATACTTTTTAACTCTCAAACCAAAAACAGAGAAAAAGGACTTAACTAAGAACTTTCTTAGTTTGATTACTGCTTTAGAAATGAAATTTCTAAATATAATCTTAATCTCAAAAAATGAAAAAATAGAAAAGCAAGGAGTCACTTTTTGGACAAATTGGTTGCCGACCATTATAAAAACCGATGGTTTTCCGATTGAAGTGAATAATGAAAGGCTTTTAAGTATTGCCAAAGAAATTATGGGAGAATTCTTCTGGCCGGAGTTAAAAAAAATCATTTTCTATTTAATACATAAAAGTAAAGGTTCCTCGATTATTAAAATTTTGTCTCCATATTTGGAGAACGAATGGAAAAGTGAAATTATATTTAAGCTAAAATCTCTAAAGAAAATTGACTCAGAGAATATTTGTTGGTTCGAGACTGTTGTAAAGGAATTTGGAAAGGAAGAGGTAATTAAGTCTTTGTGGGAGCCACTAAATACATTCCTGAACAAAGATGTAAGTATAGATTTAAGAATAAGAATTGCTACAATGGTTCTATATTATGGACAATATGAACAGATAATTTGCATTTGGCCACTTGTCAAAAATGATAATGTTTTTGGAGAAAAAGTTATTGAGATTGCAAGTTCACGCTACCCAAATACTCCGACCTTTTTAAAATACTTAAACGAGAATGAGCTTAAATGTTTATTTGTATGGTTAATGGAGCTTTATGGAGAAAACAACCTGATCAATGGAGCAAGAGAGGGGAGAGGCTATTTAACTAATAGAGATATGGCTTTCGATTTAAAGAGATTAATTATAGATGTTCTTGCCGGGAAAGGCTCTCATCGAGCATGTCAATGCATATCGGAGTTGTCTACAAAGTATAAACGAGATCGCTCTTTGTTATGGTCATTAAAGGCTGCGAAAAGGACAGCAAGGGAAAAACAGTGGATCCCGTATAATACGGATAATTTATTGAAATATTTAAGTGCTGATAATTTCGAATTAGTGAGATCGAATCAAGAGCTTCAAATCCTTGTTATACAGTCTCTAAAATCTATACAGAATAAATCGCAAGGAGTTAGTTCTCCTTTGTTTATGTTTTGGAACAATGATGGGAGTAATTATTGGCCAAAGAGTGAAGATGAGATTTCAGATATTATAGTTAGTCAGTTAAATGATTATTTTTTGAAGAAGGGAATCATTATAAATAGAGAAGTAGAGATCAGGAAGAGTTATGCCAAGGGAACTGGTCAACGAGTAGACATTTTAGTACAAGCAATCAAAGATATAAAAGGTGTGAAGGAAGTTTTATCTGTTGTTGTGGAATGTAAGGGCATATGGAATAAGGACTTGTTAAGCTCAATGGAGAGTCAACTCTCTGATAAATACCTTAAAAATAATACAGAATGTGGAATTTATCTTGTCTATGATACTTTCTGCGATAGTTGGAAGGCGGAAGATAGAAGTGCTAAAGCTTCAAAAAATTGGAATACAAACTTGGAGGAACATTTTAGTAACCAATCAGCAAAATTATTGGCAACCGGTTATAATGTGGATCATTTTATTTTTAATATGAGAATTAATTACTAACAGAATCTAACTCGCGGGGAAGTTATACATATAAAGCTTCTAAAAGTGGAGAAATGAATGTTTTTACGAAATAATTTACGATATCTACTAATGCATAACTGTGCTTACCGCAGCCAGCTATCTAAACGGTAGGAGAAAGTAGCTTCAGGCCATCAGCTTCAATTAGGTGTTAATTGAGATTTTCCTCTCGTAAAGCCCATCTTTGATCAAGCTCCACTCGATATGAAATATCAGTGTCGTGGATCTCTCAATAAAGCTTTATAGAATATGTAAATCCATGAAATATCAGATTTTTATTGTGCCTTCCCTTAGTTTGTCCTTAAGAAAACTACGTATTATCTCGCACTCACTTTGCTAGAACTTAGCAAGTTCATTGGGATTTATTTAAAATATTGGTCAAATATACTTACTCTTGAGTAGACAAAAAGTGTTTCATGCTGAAGTGTAGCAGAATCTATTGATTTCTTGCCAATATTATTTTATCCAAGGAACTTGGATATAGTCACCAGTGTAATGAGGTATCTTGAGACGATTAGACATTTTTCCACTGTAGCCAATATACCAGAGTATCAAAAATTCTAAATATAAACTGCCCAGAGATTTGACAGCAAAGAGTTCTTTGGGGCCAAGTTTGTCCATCGTTGCATTTCTATTTGGGTGAATAATTGAATTTCGAATTTGAGCAATTAGATTTGGGCCATTGGTGGAGCCAATTTTTATGGCGATTTCCTTGATTATTTCACTGACAAAAGATGCATCAAGCTCTGAAGGAATGTTTGCTTGAAATAGCAACTCTGTAATGTTTACTCCTAGAGGAGTAGACTTGAATTTCATTTTTGATTTTTGTTTAAGGATGAGTACCAATAAGTTCCATGTAAAGTAATCCAGAGCGGTTGTTATGAGTACGATTCGAGATTCGAGAGTTATCTCGCTCCTGTCAGATTCAATATACCATCTTATGAGTTTGATAATTGCCAACGATTCTTTTTCAAGATGAAATTTTTTCATCATCAAATTAAAAACTTCTTCAATTTGATTGCTCTCGAAGCAGTCAAACCAATTAGTTCTTGAGTCAAAGAGATCGGATGCAACATTCGTAATGGGTTCCTGATAGACAATGGTGTTTTTATTTAGACCGATAGATAGCATTGGTTGAATCGCTCGACTCATCGAAAATGTTAACGCGAGACCAATATTAGAAAGTAACTCATCAAGATGCTTAATTGAAAACTGTCCAGAATGTTTTTTTATCATTCCAATGTGGGTGATTGCAGATGATCTTGTTTTTTTTAGGTGCTTGATTTGTTCTGGTAAATTTGCCACTGGATCAATTAGGATCTCAAAGTCATTAACTTTAAAATTTACTCTTCCTCGGAGGTTAGATGATCCTCTTTGTATAAAACGTCCATGAATCTCTGGCATATTTGCGAGAACAAAATATGAGGTGTCTAATTCCTGAGAGCGATTTATACTAGATTCACCAAAAAGAAATCCTTGGAGATCGTCTTTCTTGTCGAGTCCAGTGCCCGCATTTAAGGAAACATTAGTTATGACTACAGTTGTAGAAATGCCTTGAATGGATACTACTCCTCTAGACTCGTTCATGAGGTTTAAGTGAGCCATTCTGTCTAAAGATTGAATATGCAGGTATGTTTTTGGTTGTGGCAAAAGTCTAAACTGAAGATAACCAAAGCCTTTAAACAAAAAACCTGATTGCCCTTGAAAAGTCATTTCACCCCGATAAAGCTCAAGCTCAGTATTATTTGCTGTAATTTTAAGTGGGTATTCAATTGCTTTTGGAATGGTGGTTGTCATTATTATCACAGTTTCAAGATTTCATTTTTAGAACCGTCGAAGGAGGGCTCTTCACACTTCATGGTTTTGAATGTCGTGATTTGGAGTGAGGAAAAAATGGGGTGGCTGACGGGACTCGAACCCGCGACAACCAGAATCACAATCTGGCGCTCTACCAACTGAACTACAGCCACCATCGAAGGAATTGTTATTATTACGATGTCTTGCCTTTGAAGTCAATTTCAATGAGCTGGTAAAGAAGGAAGTTGCGCCGCACTAATTTCGATAGGCCTTTGACGTAAAGCAAGAAATAACGATAAGATAAAGAGTATCTAACTTCAGTTAACGAGGATGGTTGACCCATGAAAAAACTTTTAATGCTTGCGACTCTTGCCCTTTCTTCATCAAATCTTTGGGCCTACGGTGTCGGCGTTTCGACTTACCCTTTAATGACAGATAAAAAATTAGTGACTGCCGAGATGACAGGGATCACTTCAACTGGTGGTGGTATGGGCCTTCAAGCTCGTTACAGCCAAAAAATGAATAGCGCCCTTTTACTTGATGCCGGTGTAGGCCTTGGAGCTGGGGATCGCAGCAATAGAATTTTCGCAGGCGCAGACTACGAAATTTTTCCTGATTATATGAACCAGCCGCGTTTCTCTATCAAAACAAGTTTGGCCAACGCTCGCGAATTTGAAAAACGTCGCAATATTCTTTCAATGGCGCCGATCCTTTCAAAAGGTTTTAGCTTTTGGGGCGAAGAAGCGTTCCCATTCATCGCCGTTCCAGTGGGCTTAAGCCTTGAATCAGGTTCAAAAACTTACGAGACACTCGTGTCTGTAAGCCTTGGTGTAACGGGCAACCTTCCAATCGAAGGCTATCGCCATCTTGCCGCCAATATCGAAGGAACGATCAACGTGAAAGATTCTTACTCAGGTATCTTCATGGGTCTCTCATATCCAATTGACTAGACCGAAGCTTATTTTTTCTGATTTCGACGGGACACTAACACTAGGTTCAGAGTTAGGTCCCGTTTTTTTTGAGATCACCTCTCTCGCTCATCAAGCTAAAACTCCTTTTATCATTGTCACTGGTCGCTCCGTTCAGTGGTCTTATTTCACACTTATTCACGTCTCTTGTTTGCAGTACTCAATCGCAGAAGGTGGCGGGCTATGGGTGGAGAAAAAAGGCCCTGAAGAACTTGAAACTCATTTTTTAGTCACCGCCGATGAAAGAGTTAAGCTTGCTGAGTTTGCAAGTGCCCTAACAAAAAAGTTTGGCTTCGCTCTCACTGCAGACTCAAGCGGTCGTCTCACTGACCGCGCCCTCGATCTCTCGCTCTTTCACAAAAACCCAACTCTTCAAAACGAAGTGCAATCCTTCATGAAAGAAGAGTCGATTAATTTCTCCACTTCAAGTGTGCATCTGAATTTTTGGGTGGGAAATATTTCAAAAGCCCGCGCGATGACTGAAATCATCAAGCAGCGCTTTCCCGATGTTTCAAACGACGAACTGGTTTATTTCGGCGATTCACTCAACGATGAAACAGTCTTCGCTCATTTCCCAAACACCATTGGTGTCAGCAATATTTCAGCCGTCTGGGATAAATTAAAATCTCATCCGTCTTTGCGTTTGATGGGTGCTGAAAACCAAGGGCCATTGGGTGTGAAAGCTCAGTTGGCGAGTTTACTGAAATAATTTTCAACTTCACCTTTTATCATCTGCTTCAAGTCAGCGAGCTTGAGTTCTGGCATCTTCTGCTCCATCCAATGGATGAAGTCAGGAGGCAGGCTATCTTGAAAAAGCGTGCTCGGGCCTTTATAGGGACATTGAAGAGCGATGGCGTGAAGGGCATGCCTCGGCAGCTCCATCAGATCGTGATCCTCTTCAGTAGCAAATCCATCTTTGAATCGCTGAAACATTTTAAAGGAGCCGAGATAAATCTTATCTCCCACCAAAGGAAAACCATGAGTCATGGCGTGGACTCGAATTTGATGCTGGCGTCCCGTTTGGGGAAAAGCTAAACCGAGAGCATAAGTCGCGTCTTGATAGAGAATTTTAAAAACAGTGCGGGCTTGTTTTCCAAGCTCCGAGTCTTCAGGAAAAGCGTGAATATGGATGCGCTTAAGTCCTTCTTCCATAGGACCTAAGCGCTCGCGCGCCTCAAATCGCTCCGTTGAAAGCTCGCGATTTTTTTTTGCGATAAAAAAATAGCCCTTACTGACTTTATCTCTTTCAAAAAGATCCGTCATGAACTGCGCTGTCTGAGGGTTTTTAGCGAGACATAAAACACCAGATGTCTCGCGGTCAATGCGGTGGACGGAGTGAACGGTGTGTTTATGAATGGATTCAAAATAGACGGTGGCACAATTAAAAATATGTTTGCCGGTCGGATGAGTTGCCATATACGCGGGCTTAGAAATCACAATGAGGTCGCGGTCTTCATAGAGAATATCGGGAGTTTCAATTAGCTTGATTTTTTCTCCGCGCCAGTACTCGTCTTCTTGCGTGACTCTTGGGATGGTGATCTTGACGATATCATCCATCCGAACCCGTGTGCTTGACTTGAGTTTATGATCGCGGCCTTCAACGGCAATATCATTAGCGGCTATTCTGCGCTTTACTTCTTCGCGGGAAAAAGTGCTCAAATGGCCCATCAAGAATTGATCAAGCCTAGCTCCATCATCCGCCTCTTCAACTAAGAGGCGAACGATATAGAGTTGATTGCTAAAATGCTTTTCAATAACACTCAATAGCGATCCTTGATGGTGTACTTAAGTGCTGAGAGGGCTCCTTCAGGGCTGTACTTATACTTGCGCGAGAGGTTATCGATGATTACTTGAATCTGTTGGCGACCCTCAGCCGTGAGCGGAGAGTTCATCTCTTTTGAGCCTGCGCGGGTTTGGTTGAGTTCAGCTTCGTAAAACACAAGATTTTGCGCAACGGTTTTAATGACTTTCTTTTGCTCAACTCTAAAAGACTCTTGGAGTTTCTTAACGACATCAGGAAAAACTTCGCAGTAAACAATCTTCTTGCCTGGATTATCTAAATACCAAGCACCCATCTTTGAAATTAAATAAGAGCGGTAAACTTTAGGTTCTTCTTTAAGGGAGAGATTACTTTCAAATTCCTTGATGAAATACTCATCGCACTCTTCATATTTCCCCGTGATATTGTTTTTAATTCGCTCACCTTTCAGGAGGGAATTAATATTTTCCACATATCGCTTAATATAGTCTTCGTATGAACGATCATCAATTAATCCAAGACTATCTCGAAGCTCGTGATCAAACTTATCGAGGAAATGATTTTTAATATGATCAATGAAGCGCGATGGATTATGGAAATCCCCTTGAGGAGTCATATTAAGGAAGTCGTAATCATTTTTCTTTGTAATCAATTTGTTTAAGTACTCAATCACTTCTACAAAAGTGATGGTTTTATGAAGTGGAGCGATCTTGTAGATAATATTTTTCAAATCTCGCGGTGAAAGACCGAACTTACCTTCGTAAAGATTCTCGTAGATAAATTCGTCCGAAACTTCTTCTTTTCCTTGCTTCAAAATCTGCTTCATCTCAGAGTCGAGCTTTTCTGGGAGGGCATTGTCTGCTAGGTAAAGCGCTTTTTCGAGCGGGTTAAGATCATTGGCGATATCAGCGAGCTTCGGCTCTTGATAGTTTTTGGCCTGACAGGCGCGAAGCCTAGTCATAACGGCAAATAAACAAAGGGCCGCAAGAGAGTGAGGCTCAAAACAAGTTTTTTCTTTGAGGCCATCAATTTGTTGTTGATAGATTTTTTTCTCTTGTTGATAGTCGAGCAAATAAGGCACGCGAATAAAACTGAAACGCCCTTTAAATGAGTTGAAGTCAGGATGCTGCTTAAAAGCCGCGAGGTGAACTTCGTTGGAGGTTCCAATAAAGAAAATATCAAGCTCGGTTAGAATTCCCTGAAGATTTAAAGTCGCCGACTCCATCGTCATCAAAAGATATTTATAAGCGTCTAGTGGGCGCTTCAAAAGATCGGAGTATTCAAGGATTCCTCTATTAGCGAGAACTGCTTCTCCTTGTAGGGAAAAGAGATTCAGAGACTGAAGGCTCGGCGGCAGACTCGCAAGGCGTTTATCCATGGTGATCTGTTGCATGCGAGCGTCCACATGAATTTGTGGCTCAATGGTCACCGCACCTGATGAATAGCGCTTAGAAATATTAAAGCGCTCTACGCGAATATGCTTAAGCACGTCAGAGTGTTTGCCTTTATAGTTTTTCAAAAGAGCATCGTAGATCATGCGATTTCTTTTTGAGAGATCACTTTTGTAAAGATAAGACTTTTTAATTGAATCAAGCAGGCTTGGAAACTTCGCGAGCGACTCTTCAAGAATGCGCTGGCGATGGTGGCGAGGGATGAGCAGCAGGGGATGATCTTTGAGTTCCGAGCCCATGATGGCATTGACTTCTTTATCATCAAGATACGCATAGGTGCTCATTTCATTTGGCTGATGAGCTTTAGTGAGTCCAAGTCCACCTTTGACAAAAGTATCAATCGGAAAAATCCAACTGAAAGTATAAAGACCACCTTCCTCACTGGTTGAATAAAGCTCGGCCCCTTTCATCAATTTTCGAACAAGACTTGATTTTGAAGAGCCATTGGGACCAACGAGTAGAATAAATTTATTATTGAATCCTTCTTCATCAAAGTTTTGGAGGTTTTGCACTAAGAGGTTTTGAGTTTTCCGTTGACCGTACACGGGTGGAGAGTCCGGATGATCCGTTTCAAAAATTTTATAAGACTGATCTTCGTTGCGACCGAAGTATTCGAGCATATCGAGGAGGTAGCGATAGGTCGGTCGACATTCCCTTTCAGGATGACTTTCAAAGACTTCACTTATATAGTCAGAAAAAGAATAGATTTCGCTTTGAGATTCATTTTCTTTATTGGCTTCTTCGATCCAGTTCATCATGGGAGCATCCTTGGTCAACTTTAGAGGCAACTATTATTATAAACGTCTTTATAAATTCCGTCATAGATTCTTAGAGTTATGCAAAAAGTCAAAAAAGCCTTCATTCTTCTCACTCCACTAGGGGCAATCTTTGCACTGCCCTTAGCAGTGTATTTTTGGAAGTTTTCTCCTCTAAAACACGAGCAAAAGATTCAACTAAATCAAGCGCTCCTTTCACTGCAAACAACCGCCATAAAACTAGAAAATCAGTGGCGTTTAGGCCTCTTCGAAGAAGTCATTCAATCTTGTCCAGAGTTTCAACCGCTGCTAACTGAAATCGCTCGGACTACACACGGAGCGAGAGATTTAAGCCGTTTTCTTCGCTGTGATATAAAAGCTCTCAACTGTGCGCTCTCACAATTATCCATTCAGGGCGAAGTGAGTGCAGACAAGATTGGATCAGATGACTTAGCTTTTGTGCAATTGTCTTATCACTCCCAAAGAAAAAACATGAAGACAAAAGGAAAAGAGATTTTCTTCACACTTACTGATCAAAAAACCAAGCATCAAAGTTTCTTTTCACTGGAAGACACTTGTATTGATATTCCTTTAGAACAGAAGATTTACACTACAGGCCCTCAGAGACCGGGCCAACTTGATTGGCTTTGGGATAATGACAAGTCTCAAGTTTATATCGATCGCTATCTGGTTTCCCGAGGGGATTTCTATCATTGGGCTAAATTCCATGATCCCAAGACCGCAGAAGATTGGAGAGTCGAGGGCCTTGAGTTTTATGAGATCGCCGACAATATTCCACGGGCCCTTCAAGAAAAGTACTGCCTAGATCACGGAAAAGAACTTCTGAATTCCCATTATGCTGATGCTGCGAGCTTTTATCCTTCTCAGCTTGACGCTGAAGTTTTTGCCATTATTCCGAGGGGGCCTTACCCACAGGGGCGACGGCGTCAGACCTCAAAGCTTGGTCTGATACGAGAAGATAAAAAAACAGCTGATCAGATTGATTGGCGAGATTTGTGCCAAGAAATTCATTTAGGTGCTTGTCAGGAACATCGTAGGCTTTTAGCGCGAGATGAAATCTCTCTTTCGTGGAGCGGAATTTTTCATGTTCTCGGTGGTGTAATGGAATCTGTTAAAAATCTCAAAAATCCCGAACAAAACTTAATTCCTTCAAGTTTTTATTTTCCCTACGATTCAGACGTTCATCAGGTTGGAATCAGAGGACGTTGGGATGGAGAAAGTTTTGTTGGAAATAAATTGAGTTTGCCCTTTAATCTGGAACTCGATAATGAAAAGGTTTCAATTGGTTTTCGTTGCCAAGGATTAGGTGAACGAGAATGACTAAGTTCAAAAAAATCCTTTTCCTTCTCACTCTGATCGCTTGTGTGCCATTAGCTTCAGTGGATGAATCAGTGAATCTCAGTTTTTTTGCCGATCTTCGACTTTCTTTACTCGATACTGAGGAATTCATTTTAGGTGAAGGCTTGGAGAGGCAAACCACTTATCATTTAACGGAGCCACCATTTGCATGGAGGGTGCTGCTTTCCACTTCTAAAATCTGTTTGTGGCAAAGGGCGCTTGTTAATGAAAACGCTAGTGGACTCAGGCTTACATCTGGTCCATGCACAGATGATTATGAATCAAAAATGATCTCTGAGGCCACAAACCTTGTTGCTTTAAAAGCGTCGTTTGATCGCGAACTGCGCTTTCGCTACCGAGAGTTGGAGCAAGAAAAAGTTCAATCCATTCCTCTCTTAAATCTTTCAAAGATTATTCTAAGCTCTGGAGAAGTTTTCAATCTTGTCGACCGAAAAGAAAAATTCTCCTCAATGGTAGATACGAGATCAGGCAGTGGCCTTAGGGTTTATGGTGAAAGCCCAAACAAATTGCCTGAACAACATTTACTCGGAACGCTTAGTGATTCATACCTAGAGAAAACAGCGGTTCGCTGCCACCAAGTCAATACAGACTGTGAAGATGTGAAAGCTAATGAATGTGAGAGTTGCCGCTACGGATACTATGAAGTGGTGGATCACCTTTGCCCGCAAGGAGGAAGCAAATTCTGCGCTCCTAATAAGTGTGGACTCAAGGGGGAGCCAGCATGCCTGCGAGGGATAAAGCATATTCAACAAGAAATTAGCACCCTTTGTTTTGCTGATTCCCCTGCCGGGTTCTGTGAAGAGGGGCTAGTGCCCCATTGTGATGAAAATCAGATTCTTATTTGTTTATAGTTGGAATGGCTTTATCAAAAAAGCGTGCGGGAACGGTTTTGAGTTTGTCTTTATGAAGTTCATTTAGACGTCTCTCATCCCCGATAAAACAATCATCAGTCATCTGAAAAAACGACTGGCACAGAAGTGTTGGTGGGAAGAGTGTCGATTGAGCGAGATCGAGTTTCTTATTTCTAGTATCATAGGCCAGAACAAGAGTATTCAGATAAAGTCCGTTTCCAGGTGAGGTTACCACCATTAAGTCCTTCCATCTTCCATAGGCATGGTGCTGTCCTGTTGTGAAAACAACATCAAGACTCTGCGGTGGAAGCCGCTCAATGAGTTTATCAAGGTGTCCTGTGGCCAAACACTCGAGAGGCTTTGCAAGATCAGGGCGATGACAACCAGAAGGGAAGTGACTAATAAGAACGATGACTTCTGCTTGATTCCGTCGCAAGTGGGTGCGTGCACGCAAGACTGCCGCTACCGCCTCTTCAAAATAATAACCCGTCAAAGGCTCTCCGTGGTTAGGCGGAGCAATGGAGATAAACCCAAGTCGTACTCCATTGCGCTCTAAAATTTTATGAGAGACGAAGGGAGGCTGATCATAGAGTTCGCTATTAGCGATAGTATAAATATTGCTATTGATAAATGTCAGATGGGTAGATGATTTGAGCGCTTGAACAGGGATAAATTCTTTGGAGCTGACTCCATAAATATCGAAATTGAGTGTCAGTAATCTTTGAATGATGCTTTGTTGGCGACTCGCCGACGAAGCCGGAAGAAAATCATGACCTGTTTTCAAAAGGACAAGCTGGTCATTAAAAGATTCTTTAAGGATAGAGACATAGCCTTGTAGAAGATCGAGACCTCCTATTTGGATGCCGAGGCTTTCAACTCCATAAACCTGACCGTTGAAATCATTGATAGAGGCGAGGATGATTTTCTTTTGGTCTTTTCCTTCCTTTACAATTTCTTGATCAAGTTCAGGAATGGAAAAAACTCTTTTTTCTAAGTGATAGTGCGAACAAGATAACAAACTAAAAAAAGCGACGAACAAGCAGACAAAATTTTTCATAAGCTTTGGTGACTTTTTATAGGTGTGAGTTTGCGATAGGCCTCAATCAAGGCCTTCGAGATTTCTTGATAAAGATTCTCATCAGAGCAAAGGCCTAAACTAATTCGTACAACTCCACGCCCGACAGCATCAGTCACGCCCATCGCCTTTAAGACTTTCGATGTTACGGGCTCGTTATCAGAACAAGCTGATGAAGTCGTGACAAAAATTCCTTTGCTTTCAAGTTCAATTTGAACCGCTTGCCCATGAAGGCCTGGATAAGAAATATAAGTGGTGCTATCTAAGCGTGCTGCCTTTTCGCCTAAAATCACAACATCAGGAAATTGTGCCTTAATGGTTGCTTCGAATTGATCTCGCCCAGCTCTAAGTTTGGCCAGCTTGTGCTTGTTTTTTTCAAAGGTATCAAGGGCGACAGCGAGTGTTTCGTTGCCAATATAATTTTGAGTTCCACCGCGCAAGTTTTTTTCTTGGCCGCCACCGATGATCATGCACTTGAGAGTGCTGGGATCATGAGCAATTAGAAGACCAGTGCCGGTCATAGCGCCAATTTTGTGTCCTGAAAGAACGGCGTAATCAATTTCGCTCTCCGCAAAATTGAAATCAGTTTTACCAATAAATTGAGTGGTGTCACAGAGATAAGGAACTTTATGGGCGCGGCAAAGCTTTGCGATTTCTTTATAGGGTTGGATCACACCAGTTTCATTATTAGCGGCCATGATGGAAACGAGAGCAATTTTTTGACCATATTCAGCGAGCCATGCTTTGAGTGGTTCGAGTTGAACAACACCATCCGAATTTACTGGAGTGACAAGAGTTTTATAGCCTCTTTCACTATAACATTTAGCGAGATTGATAATCGCCGAGTGCTCGATCCCAGAAATAATAATATACTCTTTGCCCTCGGCTTTTCCGTCGAGCAGGAGTGAGTGAAAAACACTCGAAATTCCCTCGGTGGCACCAGAGTTGAAAATAAGTTGTTTTGGTTTCGCACCGATAAGTTTGGCGCAAAGGGCACGGGCATTTTCCATTCCCATGAGAGTTTTCGCACCTAAGCGATGAATAGCGTTTGGGTTGGCGTAAGGGCCGTCTTCGAGACGCTTGATGAGATAATCTCTTACTTCCCGACAAATCGGGGCGCTACCATTATAATCAGCGTAGATCATGAAGACTCCTTTCAAACAATCTCAAGCATTCTTTCTAAAGCCTTCAACGAAGACTTTTTCATCTCATCACTTACTTTCACAATATTAATTGGCTGACCTTTTTTAATCGCTCGAAAGCTTGCAAGTAGCCAACGTGGTCGAACCCTATACATGGTTGTGCATAGGCATTGATAAGGTGATAAAGAGATGATTTCTTTGTCAGTATATTGAGCCGCCAATCGATTCACAAGATTTATTTCCGTTCCGACGGCAAACTGGCTGCCAGCAGGGGCATTTTTGATTTTTTCAATAATATAAGACGTAGAACCGCTATCATGAGCGGCTTGCACAACATCAAAACTGCATTCAGGGTGAACAATCACCGTCATATTGGGTTTTGATTTTTTAAGATCAGTAATTTGTTGCGCAGTAAAACCTTGGTGAACTGAGCAATAGCCGTACCACAAGATGACTTTGGCTTTGCTAATTTGCTCTGCCGTTAAACCACCGCGATACATATTGGGATTATAAACCACCATCTCTTCGAGTTTGATTCCCATTTTGAAACAAGTATTTCGGCCGAGATGCTGATCGGGGAAAAACAAAAGTTTAGTCCCTTGAGTGAAGGCCCACTCAATCACTTCCCGCGCATTCGACGAAGTACAAATGCTTCCGCCGTTATCGCCTACAAAACTCTTAAGAGTCGCTGCGCAGTTGATGTACGTTATAGGGACAATTTTTTCGTCAGTTGACGACTGCATGAACTCCCAAGCTTTATCTATGTCTTCTCTGTTTGCCATGTCGGCCATGGAGCAGCCAGCGTTGAGATCGGGAAGAATCACTTTTTGATCGGGCCCAACCAAAATATCGGCGGTCTCGGCCATAAAATGCACACCACAAAAAACGATATAGGGCTTTTTCAGTTTCGCGGCTTCACGGGCGAGCGCCAAGGAGTCCCCTGTGATATCGGCAAAGGAAATCACATCATCGTTTTGATAATGGTGACCGAGGACGACCACCTGGTCTTTTAATTCTTCTTTGAGAAGGCGCAGTTCTTTTAACACTTCTTCGTCTGATAATTCCTGCTCGGAAATTTCAGGCATATGATCGTCTTTAACTGAGTCGTGAAAATTCAGCATAGTTTTTCCTAATTAGGGCTTCGTAATTTTATAGCCATTGTTTTCCCAAGCCATGATGCCGCCGGTGACGTTGGCCAAATTGGAAAAACCTTCCCCTAGTAAAAATTGGCAAGCATCCATACTGCGCTTGCCGCTTTTACATTGAATAACGATTTCTTGATCAGGGTCTTTAAGTTTTTCGAAATCAATTTGAAAACAGCTTAAGGGCATCAGTTTCGCACCTTCGATATAGCCTTGGTTCCATTCCCCTTGTTCGCGCACGTCGATCAACAGGAAGTTTTCCTTGCGATCCATTTTAGCTTTTAGTTCTTCGACGGATAATTCTTTGATCATGAGGGACTCCTTTAGCTCTTATGCGGCTAGTTTTAACATAGATCCCCTGACAAATCAGTAAACCCCGGTCTGTTGCGCCGCGCACACAAAGAAAAAAAATACCGAGAAATTTTGACGAAGCGTCACGCAATCTTCTACAATTTTTAAATGGTTAGGAATTAGCTCAAAGATTTTTTGTTTTTGAGAAAGGAGTGATTCATGGAAGTTATCACAGTGGCCAATAATAAGGGCGGAGTCGGTAAAACAATGCAGTGTTACCAACTCGCTTGTCATTTAGCTACCAAAGGTCATCGCGTGCTCGTGATTGATCTCGACAGTCAAGCAAACTTAAGTTCAACTTTTGGTGTTCATATCCAGCGCACGCTCATTCCTGAGTGGTTGATCGGTGATGTGAATTTAGAAGATATTGTTGTGCCGTCAGAAGGTGAGGGCGAATTTCACGAAAATATTTTTCTCGTGCCTTCAAGCCGCCATATGGCCAATCTCTCTAAGCTGCTCATTCTCTCTGAAGGTGAGATCAGAAAAAATGCTGGTCGCAAAGAAAGACTGATGAGAAAGCGTTTAACACAAGCAGAAGGTCAGTACGACTATGTCGTGATCGACACTCCTCCGATGCTTGGTGATGAATTGATCATGGCCCTCGTCGCCTCAAACAGAATTTTAATTCCTACTCAAGCTCAAGACTATTCTATCGATGGACTAGAAGAATTGATGGATACTTTTGAAATTATCAAAGAAACAGAAAATCCTGTGCTTGAATTTTCTATCATTCCTTCCATGGTCAACACGCGCAGAAAAATTGAGAGACAGCGTTTAGAAGAGCTTGCTCAAGCTTTTAAGATCACTCCTCCGATTAGAAACTTAGTGCAAATGCAAGAGTCTATTTCTACGAAAAAGCCCATCGCAAAAATGGGAGCGAAAACAAAAGGTAGAGAAGATTACGAAGCTTTGTGGCAAGCGCTTAATCTTTAATAAGAAGTTATTCATAAGGAAGTGAATTTATGGCCAAAACATTTGCTCCACGAGTTGCAAAAAACGATCGTAAGACAATCGACTTAAGTGAAAAATTAGATAGAGATCTCTTTAAGCTAGCTGATGAGCGTCTTTTGAAAGGAGCTCGTCTGGATGAACTTAAACTCTCTGAGATCACTGTTAAAGAACAGGTTCGAACGAAATTTAATGATCAATCATTAAGAGAGCTAGCCGAAAATATCAAGATCAATGGTTTGATCCAACCACTGGTTGTTCATTATCGTTTTGGCAAATACACCTTGATTTGCGGTGAGAGACGTTTCAGAGCGATGTCTTTGATCAATATGGAGAAGACTCCGTGTTTTATTTTAGAAAATAAAACGGAAGAAGAATTGATGGCCATTCAATTCTCAGAAAATACCGCTCGTGAAGCTCTTCATTATATCGACCGCGCCGATGGAATTCTCAATTATCAAAAAGCGACGAAAGCGAGTGAGCGTAAAATCCAATCTGCTCTTGGAATTTCTAAATCAGAAGTTCACAGAAGTTTGATGATTGCTAAAATGCCCGCCAAAATTAAAGAAGCGGCAAAAACTCATAATATTGAAAAATACGTTCTCGTTGAATACGAAGCCATTGAAAATAGCGCCTTTAAAAAACAAGTCGAGAAGATGGTTCTTGAAGGCAAGATTACAAAGCGTTCTCAATTGAAAACGGCCCTTACAAAAGGTGTTGTGAGCGCAGGCCGCAAGCAATCACGAAATACTAAAGCTTCACTTCCAAAGGGAATGAGCGCCAGTGCTTTCTTAAAAGCGATGGATACTCGTTCAAAAGAATTGAAGATGGATAAGAAAACTCGTGAGCTTTTCAAGTCTTTGGTAGAAGAAACAAAGGAAATGGTCGATCTTTAGGGACTCTTAAAGATCGATCTGAGATTCGAACAATCGTTGCAACCGTAGACACTGTCTAAAATTTAGACAGATAAGAAGATATTACAGACTAATTCTTGAACAGTTCTTTGGAATTTTCCCTCATTATTCCATTCACTTAGCTCACAACCCTCGATTCACACCATTTGGTACAGGCCTTGCATCATATAACTTCAAAACCCGAACGAAGGTGTAAATGATGAGAGCAAACCCAAACGACAAACTAAGAAATTTATTTCGAATCTTAGGGTTGGCCATCATTGCCTTTCCTTTTATTTTAATTTTATTTTTAAAGCAAAGCCGGGCGCAAGAGTATGTCCTAAAAAAAGATATCGGTCGAAAGCCGGCCAGTCTTATGCCCGCAGATGATGTGGAAACAATCCCATTAGAGCAAAAACTATGGGTCGATAGAGTCTTGGTTGAAGATGATGCAGGGGTCATGCTGAAAATGAAAAATAATTTACAGAAATGGGAAAGAACTGATGATTACGCACGAAACTGGAACCTTTCTTCAACAGGTCTATATCTCACACCAACGGAAGATCAAAGAAAAACTTATCTAAGCAAGCAATTGCTTAAGTACGTAGATAAAAGAGTTTCTGGTGAAGTTAAACGCGCTGAAGAAGGATCTGCTCTACATACTGTTGGTCAAGTTCAAGATGCTTTGAAGCCGAATACAACGGTTGAAGTTTCTCCTTTGTTGAAGTTTCGTTTCCGTGCACGAGTTCTTGAAAGAGAAGCACGGATGATTGTAGAAAACCCTTGGTTCGAGTACGACGCTCAAATTAGTTTCGATGGTTACGCCGAAATGAATATGAGAAAAAGTTTTGATGAGTTGGGTCTTTCGGCTAATATTGTCTACAAGGTAAGTGAAGGAAACTGGGAAACTTATATTGATAAATCAATCACACAAAATATTTCTAGTCGCCTCTCATCCACTCAATCAGATAACTCAATGGCGTTTACCGGAGACTCAGACACAGTGTTATCTTTTGTTTACAGCTCACCATTCTAATGTTCGAGCTTCCTAAATCTTGGCAAAATAAACTTCAAGAGACTCAAGCTGTAAAAAGCCTCGAGTCTCTTAAAGATTTTCTACAAGAAGAGATTGCGCTCGAAAAAAAAATCTACCCGCCATTCAAAAAAGTTTTTACCGCGCTTGAACTCACACCTTTTGATAAAGTCAAAATTGTGATCCTAGGACAAGATCCCTATCACGGACTTGGACAAGCCCATGGTTTGGCCTTCTCTGTGCTGCCTCCCACGCCTCCACCGCCATCTCTCGTTAACATATTCAAAGAAATTGAAAGAGATTTTGGAAAAAAACCTCAATCGAATGGTAATCTTGAATCTTGGGCCACACAAGGTGTGTTGCTTTTAAATACTGTCCTTACTGTTAGAGACGGCGAGCCGGCCTCTCATCAAAAAAAGGGCTGGGAAGTTGTAACTGACGAAATGATTAAGGCTTTAAATGCTGAGGCCCAAGGATTAGTTTTTTTACTTTGGGGTGCACATGCTCAAAAGAAACAAGCCTTATTAGATTCTGAAAAACATTTGATTCTCTCCGCTCCTCATCCCTCGCCTTTATCGGTCTATCGAGGCTTCGCAGGCTGCGCTCATTTTTCTAAAGCTAATGATTATTTAATCAAGCAAGGCTTGACTCCCATCGACTGGACCGCCTAAGAAGTCTGTTTCCAGACGATTCAGAAATCAGTATGCTCTTGTCAAAAAGGGATTTGAAGGAGTTTCAAAGTGAAAATGATTGATGAATTTAAAGCATTCGCACTCAAGGGAAATGTTGTCGACCTAGCAGTTGGCGTTATTATTGGCGGAGCGTTTGGAAAAATCGTTTCTTCTTTTGTAAACGATCTTGTGATGCCACTTTTGGGCCTTTTAGTCGGCGGCGTTCATTTCGGCGATCTTAAGCTTGTGCTGAGAGAAGCGACTGAAACAACTCCATTACTTAGCTTCAATTACGGTAGTTTTCTCCAGGTGGTCTTTGATTTTACGATCGTTGCGTGGGCAGTCTTTATCGCGATCAAAGCTTTAAGCTCTCTAAAAAGACAACCTGCACCAGTCGATGCACCGCCGGCACCAACACCGGAAGATATCGTTCTTTTGAGAGAGATCAGAGATAGTTTAAAGAAGTAGTTTTTTTAATAATTATTGGGGGAGGAATTTTTGATTTTTCCCTCAAAAACCCCTTGCGGCGCTCTGCGAAAAATCGGAAAACCCCTATTATTCCTCTCTTCAGAGGTGTATCGTACTGCCAAGTTTATTTTAAGTTTCAGGAGTAAATCACCATGAGTCTTTTTGAAAGTCCTCTGTTCCAAGATGCTTACAGCCAGCTTGAAGATGCAGCTGCCATTATGAATCTTGATCCAAATATTTTAGAGCGTTTGAAGTATCCAAAGCGCGCCCTTCAAGTGGCGGTGCCTATTCGTCTTGACGACGGCACGGTAAAAACTTTTTTGGGTTACCGAGTTCAGCACAATATGACCATTGGACCAGGTAAAGGTGGGATTCGTTACCATCCTAAAGTCGATCTTTCTGAAACGGCCGCTCTTGCGATGCTTATGACTTTCAAATGTGCCCTCGTCGGTCTTCCACTTGGTGGAGCGAAAGGTGGCGTTCAAGTTGATCCAAATGAATTGTCTCGCCAAGAACTTCAGTCACTGACTCGTCGTTATTGTACAGAGATCAATATGATCATCGGACCAAATATCGATATTCCAGCTCCAGATATCGGAACTGATAGCCAGACAATGGCGTGGTTCATGGATACCTACTCACAGCTTAAAGGTTATACCGTTCCAGGTGTTGTGACTGGTAAGCCAATCGCGGTTGGTGGATCACTCGGACGAAGTGAAGCCACCGGTAAAGGTGTTGCTTATTGCGTGAACTTCGCTGCTAAAAAACTCGATATGAAAATCGACAACAAGACAACTGTCGCTGTTCACGGTTTTGGTAAGGTGGGGATTCCTGCTGCCATCGATCTTCAAGATCAAGGCGCGAAGATCGTTGCGATCAGTGACGTCTCTGGCGCGATCTACGATGCAAACGGTTTGGACGTGAAAGCGGCTGAGCAGTGGGTACTTTCACGCAAGTATTTAAAAGACATGCCAGGTGTTGAAAAAATCTCGAACGAAGACCTCTTAGCTCTTGATGTCGATATTTTGATTCCAGCTGCGATTGACGGTGTGATCACAAAAGAGAACGCTCATCGCGTGAAAGCAAAAATCATCGCTGAAGGTGCCAACGGGCCGATCACAAGAGAAGCCATCGATATCATCACTAAAAATGGTTCATTCATCATTCCAGATATTCTTTGTAATGCTGGTGGTGTGATTGTTTCTTATTTTGAGTGGGTTCAAGGTCTACAAAACTTTTTCTGGGATCTTGATCAGATCAATGGAAAACTGCACGATATTTTGAAAGACGCTTTTGAAAATGTTTATGAATGTAGCCAGACTTACAAAGTGAATATGAAAAAAGCGGCTCTTATTGGTGCTCTTCGAAGACTAGAGCGCGCCATGAGACTCAGAGGACTTTTCCCATCGTAAAATTTCTTTTATTTTCTCTCCTTGGTGTTGCCGCTCATGCTCAGATTTTGAAGCATGATGTGGGCAACCCAGCGAGAGATCTCTACCAACCCAAAGAAGTCTGCGACTTAATGGGCAAGAAACACAGCCTGCTTGTTTCCCCTAAACCTCCCGCCCATCTCGACTGTATGGGTGAAGTTGTGAGCCTTTCCGAGTTTTGCCAAAAAGTTCATATTAATAAACGCTTTCCTCTGATGCGTGGAGTGATTGATCCTGTTTCCAATCAAGTCGCCTGCGAAAGCGGTGAGGCGCTGACTCTGTCTCTGCGCTGTCATGAAGGAAACGATCGCTATTGCAAAGGCGCTGAAGCGGGTTGCACTGAACTTAAATCTATTTTCGCTTTTGGACTTGATCTGACTCACTCATCAATGCTGATTGATCGAGGAGACCAATTATTAAATTGCTATTTTTCAAAAAAATCTGAAACCGACGAATCATTAATGATCCTGCCGCTGCTTGATCAGGTCCATACTCTCTAGAACTTAGCTC
Source organism: Bacteriovoracaceae bacterium UBA6166 (assembly GCA_002435795.1). Taxonomy (GTDB): domain Bacteria; phylum Bdellovibrionota; class Bacteriovoracia; order Bacteriovoracales; family Bacteriovoracaceae; genus UBA6166. The sequence continues at coordinate 14,716 of DIUE01000063.1, read as the reverse complement.
CTCTCAATTCGCGCCAACCTTCGCAACTCAAAGCTTAAAAGTTTCGAGCGGAGGACCCATGCAACAAGCACTGAAAAGTTTGATTTCATCTCATCATAAAATTGAGATCGTGAATCTTTTTGGCTATACGACCAAAGGCCTGCCAGGTCTTGAGATTATAGGTCTGCCGAAAAGCGGCCGTATGTTAAAAGAAAAACTCATCTATCTGATCAGGAAAGAACAATTAGTCATTCCTCAACGGCGTTATGTGCTCTGTCTTGAGCGCTGTCAGGATTTCCACCGCGAAGACGATTTGAGATGGCTTGAAATGCCCTTGATGATTTTGTACCTGACGCTATCGGGAGTATTGCCGCTTCAGCAATTGGAGAATTGTTTTAGTGCGGGCCTTATAAGTTTAGAAGGGAAGTGTGTCGATTATCCTTACTCAAATAATTTTTTTCTTGAAAATCCAGAGTTGCAACGAAAGTGCTTTTTAACAGCTGAAAAAAGAAACCCTGAAGTAGGCTATATGAATTTGAATCTCAAAGAACTGCTTCAGGGGAAAATCATTAAATAAGATTAGGGCGTGAACTATTTTAACTGGAAGAGCATGTATCGAATCCTAAGAATTGCTTAATGAAGAAAATCCAACCTTTAGTCATTGTCGAAATGACGATTTTTTAAGGTTCTCAAGCTCTTAGGGCCCTCTAGTTAGCGAAATAGAACTAATATTAGTATTTTAGGTCGGACATTGGGACATCATCGTCTAGTTTCTATACGGCCCTATAACTAATACATGCCAAAAAACAAAAAGCGGAAAACTCATTTAAGCTACCAGAAACTTAATTTGGAGTTCATATGTTTAATTTTAAGGTTTTACTTTTCCTTGCGATCTCACTGACTGCCCTTGGTACTAAAAGTGGCCAGGCAAAAGAGGTCGAGTATGAAGAGTATGAGATCACTTTAAATATTGAAGCAAGTGGATATGAGGATCTTCATGATTCGACTAATGAATATAAGGTAGGTTTTGATTTACTTAAAATAAATGGTGGCTACCACTTGGGAAGCCTGAACGGAAGTACTGCAGAGAATATTCACCAGTATTTAGCGGGATATCAAACTCTTGAGGTCGGTGACAATATGGACTTCAAAACTAGAATTCTCTTACCCAAGAAAACAATTGAAAAAACTTTCTTCAGAGTCTCTGTCCTTGAGGCAGACTTCACTGTTCCTGTTCCAGGTCCATGCTGTCTAAATATTAATAAAGATGATCGCATTCTATTTGAAGAATTGGTCATTGCTGAGGGTGAGAAAAACCTTGTATCTGAGAGCGAGAATACAAGAGCACATCTCTCGATTGTCAAAGTTGGAGAGGGACTGATGGATATAAGCGAAATTAAAAAAATGCAGTCAGAGCTTTTCATGAAAGGAGGTTTTTTTTCATCCTCTTGGAAAAGATTGAGTCTGCTTCAAAACTTTATTGATGATACAAATTAAAATTCTCTGACTTCCATTTCGGGCTTGTTCTGTATTGGAAGTGGAAAAAAATTGGCGGGTTACCAGTCGTAGGCTAACCCGTTAGGAAATTGAACTTTCTCTTTAAATACTAGTCGATTCCGACAACTTCTTAATCCTCACCTGCTTAATTATTTTTGATCAAGGTCAGCAAATGAGGAGATGGTTTAGATAGAGAGCACCTTCACGAGATCAAGATAATCGGGGAGGTATTCGGTTTTTTTAGCGAGACACTGAGAAAGGGGAACAGTCACAACTCGTCCTTTCACATAAGCTGTCACAACTGGATGATGACCTTCTCGGAGAGCTTGAACGGCGAGAAAGCCCATTCTTGAGGCCAAAAAACGATCAATCGCCGAAGGACTTCCCCCACGTTGAATATGTCCTAAAATACAAACATGAGCAGATAGCTGATACTCATCTTTAAGCTTTTTTTGAATCGAATAACTAAGCCCAGCTTTTTCTCCCTCTGCCACAATAATCACTGACGAATCTTTTCCACGCTGAATTCCGCGCTGAATATCAGAGATGATCTCTTCGTAGTTCACTTCTTTAGTAGGCAAAATAATATTCTCCGCTCCAGAGCACACACCAACATGCAGAGCAATCGCCGGAGATCGACGCCCCATCACTTCGACGATAAAGGTGCGAGCGTGAGCATGAGCAGTATCGCGAATCTTATCGACCGCTTCAACTGCTGTTTGCACTGCCGTATCAAAACCAATGGTGTAATCCGTTCCTGAAATATCGTTATCAATCGTTCCTGGAATTCCGACCACGGGAAACTGATGTTCCATATGAAGAGCATTGGCCCCTTGAAAGGAGCCGTCACCGCCGATAATCACGAGGCCATCGATTTTTTTTCTTCTTAAAATATTCACCGCTTCTTTGCGGGTTTCCGGCTGATGAAACTCAGGGCAACGAGAGGTTCTAAGAATCGTTCCGCCTCTTTGGATAATATTTCCCACAGATGAGGCGTTCATCGGTTTCAGTGAGCCATCAAGAATTCCAGCATAGCCCCGCTCAATCCCGTAGACTTCAATTCCTTCTCGAAGAGAAGTTCTAACCACCGCTCTTACGGCAGCATTCATTCCCGGGCTATCTCCACCAGAGCAAAGAACAGCAAGACTTTTAATAGTAGATTTTGTCGTCATAGATTTCCTTAACTAAAAAATAGGTTTACCAACAAATTCAGAAGGCTGAGCACAGCCCATAAGTTTTAAAACAGTCGGGGCCACATCCATCAGGGCGTGAGGGCCTGGGCTCACTTCAATTTTTACACCCTTTAGTGTCTCATGAAATAAACTTAAGGGCACGGGAGCGCCAGTGTGTGAAGTATGAGGGCTGCCATCTTCATAGACCATTTGATCACAGTTTCCGTGATCGGCCGTTAACAAGACGGCCATCTTTTTTTCCTGCGCTTTCGAGAGGAGTTTTCCCACACATCCGTCGATCACTTCAACGGCTTTGATGACTGCGTGATAATCCCCAGTATGTCCCACCATATCGCAGTTAGCGAAATTGACGAGATAAAAATCATAGTCTTCATCCATCGCAGAAAGCAACTCAATCGTCACTTCTGGGGCGCTCATTTCTGGTTTTTGATTATAGGTCTTCACTTCTCTTGGTGAAGGAATCAAAAGATGCTTCTCTCCGGGAAATGGTTTTTTCTCACCACCATTAAAAAAATAAGTCACGTGAGCGTACTTTTCCGTCTCAGCAATCTTGAATTGTTTTTTACCAAGTTTTGCGAGGTACTCAGAAAGTCCACCTGTGACTTTTTCTTTATCAAAAAGAATCGGCAAGCTGACTTCATCAGGAACATAAGGAGTCATACAAAGATAATGGCCAGGCTTCAATGTTTGTTTGAATTCTTTAAACTCAGGATCATTAAAGGCGAGGGAGAGCTGACCCGCGCGGTCTGGTCTAAAATTTAAAAAGAAAAGACAGTCGCCATCTTGCATTTTGTAAGAGGAATCAAAAAGTACGGGAGCGACGAATTCGTCAAAGCGACCTTGTTCGTATTCCGCTTTCAAATAGTCCAGAGGTGAGATCGTCTTGATCGCACCAGCTCCCGTAAACATGGAATAGGCTTGTTGAATTTTGTCCCATCTGCGATCGCGGTCCATGCCAATCGAGCGCCCTTGCACGGAGGCGAGAGTGAAGCCCGGAATTTCTTGTAGCTGCTTGAGATATTTTTCCGCACTCTTTGGAGGAGTGTCTCGTCCATCTAAAAAAGCGTGATAGAAAATTTTAAGATCAGTTTGCTCACGTAAAATACTGACGACTGCTTTGAAGTGATCAATATGAGAGTGAACACCACCATCTGAAAGCAAGCCCATTAAATGAATTCTTTTCGTGCCGGCTTTCGCCTTCGCCATCAATTCTTGCAGCGCTGGCATTTCTTTAAGTGTGCCAAGACGGATGGCCTCATTGACTCGGACCAAGTCTTGCCTGACAGGACGGCCCGCTCCCAAATTCATATGCCCTACTTCCGAGTTTCCGGCGACACCTTTTGGAAGACCTACTTTTTCTCCGCCGGCTTCAATCGTTAAAAAAGGGTAGTTGGCAAATAATTGATCGAGGTTAGGCGTGTAGGCATCTCGGACAGCATTTTTTGTTGTTTGAGGATTGATGCCGTATCCATCCAGAATAACCATCAGAAGTTTGGGGGAGAGATGAGAAAGAGTCATATTTTGAGTCCAATGATAGAGCAAACTTCAATAATCTTATCACTTTATTCACTTACTCGGCAAAATTGCAGCCCTGATCACTCGTTGTCACAGTTTATAATTTTTACCTAGCCTTTTGAAATAATGCGACGCGCATTTGGGTTTGCGATAGAATTCAGAACAAATTTCTCTGAAGGATAAAGCCATGTCATTACGCCATTTTCTCGTCTCCGCGGGCCTATTTCTCTCTATCGGTAATTCTTATGCCGAGTATTGTGCCGCCATTCGTGGGAACGGTGATGCTATGCCGGCCCACTGGGGTGCTTTTTCAACTATCGTTCAAGAGAAAGGATTTCCGACTGCTATGGCCGGCGGAAGTTCTGCAAGTATCACGATGTTTTTAATTGAAAGTTTGTCATTGAATACAACTCTTCAAACCAACACTGAAAAATCTTTAATGGTGAAGTCGTTTCAAGGTTATCTCGAAGCCCTTACTCAAACTTCAGAAGGAAGAGCGTTGAGTGCTCTTCTCGCAGATCAAGCTGCCATTAAAGAACTCTTGAGCGCAGCTGAAGCGCTTAGCTTAGAGACAATGAACTCAGATTTATTACAGAAACACTTAGGGTCGATTCAAGTCTTACTTGAAAGTGATGACTTCAAAGGTTTGATTAATCCAGAGTTTCTTCGTTACACGAAAGAGACTGTGGCCCTTGTTGAGCGTTTGAAACTTAACCCCAACACTCGCCTTGAAGCCCAAGCACGCTATAGACAAAGCCAAATTAAAGAGACCATTCAAAATTTCGGTAAGTTCAACGCTGAGTCTGACACCAGCCTATTTTTTAGACCCGGTCTTTTAGACTTCGGAGGCTTGGCGAAAGTCATCGGTCAGATGGCGGATTTTTATACCGGAAGACCTCTTAAAAATGAGAGAGCTGGAACTAGTGTAAGACAAGATATGCTGCAGTTTTTGGGCCTGTGTACTCCAAATTCTGAGGGGAAATCATGGCGACAAATCAACGACGAAACGCCTGCTTGTCGTCAGCTTTTGGGCCGCGCTGTCCTCACATACCGTGAAGCACGGGCCGCGGAGGGTGATTCTCACTCAAGAATTTACGAACCAATCGGTGCCCATCTTGCAACTTTCCCGACAACGTCTGTGATTGTTGGAGACGCTGTTCAAAAATACCAAGAGCAAAAGGCGCAATTCTCTTTGGCCACTGAAAGTGATTTTGGAAGTGATTTTTTAATTGATCAATCCGAATTGCGTTTTGGGTATTGGGGAAAACAAGAAAACCTTAAGCAAATCTCTGAACAATTTAAGACGAATTTGATTTATCAAAACGATGCAAAATCGCAAAAATTTCTCTCTCTTGGAGATGCTCCGTGGTTGCAAGCTCTTTCTACTTCGCCAGCTGAACCAGGCCTTGCCAGTATCCTGACTTTAGATTCTGGTAAATTGTCTGCCGGTGGCTGGAGCGATTTACATCCAACTCTGATTCTTCAAGCTCACGGCTGTCAAAATATCATTTATATTTCTCGCAAAGGAGGAGAGTCTTTCTTTGCTCACGGAGTGATCAAAAAATTAACGGATATTTCAGGCTTTGAGTGGGCTCAATACGAAGGTCTGAGCGCAGATGAACGCTACCGACTAAATGCCGAAGGGCAAATCCATGATGTGGGAGTGAATGCCAGTGATTGGAGTAAACTCTATAATATGGCCAATCCTCAAAGCTCTATTCGAAGATCTATGCGAGCGGCCTCAAAAGTCGTTTGTACCGACTGGGACCGCCAGAACTCAAGGGTCGATATGAGTGCCATGATTGAGGAAGCTATGAATGCAGCCGTCATTAAGGCCCCGGAACTATGCCTATAAAATAGAAAAAACTGTCTCATTTTTAGACACCTGTCATGTCTAGCAATGAGACACCCCCCTGAGAGCCCTCTAACTTCTCGTTTCTCCACTCAATCTGATTGGCACGGCAGTTGCTAATAAGAACCATGAATTGATTTATATTGTTTCGTGGAGGAACTTATGAAAACTAACTGGAAAAAATTCAGTGTTCTTTTTATCGCAGCACTTATTAGTGTTTCTTGTGGATCAGATAATAAAGCAACTGGTGATGCTGTCGCCCCGATTGTCGTAGACAATACGCCACTCGATCCTAACACCTCTGGCAACTCAGCGGGTGCAAAAGATTTTGCAGGCTTCATTAAAGAAGTAGAAGCAGGTCGATTCAATGGCAAGAGTAATATCTCAAGAGTTTATACTTATAGACGAACCGTTCAATCATCGTCATCCACTCCTGTGCACACTTCTTTTTGGAGTGCATTTAAGGCGCAATTCAGTTTCAACTATTATGTTTGCCCAGGCTCAAACTGCCCTACAAATTCTAATAGTAGCTTGCCTATGAGATATGTAGATGCGAATGGTAATATCCAAAGAAATGGTGCCTTTGAAATTGATAAAAACTTTGGAAGCACGCTGAAGTCATTAAAAGCTAATATTGTTTCTTTGATGAAATCAGCACAAAGCTCATCTGAGCCGAAAAGAAAATGTATTAATGTTTATGGTATGGGACTGGCTTGTTTAACAAGCCAAGAAATTACGAACTACTTCATGAGTATGTATGGACCTTACGCTGGAACTTATATTCAACAAGCTTTGGACTCAAAGTCAAAGATGTTCACTTTCAACTATAATGACTACAGCTTCATAGTTGACTTAAATTATCCACTAGCCGCTAACCCAGTTGGTTTGATGGATTTGAAGACTGGCGAAACATATATTCTGATTCAATAGTCTTCCAGATCACACTTCTTTCTTAGGCCCTGCATAGACAGGGCCTAAGTTTTTCGCCTTCCCCCTTTCTTTTTATTTTCCAACCCTTATAATAGATTTCAAACTCAAACCTAAGGATTAGGGTATGGCAAAATACAGGGCAGATCTCCAAGATATCTATTTCAATCTCTTCGATCTTTTTAAAGTTCAAGAGCACGGAGATATGACAGAGCAAGACGCTCGAGAAATCATTGATTCACTTAATAAATTCGTCGAAAACGAAGTTTACCCTTCTCGCCAAGAGGCTGATCATATCGGCGTGAAGCTAGTCGATAAACAAGTTAAGGTCCCGGAGTGCTTCAAGTCTCCACAAAAACAATTTTATGAAAACGGCTGGTATGCTCTCGGTTACCCTGAAGAAATCGGTGGAATGCCAGCTCCTCATGCCGTCTCTCTCGCATGTACTTCTCTAGTGGTGGGCGCAAACGTTGCTTTCTCGATGTATTACGGTCTTTCAAAAGGCGCTCAAAACGTCATTCTCGCTATCGGCGATGAAGCCCAAAAAAATCTTTATGTTCCTCCGATGATGGAAGGTCGTTGGGGCGGCACTATGTGTTTGACCGAAGCCAATGCAGGCTCTGATGTTGGGGCTGCGAAAGCAACGGCTAACAAGCAAGCTGACGGCAGTTATCTTATAAAAGGAACTAAGATCTTTATCTCTTCTGGTGATAATGATCTCTACGAAAATATTATTCATCTTGTCCTTGCTCGCACTCCAGGTGCACCAGATGGAACTAAAGGTCTTTCACTTTTTATCGTGCCTAAGTACCGCATTAATAGTGATGGTAGCAATGGTGCCAATAACGATGTGGTTTGTTCAAAAATTGAAGAAAAAATGGGCCTTCATGCCTCTTCAACTTGTGTGATGAATTTTGGCGAGAACAATCAATGCCAAGGCTTTTTGATTGGAAAAGAATTAGAAGGTATGGCGAATATGTTCATCATGATGAACGAGGCCAGACTTCTTTGTGGCCTTCAAGGTGAGTCACAGGCCAATCTCGTTTATGAGTTGACCCACCAGTACGCCAGTGAGCGTTCGCAGTTTGGGATAGAAATCAAAAATCATCCTGATGTGAAACGTACACTTCTTCGTATGCGTGCCATGTCTCGCGGTCTTCGTATGCTTAACTTCTATACCGCCACTCTTTTTGAACGTCTTGAAAAAGGAGAAAAGGAAATTGAATCCTTAATTGCGCTCCTGACTCCAGTTTGTAAGTCTTACGCCTCTGATGAGGGGTTCAACGTTTCAGTTGACGCCATTCAGTTGCATGGCGGTTATGGCTTTTGTTCTGAATACGGCATTGAGCAGTTTGCCCGAGATATTAAAATCGCCACCATCTATGAAGGCACAAACGGCATTCAGGCGATCGACTTTGTGATGAGAAAAATTCTTAAGGACCAAAGTCAAACTTTTATGGGTCTTGGAAAACTAATCCAAGCTGATTTGATGAATCCGGTTGCACAGGAGTGGAAGGAAGAGCAAGCATTGCTCGCCACTTCATTACAGAAGGCCCAAGAAATTCTTGGTGCTTACGGCGAGATGGCCAAGAAAAAAGATTTTGACCGCATTCTGACTTCGACCACGGATTTTTTGAGTTTCTCTGGAAACTTGATTGTAGCTTGGCTCCATTTAAAATCCGCTATCGCAGCTAAAGGCGCAATAGCAAGTGCGAGTGGGGAAGAGAAAAAATTCTTACAGTCAAAGATTGAAGACTACCATGTGTTCTGTCGTCTTTTTGTAGTAAAAAATCTAGGACTCGCTAAATCGATTTTGGGCTTCCAATCTTCACTACAAGACATAGACGTTTAACTTCTTTGTGATTAGAGTGCAGTTAAGTTTAAGTCTTTAAAATTGGTACGATATAAAATGGATATAAAAAATCTCTATAAAGAAATTGAAGCGTTTTCAAAAGAGACTCATGGAGCTTCAAATTTTCACAAAGACGAAGTCTATGTGAAAGGACTGGCGAAAGGTCAGTACGCCCCTTTGAGCTTTTTGACGAAAAAAATTCCAGAGATTAAAGAACCGGCCAGTCTAATGGCCCATGGTTTTGTCTTTGATTCTTACGAACTGACTTTAGAAGACGATTTTCAAGGCTGGTACGAGACTCAGTTTTCGAGAAAACTGGTTCTCTCTGTCGCAAAGGAAATCGCTCTTCTTCATTTGCCAAACAACAAAGATATTTTCGCTGCGATCGAGAAAGTCCATGCCGGCTATCAGATTTTGCGAGAGTCCCAAATTCTGCTCAATGGTAAAAATCTCCCCGTTCAATTAGGGGAATGGTACGCCAAGTGTATTTTCGGTCTTAAGCAAGAGAAGTCGACCTCACAAAGAGGGTTTGATTTTTTCATTAAAGACAAACGAGTTGAAGTGAAAATTCACTGGGCCGATCAGTCTTCTCCTAAAGGTGTCAAGATTAGAAAGAGCTTAGTGGAGTTGAGTGATTATTGTGCTGTGATGTATATCGCAAAAAACTTTATGATCAGAGAAGTCTGTTTCTTAGACTCAGAATTTATCTTAAGAAAATTCGCCACTAAAGGGCATACGGTTTTTTTGAAGGACTCTGATATTTCTCAGTATTTTTTCAGCAAGTCCTCAAAGCATTTGGACAAAGTCGCCAACAGTACCGCACTACTTAAGTATGCGGCACCGAATTTGGCGATGAATCTAGCGGAATATTTCAGTAAAGATCATACTTAAGTAAACGACACTCAATATCCCCATTGAAAAAGGGAATTCGCTTTGATGTCTTTAACGAAATGGACTTTCTGAGTTCAGCATTTCCTGTGAAAACATAAGCGCGGTAGCCTTGGGCGTGATTCTTTAAATACTCACCGAGCTGGTGATACTCTTCTTTTAATTGTTCCTCTTCTCCAAGACGCTCTCCATAAGGAGGGTTCGTCAGAATCACTCCAGGGCCACCTTCAACTGGTAGGTGAACGTCTGTGGCGAATGACTGCTCAAGATGAACCAGCTCTGCTGGTATCATCGCGGTCTTCAGGGAAGTTCTCGACATCTCAAGGGACACTCGGTCTTTGTCATAACCATAGAGCGGAAATTGAAGAGGTGTGTTCAGGCCTTCAAGAATATTTTGGTAATGCATTTCAATCAGTTGATCAAACTCTCGAGTAAGAAACTTGTCGTTCAAAAACCAAAGTTGGTTTTCAAAAGAAAACTGCGCTCTTGAGGTTTCAAGGCGCTTTCGAATTTTGAGAAAAGTGGGAGGCAGATTTAGAGCAATCATCGCCGCTTCAACTAGCAATGTTCCTGAACCACACATAGGATCAATTAATGGCTCCTGACCTGGTTTCCAATCCGTGCTTAAGACGAGTGCCGCCGCTAAATTTTCCCGCAAAGGAGCATAGGCTTTCGGTGGCCGATAACCTCGGTGAGAAAGTGCTTCGCCGCAGAGGTCAACCCACAGAGTTGAGGCGAATTCATCAGCGTCTCGGGTTTTTTCAACTCGCAGAAGAAGTGAAACATTCGGAAACTTTGTATTCACCGAGGGGCGCTCGCCTGTAGTCGCTCTGAAATAATCGGCCAAGGCATCCTTTAATTTAAGAGAGGACATCATGGAGTTATTGAAGCGAGCTTTCGCTTCTTGATCAAAGAGAGTTTGAATCTTAAATGTTTGATCGAGATTCAAAAGACTATCCCAAGGGAACTTGAGATTTTTCTCGTAAATATCTTCCATTTTTTTAATTTTAAAAAAATGAACTTTTAAAAAGAGACGACTTGCAAGTCTCGACGTTAAAAGAAAATCAAGGGCCTTGATTTTCGTTGTGATAAATTCCACCCCACCTTTTTGAACAAAGATTTTATGGGGATTTAGAAGTTGGACTTCTGCTTGAAGCAGTTCTTCGAGTCCTCTCGGACAAGAAGCAAAAAAAGAGGTCGTTGCGCTCAAAATCGATTTCCTTCGGACTCTTGGTATTTCAGAGTCTCTTTAAAACTAAGAGCTCTATAGAGAAGCTCTTTATAACTATCAGACATTAATGGGTTCAATTGCCCTAGCGTAAAACGGTGAATTCTCCATAGCGAAATGGAGAAAAGTCCAAGGCAAATGGCTTCGTTGAAAAATTCTTTTTCAAGTGGTGAGAGAGGTCGTTTTGATTCGTAACCACGCATATAAGAATCAATCAAAGGCAAAATGACTCGACCTTTTTCTAAGCAGGTTCCTGAAATGGAAATTCCAAGGTCGAGAAGGAATTCTCCAACACCTGCTTGCTCAAAATCTAAGATAACCGCTAAATGATCGTGTTGAAAAAGTGTATTATCGTAGTAAAGATCGCCGTGAATCACACCTGACGGCAGTGGGGCTTTTCTGAAAGACTCGAGCTGATCTGGAAAAACCTGAAGAAAGATTTCTTTGAAATCATCTGGGCAATAATCTTGATCCACAAAATACTTTATTTCGGCCGGGCCAAACCCGACTTCCTCCTGTCTTCGAATGCCCTCAGGGGTTTTGACTAAATGCAGGGCCGCAAGCCCAGCTCCGATTTCAAAACAGGTTTTATCAGCCGGCCCTGGTGGAATCCCTTCGATAAAAGGGTAGATCACACCAAAATAATTCTCCCACTGATAGACTAGATTGCCGTCTAAGGTTTTGAGTGGAGATAATGAAAAAGGAAATTTTTCAGCGGCGAGCTTTGCAAGTAAGTCTTGCTCTTGTTTGAGTTGCTCAATCCCTTTGTCATTTGAGATTTTTAAAAGGAGATTTTGCCCAGCGAGTTCCAGCTTATAATTTGAATTCGAAATACCAAGGGAGAGGGGAGTCAATTCCTGAAGCCCGCTCAAACCATAAAGATTCAGTATTTGCTGCGCCTCTGAGAGCGCAATTTTGGTATAGCTACCCAAGGGATCCTCGCGGTGTGAATATTTAGCGTAGCCATATCCCGTCTGGCCTAACTCGTCAATTTCTCTTGGATTTAGGTCTTCGTCGAGCTTGTGAGCTTATAGGGCAGGTGTTATAGTTCACGGAATTCGAAATACCCAAGACAAAAGGAGTCACTTATGAGTGGACAAGATTTTAAGGTCGCCGATATCAACTTGGCTGACTGGGGGCGTAAAGAGATCGCTCTCGCTGAAACAGAAATGCCAGGTTTGATGGCCCTAAGAGAAGAGTTTGGAAAAACAAAACCACTCAAAGGTGCAAAAATCGCTGGCTGCCTTCACATGACAATTCAAACCGCCGTTCTTATCGAAACGCTCGTTGAACTCGGAGCTGAAGTTCGTTGGTCATCATGTAATATCTATTCAACTCAAGACCAAGCCGCTGCCGCCATGGCCGCTGCCGGTGTTGCCGTTTTCGCGTGGAAAGGCATGAACGAGCAAGAGTTTGACTGGTGTATTGAAAAAACTCTTTTCTGGCCAGATGGATCAGCACTCAACATGATTCTCGATGACGGTGGCGATCTTACCAATATGGTTCATGATAAATTTCCTGAACTCATTCCAGGAATCAAAGGTCTTTCAGAGGAAACCACAACAGGTGTTCATAGACTTTATGAAAGAGTGAAAAAAGGCACATTAAAAATGCCAGCGATCAACGTTAATGACTCTGTGACAAAATCAAAATTCGATAACCTCTACGGTTGCCGCGAGTCCCTCGTAGACGGGATTAAGCGCGCCACTGACATCATGATCGCCGGAAAAGTTTGTGTTGTTGCTGGTTACGGTGACGTAGGTAAAGGTTCAGCGGGCTCACTTAAAGGCCTTGGTGGACGTATCGTTGTGACTGAAATCGATCCAATCTGCGCTCTTCAAGCTGCGATGGAAGGTTTCGAAGTAATGAAGATGGATGACGCTGCAAAAATCGGCGATATCTTTGTCACAACTACTGGTTGTGTTGATGTTGTCAATTCAAAGCACCTCGACGTGATGAAAGACGGCGCCATCGTTTGTAATATTGGACATTTTGATTCTGAAATCAATATTCGCCACCTTCACAGCAATTACGATCACACAAATATTAAGCCACAAGTTGATCAGTACACATCAAAAGACGGCAAGAGACGAATCATTCTTTTGGCCCAAGGTCGCTTAGTAAACTTAGGTTGTGGAACGGGTCACCCATCATTTGTGATGAGTAACTCATTTACCAACCAAGTCCTCGCTCAACTAGAACTTTGGAAAAACTCTAAAACTTACGAGAACAAAGTTTATATGCTTCCAAAAGCTCTTGATGAAAAAGTAGCAAGACTTCACCTCGAAAAAATCGGTGTAAGAATTGATACACTTACTTCAACTCAAGCTGAGTACCTCGACGTTCCAGTCCAAGGTCCATACAAAGCTGATCACTACCGTTATTAATTTTAAAGCCCCGTCTGAAAATCAGGCGGGGCTTTTTATCTCAAACCCTGGATCTATTTATGAAACTGATTTTGGGAAGCGACCATGCGGCATTCGCCGAGAAGCAGACCTTAAAAGCTTGGCTTAAAGATCAATATGAGATTGTAGATGTTGGCTGTCCGACAGATGAGAGATGCGATTATCCCACTTATGCAACAGCTGTTGTTAAAGAGGTTCTTGGTCAAAAAACTTTAGGCATTTTGCTTTGCGGATCGGGCATTGGTGTTTCAATGGTCGCCAATCGCTACGCAGGCGTTCGAGCCGCTTTATGTAGAACTCCAAGAGAAGCAGAACTCTCAAAACAGCATAATAACGCTAATGTTTTATGCTTGGGTGCTAGACTTCATACCATCGATGAACTCAAGGCCATCATTACAGCTTGGCTTGAATCGTCCTTTGAAGGTGGTCGTCACCTTGATCGTGTTAATTTATTTGATGGGCTAGGTGAGAAAGCGTGAGAGAAGTAGACACAAAAACACCGATGACTCAAAAAATCCTTGGATTGCTTTTGTTGGCCTTTGTTGGGTTTGGGATTTATTTATCTCGAACGAATCTTCAAGCTTTTGAAACTTGGTATGTCGTCAATGACGGTTTGATTGAGTGGCTCACCGTGATCGGCTTTATTACTGGGGCCGTGATTTGTTTTTATCGCTCCCGTATTCTTGCGCCATTTCGTGATCGACTCTTTTTGACTTTTTTGATCATAGAGGGATTCATCTATTTAGCTGGAGCCGTTATTGAACTCTCTTGGCGTTTAAAATGGTTGAATCTTGATTGGTTTTCGGTTGGAGAAATCACTTTGCCACATTTACTCGTAAACGAGACCACTGGAAATAAATTTGTCCTAACTTTGTTTGCTCTTTTTTATCTTGTCGTTTTACCCCTTCTCTATCATTTAAAAACCGGCTTTCAGTCTAACTTCCAAAGACTCATCAATCGATTCGCTATAGCACTTCCGCAAATCGGCCACACCATGTTATTTCTCTTTCTCATAGGGATTCTTTTTATGGTTGAGGGGCAGAAGAAAGGGGAGCTTCTTGTCATGGGCGGAGTCTGGGTATTTGTGATGTTAACGCTTTATCCTTTTAACCGCGAAGTCTTTTCTCGTACTCTGCTTGAGCGCTAAAAACTCTTAAAACTGGCCCCTTTATTTGTTGCACTTAATTTGACTTCATCCTAGGTTTTTTTGCTTTTGAGTTACGTCATAACTCTTTTGTTTTAAAGAGTTATGTAACTCAATCTCGTACTCGCCCCTTGCAGTGTCATTCGAATGAATCATCGCTGCCCTCGCTGCCATTCAGATAAAACTCGCGCTCACGGCTTTTATAAAAGAAGCTCGGATTGTAAAACCGTCACTCG
>DIUE01000058.1:4889-10762 GCA_002435795.1 Bacteriovoracaceae bacterium UBA6166 | reverse complement strand
AGTGGGCCCCTTGATCCATAAAACGAGTGGGCACTTGTTTTTGTCTGGTGATTCCGACTTTTAGTCCAGACGAATAGGCAAGATAGAGATAATGGGGCTGAAAGCAATGCTGCTTTCCCCACTCGGGATCGCGGCAAGTTCCTTTGGCGAAATGGCAAAGCTCAGGTTTGACGATACAAAGATCGCACTCAGGCAAAGTCATAAAAGCTTTGTAGGAATAGCCTTGCGAATAAGACTTCTTTATCTTTTCCCCAGTGGCGATGCACTCAATCTCGTCCAAAAACTTCATCTCGATTTTCTTGCCCAAAAATTGATTGAGAGGAGTCAGCTTATTATCAAGCGATAGACTGTATTCAACAGGCGACGCGTGAATGGTTTTCATTTTTAAAAGATGACCTTGAACCTTCATTTCAAAAACCTCCTAAAGCCTGCGCTGATATTTTGAAATGAAATCTCCCGCCCGCTCCATGATTTCGATTGGAATTTGATGACCACCTGAAAACTCATGATAATCCACAACAAAACCATGGGACTCTAAATAGTCTTTCAATCGGCGGCCTTCTTTTAAAGGGAGAACGGGATCACTGTTTCCGTGAGATTGAAACACGGGAAAATGAGGTGGGGAGTTTAAGCATTTTTTCCAAATATCTTCTGCAATAAAAGTCGCGGAAAAGAGCATGAGGCCCGCTACTAGACTTGGGCACTTGAATGAGACGAAACCCGCCATCATCGCGCCTTGAGAGAAGCCACCCATAAAAAGTTTTGCATGTTGCTCTTTGAGCTTCAACATCAAGCGCTCTAGTTGATCGGCCACTTCGTAAAAATGTTCAGGAATTTGATGGGCGAAAAATTCTGCAAAACGGTCTTCTGCAAGCGCTCGTTGCAATCCGTTCATATCAATATCAAACCACATGCGCCCACCAAAAAGTTTGAGCTCTTCGTGAGCAAAGGGAGCATTAACAAAATACCAATGAATCGGCCGCTCTACCGGAATTTCAACTCCGAAAGCCGCAAGGTCGCGGTAATCAGCGCCGTAACCGTGAAGGACAACAATAGCATCGGCCCCCGGAGGAGCTTCAATTTCAATAATATCAAGACCCGCAATTTGTGAAAATTTCATTTTTTTCCTTCTCTATTTTTTTGTGAGCTTAGGCTTCTTACGATTTGGAAAACAGGCACGACAGATTTCGCAAACAGTCCCGTCGCAGCCTCGAGCAGGACAAAACTGACGGCCGTAAAAAATAATTTGCAGATGAAGTTTATTCCACTTCTCTCTAGGGAAAAGTTTTTTCAAATCCTTTTCTGTCTGCTCGACATTTTTTCCATCAGTCAGTCCCCAGCGTTGGGCCAAGCGATGAATATGAGTGTCAACTGGAAAGGCCGGAACTCCAAAAGCTTGGGCCATAACCACTGAAGCCGTTTTATGTCCGACACCCGGCAAAGCTTCAAGTTCTTCAAACGTCTTCGGAACTTCTCCCCCATGGTTTTCAAGAATCAAACGAGAGAGTTCCCAAATAGCAAGGGACTTACGAGGAGACAGCCCACACGGTCTAATGATCTCTTGAATCTCTTCCCTCGTGATTTTCACCATCGCTTTAGGGTTTGAAGCTTTCTTAAAAAGCGCCGGCGTGATCTTATTGACTCGCTCGTCGGTACACTGAGCGGACAACAAGACGGCAATCAGCAAAGTATACGGATCTTTGTGGTCCAAGGGAACGGGGGTTTCTGGGTAGAGTTCCTCTAGTCGCTGCAAAATATAATTTGATCGTTCTTTTTTTGTTTTCATTGAAACTTAACTTAGCAAAAGTCAGGAGTGATGAAAACGTTTCAAGGAGCTTTGCGGGTGTAAAGATTTAGACTTGGGCTTGCTGTCGGCGCCTCCTTAGCGTGTGGCACTTGGCGCTGTTCATTATAAGGATGAATATACGACGAAAAATCATGCCATTCACCATTCGCGTCAAAATAATGGCCCTCATCAAGGGCCGCTTTTGAACGCACTTCAATCGGTTTCCCCCATTCAGGCAAACCTCCAAGTAGGACTTCCATCATAAAACTCGCGTCATAAGCATAGCTCTGATCTTCAAGCTCTAAAACCACAAAGACTTCTCCTTCATAGGCGAGAAAAGGGAGATCCTGAAAATGAAAACCTGGAGTTTCTATTTCTCCTTCGATTGTCAGAATCGAGCTTTCAGTTTTTAAATCCGTTTTTAGAGATAATTTAAAACTATTGTTTGGAGTCAGTGAATAAAGTCCCACTCCGACGAATTCTTCCCGAGACACCAAGTCGTACTTTACTGCGATTTTCTTCACACGGGGATCGCCGGCCGTTTGATAACGAAATCCATGAAGAGCGTGAGAATAGACGCGATCAAATGGAGCAACAACCACGTCTCTAAAAATCACTCCCCCCATCCAAGGATCTTTTGCTGCAAAAAGATCATCATACAAAACGTAAAAAACACCAAGGGGTTCGCCAGTTTCCTCAATACGATGATCACTATCTTGTACCAGCCACGCCCCACGGTGATGACCAAAACGAATCGAGTCATCCCAACCAATAAGATTGATGGCATGATTTATTTTTTCTGTTTCATCAAGACTTCCGTGAATTTCTAAACCGTTCTTCGCTATGGCCAGCGGCTCCGGCTTCATCACCTGTGAAGAGGCGACAGCTCCGTAATTTACAATAGCTTCTTTAATACGTTGTCTTTTTTCTAATTCACTACCATTCAATGAGAGCCACTCGACTTTGCGGGGAAAATAATAACGATAATCATTTTCGAGAAGGACTCCTTCAGTCGGAAGGTCGCCAAATAATTGATGATCTCCCTTTCTTGGAATCACAGGAGTAAGCCTTGCTTGGACTGCCCCTTTTGTATTTGTCAGATAAGCTGTCGCCGCTAAAAAATCTCCACCTAAGTGAACAATCAAGCCAGAGTTTAGATCGTCGGTATTTGAGCCCGGGAAGCGCGTTCCTTGACCGCTATACCAAGTATCATTGACATGAGAGTCATCTCCTTTGCGTGTGAAGCCACTGTATTTATCTAAATGATACTGCGCGAGCGCCACGGGACCAAGCTCACCGCTGGCAGTCCAAACTCCAGTTCTAAGCAAGTCACTTTCAAGTGATAAATACGTCGCAAAAATCCAACATGTTCCCCAAGCTTGCTCTCTAAGACTCGGAACGCGATTGGTTTCTCTCAAATCAAATTTTTTCGGCAATTGTCTAAGAGACCAAAACGCTTGTCCTTGAAAATACCCAAGGGACAAAATCAAGATTATAAAAAAGCCGACTAACAATTTGATGGATTGCGGGGCCGAGGTTTTTTCCATTTTTCTCATAAGATATCTTATGATTGTTTAGCTCATTTGACGAGCGAAGTTGCACTGGTTAAGGTTTTAGGCTGATGAACAATCTCTTCAAAAAACTCTTTATTGGCCTGATTAAAGTCTACCAATGGACTCTCTCGCCTTTTCTTGGCGCCAACTGTCGTTTTACACCGACTTGTTCTCAATATGCCCTCGAATGTTTCCAAGTACACTCTTTCCCTTTAGCGACACTAAAATCAATTAAACGAATTTGTCGCTGTCATCCTTNNATCCTTTTTCGGCAGGTGGTTATGACCCAGTTCAACCTGAAACTCATTCTCCTTTTCTCACTTCTCAATCTGAGCCTCTACGGCACAGAGAAAGAGGCGAAGGAAAAGACTGAGCCGGAAGTTCAAAGTATTATTCAAGAAGCTCCAACACCTGAGTTGGAGGCCTTGGCGAAGAAATATCAAATTCCCGTTCACGCCATCTCTTATGCCGTTCACGATTTCGATTCTGGTGAAGAACTACTGAGTTTCCAATCAGGTGTTCTCATGCCGCCAGCTTCTGTCATGAAAATTCCCACCTGCCTCTACGCTCTCTCAACACTTGGAGCAAATTATCGTTTTGAAACAAAACTCTTTAGTCGTGGACAATTAAGAAATGGTGTTTTCGTAGGAGATATTTATCTTGTGGGAGGACTGGACCCTCAGCTAACGGCGACAAAAGTTTTTGAGTTGGCCTTGGCCTTAAAAAAGATGGGGGTTCAAAAAGTACAAGGTCAGTTTTATCTTGATGAATCTCTCCAACCCACTCTTCCCTCTCTGGATCTTCTCGGAAATCTAGATCAAACTTATAATCCAGGACTTAGTGCTCTTTCTGTGGAGTTCAATCGTTTTCGTCTCATGAATCATCGCGGAAGTCGGACGACTCCGAAGACAGGATCATTTAATCTCCTACCACCTCTTGAGATTTTACAAATGAATTCTAGTGATGATGTTTTCCATCATCGCCAAAAGTTTAAATGGATTGAAAACCCTGAAGGAGAAACTTGGCAGTTTTCGACTCATCAAGTTTATCATGCCCAAGAAGAAATTCCAGTGCGAAACCCAGCGGTTTTTACAGCGAACCTCCTTAAGTATTTTGCAGCTCAATTTAATATTGAACTTCCGTCTCCCAAGAAGGGCACTTATATTGTTCAAAGAAGAGATCGACTCATTCACCTTTTGCAAAGCCCAGAACTTGTGCAGATTTGTGAAAGTACTCTTGAATACAGCAATAATTTACTGGCAGAAAAAGTGCTTCTGGCGGCGGCCAAAAAGGACAACTCAAAAGTGAATGATTTGGCCAGCGCAGCTGGACAAATGAAAGCGTGGCTACTCAAAACAACCAAAGACAAGGATTGGGAGCAAAGCCTGCTTATGAATGGATCGGGATTAAATCTGGAAAGTCGAATGAGTACTCGAAGCCTGACAAAGCTTTTGCATCTGATGAAAGAAAAGGAATTCGCAGGACGAAGTATTATTGGGCTCCTCTCCTTATCAGGGCAAAGCGGATGGGTTCGAAATAGATTTCACTCACCAGCACTAGGTTATAAGGTTTTAGTCAAAACGGGCTCCCTAGATTTCACTTCAAATCTATCGGGACTTTTTTTTGCTGAAGGGGGAAGACCGCTGTTTTTTAGCCTTTTTCTCTCACAACCAGAAAAAAGATTGGCGATGGAAGAGAGTCAAAGCAATACAAAGGATCAAAAAGCGAATCGCGGCCTCTTTTTAGAAGCCGAGAAATTTCGCAATTCGAGTCATGGTTTGACAGAAGAACTTTTAGAAGGATGGACTAAAAAGCTCTCACTTTCCAAGTAGTGCCTTCTTTTCCATCTTTAAAATCTATCCCTAAGCCGTTGAGCTCATCTCTGTATTTATCAGCGAGGGCCCAGTCTTTTGAGTCTCTAGCGGTGGCCCGCTGTTTAATCAAGTTTTCTACATGAGCGCGATCAATATTTTTCTCTTGAACGAGAATGGTATTAAGCGCCTCTAAAATTTGAGTTGGCCCTTCTTGAAATAAGGCCATTTTCTGGCCCCATGTTCTAATCCAGCTCGCAAAAAACTCTGCGATTTCAAAAGTTTCAGGGGTTTTCTTTTTCGTCGTCAAATTGAGAGCGTTGAAAGCTCGAACAACTTCAAAGAGGCCCGCGAAGACTTCAACTGTATTAAAATCATCGTTAAGTGCTTGAGTCATGGACTGCTCCATCTCCCGAATCTTTACTCTCAAAGAATGCTTTTCTGAAAGGACAGCGACTTCACCCGGCTTCTCTTTCAAGAGATCATCGGCCATCTCTAAAGCGGTGTACACTCTCGCAAGACCGCTGATAGCTTGAAAAACTTTGTCTTCTCCAAGGCCCAGCATCGCACGGTAATGAGCGGAGAGCATGAGATACTTTAATGTTTCAGGGTGATAACGATCCATAAATTCACGGGCACGAATCACATTCCCCAGAGACTTACTCATCTTTTGATCTTTCATATTAATAAAATTATTATGAACCCAAAAATTACAATAATGGC
>DIUE01000058.1:0-4855 GCA_002435795.1 Bacteriovoracaceae bacterium UBA6166 | reverse complement strand
ATTCAATATGCCAACCTGGTCTACCTTTGCCCCACGGAGAATCCCACGAAGGCTCACCCTCTTTTGAGGGCTTCCAGAGGACAAAATCATAGGGACTGCGCTTGCGCTGATCGATATCAACTCTTTGCCCCGCTTCTAGTTCGTCGATTTTTTTGCCACTAAGTTTTCCGTAACCATCAAAAGTCTCGATCTCGTAAAAAACTTCTCCGTCAATCACGTAGGCTTTCTTGCGCTCGATCAATTTAGCCACATAATCAATAATCTGCGGCATGAAATTTGTAACTTTAGGGTTGTGATCATGACTCCTAAGTCCTAATCGTTGAAAATCTTTTTCAAATTCGGCGATGAAGCGTTCGCTGATCTCTAATGAAGTGACTCCCTCGTCTCGCGCTCGCTTAATGATTTTATCGTCCACATCAGTGTAGTTATAAACGANNTGAAAAAAATCGCCCCTCGAAAATTTCCGATATGGAGGAGGTCATAAACAGTCGGTCCACACAGGTACATCTTCACTTCATTTTCTGTAATGGGCTTGAAGGGTTCTTTTTGTTTGCTGAGTGTGTTGTAGAGCATTAAAGACATGGATTCTTCCTAGTAATTAAGTCGGTTTAAAGGTCAGAAAATAAGCTTGGAATTCAGCTTCGGAAGCCTTTAAAAGCATGTTATCTTTTTATCACAGCAATGAATAAGTGCAAGGGAAAAGGCCTGTGAGCGATCAAATCCTAATAACGCTACTGATTGTTTTAATCTTANNTGATTGTTTTAGTTTGGAAAATGACGACTCAAAACCAAACGGTGCCAAAGACTGCTCAACCAACAAACGAAACACCTAAAAAAAGAAAGCTCTCTGCTGTCGAACCCGATCCCACGATAGAGAACTGTTATCTTCACCCAGAGATTCAAGCACGTGGAATTTGTGCTCTTTCCAGCCATCCTATTTGCGAAAGGTGCTTAAGAGAAGACGACGGGGTGATCGTAGCGGCTGAGTATTTTCGACTTTACCTTGAAAATAAATGGGTCCCGCTGGAAACCATTTTAACGACCCCAGAGACCACGGAAGCATCGGCTCATCTCTACGAATTTAAAAAAGAGTTATGGGAGAAAAACGAAACTCCAACCTTTATTTCCACTCATTATAAAATCAACGTCGCCGATGATTTTATTGAATCACACGTCTCCCTAAATGTTCGAGAAAATGAGCACTCNNACCGTCTTCAACAAAAGAAAACGGGAAGGAAGTTTTATGACAAAAAAATATGATCTACTTATTCAAAATATCCTCTGCGTTGATGAGAATGGAAGCGAACTGACAGACATCGCAGTTCACCAAGGACTAATCCAAGAGCGGCGCTTAGGGATTACCACTCCTGCTGAACAAGTCATCGATGGAACGGGCTTAACTCTTATGCCTGGAATTATCGATTCACAGGTTCATTTTCGCGAGCCGGGCTTAACTCATAAAGAAGATCTTTTTTCTGGATCACTCTCTGCCGCAAGCGGTGGAGTGACGACATTTTTAGAAATGCCAAACACCAAACCATCGACGACTACGATTGAGGCATTGAATGAGAAAATTGAAATCGCTCGTAAAAATTCCCATGTCGACTTTGGCTTTTTTATTGGCGCAACTATAGATAATTTAGAGGAGCTCAAAAAAGCTCACGGCCTACCTGGCTGCTGCGGAATTAAAATTTTTCTTGGGAGCTCAACAGGCTCACTCCTACTTGATGATGAGACCGCCTTACTTAAGATTTTTCAAGAGACCACTCTTCCAATTTCCATTCACTCAGAAGATGAAAATATCATGCAAGAGAGAATTGGAATTCGAGATGTTGCGACAACTGCCCACGCCCATCCTGATTGGCGTAATGTCGATTCTGCACTAACGGCCACGAAAAAAATTGTTCGTATTGCTCGCAGTGCAAACCGCAAGATTCATATTCTTCACTTGAGTACTGGTGAAGAGGCCCTCTGGCTACAAGATCATCGCGATATTTGTACTCTTGAAGTGACTCCTCAACATCTCACGCTTTTTGCTCCAGATTGTTATGATCGATTAGGAACTTTAGCGCAGATGAACCCTCCCATTCGAGAGGAAAGGCACAAAAAAACTTTGTGGGAGGTCTTGCAAAAGAGAGGAATCGATATTGTGGCCTCTGATCATGCCCCTCATACGATGGCCGAAAAAGAACTCGGTTATCCAAAATCACCAAGTGGTATGCCGGGTGTGCAAACACTTCTCCCAGTAATGCTCTCGCATGTAGCGGATAAAAAATTAAGTCTTCAAGACTTTGTTCGACTCACTTCAAGTGAGCCGGCGAGACTTTTTAAATTAAAAGGAAAAGGCCAAATCAAAGTCGGTTATGATGCTGATATGATTATTCTTGATTTCAACCAACCGTCTGTGGTTGTTAGCAGCGAGATGAAATCTAAAGTCGGCTGGACGCCGTTTGAGGGGCTGCGCTCCCCTGCCACTTTAAAAGGCACATATCTACGAGGACAGCTGGTTCCGGCGAGCCCAGGCCTTGGTCGTCCGATTACAAGCTAAACCCCTGTAAAGACTACTATAGACATGTCTTACACAAATGGCGGTAGTACTCCATAACTCTTTGAAGTTATTAGCTTTAGAGGCTTTTGCCCCTCTACTTGTCTGGGTTGAAATCAGGAACTCTTCTTTGCGTTTTTAAGTTATTATAGTAAAACACGTAACGAAACTACGGACAAAAAGGTCGTATTTAATCGCTAAACAAATGAGAACACCTATGAGTCTAGAAGCCCTCAGCAAAGAGCAGAATCAAGTCATGTCTTGTGAAGTGAAAGATAATACAGGCCTTAATGATTATCAAAAACTCCCAAACAAGAACGGTATCAGCATACCTAAAGTTGGAATTGAAAGATTTCGAATTCCTTTAAATTTCCGTCAAACCGATGGAAGTGTTCGAGGCCACGATACCGAAGCTTCAATGTTTGTCTTTCTTGATGGTAACAAAACTGGCGTTAATATGAGTCGTTTTTGCGCTATCTTACAAGATGAAGCGGAAAAGAAAAACGTCGACCCTAAGTTTATTCACGATGTTTTACTACGTTTTAGAACTGATCTCAGAGATTACGACACCGAGGCTTTGATTCCTGCCTCTTATCTTGAGCTGAAATACTCTCACCCAGTGAAACAACAGTCCCTCAAAAGCAAAAACTGGGGCTGGCAGTATTATGATTGCTCGCTGAAAGGCGAACAAGCGACTGATGGTAAGACACTTCTGACTCTCACTCTTGCCTATGAATACTCTTCAACATGTCCTTGCTCGCTTTCAATGGCAAAACAATATGAAGAAGATTTTCGCAGCGGAAAAACGACTGAAGGCAACGGCATTGCGACCGCCCATAGTCAGCGCTCCACTGTAACCACTGAAGTTGTCTTTAATTATGATAATGGTTTTACAGTGGAAACATTGATCGCTTTACTCAGAGAGGCCATCCCAACTGAAACTCAAAGTTTAGTGAAGCGAGTCGATGAGCAAGCTTTTGCTATCTTAAATGGCGAAAATCCAATGTTTGTAGAACACGTCTCGAGACGGCTTTCAACAGTGCTTGACGCCGACAAACGAATCCAAAACTGGAGCGCCAAAATCGAACATTTTGAATCTCTCCACAGCCATAATGCTGTTGCCTATATCGCTAAGAGATAATTTCTAATTCCCCTGCGCCCATTCACAGACAACCGGCTTATATTGAGCCGGTTCATAATTTATTGGGATAGCTTCTTTCGTCAAAGCTCCACCTAAATAAAGCTTTGAATCAAAATCAACTCCTGAAGGATAAGTATAGCTGGCATCGATTTCGGTATAGCCTTGAGGTTTGACTTGGAAAACATAATCTTTATCTTGTGCACGGATGATTTTTTGATCTTTTAAAAGTCCATAGCGCGCCGACATTGTACATTTAATTTCTCGATCGCAATTATTTCCAAAAACCTCTCGCAACGACTGAGTCAGCTCGCGATTAGACTCAAGTTTTTCTCCTTGAGTTTGTAAGTGACGAAGGCAAAGCCCCGCATGTTGATTGATTTTTTCTGATTCATTTTGCACTAAGCTTTCATGACACTTAGGAACTCGGACTTGATTACTTAGATAAACTTCTTTTTGGTTTTTAGAAATCAGTCTCACTTGGACGCTGGCCTCTTCATTGAAGTTTTGAGATCTAGCAAAGAGCACAGATGTAGTCGTCATTGAATGAATACTCAAACTCTCACTTGGAGAGATCACAAAATCATAGTCGTATGCCGCGCCAATCTGGTTAAAATCAACGAGGCTGCCATTTTTCTGAAAGAAACGTACTCGATAAAGGCACTCCACTCGAGAAGTTAATTCAATTGCGCCTTGCTCGCCACCGGCCTTACTCAATTCCGCCTGCACATAAGTCATTTTAGATAGGCCACCCAGATTATCAAAAAGAACAAATGGGTTCACAATAGTCGCAGTAAAATGATTTTCCTTCGTGCCTCTTTCAATTCGAAAAGCGTTTTGAGGAGTAATACTCAAGTTCCAACTCCCTTCAAGAACGATTCTCAAATTAAATCTTCGTCCTGATAAGGCAGCAATACTTCCAGAGCCTGCTTTAATTTCAGATAACATTTCAGGCCATCCTTCAACTAGTTGATCGATGGTCAATGTTGAATCTTTTAAATCTATCGTGCCCTCTGTTTTGAAAAGCGAGCACGCTGGGACAAAAAGTATAAGAAAAGAAAAGGCGATGATTTTAGTCATAAATTTACCCTGATTGAATAAGACTATTATACATGGGAATCTGATTTTAAGCAGGACCAAAAAAACAGAGTAAAAAAGTTTAATCTTATTTT
>DIUE01000062.1 GCA_002435795.1 Bacteriovoracaceae bacterium UBA6166 | reverse complement strand
CCCAGAAGTTTTATTCTTAATAATCTGGTTATAGACTGCTTCATTAAGCCCCCATCCATCAGATCCGATGTAAATAGGGTTAAGTCCTTCTGCTGAGGCTTGAGACTGAAACCGAAGTAAGTCACTTTGAAAACTTAAAACAATTAAATGGGTAATCCCTTGATCTTTGAAGTGTTTTATCTCTTGAGAATAATCAGATTGATTGCGAATGATCTTTTTAACACTTACTTTCATACGCTGAGACTGACTATTAGAGGATTTATCCACAAGCTCTTGTGATTTATGAAGGTATCTTCTACTAAGGTAATCAGAATAAGGATATGAAACATTATGAAGAATCCCAACAGATTTAGGCTTCACTTTTTCATAGATAAATTGAGCAAGCTTATCTGAAACTTTATCATCTGAGATACAAGTTCTAAAAACGTATGGACGGCCCGATGTGACTTTAGGGTTTGTGCTTGTAGGCGTGATAAAAACAATGTTTTTATCTTTGATTGTTTCAGCAATGGCCATGGCCTCATCACTGTTTTCGCCCCCCACTATAATAAAATGCCCGTCATCGACTGCTTTTTGTGTTGCCTCGATCACTGAACTTAATTTTTCATTATGAGGGTATCTTTTTAAGTTAAGTTTAATTCCCTTCTCTTTCTCAAAAACTTTCTGGGCCAGTTCAATGCCACGATCTAAATAGCGAGTAGTACCATTGAATTTATCCCCATATCGGAAGATGAGGGCAACACTCACCTCTTTAGAAGCACCATAAGACTGTACTGAGAAGAGTATCAGCCCTATAACCCCGAAAGAGGCCAATGCCTTGTTAAACTTCACTCGATAAAAAAGATAACAAATAGTCATCACACCAAGAGGATAAAGAAGCTTCAAACCTGATGTAGATAGAGAGAATAAAAGAATACCTAATGTTAGAAATGCCATGATCTTTCGTGGCAGGGACTTTGTGATCTTAAGATATGAAATAATACACATGACATAAATCAAAACAAAATTAGAACTCACAATAACAAGACCCGTTTCCAAAAATGATGGGAATATATAGGAAAGAGTCAAAGTAAGTGAGAACAGAGTCCCTAAAAGAAAAAACGGGCGGTTTTTATCACCAAAAGACTTAGGTAAACTCCCCGTACTTGCTGAGGCCCTAATCATTGAAGACAAGCCTCGAATCCAACTATTAAAATTTGTCTTGAGAGCAAATAAAGCGAGAAAGACAATCACAAGACCTGAAACGGCCTTAGGTTCTACCACTTGGGATAGCTGAAAAATCCCCATTACTGTTTGCACTTCATTTAGTGGAATAATGGCCGCATAGTTTGCTGTGACTCCAAGATAAAGAAGTCCACAAACAAAAAGAGCTATCACCATCGAGAGAAGAAAGTCTCTTTTTGGATTCTTGAAATCCTGAACAATAAAAGTAAGGTTCTCAAATCCTGCAAAGGCCCAGAAGGCCATCGTCAATCCTGAAAAAGCTTGAGTAAAATTAAAATCGGGAATAATTCTATCATAACCACCTATGGCCTTGGGAGTGGTGACGGTAAAAAGTAAAATTCCAACAATGAAGAAAATCACAGAAACGGCATTTTGAACTTTTTCACCAAAATTTTTGCCAATGACATTAGAGGCAATACCAAAAAACACAAGGTAAATGGCCACAATATACTCTAAGCTAGAAATCTGAAAATACTCTCTAGCATATTTACCAACGATAAGGGCCGATGAAGGCATCCCGATTGAAACGGTAGAAAGCATCAAAACAGGAAAACAAAGTCCTAAAAACTTTCCTAGTCCTAATTCAATAAATCCTTTGATTCCATCGTTACTTGGTGAAATCTTGGACATATCATAAAAGATAATAAGAAGAGGAATACAAAGCAGAGTCGCTAATAACCACGATAAAAAAACATTACTCCCACTTAATTTATAAGTTAAAGATGGAAGAAATAAAATCCCTGATCCAATAATAGACCCAATGGCGTAAGACGTTCCGCTTAATAGTCCAAGCTTCTTTTCAATCATATCATTTTCTCTTTATCAATAATTCTTGAAATCCCATGCCAATACATTTTCCAAAAAAGAACGGCCTGATCGAATCCCTCGCGGAACTCTTCTTTATTTTTTTCTGTCGGGCAAAATCTCAGGTAATTAGAAACATCAAGCCTAATATGTTCATCCTCAACAACTTTGTGCATGACAAAGAAAGGTGACTTTTTAACAAGCTCCTCTGCTTCATCGCTGTATGATAGAGCATCATAAACAGTGCTAATATTTTCATTCGCATCAATTTCTAGGCCTAAAAGGATTCCAAGAAGTTTAGAGTCTGAATCTGCCTCGTTCATAATTTTGATAAGATAATCAAAAGAGAGGTAAGATAAATATTTATTAACTAACTCACCTCTTCTTGAATCAGAAACCTCTAACTTTCCAAGACAGTCCAAGAAAATATCAGGGTGAATCATACGATGATTACGGCTCCCTAGTTCTTCAAAAATAACCTGAACAACATAATGTCTCATCAGATTATTGCTAACCTTCGCAGCCGCTATACACATTACTTGAGGGGCCAATGATGAGAAGTGATGCCAAAAAGTTCCGATAATTTCCATATTCAGACTAGACTTAGTTTTTAATCTGTCCCATGTTCCATTAAAAATGGTCGGAATCTTTGCCCTTTCTGTAAAAATCTTCGTTTCTTCTATGACCCGTGGAGAATCGGCATCATAGACCTCTTCAAAAACGCGGTCACTTCTAACCATAATTTCTAGCTTTATAATTTGTTCTTGTTCATTCATTTCTTGTAAAGCGTTCATAACTATTTCCTGTAGGGTGTTCTCTGAGGTCTAATAGTCATCTCAGTAGGACAAGCGGTTAAAGGTAAATTTAAAACCCAAAGAACGGATTGAGAAATGTCTTCAGGCTGGATCATTTTATCTGAATCAAGATGGGCCTCTCTCCCTAGTTCAGTATTAACAAACCCAGGATAGAAGCAGGTCACTTTAATGCCATTCTCTCTTACGCTTTCAAAAAGACTGTTAGAGTATGCTTTGAGAGCGGCCTTTGTTGCTGAATATATCTCACCACCCTTATTAAAATTGTGAGCAGAGATAGAAGAGATATTGATAATTGCTCCACCTTCTTTCATTGAAGGCAGAAGCCTATTCGTTAGATGATAAACAGAACGAAAGTTTAAATCTAAAAGATAGTCCCAGTCTTCAAGCTTA
>DIUE01000050.1 GCA_002435795.1 Bacteriovoracaceae bacterium UBA6166 | reverse complement strand
CTTAAGACTTTTTTAAACCCTTTTCACATTTCAGGAAAAATTCTTTGAGCTCTGTGAGATCAACCGTCGCCGTGCCTTTTTTTCCAACCACGACACCTGAGCCACAATTAGCAATCAATGCCGCTTCCGCCAGCGTCGCCCCACTCATCAGTGACGAAGTTAAAAGGCTGATCGCCGTATCCCCTGCACCTGAGACATCGTAAACTTCTGTCGCTACGGNNACAATCGCCATGCCGTCGGCCCCTAAAGTGATAGCGAGTTTTTCAATAGAAAGTTCTTTAATTAAAACTTCACAGAGTTTTGCGAGCGGCAAATCTCCTGAGTGACCGAGAGCTTGCACCATCAGTCTGGCCTCTTTGAGATTAGGCTTTAANNGGCGGCGTTGAACTGCCGGGATCAACACAGACAATCTTTCCTTGCGCTTTAAAAGTTTTAATCAAACCTTGAATCAGATTTTTTGTCAGCGTGCCTTTGGCGTAGTCTTCAAGAATTAAAGCGCCATGGTCTTTAGCAAAATCCTGTAAAAGCTTAGTGAGTTTAGTTTCCGTCTCTAAGTTGAGCGGAGTTTGTGATTCATAATCAATTCGGCAAATCTGCTGAGTGCCGGTGGTCACCCGCTCTTTATAAATCGTGGGTCTCGTTTTATCGCGAATCACACCCCAAATTCTAAGATCACTCTCTTCAAGTAGGCTTTCAAAAACTGAAGCTCTCGAATCATCTCCAATCACGCCGCAAAGAAGAGAGCCCACCCCAAGAGTTTTGAGGTTGTGAGAAATATTGGCGGCAAGTCCTAGCTTCAACCATTCTTTAGTGACTTCAAGCACTGGCACAGGCGCTTCAGGGGAAATACGGCGAACTTCGCCGTAAGTGTATTTATCAATTCCGATGTCTCCGGCCACTAAGACAGGCGGGAGAGATTGGAACTCAGCAATTAAAGATTCAAAACGATTTAATTTCATAGGGACTCTCACACGGACTCCAAGAGACTTGGGATTTGTTTGATGACGTCTTCAACTTCGATTTTCGCCATACATTCATAATACGGACAAGAATTGCCAGCACAAGTAAAAGATTCGCCGCAGACCACATCGGGCACTAGAAGTTTTAATTGGTGGGGCTGGCGATGAAAGGGCCCCCAACGCATGGCCGATTGCACTTTGATGGGAGAATAAAGAGCGATGGCCTTGACGCCGAGAATATTGGCGAGATGAGTGGNNGAGTGGTGCCGGTGCTAGGCCCAATAAAGAGGTGGGCCTCAGAGAGAACACTCATATAATGGCGCAGGCCTTTTAGGGCGCCATTGAAAAAGACAACTCGCTCAAAGGGGATTCCCTCCGGTGAGTATTGCAGTTGATCTCGCAGGCCTTTTAAATAAGGCTCGTCTGATGGGGTGAAAGAGATGACAAATAAAAAACGGCCCGGAAAATTGCGCTCCATGCGCGCAATCAAGCGACCGTAGTTTCGAGAAGACCAATTCAGCGTGTGCCCCGTCATACCCGGATGAATGAAAACCATTTCAGCGGAAGTTTCTTTGCCTTCGCTCACGAGAAAATGAGCGAAGTCCTCTCGAAATTGCAATTTTTCTTCTGAAGTTAAATAAATTTGTGGCGCGAACTCTTGCAATTCTTGGTGATGAAATTCCATCCCAAGAGGAGCGAGCAATTCAAGATTGTATTCGCTCTCATGCATGGCCACAATCGAGCGCTTTTGCCTGACTCCTTGATTGAGCAGCAAGAAGCTCGTCGTTTTTGAAATCAGGCCCCCGCGAAAAGGCACGCGTCTAAGCCACGCCACCCAGTTTGGCAGGCGACATCCACCCAGAAAAAAATAATGAGTGAGCTTGAGGCGTTTCATAATTTGTAAGAGCTGCCAAAAGCGCGTAAAGACCGAGGCCTTGCGATCATAAGAGATAATTTCAGTCACACAAGGATGGTTGAGATAGAGATCAACGCAGCGAGGGTGAATCAAAACATAGATCTGGGCTTCAGGAAAAAACTTTTTGATTTTATAGAGAATCGGCATGCTGAGAATATTGTCGCCGATCGCATCCGTACGATTGATCAACACTCTCACGTAAGACTCACACCCATATTTTGGGCGCGCTCTCGCGCCGTTCGCTCTAGCAGCGCCAACACTTGATCGAGATCGAGTTCGCTGGAGTCAATATAGATAGCATCGTCCGCTTGTTTCAGGGGGGCTTCCAAACGATTCATATCGCTTTCATCTCGCTTTTTGACGTCGAGTTTGACTTGCTCAAGTTCAGGCACTGGTCCTTCACTTTGAGCTTGTAACTGATCCCAGCGACGACGGGCGCGCTCTTCAACAGAAGCGCTGATAAAAAATTTGCAAAAAGCTTTCGGAAAAACCACAGTGCCGATATCACGCCCTTCCATCACACATACTTTTTCTTTGGCGAGAGAGCGCTGATAATCGAGTAAGAACTTGCGAACAGATGGTAGTTGAGAGGCAATCGAGGCCAGCTTTGAAACATAGTGTTCGCGGATCACATTTGTGACGTCTTCACCGTCCACCAGAAGGTTGACCGAAGATTCGTAGCTATAATCGAGTCTGAGGTTTTGTAAAAACGCTCTCAGCTCGGCACTCTCTTCAAAAGGAATTCCTTTTTGATGGGCNNGAGCCTGTGTCGATATAGAGCAAATTTAGGGCATCAGCGAGTTTTTTAGCGAGTGTTGATTTGCCGCTACCGCTTGGGCCATCTATGGCGATGACACTCTCAACGAACATGCACAATCCTTTTAACAAATGGAAAATAAAGGAATCATCTTGTCACTATTGATACAAGGACTCTAGACGCTCCGTGAAAGGAAAAGCCGACGCCATTTTGGGAGTGGCGGAAGTTTGTTTACTTAGAACCGTGTCAAATGGATAGGGCGAACGAGGGTCAATGAACTGTTGCGCCGGATACTCCCGTCTAAAGACCAACGTACTCTCGTAGGGAGGCGCTTGAGTGACAATATACTTGCGATAAGAGACGGTGAGGTCGTTATAAGCTTTTTTAACCTTAGTTAAATACTGATTGCGCACTCCCGTTGGAAGCTGCTGGCGCAGGCGTCGTCGCACCCCATTTGGGCCCATATTATAGGCGACCGTGGCCAAACGGAAGTTCCCATTAAACGACTTATAAAGATGGCGCAGATAATAAGTCCCCATCTCAATATTTAAAAGTGGTTCTTGCAAGGGCAGTTTTGGGGCGTCAGTGTCCAGCCATATCGACATATCAGTCAGGCTTTTTTGGCGCGCCAAACGAGGCACTAAATACTCTCCGGTCTCAGGCATAATTTGCATCAGGCCCTGGGCACTCACATGGCTAACGGCTTGCGGATCGAAATGGCTTTCAGTCCACATCACCGCAAGCACCCAAAACGGATCGACTTGGTAGTGCTCACTGGCCCTAAGAGCTATCGGGAGCACCGACTTCAGTCTTTTCTGTAAATGTGGAGGAGTGTCTTTCAAAATCAGCAAGTGAATTTCTTGCGCCGAGAGTTCCCGCAAGCGAGAGAGGTCAAGGCCACCGAAACTTGGGGTCAAATGAGAGAAGCGATAAGTTGTACGGTACTGAGTGAAGAGGCGACCTGGGCTACTTTGAAAACTTGAAGGCCAAGGCCTCGGCCCAATCCATTCACCGAGAGTTTGGCCGACTTTTATAGACCACCAACACATGAGAGAGATCGCTAAAATCCCCATCATGAGCTTACCGCTATGGCCTGAAAATACACCACCTGAATTCGACGAGTCGCCGTCTAGATCGAGGTTTAGAACAATTTCACCTTTCATATATTGCATCGGTACTACCTCGCTTAAATCCAGTCGTAAAGGGCAGGTGAAAAAAACAATGCATCGAACATGCGCGCCGCTTTAATTAACGCGTCACTCTCGCCTTGTCCTGAAAAAAGATGAGCCGTATGATGGAGGCAGACACCAATTTAGAATCATTTATCAATTCGTTAGGAGCCCTTCAATGAGCAATACCACCCATTACAATCGACTGCGTAACGAGTCCTCACTTTACCTAAAGCAGCATGCTGAGCAGCCGGTGCATTGGTTTTCTTGGGGCCCCGAGGCCCTTTTGGCGGCCAAAGAAGAAAATAAGCCGATCTTTTTATCGGTGGGTTATTCTTCCTGCCATTGGTGTCATGTGATGTCTCGCGAGTCCTTTGAAAACGCCGAGATCGCAAGTTACCTCAACGAACATTTTATCGCCATCAAAGTTGACCGCGAGGAGATGCCCGATATTGACCAGTATTACCAGCAAGCTTGTCAGCTCTATACTCAGTCGGGCGGCTGGCCGCTTTCGGCGTTTTTACTGCCGGACACGAGGCCATTTTTTGTCGGAACTTATTTTAAGCCCGTCAGTGAAGAGAAATCCACAGGACTCCTTGATCTTTTAAAAGAGCTCAATCGCGCCTTCACAGACGAGCAGGGCAAGATTTTAGAAAATGCCGATCAGGTTTCGAAAATGATTCAAGAGGGCCAATTGCCAAAAGAGCGGGTGGAGTTTCAAGGCCATTTCCCGGCCCCCATGGCAGTGATGAAGGCGATTGATCAATTCTTCGATAAAGAAAACGGCGGCTACGGCAAAGCGCCGAAGTTTCCCAATTTCTCTTTTTGGGAATGGGCGCTTGAGCAAATGCTTGAGGGCATGATTGAAAAAGAATACGGCGAAAAAATTGTCATGAGTCTTGAGCGCCTTTTAATGGGCGGCATTTTCGACCAAGCTCGGGGCGGCCTTCACCGCTACGCTACCGACGCCGAGTGGGGCGTTCCTCATTTTGAAAAAATGCTCTACGACCAAGCGGGACTCTTGCGGGTGCTTTCAAAACTAAGCCTCCTCTACCCATCACCTCTCGTTTACGATGCTATGATCAACACTCTTGATTATCTCGAAACAGAAATGGTGAGTGAAAAGAATTATTTCTTCAGCGGTCAAGATGCCGAGTCTGAGGGAGTGGAAGGACTTTATTTCTGTTATACCAAAGAAGAGTTTGAAGACGCTCTTAATCGCTTCGATGACCAAGAAGAAACCCTTGCGAAAAATAAAGAAAAACTTTTGGAGTTTTTCAAAATCACTCAGCAAGGAAATTATGATCACAGCTTGAACGTGCTGACCCTCAATGAAAAAATGAAAAAAGAAATCTTCTCTCCTGATGGTTTTGACTTGCTTCGAAAGGCCCGTCGCGCCCTCGCTGACGAGCGCAAGCTTCGCATTCCTCCAGCGACTGACGCCAAGGGTGTAGCGAGCTGGAATTTTATGATGATCACGAGTCTCGTCGATGTTCTTCAGTACTGCCAAGTGGACGTGATCCGCGAAATGGCCTCTAAACTTTTCAATCAGTGTTTAGCGGGGGCCTATGATCAGTTTATCGATCAACAAGGTGGTAAGGGTGTGCGCATTCGCCATACCAATACGCGAGAAGTGACTCTTCCTTATTTTGAAGACATGGTTTTCTTTGCGGAGATGCAACTTCGAGTTTATGAAGTAACGGGTAATGAAGTCTTTAAGAATAATTTTAAAGAGTCTATGCAGTACTTAGAAAAAGAATTTGTGCAAGACCATCAAGCTCTCACTCGCGCGAAGCTTGCCAATGAATTTGAACAGTATCCCAATCTGCGAGTGAGCTGTTTTGATAGCTCGTTTCGCTCACCGCTCTCGACTTTCATAGGCCTCGCCAGACGTGGACGCGCGCTTTTTCAAGACGCTGAGTTTATGGGGACGACAGAAGCTCTACAAGACGCCCTCACTCACGACGGTCTGAAAAATCCTATTCCCGCTGGTGAAGCTTTGCGGGCCCTGACTTATCCGGATCAAGCTTACCGTTTGGTCAAAGTTCCGCTTCATTGGTTGAAGCAGGAAAAATTCATTCGCTTCCTGCCCTATTTCTTGCCCCGTTTTGTGATGGATTATCACGGCAAGCTAGACGAAGCTTCGCCGGATGAGACTTGGGAAATTTGCCGAGTCACAGAGTGCGAACTCAAGGGCGTGGGCCTAGATGAGTTCATTCTGACCCTGACTCCGCCAAAAGCGGGCTCCGGTGCGGAGTGAGACTAGGGGCAAAACGTCACTAGACTCAGAGCGCATTCAGTCAAATCAATAAGTTGTAGAGTTCCATAGGCCAGAGATTCTGGCCTAAAGCTTGTATAAGAAGCTTCAAGCAGATTCGAAAAGGAATTTTGAATCATTAACCTCACACGGACGTCCTCTCCTAGAAGGGAGAGAGTTGAACGAATAAGAGGAACTTATGACACTCAAACTTCTGATCAAAACTTTGTTACTACTAGGAGTGATCTCCCTAGGACTCGCTTCTGCTGAAGCTCAAACAGTCAAAATCCCTGCGGCACTGGCCGATGGATCAATGAATGCTTTGGCGCTTGAAACTTACCGCGGTCAACAGGTTCAGATGAGACAGATCTCATCTCCAAGAACAAGACATTTGCCTTCACTTCTTTCGAATCATCAAATCGAATTGAACAACGGCGATATTCTTTATCCGCAAGAAATTCAGTACATCATTCTTGAAGCTCGTCCGCCGCGAGAATTTGAAAGACCAGGGATTCAAAAAAGAATGCCGCGGGAATTTGAATAAACATTTAAATGAAATAACTAAGGCCTGAATCATTTCAGGCCTTTTTTTTTGCCACCACCTGAAGCAGCGGAAAACAAAGTTCAGGCCTCGATTTAATCGGCGTAAATAAAAAGCTTAAATTCACTCTAAAAAAAATCAACTCAAAGCCCGTCGCCTGAACCATTTGCTCAATGGTTTGCGACACTGGAATATAGCGAATCGGCTCACCACTATGCCACAGCAGATCTTCTATATCGATCACCGGGCTTTTAAACTCTTTTCGAATCATGCACTCAAAGGCCAGAATACCTTCTGGATACAAGAGTTCGTGCGCCTTCTTGAGATAGCTCACTGGTTGATCTTCTTTAACTAAGCAATGAAAGCAGTGGGCATCAAAAACTAAATCAAAGGGAGTGCTCGAGAGGCCAAGAAAGTCCGCGCACACAAATTGATGGGGCGAATTTTTATTGGGATAAGCCGCTGCTTGCTCTAACAACTCATGATTGAAATCAAGGCTTAAAATCTCTTGGAAGTTTTGCGGAAGATCACTGAAAATCGAACGAACACCGACACCCACTTCAAGCACTCTAGGAGATGTCTTCAATTGAGCTTGTACACGATGAAGATAAAAATTCTGTAAGTTCTGATCCACGAAACTCACGGCGTCTCGATCTCAAAAGCTTGGTACCAAACA
Organism: Bacteriovoracaceae bacterium UBA6166; assembly: GCA_002435795.1. Classification (GTDB taxonomy): domain Bacteria; phylum Bdellovibrionota; class Bacteriovoracia; order Bacteriovoracales; family Bacteriovoracaceae; genus UBA6166. Next base: position 254,165 of record DIUE01000050.1, on the reverse strand, counting down.
GGATCGTTAGCGAAACTTGCAGGTGAATTGCCAAGCTTACCTTGGGGCGGCTCTCCTCTGAAATACTGTCTCCAAAACGAGAGATGCCGAGAATAGTCCATAGGTTTTGGTTTGCCTGGAGGATCTTTCAAATACTGGGCGAGAAATTTAGTGATCATCTCCGAGCAGTACAGAAGTTCTTCGCGAGATTCGTTTTGGTTATCCCATAAAAACTCGCGGTCAAAGGGAAGACCTCGCCAATTTTCAAGATAGTCTTGCCAGAATTTCTCTTTGCCCTCAGTTGAGTCTAAAACCCCTTGCTCTGGTGAGCGCATAACAGAAGTCATAGAACCAGACTTCGCCCGCCCTAAAAAAATCTCAAGTGAAACATGATCAACCATCCCCAAAGATTCAACGACCACCAATTCCCCTTGCGGGTTTTCCATCACCAGTCCTGAGTGGGAAAAACGACTTTGAGTTTCTGAGGCGATATAGAGACAGCTCAAACAAGACAGTTCAACTAAAAGCAAATCTCCGTGGCGAAGTGCCTGCTCACTGGCGTAGGCCCGTGTCACTTGAAGAAGCAAGAGTGTCAGCGCGAAAACATGGGTCAATGCTTTGATAGTTTAAGCCTTGGTATTGCCTCAAAAAGGAGGCGGCTAGAAGTGTGGCAGGGAGGGAAAAACCTGTCAAAACCAACAGGGCTAAACTCATGAATTCAAGGACTTAAGTTTGCTAGGCAAGGACTCACTACCTCAAGAAAGAGAGGTTTGAGGCTATACTAGGGGGAAGCATCAATATTAGCAGGAATACCTTCGTGAAAACGATCCTTCTCATTCTGGCCCTCGTCTTTCAAAACACTACAGCTTTCGGAAGTTTTGAAACAGATCCCGATCTTGCAAAGGCGATGGTTGATTGTCAGGCATCAAAAAGCAAACGCTGGGACTCTCTTCGCAATATGTGTGTGACAACCCAAGAGGCTTTCGATACGAGAAACGAAGTGAACGCTTGCGGTGAGCTCACAGGTGCCGCCCAAAAAGCCTGCCACGATCGCATCGCAGAGGAAAAAACAGGCGTGAAGGCCGGCAGTGAAGATGGCAAAGATCCATTGATGCTTATTTCTCTACTTGGGGCCGGTGTTACAGGGCTTATGATCTTAGCGGCCAAAAAATCGGCAGGCTCTACCTGTACTTCTCTTTATATTATGGGAGCGACTTCCGTTGCCGGTTTAGCGGCAGAGTTTCTCTATAAAAGAGACGCTAAGAAAAAACTTACTGACCTAACAAAAAAGTACAAAGCAGAAGCCGCTATAGAAAGTACATTTGCCGCGCAAAAACGCGCTTTCGAATATCTTAAAGAAGAACAGCTCGCTATTTCTGAGTTAGCGAAAAAGCGCTTCCATTCCTACCTCGCAGTGACTGCTGGTTATTCAGCGGCAGCGATTTACGCCATCCTTGAAAGTACCGGCAGCATGGGAATTAAAAAATGTGGTGGCTCAGAAAAAGCTGAAGCAGACGCTGAGGCACCGGCGGGTGGAGATGCAGCGACAGCCGATGCCGGTGCCACAACTCCAGGCCCTGAGGCGACAGCGACAACAACGGCAACACCACCGGCAGCAGGTGGAACTCCTTCAGTGCCAGAGGTAACCACTCCTGAATCTGGTGCCGCGGCCAACACAGTTTTTGGTGCAGGTGCTGGTGCCGCCCTTGGTTCTCCAATGGGAATTGCCGTGATTGCGGGTATGGGTGCTGTCACCACTGGCTTTCTAGCGAGCAAAGCGCGCAAACAAGAGAAGCAATCAAAAGAGCAAGCAGATCGTATTCAAACAATCATTGATGGCTTCAACGAAGATCAAGGAGCTTTTTGTCCAAACGGTCGCGAAGATCTTCGAGAACCAAAATGTTATTGTTATAATAACAACGGAACGGAAAACAAAGACCGCACTAATTCACAAACTTGCCAAGCGCTATGGGCAGAACGCAATCGCAACCTCGCTGTGCGCGCAAGCGATTACTCAGGCTCGATTGGGAAAGTGGATCGCAAGGGTTGTTTTTTCGTCAATCAACAATTTGACCCCGACTGTCGCTGTCGCGATCTGAAAAACGCCAGTGGCGACAACGCTTGTATGAAAGTTGGAATGCAACAAAATCAAATGGGCTCTGTTGGACAAGCGATGAGCTTGCCGCAAGTTTTAGGAGACCTGAATAAAATGGTCCAAGGTGAATTCGACGCCGCGAATATTTCGAGTGCCGATCTTGCCAAGAGAAGTGCCGTCGCTAATCAAATGCGCCAAAAAATCTTCGACGATTACAGTAAGGACCCAAAGAATCGCCAAAAATTTCCTAATGACGAAGCGATGCTAAAAAATATTATTGATCGCGCTTCAAAAGCGAATTTGAAATCAGTTCCCTTGGATCCGATTAATAATATGGCAAGCCTGCGTCCCGCCCTTGCAGGCTTAAATCAAGCTCTCGAAAACGCTGGTCTCAATAACTCTCTCGATAAACAATTGCTGGAAGCCGTTGGTTATAAACCAAGTGGTGGTTTGGTAGGCTCAGCTGGAGCAAAGAAACAAGACGATGATTATTTCTTCGACTTCGGCGCCACCAGTGGCAGTGGTTCTGGCGTGATGGACGGCTTCATGGAACAAAATTATGATTTCGGTGGCAATGATATTAGCTCTCGCAATGATGTCAGTATTTGGGAGATGATTTCTCATCGTTATGTGCAAACCGGACTTCGTCGCCTTTTTGGTGATGATATAGATAAAGTAAATGAGCTTGAGTGATGATTGATCGCGATTTTCTTCTTGGAAAAAAAGCTGAGGCCATGATTCCATGGGCAGGCAGCACTCACCTCATTCATCCCGAACTACAATCCCCCCTAAGAAAACTCACTGAAGCCGCAGCAGCTGAGGGGTTTCAACTGAAACTTGTCTCTGGCTTTCGCTCGTACGAAAAACAACTCTCCATTTGGAATCAAAAAGCTCAGGGACTTCGAGCGGTACTCGACGACGAGGGAGAACCGCTTTACTTAGAAGATTATTCTTCTGCGGAGTGGGTAACAAAAATCCTGCGCTGGTCGGCCCTTCCTGGCGCCAGTCGACATCATTGGGGCACTGATATTGATGTAATTGATCAAGCGGCTCTAGCAGCGGGAGAAACTTTTGATCTACTAGCCAGCGAATGCGCTCCAGAGGGAGTTTTTGGGGATTTTCATCTCTGGCTTGATGAAAAAATTAAGCATGGAGAAAGTTTTGGTTTCTATAGGCCATACGCCGAAGACCTCGGTGGAGTGGCACCAGAGAAATGGCATTTAAGTTATGCTCCCCTCTCAAATGATTTCTTTCAGCATTATGACCAAGAGCTTTTCATTGAAAACTGCAAGTCCGCTCACCTTTTGCTTGGCAAGGAAGTTTTGGAGCAAGCGGCGCAATTGTATCAGCGTTTTTTTCTGAGAATTAATTCGTCGACGTAACGGCTTTCATCGCTTTCATCCACGGCTCAGGTGGGACAATCAATTTTCTTTTCGCCATATCCATAATTCCAATCGACGCCTCTAGCCTCGCGGCCATTGTCCCATCGGCTTTGACTAGTTTTTGTTCAAGCAACATGACAAGAGAGTTTTTCATCTCTAAAAATCTGGTCTCAATCACCACTTGCTCTCTCAGCAAAACTTCTTTTTTAAAAACCAAATGAATCTCTAGCAGCACGGGACCAATTTGGGAGCGCTGAACTTCTTCAAGACCCAGGCCTTCCGACGTAATCCAGTCCCAGCGGGCCTCTTCAAATAAGCTTAAATAAGTGGCGTTGTTAACATGTTTAAACGTGTCTAAATGGGACTCAAGAATTTTTAAAGAATAGGATTTCATGAACTGCCTTGTTTTCTTGTCAGTGATCTTTGATAGGTGTTCATCATACACGCAGGCCAGCCCTCTGAAAATACGTTGAGAGAAGAGAAAAACTGTTGATTTTAGAGACTTGACTCAAAGTTTTGGGGAAAGTCGCCGATAATAATCAAGTAAGAAAGGAAAGGGCCATAAAATGAAAACAAATCTTAAATTACTTAAATTCAGTTTTGTCATTTGCTTTTTAGCTCTTGCCCCGGGTCTGCCGAAACTATTTTCGACTGCAAATGCCAATACCTCTATTCCTAGCTGGACCATGAACGAATGCGGAAGAGTGAGAACTGCTCAAGCGCAATCAAGATGCGCGACTGACTTAACGAGACGAAGACAATCAGAAATATGTACAAATTATGATAATCCACACCGTTCAGATTGCGAGTCATCTGTTGCGAGAATTGGGAGTTATGATCCGATCAGTGCGATAAACCAATCTAATCAGCGAGGCTCGATTCCCGGTTGGACTGCGAACGACTGCGGAAGACACAGAGACGCGCAAGCACAATCAAACTGTGCGGCAGCACTTACTCGCAGCAGACAACAACAATGTACTAATTTAGACAATCCTGAAAGATCGAATTGTGAGTCTTCTATAGCGAGAACTGGATCATACACAGCACCTGCGACGACACCGCGAACGGCACAAACAAATCCTAGAACTGCGACTCAAGAAGAAAATAAAAATGGACAGCAGCCTGCAGCTGGTGGTCAGGGTCAGCAGGGTAACGACAGTTCAGGCAATAACTCAGAAGGAAGTGGTGGCAATAATTCCGCTGCGGCAACTCCACCAGGTGGGACTCCTCCAGCAGAGGGATCTTCAGACTGCCAACCAAGCGCGAACGGCCAACCCAGAATCTGTTTTAAAAACCCATTCCCTGAAGCGCAATCAGTCGGCAACCACGCCGCTCTTTCAGGGACTGACGCCTTCGTGGATTGTAATTCTCAAAGTGCTCAGAGCTGGGGCCAAGTGACAACGGATCGCAATCAAAACACTAGCCAAATTTGGTCTGGGGCCTGGAGTCAGCTCGGGAAGAAAACAGCGCAAGAAGTGAACGGCATCGCCGATGCTGGACAAGCGGCGCAGAAGCTTGACCAAGCAGTCAAAGAAGCAAAAGACATGTATGCCAAATTGATGTCTTGTGAAGCCTATAGGTCCCTCACGGCCGGTGGAAGTTTCAGTTCGCAACAAGGGGGCGATCGCCGCCAAGGTAGTGCTAAGAAAGAAAAAAAATCGGCCGATGGGCAAATCACCTGTAAGAGTTGTGGTGAAGAAACTCAAGATTTCGAACCTTGTGTGAAAGCCGCGAATGCCTATGATGCCGCCCTTGTGGGACAAGCGGCTTTTTCTGGTTATCAGCAAATTTCGAATATGGATAAAACACTCGATGCTCAAACAAACCTCGATCCAAACAATCCGACATCGGGAATTTCAGCGCAGGCCAATGTTCTTCGCCATCAAGGAAATCTTGCCACTCAACAAGCGGCAGTGGATGCTGGTAAAACAGGTCTCTTCTTTTCTATGTGGTCAGCAATGCCTGATGCAGAAACTGTTGAAAAAAGATGTGTCGACGATGCGATGAGAGGGCGACTGCGTGCAAATGATCTCGCCCAAGATCTCGAAAAGTTCGTGGCCGAAGCTCGTCGTGCAGCGGCTCAAGCACAACAACAATTAAGAAACGCCGACACTACTCAAATCGCCACTGCTGCTCGCCGTGAAATCCAACAAGCCTGTCGCAAAACCCTAGCCGGCAGTTGTGTTATCAATAATTCTGAAGCGAAAGACAAGATGAAACAAGCGGCGATCATGGCCGGAATTGAGGCCTTCGTGAATATGGGTAAAGCGGCCCTACTCGCTCGTCAAGCCAACCGTCTTGATAAACTCGTTGATGAGGTAGAAGCTTTTGATCCCACTAGTCTCAATTATAATCCCGAAGACTATTTTGGATCACAGTGTGAACTCAATCCGATGGCCGAAGGTTGCGATAATTTTGTCAGCCAAAGAAGTTTTGGCTTTGGCGACGGCGGACCAATTCAAATTCATGGCCTCACTCAAGCGACCACATTTGATCGCGGGGAAAGTTTCAATGATGGAAGTGATAGTGCTGTGATTCCAAGCAATCCCTCACGTGAAGATGTCCCACGACCCGTCGGAGCATTTGATCCCGGTTCAAAAGGCCCTACGGGTTTTGTTGGCAACACACCAGGTGCTGCTGAAATCAAAGAAGGTGGCGGAAATCTCGCCGGTGGTGGCGGCGGCGGCGGCGTTGGTAGTGCTGGCTCTCCTCCTGGAGGACCTGGCGGCGCTGGTGGTGCTGGAGCAGCTCCGCAAATGGCACGTCCCACTGGAGCAACGGCCAATGGTTATGGTGGTGGTACAGGCTCAATTCGTTTAGGCGGTGGATATGGTGCTCAAGGGAGCCGAGGAGCTGATGCCGGTACTGATAACCCGTTTGGGGATTTATTTGGTGGCAAGAATCCGCAAGGGGCGCTCGATTTTAGAGATCCCGCTTCACAAGGTGATATCGCTAGCAAAGACGCTTCGATTTTCAGTATTATTACCAATCGCTACGGCATCGTTCAGCAATCTGATAGGCTTTTAGAGTACGAACGCGACTAAAAAAACTTTGCGAGCTTTTGAGTATTAATTACAGACACACGCACTCGGGGCCCAATCTACCTTATAATTGGGCCCATGAAATCTCTCTTTTCAATTCTCATTCTGGCGACAATCGCCAGCGTTCAAGCCGCTGAGGTTGATTCCTTTCGCTTGCGCTACCAAGAGCTCCCCGACTCTTTGCCATTGATCAATCTAAAGGCAAATGAACTCTTAAAAGACGCTGTCAAAGAGGCCAACAAAGGTCAGTTCTCTAATCCCTGTTCAGAGAAAAAACTCTATAAAAAACTGCGCTCAAAATTTCGCAATCACTATCTCGACGAATTTTCAAAATGGATTATCAAAACCGACAAGCTCGCAAAAATTGAAACTAAAATCGGTCAGTCCATTTATCGCGACTTCAGTCCTCTGCAATCTCCAATTCAAGGAGCATGGGCACGAGTCGCCAATGACCCTACAGCAGCAGCTTTGAATGTGAATGGACATCGAGTTGGCACAGATAAATTTGAACACTTTATGGGTTCGGGCTTTAATTATTTCAAAACTTATGTACTAGAGGGCAAACCCCTTGAAGAAGCACTCAATATTGGCTGGAAAGCGGAAACCGGACTGATGGGCGGCTTTATGACTGGGGTCATGGCCTACGGCGACTTAGTCGCGAATTTCCAAGGGATGCGTTTTTGGAATCACATACTGCAAACTTCGGAAGACGTCTTTGGCAAAAACGAAGGCCCCTATATCGTCTGTGAGAAAAATCAGTGGACTCAAGTAAAAAAAATCGACTTCGCAGTTTATATCGACGCTGGATTTGACGAAGGCATTAATTGCTCAAAAATGCGCACAAAAAAAATGACCCGCTTAGTACAAAACAGATTAAAAGAATACCAAGAGCGAGATCCGCAAAATCGCTCTTATGATTGCCCGATAGATCCAAGGAAACTCGACGAGCTGGTTGAAAACTACGGCGAACTCACACCGTGGTTAATCAACGAAAAAGGGCTCGTCCCCATGCCAAAATAAACCCTCTCAGAGGGGCATTAAGGGATTGGGGTCACCATGACCCTGCACCGAATCAAAAAACTCTTGTAAAAACAGAGATTTGGGCGCTTCATTCTTTGGCTTCAAATTTGTAATAATCTTCGACAACACCGTCTTTTGAAAGGATTCAAGAGACTTAGGTGGAAAGTCCTGTCTCAACGTGACTTGATGCTCTGATGACTAATTGGTACCCTACAGGTTGTAGTCTAACTTAGGAATTTCATGGATAGAAATACAAAAAATCTTCTTTTGAGCGAATGGCATAACGCCTATGCTTATCTTGAGCGCCTGTTTCATGCGGGCCTTGATCTCGAGAGCCTAAACGCCAGTCCAAAGGCCAAAGGCTTGAGTCAGTTGCATGGACAAAAACTCCAGACAACACTCTTTGCAGAGGCGCTCCTTCCAAGTTGGATACCGAAAAAAAACAAAGAAACATTTGAAGACCTCAAAAACCTGCGCCACTGGATGAAAAACGCCGATAAATTTCTAAGCGGCTTTATCAGTCTGAGTGATGCCAACGATCAGCTGATTGATATGGTGGTTGATTTTATCAATCTCACTTATGACTGCGCCTGTGAGCTGCATATGCTGATCACCGATGAGACTGATCTTGAGGTTCAATATCCCCGCTTAAATTTAGTTGAGATGAATCCCGAGGGCATGGAGAGCAATCTGATTGCCATGCCCCTTCGCCAGCCACCAAAGCCCGCTGTAGCGACTGAGCCTTTGCAAGTAGCAAAGTCAGAAACGGTGATCAAGCGCTGGGGCCCGCAAGGTCTCTACGCCATTCCAGGAGATCTCAAAGACGAGCCCTTGCCTGAAGCACTCAACCCTGACGAAGAAGAATTGATGGAAGACTTCCCAGTGGTGGCGCATTTTCAACTCCCCTTGCAGTCAGTTTATAATATGCAAGGAGAAGCGCTCGGCACTTTAAAAATGCTGGAGCAGCAACGAGAGAAAAAATATCAACAAATGATTCACGAAGGGCACGAAGGGATTTTTCACAAAGATTATCCCAAGGCACTCGAAGCTTTTCAAAAGGCGCTGAACTACCAGGAAAGTGCCGAGATCTTAACCTTGATTGGCTGGGTCCAGTCTTTGATGGGGCAAATTGATAAGGCCAAGGCCTATTGTTTGCGAGCAATCCAAAAAGATCCCGATTACGGCCCTCCTTATAACGACCTTGGAAGTTATTTTTTAACCGAAGGGCAAATTGACGAGAGCTTGAAGTGGTTTGAGATGGCGAAAAAATCTCTTAATTACCAAAACAGAGAATATCCCTATATCAATTGTGGCCGCGCTTTTATGACCAAGAAAGATCTGCCACGAGCGCTCGATGAATTCTCAAAAGCTTTGACCATCGCGCCTTACCATGAAGACTTACATAAAACCGTTGAAAAACTTAAAAAATCCCTGATGCGATTAGGACCTACAAATCCCGAAGCGCCGCCGACTCATTGATGTGAAAGTTTTAAAAAGAGACGAACTCGTCACCTATCTCAATAACTATTTCGAAGCTTCATTATTTGAAGACTACGGACCTAATGGTTTGCAAATCGAAGGCAGTACAGAGATTTCAAAAATCGCTTACGCCGTCTCCGCAACGCGAGAATCTGTGGAGCAAGCGTGTGATTTAGGCGTTCAAGCGTTGATTGTTCACCATGGAGTTTTTTGGAATTTTCACGGTGTTCGCACTCTGACTGGCCCCTTCGCGAAACGAGTTTTGCCCTTAATTAAAAAAGAGATCAATCTGATCGCCTACCATTTGCCTCTTGATGCACATCTCGAATTAGGCAACGCCGCGGCGCTGGCGCATAAGCTTCAACTGCAAGAGCTGACTCCTTTTGGTCTCACCAAAGGGCGCTCCACTGGTGTCGCCGGCAAATTTAAAACTCCTCTGACGGCCGCTGAATTGAAACAAAGAATTTCCTCTGTGACGGCCCATCAAGTAATCCATGCCGACCCTGAAACCAATCAAACCATTTCTACTCTCGGAATCATCACAGGTGGGGCCAACTCCGCTTGGGTGCAGGCCCATAGGGCCGGCCTCGACGCCTATTTGACCGGAGAGATCAGTGAACACGATTGGCATGAGGCGCGGGAGAGCGGTATTCATTATTTTGCGGCCGGGCACAATGGGACTGAACAATTTGGAATTCAAGCGCTACAATCTCATCTAAGTCAAAAATTTGGATTGGAAGGAATCTATCTTCCAAGTGCAAATCCGGCGTAGGATTGTTGTGTATGAAAAAAACATTAGCTCTTATTTTTAGTCTTTTCCTTTTTAGCTCTTGTTGGTTTTCAAAAGACAATGAAATGGACCTCCAAGATCGTCATGAAGATTTTGTGAAAGGACTCGATTTCCTGATTCAAGTCTCCGTCTCCCAATACCCCACCTGTAAAACATGGCGTGAAGAATTTTTAAAACCTTTGTATGAAGAAACAAAGGATGACAGTCATGAAATAAAACTTGGTATTTTCCATAAACTTCCCAACACACTGACAGAAGATGAACTCGTCTCTGCGATCAAAAAATTTGATTTCCTCGATCTCCATCGCTTTAGAGAATATCTCGTCTATCGCTACCCCCTTGAGTTTCCCACCAGCACTCGCAACTTAAATTATTTCATCGAAAAAACCTACACACTCCCTGAGTGTGACACAACTTTTGAAGAGTACGGGTTTATGGACGCTCTGACTCTTCAGTGGTTTCAAAAATCCTACGGTAAAGTCACCAACGATCTGATTCGTCAGTTCCTCCTCAACTATCTAAACTACACTCTCACTAGACCTTACCTGCCTTATCCAAACTTACTCACAAACGCAGGCCTTATGCGAGTCATGGCCGAGAGAGGCTTACTCAATGAAGAAATTGAATACCCCGTGAGTTTGATTTTAAGTGAAGCTGAAAAATTCCACACCCAGTCCATGCAAGCTATGCAGGGAATTTTTAAATCAGAAGGCAAACCCACGGTGGAAGAAATCCGCGCGGTCATGGTTTTGCACAAAGATCGCGCTGAGAAAACAGACCTGTTGAAAGACCAATTGATTCGCCTTTTAAAAACCTTAAATGTCTTTGAAGCTGTCCCTTAGTGGTCAGCATGGTTTCATTATGGGTATAGAGCTATTGTTTTTAATTGGACTGCTGGTTTTAGGCGCTTATTTTGGTGCAGTCCTCTTTCTGCGTTTTTATCGCAAAGACTTTATGATGAAAGTTCCGGGCTATAAGTTCGGAAGGGCACAAGATTATTTCCATCAAAACTTCACTAAAAACTATCCCGGTTTTCGTTTGAGTTTTTATCCCCTCGTGCAATCAGACCATCTCGCGAGACCTTCTTTCATGCCACAGTCTAAAAATGAGATGAATGATTTTAAAGGAATCGTCTGCCACTTAGAAATCGTCAGAGTGGAGCGATCACTGCTTGATAAAATCCTGCTGCATTTTGATCGCTATGAAGAGCACGACGAGTTTTCACTCTCCCTCTACCAAGAAGAAATCGACTTCAACACCAAAGAAATGCAGGCCTTCGTGCAAAAAATTAATCAGGAAATTAAGTCTACTTTTCAAGCGAAGAGTCAGCTTGAAGTGTAAGGCCTTGCTCTTTTTCTCTCAAGGCCAATCCTTCAACTAAAAAATCATGAGTCGCTTGGGCCGCAGGAGAAAGTGTGCGGTTTTTCAGTTTCACAATATTCAAACGATTTAAAAGTGGCACTCCACTTCCTTCAAAATAATGAACTTTAAACTCCTGGGTCGTCAGTCTTCGAACAACGTGCAACGGTAGTACTCCCGCCCCCATATCGGCAATAATCATGCGGGCAATTCCTTGCACATCCATCAAAGAGGCGACGAGCTTGGGTTTAAATTGAGTGAACTGATAGTGATGTTGAAACCAACTCTGCAAAATAGGCGTCTCTTCGGTGTAATCAAGATAGCGCAAAGATTCAAAAAACTTTTTATCCAATTTCTTTCGGCTCAAAGCACTCCAATCGGGCATCTTATGTTTTTTCAAATAGCCCTCAGATAAACAAAGAGCAAGCGTCTCAGTGGCGACTTGCTGAACCGAGAGATGGCCATCAAAACTAAAATCATCCACGATGGCAAAATCCAATTCTCCTCGCAAAAGATCCTCATTCATACGAGGGGCGAGATCATAACGAAAACGAAAACTGATTTCAGGATAGCGCTCGCTCCAGCTAGCTAGACGCTTGAGAACCACGTTATTTCCAAACTCAATGGGAAGACCAAGCCTGACTTCACCGCGAATCACATGGGTTTTATCGGTCACTTCAATCAACGTTTTTTCCACTTCGCGAAGCCAAGGGGAGCACTGCTGGAAGAGCACTCGTGCTTTGGCGGTTGGAATCGGGCGTTGTTTGACCCTATCAAACAGCTGAATTCCCAGAATATCCTCAAGAGATTTAATATTCTGACTCACACCAGATTGCGTCATATGAAGCTCTTCGGCCGCCCTCGTCATGCTCTCCAAGCGGTAAACCGACTCAAAAATGCGCAAGAGATTGAGATTAAGATTATCAATCAACACAAAAAGACTCCTGTCTGGACCCTATAAGTACAGCTTATGAGTATACAGTCAAAAGAATCATTTGATGTCTCGGTAGATAAGAATTACAAACTGGAAGCAAGATCGAACGCAAATAATAGGGTTTTAGAGGTTATTAAAAATGAAACAATTTTTCTGCTCAATGGCCACTCTGCTCTTCCTCTTAGGGCTAATGGGTCAAGCGAAAGCCGCCACACAATTTGAAGTCTCTGGGGATTTAATCGTCACACGAACTGTTGGCGCTCCCTTGCAAATGGAAATCAGAGGTCTGTTTGAGACACTCACTTTAACCAATGTCCACACTGCTTATAATACATGCCTCAATGGCGTTTATATGGTGGAAGAAAATCAAGATGTGGTTGGAACTTACACGCTGGTGTCAGTGATTGACTGCGATCTTGAAATCTATGATCAAGCTCAACTCTTTCAAAGAAGAAATTTAATTTGCCCTGAAGTCTACGCGCCAGTTTGCGGCAGACTAGCAGGCGTTGAAGGTTTTTTCTCTAATCTCTGTGATATGAATAGTGCAGGTGCAGAGTTTATCAATTACGGCGCTTGCTTATAGCTAGCGCTCCGTGCACTCCACTCTGTCCCATGTTCGCATCTTGCCTTTATCTTTGATTCTCAAATCTACACTCACGCGATCAATGCTCTTGTCGTCGTAGCGAAAATTCACACCACTTAATTCCCTACTAAAACCAGTTCGAGCAGTTAAGCTCATCGGAATTTTTCCCTTGGCAGAAAAATCAGCAAAACTCAAACGGTTAAAATCAATCCCTTTTCTTGAAATTTCTGAATAGCCTTGCCTCAGGCCCGGAAGTTTCACATTCACTCCCCGCGGAACTTTAGTACTTAAATCCATTTCAATAGTGCAAGCCAGGCCTGTAGTAACAGCGAGATTTCGACAGGTGGGAACAGCAAATAATTCATTGGCCGGTCTCTCACAGCGCTTAATTGATTTTACAACTAAGTCAAAGCGTTTATTAGGCTTAATGGTCGCAGTATAACCCAAACGATGACGGGTCCCCAGCATGTCTCGCTCTTCCGTGCAATCCACGCAGTGCTGATGAGTCGGACCTAACATAAGTCGATTCACATCTCCCGTGAACTGACTGGCGCTCTTGAGATCTTCAAGCACACTTTCCTCAGCATTCACTAGAGAAAAGAAAACTAAAAAAGTCTGAATTAGAGTTAAGGTAATCACGATCACTCCTGTGAATCATTCCCATTAGCTTAAAAGTCTAAACGATTAAACTTGAAGTCGGTACTAGGCATAACTGCCCTGTGATCGTCTAAATCCACAACACTTAACAAAGGACTAACAAAGAGAAGGCGGAACAGGCCTGCTAAATAGCTAAATTTTAAATCATCGGAGACCCTGAAATTGGACCCTAGTTTGCAAATGAATTCATGATCTTAACTGACTTAGGCTTAAGGACTTATTATGAAATCATCGATTTTCTGGCCCTTCTTGATCATTGCTCTTTCTCTCACCCATAGCTGCGGGCCCACCAATAACGACTCCTCCAATCAAGAATTAGAAGTCATCGCTGGAAATAATTTTTTCCTCAACAGCAATCGACGAGCGATCAACAAAGAAGAACAAAGACATATTCTCAAGGCCACTAAAAGAAATCAAAACAGTGGCTGCACGGCTTTTTGGGTTGAAAATAATCAAGGACGTTTTATCGTCGGAACGGCCAGGCATTGCTATAAATGGGTCATCTCAGACGCTTGTAAAAATGATGAGATTCGCATTCTCCCCGACGGTGAACTAGCAGGTAAATTTCAGGGGCGCTGTGAGAGATTGATCGCCTCAAGTACACTTCACGATGTGGCCTTGATTGAAATTTCACTCACCGATTCTCGAGGTAAAAAAGTCAGCAGTAAAGTTCTGCAAACAGTCCGCGAAAACATCACTCCACTTAAGCTCGCAGACTATGTGCCAAATGATTATGATCATCTTAAAATGTATGGATACCCAGGGGATGAAGAGAGAAAAGGCCGCGCCACCACTTCGGAGAATTGTTGGATTCTCCCAAAAGAGGCGCCGTCAGTTTGGGAAAGTCTTGATCACAGCAATTTAGAACGGCGTTTTCAGCGCTATATTGAACGGGCCCGCAATGCCCCCATTGATCCTGTAGTTGCGCGCTATAGAGAATCATTGCGACAAAATCGCCTCAAATATAATTGCTCTGTCTACGGCGGCAATAGTGGTGGGCCGATTGTTTTAGAGGGAACTCGAGATGTAGTGGGTCTTCCAGTCACCTATTATCCAGATCTCTACACAAAAATTCCGGAAGATCATGGGCATGAATTAGAAGATATGAAATCTTTCGTGGATCACCACCGAGAGACGCTGAAATCTTTTGGAATTTCTCTAAGCCGCTTTTGATTTAAGTTTTAAAGAAAGAGTTAATTCAAACTCCACTAAAACTTCATCACCGTATTTTTCAGGGCAGACCGCTTTGACTTTTACGGTGAGATTCTCTCGCTCCCCCGACTCCAAAGTCTTGGCGACCAACTCTTGAATTTGAGGCCCGTCTTCACAGATAAAAACCGTCGCCCCGTCGGCGCGCTTTAAAAAATTGGCCTTAAAATCTTTAAAACTTAGGGCCACAGGCTTGCCGCTTTTTTGAATCAACGCCATTGCCATTAATCCGCCGGCGCAATCAGCCCCTGCAGCGAGTGCTCCGAAATACATAGAGCCGAGATGATTGCGACTTCTGCGATTGAGGTCAATCTTTACGCGACATCTCTCATCATTAAGCTCAAGCACATAAGGTCTAAGCCAAAAAAGCATGGGCACTTTAAAAAGGCCGAACATCCAAACCCGCGCCGTCTCTGCAAATTGGTTAGGGAGTTTATCAAGGCCTCGAGAAACAATTGATTCAAGTGATTTCATCTGACTAGTCTCTTATGAGTTTTGTCCTAGGTCAAAAGATTTTTTGACCGCGAGCTCAAGGGCGCGGGTTAACAGATCTGAAAGCTGGTCTTTGTAGAGTGAATCGAGCATCTCGGCGGTCACACCCTTTTTTGAAGTCACGCTGTCTCTGAGTTCTGCCAGAGGCAAATGGGAGTTTTTCATCAATAAGCTGCTGCCATACATGGTTTCAATAATCATTGAGCGCGCCTCTAAAGGCTCGAAGCCGCGCTTTTCTAGATCGAGCGCTAAAAGTCGCGCCAATTCAAAAAAGAGCGCCGGAGTGGAAGCAGTATGAGGAGTTGAAGCGGTAATCATGTCTTCTTCTAAAACCCAAACAAATTGATTGGAGGCCTTAAAAAGACTTTCGCAAATTTCACGTTGCGCTCGCGGATTTTGAGTAGAAGAAATATAAGCCGTGATTAATCCCGCTGAAACTGTCGCTCCAAGATTGGGCATCAAACGAACCAGGTTTTCGTGATTAAGCTCTTTCTGCAAACGCTCAGTTGAAACACCAGCAAGAACAGAGATCACTAATGTGGAGGGCTTGAGTTTTGGTTTAAGGATGACAGCGAGTTCACTAAACTGCTGAGGCTTCAAACACAGAATCACCACATCAGGATCATTCCACTCAGTGGGAAATGGAAGAACGCTTCCTCCCGTCTCTCCCGCTAGCCCCTCAGCACTTTGCTGACCTTTAGAGCAGAAAAATAATTCTCCCGCAGTCTTTGGAATCTTTATGGCCAAGGCGCGTGCCATATTGCCCGCGCCAATGAAGAGAACTCGACTCACGATAATTCCAAGTCGAGTGGCGCTCCGTGCCTCATAGTGTTTACAGCGAAGGAGCGCATGCAAACGTAGTGCTCACAAAGTCTTTTGAAATCGTCTGGGTCGGCGGCATCAAATGGAGTGAGAAGCGCGCGCATTCTTTTCTCACGCATATCAGTCGGAAAAAGAATGGAGAGAAAAGATTCAAGTTCGCCGTCGAGAATCACAGTGGAAATTTTCTCTTCTTCCAACGCCTTTTTCAGGCCCTCATTAGATGAGAAATAAACGTCTAAATTTTCTTTTGAAAAACCGTTGTGGTGAAAAGTTTCAATCACTAAATTCCACCAAGCATAGGCCTCTTCAGTGCGAGTCACGATCGAAACCCCTGTGCCCATAGCAACAGCAGACATGACTTGCATCAATGTGATGAAAGCCGGTTTCTCAGAGCTTGCAATGACAAGCGCGTGCTCTTGCACCATTTGATAATCATTAAATGAAAGCTGCCCTGGAATTTTGCGGTTTTGATGTTCTCTCAATTGAAAGCTCACCAAGTTTTGCGCTACCCATTTTTGAAAACGCGCCAAAACCGCTTTTTGATCGCCATCAACTTCTTTGAAGAAGACTTCATACTGGGAGTGTAAACGCTCTAGCACATTATTAAGTCTAGTCGCTCGCGCTTCAACAGTTAAGCCCGAAGGTCTCGCCAAATCAAATTGATAATCTGATCCATTGCCGAGATTTTTTTGCCCCTTTGGAATTTCAAATCGAGGAACCTGTAAATGAAAGCCCGGCAGATAACCTCGACCACCGGCCTTAGGCCCAGTGCCAGAAAGTTTAAAGCCACCAAAGGGTTCAATCCCTACTCTCGCTCCCGTGATATTGCGGTTGATATAGAGATTTCCGCACTCCATTCTGCTGGTTAAGTAATCAATCTCATCTTGCGACTGACTGAAAACACCACCTGTTAAGGCGTATTCAGTGGCGTTAAACACTTCTAGTGCTTGATCAAGATTTCTGACTTTTATCAAATGAAGAACGGGCCCAAAGATTTCTTTTTGTGACCAGCTTTCACTATTAAGCGATTGCTCATAGCTCACTTCAAAGAGGGCCGGCCCAACAGCGTAGCCCACTGTCTCTTCAGACGAGCGGTCAATCACAAGAGTTCCGCCGTGTCGTTCAACTTCAAGTTTCGCTTCTTGAACAATCTTTCTTACTCGGTCGCGGTCTTCTAATGTAATCAAAGGATTCACATCTGTGGCGAAATCAAACGCCTTGCCGATCTCAAGCGCCTTAATGGCTTCCTTCAATCGCTCTTTTAAGCGCTCAATCACTGCTTCATGAACAATCACCCGCGAAGCCGCTGAGCATTTCTGGCCTGAGTGACCGAAGGCCGAAGCGAGGATGCCTGAAACCGTTTCGTCGAGTTCTGCACTGGAAGTCACGATAATGGCATTCTTGCCACCCATCTCACTGACAACTCTGACGGGATAAGAAAGATTTTGTTCCGAGTGATGGTAAAGTCTCGACTGAGCTTTGCGAGCAATCGAAAGACCGACATTTTTTGAACCAGTGAAAACGATGCCTGCAATCTTTGAGTTTTGAACGAGCGCCTCACCGACGATTTCACCAAGACCCGGTAGATGAATAAGGCAATTCTCAGGCACACCTGCTTCATGATAAAGCGCCACCATCTCGGCACAAATCAAAGGAGTTTGTTCGGCGGACTTTAAGACCACAGGGTTTCCAGCGACAAGACTTGCCGTCACCATGCCACAAGGAATGGCGAGCGGAAAATTCCAAGGACTAATGACAGCGGTTGGCCCTCTGTAAGAGAGATCCTGACTGTGTTTTTGAAGGCGCGCTTCCTCTCTTATATAGAAATGGATAAAATCAATCGCTTCATCGACATCTCCAAGCGCTTCGACAACAGTCTTGCCTGCTTCATAAACAATCAGTGCCGCTAATTGATTGCGGCGAGCACTCATTAAATAAGCCGCTCGCGCAAGAGTGTTCACTCGCAGAAGCCATGCCGCCCCTGTTGATTTACACCACTCACTTGTGAGAGCAGAGTCCAGTGTCTTCACGGCTTCTGCAGCGTCTTGAGCATTTGCAAATTGAATCTCACCAACTTTTAAGCTCGGGTCCGAAGAGCACATCACGACAGCTTGCTCACCGCTTAGTTTAAATGAATTTTGGTATGTTTTCCCAAGGGACTTTTCTTTGAACGTCTTGAGCGCTTGTTCAACCCAAAGTCTTTCAGGTTTCAAATAAGTTCTCACTGGTGCGATATTAAAAAACTTATCTGTCATTTTTTCTTGAGTCAGGTCTCGCTCAAGAAGTTTCTTTTCTTTTTTCTCAAGATAAAGCTCAGCCGCCCCTTTAAGTGAGGCCGGTTTTTTATGAGAGCGCATAATAGTGAGAACTCCCACTTGAGAGGAGTTTTCCATAATACGTCTAACAAGATAGGCCATCCCCACAATCAATGATCCGATCGGCACATAATTTCTGGTCGCCCATCCCATCTTCGCAAGCGAAGTCGAAAGCGCTTCGTAAGTCATATGCAAACACTGATGCTCTGGCACAGGAGCTTTTGGATAAAGTTCCGCTTGCAGCGCACGGGCAAAACAATGATCTGCGAAATTATGAGAGGCCAAGCACAGCTGAATGGACTCTCCGTTTTCAAAAATTTTGACAATCATTTGGCGGAAATTCAAATCCGTTTCTTCTTTATTTAAAAACTGAGGGGCATTATAGCTATGAGCTTCCGCTTCAACAGTCTCGGCATCCCAGTATGCACCCTTCACTAAACGAATGGGCATCAAATGACCGCGCTTCTTAGCAAGCGCGATGATTTCATCTAGGTGCTCAGAGGCATCACGCAAGTAAGCTTGTAAAACAATTCCAGTGTCTTTGAATGAATATAATTCAGGAGTCTCAAGCAAAACCCGTTGATAGATATCAAACACAATATCTCTATAGTGGTAGTGCTCAGCATCGATATTCAAAAAGACCTGATGCTCTTTCGCCGTTAAAAGAATTTCTCTTAAACGTGGAGCAATCGCACTAAACGTCACCTCAGGGGCGGCCGGTTTAAAATGAGAGCAAAGGGCCGAAACTTTAATGGAAACATGGGCGCGCAAAATACCTGAGGAATTTTTCTCTCCGACGGGAATATGCTGAGCGAACCCTCGAATCAGTTTTAAGACTTCGTCTTTATAATGATCTGCTTCTTGTTCAGAAACAACGAGTTCCCCTAATTGATCGAGCGTCACATCGCGACCACTTGTGAAGAGCTGTTGAAAAGAGTGCTGTGCCTCTTCGATGCTTTCACCAGCGATAAAACGTCTCGCCATAAAACGCACGCTAGCGCGAATCATCTGCGCCAAAGGTTTGGCCGGCAACAGAGTCGCCAGCGACTTCACAATCGCAAGACTATAAAAAAGTCTTTTTGGAAGAGCGCGCTCCTGCCCTTTCTTTTTCAACGCACGGGCCTTCTTTGAGTCCTTTAAAAGTCGACGAAAAGATTCAAGTAGAATCTTTTTCACTAAATTGCCGCTCTTGTCGTGATCAAGAGAAGGCAAGATCGCGAGAAATTTTAAGAGGTGAATCCGCAGAAGTGCATACTGGGCCGTAAGTCCAAGACCAAAATCAGAAACCTTTTCAAAAAGTACCGGACGATAGCGATTCAGGTTCGCCAATAATTCTTTAATCAGTTTTTGCTCAGATGAAGCGATCTTGGCACTCAAGCTCTGAGGCGTCTTGTGACATAGATCAACTAAGCCGTACTGAATTTGTGCCCAATCGTATTGGCTTGGAAATTGACGAGGATCGAGAGTCGCGATCGCCTCCACATGTTCCTTAACATCTGTATAGAGCTGAGTGCCCCTTTGAGTTTGAAGTTCTCCGCGGTATTCATTGGATTCAATTAAATTGAGTAGAAAAAGTTCATTGCCAAGTCTTGGGCCTGCAATTCGGAGTTTTCGCTCTTCGTAAATCACAGCGAGAAGCACAGGCGTAGATTTGAGACGAATTTGTTGTCTAAAAGAGTTCCAGCCATCAGGGCGATCGACGATTTTCTCAAACCAGCCCAGAAGCTCACTTGTCAGTTCTCCTGAATCATCCAAGCAAAGGCTTTCAAATTCTTGAAAATAACAAACAGACCACCCATTTGTGAGAGGGCGCGACACCAATGATTGAGTGAGCAACATACTACCTTCCTGAGGTGAATAAGACGTAAAATATGAGGGTTATTGATACCTCAAAAGATATTTTTCGACTAGATAAAGACGCTTACCAAGTCAATAAAGATAGATTAGACTCTAGTTATGGCGACACCAATTAGAATTTATTTTTTGGATGATGAAGAGAAAATCAGCGAGCTTTTAAAGGACTCTCTTGACTCATCACGGTACGCATTGACCATCAATTCAAATCCCGTTGAAGCGCAAGAGATGATTCTTCAACGTCTAGATGATTTTGATGTTTTTGTCACAGACCATATGATGCCGCAAATTCTAGGAACCGAATTAATAGAGAAAATCAAAGAAGTAAGACCACTCTTCCCAGTGGTTCTGGCGACTGGGCATACGAGTCGAGAGCTCGAACGCTATCTCGAAAAATGTCAGTATCAAAAATTTGCTCTGCTCACGAAGCCTTATAGGAAAGAGCATTTTATCGAAACGATTAAACGAGTTATTTGACTCGCGAGCATTCTCTCTCTATCATTTGACTATGGGCTTAGTCTTCAGTAAGAATCTATTCGCCTTCTCACTTGTGATAGCTAGTTTTATCACTCTTCCCACCTATTCAAGTGCTCCTTACACACTTAAAGACCTCGAAGCGCTTGAAGCGAGTCGACACTACCGCGAATTTTTAGATCACGCTCTCGATGTCAGACCAAGTGAGCGGGGTACTTCTTGGCGGAATATGGTCTCTGAAATGAGTAGCGGTTTTGTGGATTTCAATCTCAATCGCCGCCGCCTGAGCCGAGAGACTTGGCTCTATATAGACCAGATCAGTTTGTGGCCTAATCTTTTAAGCGATGAATTTTTTCAGGCCAAACGAGCCAATTATTTTCGCGCCTATTTGCCAAGTTGTATTGAGGAACAGAAACTCCCAATAGAACTTTGCCGCTCTGATGTTCTACAATATTGGAGAAATTCGCCGAGAGACCCAGATCTTGGAATCTGGATTGCTGAAACTAATGAAAAATTTCAACTCTCTCTCGACCCTTGGATTTTTCTTGAGAGAACCGCTCTCTCTGATTTGTCTGAGTTTTATTGTCAGCGCCCTATCGTGCAAAAAAACCTCATGTCTCGCTTAATCGCTCCCCTGCAGGCCCGTGAAATGGATGACAAGGAGCTGCTCGCTCATATCGACCTCTCTTTAAACCAGAAGTGCTGGCTGCAGATTCAGCAAGGACTTTTGTCTCAAATGAGTGATCAACGAGAGCTCACGACCCAAAGAGAGCACGCTTTTCGCCTCCTACTAGTGAAAGGCAGTCTCAATCAAGAGCAAACAGACTTTTTTCTCAGTGAGTACTTGCTCTCAGGACCCGTGGTCGGCAAGACCTTCAATATGGCGTGGGGACGAGTGCGGGAGCTTGGGCAAAATTTCGCTCGCAGGCAAAAGGTCTTTGAACAGCTAAAAGCGACTGATCCACTCCCCGATAGGCTTTTTACCAGCGCCAATGAGTTGAGTAAGAGAACAGTCGTCGAGCATTTTAATCTTTTCTTCCCTGAGTATTTCAAGTTTTACGCTCAAACATGCCTCAATTATTTTCAAGGAATTGGACGTTTCCCCACAGGAAATCCCACCGTCAATTGTCCGGAGTTTTTTAAGACTGCGGAACAGACTCAGATCATCGATCAAGAAATCAGTCGTCAATTTTCAGGAATAAAAAAGGCCCATTAAAAAATGGGCCCTTTAAAAATCAAAATGAAGTGCCTTAATTACTTAAGGTGCTTGCTTACAAGTGAAGTTAACTCGAACATAGTTACTTCATTTTTGCCGAAGATTGGCTTTAGCTTATCATCAGCAAGGATGTTTCTTTTGTTCTTTGGGTTTTGAAGGTTGTGCTTCTTAATATAATCCCAAATTTTCTTAACAGCTTGAGTTCTTGGAAGTGGAGCACCACCAATAACAGCGCCTAGAAGAGTTGATGGAGTCAACGGCTTCATGAAAGCAGCATTTGGCTTACGAGCTGTTTTAGCTTTCTTTGGAGCAGCAGCTTTCTTAGTTGCTTTTGGAGCAGCAGCTTTTTTTGCTGTTGTCTTAGCAGCTTTTGGAGCAGCTTTCTTAGTTGCCTTTGGAGCAGCTTTTTTTGCAGTAGTTTTCTTAGCTACTTTCTTTGTTGCTTTCTTAGCAGTTGTTTTCTTAGCTACTTTTTTAGCAGTCGTTTTTTTAGCTACTTTCTTAGCTACTTTTTTCGTTGCTTTTTTTGCAGTTGCTTTTTTCTTAACGGCCATGTGTTCCTCCAGTGAAACATTAAATTGCATTGATCTCTTTGATTATGACAAACAAAGTTCGTTAATGTCTATAGCTTTTTATTACTCTTCGGCTTCTCGGAAATTTCCTTTACCCATTCCACCACCTGACCGAGCTCACCCAATCGCTTATCGGTTTTCTCAAATCCATGGGACTCATTAAGTGAGTACATTCGAAAATTATCAATTCGGCAGTAGTGAATGATTCGCTTGAGCTTGCGCTCACGACCTACTTTCTCGAAGAAGTCTTTGATTTTATGGGAATAACCACTTCCCTGATACATCATTTTGATAGCAGTATTCTTGGTGAGTAGAGAGCCTTCTTCCTCTTTGAAGAAGACAGCAGCGATTATTTCTTGCGATTTATAGCAAGCATAAAGCTCCCATCCTTCTTTCATTTCCCTTTTAATTTCTTCCAGCGACCATTTAAAATCGGGAGAATCGGAAAAAGCATCCACATTATAGTCGTAGACCGAGCGGATATCATCTTGATGCGTGATTTTTTTGAAAGTCAATTCCATGACGGCCTCCAAAGATGGCGTAGGGTAAAAGCGCACCCAAGGGCTTCTTGCCCTCTCAAAAGTGCGCGCGAGGGCTAATCTTGTCCTGAGAGTTGGGCGACGTAGGCAGAGAGGTCTTTATAGTCCTGCTCAGAGAGATTTCGGATATAAGGGTACATTTCAGGGTTGTTGCGCTCCCCTTTTTTAAAATCTGAAAGGGCCTTGAGGACGTACCAATCATACTGACCACCAATGCGTGGCCCCTTCTGATCAGTCACACCCTGTCCATTTGGACCGTGGCACTGAATGCAATTATTGGCTTTATAGAGATTATCCCCTCTCGTGGCATCTTGAGCGAGGGCAGTCGAAGATAGAAGAAGTGCTGAAACAATCCAACGATACATAATTCATCCCTTTTATGAAGCAATGATGAAGCTAGCTAGGTCAGTAACGAGTCCAAGTGATGTGTTATTTTAGGGTAAATCTCGGCCCTCGGCAACCCATTTCAAAGGGAGAAGACTGCTGCCAATGAGTTGGTTAGCAAGCACTTCTTCAAGCGCCAGAAGTAATTCCTTCTCAGGAAAAAACTCATTCAAACTCTGCGACTGCTTGATAGAGACGACCACTCGATTTCCTTTCAACGCCTGGTTGGCCTTCTTAAGTTCGATACAGACCAACTCAATCACGAGGAATTCATCAAGGCCTTGGCCAAGCTGTGCCAGCCAACTTGAAATGAGATGGGTGATTTCCACATAAACATGCTTCGCAGGCAGCTCCCCTGCCAAATATTGTTGAGCATGGGCCTTGAAATATCCCATGAGAAGCGTCTTTCGAAGTTCTCGGTCCCATTTAATCAAGTCGTTTTGATCTAAAGCGAGACAGGGCTCGAGTGCGGACACACGCAAAAAGGAATCGACTTCTCGAGCATTGAATTGGAAAAGTTTGCTGGTCACAAGACCACGGCCCATAGTCATTAAGGCCTGTAGCCAGATAGACTTGGTAGGGTCGACTTCTGGGGTAAAAATAAAACGAAATTTTAAGCCCTGCTCCCCCCGAGCGAACTCAAGCCGCGCCCCTGGAAAAATCTCTTGTCCCCAGAGTCGCAGAGCTTCCGGCCATTCAGTTCGAAAGGGGGAGAAGCTACGAGCTTTCTGAATAGGTGGCAATAAAGTCGTTAAGCTGTTCATTTACAAGTTCTAACATACAGCTAACAATGCAAGCAAAAGAAAAGGAGGGAGTGCCAATGCTTAAAAATTTACTGGCCCCATTTTTAAAGTCTTCATCTAAAGCCACTCTCGTGGGGCCCAGGCTTGGCGCAACTGAAGCACAAGCACTCACCTATGTTGAAGGCCTTATTCTGATTGATGGCGCCCGCTCAGCATTTGAAAAAAAACCGCCTTCTTCTTTATTGGTTGGCGATGGAGATTCTTGTCGACCTGAAGTTCTAAGCGAATTTGATTTTCTTTGCGACCCAAATAAATCGGAGTCAGACCTCGCTCTGCTGCTTGAATCTTTACCTCAGACCGTCAAAGAGCTGACTCTTTTTGGCTTTCGTGGTGGCAGGCTTGACCATGAACTTTTCAATCTAGGGGAGCTCTCTTACTGGTTGGCAAAAGCCCCTGATCGGAAATTATCTCATGGTGAAGACCTTGAAGGACGTTCTAGTGGCGAGTGGGATTTTGAATTTGAAGGACTCTTTTCTCTTTTAACGCTTCAGGAGTGCCAATTCACAATGACTGGCGATATTGAATATCCATTAAAAGCGCAAACAGTAGCGGCGCTCAAAAGCCTTACTCTCAGCAATCGAAGTGCTGGTGCTTTTACGATTCACTCAAGTAAACCTTTCTTTCTTTACCGGAATTTACCGGAATTGCATTGATAAATAGTTCAGCCCTACCCATGTTAGAGCGGAGAGCCCAATCAGCATCATCATCAATTCTTGAAAGACAAACCCCAAATCTAAAATTCCTGCAAAAACGGTGGGGGCAATGGCCGTTCCCATCACCATGACCATGGAGTCGACTCCTTTTAGTTTTCCGAGCTGCTCAAGCCCATAGGCCTCGGCCCAAAAAGAATTTCGCGCCATTGAATTCATGCCCACAGACAAGGCCAGAGAGCCCATATAAAAATAAACGGCAAAGACATGATCCCAAGTAAGAAGAATGAGCATGCCACCTATCATCGCCAAAGGGGAAAAGGGCAACACACGCCTAGCGGTAAAACGATCAACTAATGGCCCCCAGACTAAATTGCCGAGCAATTGCACCGCCGAATAAATCATAAAAGAAGACGCCATCAGTTTGGGATCAATGCCGAAGTCTGTCGCCAATGAACCCTGTTGAAAAAAAAGCCCCGTTACGGCAAAAGGCAGCACCGTGCCCATCGCAATCAGAAGAAGTGCGTTCTTCTCTTGCAAATAAATCTTCCAGGTCCATTTTTCCGGACCGCTCTTCTGCCGTTTAGTGACCTGATCATTATCAGTATAAAGAGGCGTTAGAGTTTCAAGCTTAGGCACCAAGAGCGTTAGCATAGAAAAAGTGATGACCATTAAAATCAAGGCCATCATAAGCAGCGACCAGCGCAGAGAAAAATTCAAGACGACCAAAGCAGCGATCAGGGGCAAAAAGCCCTCGCCGATGGAGCGACCAAATTGCGCCCATGTGAGGGCCTTTCCACGGTGACGACCAAAAAGTTTCGCAATCGTGGTCGAGGCCATCAAACCAAAATTCATCTGGCCGAAACCTCGGATCAGAAAAAAGGCCAGTCCAATGGTGATGATCCCTTCAGCGAAACTCAACAGAAAAAAACCAGCCACCAGCCCTGAAAGTGTAAAAAGAGAAAACGCGGTCAAACTCCAACGATCGAGCAGTTCCCCAATTTTCCCAAGACCGAGACTAGCAATTAGTGTGGCGAGGGAATAGACGAAGCTAACCTCGGTGCGTGAGAGGGCGAACTGCTCCTGCAAACTTGGAATAAACTGAGCCAGTAAAAAAGTCTGACCAAAGCCCGCCAAAAAAGTGCAAATCATGCCGAAAACAATTAATGGCCAATGCTTTTTAAACAACCAAAACACATTTGCTCCAATAGACAAAGCGCTGTTAAGATCCGAGCTTCTACGTTAAAATAGAACAATGCAAGAGCAAAAAAAAAGATCTTTGACCGTCGATCAACTACGAGGATTCTCGGTCGTCTTGATGATCATTTTTCACTTTTCCTATAATCTTCGTTTGTTTGAATTACTGAGCTATCAAAAAACACAAGAATGGTACTGGTGGGGATTTCCAAGAATTATTGTTTTTCTTTTTTTATTTACCATGGGTCTGAGTTTAGGTTTAAGCACTGAGACTAAAATCAACTGGCCTAAATTTAATCGACGACTCCTAAAAATTGTTTTGGCCGCTTTGATCGTTAGCCTCAGTACCTATTTTTTATTTCCCGATCGATGGGTTTATTTTGGCACTCTCCACTGCATTGCTCTGACCTCGCTTATGATTTTGCCCATCAGAAAATTTCTCACACTCAATCTTGTTTTGGGCGTAGGCCTTTTTGCCCTTCATGGATTTGGAGTTCACTTGCCTTTTTGGCGACTCGACCACCCCTCGATGGACTATATTTCGCCTTTCCCTTGGTTTGGGGCAGTGTGTTTAGGAGTCTATGCAGCTCATCAAGGTTTGGCCTCACAGTCCTTGCCCACAATTGGTTTTCTAAACCCCTTTTTGAAGCTTTGTCGAACTCTCGGCCAGCATTCGCTGCTGATTTATCTCGTTCATCAAATTCCGCTCTACGGCCTTGTTTGGCTGATGTCCAAATTCATCTTTTAGACAAATCCCCTGTCCAAGTTTCATTGCCCTGACTGCGCCGCTATGATAAAAAAAGCTCGCTTAATCAGGAGACCTCAATGGCACTCAATTACCAAAAAATCGAAAGAACTCTCGGCGGACTTAAATTGGCGGTTATCCTTATTCTGCTATTTTCGCTGATGATGACCATCGGAACATTTGTTGAAAGTTATTACGGTACAGAATTCGCTAACCGCGTCCTTTATAAACGCTTTCCTTTTATGTTTCTGCAATTTGGAATGTTTGTTTCGATTTTTTTTGCCGCCTTCGTCAGACTTCCACCAAAAAAAAGGCTATACGGCTTTTACACAATCCACTCAGGCTTGATTATGATCGCCTGCGGCTCTTTTATCACATGGTATGCAGGAATTGATGGCAACGTTCTTCTTCATCCAAATGAGCCCGCCAGAATGGTCTATCTCGATCAAGACGTCTTCAAATTAAATTTTCCTGACGAAGGCCTGGCGGTAGAAAAACGCCTGCCTTACCGCGCCTTCTCTACCACTATCGATGCCAGCTACGAAGGCTTAACACTCAAACAATATTTTCCCTACGCCGATCTACAACTCGTTTGGGAGTCAAGCAACCGCGCCCCAAGCGAAGTGGCCCTGCCAAGCATTCAACACTCAACTCAGTACATGCTTTATAACGAAAATGTATCGGAAGAAATGTTGATGAGCCTACATCCCGAGGCCATCCAGTTCGAATCGAGCCTCTCGATGGGGCCACTCTCTTTGCACTATCTACCAGGCCCCCTTGTCGAGTGCTTCAATCACACCAATGAAAGCAAGTTGATTATTTGGAATAGCTTTTCTCGCACCTGTACAACTCCTGAAGAGCTCGGCATTCAAGTGCAACAAACTAGTTCGGGCAACCGTTTTCTTGTCATGAAAGACAAAGAGAGTGTTTATTCTTTTTTTCCTGAACACTCGCCCTACCCTTTAAGTGCGGACTTCAACTCTGTTTTAAGAGAAGCCCCGGTCAGACTTTTTAACCGCGCCCTCTTTGAAACTGAACCTCATCTTTTTCTTTTTGGGAAATCTGTCGCTTATTTTGACCGCGAACAGGAAAAATGGATCACTTCAACTTATGATGAAAGTGTCTCATCCCATATTTCTTTGCCTTGGATGGGTTTAAAAATCGCTCTCATTAGACACGAAGAATCCTTAGTCCCCAAGCGCCGCCCAATCGCCGTTCTTCCGATTCAAAAAAATAATGAGTTGATTCAAGGGCGGGAAAGAGCACTAGAAATTCAGGCCCAAGATCAAAGTTTTTGGGTCACAAATAATGAGCCACTTTCACTCATGATCAATGGCCGCAGAGTTGAAATCTACCTAACAAAAGAAACTCTCACACTGCCTTTTGAATTTGTTCTCACAGAATTTAAAATGGATACCGATCCAGGCACTGCCAACCCCGCAAGTTTTGAAAGCTTTGTGAAACTCTTCACCTCTGAAGGGGCACATAACCATCATATCTTCATGAATAATCCACTCAAACACGAAGGCTTCACTTTCTATCAAGCTTCGTACTCACAAAATCCCAATACGGGGCTCTATAGCTCAACTCTATCGGCCAACGTTGATCAAGGACGCTTCTTAAAATACCTTGGGTCTTTGTTTTTAGTTTTAGGCAGCGCTTGGCACTACCAAATCACGAAGAAAAATAAACGCCTCACACCCTCCTCTCCACTCATTGCAGGACTTCAGTCCTCAGTCACTGACGAGAAGCCTACTTCCGGAGTTCAATCATGAAGTCATCTCTCTCTCTTTTTTCTCTAAGTCTTTTTGTGTTCTTATTCTCTTCACTTGGCGCAAGCAAAGCTTTGGCACAAGCTGATTTTGATATGTCAAAACCTCCCTATTTTTGTTCTCAAGAGCTTGGAAAATTGCCAGTGCAGCAGGGCGGAAGGGTTAAACCAATCGAAGTTCACGCCCGTGAAGTCGTCAAATACCTGACTGGCAAAACTTCCGCTGAAGGTTACTCTGCAACTGTTTTATATTGTTTGCTCTCACTAGAAGGACTTGACCTCAGTGCAGGCTTTAAACTCAATCACAAAATTGAGCACGTCAAAGTAAGAGAACTCTTAGGAGACAAAGAAGTCAGCATAATTCCCTACGATGATCTCGTCGCCAAAGCAGAAGTCTTAAGAATTGAACGACAACGGCTAACCGTGGATGATGGTTATAAAAAAGCGGTCACAAAAGCGCTCAATCAAGCGATGCTCTACCAAGAAATCAAAATCGGGCAAAACTGGACACTGCCCTTGATGAACGGCCCTGATGTGGCCTGGATACCACTCACTTCATTCTTAACTGAAGAGCGAGTCCTCAAACAAAACCCAAATACCAGCGCCCCCAATCCTTTCCACGGTGCTCTCTTTGAAGCTAAGTCTCTCTACGAGCAATTCCACGGCACAAAACACAATATTGAATTCATTTTCGCAAGCATAGGCTTCCCGTCAGTTGGTCTGATTATTTGCCTTTTAGCACTTGCCGCCCTGACGCTCTTTAAGCGCTTTACCTTGGCCCTCGTCCTAAGTGCGCTGACTGTTCTTTTACAAACCGTCTATTTTGTTTTTCGAATCTATATTTCAGAGCGCGCACCTGTCACCAATATGTATGAAACGGTGGTCTTCTCTGGCTATAGCGCCTTAATTCTCGCCATGTTCTTAGGGCATTTTAAAAAAGAAAAAGTCTATCTTTATATGGGGCTCGGCTACAACGTCATGTGCTTAATGATGACAAACTTCGCTCACGGAATGTTGAGTCCAGGCATCAGCCCACTTGTTCCCGTTCTTAGAGATAATTTCTGGCTTAGCACCCATGTGACAGTTGTCATTATGTCTTACGGCGCCTACGCCTTGAGTTGGATTCTTGCCAACACCGTGCTTTTCAAAAAACGTTTCGGAACCCTCACCAGTCGCGACGAGCTTTACTACTCAGATATCATCTACACCTGTATAAAATGGGGATCGGTTTTGATTGCCGCAGGAATCATCTTAGGAGGCGTCTGGGCCGATTATTCTTGGGGGCGCTTCTGGGGATGGGACCCAAAAGAAACGTGGAGCTTGATCGTTTTCTGTCTCTATATCGCTATTCTTCACGGCAGATACACCAATTGGATTCCCACTCACAGATTTGTGGTGTTTTCCGCTGCTGCGTTTATGAGTGTGATGATGTGCTGGTTTGGCGTGAATTATATTCTCGCCTCAGGGCTTCACTCCTATGGCTTCTCCGAGGGTGGAGCGCTTTTTCTTGGTAGTTTCTTTTTGATTCAGACAGTCTTCATTATTATGACGATCCCATTTATGAAGTCTGATTCTTCCAAAACTCAAACTGCTTAAACGAAAAAGGCCCAGGGATAGATCCCTGGGCCTTCTTACAAAACAAACCTCAAGCCTAAGCTTAGAGTTTGATCCCTAAATCAAGTGGATTAAAATACTGAGAGAGAAGCTCATCTTGCATCTCTGGAGCTCCAGTCTGCTCAAAAAAGCCATACAGTGCGCCTTCCGTTAGTCTTTGCTGCTCATAAAAAGACTTCATATAATTTGAACCAAAGTCTTTAATGAATTGTGGCATCGGAACAAACGAAAGACCAAGGTCAGCAAGAGTCAACACCATACGACGACGCTGAACAAGATTCGGACGATCGTAATTATAAGCGATGGCCGGAGTATTTTTAAACATCCCTTCATTATCAAAAAGGTTTAAGATCACTCTTTCTCCGTCAACAACAGCTTCTTGAAAAGCAAAATTATGTCTCTCTCCAAGTGAAGAATAACCCGTTCTGAAATTTCTCAAACGGTTCGTTGCTCCTCTAAACCCTTGGTAAAATCGATCCATGCCAAATGTCTGCCAAGACGCCTGCGCCTGACGAGATTCAAAAATATTAAACCAAGCAATCCGTGATTCATAAATCGAAGAGAAAATTTGCTCAACTTCTGCCTCAGTAAGACCTAGATCGGCCGCTGAATTTCTTTCAAGATAATGCATCAACATATTCTGGTGATACACACGGCGCTCTCTCACCATTTTCTCTAATTCAACTAAAACATAACTTGCTGTATTGAGCGCAGGAACAGAACTTAATCTTCTCTTCGCAAAATCAAGGCCCCATTTCACCACTTGATGCCCAACAGTCTTCTGATAAAAGAATTGTGAGTTATCTAGTCTCGCAATCACTCTTGGGTTGAGTTGATCAAGCGAAATTCTAAGTTTTTCTTCGTATGCCGAAAAAACTTCCATCACCTGAGAGTTTGAAAAGATTCCCTCTACATCAAGTTTAGAAACTTCATGAAGCGAGTCTCGCACAAGACGAGTATTAAGAACCGTCGTCACCGATTTGTTTTCTTCATCAGGAATCTCAAGCAGCTCTGTCGACATTAACTCTTCCACATCGGCCTGATAGTTTTTCTGAACCATCAAAGCCTGCTCACTCAAAATCATTGCCTTAATCTGTTGGATATAAGGACGGACACTGAATTCCGTCGTAATCGAGCGGTCAGTGACCATCACCACTTGACCTTGATCATTGCGGATAAACTCAAAACGCTGCTCAAAGCTTTGTAGATTTGCTTGAGCTAAACTTGAATATAAAAAAAGGCATATAAAGGAGAGAGTCCATTTCATCATTTTCCTCCTTGAAAAATTGAAACGCAGAACTTAGAGATTTAGTTAATTTTAAAAATATTCAATTCGGTGTGACTAGTCCCAAAATCCTAGTGTAAGAAAAGAAAAGGGCGGAAGACTAATCTGGTCAAGAAACGAGATGGCCTTGTCTTTCGTGAAACTGTGCCAGCACATCATCCCATAACTTCGAGCGTAGAATTAATGACTCTCTTCCCACTGCCACTGCATCTTCCCACTTACCGGCATCTCCTTCACAGAGAATTTCGAGACATTCAAAAGCGAGATGGGAATGCTCGCCTCCATCAAGATCGATATGCCGTTGGATATAATACCTGAGTTTATCACTGCAGACTTTTTGCTCTTCTAATTTATTAAGCAGGCCTTGGAACATATCTGGGATAAGTTTTTCTCTTCCCCAAAGAAAAGCGGCCGCCACTTCGTAGACCGGTCTTTCAAAACACAGCTTCAAATTAAAGCGCACAAATTCCGCAACAGCAGGTCTAAGTAAATCGAAATCCAAAGTTCCGATAAAACGCTCGATCTTTTCCCCATCGGCCCCAAGCTCAATCATTGCTTCTCGGTAAAGTGAAAAATGATCCATCACCGCTCCGCTCTCATCGCGGTCACTCTCTTCACCCAAAACAATTTCATTTATTAATCTTGTTAGTCTCTTATCAACCTTTGCCGGTCTCCACGGAATTTCCACACAAGTCAGATGTCGTTGAAGAGTCTTGAGTAGAGACATAAAATCCCAGACTGCATAAATATGAGTCTCCATAAAAATCTTGAGGCGCTCAAGATCTTGAATTTCACCGTACATGGGGTGAACTTCCAAATTTCTATGAAACTGAGATAGGCTTTCAGGTAAAGTGTTCATGAGAGGAATCTAGCAATTTATTTGGTGGCCCTCAAGTAAATACGAGGCTTGACTGAATTTTGTATAGGCTTAAGTACTGAATTTTTGGATGAAATTATTCTTCTTCATCACCCTGATCAAGGCGCTTTTCCTTCTTATTGAGCTCTTCTTCTTCTTTAGCCGCCTTATCCTTCAAGACTTTGTCGTTCAAAGCCGCAAAGGCCTGGTGCTCCTGCTCTCGTTTTTCAGTCAATGGATTAAAAAAGATCGAATTAACGTACTTTCGAATTTCCTTTTTATCATTCTCATCGATGGAGTGAATGATCGCTCGGTAGGTTTTCAGTTTGCCGTTTAAGATAAATTTCTTTCCATCTTCAGGGACTAGAGCAATGGACATGTTAACAGGGAAATTCAAGCGGAAATTCGTTAATTCAAACTCAGCTTCGGTTGAAAAGGTCAGCTCTGACTCCGTGAGGGTTTCGAAATTCACTGGGTAGTAATAAGAAGCGTGGCTCAAAGGATTCTCTTTTTTAATATAGAATCGCACCTCTTCAAAGTCCTGCGCCTTAAGGTTTTTATACTTCATCGGATCTTTAGTTTTTAAGGCTTTGATTTTCTGCTGGATCTTTTCATCGTAAGAAGCTGTTTGTTTGTTCTCTAGCACCTGGGCCATATGAGTAATAACATCTAAATCCACATGCCCTTTATGAGTCAATACAAGTGGGTACTTAAAACTTTCTTGAAAAGAAGCTGATGTGTACTTATGGCAATTGAAAATAATTAAGAATGGATTATAACCTTCGATAGTCTTTATATGCTGAATAAGTCTAATCAGCTCAGTTCGTGCTTTTTCAGACTCTTGATCCACAACTTTTTCGCGCAACTCAATCTCTTCGACTGTGAGTTCTTCTGCCTCTTCATCATTTTTATCTTTTTTATCTTGCTGAGTTTTGTCTTCTTTTAAAAAATCGATGGGATCTCCGAAAAGATCGGCCCGCAAAAATTGATAAGCAATAATATTTGGTCTGAAGGTCGACAATTCTTTAAAACTTTCACTTAAATAGGTATGAAAGCGAATTGCATAGGGAAAATCGTCAATGAGTTTATCTTGCGCCATTAGGCCCATACCTTCATCAACGATCATAATCTTCGTTTTCTTTGGAGCTGTCGAATCAGTTTTAGTAGCGATCCAATCGCGCATCTTCTTTTTTGTGCGAGATAATTGGTCTTGGTATTCGGCTTCTTTGTGTCTTGATTTGCGCTCAGCTTCTTGTTTGAGTTTCTCAATTTTTTTAGGGTCGGTCTCGCCAAGAAAATCAGTTTTCTCACTCTCTTGCAATTCTTCTCGATTAACAAAAACGAATTGCAATTCATAAGCGTATTTAAAATCATAGTACAGGTTCTTGTCATCTACTGCTTTTACGATGAATTCTCTCGATGGCAAGAGACTCGTTGGTATATCTAAATCGATAGTGACAGTCTCCCCAACCTTTAGCTCAATATTCCCTTCTGCGTGGACTGAATCTTTAGTAATAAAACCAATACGAAAATCATCTATCAGTTCGACTTGTTTGCTGAATTTAGCTCTAGCAAATTGTGGTTTAACAACTTCCTTTGGAAACGCCATCAGCATAGGGTTATAGACCACGTCGTGGTACTCGCCCCCTTTTACATGTGTGACTGAGAGTCCTGAAGAGATACAATCTCTCACATGTTCTTTTTCTTCCACCAGACCTATGATCGGGCATTTGCGAATGGCATTTTCTCGAGTTAAGAGCTGAGCAAGCTTAAGTTGCGAATCTCGATTATACGAAAAATCGATATAGATAATCGCTGGCTGAACCTGGACGAGTTTGGCGAATATTCTTTGATATTGTTTTTTATCTTTGGAGCTTAGGACCTCAAAGGTCCATTTATCTCGCGGATAGTTTTTGAGAAACCGGGAGCGGATAGTATCAAAATAACCGACGTCCGCACCAATATAGTAGACGAGTTTTCCCTTAGATGCCGAAGTCGCTGGTTTAGGAGCATTAACCATAAAAACCGCTCTTTTTAAAAAGCACTCCTTTTGGCATCAAAGTTCAAAATCATCATAAGTCTGCCCAAAAGCTTCGTCGTGTGCCTTTGTGAAGTATTTTCTCACGAAATACTGCCCAGACCTAAAGGTAATGATAAATCCATAACTTTCGATCTTTCTGAGGGCACTGAAAACGTCTTCAATGGCCAAATTCAGTGCTTTTGCCATCTCTGTGTGAGAGAGAAGCTGGGAAATACCGTGTTTTTTATAAAGATTCGGACGACACCAAACTCGGCGGTAGAGATACATCAAAACGATGATTTCTATGCGACTAAGTTTATAATCAACAAGGATTGAATCAAAAAAGAGGTCGGGAATTTCAGAGACTGTTGGTTGCGTCTCTTTCGTCAACGCTTTTGAAACCTCCATATCATGGAGGTCTTTAAGGTCTTTGTGCTTTGACTTATGATCCTGGAGGATCGTTCTTAGGTCTACCATAAAAGAATCCTTTCATTTTTGGTCTCCCCCCATACTCTTAGATAATGTTAGCCCAAAACTGGCGGAAAATCATCCTAATTTTATTTAGGCAAAATTTTCCACCCTTTTGGGCCCATCGATCGGAACGAATTCAGTCTAGTAAAAAGCACGACAACGAGTTCTGGCAGCTCTTGTAGGCTCCCCCCAACGATGCTCAACAGTATCATTCGGGTGTGAAGAGAGCTTTCCAGCAACTATTCGAGCGCGAAGCTCGGCCAAATTGATGGTCGTACCACGCTTATAAGTGATTGGGCAGAAGCTTGTCAGCTCTGACTCTGATCCCCTCTCACCATTGAAAATCGCTTTTGCAAATTGTAGCCACTGACGTGAGACTTGACCGTCTTCACGGTTTCTTAAGATTTCTTGATAAGTATCGCGAGTTCTCTCGAAAACTTGAGCTAAAGCGCCATCTCTGGCAGGAGTTGAGTAAGCATCAAACTGTGCATAGTCCATACAGCGGCCATTGATAGAGGCCATGAAACTTAAGCCTTGGTCGACGAATTCAATTCTCGCTTGTGATTCAATACAAAGATTGTTCATCGCTCTCTTCATACGAGCATCCGGAGTTTCAGTGATGGTGCTGAGTTGGCGCTTGATTTGACGGAAGAAACCATCACCATACTGGCGAACAAGATCATACTGCTCGTTAGAATTACCAAGTGAAGCAGGTATTGCTGAAATCGGCTGTCCGATATACTCAGGCCAACGGAATCTTCTAAAGCCCCAAGCATCGTGTGGAAGGTGAACGAATTCTCTCTCCCGTCTGCGAATCATTGGAAGGTTTTTATCAGCAATGGCTTGAGTAGAATAGATGACGTCGAATGAACCAGTAGGGTTGATATTTTTGATGTTATAAACATGGCGAATGAAATTATTGAAGCGAGCAGTAATTCTGTAGCTGAACATATCTCCTGAGCGCAACTGACTGATGGCCACAGGAAAAGTATCGTTACGTGTGAGGTTTTCTGAACCAACACTTGACCCAATATAATTTAAAAAGGCCACAACTCTTTTATTCGGATCACGTACGTAATTGAAACGATCAATTCTATTATTGAAGTTAGCGTAGGCAGGCTGGCCGGCTCTGGCCCCAGATGGATTTCGAATGGCAAATGGTAAGCCGTTTTCATAAGCAAAGATTGCTCTAAAGGCATAAGCAGCGTCTGCACAGTCTGCTACAATTCCAGCGTATGGGCTTCTTGCATCGACGAACAATCGCTCTTGTACAGCCGAACTCTGCATCCAAGTCGCAAATTTGGCTTCCCAGTCGTTGTTCCATTTCTGAGTATCAACCCAAACTTGGGCAAAGGCACTCGGAACGAGCGCTAGGATCATGACAAGACGAAAAAACTGCTTCATAATTATCCTCACTTGTTGCAGCTGAAAAACGTGGTCTTGCCCTGTTTAGGTTTCCCTGTGATTGCTGACAATAAACACTGCGCCATGATTGGCCCAACCCTCTCGGGAGTCCCAAATAATGAATCTAAAAAAACAATTTCTAGTAATATTTTCATTATCACTAGTCGTTCTATTCATCTATATGTTCAAGTGGAGTTCCGTTGAAAGCATCCTAACTCCCACATCAAAAACCATTAATCACACCTCAAACTCAGGCGAAGAAAGTCTCATACTCATAAAAGATGAGATCAACTCCGGTGATTCAATATCTCATAATGCTGAAACCACCATGCTTAAAGGCTTTCGCGATTATTGCCTAGAGCAGTTTCCTGAATACGAAGATTTTCCCAATGAAACTCAGCTCCTCTCAGCACTTGAAAATCCTGATCTCAAAAAAGTGTGGACGAATACCCACCTGCAATTGCCAGATGGTGATGTTTTAAGAGTGAGGGTCTTTATTGATGATGGTCCCAATGGAGAAATTCAGCGCCTCGCCGTCTATAAAGAAGATGAAGTCGGTTTTCCTGTTTTAATTGAACTAAGCGATGAAGAAAAAACAAATCCCTCTCCAGAGGTTTTGCAAAAATACCTCAGTATGGGCGAAACGATCCATTTAGAGGAAGCCCTCAGTGTTGAGCAAAATAATGAAGAATATTTTTTTGAGCGAATTAATGGCGAAATCGTTCGAATCGATATCACTTCAGACCGCGGCTTGATCAATTGCCAGAGCTTGGACACACCATAAGGTACCGATTTTACTAAGCCTTACGCAAGATAAAGCTAACGACTCGGGCATTTTTACACGGCGCTCCGATATATGAACACGCCGCATTAAAAAAATGATAAAAACTCCTATCATTCGTCATCACACTTGTGAAGGAGCAATTATGCAAGTCTTACCTAAGATCATGTTAGCCGGTTTAGCCGTGAGCATGTTGGCCAGCTGTGGGCCAAACCACCAGAACAATCAAAATGCAGGTCTTGATACACCAGTTGAAATTTTAATGGGTGCATCTTTATCTTCTCGCGAAGAAGTCATTGATGGTCAAGTTTATTTCATCTCGGCCAATATTTTAAGAGTTCGCTCAAGCGATGAAGTCGGCAATAATATTGTCGGTAATCTTGCCGCTAACGATAAAGTAAGAGTTGTGAACGCTGGCGAAAACTTCAGAGATAAATTTGTTCAGATTGAAGTTGTTTCTACTAGAGCAACAATTGAAACTGCCGCAAGATACTTCGTGAGCTTCGAGTTTTTAAGTAAAACTCAAGTGAGCAACGACCGTTTTAAAGGCACCTACTTCATGGTTCAAAACGTCGCTTCTGAAAAGTTGCGCGTCTATGAAAGAATTTGTGCTGATAATTCTTGTCCTCATAAAATGGTCCTTGAAACAACTGTGGTTGTTGGTGAGGATACACCAGGCGAAGCGACGAATCTTGGTAGCTACCAAATTTCAGCTTGGCGTAAGTTCTATCAAGATCACGCCAAGAAATATCCTTCATGGTACGACCCAACTTTCCCAGAGCTTCCACCTCCAGGACGTGGTTTTACTTCATGGTTGATGAAGAAATATATGCCAGTCGTAAACGGTAAGCCAGCTGGTGAAATGCGTGGAGCTTTTGGTTGGTATACAGCACTTGTAGAGCCAAATCACAATGCTCAGTGGACACACGGAACTGTTGGTTGGGGTGCAGATAAGCAACGTTTTATTGATAAAACAAAACGAGTGCTTCCAAATATTTTCACTTCGCCTAGAAGCCATGGCTGTACGAGAACTGACAACGAAACGATTGCGTATCTTCGTCAAATTCTCCCAGTGGGTACGCCGCTTGTGAAAATTTATGCGATCGAGGATCTATCTGATCCAAGATTGACTGGATACACTCCAATTCCTAAGCAATGGGATTATATTATGACAACTCGTGGAGTTCGAGTTGATGGTCAAAAAGCTGATAGAGCAGAAGTTCTCGCTTCAGGAATTTCACGCAATGAAATCATTGAAGAAGGTTCATATACTATTAATCAGTGGCCACAAGCTGTGAAGTTTGTTGGTGGTGAAGATGTTGGTAACTTCAGAAGAAAACTTGGTAAAGGCGGAAACGTTTATGGTGTAACGGCTAGAGAAATGAGTGGAGTGTTCTATGTTGATACTGGACTTCTTCTCAACTACAACCACCCACCTGGTATTGGCGTAGGCGGTTTCACAGGCGAAGTGACTCCAGCATTTATGGACGCAACTAAAATCGGTCAGTAAAAATAAGCTCTCATTGATTATATCAGTCGAGACGAATCGGCCCCCTGAACTCAGGGGGCCTTTTTTATTCAGCATAAAATGCTATCCTCATTCCATGACATTATCTTTAAAAACACGAATCGCGCCCACCCCCAGTGGTTTTCTCCATCAAGGAAATCTTCTGAACTTTCTCTTGATACAGTCCCTCAAAGAAAAAACCGGGGCCAGTATTCATTTAAGAATTGATGATGGTGATCAAGCTCGAGTCAGAGATGAGTATATTGAAGATATATTTCGAAGCCTTGAATGGCTCAAGATCTCCCCTGACTCAGGACCAAGCGATACAGATGATTTTAAGAAGAATTTCTCTCAATCTACTCGTCTAGAGCTTTATCAAAAAGCTCTGGAAGAGCTAAAAACACGAAGCAAAGAGATATACACATGTGTCTGTAGCCGAAAAGAAATTCAAGCCATGAGTCCGGACCAATCGGGCACAATCATCTACAACGGAACTTGCCGAAAGCTTAACCTCCCCTACCTTGCAGGTACAAATGCCCTGAGGATAAACACCTCAAAAGCAGATCGGCTATTACAAGATCTGCTCGGCGATTTTATAGTCTGGAAAAAAGAAGGGGGAGCCGCTTATCAACTCTCAAGTCTTGTGGATGACCTTTTTTACGGCATCAATTTCATCATTCGGGGAGAAGATCTCTATCCATCAAGTCTGGCGCAAAATTATCTCAAATCCTTTTTGGAACCAGAGAAACATATTCACTTCTTTCATCATCCCTTATTGAAAATTCGAGGCGAAAAAATCTCGAAATCTCAGGGCAATAGCGGATGGAGCAAAATTTATGAACAAAAGAAAACGTTAGATGAATTAAAAAGAGAGCTTCATTTTTCTGAGTATGAAAAATCCCTAGAAGAGTTTCTGCGGACTCTCTAGGGCAAAGTCTTAATAATTTTTATATTTGCGAATCAGACTCATGGCAATTTTCACACCATCCACAGCGGCCGAAGTAATACCACCGGCGTGCCCGGCCCCCTCACCGCATGGATACAGCCCTTTGTGTGAGAGACTCTCCAAAGTCTCTGGATCACGCAATAGAGTCAAAGGCGCAGAAGTTCTAGTTTCTGGTGCAATTAATAAAGCCTCATCAGTCACGAAGCCTTTCATCTTGCGGTCGAACTCTTCTAAGGCTTTTGTTAAATGGCTTGAAACATAATTTGGGAGAATTTCTCTCAGAGGTGCTTGAACTAATCCCGAAGGAGTCGATGTTTTAGGAAGTGGGCGCTGATGCCAAGAATTATCTAAAAACTCTCGAAGTGTCTGAGCAGGAAGTTCTTTGCCAGACGCTCTTTCAACAGAGACTTGATAGGCCTTTTTTTCGACGTCTTGTTGATATTCAAGTCCGGCCAATAAACTCGACGCTGGGAAGTCTTCTCCCGCTTTAACGGAAACTACCAGAGCGGCATTGGACCAGCGAGAATTGCGTGCATAATTGCTCATGCCATTGACCACGATACCATCGGCGTCTGTTCCAGAAGAGAGCACATAGCCACCAGGGCACATACAAAAACTATAAGTGCCTTTTTCAGTTGTTGGATCTTGGTAACTCAGGCGATATCTTGCGGCACCAAGTTTTAGGCCCGCGAAATCGCCGTACTGTAAACGATCAATCAACTCTCGAGGATGTTCAATTCTCACACCAATGGCAAAGTCTTTGGGCTTCATAGCAACTTTAAGCTTATCCAAATGATGATAAATCTCTTTGGCCGAATGTCCGGTGGCCAAAATCACAGCGTCACTATAGTGAGATTGTCCATCGTGAGTTCTCACACCAATAATCTTCGTGGGATCAGACTCATCAGTCAGCAATTCATCAACTCGTGTATTATAGAGAATCTCAGAGCCACGGGAGATGAGAAAATCCGAAATTTTATTGATCAAAAGCCGTATTTTATTTGAGCCCAAGTGTGGATTTGAGAGATATGCCGTTTCTGGTGGTGCACCGAAATCCACCATGCGATTCATGACATACTGTACGAAGGGAGATTTAATTCTAGTGATCAATTTGCCGTCACTAAAAAGACCCGCTCCCCCTTCTCCATAACAAACATTATTTTCCGTATGAAAAACCCCGTAGCGCCAAAACTTTGCGATATGAATCATTCTTTTATGTGCGCGCTCGCCTCTTTCAATGAGAAGGCACGGAATTCCGTACTCTGCAAACCGAAGGGCGCAGAAAAGACCGGCAGGCCCAGCTCCGATGATAATGGGCCTCGTTTTAAAAGCTCCTAGATCTTGGAACTCTTCTTTAAAGGCCTCAAACCTTTCTCCTGCTTTGATGACTTCGACGGTATAATCAACCATGGGTGTTTTGCCGCGATTGGCACCACGGGCATCTAGAGCTTGATTGAGAATGCGATAATCCACTAGGCCCGGAGAATCTTTTTGCAGAAAATCCTCAAGGTCAGCGTCGAAGGGAAGTCGAAATTGTCGTTTTGTTGACATACACTTATACTAGCAAAAACTTCTATTGATTGTATCTGTCTTAGGAAATAAATTTATGACTCTCAAATGCGAGTTCTTAATCATTGGCGACGAATTACTTGAGGGCCGACTTAACGATAGCAATGGCCCTTTGCTGGCGAGCTGGGCCTTCAGAGAAGGCTTAAAACTCGAGCGCATGACCTTTGTCTCCGATCAAGAAACACTGCTTGAAGCAGCTATCAAAGAGGCCCTGTCCCGCGCTGATCTTGTCCTCACATCCGGAGGTCTAGGCCCGACTGCCGATGACAGAACTAAACAAGTCCTAGCGAAGATAATAAAAAAACCACTGACTGATTCTTCTTCCGCCCGAGAAATTGTGACAGGACATTACGCTAGACTTAAGCGTGCATGGACAGATTCGACTAATCAGTACCATTTGATTCCAGAGTCAGCGATCCCCCTTTTTAACCCCGAAGGATTAGCGCCTGGACTTTTATGGCAAACCCCTACCCAGTCACTTTTGATGTTCCCAGGCGTCCCTCGTGAATTTGCGTCAATGTTGGATACTCACATCATGCCGGAGATAAAACGACTCGCTCCAAATCTTCAGCGAAAAACATCCCTGACAATTCGAACAATTGGTGTCGCCGAAGAAACTCTCTTTAACAAAATTGCCCCCAATTTATGGGAAGACTTGGAACAATTTGGCAAGCTCAGCTCATTGCCACAAACGATGGGACTCGATTTGGTTTTAACACCACAAAAAGACGAAGACTTTTTAGATTGGAGTCAGATTGTGAGAAATTATGTCGAACAATCCCCTCTCAAAAAATTTCTTTGGCAATATGGAGAGCGAAGTCTTGGAGATTATTTAATTGATTTGCTGACTGTAAAAAATCAAACGATCGCCTTTGCAGAATCCTGCACTGGCGGGCTTGTGAGTTCGATGATTACAGACCTCAGTGGCGCCAGTCGAATATTTAAAGGTAGCATCGTTTGTTATGATAACGAGATTAAAACTAGTTTGTTAAAAGTCGCCCCTAAAACAATTTCTGATTTCGGTGCTGTCAGTGAAGCTTGTGTTCAGGAGATGGCAATTGGCGCCCGCGAACTTTTGAAAACAGATTATGCTCTTTCACTTTCAGGAATTGCAG
The DNA here is from genome assembly GCA_002435795.1 of Bacteriovoracaceae bacterium UBA6166. Lineage (GTDB taxonomy): Bacteria > Bdellovibrionota > Bacteriovoracia > Bacteriovoracales > Bacteriovoracaceae > UBA6166. Next base: position 212,235 of record DIUE01000050.1, on the reverse strand, counting down.
GCCCCACTGGCGGTTCTGCACAAAAACCTGTTGGCACTTTAGCGTTGGGTTGGGCCGGTCCTTTGGGAGTGGGAAGTGAGTTACTTCATTTTCACGGCGAGAGAAAACAACTCAAGCAAAGGTTTGCATTGAAAGCGTTGTTTAAACTCAGAGAGCTCGTCACCGAAAGTCCCCAAGTCTAGTTCATTTCCCTAAGCCGCAATTATACCACAAGTCCGAGCTTTATCATCAAGAATTATCGCCCAAGATATGGGCCAGGTGATTCTTTCAAACGACTTAGATGACTCTAAGTAAGTCACTGATACTTCATATGTTTCTTTTAAACAGATCAGAGTTTTCCTCCCTCACCTATAATGAAGGGAATGGTCAAGATCAGCCCCTTAAGTTCCGAAAAGCTGGTAAGCAATGGAGGCCTATGACCGTCGCTCTCGCTTCAATTCTAAAAAACTTTGTTCGCCCTTTTCTTGGGCTAGGAATGATTGCGCTGTTTTTACTATCAGGCTGTGTCGCCGATAAACAATCCGGTCCCCGAAGAGGTGTCAACTCGCAGGGGCAGGGAGCGGAAGCCCCAGACAAAGACGAACCTAAAAGCCCAGATTTTTCGTCTAGTTTAAATTTCCTCCAAAACGGTTCTTTCCAATCAAGCAGTGCTTTGAATATTTCTATCGAATTTAGCGATTCACTTTATCTACGCGGAAAACAGATCGATCAGTTTATCAAAAATGGAAACTCTTCAACTGTTCAGTGTTTGGTTGTTCCTTTTCCTCAAGGTACGGACCGCGATGTTTTAGTCGTAGCGGCCATCCCAAGATTTTTTGTCAATTTCACAGATAATACGCGTGAGTATTATTACTTGCTGAACGTGGCGGAAAAAGCAAGTAATCAAAGTTTCTGTTTAAAAACAGGATTAATCAATCAACTCTCCATTGAACTTGGAACGACAGATATCGCCTATAGTTTGCAAGATCTCTGTAGTTCGTGTTTTGAAAGTCTTTTCTCGAGCACTGCTTTAAAAATTTACAGCCCGGCCGGTGCCCCTTCATCGAATATTTCTATTAATTATCTAAGCCTGAGAGTGACAAATACTCCCGGATCAAACCTTCCACCAGACGCCACCTGTACTTCAAGTTCAGAGTGTATTGCCAAAGGTTTTGACTGCTGTTCAGAAAACCAGTGTGTACGTGATAAACAAATTAAAAACTCTGTTGATCAAAGCTCTGCTGAATTCCTACAGGCCTTAAGTGATATTCAAACCAATGGCGCAGCTATTTTTAATTATCCTCGATTTTTTCATCTCTGTTCACAGAATGTTCCAACTCCAGATCTTCCGCCGATCTCAACCAACCCAGAGGAAGAAGCGGCGGCAAGGCTTATTCGCCTACAGGAACTTTATCAGTGTACCACTCTCACAGAAGGCGAACAGTCTATCTGCACCGTCAATTTTGAGAAGGCCAGTGAAGTGGCAAGTAAACAATTTTTCACTGGTGCTGATGATCGAAACTTCAATTCGACTTATACAGGAAGCGTCGGCTTGCCAACCCACAGTCTACAGAAAATCACCTATGCCGGTGAAGTCCTTTTTGAACTAGGAAAAATTCCCCTTAACGGGGCCGAGATCGGTCTTAATAACTCGATGCTTGGGAATGATAATTTCGATGATCCCTTACTTGTGACACTGACAAAAACACCCTCTCCCACGGCCCCCAATGATACTTTAAAAATCTCTTATAAGATCGATGGCTCGTGTGAAAAAATCAGTACTGGACTTGGTCGTTGTACGAAATATTATGTGCAAGGGCAAAACCTCGGTCGTGTTGATGATCATTTCCCGGCTTCTAATCAATTTCTTCTACCTTATTATGCAGATATAAATAGAACCATCAAAGTAGAAGTAGATAATACTCCGAAACTCTCTGGTAGTCAGTGGAACGTCATTCCAACTTCTCCTGCGTATATCGAATTCAACGGATCAGGGCTGCAAGTTTTTGATACACAAAAAATCGCCATTACCTTTTTCGTCGATCTCAACTCCCATCAAGCACTGCTAAAAAAACAAGAAGCGCTTGATCGTATTAAAACCATCTGCCAATGTGCTAATGACGATTGCCGTTTACGACCAGTCACAAGTCCTGAGACAAATATTCTTAAAGACTTTGCCTGCGTCTATCCACAACCAGATGTGCCACCACCACCACTCCAACAAACAGTTCTTATGAGTTCAAAGACTGTTCCTCATCTTTATTTTGACCAGACAGGTGTTTATCAATCTGAAGTTCAGATTGGAACTCCAGCACAAGAAGGTCCGGCTTTTGAATATATTAATAATGATCTTTTGAGACCGAATAATATCACGCAAAATATTGGTTTTAACGAGATCTATGGAAGCTTCAACAATAAAGCTGGGCAAGCAAAACCCGCACGAGAGGTTCGTGTTGAAAGAGGCAAAACCTATGATCTCTTTGTTGATACTGGGAGTTTTTCAACTTGTTTAGTTTGTGGGAATGATTATTTTACAAGCCTGAAGCGCCTCTTTCCAAATAGCTTTGGAAATCCTGGGGGCGGTTACACTCCAAATATCACCGACACTGACCGAACTCGTGTGACCGATCTTAGAAGTGATGATCTCATTTTTGGTCGCGCCTGTTTTGTACCTGCGACAATGATTCCTTGGTCTCACACTCCTGTGTCGGATTTACAAACACAGCGTTTAAGAAGACTTCAAACCCAGCACTTCCTTTTTGCCAATGGCCTCCAACGAGACTGGTATGGGTTTGATTATGGTTCAATCATTGGATCATTTGATGGAGTGAAATGGTTTTCCATCGGAACCCAGAGACGAATCAAGGCCACTTCTTCTCGTTTATTCTTGGCGGTCAACGCCCACTTCGGCGACCTCACTCAAGAGAGTACATTTAAGATTGTGGTCTCTGATGCCTCAAATATTCCCGCTTCAGGTTCAACTGTTTCAAACGATTTTGATTCGGATGGGGCTCAATGCCAGCAAGTTCATACCTGCCAAACTGACACTGACTGTGCCACTACTTTAGGCTGGGAGTATTCTTGTCAAAGCATTACGAATCTCAGTTCAAATTGGCCTGTCTTCGATGCCAACGGACAAGAAATTCCAAACGCTGTGAGTTTTGAAAGACTGCAAGCGCTTTTTGGTGCCACCAAAGGCGGAGTGAAACGATGTGTTTACCGCGGTCGCGGAACTCCTTGTTTAACAAACCTTGATGTCTCCCCTTTCGCATCCACCTTTAATGGTAGCGTCCTTCCAGGATTACTTGGATGTTCTGCGAATAATTATTGCCAGGTCTTTTCTGACGGAAGCGAAATCAATCGTTTCAATACAAAAATCTCTCGTTTTGGTCGCTCTGTCGCCAACCAAAATGCCAGTCAATTCGTCGCGGAATCAAACCTCGATACATTCGGTCTTTCTACTAGAAGTATCGGCAGACCGATGAAGTACAATGGGACGGAAGTGATTCCGACTGAAGTTCTCTCAAATATGAACGTCAATAATATAAATGCCATGTGTTTGCCAGGTAGAAATCCACAATCACTCACTATTAATAGCCAGAATTCATCAGCACCGACCAGTCTCTTTTTAGGGGATAAGATTCTTTCCATGGGAGTTACTGCTTCGGGAACTTTATCTCCTCGCTATCTTTCGTCTTGTTCTATTTTTGATACGGACAAAAACTATTACCATTTCAATCCAAATAATATTTTAGAATCAACTCAAAATACTCGCCTTCAGGCCCTTGCAGGGACTCAAGTTTTACCGACTAACTCGTTGGAAATTTTTGAACAAATTTCAAATACGAGAGTTACAGAAAATTTTGAAGCGGAACAAATTACAAATTATATTTTGGAAGAAAATCGCTGTCTTCGTGCTCCGGGCTCTGCTTGTCAAACGGATCAAGACTGCGCACCTAACCAACGAATCACAAGTTTTATGCAATCGATTGATCCAAACGATGAAAATATTCATGATGTGATGAATTTTTATGAACTTCTTTTCTGGCGCGAAAGATTGGTCTGCTCACAGGCCACTCCAAAAACTGATCCTGCTTATAATCTTAAAAATAATCGTTGCTGCCGAGAAACTGGGAATACGATTACAATTGGGACCTTTAAAAACTTAAACCCTCTGGAGCCAACACCAAGCTCTTCTGAGGCACCGAGATTTAATCAAACAGGAATCCCAGGGGTAACCATTGATTTGAACAACCCTCAAAGAAGCTCAAGGCTCGCACCGGCAAGGTTTGATATGTTCAATAACCCTGCTCAGAATCCGCCACTACAATCGGCCGGCAATGACCTTTGTGAGGTCACCTGCCAAAATGCCGCCTCACTAGACCGACAGTTCAACACCCTTGATAAGACGGCACGAAGTACTTGTTGTTCCGGACATTGGATTCGAAATTGGAATCAAGACCAAAACGGTGGAGGACATCGCTGGGAGCCAGGTAAAGTTCAAAATATTAATAAAACAAATTTTCAGTGCTTGAACTGGGTTCCAAATCCTGCAGCAACAGGGATTAGACGTTTCAACTGTGAGAACTCTGCTCTACCAACGGATCCTGATTGTTATGCGCGAGCTATTTCAACGATCCAAGCAGCTCCTATTCTTAGCTGGGCCTCTAAGTTTGAGTTAACAGGTATCCCTCAAGTTGGCATTGAATCAGATGACTTCCCAGAGCTTGATTGTAGTGTGACTCCAAACACTCCTACAATTTCAGGTAGCGGAATCATTATTCCGGGCTTTCTCAATAATGGCCTAAACACACTAACAGACTCTGAGTATTTAGATACCACCGTCAATCGTCGCTATTATGCTAGCGATGAGGCCAATAATTTTCATCCCTCTATAAAAAAGGTCTTTTCGAAAGATCAGTTCAGTTGCTGTCTCCCAGTCGGAACACAGGTTCCAGTCGGTTCTAATCGCGATCAGTGCTGCACTGGTTTCATCAACGGACAAACTGGTCAATGTGCCTTACCAGATTATACTAACGTCTCACTCTATCTAAACCGCTATGTTTCAAGTGAAGGGGCAGGGCTCGATGATAGTCTCTATGAGCCAAGAAGTGGCTTCATTAAAAATGTCAGTACAGTTGAGCAACTCGCTTGTACAAAGAGAATTTGTGCTTCAGGAAAAATCGCTCGAGGAGTTGTGCTCTCACCACTCAAGATTAAGGGACAAGAAAATACGGATTTCGTGTTCCGTCGCTTCTTAGACGGCAATGACCAAAGCAATGATTTCTCAGGTCTAGCGACTCTCTTTGACGAAGGTCTCAAGTGGAATAATCATGTGTACTGTGTGCCGGCCGAGTTAGAATCTGATGAAGCAGGTTCTATTATTACAACTCAATGTCCTCAGTAGAAACTTAAAAGCCAAACACCAAAACAAACTCGATAAACAGCAAATGGCCAAAGCCCCATTTTAGGAATCCATTTGAGAAAATAATGAATGACTGCCAGCCCTACGACAAAGGAGACAACGCAGCCGGTGACGACGCTGCTGAACTCAAAAGGTGTGTCTTCAGAGAGAAATCGTCGATGCTCTAAAATAATTCCACCAATAATTAAAGGCAGAGAAAGGAGAAAACTAAATCGGGTGGATTCACTGCGATTTAGGCCCATCATTCGACCCATTGTCAACGTCGCCCCAGAGCGAGAAACCCCTGGAAAGAGGGCGAGCACCTGAGCAAGGCCAATAAAGAATGAGCGCTTTTTTTGAATCTTTTGCATTAAGCCTTCGGGAAGGGACGGTCCAAATGTATCGGCAAGTAACATGAGAATTCCAAAAACAATGAAATTTGCACCAATGAAAACCACCGATCGCCCATATTCTAAAGCTGGTCCTTTAAGCGCAAAAGCGAAAAGAACTGTCGTGATGGTGGCGACGATGAGATTAAGTGAAAAGGCCTCTGATGGTGTGCTCACTCTTTTTGAAAGAATCATTTTCCATAGATCGACACCCACTGCTCTCACTTCGCGGCGAAAATAAAGCAGGATTGCGAGGGCCGTTCCGAGATGTAGAGAGAGATCAAAGAAAGCCCCCGGATCTTGAAATTTTAAAAATTTGGGCAAGAGTGCTAAGTGGGCAGAGGAACTAATAGGCAAGAATTCTGTGATCCCTTGAGTGATACCATATAAAATGCTTTCTAATAAACTCAAGGTTGATCCTTTGCTAAAATTTCCGCTCGTAGATCGCGGAGTTTTTTACCATAAGCTTCAGATAGGACTTGTTTGTTACGCCCTCTGACCATGGCGGTGATATCAATCATTTTCTCTAAAAACTGAGCTAGTTTCTCTTTTTCATGATCAATTTTTTTAAATGCTTTTTCTAAATACTGAAAACTCCCCTCTTCAAAAATGATTCGTTGATCGGGAGTTAATTGTGTAAAAAAATCGACGATATGAAAAACATGAAAGTCTTCTCCTTTTCGAGGTAGCTTATTCTCTGTCAAATACTCCCAGCTCGAAGTCGCCAAGACCTTCTCTAAAAAATCTTGATAGGATTTGGCATGGGCTAGAGTCGACTGATAACTCACACTGAACATCAAGCTCTTTTCAGTACATAAAGGTAAATAAGTGTGTATGACTTGGTCATTCACACCCGTCTCTGTTTGTCTAAATCTAAGAAGCGGAGTTTTTCCGATGCGAATCAGATCCACTTCCGTTTGCGAGGAAAAATCGACAAGACTTAAAAGCCCTTCTCTGAGATTAATAAAACCTCTCACAAAGGGGCCTGAGCGAAGTGTATGACTCACTAGCGAGCCGGTGCCTAGTCTAAGACTTGAAGTCATCAAGTCAACAATTTCGGAGCAAGACTCTGGTCCGAAGTTTTGACTAGCGAGCTTTGGAAAACGTTTTGAGAAAAAGGGTTGGCCTTCTTGTGCCTGATTAAAGAGTTGATTTAAACGAATCTCTTTCTTTGCAATCATTTGCATAAAAACTTTTTTCTCTGAATCGTAAATAGCAACCGCAGGTTGTAAACGCAATTGAGTCCCTTGCCTAACGAATTGATAGTCTGGAATCATTAAAAAACGCTTCTCTGTCTGGTCAGTAGCCCATTGAAAACCAAAACGATCTGATTGCATGATTTTCACTCGCTGGAAATCAGTTGGAGTAGACAATTCAATATCAGATTCTACTAATTTTAAGCCGTCAAAATATGTCAGTCGACTTAAGAGTGGTGAGTAAAGAGAAAGAAGAAAAAGAGGAAAGACCAGAAAACTCATTAAATTTTGAGCTGCTGTTTCAGGTTTTTGAGACAGAGAGATTCCAAGCAGCTTTTCGACAAGTGTCTGCTCCCCTCTCAATTCATTTGGTCGACTCCAAAGAGTCACCCAATGAAACAGCACCAGAGGTAAAAGGAAAAAATCTAGAATGAGTTTAAGCCCTTGTACCCATCTTACGCGCCACCAATGAACGGGACTTCTCAATCCAAGAAAAAAGGCCATGGGAGTGAGGCCAAAGAGCAGGCTAAAATAAAAGCGATAGAGGCAAAAGAAAAAATAAGCTTTGAGGGGATAACTCCAACTTCCAAAGAGAGCAAACAGGCCACCAAAATCAAGCAGACCTTGCGCCCAGGTCTCTTGGCTTAATAATAAATTATAAACCGTAAAGCTCAGAGCAAAGTCTCCAAGCCCGGCCAGCGTGCGAGAAATCTGGGTTTGTCCAATTAACTTCAAATCTCTTTGGCTCCTCTAAATATGCCTCAAATTTTGGGCGTCCGGAAATGCTTTTTAGGCAAACTGGCCTATCTCAATCGACAACCGGAACTGCTTGGAATTATGTCTTTTAGTCTACCTCAAGCCCTCTATTTACCCAACAAAAGCTTCATTTGAGATATTTTCCTAGGGATCAAAACGGTCAGGTAATAAAATAGGATCTAATTCAGGTCTAGCGTCGTTTTGGCCGATAAGCAGACAAGTTGGACTCTATTGAAAGTGTTCTAAGCTAATGAGGAACAGATGGTAAACCCTAAGAAAACCAATTGGAAACAGACGACGCTAAAAGCGCTGACGATTTATTCCACTAGTTTTGCGCTGGTGACAACTCCCATCTATTCTCAACAAGCTCCACAGCAACAACAAGAGATGAGTATTCCAGGTATTTTAATTGGAGTAACCCAACAAATCACAGGCGCCATTATTCAGCAAAAACAACAAATGGCACAAATGCAACAACAGATTGCCATGATGAATTCTCTTGCTCCTAAAACTGTGCCCGCAAAATTTTTCCCAACATGTGTTGTCCCGGAATCTGGCAGTGCTACTCCGGCGGGAGTTTGTGAATCTAATGATCCAAGTGCCCTTGGTATGATTCAAAGCTTTATTCGACTAGCAGATACTTATGAAGCTCACTACAGTCAGATGCTTTCAAAAGCTCAACACTCGCAGTTTCCTGCCGGTCTTCAATGTATTGATGGTGAGAGAAAAAAAATGATGTCGGGCATGCAAAGACGACAAAACTCTCTACAAACACTGATCGCGCAACTTAAAAAAGAATCTCAAGCTTTTAGAGATCGCAATAAAATTCGTCTCGATGCTATGGATAAAACTTACGCTGAACTTCATGGACTTGAAGGTGGGGCCGAAAGAGAAGATCCATCTAATGAAGCACTGACTAGAGACTACGCCAATTATTTTAGTCCTACTTGTCATAATGTGATTGGTCGCGAGACTTTAAACAATGGCGTTGGCGGCGGACTCATTGGCATTCGCCGAGAATTTACTCCACTAAAAGATCAAGCGGCAAAATACAGCGCTGACTCAGTTAGTATGAGACAAGACTTTGAAAAAGTCATGGCCCGCATCTCAAGCTCACTTCATAAAGATGGAATTGATTTTTTCGCCGCAGATCCGAGTGATTTGATGATTGGGAATATGGAAGTTAGCGCCATTACAAGTGAGTATCAAAAACAACAAACAGAGTTTCGAAGACTACAGAGTTCAGTGCAAACTGAGATCACCGAAATTTTGGGACCGAATGCTATTACATTGCCCTCTCTTAGAAGCGATGCAAGTCAACAAATCAGCCGATCGATTGCCAGTGCCGAAGATTTTTTCAGAAAGAAAGATATTTATGAATGTGTGACTGGAAACAAATATGGCCTCGCGCTCTCTTCAAAGCAGATTCTAGATGGACTTAAGCACGGCGGTGGCAATACCCATGGTAATGTCCACGTCCTCTATCGTCAGGCACTAGAAAATATTCTCAATAGTAGTTCTTCTTTTGATCAGAAGATTATTGATATTAGACAGCTTGATATTGAATATAGAAATGAAGTGACTGTCACTTATAGAGACGAAAAAGCGCAAACAGTCACAGAAACGCCCTACTCTCTTTATCAAAAAACAATTGCCCGCTGTGAGCAAAACTATCATCACGACACAACTTTTCAGGCAAATCAAGAGACACTTGATACGACAAATCGTTCAAGAAGTCAGGACGTACAAAGAGTTAAAAAACTTTTAGCGGATTATAAAAACAAGATTGATGCATTTCCTTCTGTTATTCAAAACGCTATCACAGATCGCGTGCTAAACTGTAAAGGTCGTTCGCTCTCAAGTGGAAGCTGTTCCTCAGGTGATCTGTATGATGTTTCCGGAGAAAACTTCTGTTTTCCTCACGCAGATACCTGTAAGTCTCAAGTCAATGCGTGTTTTGTCGAAGCCGATGCAATCGTTGTGAGAAAGACTGGACAAATCAAAGCTGAAGCGGCGCTTTTTAACCAAGAAGCTGAAGCCTTGATCGCGACTCAAGAAGGCATCTTAAAACAAATCAGCCAAGCTGTTATTGCCGATGCCGAGTATCTTGCACAGTATTTTTCAGGTGCCGACTTTGTCTACCCTGCGGATCTTTTTGTAGCAATGCCAGAACTGAGCCTTAAAAATGGTGAGCTTCTTAGAGGCGGCGGTGAAATTAATTTTGACGACCTCATCTCAAAAGTTGAAAGCCTACAAGCTCAACTTGCTACTCAAGCTGATGGGATCAATAACGAAATCAATGAATATATGTATGAAGTTCAAGGAGCGATCGAAGGCAATAAGAAAAAATGGGCCGATATTCGCGGCAAGTGTAATGGAGCTCAACAAGCCGTTGCCCAAGCTGTGGCCCAAGCCAACCAAGCTCAAGCGCAAGCACAAGGAGAGCAAGACTCCGCCCTAGGGGATTTCTGTGAAAAGTTTGAAGGACTCGTTGGAACGAATAATCCAGGCGCCGGTTGTAGTGGGCCTTACTCTGCGAAGAAGCTTGCGACCGAAATGGGCCAAGTAGTACGCTCGCTAGACCCAAATACAAAATACGCGGTTCAACAGTACAATAATATTTGTAATCAAGTTCAAAATGAAAGAGAAGCAGGGACTGAGAGTTCGAGGAACAATGAAAGACCGAGTGTCGATTATCTGGCACTTTGTCGCTCGAACAAAGACGACGGCGCTCCTGTTGTTAGATCATTCATTAGGGAAATTGCCTCTGAAACAAATATCCCTACACAGTTTAGAAGTCACCGGGCCGACATCATTAAATATCTTAATGGTGATGATATAAAGCTCCCCAACTCCCTGATGGACTCAAATTTTGGAGATAATTTAGCGATTTGGCGCCAGCGGCTGAATCCAACTACTCAGCAAACAACTTTTGAAGGTACCACTTTAACGAATGATCAACAGAATAGAGTAAAAGAAATATCAGGTGAAAATAACAAAATCTGTCGCGCACTCGCCATAGATGCAGCAAAGCGCGCTCCCTTAGATAAATGGGAAACCGAGTATGAACGCAACCTAAAAAATATTAACACTGATCTTAACCAATCAATCAGAAGCCCTGCCAGTACAACCACCGCAGAGGTCAGTGACTTAACTCGCGAATGGCAAAATATCGGCGAAAACGCTCGCAACAGATGCCGTGCTCAGCACCAGGCCAATAGAAATCCATTTAGTGGATTTGGCGCCGGTGGTTTGGCCATGCCGTCAGCAGCAGATTTTCAAAACCTAGGGTTAGGTGGAAGACCACAATAACCAGCTAGAGTCAGAAGGACACGGATGAAACGAAGAGAAATGGACATTTTCTCATTCACAAAAAAGAAAAACTCTTTTCAAAAGAGAGTGTCTCTTTTTGTTTCATTGATTGCAATTCTTGCTCTCACAACAAGTTGTATCAGCGACAGTGGAAAACCCACCGGCAGAGTTCGTGGAGGGGCCACTGGAGTTAATAACGACCCCAGCACCGTTGCTCCAGGCTTCGGTAGAATCCTCGAAGACAATCCCATTATTTTGTCGGGAAATAAGAACTTAACACCCGATACAAATCTCGCACTTTATCTTACTTCAAGAACAGAATACATCACAGACCGCCAGTTTCTTGAGGGCGAGTGCTTCAGCCTACCCACAATTTGTTTTGAAGTAAAAAAAGATGAACCCTCCAATAAGTTTCAATCACCTTCGACAAAATGGGCCTATCCTACTAATAGTAGCGAATTTTTGCAGGTCAATACTTTTGGCCATATGAAACGCATGATCAATCGCTATAACGACAACCTCAGAAGTATTTACTTCAACAAAACATTCAGTGCTTCAGGGCCTTCTACCATAAATTATCGAACTGCGATTCCAGGAACACTCTATACCAATCAAGCACATTGGAGAACAACTCCCCTCGTCGCCCTTGCTGATTCAAGAGTCAAAGACAACGCCTTCTTCAGCCCAGCGACTTTTACCATTTCCATGGGAGAGGACTCAGTCTTTACCAACTTAAAATTCAGCCAAGATCCCACAGTTGTTTACCATGAAATCGCCCATGCTTTTAATATGGTCAAAATGAATTATCGCAACCAAGCAGCTGGGGTAACAATCAAGACTGACCTCGGCTATTTATTTTATGACGAAGCTGGTGCCATTAACGAGGGTATCGCTGATTATTATAGCTATCTCATGAATGGCAGAACTCATTTCGGTGAATGGGCTTTGGGGCGATTTATCCGACAATCAAGGCCGTTAAAAGAAAATGATCAACTTCATGCTCCAGGAATTAGTGCCACCAGAGAAGGCAGACTTTCCTACCCCGCCTTTTTAAGCTATGACCCCAATCGACCAACGGGAAGCTTTGAAGATATTCACTACGCAGGTCAAATTATTTCTCATTATCTAGTCGCCTTAACAGAAATGTTTAAAAAAGAATGTTCTATGTCTCACCGAGAGGCAACTGACTCCGTTCAATATTTAATGATGGAAACTTTAGCAGAGCTTGGAGATCTTACTTCCAGAGGAAGTGATCATAATGCTACGGGGCAGGTCAATCTCAACGCTAATCTCAATCTTGCTATTTCCAGTCTCAATAGTCTCGAGTGGATTCGGACTGCTAAGCCACTGAGTTACAGAAGCTTTGCTCAGACCATAGCAAAGAATCAGTTGAAAATTTTTGGCGATCCACTGATTCCACGTTGCAAAGGTAAAGTCATTCAACAAGACACGATCGAAAGACTTCTCGACGATTACGGTCTCTTGCTCTTTAGAACATATAATACCAATCGTAACTCGATTGCAGGTGAAGGCAATATCAACACGTCTATCTCAAACAGAGTAAAGTCGGAGCTTGTCTCTAAAAATGTTTTAAAGCTTGATCCACGTGAAGGACGGGCACAGGCCTTTGTTTTTGATGATCGTCAGGATATGGTCCAAGCACTTGAGTCTCTTACATCTTCTGGGCAAATCACTGAGAGCATTTCAAATCAAATTGAGAGTGATCTCCCCTTTAATAATGGAAATGCCCGAATCAGTCCCGGTGAATTTGTCGGGGTCGCCCTCAATCTCTATAACGACTCCAACTCTGCCATTGCCGGAGTTGAAATCCTCGCAAACGATTGGGACCATACAAAAAATGGAAAAATGTGTAATAACTTAGGAGATAGTTTCCCTCTGGACTCAGAGGGTGCTGCCGACTTAAGTGCTGGAGAAGGTGCACCTGGAGCTTGTGATTATATTACTAGAGACAATGGTCGCGAAGCTCAAGAAGAAATCGCACCTGTTTGTTTTATTCAGGATATCACTGGCAATACCACCGAATGGGTCAATCAACAGGTTTATAGAACGAGAATTCCAGGGATAGAGCCCAACGATTGTCTTGGTGGAGATCAGAAACAAAAGAGCTGCTTCATTCGCTTTTTAAAAGGTGTTGATAAGGCGACGATCTCAAAACTCAATCCTAAGAAAACCTATGCTGAAACCATTACGGGAACATCAGGTACGGCCGAATTTAATATCTCGAATATTCTCTTCATGGAAGTAAATAAGAAAACTCCGCCCGGAACGACTTTTAATTGTCGCCTGCGAGTGAGATTCACAAATTGTGATGATTGCTGGCATGATTCGACAAATAATAATGACGATTACCAAGATTACGAATTTGCAGGAAACAGACCCTTTAAAATTATTAATTTCCGATTCACGGTGATTGATTAATGAAAAAGATGGCCTTTATTCTTTCAGTTATTTTTGTAGCGCTACTTGTCTGGCGATTTGGTTTCACTGATTATTTCAAGACAACACAGGCCCCTGATGGGAGATGGAAGGTTTACGAAAAGCAAGCAGATCAATTGAGCAAGCGATCACCAACAGCAGAAGAAGAACATTTTCTAGGTTCTATGGCCGACGATAAGGCGGCTCAACCTGAACGTCGCCCAGCAAGTATTCCGACAAAATCACCAGAAGAGACATTTGAAAAGCGAAAGATCGTCGGAACTCTTAACCGACAATCTCTAGATCTTCGCCCTCTCAATGAACCTAGTGCGGATTGGGAGCAAAGTCTCGCCGAAGAAATGATGAAATTTCAAAGTCCTGAGACGAAACTTTTTATCAAGCACGACGAACAAATTGTTCTCGCCTCTGAAAAACTTTATCGCTACGTGGAAGAAGTCACGTTGACCTATCAAAAAGAAGATGGAGAAATCACTTCCTTTAAGGCCTGGATTGATTCTGAGAACGGTCAGCTTCTAAATACTTGGTCTAGAACCATTGTTCATAATTTTCGAAAGCCAGCTCAGAAATACCGACCATCAAACCTATAAGTCTTTTATGTGTTGTTGGTAATCTTCAAGAGATTCTGGATTGGCGATGGCTTCCAAATTGGTGAGTTCCTTTCCACTTAAAAGTCTCGTAATCGCCAGTTCCATCTTTTTGCCACTTCTAGTGTAAGGAATGTCCCTGACAGATAAAATATGAGACGGAACATGGCGAGGTGTAGTCTTCTCTCTTATTGTGAGCTTAATCTGTTTGATCAACTCATTTGTTAAATGATGACCCTTCTTGAGCTTCACAAAAAGCATCACTTGAACATCTCCTTCGAATGGACGTCCGACACAGAGGCTATCTTCAATAAAGCTCAGAGTCTCGGTTTGAGCGTAGATTTCGGCCGTCCCAATCCTCACACCACCAGGATTTAAAGTCGCATCACTTCGCCCGTAAACACGAACACTCCCGCGACTTGTGAGTGTAATAAAATCTCCGTGAGTCCAAACCCCGGGGTAGCTCTGAAAATAAGCTTCTTTAAATTTTTCATTCCCTTCATCGTTTAAGAATCTCAAAGGACGGCTTGGAAAATTTTTGCGACAAACAAGCTCCCCTTCTCTATCAAGAATTTCTAAACCTTGAGTATCAAAAGAAGAGACATCCATCCCAAGGCCTGGCCCTTGAATCTCTCCTCTCACCACTGGTGTCAGAGGGTTCCCGAGCATAAAGCATCCTAAAATATCAGTACCACCGCTAATACTTGCGAGTTGAACTTTCGAGGGAAAGTTTTGATAAACATAATCAAATTGTTCGGCCAACAGAGGAGAGCCCGTGCTTAAAATCGTTTTGAGAGATTTAAAGCTAGGTATAGATGTTTGGTCATCTGACAAAGCTTTTAGAAATTTAGGAGAAGTCCCCAGGACTTCGATACTGAGACCATCGAGTTTGGTTAAGAAATCTTTTAAACTCGGAAAAGCCGGAGAGCCTTCATAAAGGACAATTTCACTTTCAACAAGTAATCCACTGACAAGCCAATTCCACATCATCCAACCACAGGTGGTGAAATAAAAAAGCTTCTCTCGTGGTTTTAGATCAGTGTGCAGTTTTAGTTCTTTATAATGCTGCAAGAGAACGCCACCAACCCCGTGAACAATACACTTAGGTTTTCCTGTCGTTCCAGAGGAGTACATAATATAAACAGGATGATCAAAAGGCGTCTGTGTATATTCAACTTCTTGTGTTCGGAAAGGCTTTAAAAAATCTGAAAAGAGCTGAGCTTTCGGTAGATCTGAAAAATCGAAACCTCTGCCTACAAAATCGACAACGAGAATTTTCTCCACGGAATCCAATCGCTGCGAAAGTGCTAAAATCTTTTCTCGCTGGCAGATATACTTTCCATTATAAGTGTAGCCAGCTGCCACCACTAAAACCTTAGGTCTTGATTGGCTGAAACGATCGAGCACACCTTCGACTCCGAAATCACAACTTGTCGATGTAAACACACCACCGAGAGAAGTCGCCGCCAACATCGAAATGACAGTCTCTGGAATATTGGGCATATAGGCCCCAAGTACCTCTCCTGAGTTTATAAAGGGTCTTAGCGCCTGCTGAAGTTTAGAGACAACCTCTGTGAGTTCACCGAAATTAAGAGTGTGCTGAAGTTCAGTTTCATGAATGAAGCTTAGGACCGGAGCTTCTTTAGACCTTGCCCGCAGTAGATTCTGAGCAAAATTAAGCTTCACGCCTGGAAACCAATTATAAACTAGATCCGCAGTGAAGCCTTTATCTAAAACGGCCGGTCTTAAATTACCTGAATAGATCATGGGGCTCAAGCGCAGGAGTTCAGTCCAAAAAGTTTCCGTGTGCTCCACACTCCAGCGATGAAAGCTTTGATAATCAGGAAAAGAGAGACCGTATTTTTGGGCGATCTCATCCATGAATTTCTCTAAATTCGAGGAGCCGTCACGGGACGGTTGCCACAAAACTGTCTGCTCATTTTCCTGCATCGTCATTATGGTCTCGTCATTTCTTCAGGGACGACAAATTTATCAAAATCCGCTTCCGTCATAAGACCTAGAGCAGTGATCGCCTGCTTCAAAGTGAGTCCTTCTTTGTGGGCTTTCTTCGCCACTGCTGCAGCGTTGTCATAACCAATATGCTGATTAAGTGCCGTCACAAGCATCAATGAGTTTTCGAGGTGGCGCTGAATCGCTTCTCTATTCGGTTCAATTCCCACAGCACAGTTATCGTTAAACGAAATCATGCCATCAGCGAGCAAACGAATTGAGTGAAGAAGATTATGAATCATCACCGGCTTAAAAACATTCAACTCGAAATTTCCTTGAGAGCCTGCAAAACCGATAGCGGCATCATTGCCCATGACTTGCACACAAAGCATCGTCATAGCTTCACATTGAGTTGGATTGACTTTACCAGGCATAATGCTTGAGCCTGGTTCATTATCAGGAATAAAAAGTTCGCCCAGACCACAACGAGGGCCGGAAGCTAGCCAGCGCACATCATTGCTGATTTTCATCAAAGAAGCGGCAAGGCGTTTAAGCGCGCCAGAGAAACCAACGATGGCGTCGTGAGCGGCAAGAGATTCAAACTTATTCGAAGCTGTGATAAATTTATGACCAGAAATTTTTGAAATTTCAGCCGCCACCATAACCGCGTAGTCAGGGTGAGTGTTAAGACCAGTGCCCACGGCGGTTCCACCGAGAGCGAGTTCTCGTAAATCTTCAAGACCCGCAAGAATCGCTTTTTTGGCGGCTTTTAATTGTTGAACATAGCCTGAGAATTCCTGGCCAAGCATTAAAGGAGTGGCGTCCATTAAATGGGTTCGACCAATTTTACAAATATCGTTGAAGTCTTGAGTTTTTTTCTCGAGAGTTTTTGTGAGTAGATCAAGACTTGGAAGCAGATGATCTTCAATGCGCTCAACCGCAGCAATATGCATCGCTGTTGGGAAAGTATCATTTGAACTTTGTGATTTATTGACGTCGTCATTAGGATGAATAGGCTTCTTACTTCCTCTCTCCCCACCTGCCATTTCAATAGCGCGGTTTGAAATCACTTCATTGGCATTCATATTTGTCTGTGTACCAGAACCTGTTTGCCAAACCACGAGAGGAAAATGCTCATCGAGATTTCCATTGATCACTTCATCACAAGCTTTTGCAATCAACGTGGCTTTTTCTTCTGATAGTTTTCCAAGTTTTAAATTAGTGAGAGCAGCTCCCTTTTTCAAAATCCCAAGGGCCCTAATCATCTCTCTTGGGAAACGATCACCTCCGATTTTAAAATTTTGCAGTGAGCGCTGAGTTTG
The DNA here is from genome assembly GCA_002435795.1 of Bacteriovoracaceae bacterium UBA6166. Lineage (GTDB taxonomy): Bacteria > Bdellovibrionota > Bacteriovoracia > Bacteriovoracales > Bacteriovoracaceae > UBA6166. The sequence continues at coordinate 194,886 of DIUE01000050.1, read as the reverse complement.
AGCTCCCCAATAGCGCGAAGCTTCAACCTTAACTTCTCCCATAGTATCTGTTTCAATGCGATAGTCCATTTGAGTCTCCCTTTTGTAAGCCTATTAAATTGGGTTTATCATAGGCTAAGGGCCAGTTTTTGAAAAGCGTTCAGACTGGACGTTGCAAGGCGGAAACCCTAGAATAAGCATCATTTCTCAAAGAGGCTCCGACGGGGCGCAAGGATCGCCATGATTTCACTCTCAGGTCTCAACCGCGAACAAAGAAAAGCGGCTGAAACAATCGAGGGGCCGCTGCTTATTCTGGCAGGGGCCGGGAGTGGAAAAACCCGCACCATCACCTATCGCATCGCCAATATGGTGGATAACCTCGACATCGACCCCAAACAAATCCTTGGGGTGAGTTTCACTAATAAAGCCGCCAAAGAAATGCGTGAGCGAGTCATCACGTTGCTTGGTCGTAGAAAATCAAAGGGGCTGACTCTGGCGACTTTTCATTCGCTCGGTGTGCGCATCCTTAAAAAAGAAATCGAGCGCCTAGGTTATCACAAAAGTTTTACCATTTATGATACCAGTGACCAGATGGGTGTGATCAGAGAGGCGCTTAAAACTTATAAGTCTGATAAGAATTTTGACCGCAAACTTATTCTCTCAAAAATAGGCCAAGCGAAAAACCGCGCCATCACCGCTTATGACTATGCCGACTCCCCGCTTTTTGATCCAGAAAATCCCTACGATCATGTCACGAATTATGTTTATAGCTATTATCAAGATAAACTGAAATTTTATAACGCCATTGATTTTGACGATATTCTTTTTCTCACAGTCAAAGTGCTTGAGGAATTTCCCGAAGTCGCCACTGCCTACTCGGAACAATTCCGCTATATCATGATTGATGAGTATCAAGATACGAATCCTCTGCAGTTTCGCTTAGTGGTTTGTTTAACCAAGACTCATAATAATCTCTGCGTGGTGGGAGATGACGACCAAGCGATTTACTCTTTTAGAGGAGCTGATATTGCAAACATCCTCTCCTTTGAATCCCACTACCCTAATGCCGCCATTATTAAACTTGAAGAAAACTATCGCTCGACCGCGCCGATTTTAAATCTCGCCAATACCGTGATTGCCGAGAATGAAAAGCGCAAACAAAAAACTCTGTGGACACAGAAACAAAGTTCAAATCTGCCGCTTTTGTGGCAAATGGCCGACACAGATCACGAAGCGCAGGTGATTGTCGAAGAGATTGTTCAGCATCAAGGAAAGGGCGGGCATCTGGGAGACATGGCGATTCTTTATCGCAGTAATACTCAAATTCAGGCGATTGAAGATGAACTGCGTCTCTCACAGGTTCCCTATACAATTATCGGCGGACAAAAATTCTACGAAAAAAAAGAAATCAAAGATTTAATTGCCTATCTCTGTGTGATCTATAACCCCAATGATCAAATGGCCCTCCGGCGGATTCTCAATATTCCCCACCGAGGAATCGGAACTGTCACGCTGGAAAAATTTGTTGCTTTAAGCGACGAGCATAAAATTTCTCTTTTTGCGGCAATGGAGCAGTATCCGCAGACAGCACAGAAACAAGAGAACCCTATTCGTCAGTTTTTAGAACTTATCCGTGAGATGAAAACTGAGTTTGAAGTGAAAAGTCTGCCAGAGGCCATCTCTGTTTTAATTGAAAAGATCCATTATTTTGAATTCATTAATAAGCAATACGATAATCCCAAACAAGCGGATCGCAGACGCAATGACGTTATGAATTTTCTTGAGTCGGCCACTCGTTACCAAAAATATCACCCGACACAGAAAAATCTTGGCCAATTCGTTGAGCGCCTTCTTTTACAAGACTCACAAGACCGCCAAGACAATCCTGAGGAAGGCGAAGACGACGATATTAGAAAAAATGAAGTCACTCTCATGACACTTCACTCTTCTAAGGGACTCGAATTTCCCATCGTCTTTATGGTGGGAGTTGAAGAAGAAACTCTCCCCCATAAAAAAACCATCACCCTCGGTGAAGATATATCAGAAGAGAGACGTTTATGTTATGTGGGAATCACGAGAGCACAAGAGCGACTCATTATGACTTATTGTAAGGAGCGCAAGCTCTTTGGAAAAATGACACCAAGATATTTGAGTCGTTTTTTAATGCCTTATTTTGAAGCCAATCTGATGGTCCATCAAGATAGAACCCAGTTCGGGCATTTAGCCCCCGAGGAAGTCGAGGACTATAAGAGTCAGTTCTTTCAAAACTTGATTGATGGGCTCGACGACTAGGCTTGACTAGAGCGACTCTTTAAAATCCATCTCGATTTTCATCACACCTTTTCGAACAGTGCCATCATTAAAATGCGAATAGATATCACCTGAAAAACGCAAATCATAAACATCATTTACGTCTGTGGAAAGCTCCGCTTCAAACCAGTAAATATCATTATAGAGTTTAAATCTTAACTCCATAATGCCAGGGGCAATCTCTGTATACGTCAGGTCGCGAATCTTTCCATTCTCAAGATTAAAAACTTCGTAGCCTTTGCCGATATTGAAATCAATCGCCAATTGAAACTGGGTGAAGCCCGTGCGCTCTTCATTCATCTGAATGAAGGACTGATTGCCATTCACAGAATCGATCTCGCCTTTCGTTGCTCCAGTGGCCACAAAAAGACTTTTTGCATGCTGCTCAGCTTGCGCCAATAAATCAAGCACAATTCCCTTGGCCTTCTCCCTAATATCATCCTCATGATTGATTTCTTGCTCAAGCGCCGCAAGCTTGCCGCCGTCGCGCTCATGGCAGAGAGCAACTGCCTCTTGAAATTGCTGCTCTTCTTCGGCCGTGGGATCAATCCATTGCCGTCTTTCTAGCGCCGTACAGTTTGAAGCATAACTTGCAACCTCTTCTGAAAGATCATTTTGAGTGAGGTAGCAACGACGATGATTAGGTCTCAAGCCGGCGAAACAAGGAAATTGGTCAAAAATTTCTTTAAGCTCAGCATTGAGTTTTGAGCGCTTAATTTTGAGTTCATGAATAGCTTCATAACTAAAATTCCGTACATCACCAGAAACCAAGACGAAATAAATCACCAATGCCGTTTTTTGAAATGAGCTTAAATTATTGGCAATCCCGTACGGAACCTTATCTCCATAATCAATTGATGAAAAAACAGTCGTCCAATCAGGTTCAAGCGGCTTATAGCTAAAGCCCACCACATCTTTTTCAAGTGGGAAATTAAGAAGTGTGAGTGAGCGAATTTCGGGATCAATTTCTTTATCAGGAAAAAGAAAATTGAGATTACTGAATCCAAAACGACTGGAATCAACCTTGCGAGAATCCGCTTGAGGACCACAACCGTAAAAACATAAAGCTAATAACAAAAGCCATTTCATACGGACTCCTAAAAGAACAAAGCAAAGTCTAAGGTCGTGAGAGGATCAACAACAATATTCTTGCCCCCAAGTACTCGTGAATGTCCGATGCTAATTGACATCGGCGCCATAAACTTTCCACTGCGATACAAATCCACAGTGTCATAGCCAAGGCTCACTTGAGCAGACTGCATATTTTGAACACTGTCTTGCTCCATCCAACCATAGCGAAAAGCTGCGATCTCTCCACTTCCGCGGTAACGATCCCGTTTCTTATACTGAAGACCAAGGCCACTACCGAATGAAAAGCCCGCCATTCGCCACTTAATGGCTGCCATGACTCGGCTCATATCACCGAGATTGCGAGCAACTGCACTATCGATATCTGGCGAGAGAGAACTGTCAAAACGCTCTGGGATTCTTTTGTCGATCTCATCAGCAAATTGAATCGTATGACCAATTTCCGTTGAAAGTGACCATCTCTCAGAGAATTGCCAGTCGTGATTCAAAGACAAGCCTAAGTCGACTTGCCCATCGCCACCGGCCATATCAATAACTCTGTTTACATCGGCGGTGCGACCAGTAGGAAGACTTACTTCTGTTGAGAACGTAAGATTATGAAAATCTCTCTCCATCGCTTGATAACGACCAATCAATTTAATATCACCAAGATTATTGGCATTCCGGCTCACAAGAGGTTGATAGCCATAATCCCAAATTTTATAATTGATGGGATCAGCTAATTTTTGATCGAGCTCTTGAAGCTTTAAAGAAACACCCGAAGCCTGTAATTCAGAACGAAAAGCATCATAGAGTTCGCGGTTGCGCTGAACTACTCCTGTATCAACATTCAAACTAGAGCGAGTATAAGGGACAGCAACTGCGACGGTGATACGTTTCGTAAGACCATAGGCCATCACGGGAACGGTGGCATTGATTTTAAGATTTACGACACCTGAGGTTTGGCCGAAACTATCGCTATCCGTCGCCCCGAGCTTATCCATTTTAGCTTGAATAGAAGCGAGATCGAGCGGATCAAGAGTCCCCTTTTTAATCGTTGCAAAGTCCAGCTCTTGAAAAAAAGGATCTGCTAGAACTTGTCGCTGGCCGAAATTATTGATTTTTTCATTCCCCTCAGCAATCACCCCTTTCAAACTGAAAGTTCTGACTCCCACAGGAAGGACTCGCGCCGAAGGAAGAGAAAGTGGCGGCTTAAGGTTTGCAAAGCAAGGAAGGGCAAGAAAGAAAAGGGGTAAGAACTTTACCCCTGGTCTCAAAAACGCCTTAGCAGTTACTTGCATAAAAATCTTGTAGCTCGTTATCTTTTTCAAACTTATCTTGTTCAATATAAGTTTCAGGGATGAGGTCTGGTGAAATTTCACTCCAGAGCTCTTCGCCAGCAAATAAGTAGTCATCGAAATTCTCAAACAATGGACAGAACTGGGCCACTCGATTGCGATTCATATAAGCATCAAGCAAGTATGAGTTGTTGACTGGATTGCGACTGATTGTCATGTCTTCACTTGGAATCGTCACAAGAGTCTGGTCAAAAGATTCTTGTAGAAACGCGAGGCCTTCTTCATTTGACTCAAATGGAACACTTAAATAGGCCTTACCAAGAATTCTATTTGCACCATAATCATAGACGGTAGGATCAAGCTGGCGAATTCTTAAAGTCTTCTCTTTAAGTTCCGGCCATTTTCTAAGAGAAGCTAAAACACCGTTTGTCTCGCCCCATTTACCAAGGTTTGAGCCATACCAATAAAGTGACTTAGCTTCAGAGGTTTTATTTCCTGTGCGGGCGAAATAAGTGACCGCAAGATTTGCCGCTTCATAGCCTCTTTCAAAAGCCGCGAGTTTTGGATTTTTAGGACTAGCTGGCATTTTATAAGCGCTGAAATAAATCGCTTGAGCTTCAAACAATTTCATCTCTGCTTGAACTTCTTGATCTCTTGTTTGCGTCGCAAGTGAGCGATACATATCGGCAGCCTGAAGAGCAAAATTTGGATTCTCTCCTCTTTTTGCAAAAAGCGCTTGAGCTTCTTCTAAACTTGCACTCATAGCTGGCAAGCTAAGCATCATCATACAAAGTAAGATTAGTCTTTTCATAAATCCCCCGATAAAAAATAAATTCTATAGAAAAACGGTAACGTACTCATCACACTTGGTCTACCCATCAACGGTGCCTAATCCAATCTTAAACAAAACCAAAAAAAGGCCATCCATGGCCATCCTCTCTCTTCATGAACGAGGTTCCTTAGGGGCCTATCCCTGGCGTATCCTCTTCCTTGAGGGAGAAAGCAATTCCTTTAATAATAAGAGTTTGTCTTTTAAATCCTGGCAACAAACTAGAGAGGCCATCCCAGAAATCAGTCACAAAATTCACCTCGAGACTCTCTAATGTCCGACAATTAAGATCGGTCTCTTTAAGAATCTCATTTAATCTAACTTCTGTTTTTCCAGGATGAGTCCAGATTTTTTTTTGATAAAGAGGCTCCAGTCCCTCACCATTCACTCCCCACTTACCTTCACTATGGCAACCAGTCGCCACTAAACTAAGAGAGTGGGTGCAAGACGAGAGCAGGAATAAAATAAAGCAGAGAAAAAATGGTGAAAGAAATTTCATCACAACTGACTCTCACTGTCTTTCAAACCAAATCCCGTCACTTCATAGCTAATAGGGGCATAAAGGCCGAAGCTTAAAACGGCCATTAACCAATCGTGAGAGTTTCTTTCTTGCTGGATCTTAATATTGGCCGCTGAGTAATAACCCGCTTCTCGAATTTGACTGTCTAAACTGACCTCAAACTCGGGCGGAATCAAACCAAAAAAATAAAAGGGTTTCTTCCCAATGATCTGAAAAGAATCGGTGTGTTCTGGTTGTGGGGAAATAAAAACTGGCAAACTTCCGTCACTCGTGAAGCGGACGGAACTACAGCTGATGATGAAGAGAAAAGGCCAAGCCTTTAACAAACTCAATCAAGCTCCCAAGCAAAAAATTAACTCTTGAATTAATTCTTACTTGATTGGTTCTGTCTGTAAACATCAGAATAACTTATTCATTCTCTCTATATGATCATCAGATCTTTGGGCCAAACCTTGTAAATGAGCAAGCAGATCTAATTGATCAAAGCAAGATTCAGTCCCCGCGCGCTTAAGCGCCATCTTAGTGTACCTCTGCGCTAATAATGAGCGGGAGGCAATGGTCTTCGCCCATTTTAAAGTCAGTTCTTGCAGAGTCTTTAATTCTTTATCAGCAGAAATCTCATGAACTAAGTTCATTTTTAGCGCCTGATCGGCATCATAGAGATTGGCGGTGAGAAACATTTCCATGGCCTTTGGATAACCGACAATACGTTGGAGAAAAAATGTTCCTCCATCCCCTGGGACAAGCGAGAGTTTGGAAAAGCTTTCAGTGAATTTGGCTTCAGGAGAGCACAAACGAATATCACACATGCAGGCGAGGTCTAAACCTGCCCCGGCCGCCGCTCCATTTAGCATGGCAATGAGTGGTTTTTGAAAACGCTCCAAAGTCATGGGAATGCGTTGAATCCCCTTTTGATAGCGACGGGCCAGCTCGGGACCATCGCCACTAAACATGCCTTTTTGCTCTTTCATCAAATTGAGGTCTCCCCCGGCGCAAAAGTTTTTCCCCGCCCCCGTGATGATGACCACTTTAATTTCGTCGTCATCGTCAGCGTCATGAATCGCTTGGCAGAGAATATCCACCATCGGGATTGAGATGGCGTTTGAGACTTCAGGACGATTGAGTGTGATCCAAAGAAAAGATCCGTCTTTTTTAACTAAGCAGTCTGCTGAACTCATGATGATTTAGTCCTTGCCAGAAAAGCTTGATGCGCTTTTGAAGCTGAAGCTTTTCCAAGTTTTTGTAAAATAAATTTTGAAGCATCCACCAATTTCTCTAAATTCACATGAGTTTGAACGCCCATGCTCTCAAATAAATCGACGACGTCCTCAGTGGCCACATTTCCCGTCGCTCCTTTGGCGTAGGGACAACCACCAAGGCCTCCGGCCGAAGCATCAAAAGAAGTCACTCCTGCAGCGAGGGCGGCGGTGATATTCGCGAGAGCTCGGCCTCGAGTATCATGAAAATGCATGGAGAATTGATCGAGATCAAAACGTTGTTTTAGGCCTTCACAAAGCTCATAGACCTGCACAGGATGGGCAACTCCAATAGTGTCCCCTAGGGAAAGATCATAGGCGCCGAAGGAGAAAAGTTTTTCGGCCATGCGATAGACTTGATCCACTGATGTCACGCCTTCATACGGACAGCCAAAGACGGTTGAAAGATAGGCCCTGATTCGCAGTCCTGATTTATTCGCCTCAATACAGAGAGGTTCAATGCGCTCGAATGACTCGGCAATTGTAGCGTTGATATTTTGTTTATTAAAGCTCTCAGAGGTCGCGGTAAAAACCGCAATTTCTTTGACTCCAACACTGAGGGCGTCTTCTAGTCCTCTCAAGTTTGGAACAAGACAGGGCAAATTGAGTTCATTTGGCGCCCACGTTGTGAGTAATTGATAGAGCTCTTTAGCATTTCCCATTTGTGCAATTTTATCAGATCGGACAAAACTGGTGGCCTCAATGGTCTTCAAGCCAGAAGCCGCCAATAGTTGAATGAACTGACTTTTATCTGCACTTGAAACCAGTTGTGATTCATTCTGTAGGCCATCTCGCGCCCCAACTTCGACTAAGCGAATAGGAGGATGATCTTTGGCAGTGAAAGGCATAAAACTCATGTCGCGAGCTCCTTTGCTGGAAGAGCTTGAAGTTGAATAAGTTCTGTTTGAGATTTCACTTGCTCACCAACAGCAAATGGCAATCCTTTAACGGTGCCAGCGATGGGAGCTTTAATTGTGTGTTCCATTTTCATTGCTTCGAGCACAAGGAGTGGTTCACCTAAATCAACTTCTTGGCCAAGCTCGACAAAGATCTTCAAAATCTTACCGGGCATTGGAGACTTCAAACTACCCTGGGCGTTTTTACCAGCGGCTAGGCGAGCAGGTTTTGAGCGCACGAGATTGAAATCTTCCCCATCAATCAGAAAATCATCTCCCGCTCTGAGGGAAATAATCAATTCGTTTTGATCCGTTTCAAGTGAGCCATCTTCACGAAGGGAGTAATGATAAATTTTCTCTTTAAACTTTAAGCTTATACTTTTGGCATTTTGTTTTAAGACTTCAAATTGAATCGGCTCGCCGTTTACGGTCCATTCCTTTCTCATAGACGTCCTCCCATTCTAAATCCACTCAATTGATCCCAAGCTCCCGAGACATTCGAAGAATTCATTATCGCACCAATCGTCTTTTGTTCAGGACTTAATAGCGCTAGGGCCAGTGCTCGTGCTTGGGCCTCGTCCGTTGGAGGCGAGCGTTTAAGTGAATCTTTGTGCTTAACCACAAAGTCTGTCGTCGTTGCACCATCAATAAAAGCTGGATGCTGCAAAATACGAGCGAGATAATGGCGATTAGTCACAAGTCCTACCGGACCTATCTGCTTCAGAAGCTGGATGAGTTTATGTCGTGCCCGCTCGCGGTCTTCCCCCCAGACAATCAGCTTCGCAATCATCGGATCAAATTGCGTGCTGACCTCGTTGCCACTGCGATAGCCGGTATCAAGGCGCCAATCTCTCAGTTCTGAGTCACCGAACGCTTTAATTGTCCCAGTGCTTGGAAGAAATTCTTGGTCTGGATCTTCGGCGTACAATCTAACTTCCATTCCATGACCGCGACTCATGATTTGCTCTTGCTTTAAAGGAAGTGGCTTACCCTCCGCGACTAAAATTTGCCAAGCCACTAAATCAAGTCCCGTAATCATTTCTGTGACGGGATGCTCGACTTGCAAACGAGTATTCATTTCAAGAAAATAATAATTGCCGAATTCATCGAGCATAAACTCTAATGTTCCAGCTCCAAGATAACCTAAAGCGCTCGTTATTTTAGTGGCAGTTGCCGTCATCTTCTGCCGTAGTTCTGCATTCAAAGCCGGTGAAGGTGATTCTTCAACGATTTTCTGATAACGACGCTGAATAGAGCATTCTCTTTCAAAAAGATGAAGATGATTGCCATGAGAGTCGGAGAAGACTTGAATTTCAATATGCCGTGGATTCAAAAGGTATTTCTCAATTAAAACCTTATCGTCGCCAAAGGCATTCATCGCTTCTCTACGAGCGCCATCAAGGGCACTTGAAAAATCCGCTTCTTTTAAAACAATTCTCATCCCCTTTCCACCACCGCCAGCGGAGGCCTTAATGAGGACGGGAAAACCAATTTTTTTCGCTTGGTCTTTTAGAAATTCTGGCTCCTGGCGATCTCCGTGGTAGCCCGGAATGAGTGGAACTTGAATCTCTTCCATTTTCTTTTTACTAGACTGCTTATCCCCCATCAGCTCCATCACCTCAGGAGTTGGGCCGATGAAAATTAAGCCTGCGGCTTTACAGGCTTTGGTAAAGCTTGAGTTCTCAGAGAGAAATCCGTAACCCGGATGAATGGCTTGGCAGCCAGTTTTGAGAGCGAGGTCAATGATTTTCTTTTGATTAAGATAGGTTTCAGAAAGGGGGCCGCTCCCGAGCGAAAAAGCTTGATCTGCTTCAGTCGCATGAGGCAGAGACTCTTCCCCTTCCGAGTAAATTGCCACCATTTTGATTCCTAGCTCTCGACATGTACTTTGAACACGTCTTGAGATTTCTCCACGGTTGGCCATTAGAATTTTTGTTATTTTTTCCATTGAGGTTTTCTCTTTTCAAGTAGTGCTGCCATTCCCTCTTGTCCTTCACTGCTAGTGCGAACCTCAGAAATCAAGCGACAGGTAAAGTCTTCAACAGGAGTGAAATCTGAGGAAGACATAAGTTTTCTGACATTGAAAATAAGATCTTTCGCAAGCTCTCGAGCTTTGGGGCCAACACCCAAGAGGGCATTAACAATTTTATCGGTGTCAGCTTGAAAATAACGATCAAGAGAGATTTGGTGAATTAAACCCATCTCTTTTGCCTGTGTACTATTGAATCTTTCCGCCGTTAAAAAATAAGCGCGGGCACGGGACTCGCCAATTTTTGCAATCACAAAGGGAGAAATCACCGCCGGCAAGAGGCCGAGCTTGGTTTCAGTTAGACCAAAAACCGCATCTTCACTAGCGACGACATAATCACAGCAAGCGACTAAACCGACTCCACCGCCGAGGGCAGCGCCATGAACACTCGCCACAACAGGCTTTCGACAGAAATTAATCGCTTGAAACATGCGAGAAAGCGCCACGCTATCGCGAAAATTTTCTTCTTTTGAGTAATCCTTCATGCGCTTCATCCAATTTAAATCCGCACCGGCGCAAAAAGATTTTCCAGCGCCTTGCAGGACCACCACATGAATATCCGGATCTTTGCTAAATCCTAAAAAGGCTTCAGTCAGTGAAGCGATCATCTCGTCATTAAAGGCGTTATGTACTTCAGGTCTATTGAGGGTCACAGTCATGACGCCTTTAGGATCTAAATTAGTTGTGAAAGTCATGAGGAAATCCTTTATTATTGTATTTTAAATTACATTCTGAAGAGACCAAACTTCGTCTCTTCGATTTCTTTATTCAGGCAAATCTCTAGGGCCAAACCTAAAACTGATCTGGTATCTCGTGGATCAATCACTCCATCATCCCAGACTCTTGCTGTTGAATAATAAGCGCTGCCTTCTTTTTCATATTTGTCTAAAATAGGTTTTTCAAACGCCGCCACTTCTGCCGCCGACATTTCTTTTTTCCCTTGAGCTTTAAGCCCATCTTGTTTCACAGTTGAGAGAACCTTCGCCGCTTGCTCTCCCCCCATCACTGAGATGCGAGCATTTGGCCACATCCACAAAAAGCGTGGCTGATAAGCTCGTCCACACATTCCATAGTTTCCAGCTCCAAAGCTGCCACCAATAACCACCGTGAGCTTTGGTACGGCGACAGTTGAAACAGCAGTCACCATTTTTGCCCCGTGTTTCGCAATTCCTTCACTCTCATATTGCTTGCCCACCATGAAGCCAGTGATATTTTGCAAAAAGATCAGAGGGGTTTTTCTCTGTCCACACAACTCAATAAAATGAGCGCCCTTTTGAGCACTCTCAGAAAAAAGAATTCCATTATTAGCGACGATCCCTACTTGATGGCCATAGATTGTCGCGAATCCACAAACAAGTGTGGTGCCATAGTTAGCTTTGAATTCATGAAACTCAGAACCATCAACTAAGCGAGCAATGATTTCTCGAATATCAAAAGGCGTGCGAGTGTCGTTTGGAAGAAGCCCTAGAATTTCTTCCACATCATAAAGGGGTTCGACAAAAGGAGTACTCTGAGAGCTTAGGGCCCGTTTTTTTTCACTAGGATTGAGATACTTAATAATATCTCTCGCCATGGCAAGAGCTTCTTCTTCATCATGAGCAAAATGATCTGCGACACCACTTTGTCTGGTGTGCACATCCGCACCACCGAGCTCTTCAGCGGTGACTTCTTCACCAGTTGCTGCTTTGACAAGAGGTGGCCCCCCTAAAAAAATGGTTCCATTGTCTTTCACAATAATCGATTCGTCGGCCATTGCTGGCACATACGCGCCACCAGCAGTACAAGACCCACAGACTACCGCAATTTGAGCGATGCCTTTTGCAGAAAGCTGAGCTTGATTATAAAAAATTCTTCCGAAATGATCCCGATCAGGGAAGACTTCATCTTGCATCGGAAGAAAAGCTCCACCGGAATCGACCAGATACACGCAGGGCAGTTGATTTTCACCGGCGATTTCTTGAGCACGTAAATGCTTTTTCACCGTCATCGGAAAATAGGTTCCCCCTTTCACAGTGGCATCATTAGCGATAAATAAACAAAGCTGTCCGTGAACTCGACCAATTCCCGTAATAACACCCGCACTTGGAACGTCGATACCGGGATAGAGGTCGCTAGCGGCAAGGGGACTTAATTCTAAAAAAGGCGAACCTTCGTCAAGCACACTTAAAATTCGCTCACGTGGCAAAAGTTTTTTGCGATCTTTGTGACGTTTACAAGCCTCTTCACCGCCACCTAAATAAACCGTCTCTAAACGTTTTTTTAATTCGTTCACTAAGTTTAAATTGTGTTCGCGGTAAGTTTGATAAACGGTAGTTTTACCGTCGATGTCAGTGGATAATACGGCCATGGACTCTCACTTTTTTGGAACTATGATTTGCTCTCTATCATAGGGCCTTTGAAGTCAGAGTGACAAGTTTGAGAGGAGAACTAAGGCTTAATAGGAGGGCGAGCGAACTCAATCAGCTGAAGTAGTTCTTGACACACATCTGCGCTGCGCAAAAGAGATGATTTCGAGAGGGGTTCTCGACTGAAAAGTGCCCTTTTTATTTCTGGATAAATTAGCTTCGTAAAGAGCGTCACCCAAGGATGAACTGACCACTCACGAAGCAGCACAAAGTCTTTTTTTTGCTGCTCCTCTTCATAATAGAGTTTTGAAAGGGCCAGAGTGAGCGGCAGCTCGAATAAAGATGGCCCTTGTAAACTCTCTTGCGCCTGACATTTCGGTTGAAAAAGCAGGCTTAGGTTCTCTCTTTGTAAGGGGCTTAGTTGACGTACAGCAGTTCTAACTAACGCTTGTAAAACATGATCTTCTTTAAGCGACGGAAAATGACTTAGAGGGTGATAGCGCATCAAGGTATAATGGCCAATAGTTGAAAACTCAGGCCTTGACTGAGCTGGCCACCAAACAAGATAAGCTCGGTGCTGAATGATCTGATTTGGATCTTTTTCAATTTGCAGAAAATCATCAATTCGCTTCATATGTTGATCAAAACGAGCCCCTTTGGCGAGATCATTAATCTCTTTAAGTCTTGAGCGAAAATGATCACTTTCTTTGACGATTTCAGAAAGTCGATCTTTGTAATGATTGAAAAAATCATTTAAATAAACGTGTTCATCTTTTGTAACCAGAGACTCCGCTCTTTTAAGGGCCTGATCAAGAGTTTGAGATTGAAAAAAAACATCGAGCAAAGGATCTCTGGCCAGTTCTGGTCGGCTGAAAAGAGATTTACCATCTCCTGCTCCCACGAGGGAGTCTGGGCTAGCATACTTGCGCCTAATCGTCGCAAAGCCATCGAACCAGCGCTTATCTGCTTGTTGGAATCCAAATTTATTCGTCCAATGATCTCGCATTGTCGTTTGCATTTGAGTGTGCCAAAGAGAAACCTGATCCATCAAATGAAACTGATCCGCGGCCATTGAATAAACCACTTCCGCCTTCAGACTGAAACTCGACACTGCCGAAACGGCCCAAATCACGCAGAGAAAAATTGATTTTTTTAAATTAGTTTTCAGTCCCAATTAATTCTCTCTGTTTTTGAATCTCTTCAATCAAGTTATTATGGCGAGCGCTTGGAGTTGAGCGGCGCTCAAGTTCGATCAACTCTGGAGATTCTGTGATCGATGCAGGAAAACGTCCGTCAGATGATTGATTCATTCGCGCCAGCCATGCCTGAATCTCAGTTTCTTCCATCGCAATCAACTGAGTCTCTTCAATGATTGGCTCCCCATTTTCAAAAAGAACCCTGCCATCAACAGTTTTAAAAACAATCTTCTCTACAAATCCTGCCATATTTGTCTGACGATAGACAACCGCATTCTGTGATTCTGCAGCAAGTTGGGAAATAGAAGCATCTGAAGAATTAAGTCGATTCGTAAGAATTAATGGACTGACTCCCCCACTGGTTATACCAGAATTACCAGCGCCTCGAGTGGGAATCAGCGGAGTGGCAACTGTGGTTCGAATACCACCACCAACTGGGAGTGATTGGCCTGTACCACTGGTGACTTGCCCGCTAGAGTTTCCTAAATTACCACTACTTGTTTCTGATCCGCCAAGCTTTGAACCTGAGCGAAAAGGGTCATTAGATATTTTAGCTGGAGTTGTTGTTGCCCCTGCTATTTTTTCGGCCGCCGCTTTCGCCGGCGGAGATAAATTCTTGCTTAGGCTTGCCATCTCAGTCTTTAAGCTTTTCAACTCATCTTTCAATGAAGCAATTAATCGATCTTGTTCTTCCAGTCTCGCTTTGTTTCGAATCTCTTCGCGCTCTTTTTCAGAACGGCGAAGATCTTCTTCCAACTTAGCTTCACGAGCCGATAAACGATCTAGTTCATCGAGCAGGCGTTTTTCGTGGGGACTCAATTTTGCAATCTCTTCCGCCGTCATTTCTTCTCGTATTCGGCTAGAAGTCGATTGCCCTGCCTTAACTTGTGCAGCAGAAAATAAAGCACCTTCGGCCGGACGTTCGATTGACGCCATATTGGAGCTATAAACGACATCATCTGTTTTCACCACACCGGAACCAGAGAGTGTTTGAGAGCTAGCTCTGCTATTATCACCACTGAGTTCGGCAATTTTTCTCGCCCGTTCATCTGCATTTGCTCTTTGAGTCGTTGCTAACTGTTCTGTTCGGTGGCGATCTATTTCTCTACGAGCATCTTCTGCCACCAAAGAATCACTTCTTGAAACTGTTGGAGGACGCTCTCCACCCGCAACACGATCGAACATATTCCTTGTAATATTCGCTGTTGCATGATCCTCAGGTCTTCTTTCTCTAAGTCTACCTTCCTCAGTTCTAATCACTGCGGTCAACGAATCAACCACTCTATCCGAGGTCGAGACAAAAACAGGTATACGACCTCTATTCTGCATTTTGGCCCTGCCGTACTCACTACAAGCAACTTGCGAAGAGTCCGTAACGATTGTCTGAATCAATCCATCTGCATCCTCACCATTACTCGCTTCTATTAAGGGACGCATCAGCTCTGCATTTTGCAAGAATGGAGTAATCTGCGGTTCCTCACGATCTTGATTTCCCTTATCAATGGCCTCACACAAATTACTAATTCTTCTGATGATTTTTCGACAACCTCTCAATGATTCTACGTAATCTGGATAGTTAATTAAAGTAAGGGCCTGAAGTGTAAGGTTAAGATCTATTTTTTCTGGAATTTTCTTATCAGGTGCGAGTTTGATTATTTCTTGCAGCGCTGGATAGATTGTTTTCATTAAATGTTCCGACATCTTTGCAACGATCTCTTCAGTCTTAACTTCTTCAATTTTTTTATTTGGAAAAAACTCTCTTCGGAGAAATGGATTTGTCATCACAATCATTTTGATTTTATTGATGGAACCCTCTGGCATATCATAATTTTCTAATCTGCCATTATTTTTATGTAAATGATCGAGAACACCTGTCAGTGTTTCTGTCATTTGCACGCGGGCCCTAAAAAGCTCATCTTGAGTCGCTTGGTTTAAGCTATTCATATTTTCTGAACCGCTAGCGCCAGCACCCTCTGTTCGATTGACAGCGCATGCTTCACCATTTGTTGCCGCTTCATAAACGCGACAGGCGTTGGCAGGAGCTAAACGATTTCCTCTATCTAAGGCTTCGCGAATGGTTGGAAGGCGGCTTGAGTTAGTTCCCCGTGTGCGCAAGCTAGAACGAAATATATCTGCAGTTTTTCTTAATCCCTCACGACCAGCGGGAATTCGTGCCATGGGGCCCGCAGAAATGACTTCCTCAGTGTTTGAAGTCGGGACCAAATTATCAAGAATTGTGTCAGCCGTTTCAATAGAACAAACATTTTCTGCGGCCAAATGGCTTGGCAAGGCGGCTAATTCATCTGGATCGCAACGCACGAGAGAGTTTGGTTCGACAGTATCCCCTTTAGGGCGTGTATAAAGGGAGTGAAATTCAGGAGAATTTTTAATATAGGCATAATTCTCTGCAAACTCTTGATACTCAGAAGCTAGCTTCTCTACGTTCAAGCTAATAATTAAATCCTGAATGTCCTTACCTTTTTCGGCCAGACCACGACTTGTAAGTGGCCTGTATGGACCTAGCGTAGAATTGTCAGACTGCATTTTTTTTTCATTCACACAATCACAAAAACTCGTCGGCTCGTAAGTTAGTCTTCTTGAAGCTGGGTCTTGAGGATTTGGCGCGACAGGTGGTTGATAAGCATCAGAAAGTGGACAAAGGCTAAAGAACTTAAAGACTTCTGTCTCAGTCAAATTTACACCTGGATTCTCCGAAATAAATTGTCTCACACAAGAGTGATTCTTTGTTTCATCTATAGATCTATTAGTAAGTAAATCTAAATACTCCTGTTGGCGACGATAATCAAAATACCGTGGTCTACTCCTCGGAACGACATTATAAACTGGGGTAGAACCTTCAGCGCTGCCATCAGAAACTCGCTGCTCGACTTCTTCGTTTCGACTCGCTCTTTCTCTCTCTCGCTCAGCTCTCTTCTTCTGATTAATATTATGAATAATTGCATCTAATGAAGCATCATCAATTTGCAATGAACGATTTTCATCATCAGCTGGTCTTGCCGAAGCGTTATACGTGAAGACAAAAAAGAACATCAGGATGATTGAATGAAATTTCACAATGGTTATCCTTTGTACCAGTCAATTCACCCAACTTATCGGAAAGGTGGGCCAAAGCTTGACTACAATCATAAACTACAGCTCCTAAATAACGGAATTTTAAGAGTTTCAATCCCCTTAAACAGGCCATCCTTTTAAAATTGCAAGAAAGTTCACAAAGGGGCCAGTGCCAAAAATTTTTGGCAATCCAATGAATGGCCCGCTATGATGATTAAAACCAAAAGGATCAACAGAAATGAATAAAAATTTGAGAACAATCAACTCGGCACTAGAACTCAAAGAGCAAGTCAACGCTTCTCTTAATGATTCAGATAAATTTTGGCGAGAACAAGCAGAGACTTTCAAATGGAGCAAGCCTTTCACGGAAATTCAATCTGGTGACTTTCATGATCTTAATATTCGCTGGTTTGATGGAGGCGAATTAAATATCACAGAGAATTGCCTCGATCGCCACCTCCCGACTCGCGGGGAAAAAACCGCTTTGATTTTTGAGCCCAATAATCCAAATGAAGAAGCTCGGAAACTCACCTACCGCGAACTCCATGATGAAGTTTGTCGTTTTGCCAATTTACTTAAAAAACAAGGAATCAAAAAAGGTGACGTCGTCTGTTTTTATATGGCGATGGTTCCAGAGTTAATGATTGGTGTGCTCGCAGCAGCTCGAATTGGTGCAGTCCACTCTGTGGTTTTCGGCGGCTTCTCTGCCAATGCACTGGCCAGTCGAATTCAAGATTCCAAGGCCCGTCTCTTAGTGACAAATGACGGCGGGTTCAGAGGGGATAAAACAATTCCTTTAAAAGACATTAGTGATGAAGCGCTTCAACACTGCCCTACCATCGAAAAAATGATTGTCGTTAAAAGAACGGGGCAGAAAATTACGATGAACTCCCCAAGAGATCTCGATTATCAGATAGAAATTCAATCCTGTTCAACTGTGTGTGAAGCCACTCCTGTCGAATCTGAGCACCCCCTCTTTCTGCTTTATACTTCGGGTTCCACTGGTAAACCAAAAGGCCTACTCCACACCACTGCCGGCTATATGGTGCAAGTGGCATTGAGCTTCGCCAATGTTTTTCAAATGGCCGAAAAAGATATTTACTGGTGTACCGCTGATATTGGTTGGATCACAGGACATAGCTATCTGACTTACGGACCGCTACTCAACGGCGCCACCACTGTCATGTTTGAAGGTGTGCCGACTTACCCAGACGGGGGACGGTTTTGGGAAGTGATCGAGAAACATCAAATCACGCATTTTTATACCGCGCCAACCGCCATCAGAGCACTCGAAGCCCTGCCACTTGAGCTTGTCAAAAAGCACAACCTCAATTCTCTCAAAGTTTTAGGAAGTGTTGGCGAGCCGATTAATGAAGAAGCTTGGCAGTGGTATTTTAAAAATATTGGACGCTCTGAATGCCCGATCGTCGATACTTGGTGGCAAACAGAAACAGGCAGCATTATGATCTCGCCCATCGCTCATCACACCGAGTGTATTCCCTCTATGGCAACCTATCCGATGCCTGGAGTGGAACCCGCTCTTGTAGACGAAAAAGGTGAGATCATCACCTCGACAGAAGCTACAGGGAATTTATGTCTGCTGCGCCCATGGCCCTCAATGGCGCGAACGATTTTCGGCGATCACGACCGCTATAAACAAACCTATTTTTCAACTTATCCAGGCAAGTATTTCACTGGCGACGGTGCTCGCCGCGATCAATCCTCAAGATACCGCATCACTGGACGGGTTGATGATGTAATTAATATTTCAGGCCATAGAATTGGAACAGCAGAAGTTGAAGAAGCGATCAATGAACATCCGCGGATTATTGAGTCTGCCGTAGTCGGCGTTTCTCACCCCATTAAGGGGCAAGGACTTTATGCTTATGTGATCTTTGAAAGCCAAACCGATACCACAACGCTCAAAAAAGAAATCAATGATCTCATCACAAAAATGATTGGGCCGATTGCGAAGATTGATCTTCTACAATGTGTTTCAGGGCTTCCAAAAACGCGCTCTGGGAAAATCATGCGTAGGATTCTCCGAAAAGTCGCCGAGGGTGAAAGTGATCAACTGGGTGACACTTCGACACTCCTCAATCCAGAAATTGTAGGCGAACTTCTACGAGGACGTCAGACACTTAAAGAGGGGTAAAAATCTGAGCTTTTACCCCTTGTGCGTCATAACGGCTCAAGGTATACACTCAAGATGAAATCATTGATCTCAATATTTATTCTTTGCCTCTTCTTTCTCCCTACTCTTGAAGCGCGAGAAAAAGCCATCATCAGCCTCTATGACTCTGTCGCCGTCGCAGGTGGTGAAGTCAAAATTAAGGCCAAGATTGAAAAAGACAAGCTCATTCCCTTTAGAACAGACCTTGAAAATATGAATCTGCGATTTTCTTTGAATCAAAAGGAAGTCGGTCTCGCTCGCTCGGACAAAGATGGCTATGGCAGGTTAACACTTACTCTTCCACTTGAAGTAGGGACTTATGAAATCCAAGTTGAGTTGGTTGCAAGCCGCCTGTATCAAGCAGATAAAGCGATGGCCCACCTCTCCGTTTGGTCTCAAGATCAAAAACTCATCGTGACTGATATTGATCAAACTATTAGTGCGGCCACAAAAACTGAAATTTTGCGTCTACCAATTGCTGCCCAAAAAACCTTCCCTTTCTCGGCCGACTATTTAACAGAGCTGGCAGACCAAGGTATTGGCATCATCTATCTAACGGCGCGAGAAGACGTTCTGATGGAGTCAACCCGTGCATGGCTTAATTTTCATCGCTTCCCACAAGGGCACCTCGTCTTATGGGACTTGGAACTTTCAAGAGTCCGCGTCCCTTGGAATCACGGGGCTTATAAATCAAAAGTTTTGGCGTCATTAACGAAGAAGTTTCCGGGACAAATCTTAGCGGGTTTTGGGGATCGTCCACACGATATTCAAGCCTATATCGACAATAAAATTCCAGCTTATCTTCTAAGATCTCATTTCAACCAAGAAGATAGTTTTCCTCGCCAGCGCACAGACTTTCATTCGTGGAGTGAGCTTAGAGACCTGATCGATTTTCTTTAGCTTCTTCTGTCAGCTTCACAATATGCGCTTCAATTGTTTTTAAGGCATAACGCTTAAGTGCATAATCAAGGTTTGGATAAATAGCTTGAAAGATCACTTCAAGATCTTGTGTCTGAGTCATCAACTCCCGAACTTGCTCTTCTCTCTCTTTGCGATGCTTAAGAGTTTCCTGCAATTTATGAACTCCACCAAGCCCAATTCCGTGAGAG
This sequence comes from Bacteriovoracaceae bacterium UBA6166, assembly GCA_002435795.1. Taxonomy (GTDB): domain Bacteria; phylum Bdellovibrionota; class Bacteriovoracia; order Bacteriovoracales; family Bacteriovoracaceae; genus UBA6166. The sequence continues at coordinate 174,806 of DIUE01000050.1, read as the reverse complement.
GGAAAAATCACTTTAGGATTCATTGAGATCACTCGTTCAAGGCTCTCAAAATACGATTTCATATTGCCTTCGGGGGCTGCGATCACAACGGTGCCGATGGTTTGAATCAAATCACTCACGATAAACCAGTCTAGTTTTTCTGGTGCAAGGCCTAACTGTCCCTGATCGTGGCCTGGTAAATGATGAGCGACCACCTCTTGACCTTGCCAAGTTGTGACGTGCTCGCCGTCCTTAACTATTTTAATATCAGAGCCCCGAAAATAAGACCGTCCCCAGCACTGCATGATCATATCCCGCGTCCACTCGCTCATCATCAAGGGCACACGCAATTCTTTCGCAAGCTCCGGCGCATGTTCATGATGATCTGGATGATGATGAGTGATAAAAAGGCGGTCGATTTTATAAGGTCTAATTGAACGCAATAATTTTCGATACTCTTTTTCATCTTTCGGAGAGGGATCAACCAGAAGTGAAAGTCTATCCCCTAGTAAAAAACAATTGGTTCGGTTGGCGGGAGGAAAAGTATGAGACAGTGGCAAAAACTGTTTTACACCTTTGAGCGGTTCAATCATTGGGACCAAACGCTCTTCATCATAGCGCAAATTTAAATCTAAAACCGTCGGCTGGCGCCAATAACTGTCTTTAGAAAGATTCTTCAAAAGCTCCACCGTCGGTGGAACGGCCAGCATTCGACCTTCTAAATAGCGTTCAAAAAGTGCCCTGGGAGAGCGCCAAAAAACTCTTTTAATTTCTCCTTGATCTATTTTCATCTCAGGGCGAGACGCTAACTCAACGAGGATAAAGCTTGTTTTGAATCGGTAAGGATTGAAACTCGGAGTGGTCGCTTCACCAAGCTCTCGCACGCGAAAAAGTGCTTCTACTGTTAAATCAATGCCGCACTCTTCTTTTACTTCACGCAAAAGCGCTCTCGCCATCACCGGTTTTAGGTGATGAAAAACGCTCGGGAGAGGAATGCCTGAATCGACCTCATCGGCACGGTCAATCAAGCCACCAGGAAAACTGAAATACCCTGGAAAACTCGGCAAATACTCTTGCCTTTGAACCATAAAGATCTCATCAGCGCTCATTAAAACGACGGCAACAGCTTCTCTCATAAGGTCACAAGCCCTTGGGCCTTTTCATAACGGATATCGCGGTAGCCTTTGATATTTTCAAGGCGCTTCAGCGCTGAGTACTGCTCCTGCAATGGAAGTTTTGGAACTTCCACGAGGATTTTTTGCCGAATCTCCAAGGCGATTTGTTTTTCTTTTCTGTGCCAAGCCGGAAGCAGCAAACGCAGGACTCTAAGATGGCGCATAATTTTAAGCATCCAATCTTTCGGACTTAAATCAAACTCAATTCTTTTGCCGAAGACTTCAAACTGAGGACGGTTGATTCTTCTCTTCACGAAACTTGTCCCAAGCTTGCCGTAAGCTTGATTGTCCCGTGCACGCTGCAGAGGAGAAATCATCAAATGGGAAACATAGACTTCGTCTTTAATCCAGTAAGTCCGAGCTAAAACCCGCAAGGCCATAGGCCAAAGTTTTGGGTCTTGATAATAATGTCTTATTTGTGCCGCTTCTTTAATAAACTCTTCAATAAAAGTTCCGCGATCATAGATATAAAGATCGTGAATATACTGAGCAAGATAAGTTTCACTGACTTCAGGATAAATTTTTACGAGTTGCCCTACTTGTCGGTGATACATTTCAAGAAAAATTTTCTTGGGCTGCCACGGAAGAAAACTCTCAAGCAAGCTCTCTTCAAGCAAAGTTTTTTTAGTCGCTCTTTTTTCACTGCGCTGATACTCACCCAAAATATCTTTCGGATCTTCAAGCACGAGCCTTCGTCCAAGCGCAAAGGCCTGCCAATTTGCCGCGAGTTCCGTGGATTTCATCGAACGCCCAAAAGCCTCTTCCATATCACGCTCTGAATAAGGCAGGCGCCCTAATTGAAAAGCCGCCCCTAAAATCATCGCTGAAGCATAAACTGATTTACCAAGTGCTCGCTCCGCTAATTGCTTGAAAGGCTTTTTGACTAAACGCTCCCCTAGTAAATCTTTAAGAGATGCCGCCAGAACCGCTTCAGTTAAAGGTTCTTCTTTCACACCATCATCAAGCAGCAGTGAAAGAGGAATCTGAAAACTCTCATCCACAATCAAAAGGCCAGTTGAACTTAAAAACTGTAAATGCTTACTGCCATCAAGAAGATCCGGAGAAAGCAGTAGGTCCGCGGTCGCAATCGGAGTCATCGCTCCATGAGATTTATTTTTATGATAGACCGCCAAGTGCGCCGTCACATTTCCGTTTCTTTGAGCGAGACCTTTTTGATCCACGAATTTAAAATCAAGATCGTCTCTGCCACCCATGGTTTTTGCGGCTTCTGCTAGCACTCGACTCAAGGTCGTTACTCCTGAACCACCAACCCCAGTCACCACCACGCGAAAGTCTTGACCAGAGGCGATTTTATTAAAATCAATGATGAGTTTTGGAGTTTTCAGCTCGAGAATCTCACGAGTTGAAAGTAAAGCTCCTTCTTTTTGATAAAGAGTCGGATGAAAATCTCTGACATCAATCTGCTCAAAGCTTGGGCAAGCTTTAATTTTTGTACAATAGCTATCACTGACACAAATCTGCGGATCAATCGCCACCTTGCTGCCGTAGGCATCAAAAATTTGAGTGAGACCTGGACATCCCGTCGCATCCACACAGGCGCGGCAGTCTTCGCAGTTATCAGTATTAATCTGATAGAAGGTTTGAATCGCTAGCGTTTTTTTCTGACTAAAAATTTTGCGCTCTTGCGCTTTCTTTTTGCCGTGAAAAGTCAGGGCACATTCTTTTTTTGAAACAATCACTTTCACGCCAGGAGATTTAATCACATCTCTCAAGAGCGAGCGATAAAAATACCGGTCACTAGGATTCACTTCCATCGTTTGATCTACACCGAGAGCGCGCACAAGATTCATCATGTCTTGCTCTGGTCTGATGCGACCATCGACTGACATTCCGGTGCTTGGGCTCATCTGATGTCCCGTCATCGCCGTATTATCATTATCGAGCAGGATATAAGTAATTTGGTGACCGCATTGAACAGAGTTTGAAATATCCGTCATGCCGGAGTGAAAAAAAGTCGAGTCCCCCATTAGGACAACAGATGGGTTTTCACTAAAGAGATCAAGGCCCGCCCCAAGCGCTCCCCCCTGCCCCATGGCCGAGAGGTTGTGCATTTCTTTAAACGGCGGCAAGAATGAAAGTGAATAGCACCCGACGTCTCCGTGAGTGATCAAATCGATCCCTTCCTCTTTTAAAGTTCGACGCAAATCTTTGAGGAGCGAAAGCGTTTCTCTATGAGGACAGCCCGGGCAAAAAGTCGGCAAGCGCATAGGCAGGGCTTGAGTCAAAGACTCCGCCACAGGCATAGGTTTTAAATTTAAATTCAGTGATTTTAAAAAGAGCGGATGAGCTGAAAGTGTTGCAAGCTTGGTGGCGATCAATTCATAATTAAGCCCACCGTGAGACGGAAAGCCTTCACCATCTCCAAACTTTTTTCCAAAAACTGTGACATTTAATTGAAATTTTTGAATCAAGGTTTTTAATTCGTCTTCTAAAAAACCGCGCTTTTCTTCGACAACAATTAAAACATCAATGCCTGAGAGAAAACTTTTTAAGCGGGATTCAATCAACGGATAGCTACTCGCGAGCTTATAGAGTTTTGTCACATCAAGCAGGTCGTGTTCTTCGAGCACTTGTTTGAGCGTTTCATAAATCACGCCAGAGCTAATCATGCCAAGCCTTGCTGTTTGGCTCCCAAGCACTTGATCGAGATTATGTCTCTCATAAGCGGCCAGCACTTTAGGAAAACGATCTAAGATCATCGAGCGATCGGCGTGAAGTGAATTCGGTGGCACCATCACGTTTTTTTGCAGATCAAAAGTCGCGGGATCTAAAACTTGCTTGGCGGTTGGAACAGAGGCGTGCTCTTTTAGTTCAACTCGCCCTCCCCCTTCTGCCATAGCAGTTGTTAAAACGATTCCTTGATAGACGCTCGACTCGCGAGAAAAATCTAAAGCGATTTTCATCCAGTCTTTGAGTTCCTGCGGAGTCGAGGGTTCGAGAAAGGGAATATGCAGATGCTTAAAGAGATAGCGAGAATCCGCCGGCGTTGAGGTCGACATGGACCACGGATCATCTCCAACAACGACCACCACGCCCGATTTTTCTAGCGTGCCTTTTTCTGGGTGAAGAATTCCAGGACCCGGATCAGCGAAATTTCCAACCGAGAGCGCGTCCGCGGCGACGTGGAGTCCCATCGACTTCATCGCCACTAAACAATCCCGTGAAGCCTGCTTGGCGCCCGAGGCCATGGCGGCGGCGTTAGCTTCTGAATTGGCGATCACAACGCGAATGCCTTTAGCGGCAAGCTCGTCTTTACGGTGATACAAAATATTAAAATAATCGGCCAGAGGAGAACCCGGATAGCCCGTGTAGAGGGAAAAGCCCGCTTCAAGCCCCCCTTCAATAATCAGCTCGTTGCCATTTTTTATTTCAATGGTCATGATCTTCATCAGCCTTTTTTCAGTTTTTTTCTCCCCCTTAAGGTATCGTGCCTGACGACTTTCTGTCTATGAAAGCTCTGTCTAATGACTCGCAAAATACGCTATGCGCCTCGGGTTGAATTCCTATCTCTTTTAGACAAGAATAAGGCATTCATTTTGTCAGGAGAGCTCAAGTGCAAACAAAGAATCCGCTAGGCATTATTGCCATAGATCATCTCGAATTCACCACCGACTCCCTCGATGGTAAAACTCGAGACCTCTTTCATCAATTTGGCTTCTCTAAAACTCACGAAGGTGCAAACTGCGCGCTCTACACACAAGGACAAGTGCGCTTTCTTTTAACCAACGCCCCGTCTGGTCTTGCTCGTGATTATTTCAAAGCCCACGGTGAAGGCGTTAGTAAAATTTCTTTTTTAGTTGAGAACGCTGAAGCAGCGCTAAATGAAGCCCTTGCCCGAGGCGCAGAACTCAGAGAGAAACTCGTCGTCACAGAAGACAGTCACGGCGTTTTTAAAACCGCGACCATTCAAGGCTTCGGTGATGTACTCAACGAATTTGTAGAGAGACCCATGTCTCAATTTCGCCCAGGCTTTAAAAAACTAGATAGCGATCCCCTTGCAAAACCTCTAAGCGCCCGAGTCGCCAGAATCGATCACCTCACCAATAATGTGCCCAAAGGTGAAATGCGCAAATGGGTGGATTTCTACAAACAAATTTATGGATTTGAAGTCACCCGCTATTTTGATATCAAAGGCCAAAAAACGGGTCTTGAATCTGAAGTGGTTCAGCTGCCAAACGGCGCTGTTATTATTCCCATCAACGAGCCCGCCACAGAAAATTCTAAATCACAAATCCAAGAATTTCTCGACCGCCACAACGGCGCTGGTGTTCAGCATATCGCTCTGACTTGCTCTGATATCATCACCACCGTCACAGATTTGCGTGAGCGTGGAATTCGTTTTCTTGAAATCCCTTCTACCTATTATGAGGCGATCAGCTCTCGCGGCATTCATGTGACTGAGGACCTGAAAGATCTTGAGCGCACTCAGCTTCTGGTTGACGGGGATGAAGAAGGTTATTTGATTCAAAACTTCACTGAGACTTATATCGGTCCGCTCTTTTTTGAATTCATTCAACGAAAAAAGCATATGGGATTCGGCGAAGGAAATTTTCAAGCGCTGTTTGATGCCATTGAAAAAGATCAAATGAAGCGCGGTTATTTAACTTAAATTTTTAAACTAGGACTTCTATGTTTACCACGACCGAACAAGGCTCCACACTGATTGTCACAATCAACCGCCCCCATTGCTATAATGCCCTCGACCGCGAGAGTAAGCTGGAGCTCGCGAAATTTTTCCAAAATTTAAAAGACCGCAAAGACATTCGCTCGGTGATTTTAACTGGCGAAGGCAAAGCTTTTTGTACCGGACAAGACTTGAATGATCGCACTATCAACGCCGCTTCAAGCAAGCCCGCTGACCTTGCCACAACTTTAAAAGAAGAATGGATTCCCTTAGTGGAAGCCATCAGAAAAACTCCGCAACTTGTGATCGGTGCCATCAACGGAGTAGCGGCTGGTGCTGGAGTATCGGTGGCCCTCGCTTGTGACTTAATTGTGATGGATGAGAAAGCGCGCTTCGTTTCGGGCTTCGCGAAGATCGGCCTCGTTCCCGATGCCGGTAGTACCTTCACTTTTACCCGTTCACTTGGCAGCAAAAAGGCGCTGGAATTCTTCCTTTTTAATGAGCCCCTAGGAGCGGAAGACCTCTTAAAAGCCGGTCTCATCAACCAAATTTCGACAGACGCACTGCAGTCTGCCAAGGAAATGTCTCAAAAAATCAATGGCCTAGCGCCCCTAAGTGCTGAGATGATCAAGAAGAACGTCCAAAGTGCAGAGGATCTGAGTTATAATGAGTGCTTAGAGCGTGAAGTTCTGGCCCAAGGCAAGCTCGGCGCGAGTCAAGATTATCAAGAGGGACTCAAGGCCTTTTTTGAAAAAAGAACCGCTCAGTTTCAAGGACGATAAATTTAAGCTAAGACTCAAATAGATAGTGTTTTATTGAAGGAGATACCCATGACCACAACCACAACTGATAGCTCTCTTCGCCAAACCCCACCAGAGCGCACCTATACGCCTGAGCAATTGGCGCTTTTTGCTGAAATCAAAAACGGTCGCACGTTTGATAAAGACGAAGAACTTCCAGAATTTTACCGCAAACATTTAATCAATCTTTTATGGATGCAAGGTGATAGCGAGTACTCGGGCTCACTCGGTTACGCTCCTTGGATCGCTAAAGCTCCGACCATGCAAGAGAAAGTTTTGGTCGCGCAAATCGTGAAAGACGAAATGAGACATGCTTCAGTTATTTATAAAATTCTCGAAGGTCTCGGCGAAGATCCACTTACTCATGTGAATAAATCTGATCTGGGCTTCAAGCACCCACAAGACGATATCAATATCGGCTTCAAGCGCATTAAAGACGATTACCGAGTGAATATTTTCTATTACGGCATCAATTATTGGACGGATTTTATTCTCTTTAACTTCCTCATGGACCGCGCCGCGGGCCACCAGCTAGAAGACACACTTGAATCGAGCTATCTTCCTTGGAAAAAAGGCATTGAAGGCATCTATAAAGAAGAAGTCATGCACCTTACTCACGGTGATAAATGGGTCAAAATCCTCGCCGCCGATCCAAAAGAAAAACCCTTTCTTCAAGAGCGTTTGAATTTGTGGTGGCCACGAGTGATGAATGTTTTTGGATCTGCTAAGGGTTCAAGAAACGATCTTTACGTGAACCTTGGTCTTAAAAAACGCACCAACGCTGAAGTTCGTGAAGCTTTCGTGAAAGAGATTCATGAGCTTTGCGCTGAAGTGGGTCTGGTTGTTCCAGAGTACCGCGAAGAAGACCAACCGACACGAGACTAAATTATGATTCATTCAGCAGTTGTTTTAGGCGCCGGAACAATGGGTTCCGGCATTGCCCAGTGGTTAGCGCAAGCTGGAGTGAAAGTAGAACTGGCCGATGCAAATTTAAGTGTCGCCACCGAAGCCCATAAGCGCATTCTCTTAAGCTGGAAGGCACTACTTGAAAAAGGCAAGTTCACGCCCGAGCAAGTCAAAACCTTTGAAGACAACCTCTTCCCTATCGAAACATCTGACTGCAAGAAAGACTCTGATCTTTTGATCGAAGCCATCATTGAAAACTTGGACGTCAAAAAACAAGTCTTCCATGAACTCGATCTTTTAATGCATGAAAAAACAATTTTCGCGAGCAATACCTCAAGCTTCCAGATCACGACGTTAGCTTCAAGGCTTCCCCTCAAAAGACAAAAGCGTTTCTTAGGGCTGCATTTTTTTAATCCAGCGACCCTGATGAAACTTGTTGAAGTGGTGCGCGCGCGGGAAACAGAAGAAAGTTTAGCGAAAAATTTAGCAGCTTGGTTTAAGTCTCAAGGCAAGGTTCCGGCCTTATGCCAAGATTCTCCGGGTTTTATTGTCAACCGACTGGCAAGAAATTTTTACGGCGAGTCTTTAAGGCTTGCTGGTATGAGTGCCGATGAAAACCGCTTGAAAGAAATCGATACTATCATGAGAGAAGTGGGTGGCTTTAAGATGGGCCCCTTCGAACTGATGGATCTGATAGGACTAGATATCAATTATCAAGTCAGCACCTCTGTTTGGGAAGCCTTTCATAGAGAGCCACGTTTTCAACCCCATCGTTTACAGGCCAGTTTAGTCGATGCGGGTCTTTTGGGGCGAAAAACCAAACAAGGATTCTATCGTTATGAATAAACCACTCGTCATTATAGAAGGAGACCATTTCCTTCGCTCTAAAATCGATCCTAAACGCTATACTCTCCTCGATGCTGAGAGCGAAGACCTCATGACCGATGATTTAGTTGACCTACCAGCACGCACCGTGGTTTTCGATCTAACCATTGGTAGTGCGGACGAAAAAAGGCAACTCTTAGAATGTCTCGAAGACGAAAAAGCGTTGGTCTATAGCGACCTCTCAACTGTTTGGGGAGAAGGATTTTTTGAAAACTTTCGCTGCTTGCAGGGGGCTTTTGCTCTAGGCTATCAATCTCCAAAAAACTGCTATGAGTTTTATTCCCCCAAAAACGCCTCGGTCATTCAAGAATTTTTAGAAAGCGCCGAACTTAAAGGCCTATCAGTTTCAACTGCTGGCATGGGGTTTCATTTTCCAAGAATGCTGGCACAAATTATTAATGAAGCTTATTTCGCTCTCGAAGACCAACTTGCCAGCGCCGAAGACCTAGATTTAGCACTCGTTCACGGTGTGAACTATCCTAAAGGGCCGATTGACTGGTCAAAGGGTATGGGACTTAGAACTACCATCTATCTTTTGGATGAACTTTATTCCGTGACGGGAGATCCTCGCTATCGCACTTCGACGAAACTTCGTCTAGAATTCTTAAAATCAAATCGCTAATCACAAGGATTGTCCTATGAAAAAGACCTATATCGTTTACGCTAAACGCACTCCCATGGGAAAAATTGGCGGGCAATTAAGCGACGTGCGAGTGGATGATCTCTTGGCCCATGTTCTCAAAGACCTCAAATCAACTTTAAGTTTCGACCCACTCTTGATTGACGATGTGATTATCGGCTGCGCTAACCAAGCGGGCGAAGACAATCGCAACCTAGCGCGGATGGCGAGTGTGCTCGCAGACTTCCCTTTTGAAGTTCCAGGCACAACCCTCAATAGGCTCTGTGGCTCTTCCTTGGACGCCGTCATGGACGCTCATGCACGCATCAGCAGTGGTCTCAATGACTGCGTGGTTGTTGGCGGAGCGGAGAGCATGACAAGGGCCCCGTACGCTCTCTCAAAAGGCTCTCAGGCATTCGGCCGCGATAGCAAATTATACGACACAACTTTTGGTTGGCGTTTTACAAACCCCGAAATGGAAAAGCGTATGCCTTTGCTTGGAATGGGCGAGACTGCCGAAGAGGTGGCCCAGGAATATAAAATTTCGAGAGAGCGACAAGATGAATTTGCTTACCTCTCTCACAAAAAGGCGATTGCCGCCCAAGAGTCGGGAGCTTTTTCAAATGAAATTCTCCCGCTAACTCTTAAAACTAAAAAATCAGAAATCACTCTCACAAATGATGAAGGACCGAGGGCCGACACAAGTCCCGAAGTTCTCGCAAAGCTCAAACCCGTTTTTCGAAGTGGCGGTACCGTGACTGCAGGAAACTCTTCTCCAATGAATGACGGGGCTTCGGCGATGCTTATCGTCTCTGAAGAATTTTTGAAAAAACATCAACTCGCTCCCCTCGCCAGAATTACCGGAGCGGCAGTGCGAGGAGTCCATCCGAATGTCATGGGAATTGGCCCTGTCTCGGCCGTTGAAAAACTATCTTCTCTAACAGGGATTAAGGCCCAAAGCTTTGATGCCATCGAACTCAACGAAGCCTTTGCCGCCCAGGCGCTTGCGTGTATCGATCAACTTAAACTAGATCCGACACGAGTCAATGCTAATGGCGGAGCGATTGCTTTGGGCCATCCTCTAGGCTGCTCGGGCACCAGAATTTTGACAACACTCGTTCACCGCATGCAAAAAGATCCGAACCTTAAAACAGGTCTCGCCAGTATGTGTATTGGTGTAGGTCAAGGAATCGCCGTTTCTGTTGAGAGATGTTAACGAACTTTAGAAAGCCCCGCTGATCTTTAAAGTTCCGCCACTGCTAGAAGATTTAATTTCAGGGTCTAGGTATTTTTCAGTCATATGATCTGAAACCTCACCAAGGAACCCAATCTTGGAGCCAATAGGAGAAGAGGGGCCGTTTTCCAAAGACGCTAGGTTACACAACACATCTGGTCTTTCGCCTAAGATGAGACAGGCTTGATCATCTGGTTTTGCCTCTGGGTCTTGCCGAGTACATTGACTGGAACCAAAATCTGCACCGACTTCATGCTGATTGCTCGTCCACTCCCAATCAATCAAATAAGTTAACGCTTTATCGTGGGCCCTTTGGTAGCGATCCCGAGGCCAGTTTCGTGGGTTGCCTCTAGACCGACGAGGCTTAATAGGCGTTGTGCGATTTGGATCATTTTCTAAGTCCGCCAGAGTCACCTTACGGCTAATTGGATCGTTCAGAAAATTGATAATAAGACCTAGGTTTGTGTGGGGAATCTCTTGGCCTAAAAGACTTCCTCCACCAATGGATAAGTCATCTAAAATTTTTGCAGCATCATACTGAACTCGCCAATTAGCAATATCCTGGAGCTCTAATCCCTGTCTTGGGAGTCTACCTAAACCGTGAGGGAAATTTTCCAAAATAGGAATTAAATCAAAATAAGCTTCATTCACCTCAATCTCCTCTGGTAATGAAAGCATCGAAGGAGATTCCTCTTTAAACATTCCCGCCATTTGCGCTCGTTGTGCACTAATTTGTCGATACATCCACTGATCAAACGTCGGTGGAGTGATTCGTTTGCGCCTATCACCCCTGCGAGTTTTTTCTATTTCAAAATGATTATGATGAAATTCTTCAACAAAAGCCTCATACATTGTATCAAGCTCATCAATAACAGCTAAGTCCTCTCTAATTTTACTATTGATGCGAATAGTGCGATAGGCCCATGCCGCTGTTTTTTGCACGAGAGTCGCCGTTCCCGGGGAGACACCTTGCTGGACCAGCTTACATGCCATGTAAGCAGCTCCCATGAAATGATAATTCTTAGCCGGGAGATGACCTCGACCTTTTGTCGGAGCTTGGATAACTTCAATTCTTCTTTTTTGCTCTTCACTCAGATCGACTTCACTTCCCAAGGCCTTGGCAGAATAAAAAGCAGAGTTGTTTTGAGGACATCTTATATTCCGCTTAGGGTTTTGCTGAACTTCAATTGTTCCATTATTAACGCCAACTTTAAATTCTTTTAATTTTGCAAGATGTTCTTCTCTTTGATGGACCATATCGGCAGGTAAATGTTCTCTCATTCTTCTGAGGAAGTCTTCCCCATTCTCAATTTCAAAATCAAGTGCTTGGTTTATCAACTGAAGACTTGGTTTCTCCTGAGAGATCAAAGAACCATAATTAAAACTATTCGAGCTATTTCCATACTGTGCAACATCATCATGACCGCAAAGACCAATCATCTCTATCGCCAAGTTTGCATCGCCATTTGTTGCTTGGAGTGCTTTCTCCATCAACCAGCCGGGTTCAAGATTTGCGAATCGACCGCTTCCAGCTTCTTCCGCCAATGTCGGCCGTCCTCGCAGCGGATGATCGGCGGTAACTTCGGTGCTCATCTTTGATATTTCCGAATAAAAATTTTCCGCTAATGAGGCAAAGCACGGATTTGCAGTCAATGTTTGTTGATGATACTGCCCAAGCCCTTTATTACTTCCCCCGACGTCACCATCAGATCTGTAAGCTTGTGCATTAATAATCTCGAGGTATTTCTCTAGACCTGATCTCAGTTGAGAATCGGGTATATTCCTTATCAATCCTCGTATCCCGCTATCGTAATTTTCGATCATTTGTGGCTCAGCTTCAACGCCTTCTGGAGCGGATACAAAAAAATCATCATTGTTCAAAGTCGGAAAGCCTGGAGTGTTCTTAAGTATCCCGAGAGTTTCGCCGTATCCTTCAGGGATTAACCCTCCCGACATACCTCCCATTCCAAAACCCTGACCACCGAATAAAGGTTTTTCTGAATTATAATTGCTCGTCGTTGGCATTTGAGCAAAGGATGAAAGAGTTAAAAAACCAATGAAGAGGGTTAGAGTTTTCATTTAAAAAACTTCGCCCCAAAGATCAATTGCTTCTGTATTCAAAATTGATTGATCACTATTAAATAAGCAAAACATGGTTTTTCGAGTTTTTCCTTTGTAATTTAAGGAAACAAGAATCGGGCTTCCATCAAAATTATGACAGTCTCGAAAATGAGGACTTCCCACACCGTACATATCACTCTTAGGTAAGCCTTGTGCTGCTTGCCTTTTTTTGACAGCAAGACAATCACCTTTTTGGCAATGACTTGAATAAATCATCAAGCCTTTCGGAGTTTCTTTGAAACAGAGCAAAGCTGTCTTTCTGATTTTTTCTTTCTGATCTGTATAAGACCACTGAGTGTTCAAACATTCTTCAGCGAAAGTGGTTTGAGTAATGAATAGAATGATTAAGCTACTTAAGATGAACTGTAAAATTCGCGTATTCATGCAAATCTCCCGGTCCAACCCAAACATTGCCTTCCTCACATTCTTTGTCACCGTACTTAGTGCATCCAGTCCCCCATGAATTGCGCACTAAATACTCACAGCGCTGATTCTTATCACTCCACTTTCTGGCCACTAAACTCGAAGCATGATATTCATTCGTCGACGAAGAAATCATATTTGCGTAATAATAAATCCCAGCCGCCTTCCCCTGATTAAGAATACTGTCAATTTGCTCAAGTTTCTGCTTAGCATCCATATTTTTCATCGACTTATTTTGTGGATCAACATCAATTGAAATTCTATTTTTACAAGCCGTTCGGGCCAATTCGAAATAAGGATCTGCCAGCAAAGGACTAGTTAAAACGTTGATAATTTCTGAGGGCGCGAGCATTGGAAAAGCTGACTTCATACTCTCCGCACCGTGCTGGCAGTAATGCTCTAAATAGTGATCATCTATATTTTGTAGATCGACAGAGCGATACGAACGGTGTGTCTCTGCCAATTCATCTGCAGCTTTGATCAAAGTCGCAAGCTTTGAGTACTCATAGCTATCTGAAGGAACTTCCTCCTCTAGACAAAAACCAATTCCCCCCGCCATCACAATAGAGTCCTTCGTTTGACCACCACGATGCTTAGACTCAGGAACGATGGTTTCAATTAAGCGCTCTATAAAGTTTTTTTCATGCACTTCACGAGTTTTTCCTGATGAACGATCTTGCAATCGGCCCTGAATCTCATCGATTCCAACTTGAAAGAACTCTTTTAAATTTCGTTGACGACGATAATTTAGGGCAAGCTCCACGGCAGAAATATTCTGTCCAGAACTCTGACTAACAAGATCAGCAGCGAGGTACGCATAACACCATCCTACAGAATCTTGATCTCGAATTGGAGGTAGAGTTGATCTTAAGTCCACACTCTGACATTTTTCTTGCGAGTTTTTTTTCTCTTTATCGAGCACATCAATCTGATCGAGCTTTGCTTGGTAAGCGGAAGATAAGACTAATGATAAATCTTTTGTGCCTATAATCTTGTAATTCATGATCTCTTCTAACTCTATCGTTTTAAATTCATGATCCTCTTTTAAAGTAGTATGAATTTCATCGAAGCGATCATCTAATGCCTGCTGTGTTTTTGGATCTTGAATAATTTTGGCATCACATTCCTGTGTCATCGTTATCAAAAAAGCTTCTAGCTCCGCTCTAGGGGTCACAACAAGTTCCGCTAATTTCGAGTTTAGATAATCCTGCTTAAGGACTTCAGAAGAGCAATCGACGGCAGCGAAAGAATCCAGTGTTCGAATTAAGATCAATATAAATAATTTTCTTTTAAGCACAGGATCCTCTCTATGAGTCTTATCGGCTTTTCTCACCCTATCTATATGCCCGCATTGAATGGGACTAAAACCCATATAACCTACTGAGATTAAAGGAATTAAAGGACCGATTTTAGGGCGCCTAACAAAGGTTATTCTTAAAATAACTCAACCCCACTCAAGTGGGGCAATTTAAATTCTATACAGAAACTAATAGCTATTATAAGTTAAGGCCCCGATATGAAATACCTGCATCTGGAGCAAGAGATGAAGCTAAGTTTCCTAACACTGTTATTGGTCTTCACTTTTTTCTCCCTGCCCACCCAAGCTCAGCTCACCAACTCTGAAATTGAACAATTATCCAGACTGCCAGAAACAGAAATTAAAAAACAATTGGGAGCGCTACTCTCTAGAGGGCATCAGTCTTTGGGTTATTCACAAGCACGAAAAGTGATTTTTGAAAAAATTGATAATGAAGACGGTGGAGTTTGTTGTGTTTACTCAACTGATTACTGCTTAAAAACCAGAGGTATGCCTAGTCATAAAATAATGAACGTCGAGCACACATGGCCGCAATCACATGGGGCAACAGGGACTGCTAAAAGTGACCTCCATCACCTCTTTCCAACTCAAAGTCGTTTGAATTCCACTCGTTCAAATTTTCCCTTTTGTGAAGTCGCCCAAGTAAAATTTGAAGGTGATGGCAGCAAGATGGGTCATAATCGAAACGGAGACATTTGTTTCGAGCCACCTGAAGATCATAAAGGTGACACCGCAAGAGCGATGTTTTACTTCGCGATTAGGTATAATTTCAATCTGACAAAAGACCAGGAAGATGTTCTTAAAAAATGGCATAAGCAAGATCCTGTCGATGAAAAAGAACTTGCAAGACATGAAAATATTGTCAGACATCAACACAATAAAAATTTATTTGTGCTTAACCCTGAATTAGTCGATCTGATAAGTGATATCTAAGATTGATAAGCCTCTTCTTCGGAAAAAAGCTCGGCGATAACGATTGCACCTCGGCGCATCTTTTCCCTCCAAGAAAAACCTTTAATTTCCTCACCTGTGAGAGAATCACAAAACTCTAAAGTATAGTCCTCTTCAAGCAAATATCTATAGTCTATAAGGAGTTCTTCTCCAGGCTGGATCGTTCTCAAGGAAATAATAAACCCTAAGTACCAAAGACAATTTGGATTGAAAGAATGATTGAAATTGCACTCTAAAGACCACTCAGGATCGATTGTATAAGTCTCATCAAACCAACGAATGGCCGACTGGAGCTGGGCTTGGTCAGTTGGAAAATCTTTGAATTCATCTTTGGTTAATAGAGTATTTCTTTCATTGGGAAAGACGACGACTTTCTTAGAATCAATAAGCTCTTGAGTGAAAACTCCGTTTCCTGCGTTTGGGATGAGGGAGTTTGCAACAAACAACTGATAATTAAACATGAAAATTCTCCAGTGTCCCTAACAATATTAATCTCTTCTAAAAAAGACAAGGGCCCGGCTTTTAATTACAGTCCAACTATAAGACGATTGAGGAAAAGGAGTACAAACTAACAGAATAACGGCAAGTAACTGCGCTTCGATAAAATGTATATTCATGATAAGTGATGTTGTTGTGTGAAAAAAGACAAGCATAATACCCCAAATTCGATGATAGCTGGGCTTAAAAATGATCCACAAGCTTGTAAGTTCAAACAAGACGACTCCCAACCATAATAACCCATGAACAAAGCTCGGAGCACTTAAAATAAGCTCCGAAAGCGGGTTATCCAGCCCCTTCTGGATCATATTAAAAGAAAGGTGATGAGGTAAACTGCTTGATAAAACTGCAAATGATTTTTCCTGCCAGATGACGAGCCCTAAACTTCTTAACTTCCAAAGTCCTGCAAAAAAATATCCTAATAAAAAAACTGTCTGCGCTCTCTTAAGTCCTCTACCTAGATCTTCGTTGGAAAAACTGCCGCAATCTACTTGTGAAAGACTTGCAATAAAAAAGGAAGTCAGAATAAAGCCATAAAAAGAATGCCCTAGATTTTGAGTGGAAAATAAGGCCGCAAAGTAAAAAAAACTAAAAAAGGCTTCTGTATATTTTATCTTTGATTTAAGTGGATTCATGATTGAGAGAAGCTGGGTCAGAAGAAGTAGGACTGCGAGTGTAAAAATAATCTGCTTTGAATGATCTAGCGAAGCCAACCAACGAACAGGCCAAAGTGCATGCTGTCCCGCTTGGAAACTAGTATGTGAATATAGCGAGATAAACCATAAAGAAAAGGCAATCTTTGCTCCATAAAAAAAACGCACAATTTGTTCGATTACGACCGATTCGTATTGCTTCATTCTAGACTCATCTTTTTTGTAAAACTTCCTAATGAATTCTTTGAATAAAAAATTTGCTTAGTCACAAAATCCACGGGTTTGTATCGTATTTTTACAAGTTGATAGGAAACACTATCACCATCTCTAAAAAGTCTTTTTTCTAATGAGTCACGCAATTCATCTGCTTGCGCTGGAGATTGATCAACGGCTCGGCCGAATCTTTGAATTTTTTGATAAATGCGATTTCTCTTGGCAACAGGAGGAAGAAAATGACAATTTTGTAGGAAGCAAGATTCTTCAATATTTAGATCGTTAAAAGCTTCGACAGTAATGAAATAATCCTCCCTAACGATAGGAGGACCTTCAAACAATTTCCAATGATAAAATGGATAGATGAATTGACCATTTAAAAAATGAGGCGCTATTTGCGAACCTATAAAATAAGTTAAGCAAAAAATAACAAAAAAAATCTTTTGGTTTATTCTTTTATCCATTTCTCTGTAATTATTATGCTTGTCTTAATATGATTCGACAATCATTCTGCAGCAGCATCCCTGCCAGAGCTCAGAATATAGCCAAGAGAGATCAAGCCCGAGAATTGCCAGTGGTCTAAGCGTTGGCTGAGATTATTTTCAAGTGCATTTATTTTAGTGTAACTTGCATCTAACCCAAAATCGACTTTCCAAGACTGACTGATATCAAAAGTTAAACCAGTCTGGGCATTAAATGAAGTTCCTTTTAACAAAAGGATATTCTTTGAATCAGTCACAAGTTCATCTCGAAAATCTTTTTTCCCAATACCAATCTTGAAATAAAGGGGATTTACGTAAAGCTTAAGACCTAGAATTGAGTTCTTAACTCGTAAATTCTCCTGCTGTGTTTCATTGTTTGCCGTATTTTCTCCATTCATATAATTTTGAGAAAAAAAGGGACCAAAAAGGAATGAATTTGAAAAAAGCGCCCTTCTTCCAACAACGTACTCCACATCAAATCCATAGGTAGAACCGCGATAACTTGGAACCTGATCTTCTCCAAATATATTCTGTAACCCATAACCATAATGGCCGCTCAAAATTAACATGCTAGCAGCACTACTCACTGAACTTGAGAATAGAGAGAAAAAGAGTGCAATAATCCACGCTCGTCTCACGGGAGAACTCTTACGGTTGTTGGCTGACGAATAAGTGAAGATTCAGAGATTAATGAGCGAGTGCCTACTCGCTCCGCTAAATTTCCATCAATTCTCAATTGCTCGCAGGCATTTAGCACTAGCGTACAAACAATAAGGTCGCCATTGTCCAGCACATCCATTGAGCCCGGCGATGGTAAAACGGCTAAGTCTCGATAGAGAACCCCTATATATGAAAAATCAGACTCAAAAAGCTCCAACGATTGCTTAGCTGCAATCTGCATTGAGGCCACGAATCTTCCGTCTGGTAATTCAACAACCTCATAAGGATCACAATTAGTATTGCATCCGGCGGTATTAGCAAAGCTTGCTAACAGAACTCCACTTGAAGAGTAAACTCTAGGGTTATCCGGATTTCCAGTCGTCGTTACAATAAAACGATCGCCGGAAATTCGCCGAACAGATCGGATGGCAGTGGGAATGGTGAGAGGAAAACCAGTTGTCACGCGAATACCGCTGCTATTGTATTTCTCTAAGACTGTGGGACTCTCAGCAATGATCATTGAACCATCACGTAAATATGTAAGCGTTCTCATTGTATTGCCGCTTAACTGGGGATCTAAAATAGAATTTGTAACTGTTGTAGTGTCAATATCAACACTATCTACACGGTCGATGCCTTCAACCACGAAAGAAAAACTTCTCTCCAGCGGACTAACATCTCCTCCCCAAAGCCTGTCAGCATTTTTAGCAGTGTACAGAGTTTTAATATAACTGCCTTCGGCGGTATAGAGAACGATATGATGCAAAGGAAATGGCGTCGTACCAAGTGCGGCCGTACCTCCCGAGATAATCACAATATTTCCAGGACGATTTTGATCGGGTAAGCTCGGCTCAATTGTTCGTCTGACTGCCTCTTGCAAAAAGGCATCATCACCACAAGAGAAGAACAAAAACAAAAGAGAGAGAATAAAAGGGTTTTTACAGCTCATCTAACTATCTTATTGTTTTAACAAAAAACTTAATAGTAAGACAATTATGCCCATGCTTAACTTAACTTTTTAACAAGCTCGCGATTTTAATAGGCTAAAATAAAAAACCCCCAATTCTGGGGGTTTTTAAACTTCTAAAAGTTTTTGCAGTCTTAGAGGGGATTAACCAATAAGAGCTAATGCATTTTGGCCTTGAGCGTTTGACTGGGCCAACACTGAAGTACCAGCATTATTTAAAATACTTAGTCTTGCATTTTGTGCAGTTTCGGAAGCGTAATCAGTATCACGAATACGTGAATTCGCAGCACTTAAGTTTTCAACAGAAACCTGTAGGTTTTGGATTGTTGAAGTTAAGCGGTTTTGCTTAGCACCAAGCTCTGCTCGCTGGCCTGAGATGCTTTGGATAGCTTCATCCAATACAGCTAAACTTTGCTGAGATTCTTCTTTATTAGCTACTGTAAGCCCGCTAATTCCAAGATTTTCAATCGAAGAGTTAGAGACTTTAGCGTCATATGAAATTCTATCTTGGAATTCGTCATTGTTAATCCCAATTTGGAAATCATACTTATCGCCTTCGCCATTTAACAGTTTCTTACCGTTAAACTCTGTCACTTGAGAAATTCTTTCAATTTCTTGTTTCAAGTTTTGATACTCAAGGTCAGTGAACTGACGCTCACGATCCCCTACTGTATCAGAAGCTGATTGAACAGATAGTTCTCTCAGACGTGTTAAGATGTTTGATACTTCTGATAAACCGCCTTCTGCAGTTTGAATCATCGAAATACCGTCATTAGCGTTACGCTCAGCTTGGTTCATACCGCGTACTTGAGCTTTCAACTTTTCACTGATCGCCAAACCAGCAGCATCATCAGAAGCACGTACAATACGTGTACCTGAAGAAAGCTTACCTAGTGATGAGGCTTGATCACGACTGTTGACACCAAGTGTGCGTTGAGCAGCGAGAGACGTGACGTTCGTGTTGATACGTAAACCCATTAGATCCTCCTTGGAATGTGCCCCTTTCCTTGGAACTAAGCCCCCAAACCATGAGGACCAATAAGCTTACTGCTAGTCGTTTTGTTATGAAGAGTATTCTTCCCTTCAAAAAACTTATCGACGCCTTTTTAAAGACCTTAAGCAAAATTTTCCGACTTTTAAAAAAATAATACACGACGGAAACAAGCAGGTTTATTTCTAACTGAATTCTCTTCAAAAACTCCCCTCTGAACCGAAAAGAATCCATGAGTAATCTAAAGCCATTAATCTTCGTCCATCCATTACAAGAAACTCTAAAAGAGCTTCATAAGATAATGGTAGAGATGGCCGAAAATGATGGAATTGAAGTCTACGACATAGATTCAATTACAGAATTCAATCAGCTTTTTTCAGCCGTTGGACAGTCGGTCTGTATCTTTGGTAATCCAAAGAAATGTGCGCAGGCACTTCAAGCCAACAGAAAAGTAAACTCGAAATTACACTCAAAAATACTACTTCTTACTCAAAAACCAATTCCTAGAAAAACTCTCGAGAAGTTTGAAAAAATTGGTTTAACAGAATGTATAAATGAGCCAGTTGCACCTAAAACTCTTCTTTATAAAGTTCGCTTACAGCTGAAATCTATCGCCTCAATCGAAGAACAAGAAGAGATGAGCCGTAAGTTTGGCAATGAAGAAGAAAAATCTGAAGCCAACAAAGAAATTAAAGATAAAAATACCCTCTCAAAAGAAGCATCTCTAGTAGATGAAGCGACTGCTGATAAAAATAAGAACAAAACGAATTCAAACGATGACCTTTTAAATATAGACAAAAAAAATCGGATTATTCAGAAGAAAAAATAGACTCCCATATGAAAGGGAAAGTTACGAGTGAGGCTCAAGAGCTTGACTACGGTAAAAAAGAGAAAACCTCTTACAAAGAAGACTCGATAGATCAATACTATAAGGGCAAAGCCAAAAATTCCGTTTCACTAGAAATTGAGGATGATCCACATGGTACAAACCAAGAAGAAGAAGGAATAGATCCTGCAGAGTTAAAAGAGGCCCTCAGCTTTGAGCTCGAAGAAGAACTTCTGAAAGAAGAAAACGATAAGATAAAAAAATTCGAAGAAGAACTTGAGCAAAAGAAAAAGGATCAAAAGAAACTAGACCTAGAACAAGAAAGAGAGAAAAATAAAAAAAATGCGACGAAGGTAGATCAACTTGATTCGCATTTGAGAGGCAATATTAGTACTGACAATCTAGATGATGAAGACGATCATGACTCGCTCTTGAACAGTTCAATCGAACTCTCTCTTGAAGATGATGTGATTGATGATTCAATCCAGCTACAGATAGATGAAGATGAATTAAACCATAGAAACAATGGACTAGACTTAGATATTGACGCTGACAACGAAGATTTAAAAAGAGCGTCTTCAAATGAGAAGCTTGGTGGCCATCTAACTGGAGAGAGTAAAAACTCTCAAAAAAATGTTGATGAGAAACAGATGAATGAAGCTGGTGTTGATCATCTTGAGACTCATTACAAAGGACATTTTGACCACCGCAAACCAGATGAAGATCGTAAAAAAGATGATTCAAGCTCGCTAGATTTTAAAATGAGTAAGGATTCTCTCAATGGTCAATCTAAAAAACAGAGTGACGATGAAGCAGAAGGGCTTGATGAAAAAAAATCAAATCTAGAGGTTGGAGTATCTAAAGAGAACACCTCAAAAAAATCAAACCACAAAGATGACGAATTCGAAGATGATTTTGACTTTGCTAAGATAAAGAAAAACCTCCATCTAGGCCTTGAAGATGAGGATGATACAACGACAAGTGAACAAGACCCTAAAGGAATGACGTCAGCAGAAGGCACTTCTCAGATTGAGGACGATGAAGATCATAGACAAAAGAAGACGTCCTCAGCGGCCGATGACGAAGGGCAGTTCCCCTCACTTATGGGAAATAGCAGTACGGATAAGCAAGAGAAAAAAAATGGATTGGCCGATGCGAGGGCCGACCACCTACAAAAGCATTATAAAGGCAAAGGTAATTCCCATCAAGAGCAAGGCTGGGGAAGTCTTCATCAGAAGAAATCAAGGGCCAATGATGAATTTGAAAAACCTAAATTGGCCCTTACAGGGTTAGAAGTCGATCTAGACGCTCCAAAACTAGAAGAATATGGTTCTTATAATTCACAGTCTAAAAAGAAACAGGTTGTGGAGTATGAAGGCAGTGAGCAAGCTAAAAAGAAAGCCCCTGGATATGAGTTTGATGATGGTAGTAAATATGGCACAGAATATCAGCTCAATGAGAAGAAGAGAGGTCCTGAAACAAGTTATGAGTTAGCGGATGCTGCTCTCTCAGCAGATACATCTGCATTTTCTAACGAAAAGGTCGCCATTGGGGATCAGGTCATTGATTACAACAAACTTAAAAAAGAATTTGAAGCAATGGGTATGGATACAGACTCACAACTCTTTCAATCCTTTTTAGAAGATATCGATCCCTCTATAGATATCGCCGACAAGATCGAGGAATTAATTAGCGAAGGAAATCAAATTTTTGAAGCCATGCCTTGCGGCTTGGATATTATCATCACAGCGCAAGAACTCTATCAATTTCAAGACACTCAAAAAGTTTTTGATTATATCGCCAAAAGCGTACTAGAGCGCTACCAAGCAAAAATGACTGTCTACACTAAAGATACCATCGACTTTCAAGAGATCTACTCTATTTTTGATCATTCTTTCTTTCAAGAAAATGAAAGAAAAGAATGGACTCTGCTCAAAAGTGTCAAACTTCCTTTCTGGAAACTTATGACCTTACCCACATTGGGTGATCATACTTTTGAAGAAAATGAAAATGAGTTCCTCTACCCCATCTTTGAAGCAAAAGATCATCTGGGCTATATTATCCTCACTTGGGACAAGATATCACCATTTGTCTTAACGGAAGATACAATCAATGAAATTGAAGCTGTCCTTGAAAGTACAAGAGGCTTATTCCTAAAAGAAAAGGGCTTAACAAACTCTAATATAAATAAAAAAATTAAAGAAGAAAAAGGCCTACTTGGTCGTTTTTTCGGAAAGAAGGCGAGTTAGCAATGGTCAAAAAAAATGAATATTTTTTGATCGCCTTAGAGGATTTGAAAGAGATCAAAGTCTTTCCCTTTCATCTCTTTATTTTTAATCCGAAAGCAAAAATTTTTTCTCCATTTCTAAAAGGAAATCAACCTTTAACAAATGAAAAAAGGCATTTCCTTGAATTCATTCTTTCAAAAGGTGGAAAAATCGCCGTACAACTTAATCAGCAACTCACCTACTTAAATCATATGGGTTTAAAAGATTCACAAGTTTTGCCAAATATTGTGAATGGTCTAGTCCCTGAAACGAAAACATCATTGCAACCAGAGAGGTCACCAAATGAGACGCGATCAGTTGCCAGTAAACAGCACCTCTATCAACAATTAGAACTAGTCTCAGGCAAGGACGATTTTCTTCCATTGATCTTGGCCGTGCGAGAGGAAATCCTTGAATTCTCTCTTCGTATTTCTCCTGCCGTTAGCCTTGCTGTTTACTTCGCAGAAGTGCTGATGCAAACGGATAATTTTACAAATCGAGTCGTCACATTCAGCTACCTAATTGCTAGAGAATTAAATATTTTAGATGAAAAGGATTTATCCGATTTAATTTGTGGGGCTTTCCTAGCACATATTGGATATACGCAGTTACCCCTCACTGTTTCTCAAAAGCCCCATTTGAATTTCGACGTGGAACTCAAGAATACATGGAAGAAGCACCCCGGTTATTCTCTCCATCTAATTCAAAAATCACGTTGCTTGCTTACAGAACAGTGTCTAAAAATCATCGACGAGCATCATGAGCGATTTGATGGGCTTGGTTTTCCAAAAGGAATAAAAGACAAGCACTGCCATCAACTTTCCCTTATTCTGGGTTGTTCGAGTCACCTATTTGAACTTGTAATGGGAAAAATTGACGGCAAAAAAATCATACTTCCTGAAGCCATCAGTTTAATCACACGAAAGCAAAAATACGCTGGACTGGAATTCGAATATGGCGATACAATCATTCAAACATTAAATATTTTGCTTAACAGAATCAAGTCAAAACAAGCGGCTTAGGAGATCTAATGAGTTTAAAGGCGACAATGAAGATTATCGTAGTTGATGACATGTCTACGATGAGAAAGATCATAAAAAAAATGCTTAATCAAATTGGTTTTACAAATATTACTGAAGCAGATGATGGTGCCACTGCATGGCCCCTCATTCAAAAAGCTCATGCAGATGGGGAACCATTTGAATTCATCGTTTCAGATTGGAATATGCCAACTATGACAGGTCTTGATTTAGTGAAAGCAGTCAGGGCCTCTGAAGAGCTAAAAAAGACACCTTTCTTAATGATTACTGCAGAAGCGGAGCAAGGGAATGTTGTTATTGCGGTTAAAGCCGGAGTCAGCAATTTTATTGTTAAGCCATTTTCAGCTGAAGTCCTCAAAGAAAAAATATCTAAAATTTTTAATAAATAATAAGGACTTCTATAATGAGCGAAATTAAAAGGTTCATAGAATTTTCAAAACCCTTTATCGATGCAACTCGGAATGTTTTTGAAACTATGGTTTTTACAAAAATTCAAACGGGGAAACCTGCTATAAAGGAAGGTAATACTTCCCAAGGTGATGTCTCCGCAGTTCTAGGCTTAAGTGGTGAATATAAAAAAGAGGGAGAAATCTGTCCCTACCGCGCGATGCTTGTGATTTCATTTCCCTT
This sequence comes from Bacteriovoracaceae bacterium UBA6166, assembly GCA_002435795.1. GTDB lineage: Bacteria > Bdellovibrionota > Bacteriovoracia > Bacteriovoracales > Bacteriovoracaceae > UBA6166. The sequence goes on along the minus strand of DIUE01000050.1, from coordinate 150,523 downwards.
CGATACTTATGTAAAAGCCGCAAGTGCAATGTTAATGGAAGATTACACCGAATATAATGAAGAGATATCAGATGTGGCCGGTGAAATTTGTAATATGGTGATGGGGAACGCAAAAAGAGATTTAACAGCACTTGGTTACTCTACAAATATGGCCATCCCATCAATTGTGATGGGTAAGAACCATTCCATCCGCTATCCAGGTGATACAACAATTATTATGATTCCCATTAGTTCAGCTCACGGAAACTTTTATATTGAACTTTGCTACAAAGACAATGTGAAAGGTGATATCGAAGTTAAAATTCAAAAATAATCTATTATCTCAGAGAGAGTTAAAATTCCTTATACGGAAACTCTCTCTTCCCTTCCCATGTATTAAGATTGATTTCAAGATGTGAAAATGCATCATTTGGGCGATGTGAAGTACTTTGACGATTTGTTTTATATTTTTCTTTCACATTAATCTGTGCATATGTAAGTTGAGGGCCTGAGGTCTGCTTGCCAAAATCAAGATGATACATATTAGTCCACGTTCCAGTATTAATAAAAATATGTCCATCAGAAAATGTTCTCATCACAGGCTCGTGGGTATGTCCGACAATTAATGCCTTCACGTTCTTATTCTCGAGGAAATAATCTCGTGTAAGGTGCTCATAGTCTTTAAAGAGCTCTAATTCCTTAAGGGCATTTTTAATAATATCTGTCAAAGAGTTCCGCCTATTGATGATGGCGACAAATCGAACAACGAAAAAATAGAGAAGCGTAGATATTCCAAATCTTGCGGTAAACAAAGTATCGTAAATAAAACCATTGATAATAAATTTTCGAATTGGCCTAACAGCATTGATATGATCGCGATCTTCCTTAAATTTATTCAAGACTCGAGTGACATAATAAGATCCCCATGGAGGAATGAAAAATTTCTTCCCACTCTCATCAGTCACAATAGATTTTTCAGGATGAAAATGATGGGCCACTTCGTATTCGTGTCCATGCTTGATGACTATTCCCTCTTCAGGGGAGTACTCTCCAACTTCTTCCAAAAATATTTTAAAGTTCTCGCGAGCGTCTTCCGGAAATACGTTTTTTAGATATTCTCTCAGAGACTCAAAGACAAATTCTGCATCGTGATTTCCAATAATATAGACAAGTTTTTTTCTCTTACCCTGGCAAAAACGAATAAGAGCCTCAATCACTTCTGGATGAGCTTTCAATATTAGTTTAAGCTTGGCGAGCGCAGACTCCTCGCTCCAGTATTCATCATCAAAAAAACGAACATAAGGTACTGCCAGCAGATCAAAGAGGTCGCCATTAATAATCAGCTCTACCTCTCGGTTGGCATACTCTGCAGTTGAGTAGTATTCAATAAACTCGACGAGCTCTCTATCGTAGTGAAAATCTTCTAATAGATTTCTACGACTTCCCACATAGAATCCTGCCCCGAGGTGGATATCAGAAATGACGAGGATTGTTCGCTGGGTTTCATCTTTTCGGAGGAATCTCATAGGCCTCCTGACCGATTCTTAATTCTACTTCTTGGAATGAAGGAGAGAGATGAATAAAAACTAAAGGTCCTTTATTCTGATTTGGGATTTTCAGACTTTGATACTTACCAGGTTCAATCGCAATATGCCTCACCTGTTCCAAATCTTTCGTTTGTAACTTACCAATTAGTCTAATAAGAGTTTTATTTTCAATCACAACTGTTTGGTCAGGATAATACTTTTGTGGAGCAATGACTTGAATATGATCATCGAAACTTCTAATGATAAAGGATTCACCTTTTTCGCTGGCAAAAATTGAACTGACAAAGAAGAAAGATAAAAACAACATAATTCTCATGACTTAAGAATAACACTCTTATCCTAAAATCGATCTCTGGCAAGAATTTCCATCGTGAGTATTTCTTAAATAATCTTCAACAAGCCGATCAACACTGACGATAGAGAGGAAGAGGTGAACCTATGTTTCAAAACTTTTTCCAATCTCGTCAAGTTCTTAACGCCGACTCTTTTAATCAGGAGTTTTTGGCCCATCCCCTTCACCAGTGGATTCTGGCCGATAAATACCTCTTTCGTGGGATAAGTGAATTCTTAGAGGCCCTGACTCATGAAGACCGCATCTCGCTTATGAAGAGAAAAAGAAAACTGATCCTCACTCCAGCGAGTGGACGTTATAGCTGCGCCCTAAACGGCAGTGATGAATATGAATTTATTTTGGTCTTTCCAGACCTTGTGGAAATTTTAAAATCTGCTGCTCCCGAGCGCGGTATAGCGATTCTTCTCCACGAAGCAGGCCATTTGGTAAGAAGACACTCAGACAGATCTTTAAATATCATCGAAGCACAACTTGAAGCCGATGCTTTTTGTGCCCATCGAGGATATGGGGACGCCCTGACGAGTTTTCTCATGGATCTTGAACAAACACCTGAGATTGATTTAAGAATTCGTTATCTCGAAACTCAGATGGTCATTTGAGTGTTAAAACAACAGCCTCGCTTCAGTTAGTTCTTTAATCTCATCCCGTATCCGTGCCGCTTGTTCAAACTCAAGCTCTTTTGCCATTTTTTTCATAAGAGCTTTGAGTTCTACAATTCTTTGATCAAGCTTTTCTGGGTTCATATCTCCCACGAGAGCGGTCTTCTTGCGTTTTTCACCCTTATTTTTCTTGGCCCCACGAAGAGTTTCAATAATTCCCCCATTAACAGATTTAACAATCGTTTTGGGACTCTGGTTATGCTTGAGATTGTATTCTTCTTGTATCAATCGACGCCTTCTCGTTTCAGAAATCGCTCGTTGCATACTTCCTGTTTCTTTATAAGCGTAGAGAATAACTCGTCCGTCACTATTTCGAGCGGCGCGACCAATTGTTTGAATAAGCGAGCGCTCTGAACGCAAAAAACCCTCTTTATCAGCATCGAGAATGGCAACCAAAGAAACTTCGGGAATATCAAGCCCCTCTCTTAAAAGATTGATCCCAACCAGCACATCAAACTCTCCAAGCCTTAAATCTCTTATGATCTCCATTCTTTCAATGGTGTCGATATCAGAATGAAGATAGCGAATCTTAATCCCTACCGTTTTAAAATAACTTGTTAATTCTTCCGCTAGTTTTTTGGTCAAAGTAGTCACAAGCACTTTTGATTTAGCTTCAATTGTTTTCCGAACCTCAACCAACAGATCATCCACTTGATTTTCAGCACTGCGAACTTCAATTAACGGATCAAGAAGACCAGTTGGACGGATAATTTGTTCGACAAACTCTCCACCGATTCGCTTCATCTCAAAGTCACCGGGAGTCGCCGAGACATAGAGAATTTTATCAAGTTTACTCATAAACTCTTCAAACTGCAGAGGACGATTATCAAGAGCGCTGGGGAGGCGAAAACCGTAATCCACAAGATTCATTTTTCGTGCACGGTCTCCTCGGTACATACCGCCGACCTGAGGAATACTGATATGAGATTCATCGACAATAATCAGAAAATCTTTTTTATAAAAATCAATTAAAGTTGGTGGCGCCTCACCGGGAGCCGCTCCTGTAAAATGCCGTGAGTAATTCTCTACTCCAGAACAAAAACCAATTTCTTCCAGCATTTCAAGATCGAGCATACAACGCTGTTCTAAACGCTGCCTTTCAACGAGTTTATTCTGCGCCTCTAATTCCATTAAGCGTTCGCGAAGTTCGGTTTTAATAGTTTCAACTGCTCGTTCTAACTTCTCTTGTCCAACAACATAGTGAGATTTTGGATAAATCACAACCTTGGGAATCTTTGTTAAGACAATTCCTCTCAGAGGATCAACAATCGCAAGACTCTCAATTTGGTTATCAAAGAATTCAATACGAATGACCTGTGCGTCTTCGTGGGGCGGAAAAACCTCCACTAAGTCTCCTCGCACTCGAAAAGTACCACGAGAAAAATCGATATCATTTCTTTGGTATTGAACTGCAACTAGCTCTCTTAAAAAATCATCTCTATCAAGCTCTTGCTCAACGAAGAGAGTGATTTTTTGATCACCGTATTCATCAGGAGAGCCAATACCATAAATACAACTAACAGAGGCCACGACAATCACATCCTCTCGTTCTAAGAGCGAGCGAGTGGTGGAATGGCGAAGCTTGTCGATTTCATCATTGATGGAAGCATCTTTTTCAATAAAGGTATCAGTGCCTGGCACATAAGCTTCTGGTTGGTAATAATCGTAATAAGAAACGAAATACTCCACGGCATTATGAGGGAAAAACTGTTTAAATTCCCCGTAGAGCTGGGCCGCCAGCGTTTTATTATGGGCCAAAACGAGGGTTTTTTTTCCAAGATTTTGAATGATATGGGCCATGGTAAAAGTCTTACCAGAACCTGTGACACCTAAGAGCACCTGCTCTTTTTTGGTCTTGAAATTCTCAAGCAGAGTTTTTATCGCCTCAGGCTGATCACCTGCCGGACTATAATCAGAAACAATTTCAAATTTTTGTGACATACGAAATTCTAGCACTGGCAAAAAAAAAGGGCGATGATCATCGCCCCATTTTTTGAAATTTAGATTTAGACATTAAAGTGAGCTTGAGCTCTCAAAACAAGAGTTAATTTGTCCCTTAACTTCATCTTTTGCTTTCGACGAAGAAAGTGAAATTTCTTGAGCAATCAGATCGCGACACTGCTCAAGCATTTTCTTTTCACCAAAACTCAAACTCTTTTTCGTTTTAAGTAAGAAAAGAGCTCTTAAGACTTCAGCGATTTCAATGAGTGAACCAGTCTTAATTTTATTCATATACTCTCTGTAGCGACGATTCCAAGTTGAGTTATCAATCGCGACATCGTGAGTCTTCAGAAGCTCGTAAACTTCTTTCACTTCATGATCTTCAACAAGATGGCGCAAGCCACCTTCACTTTCCACTGGAACAAGAACCGTCATGCCGTTTGCAATAATCTTAACTGTATAAAAAGATTTTGTTTCACCGCCAAGCTCGCGTTCTTCCATGGCACAAATTTGACCGACCCCATGACCGGGACAAACCGCATAATCGCCAATTTTAAACATACGAACCTCCAAATAGTTCTTTACTTTTACCGCAAAGCGTTGCCAACCACAATGACTGCAGTAAAAAATACTCGGATCAACTCTGGATTGGTCAGACTTGGAGCCTCTAAATTCAAACACTTAGAGGCTTGCTGTCTAAAGTTCAAGGCGAGGGCCTCGCCTTGAAGGAAAAGAGCTTAGAAGCGTGAAAGAACTTCGTTTTTATCGAAGAAATAATTAATTTCTCTTTCTGCAGCAGCTTGAGAATCCGAACCATGAACGGCGTTTTCACCGATGCTTTTTGCATAAAGTTTTCTAATTGTGCCTTCAGCAGCGTCCTTAGGATTGGTTGCTCCCATAAGCTCGCGGTTGCGCTCAACTGCTTTTTCGCCTTCAAGAACCATAAGAAGAACTGGTCCTGAAGTCATGAAGCTCACTAGCTCACCAAAGAAAGGTCTATCTTTGTGTTCGATATAAAAGCCTTCAGCTTTTTCTTTTGAAAGTTGAGTAAGTTTTGCAGCAGCAATACGAAGACCATTTTTTTCAAAATGGGCCATAATATTTCCCATATTATTATCGAGTACTGAGTTTGGCTTAATAATGCTAAATGTTTTTTCCATAAATATCTCCGGTTATTGTTTTTTTAATAGCTCTTCCATTTTTTTGCCCAGCTCGGCCGGACTTCTCGCAATGGAAACACCACATTCTTCAAGAATTCTAAATTTCGCTTCAGCAGTATCGTCACCACCAGAAATAATGGCACCAGCATGGCCCATTCTTTTTCCGGCAGGAGCAGAAGCTCCTGCAATAAAGCTCACCACTGGCTTTGACATTTTTTTCTGAATCCAACGAGCGGCTTCAGTTTCTGCACTTCCACCGATCTCACCAATCATGATAACGGCATCTGTATCTGGGTCTGCTTCAAAGAGTTCGAGCATATCAATAAAGTTGGTCCCATTCACCGGGTCTCCACCGATACCAACACAAGTGCTTTGTCCGATCTCTCTTTGAGTTAACTGATAAACTGCTTCATACGTCAAAGTTCCAGAGCGAGAGATCACTCCCACGCGTCCTGGCATATGAATATGGCCTGGCATAATTCCAATTTTACACTCACCTGGAGTGATGATGCCTGGGCAATTAGGACCGATCAATCGAGACTTTGATCCCTTGAGCGCCGATTTAACTTTAACCATATCATTGATTGGAATCCCTTCAGTGATACAAACGATCAAAGGTAGACCTGCATCAATACATTCTAAGATTGAATCTGCGGCTGCCGGTGGTGGAACAAAAATCATAGCGGCATTAGCTTCAGTTTTTTGACAAGCTTCATACACTGTATTGAAAACCGGAAAGCCTTCGTGAACTGTGCCGCCTTTACCAGGAGTCACGCCGCCGACAAACTGTGTTCCGTAATCACGAGATTGCAAAGAGTGAAATGTCCCTTGCTTACCAGTGAAACCAATAGTGATGAGTTTTGTATCTCTTCCAACTAGAATGGCCATTACGCCCCCCCTTTCACAGCTGCAACAACTTTTTTGGCAGCGTCACTTAAATCATCAGCTGCAATAATCGCCAGACCTGATTCATTGAGAATTTTTTTACCAAGAGCCACGTTTGTTCCTTCTAGGCGAACAACGAGTGGAACTTTTACTCCTAGCTCTTTTGCAGCAGCAATTACGCCTTCAGCAATAATATCGCATTTCATAATCCCACCAAAAATATTGACGAGAATAGCTTTAACATTGGTATCTGAAAGAATAATCGAGAAGGCTTTTTGAACTGTTTCTTTAGTCGCTCCGCCACCTACATCAAGGAAGTTTGCAGGAGTTCCACCTTCTAACTTAATAATGTCCATTGTACCCATGGCAAGACCGGCACCGTTTACAAGACAGCCAATATTTCCATCGAGTGAAATATAAGAGAGACCGTATTTTGAAGCTTCAGTTTCTTTTTCTGACTCTTCAGTTGGATCGCGGTATTCGACAATTTTTGGCTGGCGAAAGAGAGCGTTGTCATCAAAATTTAATTTTGCATCGAGCGCTAGAACTTCACCTGACTTAGTTGTTACCATCGGATTGATTTCTGCAATCGTACAGTCTGTGTCGATATAGAGCTTATAAAGACCTGCAAAGAAGTCAGATGCTTGTTTTATAAGATCCTTATCTTTCATCCCAATACCATTTGCAAGCTTTCGTCCGATATATGGAGAATAGCCAGCAGCTGGATCAACGGCTACTTTAATGATTTTCTCTGGAGTTTCTTCTGCGACTTTTTCAATCTCAACTCCACCTTCGCTTGAGGCCATGAAAGTGATTTTGCCAGTAGCGCGATCGAGCACAATACCTGCGTAGTATTCGTGTTCAATTTCGCAACCTTCTTCGATCAAAAGTTTTAACACTTTTTTCCCTTCAGGTCCCGTTTGGTGAGTAATAAGAGTTTTACCAAGAATATCTTGAGCATGCTCTCTCACTTCATCGAGTGAACGGGCGAGCTTGACTCCACCGGCTTTTCCTCGTCCACCAGCGTGGATTTGGGCTTTGACAACCCAAACGGGTCCGCCAAGTTTTTTTGCTTCTGCAACAGCTTGATCAACTGTTGTAGCGACACCGCCAGAAAGAGTTTTGATGCCAAAAGTTTTCATCAATTCTTTCGCTTGGTACTCATGAATATTCATGTGAGCTCCTCTCGTAAGGTAGACTAAAAATACTGATTGTTAAAAGTGTCCCCATCTTAGTCGCCCGTCTTAAAGATCACTAGGAGCATCGCTCCAAACTAGCTTGATTTTTTTCAAATTTCCTGACCTAATGAGGCGATAAAATGAATTATATCTAGGTGGACCTGTATGACTGATCGAACTCATTCTTTTTGTCTCCATCCTGCGCAGTTTCGACTTGACGGCGGGGCAATGTACGGAATTATCCCGCGCCCTCTATGGCAGAAAGTCTCCCCACCAGATGAACTTAATCGAATTGAATTGTCCCTTAGACTTTGGCTCATCCAAACTCCCGAGAAAAATATTCTTGTTGATACCGGGATTGGTGATTACCACGATCAAAGTTTTAACGAGCGTTTCGCTGTGACGGGAGCGGATCATCCAATTGAAGGCACGCTTCAGACGATTGGGCTCTCCGCTGAAAAGGTCACCGATCTCATCATCTCTCATTTGCATTTTGATCACGTGGGAGGGATTGGAAAAATGGTTGGGGATCAGCTTATTCCAGTTTTTCCAAATGCCACCGTTCATCTTCATAAAAAACATTATGAGTATTCATTGAATCCAACGGCACGAGATCAGGGCTCCTTCCAAAAAGAGCACTATTTGCCTCTGATCGAGTTGGCTTTAAAGGAAGGAAAGCTTCAATGGCATGACGGCGAGTCCGGCGAATTAATCTCCTTTAAAAACGGCTCAATTCGCTTCCAGTGCTCTATGGGGCACACACCTTGGCTGATGCATCCCTACACTGACAAATATATTTACGGGGCCGATCTCATTCCCACCGCCAATCATATCTCTATCCCGTGGGTAATGGGTTACGATATCGCACCTGGACAGACCACAAAAGACAAACAGAAATTTCTTGAAAAAATCGCTCGAGAAAATTTAATTCTGATTTTCGAACACGATATAAAATCTTGGGGCGCAAGGATTGAAGTCTGTCAGAAAAAAGGCTTCAAAATCAAAGAGCTGTTTCCTTCCCCAACTGAGGTCGCTTACCGGCTCGACGAAGCTGCTCCCTGAATCTCGATTTCCTTCTCTAAAAAGGCCAATCTATTTTGAAGATCCTTTTGCAAATTAGCGAGTCTATCTTCAAAGAGCTTCAGCAATCTTTCACGTGCCGCTAAATTAAAAGAGCGAGAGCTTTTTGTCGTTGTGACCATATCACTCACGAGTGCCCCTATTTGTTTGCCAAAATCAACTAAACGATCATAGGTCTCTGCTTCTTCGAGATCACCTTTTAGGCGTGTATCCTGTCCAAGCTGATAGTTTTCTAAAATTAGGCTCTGTAATAAAGGACCAATTTCTTCGCCGTACTTCATTTCCAAGCGATCAACATGTTCAGGCCGTCTCACAGTATTTAATACTTCTTTGTAAACCTCGCCAAGACGGGTCATCAACATCCCAAAAGTCCGGTACACTTCCACACGATCTTGCATCGGCTTAATTCGCTCTAAATTAATTTGCTGGGAAAACTGTGCGAGCTCTTTCAAAAAATCTTCCTCAGAACTCTTGGAAAAAAGCTCCCGCCCCTGAATCTCAATGGCGTTTTTCGTCGGTTGTGTTTCAATAAAACCTTTTAGCCAAGGAAACCTTTCTAAGACTCTAAATAATCTTGCATCCATTAAGGCCGGTGTTAGTGAAATTTTATAATCATAGCGACCAGACACGAACCCTGTCCCTTGAACTAAGACAAGCTCCCCAAAAGAAACTTTATGATTGGTCAGAATACCTTCTGATTGCATCATTATAGTTTTTTGCGAAAGAACTTCTCCATCAACTGAAACAAGCGAAATCTGAGCGTGATAATTCCCTTTAAGCGCAGTCGCCCCCACTAAAAATCTTCCGTCTCGAGAAAGTCTTAACAAAAATGGAGGTGTTGATTTTTCAAACTCTGTTAAGAGTTTAGGTTCTTTAACGAGCGATTTCATCAGTTCAGTATCATTGGCTCGAAGCTCATAAAATTCTGGCGAAGCTCCAAGGCCTTGTCGATAGAAATACAATGTCACTAAAATAATGAAAAACGAAACAATCACACTGGCAGCGATAAGTAATTGAGAAGGACGCCTTTTCTCTAAATCACTTTCTGTCGGTATGATATGAGCGGGAGAAGTGAGATCACTTTCTTCTTCGCCATCGGTAGCAAGATCTGATTCTTCAAGTTCTTCCGCTTGCTCCACTTCAGGTAAAGGAGGAAGAGGTGGCGGTAAGTCGTCCTCAATCTCGCTTTCTTCTATTTCCTCAACTGGCGGCATCGGAGGAAGGGGAAATTCCTCATCCATGGCCTCGAAGGGCAGTGGTGGCAAAGGGGGTAAAAACAAGTGAGTAAATTCATTAAAAGATTTGACCACTTGCCACGCAGGAAGACCCTCGTACCAAAGTTGATCTTCCTCACCCAACTCACCTGATTCAATTTTTTGAATCACTTCAATAGTTGTGAAAGGGCCAATATGATGGTTCTCTTCAAAGACAAACCAAAGCTTTTTACTCATTAATTTTAATGGTATACCCTCGTGGCAAATAGCTCAAGCGACAGTTTCAACAGGTTTGAGTTACCAAGGATAAATTATGAAGCAAAATTTAAAAGAGATGCATCAAGATCGGCAGAGCAGCCGCTGGCGCTCACTATTTAAAAAATATGATAAAGCAATGTCCGAACAAATTGAGTCGGCCCTTTGTCTGACATGTTCAGATGATTTGGGAGTCAGAAGAAACGGTGGGCGTCTAGGAACTCGCCATGGGCCTGAGGCCATCTTGAATATCTTGGGAGGTTTTGCCAAGAGAGCTCATTATCCGCAACTTGAGATTGAAGAAATTTGCCCATTACAAAATGAAAAAGCTCAAGAGGACTTTGATCAAAATCAAAAGCAGTCTATTGATCATCTCAAAACTCTCCCATTTAAAAACTATGAAAAAATTCTGATGTTAGGTGGAGGCCATGACCATATTTATCCATGGCTAATGGCCATCGATCAACAGTCATTGCCTCAAGAGGAAATCGTCATTATCAATCTCGATGCCCATCTTGATACGAGAAATGATATTCACTATCATTCGGGGACACCGTTTCGCCAATTTGATCAACAAAGCTCACGCCCCTTCCATCTCTGGCAAGTCGGCATTCATTCTTTTGCTAATCCTGAGAGCAATTATGGCGATTTTAAGCGCGCTCAAATGCGACTTTTTGAGGCCGACAATACTGCTTTGAAGCAGATGCAACAAACACTTGCAGGCATGAAGGGCCCGCTTGTCGTGCTAAGTTTGGATGCTGATGCTTTAAATGCAAGTTTTATGGAAGGAGTCAGTGCGGTCAATCCCTCGGGAATGACTCTCGACTATCTCAAAGAATTTCTGGATTTGTTTGGTGGAGCAAAGTACTTCGGTATCTACGAGTACAACCCACTTTATGACAATCTCTCTTGCAAAGGCGCGCGCTCGCTGGCCTATCTACTTGAACAGTTTTTAACAAAAAAAAAGGCTTAATCATTGATTAAGCCTTTTTTTCAGAGACATTTGAGGTTTGGGAAAAAATCCTTTTTTCTTAGGCCTCACCACACACACACCAATCTACTTAGCAACACTCGTGCCAAGTTTTCTAAAACAAGAGAAGTCGTCTAGGAGGACTTCTCTTGCAGAAAAGGACTTTCGGCATGTCAAAGAGACAACGTATTTGGTGATTGATGCGTTGCTATTTTGACGTAAAAAATTTGCTTTTTAGGTTCTCTGGGCCTTCTGTGCCCTGAGATAGGAACTTAAAAACTGGGTTCCCTGATCCATTGCTTCAACTGCAGACTCAAGTCCGTAGAGAATTGTGAGGTGTCGAAAAATTTTTTTAGATTCGAAAAAAACCAAATCCACTTCAACAGAGTATCCCTGACGAATTTGGTTAACCGTTAGCCTTCCCTCTAAATGAGAATCGCCAATTAGTTCAATGAAAAACTCTTTTGGGAAATTCTCCCGTGAGACTGTCATAAAAGAATTTATTCCTTTGCCGCAGAGGTAAACAAATGAACATCTCTTTGAGGGAAAGGAATATTTAACCCTTGTTCATCACATGCAAGTTTAGATTTCTCAGTCAAACTGAACATGACTGGCCAGAAATTTGGAGTTTCAACCCAAACTCTCAGCCTTAGGATAACAGAACTATCTCCAAGACTTGCCACCATCACTTCTGGGGCCGGCTCTTTTAAAATTCGGGATTCAGCTAATGCGAGGTTCATGAGCAACTCTTTGCCCTTTCTGAGATCATCTTTGTAGCTAATCCCCAAATTATAATCAATCCTTCGAGTCGCTTCTGCAGAGAAATTTATAATATTGGAATTTGCCAGCGGGCCATTTGGCAAAAACACAATCCTATTATCGATAGTGTTTAAGACGGTATGAAAAAGCATAATTCTATTCACGGTTCCAGATGTTCCAGAAACCTCAATAAAGTCTCCCACCTTAAAAGGCCTCAATAAAAGAATAAGTACCCCACCGGCCAAATTAGATAACGATCCTTGGATCGCCAAACCGATGGCAAGGCCTGCAGAACCAAGAACAGCGATAAAGGAAGTGGTTTTTACGCCCAAAACCGATGCGACGGAGATCAATAAAATAATTCTTAAAGACCATAGAATAAAGGACCATAAAAAACTTATCAGGGATGGCTCTACTTGGTATTTCTTAAGTATGAGCTCAAAAGATTTCGCAATTTTATTAGTGATCTTCCAACCAATCAACAGGACGATTAAACCACCCAACGCTCGCAAACCGAACAAGGCTAAAAATTCTGAGAGAGCATTAATTAATTCTTTTGGATCCAATTCGGGCACGTGCGGTCCTTTTGTTAATCAATTGTCCTAAACATAATTGACACATCATAAAAATATTGAGGAGATCATGCTATCAAAAGAGTTGTAAGGAGTCCAAAATTCTCCCCATTATGAGGAATGACTATGTTATTTGATCGCTTTTTGCTCTCAGAATTATTAACCATTGAAGTTCAGGGGCTCGCGATTTTTTTTCACCTCGTTTTTGTGATAGCTCTCTATCGCAAAGACTATAGTGTTATTGATATCGCATGGGGCTTGGGCTTTGTCGTTGTCTCAGCACTCGCTCTTACTCTCAACCGCAGCCCCGACACAAGAAGCTTAGTAGTGTTTGGCTTGATCGCAATTTGGGGTTTTCGATTGGGAGGTTTTCTCCTCATTCGCAATCTTAAAAAAGGCACTGAAGATCCACGATACGCAAGTATGCGCGCACAATGGGGCCGATGGACCAACGTCCACGCCTATTTTAAAATTTTTCTCACACAACCGCTCATTCTTCTTTTTATCAGCTTTCCAACTTCCCTGACCATGAGTCGCTCGACTATTCCCTGGAACGCTCTCGACACCATTGCCGTCGCTCTAGCACTCAGCGGCTGGCTGATTGAAACCCTCGCTGATTATCAAATGTCAGTCTTTAAAAAAGATCCACAAAACAAAAATAAATTCATTCGTATTGGCCTGTGGAAATGGTCTAGGCATCCCAATTATTTTGGAGAAATGCTATTTTGGTGGGGCATGGGATTTTTTGCTCTAAATAGTGTCTACCCTTGGGGGGCATTCTTAGGCGCATTTATGATTAGTTATTTGCTGGTGAAAGTGACTGGCGCTCCGATGCTCGAATCTAACTACTCAAAGCGCCCAGGATTTGAAGACTATCTCAAAGAGACTAATGCGTTTTTACCTTGGCAATGCAAAGGATAAAGAATGGATTGTCCCTTATCGTTTGTGCGCAAATAATAATCAGCTAGAGAATCAGGCTGAGACTGATCTTGAACATGAATCACATGATGTTCACCACCATAGACAAAAGCCTGAGTGATAGAAGCTCCCTCGCGAAAGACTTGAACATCTAAGTTTTGAGAACCTTGTTGTGCAGGCTCTCTTTCAGTGCTCAAAATGAGCTTGCCGCCCTCAAAACTCATCGCTACTTCATGTCTTGGAGTGTGACATTGAAATGACCAGGCTTGGTGTGAAAGAAGTAGGCTGGCTAAGGCTAAAATAATATTTTTCATAGTGAACTCCTAAGGGCCTAAAGGCCATTGGTGACACTATTTAGTAAGCAAACTCAGGGCCATTTCGAAACTGTGGGATTACGAGGATTTAGGAAGGGGACTGACTGTAAAAAGAACAGTAACTGTCTAAAGTTTAATCAGCCAAACCTTTTGATTTTCTTGTTTTGAGAGGAGACAGAATACTCAAAATGGAGGTCTTTATAGCGAGATTGCTCTGCACTTAAGCAAGCCGTTAACTGCTGGAGTTTCTCACTTAACTTCAGATGCTCAAAAACTTCGATAGCGTGCTTGAGATGAGCAAACTCTGCAGAAAGATCTGCTAGTTGATTGAGTTTTTCAACCATCGCTTTTTTAACAAGCGTCTGCTCTTGAATCACAAGTTTTTTCGCCTCAAGTTCTCTCAAGGCGCGTTTATTTTGTTCGATTTGAAAATCAATTAACTCAATCTCGGTCTGATCTTGGATGACCATCTCACCCATTTCACCTGCTGAAAGATCTCGATTTTCACCTACGAAACTTTCGACTTCACTGATTTCAGCAGAGAGTTCTTTTTGCTGTTTAAGCAAACTCTGAAGCTCTAGTAATTTATCTTCAATCTGCTTTTTCGTCTCTTGCAAATCAGTGATGATCTTGCGGCTCTTTTTCATATTCTCAAGCACATCAATTTCTGGAGCTTCTTGCTTAAGGTCCAACTTGAGATTGCCCAAATTCATCCCGGTGCCAAATTCATCTTCAAATTGATCTTCGTTCTCTCCCTCCAACTCTGGAGTGGCGGAAATTTGAAAAACCAATTGGCCACAACGTACTTCGTCGCCGTTTCGAATGAGGTATTTGCGATCACTACTAATCTTTTGTTTGTTTAAATAGGTTGCCTTGATGGTCGAGAGCGATTGAATGAAATGGTTTCCATTTTTTGAAGTCAGCACTAAGTGTTCGGGGTGTAGACCTGCATCGACAAACTTATGTTCGCTAGACCCACCAGCGCCAAGGCGGTGTCCATCTTCCATTTCTAGACATTGTTTGCTGCTAAGCTCAATAAAATAGACTTTATCCATCAGATCCTCCCTTCTCTATCGGTCTTAATCTTGTTCACCTTTATAGGTGTACAAACTTAAAAAAAGAATTTTTGTCAGGCCTTCGAACTCCAAGAAATCACTTAACGAGCTGGCGAAGCTGCGCTAAGATAACTCAAGAATAATTCTTCATTCACCACCTCATCTCTCTTAAAAAAGGGGATTTTATTTATGATTGCTCGTTTTACTCGGCTTATGAGCGCTTCTGTTGTGAAAAAACAAATCATGGGCCTTACCGGACTTTTATTATGCGGTTTTCTCGTCGGTCACCTGGCGGGCAATCTTTTGATTTTCGTTGGCGCTGAATACTTCAATGCCTACGGACACGCCCTCATCACGAACCCACTAATCTACGTCGCTGAAGCCGGCCTCGGAGTGCTCTTTATCGCCCACCTTGGCATGGCCGTCCGACTTATTATGGAAAACCACAAGGCCCGCCCTGTGAAATATTATCTGAAGCAACCAACGGGAAGAGGCTCAACTTTCGCGTCTTCAACAATGCCTTATACTGGTACGCTGACGTTAATCTTCTTAGTCCTGCATATTCTGCAATTCAAATTCGGCCCTGTTTATACAATTGTTCACGGTGGCGTTGAGATGCGAGATTTGTATAAGTTGGTGGTTGAGTTCTACCAATCTGAAGTCGCCGTTCTCTGGTATGTTGTCTGTATGATATCAATCGGAGTTCACCTCACACACGGATTTTGGTCAGCGTTTCAATCCTTAGGCTTTCACCACCCAAGCTATACTCCGCTGCTTAGAAAAATTTCAGTGGGCTTTGCTGTTGTGATCGCTGGTGGCTTTGCAAGCTTGCCAATCTATTGTTACTTCCAGGGAGGAATGTAAGATGACGATTAAAAAATTAGATGGAAAAATTCCCGACGGTCCAGTTGATCAAAAATGGAATCAACATCGCTTCAATATGAAGTTGATCAACCCATCAAACAAAAGAAAATTTAAAGTGATCGTCGTCGGCACAGGCCTTGCGGGTGCCTCAGCTGCGGCAACACTTGCGGAACTTGGCTACCAAGTCGACGCTTTCTGTATTTCAGATTCTCCTCGCCGCGCTCACTCGATCGCCGCTCAAGGGGGAATCAACGCAGCTAAAAACTATCCCAACGATGGTGACTCAGTTTGGCGCTTATTCTACGACACTGTTAAAGGTGGAGACTTCCGCGCTCGCGAGGCTAACGTCTACCGCTTGGCCCAAGTTTCAAATAGCATTATCGATCAGTGTGTCGCTCAAGGTGTTCCTTTTGCTCGTGAGTACGGTGGAACTCTTTCTAACCGCTCTTTCGGTGGCGCCCAAGTCTCTCGAACATTCTATGCTCGCGGACAAACAGGCCAGCAGCTTTTACTCGGAGCCTACTCGGCGATGATGAAAGAAGTTCATAAAAATCGCATCAAAGTTTTCACTCGTCGAGAAATGGTTGAGCTTGTTGTGATCGACGGAAAAGCTCGCGGAATCATCGCTCGAAATATTATTACAGGCGAACTTGAAAAGCATAGTGCTGACGCCGTTCTTCTTTGTACTGGTGGTTACGGCAACGTCTTCTTTCTTTCAACAAACGCTATGGCCTCAAACAGTTCAGCTGCTTGGAAAGCTTATAAAAAAGGCGCCTATTTCGGAAACCCATGCTTCACACAAATTCACCCGACTTGTATTCCGGTTCACGGTGAAAATCAGTCAAAGCTTACTCTTATGTCTGAGTCGCTTCGAAATGACGGACGTGTTTGGGTTCCAAAGGCCCAAGGTGACAAACGACCACCAAATGAAATTCCTGACGATGAGCGAGACTATTATTTAGAAAGAGTTTACCCATCATTCGGTAACCTCGCTCCAAGAGACGTATCAAGCCGACAAGCAAAATACGCCGTAGACCAAGGGCGTGGAGTTGGTAAATCAGGCTACGCTGTTTACCTAGATTTCCGTGATGCCATTAAGCGCGACGGCCAAAAAGCCATTGCTGATCGCTACGGTAACCTCTTTGATATGTACCAACAAATCACGGCGGAAAATCCATACGAAGTTCCAATGAGAATTTACCCTGCTGTTCACTACACCATGGGCGGCCTCTGGGTTGATTACAACCTTATGAGTTCTGTTCCAGGACTTTTCGTTCTTGGAGAGGCTAACTTCTCTGATCACGGCGCAAACCGCCTTGGGGCCTCTGCTCTTATGCAAGGTCTTGCTGATGGTTATTTCGTGATCCCTTACACTCTTGGAAATTATTTCGCCACAGAGAAGCCAGAAAAAACTCCAGTCACAACTGAACACCCAGAGTTTGAACAGGCCCTTAAGTCTTCTGCTTCAAGATTCGAGCAACTTTTTGCTGTTAACGGAAAGCGCTCTGTTGATAGTTTCCATAAAGAGCTTGGACATATCATGTGGGAATACGTCGGTATGGCCCGTGATGAAGAAGGTCTTAAAAAAGCCATTGGCCTAATTCAAAACTTACGTAAAGAGTTTTGGAAAGATGTTCGTGTCACTGGATCAGACGTGGGCGTTAACCTTGAACTCGAAAAAGCCAATCGTGTTGCCGACTTCATCGAGCTTGGTGAATTGATGGCGCGGGATGCTTTAGAGAGAAAAGAGTCTTGTGGTGGTCACTTTAGAGTTGAATCACAAACAGAAGATAATGAAGCCTTGAGAGATGATGAGAACTTCTGCCATGTCGCTGCTTGGGAATTCCAATCTGTCGACACTGCACCTCTGCGCCATATTGAGGAACTGAAGTTTGAAAACGTTCATCTAAGCCAACGAAGCTATAAGTAAAGGAGTAAGAATATGAGTGACGGAAATATGAATCTAAAGCTCAAGGTCTGGCGCCAGAAGAATACCAAAGATGCTGGTCAAATGGTTGACTACAGTCTCGAAGGCGTTTCTCCAGATATGTCATTTCTTGAAATGATGGACATGCTTAATGAAAAACTTGTCAACGAAGGACAAGACTCAATCGCCTTTGACCACGATTGCCGAGAAGGTATCTGCGGTATGTGCTCAATGATGATTAATGGTCAAGCCCATGGCCCGAAAGACCTAACAACAACCTGCCAACTTCATATGAGAAGTTTTAAAGATGGTGATACGGTTGTGGTGGAGCCTTGGCGTGCTCGCGCCTTCCCTGTTATGAAAGACTTAATGGTCGACAGAAGTGCCTTTGATCAAATCATCGCGGCGGGCGGCTTTGTGAACGTCAATACAGGTAATGCTCCTGACGGAAACGCCATCCCTATTTCAAAAGAAAACGCTGATCTTGCGATGGACGCCGCTGCTTGTATTGGCTGCGCCGCTTGTGTTGCAAGTTGTAAGAACGCCTCTGCCATGCTTTTCGTTTCGGCGAAAATTTCTCAGCTGGCCCTTTTACCTCAAGGTGAAGTTGAAGGAGAAGAACGAGTTCGCAGTATGGTCTCAAAAATGGATGAGCTTGGATTTGGAAATTGCACTAACGAAGCTGAGTGTGAAGCTTCTTGTCCTAAAGGGATTAGCATTTCAAATATTGCTCGTATGAATCGTCAGTATTTCACTTCAGCGATCAAAGCCAAATAATCGATGACCTCAGGCCTTTTTCAAATTGAGAAAAAGGTCTGGGGATTTTTTACTCCGGCAAAGTAAACACAGCACAAGCACTCTCATCACCCTGCTCACATTCCCGAGCTTGCTCAACTAAGCTAGCGCGGACACTCTGCGAATCTTCTTGAATCAACCTCAGCTGAAAACAAGCTGTCTTCTCCCCTCTCAAACAAGACTCTCTATGGACTGCAAGGCCCTCGGAAAGATTATTCTCTTTAATGAACTGTAACCCGAGCGCCAGACAATTGGCTTCCAAGTGCAGATCACATCCCTTCGCATATAATTTGCGGGCCTCGGAGTAGAGGCGAAATTTCTCTGCTAACTGGCCTGCGGCCAAGCAACGTGAGACTTCATCATTTTCACAAAAACCCTTAAGCTCTAAATACAACTCTCGCTCTCTTAACAATTCACATCCAGAATCATCTTGAAGTTTACAAGAGAGTCTCAAAAACTCTAACGCTCTCGCTTGATTATCAGAGTCACCAAAACGCAAACGCTCTCGCGCCAAGTTCAAGCAGGCCTGTGCCTCACCGGCCAAGCACTGATCTTCTCTTATGCTTAGACTTAGTTTATCTGTTCCAATATCTGTCTTTAAGCGCGTACACGCCCTTGCATCACCATCTTCACACAAACGCTGCCAACGCTGAACCTGATAATCTGCTGTAGAAGTGACTTCGCCGCTATGATTTGGTCGGTAGAGAGATTGGCGATAAAACCACAGTCCAATCAAAATGGAGACCGAAAGCGCGACAAAAACCAAACCTTTGAGCGAACGGTGAAAATTCCAAATCTTTCTCAGGCCCTTTTCAAAAGGAGAGGTCTCATAATGAGTAAAAGCATCCAAGGGAAGCTTCGATTTCAGTAATTCTGGGCGACGTCCTCGGTGATCAAGATAACTCAGGGTCATGCTCTTGATTTCTTGATTAAGGCCTTGGCATTCAAGAATAAATCTCCGAGCTTCACTCACTTGGGCCAGATTTAACTCACCATCTAAAACAATCAAATCTGCAGACTTAGGTTTTAGAGAAGAGCTGCGCTCCTCTGACTGAATTTTCCCATATTTTAAAGAGTGTTGATCTGCTAAGAGATAATGATCGCCCCAAATGACTTCAAATTGAGAGATCTGGTATTCTAAAAGAGAAAGGCGAACTTCTGCTTCTGGGCCATAATACCAGAGAAGCTTCGTTTCGCCGTCTTGCTGAAGTTTTTTGCTGTCAATTTGATATAAGGCCATTCACTGAGTATAGCCTCTTACATTAAAAACTCCAATAACTGAGTGGGAATGCGAATTCTTCTCATTAGGCGTATGGTGCTTTCATCTGCTCCACCGTAGGCATCTGCAGAATTGCCTTTATCATCTTGAGCACTCAAACCGTTATCAAGCAATTCATATGAATTCTCTAATCGCAAATTCATATCGTCAGATAAAATTTTGGCGAGCTCAGGGCTTCCCTCACAAAAGAGAGTCATTTCCGTATTATAAAAATCGCTACGGTTATCAACATTATAAGTTCCAATAGTAAAATCGATTCCATCAATCAAAAATGTCTTTGAATGCACTCCATAACGAGATTTTTTAATCACATCATCATACACACGCACACCTTGAAACTTCGAAGTATGAACATAAGTTTTCAAACCTCTTCGAATCCAATCACCAATTTGACGATAGAAGTTTGCGGAAACATAAATCGCATCAGTAGATCCCAAACTGTTTGTTAAAACTTTAGTCTCAATACCACGATCAAGTAACTCTCCCATCATTTCACCAAAAGACTTATTGATCATGAAATAAGGTGTTTCCATAAAGACCGATTCTTTGGCCTGTAATAATCGCGATTTTAAGACTCGATTTAAAAGTCGATCCTCATTCTTATAGACCCCAGGAGTAAGTCTTCGAATGAATGAACCAGTCGGTTTGTCAGTCACATAAGTAAGGCTTGGACAAATATGCGTTTCCTTCTGTGCTAAATACCAACGACCGACAGTTGAAATTTTGTCTTTTAACGCCTTAATTTCTGATGTTTCAATCATAAACTCTTCAGCTTCTTTTTTACGTCTTTCGTGAACTTGATTTTTAGGTGCCAGCACTCGCCTAGTGTCTCTATGAAGTCTACTTACTTCAGGAACATAGGGTACAACCGCTTTAACGGTTCGATCCGAAACCCAAAAGGCGTCAAAACTATCCACCATGGCCTTGACGATCGGGCCTTTCACCCAAACATCTCTGTCGTGAAAATTATAAGTAGGACTCATATCAAAATAATCAACTCCAATATTTCGCCCACCAGTGATGGCCTCAGTATTATCAATGCTGATAAGTTTACGGTGGTTTCTAAATTGCGCAGTAGAAGGATCGACAGCGCGATTAAAATAGCGAACTTCAATGCCGTACTTTCTCAAAGCGTCTGCATAGTACTCATCGAATCTAATAATCGTGATCGACTTATCAAGAAGTATTCTCACACGCACACCTGCAAGAGATTTTTTGATAAGTTCTGTAATGATTATTCGTCCAGAATCATCTGGTTCATAGATAAAGTATTCGAGTTCAATTGAGTGTCTTGCCTTTCTGATCATCTCTAAGCGCTTCTCTAAGGAGGCAATACCACTATTGAGGATCATCATATGATTAGCTGTTTCAGGTCGACTTGAATTGTATACGGATCTTGCGTAATAAGGGTATTCAAGAGATTGAATCCCTTGGTCGCTTGGTACGCTATTTTTCTTTTCAGTGGCATGCCCTAGAGGAGACAATGCTAAACTTAAAAGACAAAATAATGAAATAGTTTTCATAGTGACCCCGTTAAACAGAAATAGGCTTAGGGTCGAGTTTGCAAGATTTAATCCAAATTGATTAAACTTTTGTAAAGTAAATCCAGTGTTTTAAGCCGGAGCGACTTTAGGGGCACTGTCGATAGTTTAGACAATATTCATTAAAGGCGACAAACTGGCCGCTAAATAGGCAGGAGAGAAAACGACTCTTTGTCGAGTTCCAAGAAAACTTTTTCGCCAAGCTGAAATGATTTTGAGTAGGACCACAACTTAACCAAGAGCTGCGTCCCCTCTTGAGTTCTAACAGTCAGCTCTAGCGTCACCCCTTGAAAAAGAATCTGTTGAACCTCGGCGAGAATTCCAGAGTCAGCGAGACGAATCATCTCAGGCCTAATAAGAAGATAGACAAACTTCACTCCATCACGAGCGTTAAGCTCTGACTTTGAGGGCAAGCGGAACTCGCCGAGAGAGTTCTTGATCACAAGATAGTCGCCATGTTTTTTGAGGACCTGACTCGCGATCAAATTAGCGGGGCCTGAGAAAAGGGCAGAAAGAGTTTCAGGAGGATCGGTATAAAACTTTTTAGCCGGGCCTTGATAGCGGCAAATCCCATCACTAATAAAGACCAAATCATGGGCCCATTCGTAGGCTTGCTCTAATTGGTGAGTCACCAATATCAAACTAAGATTCCATTCAGTCATCACTTCGTTCAGCTCAGCTTCTAAAACTCTTTGAAGGGGACGATCAAGATGAGCGAATGGTTCGTCCATCAAAATCCATTCTGGTCTTGCTAAAAGTTTTGAAACTAAATACACGCGGCTTTTTTGTCCGGTAGAAAGAGTTTCAATAGGCTTGTGCACCTTTGACTGGAGATGAAAAACTTCAACCAAATAGCGTTTGTCATCGCGGCTTTTGGTAATGGAATCAAAAAGCTGATCAGCGGTGAGGTCTTTCGGAAGATTGAATTCCTGAGAGATAAAACAGATTTTTTTTGAAGGGAGGTTCACCGTTCCACTATCGGGCAGGCGAACACCAGCAAGAATAGCAAGTAACGTGGTCTTTCCAGCGCCTGACGGTCCGACAACGGCAGTTCTGTGACCTTTGATGAATTCAGCACTAAAACCTTTTAAGGCGTTCAATCCTTTGGGATCAAAATTCATGCTGATTTTCTGACAGGTTAAATTCACGAGAATTTTTCCTTAAAAAAAAGCCCCGTCGAGCGGGGCTTATTTTTTTAATTTTTTTTTGGCAGTCTTATTTATTTTAAAGACTGGTGAATCGCTTTGAAGCCATTGAAGTCATGAACGGCAAGATCAGCAAGCATCTTACGGTTAACTTCGATTTGGTTTTTCTTCATAGCACCCATAAATTTTGAGTAGCTCATGCCAAGTGATTTTGTCGCAGCATTGATTCTGACGATCCAAAGTCTTCTCATATCACGCTTTAGTAAACGTCTTCCGATATAGCTAAAGTGGAGAGCGCGCACAACAGTGTGAGCTGCGTGACGAAACTTGGTTCTACGGTCAAAATGATAACCTTTTGCAAGTTTTAGGATTTTGTTTCTTCTTCTACGGGCCTTAAACCCTCTTCTAACACGTGACATACCAGGACTCCTTTACGATGTTCTTGGGGGAGGTCATCTCACTTCTTGCCCAAGTCTCAGTTAAGCGTAGCTATTTTTTAGTGTCGAGCAGCGTATGGAAGCATACGACGAACTCTTTCAACGTCTGCACCATGAACATAATCAGTCTTCCCAGCTCTTTTCTTAGCTGTTTGACTCTTCTTTTCAAGGATGTGGCGAAGGTTACAACGCTTTCTCTTGAATTTACCATTTCCTACAGGAGTAAAGCGTTTTGCAGCGGCTTTTCTCGTTTTCATTTTTGGCATTTTAGACTCCTATCTCATTCGCCCTAAGGCGCAACTTTTGAACATGGTTGGAAGCGGAAATTTTTATCAAGACCGCCGAGCTTTGTAAAAGAAAAAGATGACTTAGCCGTCTTATTTCTTTTTGACTCCTGGCGCCATAATGGTAATAATCCTATTACCCATAAACTTAGGCTCACTTTCCACAACCGCCCCATAATTTTCAACGGTTTGCAGAATCGACTTGAATTTCTCAAGGCCTGCGTCTTTGTAGGCCATCTCACGTCCGCGAAACTGCATGACCATCTTTACCTTATCACCCTGCTCGATGAACTTCTCCGCTCTTTTGAGCTTGGTTTCAAGATCGTGGGGTTCAATATTGGGACGGAACTGAATTTCCTTAAGTTGAACAACCGCTTGCTTCTTTTTAGCTTCAGCAGCTTTTTTCTGGAGCATGTATTTGTACTTACCGAAATCGACCACTTTCACAACTGGCGGGACGGCATTGGGAGAAACTTCAACCAGATCCAAAGCCTGCTGTTCAGCAATTCTGAAGGCTTCATCGAGCGACACAACTCCGTACGCTGTCCCATCATCGCCAATAAGACGACATTCTGTTAGACGGATTTGCTCATTGACTCGAGGCCCAGATGGCTTGGTTTTTTTCACTGTACGTTGATCTTTAATAAATGACCCCCAAAGGAATTGATCGAAGAATTAGTTCTTAGACCTGTTTAACAAAATTCGCCTGTTAAATAAAGTGAATCCTAATTTCGCTCATTTTAACGCGCTCTTACTCAAGTCTGCAAGCAAGAAGCGCCAAATTGCACTCTCAACTCATAAGGCATAGCTTCACAATCGAGCTCCACTCGCCAATTTTTCACCCCGGCCGGTATCTGCTGAAGAGCTTCTGCAAACTTCCTCTCGCCCTCATCATCAGGACCAGCGGGATCCAACCTAAAAAAGCCTACAACGCTCACACTCTCCAGCTGGCCGCTCTCAAGATCCTCGATCTGATAACGATCATCAAGATCATATTGTGGGGGGCCAATCACTTCTTTCGCCACCCAATAAGATGTCTCAAAAAAATGAGCGTCACTCGGATGGGCGAAAAAATAGAATGTGAAAAAGGGGTTTGCGAGTTGGAAACGTGTTTCTGTCACAATTAAGTTTTCAAGTGCCAAAGCTTGTTCAAAGCTGTGCAAGAGCAGTTCACTCCAACGCCCTCGAGGCAATTGAGGCTTAAAGGCTTGGGTAATCAAGCGACTATTTGGAGTTTGCAACGTTTTTCTATTGGCCATCATCAATTGATCGAAGCTTTCAATTGAAAGCGCCACTGCTCTGAAAGCTCTGTTTCGTAGGTGTCAATAAGTCGATCAAGCTCTTCCGGTTTAATGACTTTAATCAACCCTTCTTGTGTTTCAATCAGACCCTGTTGTGTGAAGTATTTAAGACTATTTCGCATCAAAGGCTCAGAGTCACTTTCAGGAAACTTCACCACTTTCGCCAGTTCCATCTCTTTAAGAAAAACTGTTTTCACCCGTTTTAGATAATCATCAATCTTAACGCCAGCAGGTTTTTCATCGTGAAGAAGTTTTAGCGTCAGTGCCGATACATAATAGCCTTCATAAAGGTAATTACACGAGCGGGCCAGCAAGCCGATTTTTGAAAGAATGGCGTACAGCTCTCGGTGAGAAAGATCAATACATTCATCCAAGCTCTTTATTTCTCTTCCAATGCAATAATATAAAACATCAAACGTTTTTTTGAAGAATTCTTTCACCGTTGGCAAATAGAATTCATGTTTGAGTTGGTCTCGTTTAATGAGAAAAAGTTTTTTCAAATCATCAACGGTTTGAACTGAGCCATTAAAAAGATTCATCCAAGCCGAGTTGATGGTCCAAGGAACCAAAAAATGGTGAAGAATGGTGTTTTTGAAATAAAGAATTTCAGGACGGGCTTCTCCATTAATGGCGTAGAAGACATGTCCTCCACGTTGGCTCTGCCCAATCACATCGATTTTTTTATGAGAGATCAGAATATCCATGGCGCGCCCGAGAGAATCTTCTAATTCATCGCTCGCGAGCGACGGAGTTAAAGGAATGGAAAATCTCTCTGCAAAAGCCGTCAGCTGTCTAGCCGAAGCGAGAATATCATTCCACTTAAGCGCACCTGCTGGCTCATCTAGCATGATGAGCGCCAACAAAGACGTCGGCGTCACAACCATGCGGTTGCCGACTTGGCGGAAACATTCAAAGGCCAGGTCTTGAGTCAATTGCTTCAAGTCCGTTTTGCTCATATCAGGCTTGACTGGCTTGCCGAAATTAATATGGACGTTGCCAAACTGATACGCCAGCAATTTAAAAAGACCAAAAAGCTGTCTGGTGCTCTCTTTCTTTTTCTTCTTTCCTTGCAATTCACTCGTCAGGGATTTCTGCTCAGGAACATACTCATGAGCGATACTCACCGGCAGAAAAACCAGCGGCACACGTTGTTTATCAGGAAGCGCCATATGGGCCTCAATCAACATTTGATAGAGTCCATAGCGAGGTGGAAGCAATTTCCCTGAGCGAGATCTTCCTCCCTCAAAGAAAAACTCGATAGGTTTGCGTTCATAGAGTAGAGAAAAAAGATAAGCTTCAAGAGTCAATTTATAGAGAGCATCGTTTTGAAAACTTCGTCTGATAAAAAAACAGCCGCATTTTCGAAAAAGCGTTCCGATGGGAAAGATATTGAGGTTATTTCCACCAGCGACAAAAAGATTGAAACCGAATTGCTTGAAGACTTTGTAATTAATGGCGACGTAATCGGCGTGGGACTGATGATTCGGAACGAGAACCACACAGTTCTCTTTCACCAGTTTTGGAAAATCAACTTCAGTAGCATTGAGATTGATTCCGTCGTATAGCTGGGAGAGAGTCGCATCGAGGACTTTTTCAAAAGTTTTAATCACCGTTGACGAAAAGTCCGCGCGAATTTCATCGAGATTTTTCAACGCCTTGGTTGTTTCGGCTTTTGGATTATCTCTAGATTCAATACGAGCTTTCAGTTTGGGATAACTCAGTACGAGGTCCTGCAAATCTTTTAATGTCTGACTCAAGCTCGCGATCCTTTTTTAGCTGACGAGGCTAGTGTTGAACACCGTGAGGGCGACTTTCGACCATCCCAGACGGACTCATTTCAATGAAGAGACTATTCTCCACCATATCTCTAATGGATTCAACTCCGAGATAAGTCATGCCTGAGCGCAATCCTCCAGTAAGTTCAAGAATGACATCTTCAACTGGCCCCTTGCATGGAATCATGGTCGACTCGCCTTCGGCGGCCATGCCTTTTGGAAGTTCTCCGCGCCATGAAACTTGAGCGTCTTTAGAGGCCATACCGCGGTACTGCTTCTTGCCGCCTTTCACTTCACCTGGAGTTTCGAGGGTCCCTGAGAGCAGAGAGCCCGCCATAATCGTGGAGGCACCGGCCGCCAGGGCCTTCACCATATCACCGCTAGTTTTGATACCACCATCTGCGATCACAGGAATTTTCGCCTTCATCGCCGTTTCAGCACAGAGGGCGATCGCCGTTAATTGCGGGAGACCGTGGCCTGTGATGATTCGAGTGGTACACATGGAACCAGGACCGATTCCCACTTTCACAGCATCTGCGCCAGCGTCAATCAAACGTCGACAGGCCTCGCCGGTTGCGATATTGCCGGCGATCACGTCTATATGAGGATAAGTTTTTTTCACGTACTCAAGAGTTTCAAGCATCATGATGGAGTCGCCGTGAGCGATATCGATAGTGAGAATCTGAACTCCTTCTTTTGCCAGAAGATCAGCGCGCAAACGGCCTTCTTCTTTCACGCCGATGGAAGCTGCGAGCGGAGTTTTTAAATTATGGGCGAGGTGGTGCGCTTTAATTTCTTGGATATCTTTTACTTGTTGCTCAGGAGACATAAAGCGGTGAAGAATTCCGAGGCCCCCAAGTCTCGCCATAGCACAGGCCATTTTTACGCCGGTGATGGTGTCCATATTGGCGCTTACAATAGGAGTGGCGATAGAATAATTCTTCGTTACGAGTGAATCTAATTGTGGAGATTTTCGCGAGCTCATCTCTGAATAGCGCGGAACCAGCAAAACATCATCAAAAGTCAGTCCGCGTCCACGCAACAAAAGTCCAGAGGCCTTAAATAATAATTCCATCGCTCGTCTCCTACAGGTAAAAACTCACCTTACCTTAAGGGGAGACAAATCTTCAACACTTGATTGCAGGGAGTTTGACTCAGAGCTTACTAGCAAGATAAATCGGGATGATAATATAGAGAATAGAATCGCGAATCAGGTAATAGAGGAAAAAATAAACAAAGGCCTTGGGGCTTTTAAGCCAAAGCTTTTCAATGCCCAGCACTTGCGCCTTCTTTGACATGGCGATCATGAATTTGGTTTTGCCGTAGTTTTTGATGAAAAATGTGATCGCGCCATCTACTTTGCGGTCAAAACGCATGAAGGCGCGAATCATAAAAGCCGGCAAAATAGCACTGAAAATCCTGCCCCAAAACTTCAGCACTCTCTCAGGAAAACTGAGGTCAGACTTAGGCACGACTAAGGGTGGGTTTTGTGGTTTTGTCTCCATAGGGCTAGGTTTAACTTGAAATTGGGCACAAGTCACCTAAAACTGGCTTAGACTGCGCTTTTGTTGAGGAAAATAACTGGCTAAAAACCTCGCAATAACGATGACTTATGATTGTCTAGCTCAACTCAAAAAAATCCTTCAGTCTTTTTGTTCTAACCTACATTTTTGTGACATTTTTTTGGTTATCAGGGCTTATAGTTCTTGAAAGCCAAGAGAAGGACAGACGTTGATTGAAGGGTTGAGACTTTACCATTTACCTAGCCAGGCCAATTTGCCTGAGGCAGATCTGACTGGGGCTTTTGTGCTTCAGACATGCCAACGAACTCTCGTTGTGGGTCATGGCCTAAATGATTCTTTGATTCCAAAGCTTAGAGAGACGGCTCCAATCCTCGCAACAGAAGATCTAGTTCACACTGACCTCGCGGCTTATCAGTTTTTGCTTGAAACGATTACAGGTCTCAAAAGCCAAGTCTTAGCTGAGTCAGAAATTACGGCACAATTTAAAACCGCTTACCAAAACTACCTCTCTAAACCAGATCGCTCTACAACTCTGATGACGATCCTAGAAAAACTTTTTAAAGACGCCAAAGAAGTGCGCTCTCGCTACCTGCTTGAAGTCGGTCAGCAATCCTATGCGGGCATCACTCGAAAAATTTTAACTTCAAAAGTCAAAACGAAAACATTGGTTCATGTGATCGGCTCTGGCGGTCTTGCTCGTGATGTTTTAAAAACATTGAGTCGTCGTTTCGATCTCTCTATATGTGCTCGCAATTTAACAGCAGCGCAAGAGATTGCCTCACAGTACCAAATTAGTCATGGCCATTGGGATGAACTGCCTTCCCTCTCAAAAGCCCCTTATTTGATTAATACTGTAGGCGCAGACGAAATTCTTTTTAATGACGCCTTCTTTCGTGAGTGGACTGAGGCCAATCCCGTCCAGAGACTGTTCATTGATTTAAGCTCTCCCTCTGTGATAGATACTTCCCTAACAAAAAAAGATGGGATCATTCGGCTTGAAGATGTTTTCGGCCATGGAGTGATTCTAAGTGAAGAGAAACAACGCAAAGTTGATCAGGCCCGAGTGGCGATCAAAGAGCTTGTTCAGAAGCGCCATAAAAGCTTCCGTCTTCAAACTTCTTTTGTCAGGGAGGAATTGAGCTTTGCCTAAAAAATCATATCTTATTGGGACCCGTGGCTCACTTCTCGCTACCACTCAATGCCAACAAGTCAAAAAACAACTCGAAGATCTCACTGGCGACCAGTTCGAACTTAAAATCATCAAGACTCGCGGTGATGAACAAACCGATAAGGCTTTGTGGCAATTAGACGGAAAAGATTTTTTCACTCGAGAACTTGATCACGCACTTCTCGCAGGGGAAGTCGACCTAGTTGTTCACTCCTACAAAGATTTGGGAAGTGTCAGACCAGAGGGCATCAAGCTCGCCGCCATCACACAAAGAAAATTCGGCAACGATATTCTCTTAATGCCCCAAACAACCATTGCAAAACTAAAAGAGAAAACTGAAGTTATTATCGGAACCAGTTCTCCTCGCAGGATTGTAAATCTTGAAAAATCACTTCCCACTTATCTTCCAGCGGGCAAAGACCAACCACTCAGAGTCATCACTAAACTTCTTCGTGGCAATATCAATACTCGAATTGAAAAACTCCGCGACGGTCATTATGACGGGATCGTGCTCGCCTTCGCGGGCCTTGAAAGATTAGCGATGGATCCAGTGGCCTCTGAGGTTTTGAAAAATCTCTTAAGCGGAATGAATTTTATGATTCTTCCCCAGTCCCGCTTCCCATGGGCAGCTTCTCAAGGAGCGCTTGCCATTGAAGTCGCTGAGAATCGCAACGACGAAAACGAACTCGCCAACAAAATCAATTTCATTCATCACGGCCAAACGGCTGAAGCGGTGGCAGTTGAAAGAAAGGCCTTCGCTTCTTATGGTGGTGGTTGTCATCTCGCAGTCGGAATCGCAGCAGAACTTATTCCAGATGTTGGCATACTGACTTCTCATCAAGGTCAAGTTGATCATCGCGAAGTGGATAGTTTGACAATGGTTCGAACTCAACCGCTCAGTAAAATAAAATTAAATGCTCAAGACAAAATTTTTATTGGGACGGCAACCAACACCATGAATGCCAAGAGGTTTCTGCACGATGAGTGGATTGAGAAAAAACCAGTCAACTCTACAGTCGCAACAGAGATTAAAGCCCATTATTTTCTCTCTCATCCACACACTGCTGATGCCCTTAAAAGAAATGAAATAAGTGCAGGGAGTTTTCTTTGGGCGGCGGGGGAAAAGACACATAAGAAAGCCGCCAAGTTTGGATTATGGGTAAATACACATGCCGATGGACTGGGAGAAAGTTCTCTTGATAAATGGCTTGATTCCGCCCTTCTCAAATTATTTGGCGCCGATAGATTACTCCCCTGGAAAAGCCTCACTCATAAAAAAGGCGTCTCTGCTCTTGGAGAGGTTATTGAGGGCTATGAAAGAATTCCCCAAATAATTAATGAAGAGTTCAAAGCAAATCTTGGAAGCGCTAAAGTTTTCTACTGGACAAGCTACTCACAATACCAAGACTACCTCCCGCTGCTTCAAAACGAAAAACAAAGACATCATTTTTGCGGCATTGGCAAAACATGGCAACGCCTCAAGCAAGCGGGAATTTCTGTGACTGCCGTCACTGGCATGCAAGAATTTCTCGAACTCATCGACTATCAGGAGAATTGAAATGAAATCCACTCAGGAAGAATTATTCCTACGTTCAAAGACTCTCGTTCCCGGGGGAGTTCACTCACCTGTTCGAAGTTTTAAAGGTCTCACCAGCACTCCACGCTTTATTGAAAGAGGAGAAGGCGCCTATCTTTGGGATGTAGACGGAAAAAACTATATTGATTTTTGTATGAGCTTCGGCCCGTTGATTTTAGGTCATCGCCATCCCGAAGTTGAAGCTGAATTGCATGAGGCACTTAAAAGAGGTTGGAGTTTTGGCGCCTGTGAACCGTACTCTCTAAAACTCGCTGAGTTTTTATTAGAAAAACTCCCCTTCGTTGATCAACTGAGATTTGTAAACTCTGGAACAGAAGCTGTGATGACCGCCCTTCGAATCGTGCGAGGTTACACTGGTCGCAATAAACTGATCAAATTCAATGGCTGTTACCACGGACATATGGATTCCATGTTGATTAAAGCGGGCTCAGGCCTCGCAGGTGAGGCCGAAGCTTCCTCTGCTGGCGTTCCCATTGGTGTTTCACAAGATACATTAGTGCTTGAGTTAGGTGATTTAGAAAGTTTGAGAGCGTGTTTTGAGCGCTACCCAAAAGACATTGCGGCGATTGTGATTGAACCCTTGCCCGCCAACAATGGCCTCTTGATTCAAGATAAAGAATTTCTTCAGGGCTGTCGTGACCTATGCGATGAGTTTGGCTCACTTCTGCTTTTTGATGAAGTCATCTCTGGCTTCAGAGTGGCTTTTGGTGGAATGGCGGAAAAAACTGGCATCATTCCTGACATTGTCACTTATGGAAAAATTATTGGCGGTGGTTTGCCTGTGGGTGCCGTCGCTGCAAAAAGAAAAATCATGGAGTGTCTCGCTCCTCTTGGGCCTGTCTATCAGGCAGGTACATTGAGTGCCAATCCCCTCGCCATGGTGGCAGGGCTTGCAACGCTTAAGCATTGTACAAATCAGATGTACAAAACAAATGCTGAACAAACAAAAAAAATCACTAATCTCTTTCGCTGCTGGCTTTCAGGATTTGATGGCGGGAAATTTGCGGCCACTTCGATTGTCGAGCATGAATCACTTTTTTGGTTCTACTCTAGTCAAAATACGAAAGCCCCAACAAATATCCCTGAAATCCCAAGCAGTCTCGCTCATGATTTCTTACCAGTTTTTGAAGAGCTCCTTAAGCGCGGGATCTATATCGCTCCAAACGCTTACGAAGTGGGCTTTGCAAGCCTTGCTCATGATGAAAAAGTTTGTGCCGATCTGGAAAGGAGACTTTTCGGTTGAAAGATCGCTCAAAACTTTTACTCATCACTTCTTTCGTCTTCACGGCTACGCTCCTGACTCTGGGTGGATGGTGGCTCTTCCTCCTCGTGACAGTCGGTCGTAAACTCGAGTCACTTGAAAAAGAAGTTGGAATCGATATGGGCTTAAGTCCGAACCTCACGAATCTCGTGATGTGGGAGGGAACAACTTTTCTTTTTCTCTTGAGTTTTCTCTCGTTTGTGATGCTCTTCTTGTATTTGAAGGATCAAAAAAAATCCAAGGCCATGCAGGATTTTTTCGCCTCTCTCACTCATGAGCTAAAAACGCCCCTCGCAAGCATCAGATTACAGTCCGAAGTTCTTGCTGATTTGATTATGCAGAAATACCAAGATGAAAATTTAAAAAACCTAACACTCAGACTAGTGGAAGATACAGCGAAGCTTGAGACTGAGATGGATAAAATTCTGCAACTCTCAAGACTTGAACGAGGTGGTACACTTAATTTAATTCCTCTTGATTTAGCTCATTTTGTCAAATCGATGGTTTCAAGGGAAGGACGAGATTTAGAGATAAAACTTACCCTGCCTCAATCAGACATAACAGTGCAAGCGGATGAGTTTGCTTTGCAATTAATTTTCAAAAATCTTTTTGAAAATTCAAGACTTCACGGTGGGGTTAATCCGACGGTGAAAATTTCCTACGAGGAGCAAGCAGAGTACATCAAGCTCATCTACCAAGACAGCGGTCAATTTAAGGGCTCAACAAAAGACCTTTCAACTCTTTTTTATAAGCATAATTCATCAAAAGGATCAGGAATTGGTCTTTATCTTGTGAAAAAAAGTTTACAGGCCATGAAAGGACAACTTGAAATTCAGACAGAAGGTTTTTTCACATTGAATCTCTATCTTATAAAAGAATATGAGCTGCCGGCATGAGCCTAGTGAATCTGGCGAGTCACGCACCGATTCTCTTAGTCGAAGACGAAAAAAACCTTGGCATCACCTTGAGTGAGTACCTGAAAGGACTCGGCTATAATTGTCAATTGGCGATCAATGCAGCGGAAGGACAAAAATATTTTGATGAAATGAATCCAGCGATTGTTCTACTCGATATTGGCCTACCTGATGGTAATGGATTAGAGCTCGCACGAAAATGGCGACGACAAAAAAAGGATTTTGTTTTGCTATTCCTCTCTGCCCTCAATGACCCAAGCACACGACTTGAAGGACTTGAAATTGGGGCAGAGGATTATATTACAAAGCCCTTTGCTCTTAAGGAACTGATCCTGCGCTTAGAGCGAATTTTAAGCAGTCGCAACCGCATGAATGAAACACCTGAAGAACTGCAGTTTGGTCCACTCAAAATTTGGTTCAAACGCTATGAAGTGCAGGACGCCTTTGGCAATATTATAAGTCTTGCGCAAAAAGAATGTGCCATCCTCAACTTACTTTATGAAAGACGGGAAGAAGCGGTCACGAGAGATGAAATGATTGATCTTATCTGGGGAACAGATAAGTATCCAAGTCAGAGGACAGTGGATAATTATATTGTCCGCTTAAGAAAATGGACTGAGACTGACAAAGAAGGTCATCTCAATATTCAAAGTATTAGAGCTATTGGTTATAAATTAAGTTTAAAATAATTTGCGGGGAGAAGTTATGGGTCTTTTTAATGAACGAACAAAAAATGCCACCGGAAAAACCGGAGTGCCAGTCTGGTTTATGCGACAAGCGGGTCGCTACCACTCCCATTACCAAAATATTAAAAAAGACAGCGATTTCATGACCATGTGTAAAACTCCTGATCTCGCCACTGAAATCACTTTAGGGCCAATTCAAGATTTTAAGTTTGATGGCGCGATTTTATTTTCTGACCTGCTCTTCCCTCTCGAACAATTAGGTCTGGGCTTAAGCTATGTAAGCGGTCCCCCAACTCTTGAGATCCATCTTCAAAGCCAAGAGTTGATTGATAAACTCAAACCAATTGCTCCAGCAAAAGAGTTTTACCAGTTTCAAAAACAAGCGGTGATTCAACTCAGAGAAAAACTTCCGAAAGACGTCACACTCTTGGGATTTGTGGGAGCTCCTTTTACTCTTTATACATACGCCGTTGAGGGTTCTCATGCTGGAGGATTGATTTCTTCAAAGCAAGGACTTTTCGACGGTCGCTTTGAATCTTTTATGGAGAAGCTGATTCCTGAGTTGGTTGAAAATATGTGTATTCAAGCTGAAGGTGGCGCGCAGGGGCTCTGTCTTTTTGATACGGCGGCGGGAGAACTGAGTTTCAGCGAATACAAAGAATTCGTCCTACCGAAATTAAGATTTGTGACGGCGGCTTTCAAGAAAAGACATCCGGATGTTCAGGTCGTTTATTATTCAAAATTTACTCATATGCAATACTTGAAAGAAATTCAAGACTCAAATATAGACGTTCTTGGAATCGATTGGAGGATGGATTTAGTCGAGGCCCTAGATGTGCTTGGAGGCGAGTACCGGATTCAAGGGAATTTTGATCCTTCACTCTTGCATCTTCCTTGGAAGCATTTAGAAAATAGACTTGAAAAATTTTGGGAAAATGCCAATCGAACCAAACGGTCACTTGATCGCTGGGTGATGGGATTAGGTCACGGCGTTCTTCAACACACTCCCGAGGAGAATGTGCGCAAGACCGTAGAGTTGATTCACCAAAAATTTCTTTATTAAATCAAAAGAGAGCAAGATCCACGAGCTTGTGGATCTTGCTTTGAGAAATTATTCCGCAACGATTGAAATACCAGAGTCCACATAGATCACTTGACCTGTGACTCCTCTTGAAAGTGAAGAGCCCAAGAAGACAGCAGCACCACCAACGTCTTCCGTGGTGATATTTCGTCGTAAAGGAGATTTCTCTTCGATCGTTTTCAAAAATGTTTTAAGACCTGGGACACCTGAAGCTGCCAGAGTTCTGATCGGGCCCGCAGAGATACAGTTCACACGAATTCCCTCTGGACCAAGATCATCTGCAAGATAGCGAGCGGCTGCTTCAAGAGAGGCTTTCGCGCAACCCATAACATTATAGCCTTTCAGCACCTGAGTTGAACCGTGATAAGTCAGCGCCATAATAGCAGCGTCGGGGGCCATGACTTCTTTGAGTGAATTGCAAACGGCGACAAGGGAGTAAGCAGAAACATCGTGAGCGAGTTTATAACCTTCACGAGAGGTTTCTAAGAATCGGCCTTTTAAATCATTTTTATCAGCGAAGGCCAGCGAGTGAACGATCACATCAACTGTGCCCCAGTGTTTTTTAACGGCTTCTTTCATCGATTGATAATGGTCATCAACCATCACATCAAGCTCAAATAAAAAATCAGCTCCACATTCAGTAGCGAGGGGTTCAACTCGGCGCTGGAGCTGTTCATTCAAATAACTAAAGGCCAGACGTGCACCCTGAGCTTTCATGCTCTTTGCAATTCCGTACGCGATAGACATGTCATTGGCAACACCGAGAATCAGGACTTTTTTGTCTTTCATTAGCATGGGGGCTCTCCTTCTAGATTCACTTAAAAACGTCATAAAATACCAGAGAGGGTGCTAAAAAAAAATGACCCCGCGTCAAAGCGGGGCCACCATTAATGAGAAAGTGACAATGGAAGCAATTAGAGACCAGCTTGAATTTCAAGACAGATTTCAAAAGGGAGGTCTCCAATCCGTTTAGAGACAAAGTGCTTGAACTCCACTCCTGCAACAGTCGTATTTAAAGTCTCAGATAAAGTTCGTGTGCATGAGCGCTGATCTAAGTTAAGGGCAAAGCCTTCTGTGAGCACACGTTGTATCTCAACCTGTTGAGGACCGCTAACGAGTGCAAGAAAATCCTCCACTGTATGTCCGTCATCAAGCCAAGGCATCTTACAGAATCCAGCTGTCATACAAGGCTCTGCCTCCCCTACGTTTGCATGGTCAAAAACAGCTGACCATTTCAAAGCAGGCACGCTGATCTTAAGTTCCGCTGTGCCGTAGCCAATATGGGAACAACGAACAGTCTCAGTATTTAGGTTCAGATGAGCTGGAAATTTATCCTGCAAACTGACTCGCGTGAAGTGTTCAAAGCGTGGCTGCTGCGCCTCTGCGGCAAGAGAAAAAACTAAAGACATGAAAATGGGCAAAAACATAAAACTCTCCTTGGTTGGTGGTAGAGCGATCTTGCCAGTGCGAGACATATTAGTATAATTAATAAATAAAATGCCAGTCATAGGAAAATATTATGGATAAAATCTCACAAAACCCTCCAAGTTTTAATGATTTGTCCTATTTCGTGAGTATCTGTGAAACAGGGAGTTTAACCAGAGCGAGTGAGAGATTGGGGATGACTCAACCAACTCTTTCACAAGTGGTGAAAAAACTAGAAGCTCATCTTGGTGTAGAGCTTTTAATTCGAGATAAAAAAGGAGTGAGACCAACGAAAGCGGGGCTTGCTTTGGAACAGGAAGCAAAAATCCTTTCTGCCCAGTGGGGACAGCTCAAAAGAAAAGTGTCATCGCAGGAGCAAGAGGTTGTGGGTCTTCTCTCTCTAGGGGCGCACGATGCTGTTGCCGCTTATACCTTGCCGCTTTTTATGAAGGAATTAAACGAAACTTATCCCGCCCTTGAACTAGATATTCGAAGTGGGCTCTCAAGAGAAATCTGCGAAGCCGTAATCAGCCATAAAATGGACTTAGGGCTTGTGATAAATCCCTATCAACATCCCGATCTTATCATCAAACAATTATTCACAGATCAGGTGCATTTTTGGCGCGCTCGAAAAGCCGGAAAAACCAATCTCTCCACTCTTATTTGCCAACCAGCACTTGGGCAAACCCAAGGCCTTTTAAAGAAAGCGCAACAAGAATTGAATTTCGATCAAACTCTCAATCTCTCCCAATTAGAAAATATAGCGAGGCTCACCTCTGCAGGCTGTGGGGTCGGGATTATTCCGGAGAGAGTTGTTCGCAATCTTGGCAGCACGATTGATCTGGTTAAAATTAGGCCTGAGCTTTTTATGCAAGACAGGCTTTGCCTGATTTACCATATGGAAAACAGAAGGCTTGCAAGCCTTAAGGCAACGACAGAGCTTATACAGCTGAAACTTCAGTCCCGTGGATCAAAGACATAACCGATAGAGCGAACGCTTTTAAAAAAGCGTGGCCGTTTGGAGTCGACTTCAAAATAGCGACGGAAGCGAACAATGAAATTATCAAGAGTTCTGGTTTCCGTATCGTCGGTATAGCCCCAGGCCATGGTGAGAAGATCTGTTCTCGCCATAGGAATTCCTTGGTGGCGAACAAAGATTTGAAAAAGTTTCAGTTCCTGTTCGGTTAATTGGAATTGCTTTCTTTCGCTAGACTTACCTTCGGATTTACTTTCGGACTCAACTTGTCCTGAGCGAAGGTCCACTTTAAAGTCCGCAAACTCAAAGTGCGAATCCACTTGCTCAGGTTGATCGTTATTTTCTTTCTGATTTTGGAGAAACCAACTCGACTTCACCAATAAGCGCTCAATTCTTAAATGCAGCTCATCCGCATCAAAAGGTTTTGAGAGGTAATCATCCACGCCTTGAGAAAAGGCTTTGATTTTGTCTTTCACTCCGTCTTTCGCTGAGAGAATTAGGACCGGTAGTTTTTCATCTTTTTGCCGAATTAAACTCAAGACTTTGTGTCCGTCCATTTTAGGCATCATGATATCAAGAATGATGAGATCAGGGTTGACTTGATCCCATTTCTCAAGGCCTTCAACTCCATCTCGGGCCAATGTGACTTGGTAGTTCTTCAATTGAAGATGTAGCTTGATTCCTTCTGCAATATGAAACTCATCCTCGATTACGAGAATATGAAATTGGCTCATGAGCTTTTTTCCTTATACGAAAAGGGCAGCGACAAAACAAATCGACAACCGTGACCAAGCCCCTCACTTTCAACTGAGACAAAACCACGATGAAGCTTCATTACTTGTGAAACCATATAGAGACCTATACCCGAACCTTTTGCAGAACGGCCCACTTGATAGAATTTTCTAAAAATCAATTTTTGCTGTTTCTTTTCAAGACCAATCCCATCATCTTTAACGGATAAAGCTAACCATTTTGCACTTCTCTCTAACTTCAGATCAACTTTTTTAATATCATTTTCATTATGGATATATGCATTCGTTACAATATTGGTAATCACCATTTCCATCAGAGATCGTTCAACGGAAATCACCCAAGGTCCTTCGGTTGCAACTTCTAAATTAATCTGAAGATCATCTAGATGATGATGAGAAATAGTATCAAGTAAGCCTCTCAAAAAAACTAAAAAATCTAAAAACTCAAACTGGCTTTGGTAACTTTTATCTTCAAGTTTTGCCAGGTTGAGAATTTGATTTACGTTATCAGTCAATCTCTCGATATCTCTTTTCATATACTCTAAGTACTTTAACTGATCCATTCTTGGCAGCTCATGACGAGAAAAGGCATCCAGAAATAATTTCAAAGAGGCTATTGGTGTTTTAAGTTCATGAGTAAAGCCGTTAATGAAATTCTGCTGCTGGCGATAAAGTTGAATGACTTTAGAGTAGTAAAAAAAGATCAGTAGCAGGCCCAGTAAAATAATGGCAACGAGAATGGATAAAACCATAATCATCACCCAAGTTTCCGACTGCAAAAACTGAGCAGGATCAAGTTTCTGGTTCTTCAAAAAATTTTCAAAAGCTTGGTTTACCTGTAAATAAGAGCGAATATAGAGAATAAGTGAGCTCACTAAAGCGACTAGTGAGAAAATAAAAACAAAGACTGGGTGAGTAATCCATGGCGTTCGCATCGTCGTCATTTAACAGTAATCTAGCACATCTCGTCAAGTAAACAGCAGCTCCCTTGTAGACAGAAACCCTCAGTAAAGGCAAAATAGGCCCATGAAAATTGCCTCTTATATCGACCATACCCTTCTCTCTCCTATTGCAACTGAGCAACAGATTGATCAACTCTGCCAAGAAGCCATCGATTATCAGTTTAAGTCTGTTTGCGTCTCTCCTGCTCACGCACTGAGAGCTGTTCAAAATTTAAGTGGCAAAGGGCCATGTGTGACTTCAGTGGTTGGCTTCTCCAGTGGAGCGACAACAACTGAAGTGAAACTTTTTGAGACTAATCAAATTTTGGAATTTGGCGTTCAAGAAATCGATATGGTCTTGCCTCATTATTATTTTCAAAATGGCCAATTCGAAGAGGTGGTGAAAGAAATCACTCTACTGCGCCAACTAGTCAAAAAACAACCGGAAAGAATATTGAAGGTTATCATTGAAACCCATTTTTACGGTCCAGAACAAATCGTCAAAGCGACAGAGCTCTGTCTAAGGGCAGGAGCTGATTTTGTAAAAACTTGCACAGGCTTTCATGGCGGAGGAGCAAGCCTTGAGACAGTGAAGCTCATTAAAAGCATCGTAGGAGAGAAGGCCCAAATTAAAGCCTCTGGTGGGATTAAAGATGGACTCTTTGCTAATCAACTGATTGAAGCTGGTGCCAATAGGCTCGGGACTAGTGCCGGAATACAACTGATTCAAGGTAAAACTTCAACCGCAGGACAATACTAGATCATGAAAGGGTTATTTCTTAGGAATCAAATTGAATATAAAGTTGAACTGTTTGGCGAAGAATGGAGACAAGGGGATCTCATAAAAGGTGAATTTCAAATCACGAATCACTCTACTGATTCTCAATTAATCCCAGAGATTGATATCAACTTCAAACAATGTCTTATTAAAGATGTTCGAAGTGACAAAAGCGATAAAAACTTATCATTGAATCAGCAAGTTTTTTCAGATTCACTCGTTCTCAAGAGTGGTGAAGGACACAAAATACCTTTTGATTTTCGCCTTCCACTTGAAACCACCATTACAGACTCAAAAACTTCTCTCTACATGTTTTACGGAACCCCAGACAAGAAAGAGTCGCTTCAACTTAGTATCGTTCCTCAAATGCGTTTTGAAGAAGTCATTAATACGATGGGGACTTTTTTTCGTTTTACTGTAAAGAAAAAACGCTCGCAGAAAGACTGGGTTGAGTACACACTCAAAGCCCCTCTTTCAAAAGACCTCGCTTGTCTTGAGGACTTAAAACTTTTAATCAATCTTGGCAGCGATAAAATTCTCCAACTGCATTTCCAAGCCAAAATTAAAAAAGTCGACTTCGCTGCCCCAAGCGCTGGTCATGATCTTTCTTTTAAAATGGATACCTTTGACAAAAAATATCAACTATCCCCTGAGGACTACCTCTTTTATGGCCGAGACTTTCACCAAGACAAGTTTAAAGAGTTTTTCAGCAAGACTCTGAGTGAAATAGTCGGCAAACCTTTCCTAAGCCTCTAAGCATTTCTAAGATTTCTGACTCTTTAACCGATAAGTCTTTAGCGAATTGGTTTAAAGAAGAGAGAGAACTATGCGCAAATTCATTATAATACCTTGGCTATTTTTAGCTTTGGCCGCCAATCTCACTCACGCAGTAGAGAAGGTCCCTCTCGCAGATGGACACGCTCTTATTGTTAACACTAAGAATTGGCATTATGTTCGCAGTAATGAAACTTTCAAAAAATCATTTGGGCTAATCGAACTCGTCTCAAATGAAGATATAAAAGGCTTAATTGATACAGAAATTCGTTTCATTAATCCAAAAATTAAATCATCAAATGAAGAACAAATCCAAAAACAATGTTCTGATCTTAAAAACTATTGGTCTCCTGAGAAGTATAAAGTCGAAAGATTCAAAAATTACTGCATTGTTAAAGGAATTACCCCAAATCAAAAAGAGAAATTAATCTATCAAGTGATCGAAACTAGAGTTTCAAGATCCCGCTCAGATATGTATTTCGTTCATACTTGGACGTTTCATTTTGCTGGTGAACATTTTAAAGAAGCAGAGACTGCTATCAGGATTTTGATGGAGGAACAAAAATGAAAACAATCCTCGTCATTATAAGTTTACTCCTCAATCAAAGCGTCTACGCTCAACAGACTGCCAATACTGGTGCACCTGTTGGATGCCCATTTACCAACACCAATCCAACAGACTCAATTGCACAAGTGAGGGCTGCCTTGAAAGCTCTTTCGGGTAGCAGCGGTGCTTGTAACCAAATGATCAGTCAGAATGCTACAAGTTTAGATACACTTTTAAACTCTATTCTCGAAGAGCGCTTCCCCATTCAAAATATCAATCTTGATGGAACAACACCACTGACGTG
Source organism: Bacteriovoracaceae bacterium UBA6166 (assembly GCA_002435795.1). Taxonomy (GTDB): domain Bacteria; phylum Bdellovibrionota; class Bacteriovoracia; order Bacteriovoracales; family Bacteriovoracaceae; genus UBA6166. The sequence continues at coordinate 109,610 of DIUE01000050.1, read as the reverse complement.
TGATAATTTTGAGGCAGTCCTTTCAAGAGAAAAACAACTTGTCATGGATGCAAAAAACAATCAATACTACACCATCGGAACAGGTTTCCTGCCTCGTTATAGACAGTGTGAAATCTTTAAGAAAGATGTTACAGAAATTGATGAGTCAAAATTAGATCCTGAATATGAAGGACTGTCGCAGAGTCAGAGATTTGATATTTGTATTGAAAAAGTCTATCAAGAAAACTTTTATAGAAAAGTTGAAGAGTGTGAGATTCGCGGAGAACTCGAAAGAGAAAATCGCAAAAATGAAGCTTATAGAGCACGCATTACAGAGATCACCCGTGTAGCAACCAATCTGATTTCTTCATCTCAGGAATGTAGTAATGCTGATATTCTTAGAAGTATTACACAAACGATCATCCCACTCATTACCACAGTAGGAACATTTGCTTATGCAAATCCACTTGTTGGAGTTGGTATGGCCCTTGGTGGAAATCTAGCCTCTGCTTTAGTGGATCGATTTTTTAACACAAACGGCCCAAATGAATACATTGCTCTTCTTGAAAATGAAGAACAAACGACAAATTTAAATTGTCTCTATTACCAAGTTCAAAATGATGTTCTGGCCTGTGGTAGACCATCACCATTTATTGAGGATAACTCCGCACAAATTGTTGGATGCTATAATCAAAGACAGGATGAATTCCTGAAACAAGTCTATGACCTTTCACAAGCAGTTCGCAAGGCACTTGGATCTAATGATCCTCTTATCCAAGCTGATATTGCAGATGAAATTCGCAGACAATTAGGATCAGAAATTCGCCTACCAGATGGAACAATGGTCAAATCACTTGATTACCTCGATATGGCCGCAGCTTCTTTAAGAAGTGATCCAACAAAAACTGCTGACGTTATTGCCGCAAGAAGATTAGATAAGGTCAAAGAAGCTTACAACGACTGGAACTCCGCCGTTAGTGGCCCAGATGGGGTCAATGAAGAAAAAATTATTGAATCCAATGCAAAATTAATGGCCGCCTTAAAAGGGGAAGCCAACCAACAGCCTCTCGATCTTGTTGATACGATGAGAAGATACTGGTCAAAAGATCAGAGAAAAAATTCTCAGAGTATGATCGGTAGGTTAAAGGCCATGGAAAATCCAGGCTCTTATTTCTCACCTACTCCTCAGCAAAATAGCTTAATTAGAGTTTCAAGATCAACAAGAATATCCCATGATGCCCTTGTTCACCTCTATCAAAAGCGTTTTGCAAATAAACTTGAAGAACAGCACGAAGGATTTCTAAGAAATCGTAAGCCTGCTGGAGACGGGGATTTTCAATCAAACTTAGATTATATTATTCCACTTTTTCAATCCTGTAGCTTAAACGCAGGCATGCATTACTACCAATCACGAGATGAGGGCCACCATTCAGTGAATAGGGTCTCCCAAACACCATCTGAACAATATAAGAAAGTTTGTGGTATGTTCCAGTGCCCTGGTGATTCACTTCTTCCGGCTTTTACTCCAACAAGTAGAAATCCAGACTCGATTGCCTCGCAGTTTAGAAATTATCAATGTGCTATTACTGCCCAATACAACCAGATGCTAAATCGATTGGTGAATAATTACCGGCGCGACGGACAGATCTGTCCCAAGCCTCCTGCTCCAGCCACTGAGCCTGGTGCTAAAGTGGCGGCAACTCCAGCGGGACAAGACGCGGCTAATGCCTTCGCTCCAACAGTGCCTGTGGACGGTGAGACAAAGAGTGGTGGTGGCTTTTTCGGATGGCTTGGAAACCTCTTCAAAGGAATTGGAAACTTTTTCAAAAACCTATTTTAGAAACTAACGTTGTCTCAGACTTTTGACAGCTTCAATTTGTTCTGCGATTTGCTTTAGTTCAAGGTCTATAAGTTCTATTTCCTTTTTTAGTCGTTCAGCGACTTGTTTATTTTGTTCACTGGCCCCTTCAAGACTTTTTAAAACATCGGCCCTCACCCTTCTAGGGATGCCTTGGACCTTCCAATCTATCATCTGTGTTTCAAAAACTCTTAAATAACAGCTCTTAGACTGTTGGCGACAGCGGTACTCATCCTCACCCTTTAAGTCGGTGCAGCTGATTTGATCACATTTTTTTCTTTCAAGTTCGACGCTTGTATTGGCGCTCGCAGTTGGGACAATGAGAGATAGAAACAGGGCATAGATTAAGACGTTCATAATTATCCTTTAATTGAAAAAGTTGAGTGGAAGTGCGCCCATATGATTGAGCTTTTTCATATTTTTTGGCACTATTCCTCGAGATGTGAGAACTTCGTTCTCGTCAAGACTTGCAATCGTCTGCATCAAGATAGCATCAGATTCCATTCCTGTTATCTCCGCAATACTTGTAATAATACGCTTCCCTTCTCTGTTTCTACCCAGCTGAACAATGAAATCAATGGCACTGCTAATTTGCCTTCTCACCACATGGTGGGGAACATCATAGCCGGCCAGGAGAAATAGAGTTTCGAGTCTTGAAAGACACTCTCCTGGGTTATTGGCATGGACTGAAGACATCGATCCATCATGTCCCGTATTCATCGCTTGCAATAAATCAAAAAGCTCTTCGCCCCGAATCTCTCCGATGATAATCCGGTCTGGTCTCATTCTCAGAGTGTTTTTCACCAAATCACGGATGCTGATCACGGTTTTTGACTGGACAAGTTTAGAACCCGCTTCAAGTCTCACAACATTGGGATAATTAATACTCAACTCTATTGTATCTTCAATTGTGACGATTCTCTCTTGAGGACTAAGCTCGGCCAAAAGAAGATTAAGAAATGTGGTTTTACCAACCCCAGTTCCTCCAGAGACAATAATATTTAGCCTTGCCCCTACTAATGCTTTAAAAAACTCGACCCATTTTTCATTTAGACCAAAAGCCTCAGGACTTTGATCAAAGCTTGTAACGGTTTTTAAGTATTTCCGAATTGTGATTGCAGGGCAGTTGAGAGCGAAAGGCTCATGAATAATATTCACACGACTTCCATCAGGAAGATTTCCATCAAGAATGGGAACATCGTGATTGCATCTTTTTTTATTAAACTCAGCGATTTCATCAATAAATTTATAAATATCGGCTTTACTTAAATTCACATTCAGCTGAATGAAATGACCGCCCCTTTCGACAAACACTGTCTTCGGGCCATTGATCACGACCTCTGTAATTCCCTTTTTACTGTTCAAATCATTAATAAGATTCCAAACAGAATTTTCTTGTTGTGACATAATTTTCTAACCTAAGTGAGATCATTAATAAATATATCATTCTCATTGATCGAACTACCATAACAGAGCATATTCGTAATCAGAGTCCCAAGTTGACCTGGCGTACACTTCTGATAGAAATAATTCCAATCCTTTCCGGCCTTGAGATCTTGAAGAAGAGGTTGAAAACCGAAGAAAAACTTAAAATGCAAAATTAGAATAATAAGCCAGTCAATTTTAATAATCCGCGCTCGTGAAAACTGCAGTAATTGAAAAATTTCGTCACTATTAACTAAGGAAACTATACTTTCGTCAGTTTTTGTCACTCTAAGTTGCAGCAAGAGGTTTTTTAAGTAGAAACCAAGTAAAAACGCCCTTGAATGTCCCTCAACAGTATATTTTTTTAATTGGTCTTCAAATTCAAGGATATCGGTGATGAGGGAATAATCTTGTTTTGAGTGAAAACCGCCAGTGATAAGTTTATGACAAAAAGCATTTGCCATACGATCACGAATACCGAGCCAGCCGACAGCTTTAAGTAAACGATCTGTGCTGCCTGTATTGTCTAGATCAGCAAAAATCATTTTAAGAAGCACACTTGATTCTTTATGTTGATGAAGAAACGCCTTTAAATCAAAAGCAGATTTAGCACTTGATTGCATATTCACCTTTAAAAGATGAGTATAATAGTCTGGCAAAGTGACATGCTGAAATTCTAACATCAATACCTCAACAACAGTTTAATCTGCCTCTGTATTGTTCACAAGAACTTATCATTTCACTATTTTTGCCTTCGAGTTATAATTGAACTATGCGTGTACCAATATATGAAGAAATCGTTCTGGTCAGTTATGATATTATGTCGATTGTCGACCTCATGAGGAAGTCACGTGTCGGCAAGAATCCAAGTTATGTGAACCTAAGTTCGCTAGAAGAAAAAGAAGTTTATCTTATTTTAGAGACTCTGAGTGAGGCATTTAGAATCCTCAAGATCTCTCCCTATTTTCCCTACCCTTTTTATGTGATTAGTCCCTACTATTACCCAGAGATTGATATACCGGTACTCAAGAACATAGTTGAGCTCCCCAATCATTTTAGGAACAAAGTCAAAAAGCTCAATAATAAGGAACTAGACCTCGTCAATAAAACAACAACTCTCTCAGAGCGTATTTCGAACCAGTCGATCACGGCCAAACGAAGAGAGCTAAGGCAAAAATTAAAAGACCAGAAGAGACTTTTTCATCTTAGTCTTGAGCAGAGTTTTTACGAAGACATCCTGCTCAATCTCAAAAAATTGAGCGAAGGTAGATAATGGCGATTAAAAAAGGTCCTGAGAGTAGTATTAATGACGATTTAAAGGGTTTTGAAGAAGTCATCGACCTTTACTCACAAGCGAAAAGAGAAAAAGGGCGAGTTTCTGACAAGAACTCTGATCCCTTTGCACTCTTTAATTTTTTAGAAAAAGAAAATCAAAGGCTGGCGAAAATTGACCTTTTTTTCAGAGAGAAAAGTGAAAACTACGTCTCATCTAAATCACTGCCGCAGCTGATTAAAATCCAACAAGAAAATCTCGCCCTTAGCCGCTCCGAACTAATCAATCAACTCAAAGGCCCTCAATCACCTCTCATGAAGAATATGAAGCTGTTATTTAACAAGAGCTTCACGACTACCGCGAGATAGTTTTTTAATTGAGAGACAGAATAATTGGACCACCCACATGCTGGAAATCTCTTTCATCTAAATTTGAGTAATCATAACCCTCAAGTTGATGAATCAAAACAAGTCTTAGGTAATCCGAAAAGCCACTTATTTCACTGAGGCCATAAGTGTTTTGGAAGGCCACTATCTTCTTGCTGAGTTCCAAAGAATCGTCAACTTGACCATCTTTATTCATAACTAAACTAACGAATTTTTTAAATTCCTGAATTGTTAGGCCGAGTTTAGGAATAGATTCAGGATTTTTTTCTCTGTCATAAGAGCCGATTAAATGATTTGCAAAACTCGAAAGAAGGATCGCTTCAAAATCAATATTCTCAATCTTGTAGTTGAGATAAAAATGATCCTGCAAACCACCATCTAGAGTTAGCTTCGAGAATGTCTCATAAAACCCTCTGATGAAAGGCAACATCTCAACGAGGATATGAAGTCTATCGCTCCAGACTTGATATAAATCCAATCGATCAATATGTTGGGCATCAACTTCCCTGTCAGCAGTGAAAAGCGAAATTTTGGGAACTTCACCAAAAGATTCATCGATAAAATCAATCCAAAATTTCCCAAGGAAACTCTCATTCTCGTCTTCAAATTGATAGGAGGCTAAATTTTTCTTAAGTGTTTTTAACTCCGTCTTTAAGAGGGTCTCACCCACTTTATAAAGATCGATAAAATCAAAATGATCAAAAAGACTCTTTTCATGAGGAATAAGATCCTTGCCCGTCTCCTCCTTGGTAAGCGAAACAGTATAATCATATCCAAGGAGTAAAACTCCTCTTGATTTCTGTCCGATTCTTGTTAACGCCATCTTTCCATGTTTAAGTGCGTTTTCCACTGCAATCGTACTGCCGACCAATCTCATAAAATTAAAATGTAAAAAATCTAAGCGTTTCTGGTCTTTAACTTTATCTAGCTCGACAGAGAGGCGATCAATTTTTTCTCGGTAAGCAATCAAAGCCGATTGATGTAGAGTTTCATTTTTTGAATGAGCGCCGAGTTCGGGCGTTAGGTTTTTTTGTTTTTTGCGAAGCTGACCTAGAATATGTTCTTTAGTGGCAAACGGATGGCAGACTTCTAAAGCTTCGAAATAATCAACAAATCCATAATCTCTTAGTCTGGAAATTTTCTGCTGATACTCTCTCTCTTGAAGATCTAAATAGGAGTCACTCGTTAATTTAAAAAGATAAGCGTAGGCATGCTCCACACCCATTTCAGAGTAGAGCAATCTCACACATGCTCTGATCTCATCAACCGCTTCATAATTATCATGAAATTCAAAAAGTAATTGCATATCGTCTGTGAGAAAATAATTATCGTGATCAGGATACTCAGGCTCTTCAACATCAAAAGTCCATACATTGAAGCTGGCCTTAAGGTAGAGAAGGAATTGAGGTCTTTTTACAAACTCGTGTTTCACTTTTTCGTCAGTGCAAAGATTATAGGCCCTAAGCCAAAAAGGAAAAGCGTCCACGTCGACATCATCTTTAACCCATAGATCGATATCTAAAAAAAGCGATCTTTGGGTAGAGCTAAACTTAGGTAGCAATTCTGCCACTGCAGATTCATCCATTTGTTTTAGGGCCATGTAAACTGGTTGGACAGGCAACGGCTTGAGTTCTCCTGCCTTTTCCAAAAGGAGCTCCATTCTCTCCAGAGAATCGTAGGCTTCTGAATGTTTCAAAATAAGATTAAGAACATCGAACTTGGGCTTCTGCTCAGACATTGACACACACTCCTATAATAGGCGCCAAACTTACCAAAACTGCTAAAACTTGGCAAAGAGATAGATGTCTATGGGTTCCAACTCAACAATAACTTCCCTTTTGACTGTTTGCTTTCAAGAAATTTCAACGCCTGCGACGCCTCTCTGTAATGAAAGACCTGATCAACCGTTGCCTGATAACGCCCTAAAGCTTTAGATAGTTCTGCCATCTGTAACTTCAAGAACTCAGGGTGATCAAAAACCTTGAGCAAATTCAACCCCATGACAGCGCAATTTCCATCAATCAGTTTCGGCGTCCATAAAAGTCCCATTGGAAGAAAGGCCTTTAAGGCGTTCCACCAACGTGGTCCATCAGTGGCAATGGCACTAGAAGCACCGATGACGATCACTCTCCCAGCAGGAGACAGGCGAGTCAGGTCTTGAGAAAGCGACTGGCCACCGCGAGAATTGAGAATCACATGAAATTTTTCCTGTTTGGTGCTTTCATCCAAAACTCTCCAACCTCTTTCACTTAGAAGTTTTCTTTTCTCATTTGAAGTGGTTTGTCCAAAAGCCTCTGCTCCTTGAGCTTGAATCAATTGCAGACAAAAACTTCCAAGAGAACCACTCGCGCAATCAATCAAAACTCGGTCGCCCTTTCTAATTCGGGCCAGCTCATTCAAGGCCATATGTGCGGTCAAAAAACTCACTGGAAAAGCCGCTGCATTTTGATCATTAAGCGACTGAGGAGTGCTGATTGCTTGCCAAGAAGGCAAGACAATATGACTAGCGTAGCCTCCGAATTTTACACCTGCAAAAACCCTCTCTCCGATTCGATGATTCAAACTCTCATCACCGACTGATTGAATCCTGCCACTGATTTCATATCCTGGTGTGTAGGGATAAGCTGGAGCATCAGGATAAAGACCATAAGTCATCATAAGGTCCGCAAAATTGATGCCGGAGTATTCAACCTTGATCAATACTTCTCCTAATGCAGGAGTTGGTGTTTGTTCTTCAATCAAACGCAGCTGATCGATTCCTTTGCTATTTAAGAGTAGGTATTTTTTCATAAATGTTTACGGACAATCTCAAAAACTTTTTCGAAATCTTCATCAGGCAAAAGTCCAGCGTGTGAAAATAAAACCTCCCCTTCAGGGCCCAATAGCAATATATGATAATCGTCGTCTGCAAGATTCCATTTAGAAACAAAAAGCTTATTCAAGTCTTTGAGGTAAAGTGTTTTTGGATATTTTTTCTGCGAAGACTTCAGCGCCGAATTAATGGCGAAATTTGGCATCCATGTCGCCGCCATATTAATCATGGCGATATAACCTAATTTTTCAGACGGAAAATCTTGCTCTTTGAGAGCATCTGAAAATTTTTGATTTTTGTCTTTTTCGTCAGGGTCGACATAAAAAAAGAAAGTAAGCTTTCCTCTGAGAGAATCGCTTGACCAAGCTTTACCATCGAGATGGCCTCCTAGATCTCCTTCAAGTTGAACAACAGGAAGAGACTTAGCTTCCTCAGCGATCGAAAAACTTTGGAAGAAAAATAATAAAGTGGTTAAGAATAATAATTGAGAATTCAGTTTAGGTCTCATAACTCGGCTCCAAGTTTGGCCCAAAATTGGGGCATTTTCAGTTGATACACTTCTCTTCAAGTAGTTAAGTCTAAAGAGCTAAATACTTGAATAAACACTTAATAATAAAAAGCAAAAGCTTAAAATCATTGTCATCTAAAATACTGGTTATGAAAACAAAATCTAACGAACTCAAAGTACTTTCGAGTATTGCTCCTGCAGATGAAACCACTGCCATTCCAAATGGCGCTGACGAATATATTAGGATTGCAACGGCCATTCTGATTCGAGTGACCGGTCCCCTGCCTTTTGATATCTTTATTCAGCGTGCGGAAAATAAATATACAAAAATTTTTCATTGTGACCAGACACTTGATGTCGGACAAGTGAAGAGGTACCACGAAGAAAAAGCCGTTAAATTCTTCTATGTGCACAATAGCGCTCAAGAAACTTATTCTCATTATGTCGAAAAACTTCTCGAGGCATCACTTGCTGATCCTTCACAACTAACCCCACGGGCCATGCGATCTATTTTGAATGAGATGATTAATATTTCGCTGGATACTCTCTACACAAAAACCCATATCGATCACAAAGGGGTTCAATTTGCAGCGACCGCCATTAAAGGTTGTACGCAATTGCTTGAGCAAGACTTCGATGGTCTCTGTCGAATCATGAAACTCTTAAGCTCAAGGCCTTATAGTTTAAAACATTCTTTTATGGTGAGTTTATTTTCTCTGCTGCTCGCTCGAGGACTTGATTACGAAAGCGAAAGAACTCTGATCAATCTTGGTACTGGTGCCTTATTACATGATATCGGTATGACGAGAGTCCGACAGGATCTGGTCACAAAGGTAGACTTAAATTCAGAGGAGTTTAAAGAGATAAAGGAGCATACTCACTTGGGCGTCAGAATCGTAGATGGAATTAAGAAGGGAATTACAACAGAAATTCGCTCAATTATTCTTCAGCATCATGAGCAACCAAATGGGTACGGTTATCCGAATGGACTGACGGACAGAGATATTTTCCCTTTAGCTAAGATTGTGACCATTGCAGACGTGTTTTGCAGCTTAATCACTGAATCGCCCTATAGCAGGGCCCCTTTAACCACTCAAGAGGCCCTCAAGCAGATGCAAGAGGAACGTGGCAGATTTGATCAGAATTTTTTAAAAGTCTTTATCAAGATTCTCCAGCCCCGTGAGATGAGCATCGACGAGAAAAGCGAACTAATCAACTAAGATTATACTTAATAAATTGGGCTAACTAGTCGTTAAGCCCTTATGTCAGATCAAATTGAAGATGCATCTCCATTAACGGCGAAACGCACCGACTTACAATGGCCTCGAAGACTTTTTCACATGCTCTGCGGGATCGCAGTTGCGTTCATGTATCAAGTCCTATTCACCCACTCCCAGGCCGTTTATTTACTCGGTTTCATCGCTTGTATCGTCTATATCTTTGAGCAAGTAAGAGTGAACTATCCAGAGCTCGCAAACACCTTTTGGCTGCCCTCTCGCTATCTTTTACGGGCCGAGGAGCAATTAAAAGAGTCCGCTCAAGTGCCCTATATGATGGGACTCCTACTCACGCTCCTCTCCTTTCCAAAAACCATTGCCATCGCAAGTATTCTCACTCTTGCCATTGCCGATCCACTCTCGGCCATCATTGGGATTCGCTACGGGAAAAATAGAATTGTTAAACACAAGTCACTTGAAGGCTCGGCCGCTTTCTTTTTAGGATGCCTAGGCTCACTGCTTATTAGTTTTTCACTAAACACTGAGTTGACCCTGCCATTTATTATTCTTTCAATTTTTATTGCGTTTATTGTTTCAATTTTTGAGATGATCCCTATTAAGATCGACGATAATCTAACAATTCCACTTTTCACTGCCGCAATCACTTGGATTGCACTTTGGCTATTATCTCTTCCCATTTAAGAATGAAGACCGACCAGAGACCTCTAGGGGCAATTCGTCGTTTATAAGTCACCTGACCTTTAGAGTTTTTACTAATAACTAAAACTTTTTGTTTTTTTAAATTTTCTAACTCAGCCTTCAAATCATCGACTGTCAAATTATCTAAGCCTTCAATCGTCAGCTTATCAAATCCTAAAATAATCTCTTCGATCGTTAGTTCTTGGTAGAATGAAAGAGTTTCAGAGAGTAATTGTTGAAAAGGGGTCAGGCTCATTTCGTTCTCGCAGTGAAGATAGACTTATAGTAACCTTTTTGAAGAGGTTATTATGGAATTAAAAAGACTCAAAACTCAAGGCTGGCATATTTGTGATACGATCTACCGGGAAGGAATCAACACCAAACCAAGTGATCCTTTTATTCTACTCCTTCATGGATTTAATGAAAGAGCACAACGGATTTTCCGCAAAACGCTAGAGGCCATTCCCGAAAACCTGACTCTCGTTGTTCCGAATGCCCCCTTCCCAATGCCTCGAAGAGTTCATGACCAAGCGGGAGATTATTATAAAATTGGTTATGCGTGGTATTTTTACGATGACCTCAAAGATGAATTTCTAATTGATTACTCTTATCCAAGCGCATGGTTGAATTCTTTAATAAAAACTATGGGGCTAGATCAAAGACCAATGATCATTATCGGTTACTCCCAAGGGGGCTACCTAGCACCTTTTGTTGGTGAAGCTTGTAGTAATACAAAAAAAGTCATTGGAATTAACTGTCGATTTCGAGACGATATGCTGAGCTCAAATCCTCCGTCCTATCCCCTGTTCGCTCTTCATGGCGACAATGACGATAAGGTTTGTCCCGTGCGTGCTCAAGCCTCTTTTGAAAAACTTAAGGCTCAAGGTTATCAGGGAGATTTTAAGCTCATGGCCGGCAAGGGTCATGAGCTTGATCAAGATGTCTGTGAAGAATTAAAGCAGTTGATCCTCTCCAAATAATAATTTTTTGAAGATCGCCCTCGATTCTTTCGTCACGTTTCTCACGGTATTATAGGGTGTTGGTCTCTCAAAATTATGATGATCAATCTCAATTACCCAGAGTGGTTTTTTTGAATTAGGAAGAAGAGAATACCGTAAATCTCCAATGGTCGTGATAGTTTCAGTTTGTTCGACAATATACAGATAATCATCTGAAAAAAATCGAAAGCGTTCGATATCTCTTTCGCTTCTTGATCCTTTTACAAGCTGAGGTAAATCCCGAGATTGGTCAAAGGGCATTACTCGAACTCCTTCATAAAACTTCAAATCAACAAAAGGCACGCTCCATACAGCGTCTACTCTGTAATCGACATCAGTGGTTGTGATCACTCGCCAGAGCCATAAATTCCCAAAACTAGGTTTACTATCAACTTTAACAATTTCTTCCGAACTCAATTCTGAACTGACAAAACTCTTTACTCTCTCTCGTTGCCAAGCACCAGCACCGAGATAAAAAAATCCATAGATGAGTGCGACTCGAATGAAGATTTTCTTTCCACGCCATGAAGTTAGAATAAGCCCTAGGATTAAAGGAAGAGTAAATAGTGGATCGATAATACTGATATTATTCCATGCTGATCTCGCCTCTGAAAAAGGCCATAACAAATGGGTGCCATAGCTTGTGCAGGCATCTAAGAAACCATGAGTGCATAGCCCAAGCATTGCCGCAACCCAGAGAGATTTCAATGAATGTTTTGTGAACGGTTTAATGATCAGAGAAACAATCAGTGCACCAAAGGGAATAAAAATAAACGAATGAGTAAAGTGCCTGTGATACTCGATATACATCAAAGGATCAGCGGCGGATTGAATCAAGGAGTCCAAATCAGGGGTAAGGGCCGCTAGACCTCCGACAAAAGCCGAGAAGCGCAGCCCGAGAGAGTCAAGCTTATTTCTATCCTGAAAACTGAGAATGGACTGAGAAAAAGCAGCGCCTAAAGTAAAATGTGATATCGGATCCATGGCCTTATCCCCTCTTGAAATTTCTTAAGCTTAGAGATCACTAGCAGAACTCTGTGGCAGTTAGATTTTAAAATTTCGATCCACTGTAAGTTGTTTATATTACCTAAATCTTTAGCTAAATGTCTGCAATGAAAAGACTTATGTGAAATTCTTGTCAATTAAGTCCGAGGCAATTGAGGTGACTGACAATTCTGCTATGCTTCTAGCTGACCAAGCACACGATTAGACCTCTTGGATTTTTGGCGTTGGACGTATGTTGAAAGTTGCACGTAAGTAATCAAAACCAAGAAAAGACCGGAAAGTAACCGACATTAAAAAACATTAGGTGAACTCATCTAATAGTCATCTGTACAGGAAAACAGATAAGTCGGGCTTAAACGCCGTAGGAGACGGTATGAAGGTTTTGAATCCCATGAACACGGCCAAAAAAACATTATTGGCCACAGTAACAATCCTTACCTTAACAGGTTGTACAGAACAGGAGTTTTATCAGAAAAGCTTTCTTAGTAATTTAGACTCGAACGAACAAGCAGATTTAGGAGACCCAATCGGAAATACGTTTGATCCAGAAAACGATATTGGGACAGACACTGAAACTGATCAGGAGCCACCAATTGCTAATATTCCATCAGACAATGATGGAGGAACTGATTCTGATCAAGACGGTGATGGCAACGGTACGAATCCAGGCGAAGAAGTTGTTGATAATGGCGGCGGGAACAACGGCGGCAATGACAATGAAACAACTCCAGATGAAGAAGTTGTCGATAATGGTGGCGGGAACAACGGCGGCGACAACGGAACAACTCCAGTTGAAGAAGATGAAGAGGTTGAAGCTCCAGTCAAATTGATTAGTAAAATTGAAACCTTCACACAGGATATTTCAAAGCAAGGTAAGGTTGATATTTTATGGGTTGTAGATGATTCTGGCTCTATGGCCAACGATCAGCAGAGACTGGCTTCAAATTTCAGTGCTTTTATTCACGACTTCCTAACTGAAAATGTAGATTTTCAAATGGGAATCACGACGACAGATGCGACTTCACGTGGAGATGGTAAATGGGTTGGAAATTACAAGCACTTGACCTCTGAAGCAGCAAAATCTAATGAAACGAAATTCATTAATGATTTCAAAAGAACGATTGCTGTTGGCACCGGAGGTTCTGCAATTGAAGCAGGTCTTCATACATCTCTCAGATTTTTAGAGCGTTACTCGAAGAGAATTCCTGATCCGTTTTTACGTGAAGATGCTTACCTTGCAATTATTTATATTGCTGATGAGGAAGATCAATCACCGAAGTCAGTCCAGCACTATCTTGACGGTATTACGGCATTGAAAGCAAATGCCAGCAAAGTAAAGATTTACAGTATCGTCAGTAGCAAAACGATTAAGAACTCTTGGGAAACTAGAGGTGACAGATATATGCTAGCCGCTGATACCGTTGGTGGTGTTAATGCAGATATCAAAGACGACTTCTACCATATCTTAAGAAATATGGGTGCAAGTATTGTTAACCTGACAGATAGTTTCGCTCTCTCTGCATTACCGTACCAAGGTGAAGTTGAAGTCTATGTAAATCAAACAAGAGTTCTCCACGGCTGGAGCCTCGATCAAGGAACGAGATCAATTCGTTTTGAAGATCAAGCAACCCCAGCGGAAGGTGCAGTTATTGAAGTTAAATATTCAATTGTTGACCTGGAGAATGATTAATGAAAACCAAGTTTCTTTTTAACGGATTGCTGGCACTTTTGCCAGCAATCTTCCTAAGCGCTCAAACAGTCCATGCAAGTGAAGGTGACCTCTACGATTTTCTTTGGCTCGACCCTGATAAACAAGTCTATGTTTTACAAAACAAGGTCTATGAGAAACAAGGAACTTTCTATGCAAACCTAGGATATCTCTACGGAATATCTAACGAGTTTCAAGATGTCTCTGGTTTTCATGGTTCTGCCGGATACTATTTTACAGAAGAATTTGCCTTTGAGCTTTTTGGAAATTTTTATAGTAATTCAAATAATGAATCCTATGAGAATTTAGCGAAAATTAACAGCACCGTACCTTTTGTCAGAAGATCAGAATCTTTCTACGGAGGTATGGTTGTTTGGTCTCCTTTCTATGGGAAAATTAACACTTTCAATAAGATTTTTTATTTTGATTGGTCGGTAGGCTTAGGTCTTGGAAAGGTTAACACTGAAAGTAATGCAGCAACTGCTGCAGATCCGAATATGGCAAGTGAATTTACGAAAGAATCTTTTACGGCAGCGGGAATTAAAACGGGTTTACGTTTTCACGCAACTGAAAATATTCATTTGAATGTCGAATACTTAAGAACAACTTATAAAGCCCCAGGCCCTACCATTGATGGTATTCCAGGAACGAGTAAACTGCGTGCCAATGGAGACTTGATTTTCTCTATTGGTCTGTCGTTTTAATTAAGCTAGTTAAATATCGAGGAATACCGATGAAAAGAATTATCATAACCCTATTGGGACTCATTTATTCTTCAGTCACCTACTGTCAAGAAATCGATATGAAGCGCCTAGAAGCAGTTTGGGCGAAGAAAACGCCACAAACACCCATGCATATGGCGATAGAGCTTTATAATCAAAAACTCTATTTTTCAATGGTTCCTTTTGTTGCAGAACACATCATTCAGGCCGAAACGATCACGCCTGAGTTTGAGAAATTAATTGAAGAAGTTGTTTTGAAAACCGGCACAAACAGCTTGGCCGGAGTCGATCCAAAACATCTTGTTCGCCATCAGTCCCCATCTCTAAACTTAGTTTTGGCCTTTAAGCTTTTTCAACAAGAAAAATATAAAGACGTGGCCAAACTTCTTCATACCTTCAGTCCTAAGCATCGTTTTGGTTCAGAAGCACTAATGATGTTAGGAACTTCCCTACAGTTTTTAGATCAGTACAGTGCTGCTGAGTCAAAATATGAACTCTGCGTTTCGACTGCAGGGGATCTGGAGTCAAAGGCCAAGCATGAAAGACTCAAAAGGTATTATGCCATTATTAAAGAATCATGCCAGACTCACCTCGCTCGTATTGCATACAAGCAAAAAGATTATCAGCGGGCCGTACTTCAATACGAAAAAATATCGAAAAACTCTTACCTCTGGCCTTACTTACTACTTGAGAGAGCGTGGGCTTCATATTACTTAGAAGATTTCAACAGAAGTTTAGGTCTACTCGTCACCTACAGATCTCCGCTGCTGACGAGCTATTTCTTTCCTGAAGCTGAAGTCTTGACTGCACTTTCCTATCATAAATTATGTCTTTGGGATGATGTGATGAAAACCATCGAACAGTATCACCAAGTTTATAAATCAAGATCTGACTCTCTTAGAGGATTTCTAGTGGCCAACAAAGATTCGGATACTTATTTTTTACAACTCATGCTCAATCCTATTGAGTCAGGTGAGAAACTTAACCCATTTATCAGAAATCTTATTACCCAAATTCGAAAAAAAGTGAAGTTCAGTGTCGACCTTATTAATTACCAAGCATCAAGGGAAGAACTTGAGAGATGGAAGCTCAGTTTTGAAAAGCACAAAAGCCCTTTGTCACAGAGTTTAGCGAGAGAATCACAGCGCTCTGTAAGCTGGAGAACGACCCATTTAAACCATTTTATCAAACAACACATGTTTGGGTTCATTAATGATATCCATAGGTTCTCATTCGAACTTTTTAATATTCAACTTGAAGTCATGTCCAACCGAAGAGATCTACTATACAAGAACCAAACTCTGATCTCAGACCGTAGTAGAGGGAGTTTAGACAACGTGAAAAGAAGAACAGACCAACATTTTTATCAATTTACAGGTGAATTTTGGGCCGATGAGCTAGGTGATTATTCATTTGGATTGCAGTCTAATTGCGAGCTCGTAAGTCGTATCCCTGCAAATGATAAAAAGAAAGGAGTCAAATAATGAAAGCTGGAATCATTCTACTTCTTGTCTCTACTTTGTATCAAACAACCAGCTTTGCCCAAACAGAGAGTAATGATCCAAACGTCATTATTGAATATAAGAAGTATGAAAGTTTTGACTTAGGAAATTTAGAAATCGAGGGACAACTGATTGCGCCGGGAGATTTAACTGTTCAAGAAAGAGAACGGAGAAGATTTTCAAGAAATCTCTTCGAGCGATATGATTTTGACCCTGAAACGAAACAAGATATTAAAACGCTTAGATAATTAAACTTAAGACATGATGTCGTTTTCACTCCATCGATGGAGCATGCGATTAGGAGAATGCCAATGGAGTCGGAAATTATAGCATCTACAAACGATCCCTCATTTATAAAATTCCTAGCTATTTTTATGGATGAAGGTGGGGTCTTCATGTGGATAATCTTGGCCATATGGATTCTAGGTGTGGCGATTTCAATCGAAAGAATTAAAGCGATGTTCTCTTACGATATTGACGGCGAAAGCCTAATGAATATGATCAAAAAAAACGTGCTCGGCAATGATGTGGCAAAGGCCATCCAAGACTGCTCTGGCACGAAATCGGTGCTCGCTCATGTCATGAGAAATGGACTCAAACGCGCTAATCAATCAAAAGAACAGATTCAAGATATTGTTGAAGCGAGCCTGCTAGAAGTCGCACCAAAGCTTGAGAGAAGAATGGGCTACCTAAGCCTAATCGCCAACGTCTCAACTCTCCTCGGTCTTCTAGGAACAATTTATGGTCTTATTCAATCGTTTGCGGCCGTCGCTTCCGCCGACCCTTCTGCGAAGGCACAATTACTTGCACTTGGTATTTCAAAGGCGATGAATACAACTGCCTTCGGACTTATTTCTGCGATTTCTATTATGGTCATCCACTCGATTCTTACATCTAAGTCAGAAAAAATTATGGCCGAAGTAGAAGAGTATTCAGTGAAATTAGTCGACCTCCTAGGAACCAAGAAGCAAAGCGTTCCTGTAAAAGACAAAGAAGCCGCTTAGTTTTGATTTAATTGAGGCGAATATGAAAATATTTAGAAGAAAACCAAAAGCGAGAGAGAAACTGAACTTGATTCCGATCTTGGATTCAGTTTTTATCTTTATTTTCTTCCTACTCATGTCTGCTCAATTTTTACAAATTTACGAAATTGGCTCGGATGCGCCGGCCGTGAAAACAACAGAATCAATTAAGAACGACAAGCCACCTCTTAATTTAACTCTGGTAATCGAGCGCAATAAATTGATTGTTAAAACGGGAATACCAGAAAAGGTTTACCGTGAGATCGCAAGTTTAAACAATAACTACGACCATCAACAGTTAGCACAGACATTAGCCTCTCTTAAGACTGCCCATAAAGACGAAAAGTCCATTATTTTTAGACCAGACTCCAGCGTTCCCTATAAAGAGATTGTGAAACTTATGGATAGCGTTCGGGAGCTTAAATTACCTCAACAAAAACCAGAGGTGCTATTTAACCAGATTATTTTTGAAACAATCATTTAAAGCACTGAGAAAAATATGCAGTTATCTAAAAAACTAAAAATGAGAAGACAGATAAAAAAGGAATGTGATGTAGACATCACTTCCTTGCTTGATATTCTAGTTATCTTGCTCGTTTTCCTTCTTAAAAGTTATTCCGCATCAGATTTAAGGGTCGACCTAGTTGAGAACCTCTCACTGCCAAGTTCAATTACTGAAGATTTGGGAGAGATGGCCGTTATTGTTCAAATAAATCGCTCCCAAAATATTTGGGTTAATGATGTCTCAATTGGAAAACTTTCAAGAAATGGAGAGATCATCTCAAACTTAAATGAAAAACTAGTTGAGATCAAACAACAAGCACAACAAGAATTTGAAGCGAAACAAAGATCCCCAAGCTCATCAGAACCAGATGTACTACAAAAAGCTGAGGATAAACTTAAAAGAATCAATTTGATAATCGATGAAGAACTTCCCTACAGCGTAATGAGACAAGTCATGCACACTTCTGCTCTAGCAGGGTTTCCAGAGTTCAAGTTCATCGTTCGAGGCTTAGGTGAATAAAAAGATAATCATTCTCATATTCTCATTTTTGATGAGTATAAGCCTTTATTCATCAGAAGAGATGCCTGAAAGATGGCATCAGCTTATGACACTTATTGATAAGGAAAGAAAAACAATTCTATCACTGCGAGAAATCAGTCCTCAGCTAAAACAAAGACTACTTGAGTTAGATTCAGAAACTCTGAATCTCCTTAAACAAAAAGAAAATCAGAAATTCCTTAAAGCGAGCCCTGTTGATATTAAAAACAAAGGGCGAGATTTCTATTTCTCAGAATCTATTAAACTGCAATTAAATGCCGAAAAATTTGGCCTTGACATCATTAAAAACTTCCCACGTTTTATAAACAACGCTGAGATCTATTATACGCTAGCACTGAATTCAAGAGACTATGGGAAGAATAATAAAACCGAACAGTTTCTCTTACAGGCATTGAAAATCGCTCATCAGCGCTCAGCTGTAAACTACAATGCGAAAGTGGCACTGGCCGAGTACTATTATAATAATAATAAATACGATACTGCGATTAAATACTATAACGAAGTCCTAAAAAATACTGGGGATGAATGGCATACAAAGCATCTCTATAATGCCGCTTGGTGTTTTTTAAAAAAGAATGATTTCAACTACGCGATAGACCTTTTGGTAAAGGCCCATGACCTAGGTCTTCAATCACGTTATATCAGCATGAAAGATCAAGTGCTCGAAAGCGCGCAGGCATTTTTTGTACTCGGAGATAGAATTGACGATGGGATTGCTTTTTACTTAAAGAATGCCGTTCCTCCGACCTCTTATTTAATTAGAATGGCGTCGAGAACTGCTGAGCGAGGACAATTTGATAAGACAGAGCTTATCATTCAAAAGAATCTTGAAGTTACGACAAAACTCGAAAAATTTGATCTTATTGGTGATATTCACTTACAACAATTAGAGATCTACAGAAATTTCAAAAGACACGATCTTCATTTTAAAACAGCACGTTCGCTTGAACAACTCAAAAAGAAAAACCTTCTCTCTGAACAACAAACAGAGGATGCCATTCAGAAAATCACAGAGCTTGTAGGTTTTTTACAAATTAGGCTGACAAACAACGCCAAAATTAAACAATCTAGTTTTGATCCTGAGCTGCTGAAAATGATTATTACCTATTTCGATTTTTTAACAACTCTTGATCCCAACAACAAAGATAAACACTCCTTTTTTCAAGGAGAAAGCTTCTTTGCCGTAGAACTTTATAAAGATGCAGCCAAGGCTTATCGTATCGGTTTGGAAGCCGCTAAAACGAAAGTAGCTGAGGCAGCTGAGCTTGAGACAATGAGACGAAAAATCCTCGAATCCCTTCTTGCAACTCTTGAATTTGGAAAATTTAATAAAGAAGAACAACAAAACCTAACC
Organism: Bacteriovoracaceae bacterium UBA6166; assembly: GCA_002435795.1. GTDB lineage: Bacteria > Bdellovibrionota > Bacteriovoracia > Bacteriovoracales > Bacteriovoracaceae > UBA6166. The sequence continues at coordinate 90,079 of DIUE01000050.1, read as the reverse complement.
ATCTACACCTTTACTCATTACTTGGAGTATTGGCCAGTTGATGAGAAATCAAGACTTATTTATCGAAATCTCTTTAACCTTTATTTTCAACTTAACAGAATTGATCAAGGCTTGGCGGTTCTCAACGCTTATCAAAAGCACTATACCGATACAGACAATAGAGAAATCCAACGGGGAATGCTCACCCAAGTTATTGATCAATATATTAAAGAAAAAAATTCTGATCGTCTGGCGTTTTGGATCAGCAAAATCAATGAAGGTTTTTTAAATTTTCCAAAAACGTACACTGAAAAAGCGGTTGAGATTCTAGGGCAAATTCTCTTTGAGAATTATTCTGCGATGGCCTCTGCTGGCAAGAAAAATGAAGCGATTCTAGGTTATAAACAAGTCTTTGAAGACGAACGCTACCCAGCGAAAATTAAGGCACAAGCCTCATTTAGAATGGCGGTCCTTCTTCAAGAAGAACATCTCTTGGTTGATTCTTACCACTGGCTAGAAATTAGTCTTAATCTTTATTCAAAAGCCGAGTTAGCAGAGTTAAGACCTGCCCTACTCGCGCTTCACGAAATCTACTACACAAAACAACATTTTGAATTCAGCACAAAACTAGCGGATAGAGTTCTGTCTATCTACTGCAATGATCTTTTTGAAAAGAAAGATTTATTATTTACTAATTCACTTACATTCAAACTATTGAGCAATAGAAATAATGATGCTGCTGCTCAAATTCAACAGGCAGGAAGATGCCCCTTGGTTGAGAAACCAGAGGATCATAAAACTATTGTTGAAAACTCACTACAAAGAATGATTCAGTTCTACTTAACAGAAAGAAAGTACAAAGAGTTTTTCTCTCTCTATCCTGCAGTCATTAAGATGAAAGATATCTCTCATCAAACAAAAGAAGTACTGGATCGAAGCATCGTGAATATTTACTGGGACTCCTTCCATACAGGATCAGTCAATATGCAAAAGTCTATCTATGATCTTTTTAAGAAGAGAACATTTCGAGGTTCACTCAACTCAAGTGAAAAAGAAATGAGTTTAATTCTTAGTTTTCACGAATTTCAAAATGACGTGAACTCTCTTCGTCTTGCTCCCCTTACTCAGAGTAATCCATTTGATGATGAGCTTTTCAGTCAAGAACTAGAGGCCAATATCAACCTCATTTCTCTTTATACGAAGCGAGCGGATGGACTATTAAAATCTGGTCATCCAGAAATAAATCTCCTTACGAGCGAAATCATTACAAAGCTTATTATTCATTTCTCTCAAAAACTTGCAGCTTATAGACCACTTGGAGTACCGCCCGAGTTTGTAACCAGTTTCGTCGATCAAATTGGTCCAGTGGCCGTGCAGCTTAAGGAGAATGGGTTGAAATATTCAGCTTCAACAAAAGGCTTAATCACTCAACATCAATTACTCACATCATTCAACCAGCTTTATTTGCAAAAAGAAGAGTGGAAAAACATTCACGAGCTTAAATTTGATCCCGCACCATTTCTTGTACCGATGACCTCTATCGAGACGACTCGCGCGCCAGGGAGTCAAAAATGATTAAACCTATCCTTTTATCGTTTCTCCTTGTCTCTCTTATTTCCTGTTCACACACAAACAAGGGTGTAAGAGTTCAGTCAAATCAAGCCGACGCCTTTTCGCAGGAGTCCTTTTGGCGTTATGACCAAACCCGTCTGAGCAGTATTCCAAAGTCAGATCAGTTGGAACAAGGTGAAAGACTTTGTTATGAGAAAAAAATTGAGGAAGGGATTAATCATATCACCAAACAATCGGCACAATACGACAAGACCCCTGCTTACTGGAATCACCTAAGTCATTGCTACTATCTGGCCAATGACTATGCAAAATCGTCATTTGCCCTTGATATGGGATTAGCCCAAAAGGCGAATAATAGAGAGCTTGCGCCCTTATTTAATAACAAGGCAATCTTACTACATCGAAACAGGCATTTTGATCAAGCCAAAGTGAATTATGAACTTGCGATTAAAAATGCACCGGGAACACTTACTCCTCAATACAATCTCGCTCAACTCTATTTGCAGTTCTCCCATTTTGAGAAAGCGGGATCAATACTCAAAGTTTTAAATCAAAGATATCCAAACGATCTAGAGATACGTGCCCATCTAGGGATCGTTTACTTAGGTCTTGGTCAAAACAAGCTCGCGCTGCAGGTTTTCAATTCACTAGATGAAAAGCACTCTCGCAGAAGTGATATGGCGGCTTATATTGCCATTGCTCATATTGAAAACCAAAACCCTGAAGAGGCGAAAAAGGTTTTATTAAGACAGGCCTCGACAAGAGATCCAAAAATTCGATCGATGACATTGATGGCACAAAAAAGAATTGATTTCTTGATGGAAGAACAACGAAAGCTAGCAGAAGAACAAAAAAGACTTCCCGCTGAAGTGCAAAAATAGTGACAAAGGTTAAATATGAAGTTAGCAAGCACATTTAAAAAATCAGCAAATCAGTCTCAACTTCGGTTGGTTTGCTATAAAAATGGTGAGACTCTTCACACTGTAGAGCTAACACAAAAAAAATATTTGGTGGGCTCTCATTCGTCTGCAAATCTAAACCTAGAGGATTCCCATCTTTCTCAATATCACGCTTTTATCATTATTGACGAAGCCGGTGGAACAATCATTGATCTCGCTTCTGAAAATGGTTCATATATTAATGGTGAAGTCGTCGAAAGGGCCTTTTTCTCTGCAGGTGATCGTTTACGTTTTGGCAGCCTCGAGTTTTTGGTTGAAGAGACGGGAGAAAAGGTTGCGCCTTTACTCAATATCGATGAAAAAGTTCAAAAGCTCGATAGTCATTTATTGAAACAGATGATGCCGGAGCTACCACCACTTCCAGGCCTTGTGGTTATTGACGGCGAGTACTGTGATATCAAGTTTGATGATGAGGATTTCGTCCCTTTAACCAAACTACCAACAGAACATTTTGCAATCTCTTCAAACGAGTATATTGAACAAGAAGCCTTAGACAAAGAAATTGTCGATATTAAAAGAGATTCGAAAGATCAGGCGATTGAAGTCCTTGTTCTTTCCAAAGGCGTCGTCATTTCAGTAGATTATTTTTTAGTTAAAAATCAATCCTATTATGCTTCTGCTATTTCTCAGAGACGAAAAACCGTTTTTGTTCCCACATTAGAAGCAGAGGATGATTTTGTTTTTTTTGGAATTAAAAATCAAAAAATTTCTTTATCAGAACTTCCCAATTTCACTTGTTATGACTTAACAAAAAATCGGGCCATTGAATTCCCCAAGGGCTCTGCAATCGATTTTGAACAGAACTCGCTGTACTCATTTCAAAAAGGCACAGTTCAAGTCATGGTGAGGCTTGTAAAAGCCCCGGCACACTTAAGAGGGACCCCATTCTTTGGGAGAGACCGAAAGTCTAAAGCACAGATGGCGAAAGTTTTTGGTGCCATGATGAGTTTGGCCCTCCTTCTACTCTTCGTTGATATTTCAGTTCAACCTCCCGAGAAGGAAATTGCGGTTATCTATCGAGAGGCGCTTAAAGCACCTGAACCAAGCACGGAAAAAGCAAGTGATCAGGTGGCCGACGTTGAGAAAGACCTTGGAGTCAAACCAACTGAACAATCACAAGAAGCTCCAAAAAATGCTGCTAAGAAAACTGCGCAAAAAGAACCGAAGCCTGCGGCTGCTCCTGCTAGTAAATCTGATCCAGAACCAAAAGCGGTGGCCGAATCTGCTCCAGCGCCAAGTCAGTCTGAACCTGTAACTGAAACGAAGACCTATCAGTTCCAGATGAAATCCTCCATGGCCAACCTGCTCAATAACAACTCCAAAGCAGTACCAACAGAAATTAATACTGCGTCTCGCTCAGTTGCTCAGAGTTCGGGAGTTCAAGGTAGCGCCGGTACGAGCGCCAGTGATTTGAAGGCGCAAGGCGGAGAGATCGGAACACTAGGACAAGACTTCGCTGGGGATTATGATAATTCAAGTGGGGCCAGAGGCCTGGCGTCCAAAAAAGGAATCGACACGACTTATATTGATCCAAAAACTGTTGTCCTAGGATCAATGGACCCGGAACTTTTAAGAAGAATCTTGCAAGAGTATTTGCCCCAGTTTCGCCATTGTTACCAACAGGAACTTGAAAGACAAGGTGATCTCCTTCAAGGGGTCATCGATCTTAATTTTAGAATTGAGAAAGATGGTAAAGTGTCTCGTGTAGATATTAAAACGAAAAATGCCAAGTTCTCTGGCGCTGGCGTAAATTGTATGACAGGTGTTCTTAGAATGATTGATTTCCCTAAGCCTAAAGGTGGCGGGATTGTTGATGTTCGTCAGCCGCTTAACTTCTCATCAGTGAAAAGTAGATTGTAATCAATGGGATCTTCCTGTTAAAATAGTGATATGTTTCATGACTTAAAACATATCGTTATTTTGACAGGGGCAGGCATATCTGCTGAATCAGGAATTAAAACTTTCCGTGATCAGGGCGGTCTATGGGAAAATTATAGAATTGAGGATGTGGCCACACCTGAGGCTTTTGCCCACAATCCTAAGCTTGTTTATGAGTTTTATCGAACTCGCTACAAAGATCTCAAGTCTCCTGACGTTCGCCCTAATAATGCCCATATTGCTTTAGCTGAGCTTGAAAAGAAGTTTAAGGGACGAGTGACTCTCATCACTCAAAATGTCGACGACCTACATGAACGTGCAGGCTCCACTGATCCCATTCATATGCATGGTGAGTTGGCGAAAATGAGGTGCATAAAAACACATCAAATTTTTCCAATGGTTCAAGATTTATCCGAAGACTCTATTTGCTCGTGCTGCCATGTAAAAAAACAACTTAGGCCACATATTGTTTGGTTTGGAGAAATCCCCTTTTATATGGATGAGATTGAGGATGAATTGAGTACTTGCGATTTATTTATCTCGATCGGAACATCAGGCTTAGTTTATCCAGCAGCAATGTTTGTTCAAATGGCAAAACAAATTAATCAAGCCTATGGCATTGAGGTTAATCTTGATCCGACTCAGAACTCTCGGGAGTTTGATCGACATCTATTTGGACAGGCATCTGTCGTGGTACCCGAATTAGTTCAAGAAATCCTGTCTCGTTCTCTTTAGCTCCCCAAAAATAACCAATCCTAAAGGCGAAAATAGCCTCTTCCTTTTGATCTTTATAAATACGAGGACCAAAGAGAAGGAAAATTCGATCTGTAATAAAGCCGATATAGTGAAAATCAAGCTTTCTAATCGCCCTAGTACGAAAACTCGAGAGTTCTCTTGAGTTTTCGATTTTATTGGCCCCTACTCCTAAGCCACCTGACAAAACAAATTGACCGATAGGTGTGTGGGTTGTCCATTTAATATTTCCGAAACCTGAAAATCTCGTAATTCTCACTTCAGGATAATTCTCTTCGATTCCTTCTGCGGAAAGGCGTGTTCTCTCAGTTGTAAATCGTTGTCGATCAAAATGCACTGAAGGGTCTAAACTAAGTGTTGTGGCATACCGAGGATAAAGGCTTGGGTGCTGAACGTTTCTAACTGAAAAAGAAAGTGAGCCCAGTTTTTCCTTATTTTCATAAGGGATATGATCAAACTTAGCTTTAATATGGGTGTATTTTATATGAGCAGTCCCACTATTAAAAATAGCGCAGCTCTGGCAAAGGAGCAAAAAAAGAAATAATAGGGATAAATACGTTTTGCTCATTTCCTACACAAAAGAGTATCATATAAAAGGCTTCTATCTAGGAATGACGTGAAAAAAACTTTCTATTATTTTATCTGTTTTACCTTAAGCACTGCGTACGCCAATGAGGTTGAAATAAATCAGCTACTTAATAGAATTGAAATCAGTGAAATCCAATTTGAAAGAAACGGACAAAAACACTCAGGACAAGAGGCCCGCAAACACTTGGAAAAAAAATTCAATTGGGCCAAGAGATGGAAGCTGAGATCACAGCCAATAAAGACGGAAGATTTCATTCAAAAAATAGCGAGTCGATCTTCCACAACGGGTGAAGACTATCATGTTATTTTAACCGATGGCTCAAAAATTAAAACTGAAAAATGGCTCAATACTGAATGGGAAAAAATTAAGTTGGCGAAGGAAAGTCAAACTCCACCTTCCCCCCGTTAAGTTTTAATTTCCCAGAAAATCTTTTTTTGTCTTTAGAGCGGAAACCTTTTTGGACAGTCGTCTCCCCTTTGTGTAACAACTGCTTAAGCATCGATGGAGTCACGGTCTTTCCAGCAATTTTTTTCCAAATGGTCAAAGAGCATTTTGTCTCTTTCCAGAGAGAACAGTAATACGCTTTTTGATTCAGCTTCACTTCCCCCTTTTGGCAAACAGGGCATGGGCCAAAGACTTCACTTGTATACTTATGACTCTTCACAAGCCCAACACGTGGTTTGCAAGGGGTTTCGGCCCACTCTGCTACGACATTGACTACCAATTGATGAATACCTTTTAAAAAATCTTGGGCCGAATCACGTCCCTCGGCCAGTGCCTGCAGTTTTAATTCCCAGTATGCTGTTGATTCCACCTCAGTCATCAGTTTCGAGTGCTGCTTTAAGTGTAGAAGTTGAATGAGATTCCGCCCCTTTTCTTCAAGGAGTAAGTCCCGCTTTTGTCTTGAGATATAATTTCGTTCAAGAAGCGTCTCAATGATCTGTGCCCGAGTGGCCTGAGTTCCAAGCCCAACTTCACCTTTAAAAACTTTTTGATAGGTTTTCTCTTGGACCAGCCGAGATGGGTCAGTCATATCTTTTAGCAAAGCCGCCTCATTATAAACAGGAGGAGGATTCGTTTTTTTCTGGGCCAGTTCATAGCGGACTTTGAAACGCTCATTAGCTTGAAAATCTAGTTTTTTCATAGGTTTTGAGTTTTGGTGATCAAGTGCTTTCCAGCCTAAAAATTCATACTCCTCATTTAAAACTTGAAAAAAATGTACTGTTTGATCGGCCTTAAATTCTAATCTGCGTTTGTGTAATTTAGCGTCTTTTGAGAACCCTTGAATAAATCGCCTCACGACTAACTCAAAAATCTTACCGTCATCTGATTGAGGTGAAAACGTCATGGGCTTTAAAGGAATCAGAGCGTGGTGATCAGTGAGTTTTTCGTTGTTGAAAATTTTTCGAAAGCCGGGACTGAGTTTTGCTTGATCAAAAGCTGTAAAAAGCTCCGGCCCTTTTAGTCGGAGTTTTTCAATAACTCCTGCAACTAAAGGAAAAGTTTTAGTCCCTAAGACTTTAGAATCTGTTCTAGGGTAAGAAAGACATTTATATTTTTCATAAAGTCTCTGAGCAATAGAAAGTGTTTTTGAAGCGGAAAAGCCATAAATCCGATTGGCCGCTTGTTGCAGTTCGGTCAATGAATACAGCATAGGACTCCCTTGAGTCTCGCTTGTGCTTTCTTGACGATGAAAAACTAAGTCTTTGCCCTGACACTCTTTGAAAATTCTTTCTGCGAGCTCTTCAGTCGGTATATGGGTTTCTGGCTTAAGGTCCGGATGAAAATAGCGAGTTTCTAAATCAGAAAGAGGAGCGATAATTTGAAAATAAATATCAGGTTGAAAATTTTCACGCTCTAGGGTTCGGCGATAAATAAGCCCCAAAACGGCCGTCTGAACTCTTCCAACGCTATAAAGATCTCCCTCTACGAGACTCATTAAACGAGTCAGGTTCATCCCGACAAGCCAATCGGCGCACTGTCTGGCCCTCGCCGCCATAAAAAGTCCATCATACTCGCTCAACGGTCGGCACTCTTTTAGACCTTGGAGAATCACTTGTGAAGTTAAAGCTTCTGAGCTCCAAAACCTAAGATAAATTCGATTAGGATGAGCTGATTCCTTAGCAGCATGATGAATCAGACTGCGAGCAATTAATTCCCCCTCCCTACCAGCATCCGTCGCTACGATGACTTGCTTGTACTGAGTACTTTTAAGAAGATTAATCACAGTCTTGAATTGTGAAATCGTTTTGAGAACCGGTTTCTGAGAAAAAACTTTGGGAATCATAGGGAGCGATTCCCTCTTCCAACGTTTCCACTTACCATCGTATTCGTGAGGGTCTTTCGGAGTAAGAAGGTGACCAATCGCCCATGTAATAGTGTAATCATGAGAGATAAATGCACCTGTACCCGTGGCCTTGATTTTTAAAGCAGCGGCAAATTCACGAGCTTGCGAGGGCTTTTCGGTTAGGATGAGTGTCGTCATAGTTCTTCCTTAACATCATGGTAAACTTCCTTTGCTCACTTGCAAAGGTCTGAATCATTCCACTGACTTTAAGGTGCGAATTCTTTAATAAACTCTGGCGTAAGCTTGCATAAAAGTGAAATGAAAAACGGCATTGGGATCGTTGGCGACTAGTTTGAGTTCATCTTTCATTTTCGTTACAACTTCTTGTGAAACATAATTTGTCTTGATCAACTGATCGGCGGCAGACAGAAGCAGGCTCGACCAAAAATCAATGAACTCCTTTCTTTTATCTGGAGTTCGATTATCGTAATGCCATGTTTTGGCCTTTGTTTGAATTGAACTGAATCCCTGCGACAACAAAAGATTTCCAAGCTTCATACCTATAAAAGGATCACCGCCAATATCATTTTGGTAATCGTTGAAGGCCATCCAATACTGCCAGGTTGCAGGGGAATAAGGATCAAGAAAAAATGAAGAATTCATCACTTCATTGACGACAATCATCCCGCCGGGCTTAAGCACTCGTCTTACTTCACTTAGAACTTTTGAAGGATCAGACATATGCTCAAGAACCCAACACAAAAAAGCGCCATCAAAACTCTTCGCTTTGAATCCCATTTGAGTCGCATCTTCCTCTTCTAGTTTTGTACGCCCTGCGGTCCACGGTAAACTTTTTAGGTGAGCGCGAGCAGCTTGTAATTGTTTTTTGCTTTTATCGATCCCCGTAATTTTTAAATGAGGAAAACGCCGCAGTAAAATTTCCGTTTGTGCCCCAACGCCACAGCCAACTTCCAAGAGGTGTTCACAACCGGTGAAGTCTAGATCGTGATAGATCGAGTGCTCTGTAAAGCGTGCTTGTTGTCTAAGACGTTCTTGCTCGTCGACGCTAAAGCCATGAACATAAGGAAAATCACTGGTTGTTTTTTTCATAGCCACCTTTTAGTAATGCCAAGGAAATTGAGAGAAATCTCGCGGTCTTTTTTCAACAAAGGAATCTCTTCCCTCTTTGGCTTCTTCAGTTCCATAAGCTAAACGTGTTGCCTCACCCGCAAAGAGCTGCTGACCAACTAATCCGTCGTCAATTAAATTGAAACCAAACTTAAGCATGCGCATAGCAGTTGGGCTTTTCGAATTCATTTCACGGGCCCATTCTAGCGCCACGACTTCAAGTTTTTCGTGATCAACAACTTCGTTGACCATGCCCATTTCAAAAGCTTCTTGGGCCGAGTAGTTTCTGCCAAGGAAGAAAATTTCACGGGCCCGTTTTTGTCCCACTTGTCGTGCTAAATAAGCAGAGCCATAACCTGAGTCAAAGCTTGCAACATCAGGGTCCGTTTGTTTAAAAATTCCATGTTCTCTTGAAGCAAGGGTTAAATCACACACAACATGCAGGCTGTGACCGCCACCAACCGCCCAACCAGGAACGACGGCCATGACTATTTTTGGCATGAAACGAATCAATCTTTGCACTTCCAAAATATGTAAGCGGCCAAGTTTTGCGGTATCAACTGGCACGCCCTCGCTGACATACTTATAACCATCTTTTCCACGAATGCGCTGATCCCCACCAGAACAAAAAGCCCAACCTCCATCTTTTGCACTTGGACCATTGCCAGTGATGATCACCACTCCAACATCGGACCATTGCCTAGCGTGATCGAGAGCGGTGTAAAGCTCGTCAACGGTCTGAGGTCTAAAAGCATTTCGACACTCAGATCGATTAAAAGCAATTCTAACGGTCCCTTGTGAAAGGGCGCGGTGATAAGTGATATCTTGAAATTTAAAACCTTCAACCTCACGCCACTGCGTTTGGTCAAATAAGGGAGAAATTGTTTTCATAAAGTCCTCGTGAGTCGATTAATAAACCTTACCTTCAGCGGGGCCAAAGTCAAGATAAAGGCTTTTGATCTCTAAGCTAAACCAGTCTATGATAGGCTTATGAAGTCACTTAATAAAACACTTAATCATTTCAAACCTTCCATTTTTTCTCAAATGTCGGAGCTCTCTAGGCGACATAATGCCGTTAATCTCTCTCAAGGTTTTCCCGACTTCTCAGGGCCCCATTTTTTATTAGAGCAACTCAAGAACGAAATCACAGACACTGCGCAAGACAAAAATCAATACGCTCCTTCAAAGGGCTTGCCGATCCTGCGACAAGTTCTAGCTGAAAGATATCGAACAGACTATGATTTAAGCTTTGACCCAGAGTCTGAAATCACAATTACCAATGGGGCGACTGAGGGAATCTATCTTACGATCGCGGCCCTTTGTAATCCCGGTGATGAAGTCATTCTTTTCGAACCGTTTTATGATTCTTACCTAGCGGCGATTCAGTTAGTTGGTGCCGTACCTATTTTTGCAAGGCTTGAGTCCCCCAATTTTTCTCCAAGTCTTTCTCAGTGGGAAAAACGTATTACCCCACGAACAAAGCTGGTCATTTTAAACACACCTCATAATCCAAGCGGTCGTGTGCTTGATGATTCAGAACTCTCCGCATTTTCTAAAACAGTGGTTGAGAATGATTTGTATGTCCTCTCAGATGAGGTCTATGAAAGACTGATTTTTGATCAACAGGTTCATCGTCCTATTGCAAGTTATCCTGGAATGAGAGAGAGAACAGTGACTCTTTCTTCCGCCGGAAAAACATTTGGAGTGACGGGATGGAAGATTGGTTGGGCGTTAGCGGCACCAGAGCTCAGCCACGGCATTCATATGGCCCATCAATTTATCACTTTTAGCGTAGCAACTCCCCTTCAATGGGCGGTCGCAAAAGCTTTAATGGATCCACAAGATTATTTTCAAGAATTTAGGTCTCACTATCAGAATCTCCGCGATCTGTTTATTCCGCCTTTAATGAAATTCGGTCTAAATGCTTCTACACCACAAGGTTCATATTTTTGTTTAGTAGACACACCTAAGACTTTTGAAAACGATACTGAATTCTCTAACTATTTGGTAGAAACGATTGGGGTCTCGGCCATTCCATGTAGCGCTTTTTATTCTCAGACTCCACCTAAAAACTCACAGGTGCGCTTTTGTTTCGCCAAGAAACCAGAGACTCTGCAACTGGCGCTCGATAGACTCAAACGTATCGACTTATAAAACCAAGGATACTAAGCACTGAAACAATTCCCACAGGAATTTTTTCATCGTCGCTAACCACAACTTGGCGATAACCAAAATGAGACATATTTTTGAGTGCCTGGGCCATATTATGTCTGATGGTGAACGAGTGAGGATTGCGAGTCATAACACTCTCGAGGGGAATTTCTTTGAGGTCCTTGTGATTTAAATCAGGTTTTTTCATCATAAGTTTTAAAAAATCTCTCTCAGTAAAAATCCCTATCAACTGAGTCTCATATTCCACCACTATCGCTTGCTCATTTCCACTTTGAGACATTTGAACTAAGCAGTCATAAACTGAATGAGATCCTTTAAGTTTTAATGGATTTGGCTTTATAAGCCGCCCCAATGAGACTAAAAAGAGATTGGCACCATTCTCATTTTGAGGAAGACTCACTTCCCGCTCAAGTTGAATGGTAAACGACGGATCCCCTGGTAGAACAAGTTGGTATGACTCTAATTCTGCTTTAAAATGGCTCGCCAATAATAATAAAAAGTCTCTAACAGTTAAAATATAGTGTTGATTCGTTTCTCGATTGTGGACAAAAAAGTTTCGACGAGCAAAGCTATGAAAATAGGCCAAACAATCACTCAAAGTTTGATCAAAGCCAACCGACTTCTGGTCGTTGCTAACCACGTCCCCAAGCCTTTCTTTGTCTTGCAATACAGCTTTAACAAGTTCCGTTTCACTGAAAACTCCCCTAATCATTGAATCACTTTCCCCGACGAGGAGCAGCTCTTTCTTTTCGCGATCAAGCCTGCCGAGGGCGTCTTGAATACTTGTATTTGGATCTATTATTGTCTCAGGCGAACGGTTGCCTTGCTCTAGAAACTCTTTAAGTGTTATATTTAAGAATGCTGTCTCTGAGGGATTCATAGACTCATTATAGGCCAGTTCGAGGAATAAAATAGAAGAATTGCCTAAGAAATGTATGCAAACATCTTTTTTGTCAAAGATACTTATGTTTCCATAAATTAAGATGACCGGTATAATCTGATTTTGAGGTTTTATGCCAGAGAACAAGCTTTTTGAATTAGACGAACTCGCAGAAAAAGTTGGTGAGTTCATACAGTACTGGGGATTTAAAAAAGTCCACGGTAAGCTTTGGTGCTATCTCTTCCTCTCAAAAACGCCGCTTGATGCACAATATTTTATTGATCGTTTGGGCATTTCAAAAGCACTTGTAAGTCAGAGCCTGACAGAACTCAAAGACTATCAAGTTATTCTTGAAGCTGGTAAAAGTGAACGCAAAACTCTTGTCTACTCCGCCAACCCAAATATTACAGATGTGATCTTTGGTGTTTTACGATCTAGGGAAAAAAAACTTTTATGCCAAATCTTTTCAGCTTATAGACTCTTAAATGATCTTCCTAAAGAGAGCCTAGACCAAGAGAATTTGGACATCGAAAATATCCAGCGACTCGGAACGATGATTCGTTTCGCAGAGAAGTTCCTCTCTGGCGTACTCGCTTTTGAGAAACTTGATTTCCGTCAGTGGAAAACAATCTTCCGTTAAAACGCCCCCCTCCAAAAATCTAAGCCTACCCTTACTTACAGCAAGTAACTGAAATAACTTACTTTTACACCTTTATTGACCGTTAGCTCACAAAAACTTGTTCATAAATTCACAAACCCAAAATGATTGTTCAAATATCTAAAATTATTCAATTTCGTTAATATTGTTCACAAAAGCTTGAACAATATCAAAAATAATGTTAACGTATAAATATCTTTTAAACGCCCCACTGGAGGCCCTATGAATTACACCATTAAGTACGTTGCAAATATGACTGGCTTAAGTGAGCACAGAATCCGAGCCTGGGAGAAAAGATACCAACTTTTAAAACCTGATCGAACAACTAAAGGTCGAAGACTCTATAGTGAAGCAGATATAGAAAAACTGAATTTAGTGAAAAACCTGATTGATGGCGGAGATAAGATTGGGCAAATTGCTCACTTAAGCTTCGACCAGCTCAGAAACGATCAAAACCAACAGCACTTACCTCGTCAGAAAAAAGATCTATCGTTTCAAAAATATTCAAAGCAAGAGATTTCACTGAAAAAATTTATCTTGCTGCAGGCATTGAACGATCACCGAGTTGATATCATTAATCACGAATTGAAATTCGATTTAGCCTATGATCGTCATCAGTATTTAAATGAAGTTGTAATTCCCTTTTTTAAGGAACTCAACCAAAACAAATTGATTGCCCAAAGTCGTATAAGACTTTTGAACCTAATGATTACAAATCACTTAAGAAGCCTATTCTATAACGAAAGAGAAAGAATAGGACTGGCCGACAAAGCAGATATCATCGTTGTGTCGACTTCTGAAACTCAAGGAGAGGTTGATTCATGGGTATGCGCCCTCAGGTTCTTGCTGAATGGTACACCGGTCGTGCATTTAGGAGTAATTTGCCAAGGTGAAGTTTTGAGAAGTTTTGCTCAAAGTTACAAACCCAAAAGTATAGTTGTAACCGAAAGAGTTGATTCTCCAGCGAAAGAAATGAGAGTCGAGGAATTGCTGCAAGAAGCTTTTCCTAACTCAGCAGAAAACCTGATGCCAGATCTAGAAATTTTACTTTTACTTCAAGGGATGGCCAATTCGACGAGGCATCCCGTCTTAAACGGGAAAGCACGCCTCCAAGCTTTTGATAGTTTTGACTCTATCAAAAAGCATATGGTGGCGTCCCTTCAACCTGAAGTTCGCTGGCTAACACCAGCTTAATTTAGAATGGAATCTGAGTTGTGATGCTGTCGACAATCCCGTATTGAACGGACTCTTCAGCATTCATCCAGAAGTCTCTGTCAAAATCTCGAAGAATGGCCTCTGTCGATTTGCCACAGTTCTGTGCTAAAACTCTAGCGCCCATATCTTTTGTTCTGGCCATTTCTTTTGCCTGAATTTGGATATCACTTGCCTGTCCGAAGATTTGGCCAACTGATGGCTGATGAATCATGACTCGTCCACTAGGGAAAATAAGCCTTTTACCTTTTTCACCGCCTGACAACAGAATTGACCCCATTGATGCTGCTAATCCTAGGCAAACAGTGGTAACAGGAGAGCTGATCATTTGCATCGTATCGTAGATCACCATACCAGCAGTTACAACTCCGCCCGGACTATTAATATAAAAACGAATTTCTTTACCCGGTGCTTGGGATTCTAAAAATAATAGCTGCTGTGTGATTTCTTTAGCGCTGTTATCTTCAACAACTCCCCAAAGAAAAATCATTCTTTTTTCTAAGAACTCAGCACGGTATCGATTAGAGAGAAACATTGATTCAAGATTATTTAGATCAGTTGGCATAAACCTCATCCTTATTTAAATTGCTAAAAATGTATTATATGGCCTTTAACTCGCTTTAGTGAAATAAATTTGCTCAACTAAAAAAGTCGTCTAATTTTCTTTTAATGCCCTTTGGATGGCCTGAATTATCTTTAAGTAAGTTGCAGACGAAAAGTGATCAAAAACCCTACTTAAAATAACCTCTAGATTGGCCTTGGATAGTCCGTCTCCAGATTTCTTAAGAATCTCTAGCGAAAGATCGTCGAGAACGATAAGGAACATCGCCATGGGAGAGATGCCGATATTATGATAAAGCATCAAACCGACTCCATTATCTGAGCCATGGTGTTGACGTACAATCACATCAATTCCGTTCGGTAAATGAGATAAACTTTGCGCCAACAGCGCTGCTTTATGTGCATGGGTCTCTACTCGCTCTCGAGCTTCAGGTGTAAGTCGTGACTCTGCATGATTTAGTTTATCCAGCGAAGTTATTTCAAACTCTTCCTGGTCTTGCAGATAGAGATCTTTCAAAAGGCAGCAAAAGATAAGTTGATCTATTAATGTTTTTTTATCTTTATTAGATGCATACCAATCAATTTCATCAATACAGGCCAGCCCCAAAAGAATCTGTAAACGTGCATGTTTATAATCAAAGAGTGACTGACTTTTTAGAACTTGATTCGCATTAATATAGAAATTTTTGAACTGATGATCCCCTGCATGTACTGTTTTAGCTAGGAGATGAATAAATTCTTCCGTGACAGAATGCCCTCTATTAAAACTCACCATATCTTTGACGAGACCATAGAAATCCGAGATCTCTAAATGAGAATAAGTCTGCTGTTTTTCAAGTTTCAAAATTCCCGTGCTGGCAGCAGTTAAAAAACTTCTCATCAAGGAATTCCAATTTTCCTTTTTGACAAAAATTTCGTCCGTGCCCTGTGCTTCGTAGCGCTGTAGGGCCTCTCTATCAATTTCATCTGATTCGTGAATTCGTTTAATAAACTGAGGGCCATCACGGCGTTCAATTTTCAAATACAGATCACAGGGCGCAATCTTCATTAAAAAATAATCTCGAAGTGGGAATCCGATATAATTTGGTTTCTTGAGAAGAAAAATCTTATCCTTATCAATTCTTAAAAGCTTTATCACTTGCCTGTTAAGTTCTTCTAACCGGAACTTAGCCGGTAATAAAGAAATTTCTTTCGCAACAAAATCAATTTCACCAAGGGAAAGAACCGGTAAGTGAGTTCTTTCTTTATCATATAAATAAGAAAAAATTTTCTGAGCTGCTCTCTCTTCAGAAGCTAAGATCGAACGCACAATAATCAAGTCAGCGAGTTTTTGATCAAGCCACGAAATGGCATCTGTGCAATTATCAAATATCGTTATATCCGATTCAAAATCCCGAGCGAAGTGATCTTTTAATGTGTCGCAGACCTTGGGATTATCCTCAATCAAGCAGATTCTAAATGTCATGCCTAAATTCTAATAGAGATTATCATTCGTGACAAAGAACTTGTTGAAAGGAATGAAAATCATCATAATCTTTAATCATGTGGAAAGAATATTTAAAAAAGCACCAAGCTCATCTTCAAGCAATGTTTTTTATTGCGGGATTTTTATTTGATTTATTAACTCTTTCTAGAGTCGATGATGCCTTAACACTTTTTTTGCAAACCTTATATTTGACACTTTTGCTCTTTCTCCTTTTTGTTGATATCGGCAGAACCTATTTCAATGAACGCATGACTCGTTTTGAAAAATATTTGGGACCGATCAGACCTTATCAAGACGAAGCCTTCCACTTTCTGCTTGGGGCGCTTCTAAGTGCTTACACCATTTTTTATTTTAAATCCGCTTCTCTCGCCAACTCATTTATTTTTATGTTCATCATGGCCGCCCTTTTGGTTCTCAACGAATGGCCACTGCTCAAGCGTCAGGGTCTGATGATTCGAATTGCTTTACTCACACTCTGTTTATTTAGCTGGTGCTTGTTTACCACCTCAATTATTTTCAAAAGCTCAGGACCGGGCATTTTTATTTTTTCTTTCATACTTTGCTCATCATTTATTACTTTTCTCACTCGATTAGTGAAAAGAAAAACTGAATGGAAACCCCTGCTCACTTCAATGGTCGCCCCTAGCTCAATCGTCATGTTGATTATGCTGGTTTTATTTGTCTTCAAGCTCATCCCACCAGTTCCCCTGGCCCTTAAGCATATTGGAATCTATCACTCTGTTGAGCGAGAAAATGGGAATTATCGCTTGAGTTTTCAAAGACCATGGTGGAAATTTTGGCATCGAGGTGATCAGCATTTTGTCTCAAGGCCTGGAGACAAAATTTATGTTTTTACTAGAGTTTTTGCTCCTGGTGGCTTTGAAGAAGAGGTCATTTTGAACTGGAACGTCTGGGATGAAAGACGAGGATGGCAATCATCCGACAAAATTGCTCTGAAAACCACTGGCGGCAGAGAGGAAGGTTATAGAGGTTTTACCTATAAATCCTTTTACACCCCTGGAAAATGGCTCATTAAAGTGCAGAATCGGCATGAGTTAGAGATCGGACGCATCTATTTTACAGTTGTAAATGATCATGAAACAGAATCCCACAGGGTTTTTCATAGCGAAATTCACTAAAAATCGAGTTCTCCTGCTAGTCACTAGCAACCTGTGATGTTAAATTTTAAACATGAAAAAATACATCCTACTCGTTCTAGGTCTTCCATTTTTCTTTATCTCCAATCTCTTTGCAGCGCAAGAAGTGACTTGGACACAGTTCCAATTACTTGAAACAAAAGCGGGCTCAGTTGAAGTTGGCAAGCCACCTGAAGAGCTGACTAAACTTATCGCTGGAGAAGTCTCGGTGAAGGGATTTATGATGCCAATGGATTACACTCAGAAAAAAATTTCCGAGTTTCTTCTCATGCCCTATATTCCAGCTTGTATGCACGTTCCACCTCCACCTGCGAATCAATTAATTTTGGTGCGGATGGCGAAGGGAAAAGAAGTCGATCCTTCATTCTACCCAGTCGAGATTACGGGCAAAGTTATTATTAAACCAAGCCTTGAGTTTGAATCGTCCTATGAAATGACTGGTGAATCGATGAAGGAGATTACTGAATAATGAGAACACTAATACTTATCTTTTGTTGTCTCTCTCTTCCCTTAACCGTTTCTGCACACAAGAAAAAACATGATCACGGACACGATCATCATCACGAACATAAACATCAGCATGGAGATGGCCAGGGGCTAGGTAGCCATGTTCATGGAGAAGTGGAAATTTCACTTGTTTCCTCTGAAAAACAACTCGCCGTTCAGCTCAGTGGTCCAGCAGAATCATTTATTGGTTTTGAACATGAAGCAAAAACAGATGAAGAAAAGAAAAAAATTGCTGATTTGAAAGAGCGTTGGACCAAAAATCTTTTTGAAATGTTCACTTTCAAAAGCGGCGTGTGTAAACCAGTCGCTCCGAGCATCAAAATAAGTGCCCTACAAGACAAGAATGGCAAAACGATTGGTCATAGCACTGTGAACGCTGAAGCTGTTTTAGAATGTCCATTTGATTTAAAAGGACAATCACTCACTGTTAAATTGCGCGAACTTTTTCCAAGAATTGAAGTTCTCAAAATTGAAGCTCTTCCCGAAAATAAAAACCCTATTGTTCGTGAGTTAAAGGGTGAGACGAAAGTGGTAGGAATTGAATTTTAATGTCTGTCAAAATACTTGAGATCAATCAACTCCGCTTCACTTATGACCCGCAAAAACCTTATTTGCTCAACATCCCTTCTTTCATCATCAATCAAGGTGAGCGAGTGTTTCTTTACGGACCTAGTGGCACAGGAAAAAGCACTCTCCTCAATCTGATTGCCGGCGTATTAAAACCGAGTGAAGGTCAGATTCTCTTTAACCAGCAAGATTTTTCTTCCCTCTCTCCAGCTAAACGCGACCGCATTCGAGGAGAGAAAATGGGCTATATTTTCCAAAGTTTTAACCTGATTCCTTACCTAAGCGCCTTCGAGAATATTCTGCTTCCAACTAAACTTTACGCAAAGGGTGTTGCAGCTTCTGTCTATCAAAATGAAGCAAAACTCTTGCTAGAAAAATTGAATCTCAATTCTGTCAAAGACCAAAGGGCAAGTTCATTGAGTATCGGTCAACAGCAACGAGTGGCCCAAGCACGTGCTCTCTTAACAAGCCCAATGCTTTTAATCGCCGATGAACCGACCAGCTCGCTTGATAGCGATAATACAAACGAATTTATGAATATTCTTTGTGAGACGGCCGAGAAAAAAAAGATGACTTTGCTTTTTGTTAGTCACGATAAGAGACTTGAAACTTATTTTGATCGCTCAGTTGACTTGAAATCGCTTAATCAGGCAGTTCAATCATGATTTTCTATTTAAATATGAAAGCGATGAAAAATCGACTCTTCACCACTTTGCTTTGTTTATTTTCCATCGCTCTTAGTGTCGCCCTCTTTTTGAGTGTTGAGAGAGTTCGTTCAGGAGCGCGAGATGGCTTCACTCAAACAATTAGTCAAACAGACTTAATCGTTGGCGCTCGTGGTGGATCAATACAACTTTTATTATATTCGGTTTTTCATATTGGAAATCCGAGCAATAATATACGTTTCTCCTCCTATGAAAAAATCAAAAATCATCCCATGGTGAATTGGACTATCCCTTTTAGCTTAGGGGATTCCTATCGCGGCCATCGAGTAGTTGGTACATCTACAGATTTTTTTACTTACTATCGTTTCAGAGGAGATAGACAAATTGAGTTTGCAGAAGGCAGTCCGTTCAGTTCACTTTTTGAAGTTGTCATAGGTGCAGAAGTCGCCAAAAAATTTCAATTGAAACTCGGTGACCCTTTAGTTTTATCTCATGGAATCAGCTCTGAAGCTATTTTGAAGCATGATCAATTGCCATTTATAGTCGCTGGCATTCTTACGCCCACTCAAACTCCAGTCGATAAAGCGCTTTATATTTCACTTCAAGGAATGGAGGCCATTCATATTGGGTGGGAATCCGGTGTGCCAAAAGCAGGCTCTATTCCGAGTCAGGATCAAATTAACTCCGATGAAATTAAAGTTAACCAGCTAACTGCTTTTCTTCTTGGAGCTAAAAATCGCATCCAAGTCCTGCGCCTGAGAAATGACATCGCCCAATTCAGCGATGAGCCACTTCAAGCTGTTATTCCGGCACTTGCTTTACAAGAGCTCTGGCAAACACTCTCTTATATTGAACAAATCCTGCTCTTAATCAGCCTCTGTGTTTTTCTTGTCGGCTTAACTGGAATCCTCATCTCACTCTACACCTCAGTCCAAGAGCGTCGACGAGAGATGGCAATCTTGCGCTCACTAGGTGCAGGACTTAAACATATTGCAGGTCTCTTAATCGCAGAATCACTCACTCTCGTAGTGGTCGGCTCAATGCTTGGAATAGGCTTGTTCTACCTCATGCTAAGCCTGATCGGTCCATATCTTGAGAGCGAGTTTAGCTTGTACTTACCACTCTCTCCGCTGGCTTTAAACGAGTGGAAAATTATCGGGATGGTTGTGATGGCAGGACTTTGCATTGGTTTAATCCCAGCTTTCAAGGCATCGTTTAATTCCTTGCAAGATGGATTAACACAAACAAATTAGAATTTTAGCGTGAAGTTGCAGGTGCCGTAATATAGGGCAAAGCATTTTCATTGCGATCAGCATGTGGCCTTTGACCATTAAAAAGCTTAAGAGCTCCGGCCCGACCAATGTTTTGAACTCTCTCATGACGAGTCTTTAAATCAGAAAGACAATTTTGCGTTTGACGAAATTGATCACAGAATTCCATCACTTCTACTCTTAACGACCCCACAATTTTTGTTAAAAATGAACCTAAAAAACCCTCACAACTTGTAAAACTCATATTTTCAACTTTGTGCTCTTTTCGAGTTGCGTGACGAGCAAATGCATTTCTTAGAAGAGTTCGACTATCAATTTCATTATTGACGATGAGGTTTTCAAGGGTCTCTGCAGTGGACTTATTAAGCATCTTGTAGACTGGAACAGCCCCTTCCGAAACCCCCACATTCTGTTTTAGTTCTTCACATGAAACTTGTGTGCTTTTTAGATCTGATTCAACCGTGACGAGTAGTTCTCTTAGATCACCAATATCATCTCGCCAAAACGCCATGCCATTAACCGTTAGATAAACAAGGCCACTCGAATTAACTAATAAGATATTTTTAAAACGGTCCTTCTCAGCTTTTGACTGGGCCTGGGCCTCTGAAATAATCCAAGAGAGATAAGATACCTTTTTTGTTTTCGCTAGTTCTTGATCAAGGACCCTTTCAACTTGCTCGAGAAGATCTCTAAAACTTGTGGCCTTTGAAATTTCAATTTTTTGTTTGTTAATCATGAGGTGAGGCTCAAACATATTCATTAACGGGACTTTTAAGGTAATCCCACCTGACTGACTCACCAGATAGTCACCCTTAATTTTCAGTTCATTCCATTTTAGTGACTTAGGTGTATTATTTAAAATGGCTTGATATCGATCTTGATCAAGGGGATCAGAGAATTTAGAAATGAGATCTTCAGGAGTTTTTAAAATACTTCTACGTCTTTCAAAAACTTTTTGCCCATGTCCAGCGATACCTTGCATAACTTGATCATGAGTCTCAGCAGATGAACTTGCTTTTTCCCCCACACTATTTGCGGCGACGTTGAAGCTTACTAAGAGAATTAGTAAGGGCCATAAATAGTGTTTGGGTAGCATAGAGAATTAGTCCCCTTTTTGAGAGCCAACTCCTATTATAGGGCCAAATTGTTTAGGGGAAAAATCGGCAATCTTAACCACTCTCCCTGAGCGTATTCATCGCCAAAGAAGCTTATTTGCCAGTTCTCGTTGGCACTTCGTTGTGCTGGACCGTAATCATGCCGTCCGCAGAGTAGTCTCTAGCCGCGAGTGCTTTTAAAACCTCTTTCATGGATTCCTGCGATAAATGAGGCGTTCTCGCCATAATCCAAAGATAACTTTGATTGGGAACACCAATGGCGGTCCAAGAATAATCACCTGCAACAGCAAGCACCAAGTAATCCAGTTTGAGTGGCCAGAAAGGGCTAATTTTCCAGTGTGAACGATTTTCTTTGTTATATACCCAGCCCTTTTGAGCAATAGAAACTGGTGCTCCATCTAGGGAGCCTCGATTGAATTTAAAATCAATATCGATCTGTTCTAAATCAGGAAGATAGGTATAAATTTCGATTGCGTTATGGGCACCCTTCTCGAGTGGAGTAAAGCGGCCTGCGATAACATACCACGTCCCCATAAAACGTTGCAGATCAAGATTATCGACTGAGCGAAAATCAAGCTTGGCGGATGAGCAGCCTGAGAGAAATGAAAAAGAGAATAGAATGGCAAATATTGTTTTCATTCTGAGATTCTACGGAAATCCCTTACGTACAACCAGAGCTATCTACAAAATGTCTACTAAGCCCTATCTTTTAATCGCCTTTGGATCAATCGCATCTTGTAGACCGTCACCGATATAATTGAAGCTCATAACGGTGACTAAAATAAAAAGCCCAGGCAAGATGGCGAGCATCGGAGCGTGTTGCAACATCTCCTGAGCATTATTGAGCATATTTCCCCAGCTCGGCGTTGGCGGCTGAATCCCAAGACCTAAGAAACTCAATGCCGCTTCAAAAAGAATACTATTGCCAACCCCTAGAGTGACGGCAACTAAAAGCGGAGCAATCACATTAGGAACAATATGTTGCAAGATAATCAAATGATCTCTTGCTCCTAGAGTTTTGGCGGCAAGAATAAATTCCTGTTCTTTAAGAGAGAGAATACTTCCACGAACCAATCGAGCCACTTGCATCCATGAGAATAGGCAAAGGATTAAGATCATTTTAATCATACTTTCGTTTTCATTTCCCAGGAAAAAACTTAAGGGAGTGTGTTCGACGAGTTTTGCTAAATCGATGGCACTGACAACAATCAAGACGACTAAAAGCGGAAGAGAGAGAAGCGAGTCGGTGAAACGCATAAGGGCCGCATCAAGAATACCTCCATAAAATCCTGCAAGACTGCCAATCACGAGTCCAATGAAAGCCGCCGCGAAGGCCACAAGAATCCCCACAGAGAGAGAAACGCGGGTTCCATAAATAAGTCTAATGAAAACATCTCGACCTAACTCATCTGTCCCGAGTAAATGAAATGTTGTCTGAGATTTTGCAAGCTTGAGCAACTCAAGTTTATGAGGATAATCCGGCATTGCACTTAGAATCGTAAGCAGCTCATCTTGCTGGTGAGTTTCAAAAAGTTCATAGATGAGATCTTCTCTCGGTGTCTCTGGAAAAAACCGCTGAGTTTCAAAATAATTAATAAAAGCTTCAAGATCGTATTCTTTTAAAAATCTATCAAGACTGCGCTCTTTCGCAATGGACGAAAAAGGTAGACGTGTTCCCATGGGAACGAAACGATGAAAAACATTTTGTTGGTCTGGATGTAGACCTGAGACTTTTGAAATCAGTGGAGCTGCGAGAGAGAGCATCAGTAGAAAAACAATTATACACACGCTAATCAACGCCAAACGATGTTCTTTAAACTGCTCCCAAACAATTTGCCAAAGTTTCTTAGGCTTAAAATCAGACATAAGTGATCCTCGGGTCTGCTACGCCATAGAGTAGGTCGGCGACTAAGTTCATAGTAAGAACCATACTAACGGAAATCATAAAAGACACCATGGCCACATTGAAGTCATTGCTTTGAATGGAAGCCAAAACTAATTGCCCTACTCCTTGATAAGCAAAAACAGTCTCCGTAATCACAGCTCCCGAGAAAAGAGAAGAAAAGCTTAAGGCCACAACTGTAATCAATGGCAATAAAGCGTTACGAAAACCATGAACGATAAGGACGCGGCTGCGGCTTAAGCCTTTCGCCCTAGCGGTGCGAATATAATCGTTTCTCATGGCCTCGAGCATGGATGAGCGAGTGAAACGCACAAAGCTTCCAATCGACATAAAACTTAAGGAGAGCGTTGGCAGAATAAGGTATTTTATTCGATCAAAAAATCCTTCAAAGCTTGTCATATCAGTCCCCACACTCATGGTTCCACTGGCCGGAAATAGAGGAATCTGAACGGCGAAGATGAGAATCAAAACGATCGCAAGCCAGAAAGAAGGCAAGCTTATACCAGCAAAAGCAAAAAAATTGATGAAGTAATCAAGTTTTTTTCCTTGATTGAGGGCCGCAAAGACTCCTAGGGGAATCGCAACCAGCAATGAAAAAATCAGAGAAAGACCTGAGAGTATAAAAGTATTCCAAAGTCTCGGTCCTAAAATTTCGGTTACAGGAACTCGGTAAGTTCGAGAGTAGCCCAGATCTCCTTGAGCTAATGTTGAAACCCAATTGAGATAGCGTTTATAAACCGGTTGATCTAAACCATAAAGCTCTCTTAAAC
This sequence comes from Bacteriovoracaceae bacterium UBA6166, assembly GCA_002435795.1. GTDB lineage: Bacteria > Bdellovibrionota > Bacteriovoracia > Bacteriovoracales > Bacteriovoracaceae > UBA6166. The sequence continues at coordinate 66,010 of DIUE01000050.1, read as the reverse complement.
GACTCACATCTTCCGATGTCATATTGGGATTAGAGCTGATCATCATGTCCACCGGATCGCCGGGCATGAGAGACATAAGGTAAAAGCAGAAAAAAGAAAGGGCCCCGATCACAATCAGAGTTTGAATGAGACGTCTTAAGATAAAGCTCATCATAGTTTTGCCCCCTCATTTACTCCATCGACCAAAGTCCAATTCTCAATATGATTAGTCGCTGGAAACTGATGGCCTGGCAGTTTATAGCCACGAAGACTTTTTGGAGTCACGGAAACATCAGAGCGATAATAAAGCGGAAGCACCGGCAGTTCAGAGGTATAGAGGAAGAGAATTTCGTGAATCATGGCGAGCCTCTTCTCTGGATCAAATTCGAGATCAAGTTTGAAGACAAGCTCATCAACACGGGCATTTCTCCAACCAGGTTGATTTTGTCCAGACCAACCATTTTCTTCCGAGGGAATGCTTTTGCTTGAAAGAGTTGAGCGCGGGTTGCTCTCTGGGCTTGAAATCCAAGCGTACATCGCCATCCCATCAAATTTTCTCTTGCGGGTTGTCTCTCCAAAAAAAACTCGAGCGGGTTCATTTTTTACTTGAACATCGGCCCCGATGGATCGCCATTGATCTTGCAGGTAAACCTGCACGAGTTCTCTAACTCTGTTCCCGGCAGTTGTCATAAGAGTGAAACTTAAACGCTGGCCATCTTTTGCTCTCACACCATCAGCGGCGACAACCCATCCATGTTGATCAAGAAGTCGTTTGGCCTGTCGCCGGGAGAAGGGATGGATCTTGATTTTTTTGGGATCATCTGTAAACCAAGGATCAAGTGGCGAAGTATTGTGAAGGGCGACGGGCTGTCGTCCACCAAATAGTCCTTGAGTTAAAGCTTCGCGGTCGATTGACATTAAAAGCGCTTGCCTGACCACTTGGTCCTTCAGCACTGGATGATCGAGGTTAAAGTCTATATGCTCGTAGACAAGACTTGGTTGGAAATTCACATCAAAAGGTAAATCATCTTTTTTAACTTTTTCATCAAAAGCGATCGCCTGATCAAAGCTCATCCCAAGAGCTGACACCATATCAATGGTCCCCGATCGCAAATTCGCTTCGAGTGTCCCTGTGTTTGGAATCAGCTTCACTACGACTCGTTCAAAAAAAGAGGGTTTGCCGTAGAAATAAGGATTGCGCTCAAAACGAACATGGGAGCCGAGTTTGATTTCGCTTATGCGGTAAGGGCCATTGAAAAGGCCTGGATGAGTGGGATTTCTTGTGTAGTTTGAATGCTGTTCATAGCCTTCGGCTTGATTGCCGAATTGTTCAAAGATTGGGCGCTCAAGATGTTCGGGCACAATGAAAAAAGTTGCCAGTCTGTTATATGTCCACTTAGCTTCTCGATAGCGAAGTAAGCAGTCTTTCGGATTTTTTTCATCAATGACGATTTCTTTGACTTGATCGTAGATTTCTTTCTCACTGATGGAAACCATTGGACTGAGAGCGACTTCCCAAGAGAATTTTACATCACGACAAGTGACGGGAGTGCCATCCCCCCAGCTAGCGTTGGACTTAATTTTCCAAAGGGCTTCGATCATTGGATGGCCATCAATTGTCGTTCGACGAGCGAGACCATTTTCAAGAGAAGGAATGACTTCTGCAAGCTGCGGAACCCACTCTCCATTTTCATCAAGCACGTTTAGAGTGCGCGCGACCATTCGATACATATAAGTGGTCGCCATCATGGACATGATTAAAGGATTGAAGTTTTCAAATTCTTGAGTGACGCCAATATTTAATTCTTGAGCGGTCAAACGTCTCTGAGCTTGAAGCTCTGTTGTGAGTGAAAACAAAAGAGCGATGAGGCAAAGAATTCTTTTCATAATGAAGTCCCCCCAGAATGAAAAGGACAGGCTACAAAATGAGCGGGAGCGACCTCAATGAGTTCTGGGTATTTTACAGAACAAGAGCTTTGTTTGACGGCACAACGAGGATGAAAATGACAGCCACTCGGTGGACTAATTGGGCTTGGGACTTCCCCTTGCAAAGACGCCTTCATTTCTCTTTTTCCAAAGCCCACTCTCGGGATCGCTGCCATTAAGGCCTTGGTATACGGATGACGAGGATTTTTAAAAAGTTCATCGCGAGAAGCGAGTTCCACAATTTTCCCTAGATACATCACAGCGATGCGATCACAAAGATGCTCAACCACTGAGAGGTCATGGGAGATGAAAAGATAAGTCAGGTTAAATTCTTTTTGCAGATCTTTCATCAGGTTTAAAATCTGCGCTTGAATAGAAACATCAAGGGCGCTCACCGGCTCGTCGGCAATCACTAGTTTGGGTTTCAATAAAATGGATCTCGCGATAGAGAGTCGTTGGCGCTGACCACCGGAAAACTCATGAGGGTAGCGATCCAGATAACTAGCTTTAAGTCCCACGATCTCCATCATCTCTTTCACGAGGCGGTCTTGCTCTGTCCTTGAATGAAGTCCGTGGACGCGAAACGGTTCAGTTAAGATTTGATTGATGGTCATACGAGGATCAAGAGACGCGAAAGGATCTTGAAAAATCATCTGAATATCTTTGCGGCGCGCCCGAAGATCGGCCCCTTTGAGTTTCAAAAAATTCTCACCCAAAAACTCCACTTCACCTTGAGTTGGCTCATAGAGCCTGACAAGCGTTCGGCCAAGAGTTGATTTTCCACAACCACTCTCGCCCACTAAGCCCAGAGTCTCTCCGGGATAAAGGTCAAAACTCACATCATCGAGCGCTCTCACGCTTCCGACTTCTCTTAAGAAGAGACCTTTTCTGATGGGGAAAAACTTAGAGAGGTTTTTCACTCGAAGTAATGGTTCCATCACTTGGCCTCCAAGGGATGAAAGCAAGCGACAAAATGCCCCGGTGAAAGTTCCGTAAAAGGAGGCACGGCCTGGGCGCATTCAGCAGTTTGGTAAGGACAGCGATTCTGAAAAGCGCAGCCATCAGGTCTTTCCATTAAAGAAGGAACAACTCCTTCAATGGTCGGGAGTCGATCGACTCTTTGACCGAGGACTGGAATTGAGCGCACAAGACTTGCCGTATAGGGATGGCGAGGAGACCGGAATAATTCTTCCGTCGGTGCAAGCTCGGCACTTCGGCCGGCATACATCACCATCACGCGATCAGAAATTTCTGAAATCACTCCGAGGTCATGGGTGATAAACTGCACTGTCATTCCCATTTCTTTTTGTAGCGATTGAAAGAGTTCAAGAATTTGCGCTTGAATAGTCACGTCAAGGGCGGTGGTTGGTTCGTCGGCAATTAAAAACTCAGGGCCCAAAGCGAGCGCCATCGCAATCATCGCTCGCTGGCGCATGCCCCCTGAAAGTTGATGAGGATAATTTGAGTAGCGCTCTTCAGGAGAGGGAATGCCGACTTTAGCGAGCATTTCAATTGAGTGCTTGCGCGCCTGTGCAGGGGTGAGATCGGTATGTTGAAAAAGCTGTTCGTCTATTTGCTGACCAATGGTGAGCACGGGATTCAGAGCGGTCATGGGCTCTTGAAAAATCATAGCGATTTTTTTGGCCCGAACTTTTTGATACTCTTCTTCGGTGAGGCTTAATAGATCCACGCCATTTAGGAGCGCTCGCCCACCGGTGACTTTGCCAGGGTGATCAAGTAAGCCCATCAGAGAATACGAAGTCACAGATTTTCCGCAACCACTCTCCCCGACGATCCCAAGCACCTCTCCGCGATGAATAGTATAACTAACCCCATCGAGCGCCTTCAAGGCACCGGCTTTGGTAAAAAATGTTGTTTCAAGTCCTTCGACTTGTAAGAGAGGCTCACTCATTTTCTTCTCACAAATTAAAATTTAAACAAAGAAAAGGTGAAATTAGAAGCTTTTTTGGACTCCACCGTCGATACTTAAGCACTGACCGGTAATATAGCCCGCAAGTGGTGAACTTAAAAAACAAGCGAGATCTGCTAGTTCTTGAGGTTCACCAAGTCGTCCGGCTGGCACCATCTCTTTAATACGATCAGGACTTAGATTAAGTGCTTTCAAACGATCGGTGTTGGTATAGCCCGGTCTTAAAACATTAAACGTAATACCAGCGTGGCTGAATTCATTGGCGAGAGATTTACAAAGTCCCTCAAGGCCCGCTCGCAGACCATTACTTGTGGTCAACCCCGGTAGCGGCTCTTTTGCAGCAATAGAAGTCACCATTAGGACTCGGCCATAATTTTGTTTTTGCATGGAAGGAAGGGCGACGTGCAAAGACTCCACTACACTTAACCAAAGCGATTGAAAATCAAGTTGCCATTGCTCAAGACTGACTTCGAGAAAATTTCCTTTCGCAGGACCTCCGGTATTACAAACCAGAATATCAAGGCCGCCGAGTTTCTCCACCGCTTCTTGAGTGGCGCGCTTGGCTTCCCCTGATTTTGATAGATCGGCAACCACATATCCACGGGCTCCGATTTTTGTCACGGCCTCTTTAAGTGTTTCAGGATTTCTCGCGCATAAAATCACTTCAGCGCCCTCTTTAATCAAACTTTCAGCAACCGCATAGCCGATGCCGGCAGATGATCCCATGACTAAAGCTTTTTTACCTTTTAAGGACAAATCCATGACTAACTCCCGTCTTATTTTTTAAAATGATCTGCATTAATTCCCAACCACTCCATCGCATTTCGGCTATAGAGCAGCTCTTTGGTTTTATCTGGAAAATCCGCTTGTTCGATGGCTTGCCCTGGAGTGAGCTCACCCAAAGGAAACGGATAATCCGTTCCCAAACAAACTCGCTTCTCGCCGACTAATTTCACTAAGTATTTGAGGGCATCAGGATCGTGCACCAGTGAATCAACATAAAAATGCCCAAGAAAACTTTTTGGAGGGGCATCGCAATCGATAGCACAGAGATCAGGGCGCACATCAAAGCCGTGCTGAATTCTTCCAGTCGTTATGGGGAAAGCTCCTCCACCGTGAGCAAAGGCAACGCGAAGATTTGGAAAGCGCTGAAAGACGCCGCCGAAAATCATGGAGCAAATGGCACGGCTAGTTTCCGCTGGCATCCCAACGAGCCACGGCAGCCAGTATTTTTGCATGTCTTTCTCACCCATCATCTCCCAAGGGTGAACAAAAAGCGCCAGCCCAAGGTTTGAGAGTTCTTCATAGAGCGGAAAGAATTCTTTTTCTGAAAGATTTTTTTGATTGATATGAGAGCCGATCTGCACGCCGTGAAAACCAAGATTTTTACAGCGTCTGGCCTCTCGAATGGCCAGAGGAATATCTTGCATAGGCAATGTGGCAAGACCGATGAAACGCTTTGGGAAGGCTTGAAATTGTTCTGCGATATGATTATTTAAAACTTCAGCAACCATTAAGCCGTCTTCAGGTTTCGTCCAATAAGAAAACATCACCGGCACAGTCGAGAGAACCTGAACGTCGACATGGTGGTGGTCACATTCATGAATTCTCGTCTTTGCATCAAAACAATTAGGCTCAACTTTTCTAAAAAACACGCCCTCGTCACTGACCATATTCACATGAGCACAGCCTGGAACTTTTTGAAGTTCAATAAATCCACCGTAGCCAAAAAGCTTTTTAAACTGGGGAATTTCAGGAGGAAGAATATGAGTGTGGATATCGATTTTAAACATTCCAAACTCTTCCGTTCGTGTGACCGCAGTTTTTGCATTTTGTGTGCTCGCTAGCGTAATAACGATTAAAGACCGCTTGAAATTGAGTTTCAATATTCACGAGCGCGAACTTTTCTTCATAGAGTTTTGTTTGGCATTTTTCACAGTACCACTGAAGAGCGTCGATCTCGTCTTTGTTTCTTCGGCGTTCAACAACGAGGCCCACGGAATTTTCCATGCGCTGAGGGGAATGGGGAGTATTGGCGGCCAAAAGATAAATATCACCGGCCTTCATCGGAATATCTTGAAATTTTCCTTGAGCATTAATGATTTTTAAAACCATCTCTCCTTCGAGCTGATAGAAAAACTCTTCACTTTGATTGACATGAAAGTCAGTTCTGGCATTTGGGCCACCGACCGCCATGACAATAAACTCGCGATCAGGCCAAACCATTTTATTACCCACTGGTGGCTTGAGGAGATGACGGTTTTCATCGATCCAGCGCTGAAAATTAAAGGCCATTTCCATAACTACTCCCCGTCTCCAATGGTCGCAATACATTTGAGTTCAATTCCGATGGGTGTCGGCAAGCAATTGATCTCAAGAGTTGTTCGGCACGGGGGATCTTCTTTGAAGTACTCGGCCCAGAGGCGATTATAGGTTTTGAAATCATCTTTCATATTGGTGAGATAAACCGTAACGTCAACCAGTCGCTCCCAAGAAGAACCCGAGTCCTCAAGGATGGCACGCACGTTTTGAAAAACACTATGGCATTGAGCTTCGATATCGTAACTTAGGATTTCCCCTTTTTCGTTCAAAGTGACGCCGGGGATTTCTTTGCTATCTTTTTTGCGAGGACCAACACCTGATAAGAAGAGTAAGTTCCCCACACGCTTTGCATGGGGGTAGTGCCCAACTGGCAATGGTGCGCGGGCGGAATCATAAGATGTGCTCATTAAACTCGCTCCTTCTGACAAACTGTTTTTAATTCACTAAAAAATTTCAAAGCGTACTCGCCACCTTCGCGGCCCACGCCCGACTCTTTCACTCCTCCAAAAGGAGTTCTCAAATCTCGCTCCATCCAGCAATTCTGCCAAACTATTCCTGCCTCTAATTTCTCTGACACTCGGTCCAGTTTTTCCTGATGAGTCGACCAAACAGACGCTGCTAGGCCATAACGAGTAGAGTTGGCTTGTTCGATCACTTCATTTTCTGAGTCGAAAGGAATGAGGCAGGCGACAGGTCCAAAAATTTCTTCTTGATTCAGTCGATGCTCTGACGGCGCTCCTTCAAGTAGTGTGGGTAAAATAAAAAAGCCATTTCTATTTTGCTCTGGCAAATCAAGTGGCGTTGAACCAGTTAAGAGAGTGATTCCTTCTGCCCGCGCCAAATTGAGATAAGTTCGCACTTTTTCAAAATGATCTTTTGAAACCATGGCCCCAAACTGCGTCGCCTCTAGCTCAGGATTTCCAACTAGAATTTCAGAGATTTTTTGAATCATTCCAAACTTCACTTGCTCGTACACACTCCGCTCTACAAAAATCCGCGAGCCGCATAAACAGATTTGACCTTGATTAGAAAAAGCCGCTCTGGTGGAGCCTGAAATCGCGTCTTCTAAGTTTGCATCGGCAAAAATAATCGTCGGATTTTTTCCTCCAAGCTCAAGCGACACTTTTTTAAAATTCTCCGCAGCCGCGCGAGCAATGATTTTTCCTGTCGCCGTACTGCCTGTAAAAGAAATCGCTTTAACTTCGGGGTGATCAACGAGTGCTTGACCAATTTTGGGTCCAAGACCATGAACGATATTTAAAACACCAGCGGGAAAATTGATTTCATCCATCAGGCGACTTAAAGCATGGGCCGTCATGGGAGTCACTTCACTCGGTTTAGCCACAACTGTGTTTCCAGCAGCTAAGGCAGGCGCGATTTTCCAAGTGAATAAATACAAAGGAAGATTCCAAGGAGAAATACAACCCACAACTCCAAGAGGAGAATAAGTTACAGTGTTCTTGAGCGTTGCAGAGTTCATTAAAGCAGTATCGTGAAATTTTTCAATTTCATCGGCGAAGAATTCAAAATTCAGAGCACTTCGTGGAATATCCACAGACTTTGAAATCTTGATCGGCTTGCCATTATCGCGAGTTTCAATCATCGCGAGTTCATTTAGATTTTCTCTAATTTTTGCCGCAAGTTTTCGAAGCCAAGCCGCGCGCTCTGAAGCCTTTAATTTCGACCAAGCAGGAAAAGCTTTTTTAGCGGCAGCGACGGCGCTTTCAAGATCGTCTGCATTTGAATCTGGAATTGTTCCAAGCATTTCGCCAGTAGCGGGATTAAAATTTTGAAGCTCAGAGCCTTCGAGCGCTTGGCAAAATTTTCCATCAATATAATTTGCAATCGAATTCATAATCACCTTGTCGTTTACAGACCTAATAAAATCGCTCGCACTGGTGAGGCATCTGCCCCTTTGATTTTTAAAGGCAGGGCCATCAATTGATAAAGCCCATCGGGGACCGCAGTCAGAACAACCCCTTCAAGTATCGCCATATCACAAGCGTGAATGGCGTGATGGGCGGCCAAAACTTTATCGTCTGCCAGATCAACCGAAGGAGTGTCGAGGCCCACCAAGCAGACATTTTTTTGGTGCAAAAACTCTATCAAATCTGGTTCGAGCGCGCAAAAATCGTCATTCCAGTGCTTGGGATCGGGAAAAGAATTGGTTTTAAAAAGCACTCGAGGTGCTTTGATCTCGACGCCGTTCAAATCAGCAGGACTTACTCGCGTTTTGCGAGGCAGATTCACAGTAATCACTTGCACGGGCCCTAAGTAAATTTTGGGATCTCGCTGCTCCATCGTCTGCCCCGTCACCGAGTAGTGACTTGGAGCATCAGTATGAGCGCCGATATGCACGGTGGTCTGAATGCTCGACAAAGTTAAGTTGTGCCCCTTTTGCATGTCTAAAAGAAACTGAGCGCTAAACGGTGTATCGCCAGGAAAGACCGCTGTTTGCGGAGAAATCTCGGGAGAGATATCGTATATTTGATAAGAATCAAGATTCACAACGCTGACTTTATAACATAGGATTTCACAATGAAACAAAAACCTCTCATTGAGCTGGCCGAGCGTCTAACGCAGGCCCGTCTGACTAAAACTCCTGTTGTTCAACTCTCCACAGAACACGAGCTGACTCGCAGTGACGCCTATGCAATTCAAGAAGAAGGACTGCGCCACCGCGAGAAAAATAATGAAGTTTTAATTGGCTATAAGATGGGCTTAACTTCGGAAGCCAAACGTCGTCAAATGAATCTCGATGCGCCCCTTTATGGAGTGTTAACTGATAAAATGCAATTGCATAATGGCGGTGTTTTTCCGCTCGAGCGCGGCATTCATCCTAAGATTGAACCCGAAGTGGCTTTTCTTTTAAAGAAAGATCTTTCTGGCAGTCCAACCCGCGCAGAAATGATCGACGCTATTGATGCCGTGGCTGCAGGTCTTGAGATTCTCGACTCTCGCTACACCCAGTTTAAATATTTTTCGATGGAAGATGTGATTTCTGATAATTCTTCTTCTTCTCATTTTGTCCTCGGGGAATGGAACACTGATTTTCAAAAGCTCGCCCTTGATAATCTCGCTCTTGAAATGAAGGTGAATCAAAAACTCGCGACCAGTGGTTCAACCAAAGCGATTTCAGGGGACCCGCTCCTCTCACTCAAACAACAATGTGAACTCCTAAACGAACGAGGCTTAGGTTTAAAGAAAGGCATGATCGTGCTCGCAGGAGCGGCGACGGAAGCTTTTCATTTAGAACCAGGTCTTGAAATTTCACTCATTGTAGAGGGACTCGCTCCCCTTTCTATTCGCACTCCCTAAAAAAGAGGTCTTCATGTCTTTTCAAACTCACCATCACTCCCTCGCTGGCGCTCAAGCACTCGATCAAGAGTGCAAAATCCGCAGCACCCGAGAGGATTTTTCTCTGCCACCAAGCCATAACGGCAAGAATCAACTTTATTTCGCCGGTCACTCCCTGGGCCTGATGCCAAAGAAAGCTCGCACCTATATCGAAGAAGAGCTGCAAGATTGGGAACGCTTTGGTGTTGAAGGACATTTTCACGCCCGCCATCCTTGGCTTCCTTACCATGAATTTCTGACTCCAAGTTTCGCCAAACTTGTTGGGGCTAAAGAGACTGAAGTAGTCGCTATGAATACGCTGACGGTGAATCTTCATTTGGCCTTAGTCAGTTTTTATCAACCGAATGGTAAGCGCCGAAAAATCTTGATTGAAAATAATACTTTTCCGTCCGACAAATACGCCGTAGATTCGCAGGCGCAGTTTCATGGACTCGACCCCGCTGATGTTGTCGTGCAATTAAAACCTCGCGCAGGACAAATGACTGTCTCAACTGAGGATATCATCGCTCAAATCGAAGAACTTGGAGACGAGCTTGCTCTCGTGATGCTAGGCAATTGTAATTATCTTTCAGGTCAGTGCTTTCCTTTCGCTAAGATTGTAGAAGCCGGCCACCGTCAGGGAGCAAAGGTTGGATTCAACCTCGCTCACGGCGCTGGAAATCTCAAACTTGAACTTCATGATTGGAACGTCGATTTTGCGGTTTGGTGCTCGTATAAATATTTAAACTCAGGGCCTGGTGGACTTGCGGGAAGCTTTTTTCACGAGAAGCACTGCCTAGATAAAAACCTTAAGCGCTTTGCCGGTTGGTGGGGACATAATAAACAAACTCGTTTTCAAATGGGCCCTCATTTCGATGCGCTCCCCACAGCTGAAGCTTGGTCGCTAAGTAATCCTCCAATTTTTCAACTGGCGAGCCTTCGAGCGTCTATGGAAATTTTTGACCGTGTGGGTATGACGGCCCTTCGTGAAAAAGGAGATCGGCTCACTTCATACCTTGAATGGCGTTTACTTGAAAAAAATCCTGGTTTAATCGAAATCGTGACACCCGCTTGGTCGGCTCAAAGCCAAAATCGCGGTTCTATGATTTGTGTTAAAGTGAAAACTAAACCACAACACCTGCTAGAACAACTGAAAGAAAAAGACGTGATCTTGGATTTCAGAGAGCCGGATATTTTGCGTATAACCCCAGCTCCACTTTACAATACTTATGAAGACGTCTTTCACTTAACTGAGATCATTCATGAGTCTTTAAAGGGACAGAAAGCATGAAAAAAATCTTAATTGTTGGCGGAGGTTTAGTCGGATCCCTCCTTGCGGTGATGATGAAAAAACGTGGCCATCACGTCGAGATTTTCGAAAAGCGTACGGACCCCAGACTGAACAAAAACACCAGTGGTCGCTCTATCAACTTGATCGTAACTTCAAGAGGCTTACACGCGCTTAAATCTGTGGGGCTCTATGAAGAAGCTCTTAAACTCACAGTCGCCGTCACTGGCCGCATGATGCACTCTAAGAAGGGCGAGCTGACTTACCAGCCCTATGGTCGCGATCCCTCTGAATGCAATTACTCTATCTCACGCTCGGATTTAAATAATTTTCTCCTTGAGCGCGCAGAGGCGCTCGATATTCCCATTCATTTTAATAAAACACTGACAAATTTAGACTTACTAAAAAAGCAGGCGTCCTTTCAAAACGAAACTGCTTCTTATGATGTTTTATTTGGCACTGACGGCGCGGGTTCTGAGACGCGGGCCCTACTAAAAAGAAAGCTTGAAAACTTTGAAGAGTCCGTCGAGTTTTTGAGTGCAGGTTATAAAGAACTTTTTATGCCTCTCGATCAAAAGGGTTTGCCACAACTCAGAAAAGACGCCCTTCATATTTGGCCTCGTGGCAATCATATGCTGATGGCGCTGCCAAATCTTGATGGCAGCTTTACAATGACGCTTTATCTTTCACACAAAGGCGCAGCACCGAGTTTTGAAACACTCACAGATAAAAACGCCGTCCTTCATTATTTTAACGAAAACTTCGCTGACGCCGTTCCCTTAATGCCCAATATGCTGCAAGAATTTGCAGAGAACCCAGAGGGCAAACTCGGCACTGTCCGCGCAGGCCCTTGGGTTTATCAAGACAGCGTCGCGATTCTCGGAGACGCTTCTCACGCCATCGTGCCTTTTTTCGGACAAGGGATGAATAGTGGTTTTGAAGACTGCACAAGTCTCGCGAAATTTCTTGATGAGTCTGGTGAGAATTTTGAAAAGGCTTTTAAGAATTTTCAAGCTTGGCAACCCAAGCAAGCCAATGCCATTGCCGATATGGCGTTAGAGAATTTCGTTGAGATGAGTGAGAAAGTTGGTGATGAAAATTTTCTCAAGCGCAAGAAATGCGAATCGTATTTAGAGCAGCATTTTCCAACGAAATACCGCGCACGATACGGAATGATTACTTATACGCTTATTCCCTACGCAATCGCGCAAGAGATTGGTATAGTTCAGGATGAAATTCTGACTCAAGTTTTAAATGGTGTTGGTGCGGCAGAAGAGATTGATTTAAATTTGGCTGAAAGATTGATTGACGAGAAGATCACTCCCCTCGCCCGTCGTTATGATTTAAGTTTTGAAAAATATAAACCCTAGCTTGTTTTATTGCATCTCAAGTTCGCTGACTACGATGGTTGAAGTCTGGTGACTTGGTCTTCGAGAAAGAAGTTGAACCTTCTTTTCATTTTGAACAATACGAAGAAGCTTCTCTAGTCGCTCTTTTTCCACATCATTATTTTCTTTGATTGTTTGGTTCTTCATTTTGCTATCGATGACTGCGGCTAAAACCATGATCGCCATAATAATCGCAAGTGGAGTCATTTCCGGACGACTTACAGAGACAATTCCCATAATAATAGTCGCCAAAATGGCCCATTCGATATGTTTTGTATAATCGGGATCTAGCCTCAGTTCTTTGCGCTTAAGCCGCTTCTTTTCTTCTTTGTAGAGGGCCACCTTTAGATGCCGACGCTCTATTGGGCTGAGTTCTTTATTTGAAGTTATAGGCTGAAGGTCTTTCATTTTTCATCCTTTGGCTAAATCTAAGGAGTTATATGCAATGAGTCAGCCAGAAAAAGAGGCCTATAAGTGACTAATATTACAAAATTGCTGTCTAAACCTTAGTCAGAAAACTCGTCATTTTTACACATCGCGTTGTTTTCATTTTATGGACACTACGCGTTGTTGTATATACGTCTCAACCTCTAACAGCGAGTTTCTAATGAAGACATCTTTACTTCTTATCCTCTCACTTGTGGCCTCTATTGATGCCATGGCGAGCAACAGAGAAAGAATATCAACCAGCACTCATGGCGTAGGCCTTGTCCGAGAAGTAGGCACAAAAGCGGAAGGCGAAGCTTACCGCGCAAGATATATGAGACAAGAAGGAATTCAATCCTACGAAAAATATGGAGTTGAATTTTACAGAAATAACAATAGAGGCCTAGGTCTCGTTAAAGCTAATAACACTGACGAGCCAGCTTTTATGAATATCCTTAAGGGAATTCAAAAAATTACGACGTGGAAAAATGGAGATAGCTTTATTGAAGCCATGGAAGACTACACGTCAAGATATGGCTGTATTCCAAAGCTGACTTCAACCTCACACGGTTGGATTAGCCCAGATGAGCTCGGTGAAGTTCATGGTCTTTCTGGCTGGAACGGCTTAAACGGGATCTATACAAGAGAAAGCCAAAGACCAACAGGTTTTGGTAAAATTGGCTCTAGAACACTTGAAGAGCATATGGCGAAATCAATCCAACAAGGAAAGATTAAATTTTGCGGAAGTTGTATTGTGCAAATTTATGCTTGTAACGTTTCAGCTGAGTTTGCCAATGTTTTTGCTCGCTTAAGTGGATGCCAAACTGTCGTAGGAACAGGTCAAGGCTCACCTTATTTCACAAGTTATGAGACACAAGCAGACCGCAATCTAACAACGTCAGCTTTTCACCACTGGTCATCTTCTGCAGCTGTTTGGGAAGAGAGAGGTCGTGTCGGATTTCACCGTGCAACACCCGTGAAGAACTCACGTGGTCAAGTGACGAACTTGGTTTTAGAGAATCTTGGGACTCACTATATTGCGCTTTAATATCTGATCTTTACGACTCTTTACGCCTCTATAGGACAAATGTACTATAGAGGCTTATGCTTCCACTCCTCATCTATTCATTCTTTGCCATAGTCTTCTCCGTCGATATTTGGATTGATTTTCAAGAAGGCATACCTCTTAGACATATTTATCACGAAATTTTTCTTTTTTTGGTGGCCTCGATTGCGGCCCTTTACCAAGCATGGATTTTGAAGATTGAAAAAGAAAAGCGATTTAGTGCCGAGCAATCCCTACTTTTAACCAAAGCTTCATACCTTGAGTGGCAGAAACTGAGCAAACAAAGTGCTAGAGCGATTCGCGATGCCATAGATCTGCAATTTGAAAAATGGTCACTCTCAAGTGGTGAAAAAGATGTCGCCCTGTTGCTTATTAAAGGCCTGTCGATGAAAGAAATTGCCGAGCTAAGAGGCACGCAAGAAAAAACAGTTCGCCAACAATCCACAAATCTCTATAAAAAGGCTCAAATCACTGGTCGACAAGAGCTAGCCGCTTTTTTTCTTGAGGATATTCTCTCAGCCCCAGACTGATCTAGGACATATGCCTAATATCATTTTCCCAAGAAGAACTACAAAATTGATGTAGTCCTTTAACGTCGAGGGGAAAATGGCTTTAAATAAATCTCTCATCTTTTTAATTTTTCTATTCTTAAGCTCATGCGCAAACGTCAAACAAATTGACCGCGGTCGGCACTCAACAAAGATCATGAGTCTGAATCCACTACCAGAAGAATCGACATTTCTTGATTCCGTGAATACCTATAGGGAAGGAGCTGCTGGTGGAACTGGTGCCGTCGGAGGTGGTTGTGGTTGCAACTAGAAATAAAATCACGACTCTTTTACTGGGAGCAAGTTCGCTTCTAAGTACAAAAGTTTATGCTTTCAAACTTGAGAGCACCAAACTCGTTTTTAATTTCTTTCAACAAGATTCTAAAAATGGAAAACAAGTCTATGACGATAGTGGAAAGGAAGATGTGACTGTTTTGGAACCGATGTTGTTTATCTCAACCCAGATAGATGAAGACACAAATCTCTCCGCCCATTTTATTTTTGATACTTGGACTGCGGCTTCCGATACGGCCATCGATGGGAACTCTGGGGCGAGTGGCGGTGGAATTGGCAATCAATCTCGAGTCGCTGGAAATATCTCTTACACCAAAGGAGATGAACTTAATGGTTGGAGCGGTTCACTCGGAATCTCTAGCGAATACGATTACAGATCTCTCAATTTTGGCGGTCAGTATCTTAAGTCTTTCGCAGAAGATAATTTTACCATTGCTCTGACCCCGCAACTTTATCTCGATCAAGCAGCTGATTATGACCTGATCAACGAAAAAACGACAGATTTCAAAGGTCGCACAATTGTTTCTGCTGACCTTTCAGCTTCGCAGCTACTCACTCGCTCAGACATCATTGAATTTGGATACACTCATATTGAGATGAATGGGATGTTAAATAGTATTGCCAGTACCGTAAAGGTTCTGGATGAAACGACAGACCCCTTCAAACGACAAGGTGAAAAATTGCCTGAGAACCGCTCGCGAAGTGCCTTGCATACGAAATGGGTACATGCCTTTAGTGATGAAACTGCCTTTCATTTAAGCTATCGATACTATCAAGACAACTGGGAGATAAAAGCTCAGACAACCGAAATTGGAATGCGTTTTACAACTAATGACGGAAACGGTTTTGTGATGCCAACTCTTCGCTATCATGATCAATCGCAAACTAAATACTATCAAGACCAATTCCAATCACAACAGCAATTCATGACGAGTGATTCTGATCTCTCCGACTTTAATCTGGTTAGAGTTGGAGTGCAGTATTCCTATGAGGGTGATTATAAAAAGCGTTTTGGGTACGATACAAGCCTCGTTTGGGGAGCAGGTCTTTTCCACGGAAGAAGATCGAACGACTTAAACTACAATATACTGCAGTTAAGTATTGGAATGAGCTTCTGATGACAAATAAAATTGTGATCAAAAGAAAAATTATGGGTGGTTTTTTTACGGTTCAAACCTGGGCCAACGATAACCATAGCAAAAAAATTTCTACCAAGCTCATCAATCTCGCTTTAGATCGTGCAGTTGAAATTGAAAGAAAGCTCACTGATTTTTATCCATCTCCTTTTAATCAAATCAATGAGAATGCCGGAATCAAACCAGTGGAAGTGGACACTGAAATTCTCAACCTTATTCTTAGAGCAAACAAGATTTCTCAAGATACAGAGGGAGCCTTTGATATTAGCTATGCCAGTGTGGGACATCTTTGGCGTAAAGCACGTCAGAATGGAATCTTGCCACAAAAAAATGAAATCGATCAGGCGCGATTTTTTATCAATTATAAGTTAATAGAAATCAATGAGAGAGCTCAGACCGTTTATTTGCCAGACCGAAGAATGAAGATAGGTCTTGGTGGAATTGGTAAGGGTTATGCTGTTGATAAAGTCTATGAATATTTGCTTGAAAATGGCTTGAGTAATTTTCTCGTTGATGGGTCAGGTGATATTCGTGTTCAGAGCGCTAAAGACGCTCCAAGAGATTGGACTCTAGGAATAAAGAACCCTTTTAGCAAGTCAGAGAAAACAGTAGGCTTTGTGAAACTCAAAGAAGGCTCTTTGGCCACTTCTGGAGATTATAACCAGTATATTAAAAATCTTGAAGAAGATCGTAAGTACCACCATATCATTAATCCAGAAGAAGGATACCCCAGTGTGGATTTTGCAAGCGTGACTCTTATTGGTTCTACTACCATCGAAACTGATACCTATGCCACTGCACTCATGACGATGACCAAAACTAAAGCTTTAAAAATTATAGAGCGAATTCCTATGAAGGCGATTCTGATTGAAACGAACGGAAAGGTTCTGTTAAATAAACCAGCTTATCAAATGCTAAAGGGCGCAGCATGAAGTATTTTTTTATCTCTTTCTTCATCGTCTTATCAGTCCATAGTAATGAAATCAAATTCGAGGATTTCAATCTGCCTGTCTTTGAGGGACAAGAGACTTTGGCCCTCGAAAAACTTCGAGGGAAAAAAGTTGTGATTAATTTTTTCGCTTCATGGTGTACCGCTTGTATCAAAGAGCTACCGGAGTTAAACGAGCTCAAAACTCAAAACAATCAAAATTATAAATTTTTGGCGATTAATGCCGGCGAGAATAATAAAACAATTAAAAAGTTCTTAAATCGTTACGAATTTCCTTATACAATATTAACTGATGAGAACCGTGAGTTTTCAAAAAAGATTGGTGTCAACGAATTACCCCACACCCTCATCATCGATGAAACGGGGAAGGTCGTTTACTCAAACAAACTGCCTCCCAAACAAGAACAAATGGATGGTCTTAATGGAAAAAGTCAGTAGAAAAACAAAGCTTCTCCATTGGGTGTCAGTCATATTCATAGGCCTTGCCTATTTATTCATTGAACTTAGAGTTCTCTTTGAGAAAGGGACTCTCCAGAGAGAAGTTTTTAAAAATATTCATTATGGATTAGGTTTTTTCATTCTCGTTTTATCAATCGTAAGGCTTATTGAAAAACGCAAGTCGGAGTCGAATTATACGAATCAATCTATTGACATCAATAGAAGAAAATTGATGAATAGGACTCATCAGGGCTTTCTCTTTTGGTTTTGTGTTATGGCCATTTTAGGCCTGCTTCAGATTCTTCCGAGCTGGGGATTGCCCGAGCTACCCTATCCTCAATTGATAAAATCAACTCATCAAAGAATGGGCCAAATTGGTTATTTTTTGATTGCCATGCATACGAGCTTAGTTTTTTACCATCATTTTTGGCTGAAAGATGATGTGCTTAAGCGCTATCTCTAGTGTTTAGGATTAGGCTTTCACTCTCTCTTTTATCAAGGAAATGCGATCCATCATTGATTCTTGATTTTGAGACGTCGGCACCATATAAGCTGAAAGCCCTTTATAGTTTTTGAACATCAAATAGAACCAAATCGCTTGATAATCCAGTTTTCTAAAAACCAGAGATTCTTTTTTCTGATAAAGATTTAAGTTTTTGTCAAATTCACTCGGCATCTCGCTCCAATGCATTCCCGGAAACCGATGGTGAGCAATATGGTAACCATCATTAAAACAGCGACGATTATAGAGCGACTCTACTAAGGTGATGCTACTTAAGAAATCATCTGCTGGATGATCAGGATGGATAAAGGCGTGCTGAGTCCAATTGCCGGCCATCATACCAAACCAACTGATAAGAGTTGGCAAATAAAAGACGATGAGAGCGCCTTTTAAATTGTAAAAACCGGCTGCCATAAAAACGGCAGTAAAAATAAGATAACCCAATATCACTTTATAAGCATAATCCGCTCTTCCTTGTCGAAAGAAGTAGCGTGGAAGCTCAAAAGGAGTGCCGAAGGAGAAACGCAAAAAATAAACAAACCAATGGCGAAAGCTGTCTCTCTGTTTGCCAAGAGTGGTACTAAGGTCCCCAGGCCCATTGCCCTCTTTATGATGCATTTTTATATGATGATGAAAATAGATCATAGGAGGCAGACCAAAAAAGAGATTTTGAAAAGAAACGAAGCTATTAAGAAACGGCCTGATGGGTTTTCGCCAAGGATTGCGATGACAAATATTATGAACCATCAAAAGTTGAGGCCCCAAAAGAAAAACGGTGAAAGGGAGATAGAGTAAAGTGATCCAAGGGCTGACACTAGGATCTAAGAGAATCCAAAACGAAAGGGGCAAAAAAAGAATGCTGACCCTTAGAATTTGCCAAATAAATGGGAGATCTCGAGGATCTAAGAGAATGGCTTTAGTTATTTTCATCCATTATTCTTAGCTCAAAAACTCCCGACTGACTAGCATCTGAATTAACGATAGAGTTCGGCGTAGTTCTTGATTTTACTCTCTTCTACACGCTTAAAGAGGTACTGTCGCCCGAGCTCCTTGGGACCCTCGAGCCCCATAGCGCCGATCACATGGGCAACGGCGGATAAAGTTTCTTGATGAAAGTTCTTAATCCTCCGCGCTTTTGAATCAACGTCCAACCCCTTATAGAGAGAAGGATCTTGAGTCGCAACTCCGGCGGGGCATTTATTATTATTACAGCGAAGGGCCTGGATGCAGCCAAGAGCGAGCATCATCGAGCGTGCGGCATAAGTCGCATCTGCCCCGATACAAAGAAGCTTGATGATATCAAAAGCTGTGGTGATTTTACCGGTACTAATAATTTTTATTTTTTGTCTAAGTCCAGATTTTTCAAGAATATCAACGACTGTCACAAGTGCATCAAGACCTGGGGTTCCGATATAGTTTGTGAACTCTAATGGTGCAGCTCCCGTCCCACCTTCCGCTCCGTCCACGACAATATAGTCAGGGTACTGTTTCATCTCTTTCATGCAATTCACTAAATCTTCGAACTCTTGTCGATGGCCTAGACAGAGTTTAATCCCAATTGGCTTTCCGCCAGAGAGTTCTCGAAGCTCAGAGATAAACCGCAAGAGTCCTCGAGCATCTTGAAAGGCAGAATGAGCGGGAGGAGAGATCACATCTTTTCCAAGAGGCACATGCCTGATGGCGGCAATCTCAGGAGTCACCTTCTTCCCTGAAAGGATGCCACCGTGTCCAGGTTTCGCTCCTTGAGAGAGCTTGATCTCAATCATCTTAACTTGCGGACGTGATGAGTTCTTTTTGAAAAGTTCCGGATCAAAACTTCCTTCATGAGTTCGACAACCGAAATAACCTGTTCCGATTTGCCAAATCAAATCACCGCCAGGAGCGAGGTGATAAGGCGAAATCCCACCCTCCCCTGTATTATGAGCAAAATTTCCTAAACGTGCGCCGCCATTGAGAGCGGCAATGGCATTTGGAGAAAGTGAGCCAAAGCTCATCGCAGAAATATTAAAAATAGAAAGGGAGTAAGGCATTTTACATAAATCACTTCCGATAAGCACTCTAAGGTCGGCACTATTCACATGTTTTGGATATAAAGAATGAGTCACAAATTCATAACCTTGTTCATAAAGATTATGTTGAGTTCCAAAGGGAACGGTATCGAGTACGGCTTTAGCTCTTTGATAAACCACAGAGCGCTGCTCGCGACTGAAGGGTCTGCCATCTGTATTTGATTCAACAAAGTACTGATTAATTTCAGGTCTTATAGACTCAAAAAGATAACGAAGATGACCAAAGACTGGAAAATTTGATTTGATGGCATGGCGAGTTTGTCGTAAATCTCTGAAGCCCAACAGATAAAAAGGAACAAAAAAGATCAGGCTATAAAGACCCACAGGCCATTTAATAAAGAAAAATCCTTGTAGCAATATCACAACAAAAAAGCTCGCCACAAACTCCTTTCGCATACAATCCTCTCTCTCAATCAGTTATAGTACTTATATCTTCTCAGTCTTTGGCATTAGTGCAACTAGGTAAGAATAAGAGTAAGGAAGAAAATTCCCACAGATTGAATTCTCCTCTATTGACGAAGTCGTGGCATAATAGATGAGTGAAATTCTTAAGCACCATTCTTCTACTTTCATGGGCACTCACCTCTATCCCCTCCTGGGCACAAGTACCCTTAGAAGCGGGAGCTACCTACAAAATCAGCAATGGCTCCATCGAAACAACGACTAATGAACGGGTTCCCATAAACACGCTTATCAAAATTGAGTCGATTTCTGGTTGGCGAGTCGAATTTAGAGAGCTCGGAGCTGACCTTGAGCCAATTGGCCCAATCAAAACCGGCAGTAAAATATGGGTCGAGCGCTCTGTCGCACCAGTGGATGTTGATGATATTATCAACACTATTGTCGGAATAAATACTCACGCAAAACCAGATGACCTGGTTGATTGTCCTCCTCTTACAAGCCTGCGCCCAAGGCCTAACCCTCGTCGAAACTCAGATGGAACTGAAACAAACCAAACTCTCATTACCAAAGATCAATCTAGTCTTGATCGCTATTTTTCTTGTTACAAAAAATCCACATCACTTAACGAAGACTATGAAAACTCTTATCGCCAAAGTATTCAAACAATTTCAAGTGAGTATCACAAAATACTCAATGAAGAAGTGCCTCTTGAAAGCGTGAACACATTGATGAGTTGTTTAATTTTTCGTGAATCGGCACTTTGGGAAGGCGGAACGTCACACTCTGGAGCCGTGGGCTTAGGACAATTTACAAGTATTGCCATAGATCAAGTGAAAGACTTTATTGATTTCTCCGGAAGAGATAATTTTGACCAAAGAGAGCAGGTTCAAAGAGACGAGCATAAAGCAGGACGACTTTCAGTATCTGAACTCAATCGCAATCTCAGTTTGATCGCGATTGAACGCCGAAATTATGATCGTTATGCTAAAGTTCGAGATTATTGGAATGCCCTCCCTATTAATCCAAAACCTAAATCAAGTGAAATTAATGGCCAGTACTTGGCCAATAATAACAACCACCAAGCAGTAATGGCTCTGAGCTCACTGATTATGTTGAACTGCCAAATTCAACTTGAGCATTCAGAGGCCCTCATGACCCAAGATCAAAAACTTCTAGCCTGCGCTGGTGCCTATAATATGGGCGTTGGTGGTTTTTCAAAGAATGCACTCGGAAGAAATGAGGATCAGGGGTTAAACGCTTGGATTGAAAACCTTAAGAACTCAGGGGACGGCCAAAGCAATGAAACCATTAATCATCTGGTAAGTATTAATCGCTGTCAAACCAATGCCAGTAATTATCCTCCATGTGGCACACAGTCTGATTATTGCAAAGAACTCCCAAAAGCCAATTCCTGCCAAGACGATATACGACCACAATGTATTGGGGAGTGTAAGTGAAAAATCTCATCTTAAGCTTACTCATGTTCTCACTGACTAGTTTTGTTCAATCGAATGAGACTGCCATTTGGGATTGGAAAAAGATTGATCAACTTGAGGCCAAACTTTCCAAATGGGCAATGGATATAGGAGAAAAAGACATTCTTATGATGGGGAAAATGCAGCAAAGACCTGAAGAGGTTGAACTAATCGAAGACCTCTTTCCCCTCCTTTTACCAGAAGGTTATTTCGGGAAATCAATCGCCACAACCTGCACCCCAGATTTTGAAAGGCTTCGAAAAGAAAAATCTCTTGGGGCTTGGGAGAAATGGGATAAATGTTTAAAGCCACTTTTCCTAATTGATAAGCCTAAGTGGATCCAAAAAGCGCAAAAGGATTTAAAGGCCCAGCTCACAACTCCTTAAATCTTTTTTAAAAGAGTTTCGCTAATTCCTTGTCAGTAGAATCACAGAAATTTAAGAGGAATTGAAACGGATCTGGGTCATTAAACCCTAGCGCTTTTACAAAAGCTGCTTCTGTTTTAAGACCAAGTCTTCGCTGCTCTCTAACTCTTTCTTTAAAAAGAGCCCCCCCCAATTTCAATATACGATCCTCAATAACGAAATGTCTTTGAGCGTCCTGTCTGACCGTCGGGATTGATTGGACAAAAATCTCAAAAGGAACGCCCTCAAAATCAAAATGGCAAATAAGGGTTGGGTTCTCTTTTACCTTATATTTATCAAGACGAAAGTTTGATCGTTGTTGATAAGAGCTTTTTAATCGATGCTCGATATCCAGCAGATCACAAGAGTTAAGCAACAAATCTATATCCGAGCTCTCTGTCTCAAGACCCAAGGGAAAAGTACCAGCGATGAGAGGATCACAGTCTTTAAAAGACTGAAGGAGCTCAGACTTCATCAAGGTTTGAAAAACTTTTGAGTTCTGCTCTAAACGAATCACAGAGGCCAGAGACGAATGATGAAATTTTACAGAAGCTCTATCTAATTCAATTTCAAACTCTCGATTAAAGCTTTTGTTTAATCCCTTATCGTCTATTTTGAGATGACTATACTTTCGTCTGAGTTCTTCAAAACTTAAGGCGCAAACCACTTCAATATGCTCAAAACCGGTTTTAACTTTTTTTCCAAGCTTAGGCGCAGGTAACTCAACTAGCGAAATCACACGATCGTTAAAAACGATTGGGTTTAAGAGTTCAAAAGTAGAGATGAGCCTACCCTGCACAGGACTTTCAATTAAAAGCTCGGAAAACTCTAAAAAATTGGCTTGAAACTTTCTGTATTCATCTTCTGTTTCGACTCGAAAACACAGGTGATCAATATCCCAGTGGGGTTCAATCTCAATTTTTGACTGGGAACATTGCTGAAAAAGATCTCTGAGAAAGAATGTCGCCGTTGTTCTAAATTCTAACTCATTCAAATAGACCACCTTGCAAACCTGGAGACAACATCTCTAGCTATTTTGTTCCTAAGAAAATTTTTTGTCAAAAAATCTAACATTATGCATCTCAGTATTGCCGTATATCAAAACCCACGATAGAAATAAAAGAAATTATCTTTATTGGAGACTTAAAATGCGCCAAATCACACTCATGCTTCCAATCCTATTCTTCATCTCCGGATGCCTTGATTTTCAAGGTTCTTTTCAGGCAAATGAAACATTGAACCTCGTTCATACAACGGTATTTGGAAATGAGAAAATCGTTAAAATTCCCGCCGGATCTTATTTCACAGAAGTCGGCTTCTCATCTGAGAACAAACTTAAGCTAACTTTTAGAAGTGGTGACAAAGAAATTAGTGCAAAACTAAAATTGCCAAAAGACTTGGATTTCTCAAATTCTCGTGGTGAAATCTATTTGCCAGCAAACCGCACTGGTCAACTCTACCATATCACTGGAAACGTCGATACAACGACCACCAGATCAAGACTCTACAGAGTTTATGAAGCATGTAACTACACAGATTATCGCGTCGAGTGTCGACAAGTCTGTGATGCGAATGGATGCCGCCATATTTGTGAGAGAATTGCTTACAACCGCCCAGGACAACAGTTTGTTGAATATCATTTTGTCACAACTGAACGGGATATTGATTTAAAGTTTGTTACACCAAGATCAAATTCAATCGTTGGCGATTATCAGGGTCATGACACTCAAACTGAGAAAGTTTATCAACAACAAGGCATTTGCCGCTAATTCAATCACGAGCTTCATTATCTCTGATTGAGATAATGAAGCTTTGCTGTTTTTTGTAAATAATCCACTTTGTATTCGATTTCAGTTTTTTTAGACTCATAATTCTCTTGAGCCACTGCTAAAAGATCACTCGGCTTCGCTACCCCTCGCTCAAACTCCTCAATTAACAAACGCTGTCGCTGTGAGATGAGTGAGAACATTTCTTGTCCCTCATTGATAAGTTTTGCGAGAAGGCTTATATCGTGTCGTAATTCATGATCAACGCCTGCCAAAAGTCTTTTCGTATGTGCCACACGGGCCTCAAGTGCCGCATTTTGAAATTGATAGGATTCATTAACACTTTTTAACTGAGCGGCCTGACCAAAGCTAAAATCAAATCTTACTCCGACAACTAACTCACGTAAGTCATCGCGACTAATTTCAAGCTCCTCACTTGGAGAGGGTACCCCATACTGACCATAAAGGTTGACTGAAGGATGCCACCAATTTGAGAACTCTCTTTGACGTATTTCAATCATTTTTCGCTGCGATTCGACCGCTAGCACCTCGTTACCCTCTTCGTAATTAGCAGGTACAACTGCAGAGGGACTAAAGTCTTTTGGGAAACTCGAAACCAGGTTCAAATCTTTGTGCTCATCTAGGCCCAAAGTCAGTGCCAACTGGTTTTTCGCTTCATCAAGTTCAAGTTGTATCTCTTTAAACTCCATGGCATTTTTTCTGAGAGCAATCTGAATTAATAAATCATCACTCTTTGTCGCAACTCGGTTTGCCACAAGCTTTTTTGACTTCTCCCATATAGAGGCAAGAGTTCTTTGAAAGTCTTTCTGGACATTCATCTTCAGGTTAAGTCCAACGACCTGCCAATAAAGCTCCTGGGCTCGAAGGGTTTCAAAAGATGATTGTCGACGGTGATCAATCGTGCGTGATGAAATTTTTTGATTCTGTAAATCATCTGTTTGTCGATCCAGTCCGCGATTATAAAGATTAAGCTCCGAATGGACGAACCCATATGCACTCGATTGAGTGCTTGAGGGTGTACCCTTCAGTTGATATTCTTCAAATCCCCCAGTTAAACCGAGAGAAGGAATAAAAGCGCGCTTTAACTGCCCTTCTAAAGCCCTCTCACTACTTAAATCAAATTCACTGGCCTTGACTGACAAGTTTTGAGAGCCCACGAATCCAGTTAAATCCTCAAATGAAAGATCTCTAGCAAGCAGCGGGCTTGAAAAAAGGAGAGCTCCTAGAAAAAGGTTCCTAGATAGCACTAACATTTTACTCAATAACCCATTCAGTTTTTTCAAGTTTATCCCCTTTTTTAATCTCAACATGAAGTGTGAACCGATGAGCGTCTTTCTTGTCAAATTTTCCATGAAAGTGATTATGCATCACAGGCATTTCAATTTTCACTTTTTCCTTTCTTGGAAGTGCCGTATGTGCAATCAAGCTATAGCCAGAAAGATCATCGATTGCTTTCATATCGACATCATAAAGAAAAATCATCAAGTCTTGACCATTATTCACAAGCTCTAAATGATAACTTGCAGTTTCTTTAATAATCCCATTATTGGGTGCTCCCTTCTTTCCAGGGGAATGATCATGATTTGAGTGAGCAAAGCTCAATTGGCTAAATAAACATAAAAAGAGAATTAAAAAAGACTTCATCATAGACTCCTAAAATTGTGTTTTCGCTTCATCGCGATTGATTAAATTTTCGACCGATTTTTTAGCATAAGTATAAAAAAGAACTGGGGTCACAAAGATATCTAAAAATGTTGAACTCATCAGACCACCTATCATCACAACCGCTACAGGATAAAGAATCTCACTCCCTGACTCTCCTTTAGCAAAGAGCAGCGGCATCATTGCAAAAATTGCTGTTAATGCCGTCATCAAAACAGGAGCAAGACGTTCCTGGGTCCCTCGGATAATCATTTCTGTATTAAATTTTTCCCCTTCATATTTTAAAAGATGCAAATAATGACCGATTAACATAATGGCATTACGACTTGCGATTCCAATAAGAGCAATAAAACCAATCATGCTTGCAACCGACAAACTACCCTCAAGGAAATAGAGCAATAGGACACCTCCCACGGTCGCTAGAGGGAGAGAGAGAATGATTTGAAAGGAAAGAACCCATGAATGAAAATTCATATAAAGAATAATAAAAAGTAGAAAAACAGCAAGTAAGCTAAACAAGATCATTTTTTGAGTCGCCGTTTCTTGCGCTTCAAATTGTCCACCGATAGTAAAATAACTACCATTTTTAAGTTCTAACTTTTCCTCTAAAAGCTCTCTGATCTCTTTGACCACAGTTGTCTGATCGCGACCACTGAGATTGGCCGAAACCATAATTCTGCGTTTTGAATCCTCCCGAAGTATCTCATTCGCCCCTAGTCCTTCGTACACATCAGCGACATCATAGACGGTGACATTGCGGCCGTTTGGTAGTGTTTTTAAGACGAGGCCATTAAGATAATCTTTATTGCCTTTTTGTTCTTGTGGTAAAAGGGAAATTAATTCAAAGAAGCGATCGTTCTCAAGAATAACCCCTCTTTTATTACCATACAGCAAGCTATTGAGATGCTCGATAATTTCGCCGGGCTTTAAGTATGACTGTGCAGTCTCCGAGCGAAGGACAAAGATTTTAAGCTGAGGGACTAATTCTTGTTGTTCAAGCCTCAGATCGACAAGCCCTGGGACCGTTTTTAAAAGCTCTTCTGCCTGAACTCCAAGCTTCCTCAATTCCGCTAAATCATCGGCAAAGATCTTAATAGCAAGTTCAGCGCTAACCCCAGAGAGCATATGATCCATTAAGTGAGAAAGCTGTTGGCCAATACTGTATTGGACATCTGGGATATCATCCATGATTGCCCGAATCTTTGCATAGACATCAGTTTTTGAGACATTCGGATCACTAAAGCTAATATCAATCTCTGAAACCGACGCTGGCATGATGTGTTCATCTTCTTCTGATCTACCGGTTTTTCTTGATATGGATTTTATTTCCGGTAGCTCTTTGAGTGTTCGTTCAATATCAAACCCCATTTGTGAAGCGTGAGAGAGAGAAATATTTGGGTCTTTCACAACTGTCAAAAGCGCTGTTCCCTCATTAAAAGGCGGAAGGAAATTTCTCCCCATTGAACCTAAAATCACAACCGTAACAATTAAACAAAGAGCGGCAATAGTCACGATGATCTTAGGTCGATTTAGGGTTTTCCTTAGAAGTTTAACTTCTAAAGTTTTCAAAAGAGAAAGGACTTTTGTATCTTTCGTCTCTTGAAGCTGCTGCCAATTTTTTCTAAAAAGATAATAGGAAAGTACTGGCGTAAGAGTCAGAGAGACGACAAGTGACGCTCCTAAAGCCGTTAAGTAGGCAATCCCAAGTGGTAAGAAAAGTCTTCCTTCTAAACCGGTTAACTGAAAAATAGGAAGAAAAATGAGCGCAATAATGAGCGTAGAAAGAAAAATCGAGTTTCTGACTTCAGAAGAGGCCTCGAAAATGATTTTCAAGAGGGAGTCCGTATTCAACTTATCACGTGAGCGCTCTACGATACGTCTATAAATATTCTCTACGTCGACAATGGAGTCATCAACGAGTTCACCAATGGCAATGGCCAGACCACCAAGGGTCATCGTATTCACCGTTAGGCCAAAAAGATTCATAATAATAAAGGTAATACAAAAAGACAGTGGAATGGCCGTGACCGTGATCAAAGACATCCGAATATTCGCTAAGAAAACAAGCAAGACTATAAAAACGAGAATGGAACCGCTCTTAAGCTTACTGACTACTCCATCGATCGACCTTTGAATAAAGTCTGCCTGTTGAAAGACTTCAGTATCAATGACGACTCCTGCAGGTAAAGTCTGTTTAGATTGAGAAATAACCTTATCAATCTGACGAGATATTTCTATGGTGTCTGCCGAGGGTTGTTTTTGCACACTCAAGATGACTGCAGGAGAGCCATTATAACCACCGTCACCCACTTTAAAGCGATGGCCTATTTTCACCTCTGCAATATCTTCAACTAAAACAGGTCGACCAAAATGGTGAGCGATATAAGATTTCTTAAGATCATCAATTGTGAGCGCTGAGCCGATTGTCCTGATCAGAAGTGATCTCTCTGCACTCTCACTAAGACCTCCTGACCCATTAGCAGAAATTAAATCAAGAGCTTCATTAAGCGTTTCCACCGTGATTTGATACTCTCGAAGCTTAGCTGAGTTTAAAATAATTTGATATTGCTTAACTTCCCCGCCGATCGAGAGAATTTGCGCCACTCCCTTAATCGCAAGCAACCGAGGGCGAATATCCCAATCAGCGAGGGTTCGAAGATCCATCGCCGATACAGTTTTCTCTGGACTAGTGATGGCAATTTGTTGAATTTGTCCCATTAAGCTTGAGATAGGACCGAGCTGAGGTCTAATATCTTGAGGCAAGACCGAACTTGCGCTCAAAAGTCTTTCTGATACGAGCTGTCGGCTTAAATAGATATCAGAATCCCAAGAGAACTCGAGATAGATGACGGACAAGCCGGTGCTAGAAACAGACCTTACGCGCTCGATACCGGGCAGTCCCCGAAGTAGATTTTCTAATGGAACAGTGACTAAAAATTCAACTTCTTCAGCGGCGAGTGACTGAGCTTCAGTTAGAAGTGTGACGGTTGGTCTGGTCAGGTCGGGAAAGACATCAATTGGTATCTCTCGAATTTTAATGATACCGTAAATTGAAATCACAATTCCGGCAGTCAAAATGAGTAATCTATTTTTCAAGGAGAAGCGTATAAGTGCATCAAGCATGGTTAGACCCTAATTAAATTTTGAGGACTCAAAAAATGAATTAGGAAGCTATCGGTGGTTGTAAAATGACTGAGATTGTCGCTTGGGAGACTAGAGGTTGAAAAAGCCAAAAGCTATAAAGTTCTTCTGTAAGGATTGGCAGAGAATTAAAAGTCATTTTTGAGAGATAAAGCTTTTTAAAAAAACACTGATTGGCACAGTCTTGAGATTCAGAATCATCATTATTTTTTGATTCCACGGGATTCGTCTTGTTTGCGTTGGATTCAACCTCACTAGTCATGCACTCATTCTCATGCCCGTGAGAGCAACAGTCAGCATGAGCACTGGCAAAAAGTTGAAGGACGAATAGGAGTATGATCAAAACTCTCATGGGTTTATTATAGTGAGCCTCAGAACTTGAGTCAAGAATTCGAATTAAATGCGAACGACTTGCATTGCCCAGCTAATGATTGATGAGTTGTCGAATTAATCGAGAAAGATCGATACCTCTACATCAGGATTGGATTTAATATAAATAGTTCTATCCGGTCCAAAAACCTCAGATTTCTTGATTTCTGGCGTGATCATTCTCATATACTCAAGACCTGTGATCGGAACAAGACATTCGTTTTTAGATGTTAGAACAATTTCTTTAATCTTCTTATTTTAATATTTAAACTTCGTTCTCAAACCACATTTTTCGTAATTGGCCCTCTCATTGTAGAGGTCAATCACCTGATCAAAGCTCAAGCTTTTTAAAGGCAAAGTAGAATATCGGCGGAAGTGTTCTATTCCTTTTTTCATCCACAACGAAAGTAAGCTTTCTCTTTGATTGCCGTAATCAAAAACCCTCATATTTGCTTGATGAAACATACGCATCGAGTAGTCAAAACTTAAAAGTGCTGAAGTCAGCTCCTACGCATTCTTTTCAAGAATTTCTTCTACTCCCAAGCGGTCTGTTCCACGATATTGATAAAGATGATTGAAGAGTGTCTGTAACTCCCACGGGTTACTTACGTTATAGAAGATATCATTGGGGAAGCGAGGGATAATATTAATTCCTTTGAAGCCATTAAGTTGTTCCGTTGTTTTTCGCGCAAGATGCTTATTTTCTATTGGAGCTAGATTACGAACTGTATTATCTCCAATCACATAAAAATAGTTCTGGTCGGCAAAGGCACTTAAGGCTTGGGGGTTAAACAAACCCGATATTCTTGGTGTTACTAAGCCTTTAGTTGAGTAGAGATGAATATTATCTTCTAAAAAAGTAAACGCTGCTTTGTTATTATCAATAACTTCATGGCGAACTTGTTCATAATTTAAATGATCGAGCTCTAGATGATTATAGGTATGACTAACCCAATTGAAGCTAGGGGCTTGTCTTTTTAAGTAAATACTTAGTGGATCAAGTTTAAGTCCCCCGTATTCAAGTATCCCCTTGCCATTAAAAGCCATTTCAATTTTAAAGTGGAAGTCTTTCGTTTTCTTCTTTAAATAATTACTTTGAAAATCTAGGTAGTGCTCAATGTCTTCCACAGAGTTACGATAGAGCTGCTTCTCAAAATTTCTACCCGAGAGTTCTCTTGGGTCCCAAAGCTCTGTCGGGATGAAAACATCATCAACTTGAAGGCTTAAATAAGTGCGCCGCTTGCCAGTGTATAAATTTCGAACTAACCACTTCACCCAGATGGGGGCAAAGTATTTTGATAAGAAAAGATTTTTACTCTGTGAAAAGAAAAAATGCATTTGCTCGCGATGATCTTCTGTTTTATGTAAAACAGCAGAGATCGTTGACTCTGTCTTTGTAAAAAAGGCCATCGGCTTAGTCTGACCTGTCGACTCAGGCAAGATTCTCACTGGGTAATGCCATACATCTTTAATCTCGATCTCAGGATCGGTTTTTATGCCAGAGACATAGGACGTTATGTATTTGGGATCGAGTTGTACTTTGTTTGAAGCACCGTTATCAATATGACGAATCTCCTCAACACCGATATAGGCTTGAGGGTAAGTAAAAAGTGAGACATGGCGAATATTGAATTTTTGAGCGAAAGTAAAAAGATCCTCCCACTCCTTGGCGCTGAGAGCACTTTCAAATTTATCAGTGTGTCTATTTTTATAAGAAAGATTAAACTCGGTAGTGATAATTCCAGAATATCTTAGTGAGCCGTCAGAGTTGATATAATCTAGTTTTAGATTTTTTTTCCTCTCACCATTTTCTGTCAGAACAACAACTTCATAGGGAATCCAAAAACTCTCAAGGGTTTCGATGGCAAGTTTTAAACCTGGTTCATTTTTTTCATCATCAACAGCGCTAAGAATTAAGATCTTAAATTCTTTTTCATAGTTAATGTTATCTATAACACTCTTTCTTTTGGTGCCTCAAGTTTGAGCGAGCTTTGGCATAGGTGCATATATTCTGGGGAGACTCAAAAACTTGTCTTGTACCATTTCTCAGGGCTTTAAATTATGATCGCATTTGACTCTTTCAGAAGCGAAAGAGAATCCGCCCGTACTCAAGCAGAAAAACAAAGAAGTAATCAGAATAAAGAAAGATTTATTCAAAGCAAGTGCCCAATAATTTAGAGTTATGTCTTTATAAACTAAAATAGAGTAGGCTGCTTGAGACTTAGAAAAATTACAGGGAGATGCCCAAAAAAAAGGTGGTCAGAACCGAGCTAACCACCTGCAAGCTCAATATTGAAGAGTGAGTTTCGATTTGCTTACCACCAACGTCTCACCATTTTAATCGACTCGAAATCCACGAAATAGAGATTTCCATCGCGATCAAAAGCAAGACCGTAAGGCATATACAACCTCGCACTCGTGCTTTTAACTCCTTCATTTGCGCCAGAGATAGGGACTCCACCTTTAACAACTGAAGCAGGTAAGCCCTCGGGAATTCCCACTGTTAATGTGGTTGCGCCACTATTTCGATCAAAGCACAAAACGCCATGAGCTCTATCGTGAACTGTGCCCCCTCTTCCTCTTGTATAACAAATTTGATTATCAAAACTCGTAACAGCTGCAATATAAGAATGAGTTGTAGTGCTATGAATTGTTGTCACACTGCTTGCCGGAATTGGAACGCCCGCGATATTCATTGAAGTCGTACAATAATTAGCATATCTGATTCTTGAATTTGTCGTTTGTGATAAATCGACAATAAAGAAGTTTCCACAATCTGCCGCATCTTCATCAGAATCAAGCTCAAGGTCTCCGGGGGCATTAAGAGTGGCAACTCCGAGAGCGCCATCTAGCGAACCTGCTATATTATAAGTTCCAATTTCGTGACGAAGTTCACCTGAATCATCGACAGACATGATGTAATGTCGGTTTCTCATACTAAAATACATTTTTGATCGATCTTTCATGGGAGCAATCCCATAAGGATCATCAATTCTAAACGAAGTCGCAATATCTCCATCAACAGGAGCATTATTCGGCGAAGTGGGTTGCCACACCCCACACCCTCTGGCGTAGCTTCCAACCACAGTCACAACTCTGTTACCTGGGATGGTTTTACCCCAAAAAACATCAGTGTCGGATAATGGGTTATAGCTTCGAATAATACAGTTTTGATTCTCATTATTTCCACCACCGTTCCTATCCGTATAAACAACTTCACCTGTGTTAGCATCAACACTTATGTCAGAAAGAGTAATGAATCTCATCGTGCTCGCTTGAGGTTGCTCAGGGTTTGTAATAGAGGCTCCTCTTAATCCAATACCTATTTCAGTTTTAACAACTCCGGTTATCAAATCTACGCTTCTAATTCTTCCATTGAGATCATCAAGAATCCAAAGTTTATTATGTAAATCATCAAAAGCTAAGCCACGAGGATCATAAAAGAGTCGTTCTTGTGCATGTTTGTTCGAATCATCATCAAAACCCTCTTTGAAACCAACTAAATCAAATGATGCACCATTGGGAGCACTCGTAGAAAGTACCGCCACTCTAAAATTATTGCGGTCACTAATGAGCAATCGTTGAAAATCAGGACTGAAATTTAATTTCTGAGGACTACTTAAATAAGATGAAATATGGGCCGGAGTCCCTCGTCCATAAGTTGCGTTGTTATAGACGCCATAAATTCGGTTATGGCTCTTTGCTGTCACAAGTTGACCGCCTAAAGTAATATCGGTATCGGTCAAATTCAATAACATGACGTGATGTCTTGCTGATTCTGTTATAAAAATCCCTCTGGTTTCCCCTCCAACAGAGTAAGCAGAAATATAATAAGTTCGAAGCCTGGCGGTAATGTCGTCCCATGTTTTATTAGTGGAAGTATCCGCGCAATTTCCTTCGTTCAAAGTCAGCTTTCGCAGTTGACCCGCGGGCACAGATAAGTCTCCACCATAATAGCTAACTGGGGTTGCGCCGTAATTGAGAGCTAGGATTTGACAACGGAAAAGATCGGTTGCGAAGAGAACCGCATTATTTGGATCCTTGGCAAGGCCATAAGCTCCTCTCGGTATGAGAGCTGTCCCATCAAGCGCACCTTCAATTGCATTATCCCCTCCACCATTAGCGATGAGCCACCCTTCATCATTAGTCAAAGAGAACGCCTTCAAGCCTCCGTTAACACTATTCCAATATGAAGTGGCAAATAATCGATCATTGGCTTCATCAAGCTCAATTGCCGTAGTATTCACAAGGATATGAGCTGTTCGAGATCCACCTTGTGGAGAATTTGCTCCTCCACCTGCAAAGATACTTGCCGTACCACTTGAATTAAACTTGATAATTTGTCTTCTTACATAGTCCGCAACATAAAGTTCACCAGTAGAAGAATAGGCGATGTCATAGGGATCGCGAAAGGCAAAGTCGAGGGAGTTTTGACCAGCAATACCGGCACCATCACCACCGTTGCCTGCGACAATTCGCATTTGATTACTAGCGACTGAAATACCAAGAATAGTTCTTGGTGAACCAGATGTATTATAGTACCAAATAGATCGATAGCGTTCGTCTACGATGAAATAACCATGGTTTCCATCAGCGCGAACAGAGCGAGGGAAAATTCTAACCTTCTGCTCATCAGCTGGTAATTGATAGATCGGCATACCTGTTGTTCCGGCTAGAGTACAAACTCTACCAGGAAGCAAATTATTACAAGTATCACTAAAATAATTTGTTCTAACTGTCCAACTTGCTTGTACTTGCTCAATTCCATCACTCACTACGGCCCTTATCTCTTGATCACCAAGTAAACTCGGGTTACAGTTCGGTGAAAAGGTCGCAGTCGAAACCATCGGAGATACTGAACTATTTAAGACTGAACCAATAGAGCCGGAAGGATTCCCATTTAAAAGCCAAGTAACAGTGTAAGTTTGAGCTGGAGAGCTAGGAAAGTTACCGTCCGTAAAACTCACTTGGAAGTTTTTAGCCGTTGAGCAATCCATCTTAAATGTTTCACCTGTTCCAGGTAATGCTGTCTGAATACTCGGAGCTCCATTTATAACGATACTAAAGTCATGATCATCACTTGAAGCAAGAGCATCAACCACTGAAATATTTAAATTATAAACACCAGGAGTAAAACTTCCAGCCGTGATTGTACATGTTGCTCCAGTACAACTTCCAATCACACCGCCGGGAGTGATTGTCCAAGTATAACCTAAGGGAGGGTTACCACTCGCAGAGACAGTAAAAATACCATTTTGATTACTCGCAAGTGTGACAATTGGATCTAAAGGAGAATAGGCATCAATTGTCGCAATATTAGGATTAGTCACTAAGACGCTTGCACTGTATTCGCCGTATTCACCGTTTATATCTGTGGCTCGGATAGTGACAGAGTTTGTGCCATTTAATGTACAAGGAGGTGTAAACACAGCTTCAGCTGTGGAAGGAGTTGAAGTCCCAACTAAATTGGGATGTGTACTGCCATTTAAAAGAAAGCTGAATGTTAAAGGATCTCCGTTTGCATCAAATCCGGAAACATTTAATTGGAAGCTATCTAACCCGCAAGCAATTGTTGTGGGTGTTGATGAGGCCAGACTCACAATTGGTGGTGAGTTTCTGATAATATTAAAGCTTTTCTCTGCTGAACCTAACGAGTTTGTTGCGACAACTTTTAGAATGTGAGGTCCTGAGTTAATCACAAGTGAACTGAGTTCATAAAAAGGACTTGTTCCATTTTTCACTAAAACGTTATCTAAAAAAAATTTAAAATTTACATCGCCACTACCAGCATTAACGACAACCCCAAAAACTTGAGTTCCACTTGAAAGCAATATGACAGGAGTTGAAACGGGAGTGAATTCTATGATTTCAACGACAGAAACACTATCCGGATCTGTTGTTACAGGTGGTGGCGGATCAATGGCGTCTAATCCTGCAAAGCCACCTGTAGAGTCGCTTCCTTTACACGAGACGAGCGCGAAGAGAATAAGAACCAGTAAGGAGTATGATCGAAACATTTTAAAACCCTATATCCTTAGGTAAGCCCCGACGATAATACTATTTTCCGTAGCAGTAGCCCCGCTACCACCATTTAAAAGCACTGTTAAAAACTCTGCAAAGAATGAGATTTTTGGATAATAATCCGTCACGAATCCTGCACCAAGTCCCGGACCAGAATAGGATGATCTTGTAGATTGGTACTGTCGCTGATGAAAACCAACCATAAGATAAGGGCTAAAACTTCTTTGCACTTTTAAGTCAAACTCTGGTCTTTTCCACTCATTGTTTTGAGCATGCCCCCAGTAACTAAACTTAACGCCAATCTGCGGCCCAAACCCTCTATCGCCTCCCAAAAGAGACTCATTGACGATACTATAACCAACATAACCTTCAATTTTTGTTGTAAAAGGATAATTGTAGACTAGCTCAAAATGCCCTGGGCCAGAGAGCGCAGTCGAGCGATCACCTACTTTGGCAGATAAGCTATAAAAACCCATGCCTATTTGTAAACTTCCTTTAGCAAAAACATGAGGAACAAAACAAAAGGACAAAAGAAAAACAAAATATCTAGGCAGCATTTTGATTAACATTATTATCCTTTTTTTCATATGAAGACTTAGCTTCTTCGGTCAATATCGGTTGATTTGGTTCTTTAAGCACTCTCGCAATCTTTGCAAGAGATTTTCTCTGGGCCACAATCTCAGCAATGCTTGGTCTTTCTTTGTCATATTTCTTTAAATACTCAATCAACATCTCTTTTTGTTTGGGCTGAAGATGCTCTTCAAGTTTTGTTCGCCATGAACGAGGAATATCTAGAATTGCGATGGAGAATAGTTGCAAAGAAAAACTTCTTAAAATCGCTTGAACCTGGTCAGCTCCCAAGTAAAACACTTCAAAAAAGGGAGGTCTTATTTCAGACAAGTCTAATTCATGAGAAATCACCTGATAAACTTCTTCTTCCATATCAGGTGATGCATAGTCGAGATAGGAAAGTAAATCTTTGCGTGAAACCAATTGATTAATATGATCTTGTGCAAACAATGGTTTAACCTGAAGACAGCGTTTCTTTAAAACTGCTATCACTGACTTCTCAATTTTCACTTCCGTTTTACTAGATAATACTGCAGCCCAATTACCAGGAACAAGTTTTCTTGCAATCGGTAGAGAAAAATCTTTGGGAAGCATCGCTAAAAGACTTAAATTCAAAGGGATCTCTTGATCCTTCAGAATTTCAATTAAATTATCGGAACAGCGCCACATTAGAGTCAATAGAGACTCGAGATCTGGATCACTATTTTGATTTCGCGCTTGAAGAATCTTCTCCACCGCCAAAACGGCCATTGTGGAAGGAAGCCCTACTTCACAAAAAGCTTGTATCCATTCGTCGTTTCGACCGAGTGAAAAGACTGACATCCTTACCTCTCGCGGAAACACGCTCATCAAATAACTGAACCCTTTTGGATCTTCTTTTAAAAGTGTTTCAAAGATGACCATATCTTTTGTCGTTGGAAATGAATTGTCAGAAAGAATCATTTCAATTTTCTTAGGCAATTCTTTTAAGGAAGAACTCAACTCAACAAATGATGGCATCGTTGCACTCGTAGAATGAGTGCTCGTTTGGACTTGAGAAACGGAGGGGCTCATTGAGGGCTGAGTATTACTTGAAGAAGAGTTTGAGCTGTTTGAATTCTGACTTAAACCTAAGTTCCCTTTGACGTTTCTCACGGTTAAAAAGATAACCATGGAAATAATCAATATGCCAAAAAAACTTGAAACGATTACTGGGTTAGAAAAATAATCTTCAAAATTATGAGCTTTCCGAGGAAAAGAAATATAATCAATAGTAAGTTCATCTCGACCTAATATAAGATCCGCTTCTTTGTAGAGATTCTCTTTAAACAAAGAGGAGTCTTCCAGCCTAATGCCCTTATCAAGCGATACTTTAACATTTACAGTCGAAATAAATTTCAACAAAGCAAAGAAAGGATAATCAGGATTTTCCCAAGGATCCAAATCTGCTGTAGACTCGTGAAAATAAGGTAGATAATCGGATTGTTTTCGAGAGGTTGTTCCCAACTGCGGAATGACTCGAACTGAAACGATATACTTACTATCAGGAAGCGTCCGCTGTAGAAAAGTTTCAATCTTCGTCTTGTAGAAGTTATCTACCTCTGTTGACCTAACAGGTCTCCCCTGCGCAAAAACTGAATTAAAAAAGCTCATTAAAACATACAAGATAACAAAAGCTTTCATTCTTTTTCCCTTTCAATAACGATCATGACCGTTCTCA
This sequence comes from Bacteriovoracaceae bacterium UBA6166, assembly GCA_002435795.1. Taxonomy (GTDB): domain Bacteria; phylum Bdellovibrionota; class Bacteriovoracia; order Bacteriovoracales; family Bacteriovoracaceae; genus UBA6166. Next base: position 28,883 of record DIUE01000050.1, on the reverse strand, counting down.
TATAATCATAGGACTCTTTTTCATTTTTTAATGAAAAGTACTTCTCCAAAATATTTTCAGAGATAACACCGCTACCGACAATTTCAATTTTTGAATTAAGAACTCCAGCTTCTTGTAATTTTCTAAAAACAGAAACGGAGCGAAGTGTAGATAGCTCTAGATTATCTCTAAAACCTCTGCTTTGAGTTGTTCTCTGAGAGACAGGTCTAGGATCAGTAAACGAGTGAATTTTAAGACGGTATTTCCCTGCAAATGGAATAAATCTATTAGCAAATTCTTTTAAACTTTTCTCTGCATTTGGCAGTACTTCAGTTTTCCCACTTGAAAAGAATGATAGATCTTTAAAAATAACAATATGTCTAAAATCATCAATTTTCTCAATCACAAAACCATCTATTTCGCTTAATTCTTGGTTCGAGCCACTTAAAGCAGATGATGGTCCCTCAATTTTTTCAGTAGTTAGGGAAAACAATAGCGACTGATCAAGAGCCGCAGACTTATCTCCGCCGTAATCAAATGAAAAGAAGATGGCAAAAAAGCCCAAAAGAACTGTAATCATATCGGCATAACTAATCGCCCAGCTGCCTTCGTCGTCAGCCTCTTCTAAATAGCGATTGATATGTCCAGTCTCCATTACGCCGCCATTGCCATTGTGAATTCTCTTTGCTGAGACTCACCAAGATGGCTAAGCAAACACTCTTGAGCTTCAAGAGGTGCCACACCATCCATCTTCAACATTATTGTTTTTAAAGTAATTTGTGAGAGATGATACTCTTCAAGCACATTGGCCTTAAGCCTATCTCCAAGAGGTGCGACGAAGAGGTTTGCAACTAAAATTCCATAAAAAGTCGCAACTAGGGCAATCGCCATTTTAAGGGCCGTTGCTCTTGGATCACCATTATCACTTAAACTATTCATAACCTGAATAAGACCAAGGACTGTAGCAGATAAACCGAAAGCCGGCGGATATTTTGCCAGAGCTCTAATCCAGTTAACGACTTGCATTTTGTCATCAAACCATTTGTGAAGCCTGCCATTTAAAATTTCCGTCACTCTCTCTTTATTGAATCCCAAAGAGATCAATTCTTCTCCATCAGAGAGCAGCTTTCCGTTTAACGATTTTTTAGGGTCAAGTTGATGAGGAGCATTTCGTATAAAAGATAATGAAGCTTCAACGGTTCGCTTACGAAGTCCTTGGCGATTTGAAAGGCTAAAAAGAATCGATCTTGTTAAATCTTTTAATGAGTGAGATGGACTAGTCAAAATCATCACACTGAAAGTCCCCGCGATGACGATAGCAAAAGCCACTAAGTCCCAATAACTCGATAAACTCTGATCAAGTTCCCAGAGGGCAATATAGAAACCAGCAACGACGAGAACAATTGAAATAAGAATTTTCATTGATTCACAACCTCTTCGAGACGTTTGATCATATTGATTCGCTCAAATTTTCCAGGTGAGAGCTGTTCTGCCTCTCTATAATGTGTCAGGGCCGAACGTGTGTTCCCTTGCAAGTAAAAAACATTTCCAAGTAAATCGTGAAAGACGGCAATCGAAGGATAAGCTGTGATGAGTTTGCTCAACTCTGTGCGAGCTTGATCAAACTTCCCAGTTGCAGTGAGATTCTGGGCCACAAGAGCATTACTCACAATAGACTCAATACGCTCTTTCGATGAGAATTCTGCTGAGTTAAACGAAGCAGCAGCTTCCTCTTTTTTAAGATCTGCTTTGAGACTTATGTTTGATGAGTAAACGATATTTGGTATCACAATACTTGATGGTTTAAAGCCATCTTTAAAAAAATGAATTGTGACCGAATCCGAGCCGCGAAAAAATTCGCTCTGGGCCCCTTGCCATGGTGCCACACCAAGCTTTTCTCGAGTACCTTGACGGTCGACATGAACCTCCACTCCCTCTTGGAGAGCTTCCACTCTGACAACCTGTTGACTGCAACTTAGAACGATAGATAGCAAAATGATGTGTAATAAGTGTTTCAAATTATTTCCCTCTTAAGTTCATCTTAAGACCATTCTTAAAAAAAATAAAGAGGTGGGTAAACTTCTCCCTTATTTCAGCTGGTTAACGCCAAGCGCTTGAATAGACGAGTGTTCTATAAAAATCATTGAACAAAAATAAGCGGTTTTTACAAGTACTCTATGGGAGTAATTTTTCAATCAGATGGGCCAAGTCAAAGTCCTTTTTTGTCAGGGCTTGAACATCGTGGGTCCAAAGTTTAATCGTCAGGTTTTTAAAGCTTAAGCAAAGTTCAGGATGATGCCAATTTTCATTCGCAAGCTTCCCAATCGATTGAACAAGTGAAATCCCGTGGTCATAATTTTCTAAAGAAATCATGAGCTCAATCTGTTTTTGGTTTTCCGATTGCACCCAATTCCTTTTAAGTGATTTTAGACTCGAGACAATTTCATTTTCATTTAAGGGAGCTAACATACACCACACTCTATTTAAGTTTTTTATAAACATCAACTCAACTTACAAATGTAAATTGTCATTTTTACAAATATAATTGCTTGAGCGCGTTTCCTTTAAGATAACAAGAAGAAAAAAGGAAGATATCATGAAAACTTTAAAGATCATCTCAGTGTTTTTTCTCTGTCTTAATTTTGCTCAAGCAATCGAACTACGCACTTACTCTGGCTATATGAGCGTTGCAGAAATGTGGAGATCGGGAGGTCAAAATTCAGACCTGACGGCCAGCGATCTTGAAGGTGTTTGGGTTAGAGTTTTAAATGAATACACCTATGCTGGTTGCCAAAATCCAAATAATAATGCCCTTCTTGCCTACGCAGGTGATAATGAAGTTCTTAAAATTGAACGAAGCACACAATCAAAAACACGGGTCATGGTGACTGTTAATAGGAATCAGTACGTCACAACTGCTTCACTTACCGCTAAAATGATTGAGTATAAAATGCCTGGGCGAAATATTAGAATGATTGGAATTATTGATCGTCAAGGGCATGACAAATTACTTATGACTGATGCGTCCAGTACGAATATTGACGGTCATACATATAATTATTTAAGACCGAATGGATGCCCCAATTTCAAAGTTTACGAAAGGTTCTAAGACTCGAAAAAGAGCAAGTGGCCTAAAACCACTTGCTCATAATCATTATCTTATAGTTTCAACCTCAGCTCTGCGATTCATCTTACGTCCTTCATAGGTTCTATTTGAGGCCAATGGACGTTCTTGACCATATCCTTTGCTGATCAAACGATCATTAGAGATTCCATACTTTTGCTGCAAGTATTCTTTAATGGCTTCGGCACGTTGCTGTGAAAGTAAATTATTAAAACCCTGATCACCCGTGCTGTCTGTATGCCCATCGATTCTAACGGCGACCTTTTCATTTTCTCTTAAGTAAGCACCTAATTCATCAATCGCTTTTGTGTGATTGCTATTTATAACCGCTTTACCTAATTCAAAGTTCACATCAAGAGAAATTTTTTCTTGTCTGGCCTCTTGAAAAGGATTGATGGCCTGTTGTCTCTTAGGCTGTACTGGTCTAACACTAGCGACTTCTTGCTTATCAATTGCACGCCAGTATGGACGACCAAAATGATACCAAATCCTCTCATTTGGATGTGGGCTGTACTCGTACTCTTGTTTGTTGTTCACGTTCTCATAGCCATCCCCTGTCTTTGTCGGGATTTTGAGATTGGCCAGTGATAGCGAACTGAAGCAAAGGGCTAGAACTGTTAAGATTGTTTTCATGCTTTCTCCTTGCACGGATTGTCTATTCAAAGAGGCTAAGTGAGATTCGCCGTAAAGTAAAATCAAGGGATTGTCATTTTTTTGCAAACTAAAAATACCTTAAAAACCATACTTTTAATTAGACAATATGGTCAAAATTAAATCCATACTGTCATATCAGGTATGAAAAAAAATATCTCAGTCGTCTGGTTTAAAAGAGACCTTAGGCTCTCTGATCACCAAGCGCTAGCAGAAGCCATCAAAGATCAAAACGATCTATTATTGATCTTTTGCTTTGAACCCGAAGTTCAGTGTTCATATGATTTTGATTTGCGCCACTGGCAGTTTCAATTTCAATCAATCCAAGACATGAATAAAAAACTTTCAAGCTACAATTCTCAAGTACATCTTTTTATAACCTCAGTGACTGGGGCCCTCGAGCAAATTAGTGAAAAATACACTATTCAAACTATCTATTCTCACCAAGAGACAGGCACGGCCATCACTTACCAAAGAGATTTAAACGTCAAAAAATACTGCCAAGATCACAAGATTGTATGGCGCGAATTTTTGAATTTTCCCGTACTTCGTGGAAAGAAAATTCCCATTGAACACTGGGATGCGCACTGGATAAGTTGGATCAAACAACCGCTTATTGAAGTTGATCTCGCTTCAGTTAATTGGGCGCAGATAGATCAGTCGCTCATCAAGCATCCTGAAGAGCTTGATGAAATTCACCCTAAAAGACAAATTGGTGGTCAAACTCATGGCATGAAGCGACTCGATGATTTTCTTAAACAAAACTTTGAAGAGTACTGGAAAAATATTTCTAAGCCTCAAAAAAGTCGATCTAGTTGCAGTCGGCTTTCGGTCTATATAGCGTGGGGAAATCTTTCTCTTAGAGAGATCTACCAAGCAGTAGAAAGGCGCACGAAACACTCCCCTCATAAAAAGCCTCGCAATCAATTTCTGGCACGCCTTAAATGGCAATCCCATTTCATCCAAAAGTTTGAACGAGAAATGGACCTAGAGTTTTATAATCAAAATCAGCAGTTTGATCATATCAGACAGTCAGTCGACAAAACTTTGGTGAAAAAATGGAAGAATGGTCAAACGGGCTACCCATTAGTTGATGCCTGCATGAGATGTGTCTCCGAGACGGGCTATCTGAATTTTCGCATGCGAGCGCTGGTCGTTTCCTTTTTTACCCATACACTCTGGCAACCCTGGCAATCTGGGGCCCGCCATTTGGCACGTCAGTTTCTTGATTACGAGCCGGGAATCCATTTCCCGCAGTTTCAGATGCAAGCTGGAACAACAGGAATTCACACTATCCGCATTTATAATCCAGTCAAACAAAGTCTCGAGCAAGACCCTGAAGCGGAATTCATTAAGCACTGGGTGCCTGAACTTGCCCATCTGCCCTTAAACCTGATCCATGAACCTTGGAAAATAACAGCAATGGAAGAGAGTTTCTATGGCTTTCACTATGGAAAGGACTACCCAAAACAATGCGTAGACTTTGAGCTTGTACAAAAGAAGGCGCGAGAAAAGCTTTGGGGGATTAAAAAATCGGAGAAGACGAAAGCTGAGGGAAAGAAAATTTTGAGACGACATGGGCGGTATGGTTTTGGGAAGGGACAGCAATAAGGGCAATTGCCCATTATAAGGTGAGTATAAGGACATAGCCTCATTGTTTAAAAAGTCTTTAAAAGATAATCACTCACACAGCTTCTCGATTAACCTCAAAACAAATGAGTCCATTCGATGTTTCACATTTTACATATTGATCAGTCACAATCATTTAATAAATTCTTAACAGACACTTTATCTAGGTCTGCCAGCCTTTCATGGGCACCTGATTTATGTAATGCTCGGAAACTCATCGATGCTGAAAATATCGATATGATTCTCCTCGATATCGATTTACCTGATGGTGATGGGATAGATTTTTGTTTTTCGCTGCAAAACACTCCTAAAAAAACACCTGTCATCGTTCTTACAAGACAGGACGATATCTCGAAAAAAGTTATGAGTTTTGCCGCTGGTGTAGACGATTATATTACAAGACCGTTTCATAAAATTGAACTTCAAGCCAAACTCGATTCAAAACTTCGCAATTACTCAATTCAGACGAAAGCAAACGATATTTTGCAATGGAAAGAGCTACAGATTATTAAGTCAAAACAAGAAGTCATTATCAGTGATCAAAATGGTGAGAGAAAAATAGATCTGACGGCCATGGAGTTTAAAATTTTGATTCTTTTTACGACTTGTATCGGAATAGTCCTTTCTCGAGATACTATTCTCAATCGTATCTGGGGGCATAATGTTTTTGTATCTCCCCGCTCAGTTGACACCCATATTAGTAAACTTAGAAAAAAATTAAACAGCATCGCGCACATTATTCAATCGATTCATGGATCAGGTTATATGTTTTGCCCTACAGTTATTTCTAAAAGTTAATAAATAAGGATATTGCCATTAAAAAACCTTCTTTTTTTTATGTATTCATCCTCCTATTAATCATTCTCAACTTTGCATCGAGAACAGCAGAAAGTAGCGAATTGAGAAAAAGAGAAATTAACCACTCCATCGATAATTTCATGGATTTAATTCGCGCATTTGGTGACCTTGATGCGACTATCACCAATGTCTACACCATGGAAAAGCAGAGTCTGGCCTCGGGGAAACTAACACAAAAATTTTGGTCTTCCCATTCACTGCCTCTTTACAGAGGTGGAACCGCCAATCGTTTCAATAATACTGAATTTGATAAGCTCGAAAACTGGGATCAAAGACATAGCATTTATCTAGAAAATCCCATTCAAAAATTTCTCAGTAATGGCATCGCACATGAACTCTCACCCATTGAAAAGTATGAATTGCTTATTGATAGTCACAACTTTCCATTAACTTTTAATGAATGGGCGAAAGGAAAAGAGTACATCAATGAAGCAGGATATATTCCTCACTGGGTAGGGGCCTGTCATGGAACTGCGCCCTCTTCTATCAGTCATCCAAGACCAACTCGTTCTATTTCAGTTCTTTCTGCTGATGGAAAAACCTCTGTGATTTTCTACCCTTCTGATTTAAAAGCTTTACTCGCCCATATTTGGACAACAAATGGTGGACCTTCTGCAGTTATGGGGAGCCGTTGTAGTTTATTTAAAGGCAAGATGAATAAAGATTGTCGGGATTCTAATCCAGGCTCATTTCACCTCGCTCTCACTAACTTAATCGGCATACATAAAAAACCACTTATCATCGATACTGATTCAGGGGCGCAAGTTTGGAATCGTCCCGTCGTAAGCTATCAATTCTCCTATTTCAATCCTCAGTTTAGAAACTACACAAGAAAAATTTCAAATGCCATTATCGACAGAGCAAAATATCATAACGACCCCTATAAACAATCAAGAGCTGCAGGCGCAAAAAAAATCGTAGGAGTTCGTTCAGAAATTGAGGTTATCGACGATACTACACCAAATGCAGAACACAATGATTCAAATTCAAATGATAAATCATTTAAGATTGTATACACCTATGATCTAGAGCTTGATCAAGATGGAAAAATTTTAGGGGGTATGTGGCATCAGCCAAATTTTCCAGATTTTGTTTGGGTCGTAACACCTGAGAACTTACCCTTAAGTCGTAGCGAACGATCCGTTGAAAAGCCAATAATTATTGATAGCTTCGAAGACGTGCAACTTCCGACGCTACTAAAAGAGATTGCAATAGAATCCCGAAAGACAGACCAACTCTCTTATTGGGTCATTGATTATTTACTAAGATTATCGACCGTAGATGAATCTTTTCCACTAGTACAATGAGCAAGCAAGTCATCATCATGATCCTGTGTCGCTGTACTTAAGGAAATACTGATTTCTGGATAGTGATCAAAAAGATGCTTTGCAATTCGATGCATCGGAATTCCAAAGTTCATAGCGGGAGTTGATCCAGACTTTGCCATTCCGGCGTGGTGAATTCCTACGAGTTCATGAGTATCCTGATTAAAAATAGGACTTCCTGATGAGCCACCTAAAGTATCAGCATCATGACTTAAAGAGCTAAGACTCACCCGATGTATCTTTCCCTTCGCAAGATACTTGTGAACGAGACATCTTGGCTCACCCAAGTAATTACAATTTTCTTGTACTAAGTACATATTTTGATCCTTGGTCGGGACTGTGAGACTTAAGGGAATAGATCCATATTTCTCGCCTGGATAACCTTCGCACTCTAGAAGAGAAAAATCTAAATTGGAGTTGGTGGCCAAAAGTTTCTCGCAAAGATAGGTTTCTCTCGATTGATTTTCAGCTCTTAAAAAGAAAAGAACTCCTTTCGCGTAAGTTTGATTGGGAACGCAGTGATTATTTGTCATAATCGTATTATCATTCACTAAAAAGGCAGTACATGAAGCATTAATCGTTGGTATTCGTATCTGACCAGTTGATTTAGAGTTTCTGATTTCTCTGACGTTAACCAGATCCAAATAATCACTCCAAAAAAGATCGTCTATGATCGCCTCGAGATTTATGCGATCATTTTCTTTAGCACAGGCTGTGATTGGTGCACTGGCCGATTGATCTAAAACAAAAGCATCATCTGAACCACACGAAACTAAGATCACTAAAAACATCATTATCAAAAAACGAATCAAAACCAGCTCTCCTGAAAGCACTCATCATGGAGTGCATGTCTTAAGAGTAGTGATTAATTTCAATCTAACCATCTTTATTTTTTGAATATTTTATAGTGAAAGAAACTCGCGCCTGAATACAAATGGATAAGCCTCACAAGCGGAATGATTGTGTATTTAAAATGACATAAACACATCATAGGGAACAATTCATTTCGTTTAAAATGTTCTAAATAAACCTATCAAACAAAGGCATAGGAGGTCGAGTTGTTAAATAGCGAGAATATTCACCTTTCCTTAGAGACAGCAATTCATCTCGATCACAATCAATACGACACTAATGATTCAGAAAATAAATTCCTGATGAAAATCGCAAGAACCAATGCGACGGTTTTACTACTCGGCGAAAGTGGCACAGGAAAATCTAATCTCGCTAGAAAGATTCACAAACAATCCTTTTTTTGCAATGGACCTTTTGTAGAAATCCAGTGCACGACGATACCTGAAAACCTCCTTGAGTCGGAACTCTTCGGGCATGAAAAAGGATCATTCACCGGGGCCTATAAAACACAAATGGGAAAAGCTGAACAAGCAATCGGCGGAACACTGTTTCTCGATGAGATTGGTGAGTTGAATCTAGCGAACCAAGCAAAACTCCTTAAGCTTATGCAGGATAAAGTCATCACAAGAATTGGCTCGACCACTGACTTAAAAATACCCACAAGAATTATCGTTGCTACTAATAGAAATTTATTAGAAATGGTCCGAACTGGAAGTCTAAGGCGAGATTTATATTACAGGATGAATATTTTTGAAGTAAAGCTCCCCAATTTGGCCCAGAGAAAAAAAGAAATTCTATCTTTTGTTGATGAGTTTATTATTGAGTTCAATCTTAGAGAAAGTTCAAAGCGCTCCTCTTTATTAAAGCCTGAACTTCAATTCATTTTAACTAATTATCCATGGCCTGGGAATATTAGAGAACTCAAAAATGTTATCGATCGGCTTTGCTATCTTTCAGAGAATGGGGAGTTGCAACCTGATGATCTTCCAGAGTGTTTTTATAATACACAAACAGAGGCATGCGAACCGATAAGTCAGACCGTTGATTGCAAAGATGAGACGAAAACACTTAAGCAAGTTGAAAGAGAACATATCGAGCGCATTCTAAAAGCTGAAGACAATCTAGAAAGAGCAGCACAATCTCTTGGTATTACCACTGTCACACTTTGGAGAAAGAGAAAGGAATACAATTTAGCATAATTAAGAGACAGCACTAGAACATTGGGTGATGTCTCTTAATTGATCTATCAATACTTCAAAATCTCATCAATATAGTCTAATTTTAACTCTGTATTGTATGAGCCTCTCTTAACCGTTTTAGGAAAGCCAATAACATAATCAGGATGATCATGAATAGATGACTCGGTCCATTCTGAATCAACAACTTTGAAGACGCCCTTACTCCACTCACCAAAAAGATTGTACGTGTACTTTTTAACGATTTGACGTGTCCCAACAAAATCCTTTGCGACAAAAGGACTGGCATAGGTCACCCAAGTCGTTACTGCAACAGTTTCGCTATCAACTCTTTTAATATTTGTTTTGGCGATATAAACAGGAACTGTCCATACAGGATAACTTGCATCATAATCCATGATGAATGGTTTCTTTTCATCTCTTAGATAATACTGCATAAAGCGGTGAAACTGATCGGGGTAGATATCTTTAAAATCATTGTCATGAAGTCCATTATATCTTTGACCGTAAATTTCTAAGTCACTTACATTTTCATAACTTTTAAGAAGTAGTGCTTTTTGATCTGCAATATTAAAAATCATTCCTTCTTTAGTGACAATCCGGCTTGGCTCTCGATGAAGAACTGAAGCAACCGCCCATGCATGACAAAGCCCCGCCCAAGAGGCCTGTTGAGGATTGTACAGTCTGCTTTCTTCGTAATGGGCAGACTCAACAGCTTGGTTATGTCTCAACATGACATACTCATCATACTTTTCAAGTGGAGCTTGTCCTTGGTTATTATTAAACAAGTCGCGATCAAGGGAAGGAAACCACCAAGATGACCAGGGCTTTATATCTGATGCGTAGGAATACTCACCGGCTTTAATCGTTAGGTTTCCAAATTTGTCAGTCACATCGAAACTTTTAACGTCTCGGTCCACAACTCTGCTGGCCCTTAAGCTGACGATTGGTTCGAGAGGAGTGTCTTTGCTGTCGCTACCGCAACCACCGATTGCCAATACCAGAGGTAAAAATATCATTTTTTTAAACATGAGGTCCCCACAGTTTTAGTAAAATAAAAAAGGGAGAGGTTACCCTCTCCCACTGACAAAGAAATTATTTTTGCGCAACGTTGCCACAAACACTATAGATACGACCAGTAGGCGTATGAACTACGATGTCTGAGTTTTCGTTGATGGCTTCATCAAGATGATCTTGACACTGCTCTTCAACAGTACGGTCATCAGCAATGATTTGTTCACATGTAAGAGACAATTCAATTTCAGCTGAACTTGATACTTCTCTCAAACGCGGACACATTACATTGAATTCTGGAGTTGCAAGAACGAAACTTTGAAGACCTACAGTATACTTATTTGAAAAAAGTTCACCTGTAATCGTTCTTGACTCTGCAAGCGCTACTGAACCTGATTCAATGGCTTGCCAACCTACAAATGTGTTCTTACACACAAGTTTAATTTGTGTTGGTGGGACCTGTTGACCGAAACGAGCTGGATCACTACAGCTATCGACGAATTCTTGGTAAGTTAGTTCACTGGCATTTGAAAATGTGATCGTTGCGAAAAGTAGCGCTAGTATTGATAAAAATTTCATTCGACACTCCTAGGATGATTGTTAGTACGTTACGGAGGTCCTTAGCAATAAGCGCGCCAGAGATTTTAATTCGGATTCATTAGGAATGTTAATGAGTTGGAAAAAATTGCGATTTCTGAATTCTAAGTTTTATTAAAAATTGTAATGGTTCCATTTAATAAAGTTGCCTCACACTTTTTATTGTCATTTTTCCCAACTCGTTGCAAAATAAGAGAATGAAAAGCTATCAACAATGGATGGATGAATACGGGGTTGATCATACGAATCCCACCAATCAGGCCATTCACAAAATATGTGTTCCTTTAATTATGTTTTCTCTTTTAGGAGTTCTCTGGTCGCTGCCGCGACCGGTATTCGCAAATATTGAGTTAAACTGGGCGTACTTGCTTATTCTTTTGGCCCTCTCTTTCTATATCACTTTAAAAAATATCCCGATGCTGCTCATGATGATTCTACAAGCTGCACTTATGCTCACAGTCTGTGCTTGGCTAGCACCAAAGTCTATCCTCCTTCAAACCTCAATTATCATCTTTGTACTTGCCTGGATTGGACAATTTATCGGCCACAAGATTGAAGGCAAAAAACCTTCTTTTCTACAAGATTTGGCCTTTCTCTTGATCGGTCCACTTTGGGTTAACCGCTTTCTTTTTAAGAAGCTTGGAATTAAAGCCTAAGTATTTTTATGACGTCCTATAACCCCAAAAGCGACGGGTAGGACATTCTGATGATATCTCGCCATTTCTCAGCAATATGTTGATGGCCTCTTCGTGTGGGCGAATGAAGAAAAGTTATCCTATTAACAATACGCTCATCAAAAATTTTATTAAACTCATTATAACCATCTAACAAAGTGTCAATTTTAGGCTTCCTGTAACAGGTAAAAAAAACTGGCTTTTGGCGAATCAAACTTATCATTTCAGGGGAGGCTTTTTTGAACTCTAATTTACCATCACCGAAGGCCTTAAACAAAACGCGATCAGACGAGGTACCAACAGCGCTATCGACTTCAATAGTGCTTACAAGATTTGCCAGCGCCACTCCATACTTATTAAGAAAATCCTTTTTCTCGGAAATGCTCCGAAAAGAGATTTCCTTCCCCGTCAAAAGATAACTCAGTACTCCCCAGAAACGATTTCGTCCATCATGATAATAAAATGAATTGTTATTAACAGTGCCATCAATCTCTCTGGCGACGTATGAAGCCATAGTCCCAAGGATAACGAAATTTGTCTCACCTCTCGGAAGGAAATCAAGTATGGGATCTTTTAAAATTTTCGTGTTTTTATTCTTCAAGCTTGAGACCATCAATTAAAATACTTAAGAAGCAATTATCCAACCACAGTTTTCTTTATCTTTAGAATGAACAAACTTCGCCTGGCACTCAACACAGACGTAGGTTTTTTCCACACCTAAAGCTTTATCCTCTCCGTTCAAACGGAGATTTTCATGAGGTCCATCATGCTGGCTTTTCCATTTCTGGTACTCGCAGTCCAAACAATTATCCACTCATCCCTCTAGCTAAACGAACTCTCGAAGCCTTGATTGATAAAGCTTCATCATTTCTATTTTAGAAGTATAAAACAAAATATTATGAAAATCAGGTCAAAATACTGCTCGTTAGGTTTAAGATTTCTTAAACCTATTTGTATCAAATGAGGGATAGCGAAACTACATTCTCTCTGGTGAAGAGAAGCTTTATGGGTCAGGATCGTGTGATCAAGTCAGTCAAAGCATCAGTCCGTTAGCAAATAGGAGAAACGCATGCACGATGGATTTTAATTTTTTTTTAGGATCGTCAGCAGAGACTATGCAAAGAGCGGCATTCATGGCAGCGCCATTTAAAAGATGAGCCGCTGCTATTGCATCAACTTCTTTTAGGGTTTTTTCCTGAATAAGTTCATTGATAATTTGAGTCGTCCGCATCAAACAGGCATTTTGACTTGGCCATTTTGAAGGATCTCCTAAAACTGATGGGCCATCGAGTAAAACAATTTTTTGTATTTCAGGGTCTAAGGCCATTTCAATATAAGCGACACTCTCGTCAAGCAGCCCTTGCCATTTAGTCTTAGCTTTCGACGAAGCGAGCTTTGCTTTTATGACCATCTCCGAATCGATTTCATCAATGACGGCCATCAGTAAGCCCTCTTTGCTACCAAAATGATGATAAAGAGCGCCGCGAGTTAGACCTACCTTTGAAGTCAGATCATCCATTGATGTTTTTGCAAAACCATATTTAGCAAAACTTTTTCTTGCTGCTTTAATAAGTTTCTTTCGAGTCTCAACTTTAGTTTCTTCACGGCTTTTTGACATAAACCCTCTATTTCACATACGAGACGTATCTGTTTGACATACGCCTCGTATGTTGTATAATTAAGCTCTCACAACCTTAAACATGATGAGTAGTATATGACAAGAATTGCAATTTTTCCCGAAAATAGGCATGCACTTTATCAACAACATAAATACTCAGCAGCAATTAAATCCGGTGATTTACTATTTGTATCCGGCCAAGTCGGTAGTTTGGAAGACGGTAGTGCTGAGCCTGACTTTAAAAAACAAGTCAAATTAGCTTTCGATAATTTAATCACAGTTCTCAAAGCTTCCGGGTGCACATTTGACGATGTGATCGATGTAACCACATTCCACACTGACCCTGAAAAACAAATGGCAGTTGTGATGGAAGTTCGAGAGGCTTACTTGGGAGAACCACCTTACTCCAACTGGACGGCAGTAGGAGTGAATTGGCTTGCAGGCTTTGATTTTGAAATTAAAGTTATTGCTCGGGTCCCAGAAAAGAAAAGATGAATGATCAAAGATCGAATTTGTTTAAGTTTTTTTGAATAACCTGTCTTCTAGAGACTTCAACAGACTGTGCCGTCATCTATCTGGAGCGTAAGATTAAACTGCTTTCATGAATAAAGGCGCCGGTGACTTCTTTAAGAAGTTCATCTCTCTAATTTGCCTAAAAGACTTGATGAAATCTTGGGCCTGCTTTTTCGTTTTAGTAGATTCTTTATCTATAATGTAGAGTCTAAGCATACTCTCTATGTTCTCATCCATATTAGTTGGTTCAGTACCAAATTTTTCCCATTTCGCAACAGCATTATGAGATTCATTTACAACTTGAATTGCAAATTCTCTAAGAGACATTTCAAAATATGTTCTAATGAATTTAATCTGATTTCCTGAAAGTCTTTCCTTTTGGTACGGAAGCTCTCTAATGGCATTTTCGGCAACCTTTCTTACATCAATTTTTGGAGACCACTCACCATCAACTAAATGCATCGTCACATTTTGAAGCATAATTGGAAAACCCAGACCATCGTATGAATAGTTCTTTAAAGCCTTTGTTTTCATTTCGTCTCCCTATTAAATCCACATCACAGTTATAATGGGAATCATATTGTTTTCAAAAGAAATAATAATTCGTATTTTCTTCTTATCGAGATTTCTCCCCTCAATACAGTAATTCCAATCCGCTCTTCCTTCTTCAAATTTATCTTTTTTCTTATTCCTATGCCTATTTCTCTTTAATTTACCTTCAAGTATATCTAGAACTTCTAGATCACTGATTGCTCTATCAATTTGTCTTTCTCTTGCATGCTTTTTAAATATATATTCAGCGCTGGCAATTTTTGTATCCAAAAGATCAAAAAGCTCTTTATCAGTTTTCTTCTTAGGCTTTTTTATAGTTTTCGCCATCTATCATCCCTCTTATCGGCGTAAACCTAGTTTACATTATAGCATGCGTACACTTAGTTTACAAAATATCTATGTAATGTTATCATGGCATTAAGCCAATATCAATATTTTCAAGGACTTAAGTATTCCCGAGCTCCCCGATCTAAACTTGGGCAAACTTAAAAACTAATGAATTCATTGAAGTATAGATATAATCGTTGATTCGAACTTTCGATGTGTTCTCGTTGCTTCACTCAAAAGCCCGTTCTTTCACAAAATTACTGACTATGCTTACTATACTTACCTCAACAATGGACATGAATCATACCGCACAAAAGCGAATCAACTATCTCTTCGCGCAACCCACATTGCATGCCCTCTCGAAATAGCGTTCTCAGCATCAGATATAAAAGCCTCCCCCTGAGCCACTCGATAAGGGGGGAGAATCAGGGGGCTTTCTAATAAAATCTAAAGGAATCTTGGAAGCTAGGGGGAATTTTTTCAGTTAAAAAACTGGCAATCAATTGCTAGGCTTCATGAATGTCACTTGTTTATAAGCTTAGGGGTTTTATTCGCTTTGCTTCAATAGACGAAGGATTTCCGTTTCACCGATAGCCCCTGCCCTAAAACGAGCGGCGGCTTTCCTAAGTTCATCGTGGTGATAAGTAAGACGAATAAGTGCACCATGGACGGGAGTTACCTCGAAACCAGAAACTATGAACCCCAATTTCATCTTAGCGATTAGAACTGGGTTATTCGTCATTACATGCCTAGAGGACAACGACTGAAAGCCGTGCTCCTTTGTTCTTTCTAAAACGCATCGGACAAGCTCGGAATAATAGCCTTTTTGCCGAAAACCCGGAAGGACTAACGATGCAGCCATGTAAAACGTGGCATCATCAACGGAATCTTGCCATCCAACTGACCAGCCGATTAGTTCGTCATTTTTTATTAGTGCCAAGCGAAGGAAGTATTTTTCTTTGATGTTGTTCGAAAGGGAGCGAATCTTTTCGACTTCATCACCTGCGAGATTTTCTCTCCAGGGCAGCATGGGATAGTCAGCAAGCAAGTGTTGCTTTAGCTGTTTTGTGTAAAGGTCATCTGGAAAGCGATCTACTTCTGCCACTGAGACTGAATCATCAAGTTTCCATACTTTAATTTTTTCCATGCATTATCCTAAATCGGGACTGATACTCGGTCAGTATTCAAATAGTTAATAATCAAATATTGTTCACATTCTCCCAGTATTTATGATCAGAAGAAACGAATATCGAGTATGTTACATAAAGGTATTAGGATTTAACAGTGCCAACTTTTTTGCTCTGAAAGGGGTAAATGAGTGACATGGGCTCTATTTTCCCAACTTAAGGCACTAGCTACTCGAGAGGATAGTAAAAATTAACCACCTATTCAGCAATTACTAGTTGTATAAAAGCCCCCTAACCCACGCGACAGGCAAAATAGGATCAAGGCACTTTCTAATAAAATCTAAAGGAACCTTGGAAACTAGGGGTGAGTTTCTCGACTGAGAAATCTATGATATCTGCTTACCGTAGTTAAGTTTACTAAGCGATAACTTACTACGGTTTTTAACAACTAGAAAAACATCAATCATTGTAGTAGGTTACAAGAGCATGCCCGAACTCCCCGAGGTCTAAGGGGCGGTAACTGCAACCTTTTTAAAAACAACAAACTAGCAGTGTTAATCAGCTTCTCAAGCATCCCTTCACTTCACGTTATCTCACTTCATTTCACTTTATTTCATTGAATGGGCCACTCAGGTCGAACCAATCGAACTTGGGTCGTGCCACGGTCGAACCTGATAATTTGGCTATTACTCCTACCCTCTATTCCTCGTATTACTTTGTATTGGCGGAACAATACATATCACTCAGAGGTACAATTATGCTTCATCACCAATTACTCAAGGCTTGCTTCCTATTTATAAATGCTTTGCTTCTGAATTTCATTAGCACCATCTGGCACTATTTACGCCCCTTCTTTGCAATTTATGTCATCTGGTTCATTGCTAATATGACTAAACAGCTTAGTTCTTAAATCAGCTTACAGAGTTGAGTTATAAACGTCCTCTCTCTCATTCGAGCAAGACGATGCTCAAAAATTCGAGCATAATGATCAACAATTATTAAATTCTTCATTTAATTCTTAGGCCATAATTTTAAAAGTAATTAAATACCCTAAACTCATAATAATTGTAGCTCCCATTAACGAGACGCCGAACCCTAAGCCCCGATCAAGAAAAATTGGCAAAGCCATGAACAGAATAAGCGAAGGGATAACAAGATAAAAAACATCCCATGACATCGCACTAATTTCTGTGTTTGTCCTTCCCTCATACTTCATAAACAAAAAAATCAAAAGTGATGTGAGCGGTAACGACTTTAAAAGTGCTCCTCCAACGGGCGCCTTTTCAGAAAGCTTTGTAACGAGTGCTATTATTACTGCTGAAACTAATACTTTAACAATGAAGTACACTTTTTACTCCCCTAGTAGAGCTTGGATTTCTATCTTTATGACTTCGTAATCTCTCTTTTTTTTCAGAAGATCTTTTTCAAAGCCATAGTATCGTTGAAGGGCACTCAAGGCATCTAAAGAATTTTTCACCCCCTTTCGATATTCTCGAATAACGACATTCAAATACTCACTTGCTTTAGCAAGACGGCTTGAAATTGAATTGATAGATTTTGATGTAAAATGAAGTTCGTCTTTGAGTCTATTAAATTCAAGTTCGGCCTCTTCTTTAACATACCTTGCCATTAGTTTTTTTGATTCCGCGAGATAAAGACTTGATGTAGACGATGTTCGACTCTTACCGCCATCATAAAGATCAAATGAAACACGTACTCCGATTATTTGAGCATCTGACTGTGTTCTTTCCTGATAATCGCGATTAAAAACCTCAAAATTCTTATAATGACCAGCGTAGAGATCAACAGAGGGAAGCCAGTAATTACTCGCTATCATTCGTTGTTTTTCAAAGACTCGATTTTCTAAGGTATAAGTCAAAATTTCAGGATGCTCATCATAGTTCAATTTTTTTTGAGCGAAGTTTTGTTTTTGATTAATTTCAAACTTACTGGAATACTCTATCGGTGAATCATCTGTGCCATAAAGTAAGGTTAATTTGGACTCTAGAGCATCTATATGAAATTCAAGATTTCTCATTTTTTCTTCGATTTCTGAATCATAAATAGAAAACTCTAAAATATCAGTGCTTGTAGTCAGTCCACTATTTGCTTTTTGGCTTGCTTGATCTTTGACACTTAAGTTTTTTTGTTTCTCTTTTGAGAGAATAGACAGAAGTTCTTTATTAAAAGTGATTTCTATCAATGCCCTTCTAATTTTTTTTTGAAGTTCTCTTTGAATCAAATTCGACTTAGCAATACCTATACTAGATTGTAATTCTATAATCTCAGACTTCAGTTGGTCTTTACCTGCACGGTATAGGTTAACTTTACCTTCGAGGTAACCATAGGGTTGAGTCTTAGAAGGAACATCTTCTACATCTAGATATTCATCCCCAATCGTTAAGGAAAGTTCGGGAAGAAACGAACGACCGAGATGACCTCTTCTAGCTTCATTAGCATCTTGTTCTTTTTTCGAACTTTGAAAAATAAGATTCCTTGAAAGATCAACTGCAAATGCAGCATTTTGAAAAAGAAAGAAAGATATTAGTAAAGATAAAATTTTCATGAATCACCTCGGATGAATTATTATTTAATCTAAATTATCAAATGCTACGAGTAGCTCTTTGTCAGCACTCTTGGTCTTAACATCAATGTTAAATGGCTTTCTAGCTGGAGTTGGCATTTTCCCCATATAGTGATCACCGTGCTTAACAAGTTCAAAAGTTTGTGTCTCCACCTTACCTCTTCGACTTGTAATGACCTCTGCACTTGCTTTCTCAGAAAATGCAGCGAGATCAATTTTGTTCATGTCTTTATCATAATAATAAATACGAACAGATCCATCAGAAGTTCTTGCCAACTCTCCTTTATACAACAGCTCGGCTTTGGAACCTTTAGAAGCCTCTTTTGCCAAAACAACTGATGCCACAACTCCACCCATTTTCGGAGCATCAGTAAGTTTAGGACCGTGGCCCTCATCGTGTGCATAAACATTTAGTGATAGCGCTAAAAATAAAACATAGATCTTTTTCATAATTCCTCTCCTGTGAGTTTGTAGTTTTCATCCCTATTAGGATTCGTCATTTTATCAATTGATTTTTTTCCAAATTTGTAGAATATGGCAGGCGTCACAAAGATATCGAGCATAGTGGACGACATAAGACCTCCAATGATGACGACAGCGACTGGATATAAAATCTCCTTTCCTGGCTCACCCTTCGCAAACAACAACGGGGTAAGAGCTAAAACAGCAGAAAGCGCCGTCATTAAAACAGGAACAAGTCTCTCTAACGAACCACGAATAACCATCTTCTCTGTAAATCCTTCACCCTCTTCTTTAACTAAATGGATATAATGACTAATCATTAAAATTCCATTGCGACTTGCAATACCACAAAGCGTAATGAAGGCGATCATTGTTGCAAGAGAGAGTTCTCTTTCTGTCAAATAAACGGCAAAAACACTTCCAATGAATGCCAAAGGCACATTCACCATTACCTGTAAAGAAAGTGAAGCCGATTGGAAATGGATATAGAGAGCAAAAAATACGCCAAGCAAGGAAAGTACACTTAAAAAGAGAATTAGCTTTGAAGCCGCCTGTTGACTTTCAAATTGCCCGCCAAATTCAAGAAAATATCCTTCGGGTAAGTTTACATCCGCTTTGATCTTTTGTTGAATTTCCGACACTAGACTTCCTAAATCTCTATCAAAACTATTGGCCGAGATAACAATCCTTCTCTGAAGGTTTTCTCGGTTGACCATATTAGGACCAGTTCCTTGATAAACTTCAGCGACATCACTGACCTGAACTCGTTGTCCAGTCGGTAATGTTTTAATGATTATTGATTTGATTTTTTCCGAATCAAAGCGCGAGTCATCATCAAGTCTCATAAAGACGTCAAAGAGCTTTTGCTCTTCTATCACTTGAGCAACGTTCTCACCATTAAGCGCCATTTCTAAATCTTCAGTTAGTCTACCCGGACTAATTCCATAGCCGCCGGCATCATCACGATAGACCTGTATCTTTAATTGAGGAATCAGTACCAAGGGTTCTAATTGTAGATCAACAATACCTTTAATACCTTTTAAAGAACTCTCAACCTCCCCCCCAAGACGCCTCAATTCGGTCAAGTCGGGCCCAAATATTTTAATTGCTATTTGAGCACGAACACCTGAGAGAAGATGATCCAAACGATGACTAATAGGTTGTCCAATATTGACATAGACGTCGCCAACTGCTTCGATTTTCTCTCTTATTTCTTGCAAGACTAGTTGGCGATCTCGTCCTTCTTCTTCATGAAAATCAACATCAATTTCACTCCAATGAACACCCTCAGCGTGTTCATCCATTTCGGCCCTTCCAGTTCGCCTAATAGTCGATTTGACCTCAGGAACCGATAGTATCGCCTCTTCGATTTTTGTTCCTAGATTATCTGAAGCTTTTAGTGAAATACCTGGAAAAGAAGCAACTCCAATAGTAGCTGTCCCTTCATTAAATGAAGGAAGAAAATTCGTCCCCATAAGAGGTATTAATCCAATAGCAAAAAATAACAAGGCAGCGCAAAAACCAATCACCCAGTTTGGCCTATTAATTGTTTTTTTAAGCAATCGCTCATGCCAAATTTTCAATCGTTTTACTAAAAATCCATCTTCTTTATGATCTAAAATTTTTGATTTCGACACAAGGTAATAACAAAGAACAGGTGTCACGGTTAGAGCTACAACTAACGATGCAATTAGAGAGATAATGTATGAGATACCTAGTGGAGCAAAAAGTTTCCCTTCAATTCCACTAAGTGCAAATAAAGGAATAAAAACAAGCACTACTATAATAGTTGAGAAAACAATAGAATTCCGAACCTCACTAGAAGCTCTGTATATAACGAGCAAAGGGTTAAGAGGTTTACTTAAATGTTGATTTTCCTTTAATCTTCTAAAAACATTCTCAACGTCAACAATGGCATCATCAACCAATTCACCTATCGCTATCGCTAGCCCCCCTAAGGTCATTGTATTAATAGAGAGTCCAAATATTTTAAAAATAATAAAGGTCATAACAAGAGACAGCGGTATAGAGATCAGCGTAATGGCAGTCGTTCTCACATTCATGAGAAACAAAAAAAGAATGATTGCGACCATTATCGCACCATCTCTAAGGGCTTCTTTTACGTTTGAGATTGAAGCTTCAATAAAACGTGATTGCTTAAACAGATCACCTCTAATTTTAACTCCCTCAGGAAGAGTATCTTTCATTACCGCTAGCATTTCATCTATTTGCGTTGTCAGATCTATTGTGCTGGCACCAGGCTGCTTTTGAATTGTCATTACAACAGAGTGCTTAGCATCTATACTGCCTTCTCCACGCTTCAGCTTAGGCCCTATCTGAACAGAAGCAATATCCTTAACAAAGACTGGCTCTCCCAAATGCATTCCAATGGCCGTGTTCTCAATATCCTCAAGGGTTTCGATCCTACCAATTGGCCTTATAAGATATTCTTTATCACCAACATCGAGAAAACCACCTGTCGTATTTTCACTTATTTCACTCAACGATTTTTTTAAGTCTTCAATAGAGATCATCTTTTTTTGAAGTTTGTCACTAGAGACTAAGATTTGAAATTGCTTCAATTCTCCACCCATAACCACAACTTGACTCACTCCCGGAATAGTCATCAAGCGCGGCCGAACCAGCCAATCAGCTAAACTTCTAAGTTCCATCGGGCTGACTGAATCATCTTCACTAACTAGACCTACAAATTGAATCTCTCCCATGACAGAACTGATTGGCCCCATAATCGGACTTAATCCTTGCGGGAGTTTTTCTTTAGCAAGCTGTAACTTTTCGGTAATGAGCTGCCTATTTCGAAACACATCTGTGCCCCAATCAAATTCAACATAAACAATAGATATCCCGATTCCACTGCTCGAACGAATTCGAGTCACACCCGGCATACCATTTAGAGAAGTCTCTATAGGGAGGGTGACAAGTGTTTCCACCTCTTCAGGAGCTAGTCCATGAGACTCAGTAATCACAGTTACAATAGGTCTATTGAGGTCAGGAAAAACATCAACCGGTAGATTTGCTGTGATCCATCCACCATAGACTAGTAAAATAACAGACGAAACGATCACCACTAAACGATTGTTTAGTGAGAACCTAATAATAGAATTAAGCATCATAAATCCAAGTTAAAATTATTAATTAAAACTAAAAAATGGGGGATTTATGAATAGATGGGTGGTCTAAAAACAGACGTGAGATACTCACTAGAGAAAGAGTGAGAATAAGAGAATACTTGGTCATACAATATAGAAGATTTTTTAGTTAACGATAAGTTAGACTCGGATGAACCCATTTGAATCAAATGTGAATAATAACAAATTTCGTTATCATGAGAATGGTCAGAGTGTTGAGTCTCATTAGAAGATTCATCAGTGTTTTTTTCATGCTGATGAACTTGTTTGTCAGCAGGGCTTATATCACTAGCATGATCATGAGAGATGTGAGCATCAGCAATATGTACCACTAGCTTGACAACTTGGAGACTACTGGAAGAACCACCAAGGACAAATAAAACTAACATTAATAAACTGGTTAAACTTCTAGTCATATTACAACAGTATCATCACTGTTTAAAAAAGAAAATAAGTATTTTTTTAAGTAATTTTGTCTCTAGCTGTTAAGAATTTTTTTTAATTCCTCAGGGATTTCCATTTTTTTTAAGGCTGAGACATTGCTGCCACCAGTGTTGCCAGTTGGAACAATACCTATTAGCGAACCAATAATACCAAGAGGTATTCTAAGAAGCTGTCCAATGACTTCTTTATAATCTTTTTTGATAACAGCTATCCTGAGCATATATAGATGAGAAATTAAATGTGGAATCACATACTTTTGCCCTAATATATGAGCCTTCTCCAAGGACTTAAACGCTTCTTCCAGTTTATTATCAAGAATTAACATCCTTGCATCCTTAATTTGTCTCTGAAATGCTTTCTTTAAATTATCCTTCATTTTACTGCCTCAACAATCCTGAATTCATCTCACTTTACTTCAAGGTTACATAACCCGTCTCAAAAAAGCGCTGAGACACATAAGCTTTAAATCCCCTTCAAGATACTCTTATAATTTTTCAGCCTATCTGTCGGGGTAATGATCGTTTTAGAGGGAGTAGAAAAGTGTCCACCATAGACCATGTCAAAATCTAAAGTCAGGATATGCTCAATACTTGTATGATTAGCCATATTCAAGATCATCGCGTCAGAGTACCCCATACCAGATTCACCACAAATTTGAGTTGCAGCTCTCCACTCAACATCAGTTTTTGTGAAGTATTTGAGTGATTCCTTATCTCTCGTAGTTAAGTAGTGGCAAAGCTCATCAAGCAATTTCTCAAATTTATGTAATTTAGGTAATAGAATTTCCTCACAAAGTGCAATCCAACCTAATTCTTTATTTACACTTCTAGCTCTGAAAGATTTTTTTATTTCTTTTATCTCAGAGTCTTTGAAATAATTCGCATCAATTGAGAATCCTTCTACATCAAAATCTAAATCTTCATCACCTTGACTTTTTAATAACTGCTCTCTCTTTTCTTGTTTCTGAACTTCTCTATTTTGACGAAGATTCCTTGCTCTCAACTGACGTTCTATTTCAATCTTTGCACGATCAGTAATAAAAATGATTCTCTCTTTATTCAGCTTATAGATTTTTAAAATACCTTCTGTTAAAAGCTTCCTTCGGTAATATTCTAAAAACTCGCTTTTTGTCGTAACAGTGGTAAAAAGTGTCAAATCCGAGACTTGATCTCCGATAGTATTAAGAAAGGTATTTATTGCTTGATGATCTCTGTGATTCTTATCCCTTGAAGATATAATCACATTAGCATCAACAATAAGTTGAAGTGATTTGTCTTGTTCTATCTTTTTAAGGAAATCTCTAAATCCTATCCTGTTGGCCATCGTTTATTTGTCCTTTATGAGCCATTGAATTTATTCCGCTAGCGACCTTCTCATTTTCTCTGCGTTCGTCTTCTGCAATTTCATCTTTGTAAATTTCACGCATCTTTTCGATGAACCCGTCAGAAATTTCGATTTTTTCTAGTTCATCCATTTCATTCATGATGTCTCTAATTTTTCGTTTCATAAAACCTCCATCTTTGAGTACAGCTTAGCATACCCAAAACGGCTTCTAACATTTTGAAATTAAAGGATTATTTCACTTCAGGCTCAGGATGTAAAACGATCAACGAGAATTGAAAAAAGCCGACCTGCTCTTAGCGTGCCGTACTTCCTCCACCACCCATATCTCCACCAGTAAGCTTTGATATGCGGCTTTCCAAGCCAGTTGATAGCACTACGGCTTCAAGCTCGTGTGACTCTGCCAGTTCTATACGGTCACCAAGAACCCTCACTCCTTTAAAACGAACAAAGCCTTCTGCTAGATCGTTAAGACGTGCATAGTCTCCATTTCTTGCTATAAGTGCAGATATTTCATCTCGCTTTAGCATGATTTCGCCATTCATTCTCAAAGTTGGAACAGTTCCAATACCACCTGTTCCCCCAGGGCCAGCACTTACAGAAAAAGTGAGAAAAAGATTTACAAGGACGAGAAAGATAATCTTCTTTTTCATGATTCAGTCTCCTCGTCACTTACATCTGACATTTTAGGTTTGAATAAGAGAAGTGAGTAAAGATAGTTCGTGACCTTACTAGAGTCAGCGACCTTGAGACCTTCAGTATGAAGATCATTCAATCTCTTCCAAAACTCGCCAACTAGTTTATCTACTTCGTCTTCTTTTCCTTTAGGTACAAGAAAGTTACCAAGGTTTGCTACCGCATCCTTAGTCATCGGATTTTTTTCAATCTTCGCCCATGGAACAAGCCCATGAATTAAAGAAGAAGCTTCCTGAAAATATTTTGTCGTTTGGTCTGCTCGATAACGACCAGTTGTAAAACTTTCATCACTAATTGCGCTTACAACTTCTTCTAAAAGAAGCTCGTCAAGTGCCTCTTTACCAGCCTCACCATAGAGTCTAAGCACAGTATTTCGAGAGAAGACATTGTTGTCTTCGCTCATAAGATAAAGCTCAAAATGAATTTTGGTTTTAAAGATAATATGGTTGAGGTCTTTCTTTTTCAAATTGATATTGTATCCATTGGCCTTAAGATAATTTTTAATTTCCAAAGAGAGTTGTTCAAGAACTTCGCTCTCATTTTCCGTTTTATAAACCCATTTATAAAAGCAAACGATAGTGCTTGGATAGGGGGTGCTTTTTGACCCCAGAAAGTTTTTAAGAGTTCTACGGTCTTTGTTTGTGAGCTTTTCAAACGAAGCGTAAGCCGCACTCGTTGACGGAAAGCTGTTCAGCCTCTCAAATAAATCAAGCTGAATCCTCTCGTAGAGAGGTTTTGCTTTTATACTTGAAAGAATTGATTCGTTTGTAGAATCAAGCATTGCGACTCCAATAGCCTTTATTTTGTATTTTTATATAGGAAAAGTTTTTTGATTATGCAAGGCATAGGTAGAAAGCTGAGAATGCCCTTTTTCTGATTTTAAGCAGTTGCAATAATTTTTTTTGGCAGAGTTCTTTAACTTGCGCAAAGCGTCTGCCAAATACTTTTTTCGGGCCCTTGTCTTTTGCGCTCAAGCTTCAGTAATCATTTGTGCCTAAACGAAAAAAGGCCTTGGGTTCCATCCGCCAAGATTTGACCCCAAGACCTAATAACTAAAGAGTAGCTAGACTCTTTCGCCGCATATTATGCAAGTCATAATAGGGGCGCAAGTGTTTTAGCTACTCCTGAAAAAAGGAGTTTCTATGTTTGCACTGCGTCCTAAACCTCACACCAATCTGAAAAATCTCCAAGACTCATTTCGAGAACTTCTCGGGGCCTTGTCGATCGAAGAAATCGCCAATAACCAGAACCTTACTGACTCGGCCAGTCGAGTTCAAAGAACAATCAGTTCAATCGAAGGGAGGAGATCATGAACTTCCTCGCCTTGGAAATCGAGCGCTTTTTATCGGCCATCAGCCTCAATGAACTCACTCACAACCACCGTGTCCGTGAAGAAGTCATGCGTATGCGCAGACTCATCAGACGCATGAACCTCAAGCTTTAATTGGAGACTTTTATGAAACTTATTTTCTTAGCACTCGCTCTACTTATTTCCTCATGCTCATTTAACAGTTCTGAAGACGAACTAGCTCCACCAGACAATGGAAGACAACGGTCGGATACCTTAACCACTGATGGGCAAAACCAAGATTTAGATGCTGATGAGCTTCGCTCTCTCAATACCTCAGGAGACATGATCTCCGACTACGACAAACTACAAATGGGACTCAATCCATTTATCGCAGAAGTCCCCGATTTAAGAATTCGTTTTCTTCAAAACTTCAAGATCACAATCTTCTGGGAATTTAGAAGCAAGGAAACCAATGAAATAGTTCGGTCTGGCGAGACAGTTCTCTTTGATACCCAAGTTGGCCGAAGTGATCCGAGCTTTCAGTATCGAGTGGGAAGTATCCTAGCACGAGACAAGGCCCATCAAGAGGCCGCTCGTGTTGGACGGTTCAATACTCATACTTGGGCCGAGCTACAAGAGCATGATCTCACATGGGTTAAATATCCCGAGATAGATTCAGGGGAATATTTAAAAACTCTGTTAGAGAAAAGTACTCTATTTGATAGTAATGAACTTAGGCATGAAACCTATCACATCTCAAATATTCAGATCGAACTTGAAAACACCGCAAGGCTCAATAGAAACCAAATCTATAGATCAGTAAAAGACTTAGAGCTTAGCTTTTACTATTACAGCTACTCAAGAGAAGCATGGGAGCTGCTTGAAACGGCTAAGATTGATAGAAGTTTTCTCTCAGAACAGACTGAAACTTTCAAAGTCCTAATCGAAAATGCTCCCATCGAGCTGATTCAAGACAATTTTCTCACTAAAGGTGAGTTTATTGTCTCAGAGGTTAAAAACTTTTCTCTTCCAGATAAAGACGGCGTGGATTTTAAAACTTTAATGGACTCCATCAAGAATAAATCTACTCAAATCATTATCGACACCCCTCTAAACGTAGATCGCTATTTTGTTGCTTCAAGAAGTGGAAAATCTAGGGCCGATAATATTTTGACTCAAATTATGGACAAGAACTTTCGAGTTGAGAATGATCAGCTCACAAAGCTTGGTCAATTTGAAAATAATCTTCGAGACTATACCTATCTTGAAGAAGTGAAGTTTGAGGATAAAAAAGGTCGATGGTTCGTTTTTACCGACCGAATTAGCCGTCATTACCTCGATCATGAATTTGGCCCTAGTGACACCATCATCCTGAGCTATTTAACAGGAAGAGACCTTGCAAAACAATCTCAGGAGAAGGTTCATACATTAAGGCATAGAATCACAGGCGGTGATGACTATGAAATCTATCCCCTTGGCAATATCTCAAGAAACTCTACAGTCAGTCTTCAACTTCGCCCATATAGGCGTGATGGAAAAAAGGTCAAAACCTTTAGCGATCAAATCCACTCAGCAGGCGGTAGTTGTGGGAGTAATTGCACCGCTCCTCAATTCACCTGTAAATTTGATGTCGCCAGAGTTGAAAATAGAAGTGAGTCATTTACATTTGAAAGAGATTTCAAAGGAGAGCTTGAAGACATTGGACTTATTATCAATGATTCAGAGTTTAAGCTAACTGATCTCATTAAAGAAAACAAAGTCTCCACCAGATGGCTTGAAGATCACCTTCATCTCACCATCAATGACTTGACTGAGATTCAAGACTTTCACGAAGCGCAAGAGAATGTTATTTTTCTAACTCTTAAGACTCGAAATAAAAGCACTTTTAACGGCTTAAAACTTACCAGTATGACTGGGGCTGATCGCTACTATTGTCCATTGCATATTTCAAACATAGCTGGACAAAATAAATGGCCTATATCGGTCGAATCAACGGGGTTTAATGATTGGGCCTCCACCGTGAGATGGGATTTAATCCAGCGTGGAGAGAAGATTCACTACAAACAGCCTTTTAGTATTAGCGTCAGCTCAATCATTAAAAATTATCACAACTAGGAGAAAATCAATGAAGACCATTGTTTTAATATATCTATTTTTGTTTTCAAGTCTCGCTAAAGCTCAAAGTCTTAGAGCGCCTATTGAGAGAGTCGGTCAGGAGCTTCAGTCTGTTGCTCAGGCTGTTGGTCTAGTAGGGCTAATTATTTGTGGGCTCTACTTCATGCTTGGAAGCCAAGAAGCAAGTCAAAAGACTTCAAGAAATATCATCGGACTTTTGATTGTTTCGATGGCCAGTGCCATCGTTGGGTTCTTTGGGACATTGAGGTAGATGATGACACCAATTCGCTATCCTCAATTTCTTAAGGCAGCTCCTGTGATCTTTGGGTTTGAAGTTGCTGATCTATTTATCCTAGCGATCAGCTTTAACTTGATGGGACAGTTTAACTTTTCGCTCATCACATCACTCACTTTTTGCACTGTGATCTTTGGACTTAGAAAAATCTTTAAAAAATATATCGACTTTACATCTTTAAGGTATCGCTTGAGTCGGCCTACTCATTACCTATGGGCCGATGAGATTGAGCGGCTAAAAGGAGAGAGACAATGATTCCTCTCTACTCAATCAACGAAGACAAGCTTATTTCTCTCTCTGGAGATGAATCCAGATTCTTTAAGGTCACTCCACCTGATCTTGAGCAAATGAGTGAAGAGCAAAGGGCGCAGAGCTATCAGCGCCTAGAAACTGATTTAAGACTTGCCGAATTTGGTAAATGCTTCAAGGCCTATTTTAAAAATGACTTGTGCTACCTTAATGCTGGCGAG